>NZ_FUXG01000044.1 GCF_900167095.1 Oceanospirillum multiglobuliferum
ATAAACCTGAAAGAGGCTATTGAGGGGGGTAAAGCATATCAAGAAATGCAAGATCAGCGTCACGCCGAGTTTAGGAAAATCTGGGGCGATAATCTTGATAATATATTGAAGCTAGCTCAATCTGCAGAAGATCATTTATCAGCAGGGTTTCAAGGCTTTGAAAATTTCAAAGAAAAGCAAGCCGTAGAACATCCTAATATAGATATAGATAGCTTAGATGTTGCCTTGGAAGATGGTCAACTCAAGCTCAGTGCACTCGATGTTAATGGTCAACCTATATCAGATAAGCAACTCGCTGCAATCGAAGAAGACTTTCTTAAAGAGAAAGAACTTGTTGAGTCGCTAACACTTGGCCTATCGGAGCTAACAGAATCAATTGCCAACGCGACATCATCATTGGCAATAGATAATGACCTTGAGTTTAGCTCTGAAGGTATCGTTAAAGAGAGCCGTTTCAGCTTGAACGAACTAGTTTCAGAGTATAATCAATATTTTGAGAGGACGTATAAAGCTGCAAGTGAAAGAGAAGGAACTATTTTAGACGGCTCTGATAAAATGGTACCAATTACTGAAAAATACCAAACATTTACAGAACGACTTGAAAGGGGAGGGCTCGAGCTTTTTTCTATCTTTAATTTTGCCCAACAAAAAGATTCTGAACCTGTGAACATATACTCTATAATAGATACCAAGGCTTAAATCTCTAAGGGTTCTATTCCTCGCTGCTTGCGGCGTAACTAATCACAATAACCAATAAATATATTAAATCAAAAATCAAGGCATATGTAAATTTATCAACATATGCCTTGAGTTCATTAAAAATGATTGTCAGATACTATTTAATAGGCCTATAAGCACGTCCACTTTGAACCACCCGTGTTGTAATCTCTCTCGTAGTAACACATTTTCGTTAACTTTTCTTGGCAGATATGGATAAAATAATTTTCACTTACTGTAGTAGCATTAGGTAAAGATACTATATAACGTCCTACACCATAGGAGATATCCCACCATTCTGAAGGATTAGTTGGTGTTCCACTATGCACCCTGTTATGGACATTAAATGTCTCGATTGCACTGCACTCATCTCCTTTCAATGGTTCGAATGAAAGAGATATATCAAAAGGTATTGATAAAATGATACCAACAACTGAAAAATACTCAACATTTTCAGAACGACTTGAAAGGGATGGTCTAGAGGCTTTTGCTTTTTTTGGCTTCGCTCATGAAAGCCCCTCTGAACGATCAAATATCTATTCACTTATAGACCTCAATGCTTAGCTGTGAGCCCCCGAATGATCGCACACCCATTCCGCGACAAATAATTTCGCATATAAAACAACACCTTGTCTTCAATTAAATTATTACCCTTAGCGGCAAATTCTGAGTGCAACACCTAATCCAATATCGGGTAAGGTGTTGTTATGACATACAAAGAACTCAACATAGAAGAGCGTGCCAC
>NZ_FUXG01000045.1 GCF_900167095.1 Oceanospirillum multiglobuliferum
CCCCGCCCGTTTGAGTTATTACGGAAACTCGTTTTCTCTGATGCGAAACCACACCGCAATGCTGTGGCGTGTTGCCTGCGATGTAAGCACTTCGTGGGGAAACTCTTCGCTTAAGAATGCCGCCACTGTACCCGCTTTAGGAGCAACGGTTGCAATCGCTTGGTCGCCTTCCTCTGGGTATAACACAAACTCACCCCCATCCTCAGGCTGCCAGTTAGGGTTCAGATAAAACACCAAGGTCATAATGCGGTTACGCTGTCCGCGAAAGCTGTCTAGGTGCTTCTTATAAAACTGCCCCGGTTCATAAATAGCGTACATCGCTTCAAAGTGATTCATGCCCAAAAACAAGCGACGATTTACGGCGGTCATCAACTGCTCTAACAATTGTAGAAACAGGGTTTGGGTGTCAGTTTCACCCTCTAGCCAGCAGATTCGGTCTGAGCGAATATCGTCACGCAACACAAACTGCTGTTCTCGGCCAATTCCTGCGCGATGAAAGCAACCCTGTTCATCCAGCACCATTAGGTCTTGCTGTAACAACGCCACAAAATCAGAACTGAGAAACTGCTCCAAAACAGCCCAACCTTCCGTATAAAGTGCCATGCAAATTTGATCGGTGGCCTCTTGGCTTAAAAAATTAGCGGGTGGCGCTTCAATACTGTCAATTGAGGGCATAAATGGTGTCCGAGAAGTGAGTTAAACAGGCCAAGTGTATCGGCTTTCCAGCCAGCGATAGGCGCTTGTATACCGAATAAAACGACCTTGTCAAAGCGGTGTTGCAGCTTCGACAGCAAGATGTTTCGTGCTGTTATTAATATTCTTAGCTGGCAGGGGCTTAAAATATTTCTCATCTGCTGTATTGGCACATTTCTTCAAGCATACAAACCAAGTATTAGCGCACCAAGCTATAGTGGGTCTTAAAATTGAAATGTGTACGAAGTAAATTATTTTGCCGATAATTGGTCACCCAAGCACAAAAGATGCGCTCTATTAGACTAGACAAAAGATGTAATCGCTCTATTTTTAGGTAACAATCTAGCTCTACTGAAAAGGATCAATACACGCATGCCCCCCAGACGGCCTGATCTACTGATAAAAAAAGCACGCCTCATTGCGGACAAAGGTCGTTATCGCTATTTGCTATTGAATGGCCTCTATTCCAGTTTAGGCTCTGCCCTGTTTTGTTATGCGCTTTACGCTCTGATCAGCCCAAGTATTTTTAACAGTTGGATCGCCGTAGTATTTCCAGTCATAGTGCCTGCTACTGTTGCCCCTGTGATCAGTTGGTTTACCTTTAACCTATTTGAAGCGTTAGCACAGGAGCACACTCAACTTGAACTTGAAGTCTATCGCCGACAAGGCTTAGCAAAACTCCGCGTAAACCCTCGCCCAATCGGGCGGGGATACAAGCGGGAACCGCGCAGCGGTTCTAATCAGGTGTCG
>NZ_FUXG01000041.1 GCF_900167095.1 Oceanospirillum multiglobuliferum
CTCAGTTTACTTCAAATACCCAGAGCAAGTGCGAAGGGCGATTTATACAACGAATGCGGTTGAAGCGGTGCACCGTCAGTTCCGTAAACTGACCAAGACGAAAGGGGGCTTTGCTAATGAAAATGCATTGCTCAAGCTGCTATACGCGGGTATGTTGAAGGCATCAGAGAAGTGGACGCATCCGGTGCAAAACTGGAACCTGACATTGTCTCAGTTGAGCATCCACTTCGAAGGCCGAATAGACCAGCACGTCGATCTTTAAGAAATGGGTGACACAGAACTATGAACACCCTCCCAACACTACAAATTTTCATATGCCGATCACCCGGCGCAATATAAACATGACCTGCCGTTATGATATCCCCATCTTCAGCCTCTTTTACATTAAGGCGACAAAGAGAATCCATTCGATCTGCAAAAGTTTTGGTAAAACCTGCTGGCATATGCTGGGTAATCACAACAGGTGGTGAATGTGCAGGCAGAGGCATTAAAAAAGCCTTAATCGCCTCGGTCCCCCCTGTAGAGGCGCCAACAGCAATCACTTTACGCATCGCTTTTGCTGAAAAGAGAATCTGTTTCGGCGCGTCTGCTGTCGGGACCTTTTTCTGCCGAAGTTTGGCTAATCTAGGACCAGCTTGAGCGGCAATGCGGATCTTTGTACAAATCTCATCACCATAAGCTTTCAACTCAGATGAAATACCAACCTTAGGTTTGGCAATAAAGTCAATAGCACCTAGCTCAAGTGCTCGAATTGTAGTGTCAGACCCCATAGTGGTTAAGGTAGAGATCATAACTACTGGCATAGGGCGTAGGCGCATTAACTTGTCTAAAAAATCTAAACCATGCATTTTAGGCATTTCAACATCCAATGTTATAACGTCCGGATTTAACTGACGGATAATTTCCCTTGCTTCTATAGGGTCACGTGCAACCCCTGTGACCTTAATATCATCTTGTTCCTCAAGAATTTCCTTAAGAAGATTTCGTATCAAGGCTGAGTCATCAACAATAACAACCTCAATCATTTGCCTCTCCTCTACCATCCGATGAGTTAATCAAAAAGTTCAATATCGTTAGAAACAGGTGCTTGACCAAGAGATTGACTGTAAAGCTTCTCAACCGTCTGGACTTCACGATCAATCTGTTCATTGTGTAATCTTTTCATCAGAACCTTACCTGTCGTTGGAAAAAATATGACCTTACGAGGACAAGTATCCAGCAGGTCTTGAGCGACAACAGGTATGGATTCAAACTTCAAATAGTCTAAAACAAACTGAGCGTTACGTTTGCCAACATTACTAGTGGTCATTGATGCTAAAACATTGCCACCACCAAAAACCTTCGCTTCAAGGTTTTCCCTTGACGCCCCACGCTTTAAAATATCATTGATCAGCATTTCCATCGCATAGCTACCATAACGTGCTGATGCGCTTAATGGATTGTAGACATCTGAATTACCCGGCAACATGAAGTGATTCATACCACCAATGTGAAGCTTCTTGTCTCGAATACAGGCAGATACGCAAGATCCTAAAACCGTCGAAATAGCCATGTTGCTTGAGGTCACATAAAACTCACCCGGTAAAATTTTAGCCACCTGGCAGTCAAAACTTCTGTCAAAATATATTTTTGGTTGCGAGGCTTCATGCAATGTATTCATCGACACTACGGCACTCCTGTTATTAATATCCCAATTGATATTTTAAGCTTTTGTGTAAACGGTATGCTTCCTGAGCTTAAACAGGTCAGAGGCGTGAGGAAAGCTCTCCGAATGCCCTGCAAACAATAAACCATCGTCTTTCAGGTATGGTTGAAACTTTTTCAATACCTTATATTGAGTTGGTTTATCGAAATAAATCATAACGTTACGACAAAAAATTACATCAAACTTTTCGTTAATAGGCCAGCTACTATCTAAAAGGTTAAGTTGAAAAAAGTGAATCATATCTTGTAAAGGCGATTTTACTTTAACCAAGCCTGAATTAGCACCTTTTCCACGAAAAAAGAAATCTTTAAGCCGTTGATCTGGAAGCTTTTCTACTCTTTCAAAAGAGTAGACCCCTTTACTAGCCTTATCCAGAACCTTTGTATCTAAATCTGAGGCCCAAATTTTCACTGGTGGTGTATAACTTGAGAAATGCTCCATACAAGCAATGGCAATTGAGTAAGGCTCTTCTCCCGTGGAAGCTGCACAACACCAAATCTTTACGGGGTGGGGCCGACTTTCCAAAAACTCTTTCAGAATATCAAAGTGATGGGCTTCACGAAAAAAAGAGGTCAAGTTTGTAGTGAGTGAGTTTAAAAACTCTTGCTGTTCATCACTTTGATTATCGTTTAATAGTTCTAAATATTGTTGAAAGGTCTTCAATCCATTTGCACGCAAACGACGAGAGAGTCGACTATAGACCATGTCTTTTTTAGACTCAGCCAAGTTGATACCCGCACGTTTATAAATGAGATCTTTAATCAGATTAAAATCTGCAGATGTGAAGTGAAATTCTCTATCAGCTCTGTTAACACTCATTTCTATTACCTTAAAAAATAGGCTGCCAAAGCAGCCTATTATTGCATCAACCTACTTATTGAAAGCGTTAGAACTCTTCCCAATCATCCGTGCTACTCAAAGTACTAGGTTTCGTCGATATCATTTTCGACTTACCACTGGCAGGTTTTACAGGTGAAATAACGGGTTCAGACTTAGGTGCTGCTGGAGCTTTGTATGCAGGCTTATGTTTATATTCAGCGTCTGCACTTATCTTAAATATGCTAACCGATTCAACTAAGCTGCGAGCTTGCTCTTCTGTTGACTCCGCTGCGGCAGCAGCTTGCTCAACCAATGCGGCGTTTTGCTGCGTCACTTCATCAATCTGAGTAATCGCATTGTTAACCTGCTCAATACCTGAACGCTGCTCAGCAGAGGCAGCTGATATCTCAGTCATAATACTAGTCACCTGACCAATGGCATCAACAATATCTTTCATTGTTGAACCTGCATCATCAACTAACTTAGATCCCTCTTCTACAGTATCAACTGAGGTTACAATCAGCTCTTTAATCTCTTTGGCTGCACCAGCACTACGTTTAGCTAGGTTGCGAACTTCTGTTGCCACCACCGCAAATCCGCGCCCTTGCTCCCCTGCGCGCGCGGCCTCTACGGCTGCGTTCAAGGCCAAGATATTAGTCTGGAATGCTATACTGTCAATAACACTGATAATCTCTTCAACCTGTTTAGAGTTATCACTGATAGTACGCATTGTACGCACAACCTGATTTACTACGTCGCCACCTTTTTGTGCAATTCGACTTGCACCTTGGGCTAGGTTGTTTGCTTGAACAGCATTTTCAGCATTTTGCTGTACAGTAGAGGTTAACTCTTCCATCGAGGCAGCAGTCTCTTCAAGGCTTGAAGCTTGCTCTTCTGTACGCTGTGAAAGATCATTATTACCTGCGGCAATTTCACTGGCAGCAGTATTAATAGCATCTGATGCTTCTTTAATTTGCATCACAATTTCAGCAAGCTGATCAACTGTAGCATTCGCATCGTCCTTCAGCTGACCAAACATCCCCTCAAAGTCGCTTTCAATTCGCTGACTCAAATCCCCCTGAGACATTGCACTTAAAACTCGAGCGACTTCAGATAAACCATCTGAGGTTGTTTCCATCAGATTATTCATACCATCGGCTAAGTCTTTAAAGAAACCCTCTTTACCGTTGCTATTAATACGACGGTTGAAATCACCACGGGTTGCACCCTCAACAATATCAGCTATCTCAGCTTGAGCTAGAGTCTCATTGGTAATATCAGACCATTCAACAACAGTACCCAAACGCTCAGATTTTTCATTGAAAATTGGGTTTGCAATAAATGCAAAGTGGCGTCCTGCTACAGATATTTTGGCTCTGTGCGTACCAGTCATAGAGGACAGCATTTTACGTTGATGGGTAGGATCTTTGTGGAATACATCAATATTCTGGCCGATAAGATTATCAACATCAAAGCTTGGTAGTTCACGCTGAATCAAATGTTGAGATGCACGGAACATCTCCTTTAGAGCGCCGTTTACATAGATAATATTACGATCATTATCTGCCATCATAACGTTGCTAGACACATTATCTAGAGCATTACGGATACGGTGGTTGGCCTCTGACAATACGCGTTGCTGCTCTGCAGCCACTTTTTCTGCTGCTTCACGCTTCAGTGTTTCGCTCATATCACGCCACTCAACAACAAAACCTTGTCGGCTTTCTGGCGTGCCAATGGGCGTCACTTGTAATGCAAATGTGCTATCACCAATCTTCAGAGAAGCATCATGACGACCTTCCAAGTTGAGAAGCATCTTACGTTGCATTTCAGGTTTCTTATGGAAAACATCTATGTTTTGACCAAGCAAATTATCAGCATCAAAGTGAGGGAGTTCTTTTTGAATCTCTTTCTCATTGCGCTGAAGCATTTCAACAATTGATTCATTCATGTAGATAATGTTCAGATCTGCATCAGAGATCATGACATTAGTATTCACCACATCAAGTCCACAACGAATACGTTGTGTTTCTGCCAGCAATCGCTCTTGTGTTGAACGTAGCTCTTCCTCTTTCAATTCAAGAGCTAAAGAGTCGGTTAAATCCTGCCACTCAACGATATAACCATTACGCTCACCATTATTGGAAATGGGGTGAACCACTAAACTAAAAGCGCTCTCGCCAACATTAATACGTGCCTTGTGGGCATTATTTAGTCCACCCAATAATTTACGCTGATAGTTCGGATTGCGATGGAAAATATCAATATTCTTACCTACTAAGCTAGATGCATCAAAGTGAGGTAAACTCTTTTTAATTTCAGATTCTCGATCACGTAACATGCGCTGAATAGACGCGTTGACGTAAATAATATTCAGGTCAGAGTCTGCAATCATGACATTGGTATTCACAACATCTAAGCCACGCTTAATGCGACTCATCTGTTCAAACTGACGGCTTTCTTTTTGTTTTTTCTTAGTAAACTCATCCTGAGCATCCGCCAAGACACGGATAACACCACCGATCTCATTATCGATAACAGGATCAACTTTAGACGGCGCTTTGCCTTCAGCAACATGACGAGTGTACGCCATTAACTGATGCAAAGGCTGGTCAATCTGAGACAGCACTGATCTGGCACCAACAAACAGCACCAACAAGGCAGCCCCTTCCAACGCTAATGCCCAGTAAATCGTTTCGGCACCTTGACCCAGAGCCGTTACCAGCCCCCCAGCTGCCACCAGCGCAGCGGCAGAAAATGCCACACTGAGCAGTTTAGACCGTATTGATGTTTTATTACTCATTACCCGTTCTCCAACTGAACCTGCATCATGCTAACGTAAGCACCGAGAGCACTTACTGGCTGGCCTGCATTCTGGTTTTATCCACCAATGCCATCTCGTCACTGGACATTAGCTTTTCAATATCAACAATAATCAGCATTTGATCATCCACAGTGCCTAAACCCAAAATATATTCTGAATCAAAGTTGGCAGAAAAATCAGGTGGATTTTTTATTTGTTCGCCCGATAGGCTAACAACGTCTGAAACACCATCGACTACAATGCCTACTACGCGGCTTTCTAAATTCAAAACAATGACTATTGTAAATTCATCATAGTGCGCTTCACCGACATGAAACTTAATTCTCAAATCGATAATCGGAACGATAACGCCTCGAAGATTAATTACGCCCTTAATGAAGGAGGGTGCATTAGCAATTTTAGTTACCGCACCATAGCCTCTAATTTCCTGAACTTTGAGGATATCCACTGCATAGTGTTCATCACCCAAAGAGAAGGTCAAATACTCTTGACCTAATAAACGACCATACTCACCAGAATTCTCTTGGCTTTCTTTAACTTGTTCAGCCATAGTTCCCCCTAGGCCAGCATGCTTTTTAAATGCAATTTTGAACGCGTTTTATGCATGCCGATTAACTCCGAAACATCAAGAATCAGTGCCACTCGGCCTGTTCCTAAAATTGTTGCACCTGAAACACCATCTACTTTCCTGTAGTTTGCTTCTAAGCTCTTAATAACGACCTGTGATTGACCAACCAGATCATCAACAAATAGTGCTGCTCGCTGGTTATCTGATTCAAGGATCACCATGATACCCTCCTCAAATCCCGGATTATTAGGCGGCATATCCAGCAGTTCATGGAGCTTAATGATCGGCAGGTATTCATCCGTGACTGCTCCCCGCCCTTTCGGGCGAGGCTTCCAACTTCTCAGGCAGCAACCGGCGCGTGGCCGGATTTACGCAAGCCTCCATTGGCAGGAACCGACAGTCCTTCGGCC
>NZ_FUXG01000038.1 GCF_900167095.1 Oceanospirillum multiglobuliferum
CCCCGCCCGCTTTTACTCATACTCAGTGAGCGACAGAGGTTTACGCTTAGTCGTCATCACCTGGTGCTTCATCGGGTACAAACTTGGCAGTGGTGCGTTTTTTGATTGTACCAAAACCAACCCGTTGGCGTTCAACTGGCGCTAACGGACGACGCTTAGCAGGCTGTTCTTCACCTGCTGCTGCGGCCTGTGCGCTTTGCGCATTGTCATTACGACGAGCGGCACGTTTCAGCGCTTTTTTCTCTTGGCCTTTTTGTTTCTCTTTCAGCGCTTTTTTCTCGGCCGCAGTTTTAGGCTTCTTCTTACCTACCGCTTTGCCTGACGCTTTGACCTTTTTCGGGCCTTTGTATTTGCCCTCTAAGCCTTTAACTTGAATCGGCTCAAACTGTACCCGCAGGTAGTGTTCGATTACCGCTTTCAAATTCCACTCTTGTGGTTGAATCATTGAAATGGCGATACCCACTTCACCCGCACGCCCAGTACGGCCAATGCGGTGTACGTAGTCGTCACCTTTACGCGCCATGTCGTAGTTGATGACCAGCTCGATACCTTTCACATCTAAACCACGTGCGGCCACATCGGTTGCCACTAAAACGTCGATATTGCCACGACGCATCAGATTCATCACATGGTTACGCTGATCCTGATCCAGATCCCCATGCAGTACGCCAGTACGAATATCTTTATAGCGCAGGTAGCCATTCAAACGATCAGCTTCAACTTTGGTGTTTACAAACACCAACGCTTTTTCAAACTTTTTCTCGCCAAGGATACGCACCAGCATGGCATCTTTGTGCTTGCTGTCATCTGCCAATAAGTACTGCTGAGTAATCGCGCCGTGTTGGTCACGCACAGTGTTGACGATAATGGTCTCTGGCTCGGTCAAAACGCGCTCGGCTACACCACGTACACCGCGATGGCTTAAGGTGGCAGAGAACAGCATGGTTTGGCGGGCTTTGTTGCAGCGGTCGGTGATTTTCAGCACCTCTTCGCTTAGACCCATGTCCAGCATACGGTCGGCTTCGTCTAACACTAAAACCTCTAGATCGTTCAGATCCAGAGAGTCTTTTTCTAAGTGTTCTAACAAGCGGCCTGGCGTGGCAATGATAATTTCAGGATTTTTGCGGAACATGGCGCGCTGGTATTTAAAGGCTTCGCCACCAATAATCCATGATGCTTTAACGTGAGAATAAGCACCTAGCTGTGTGAAATGCTTATAGATTTGACGCACCAGTTCACGGGTTGGCGCTAAGATTAGGGCGCGAGTACCGCTTTTAGGCGCATCAGTGCTCATCAGGCGATGCAGAATTGGCAACAGAAATGCGGCGGTTTTGCCGCTGCCGGTTTCTGCGCTAACCAGTAGATCTTTTTGCGTCAATGCCGCGGGAATCGCTTGCGATTGAACAGGCGTTGGATCTTTAAATTCCAATTCATCCAAAGCTTTGATTAAACGTTCATGCAACGAGAGTTCAGAAAACAACGAGCTTACCTCAAACAACAGAAAAGGGTGTTTTCAGCTCTGTTTTGTTTGAGCTGACACCACGAAAAAATAAAATCAGTAATTGCCGCAAGCATAGCACAGGCGAGAGTTTTCGCTGATCAATTTCAGCACAGATATTGGCTTTGTTGGGTAATTTACAGCGAAACCTAATCAAGCAAAGTGAACTGGTCAACCGAGGCGCCAAAACGTGCTTCGGCACCGCTGGCGCTGCTACCTAGTTTGATCATCAAGCGTAGATCATTTGGCGCATCTGCATGGGCGATGGCATCTTCATAGTTAATTTGATTGGCGGCATATAGGTCGTACAGTGCCTGATCAAAGGTTTGCATCCCAAGTTCGCGGGATTTGGTCATGATTTCTTTTAAACCATGCACATCACCTCTGCGAATCATGTCAGACACCAGTGGCGTATTCAGCAACACTTCAATCACGCCTTTGCGCGCTTTGCCATCAGGCGTAGGGACAAGCTGTTGTGCGATAACAGAGCGTAAATTCAGTGATAGATCCATCCATATCTGATTGTGGCGCTCTTGAGGGAAAAAGTTGATTACGCGCTCTAAGGCTTGGTTGGCATTGTTGGCGTGTAGGGTTGCAAGGCAAAGGTGACCCGTTTCGGCAAAGGCAAGGGCGTACTCCATGGTTTCTTTGCTGCGTACCTCACCAATCATAATCACATTAGGTGACTGACGTAGGGTGTTCTTCAGTGCCACTTCAAAGCTTTCAGTGTCAATGCCCACTTCACGCTGAGTCACAATAGATTTTTTATGCTGGTGAATAAACTCGATGGGATCTTCGATACAGATGATATGACCGCGACTGTTCTCATTACGATATTGAATCATGGCCGCCAGCGAGGTGGATTTACCTGTGCCTGTCGCACCAACAAATAAAATCAGGCCGCGTTTTTCCATCGCTAACTTGCTGATGATAGGCGGCAGATCTAAATCTTCTAAGCGTGGCACTTGAAACTCAATACGCCGTAACACCATGCCCACTTGGTTACGCTGATAAAAAGCACTCACCCTAAACCGACCAATGCCCGAAGCACTGAGAGCAAAATTACACTCTCGATGTTCGATAAACTCTTGTTCCTGCGCCTCATCCATGATGCCAAACACCATGTCTTTCGCCATATCGGGCGTCAACGCGGTGGGCGCTAGCTGCACCAGTTCACCATTTAGCTTCATACAGGGTTGCATACCCGTGGTGATAAAAAGATCCGTGCCTTTTTTATCAGCCATGATTTTCAGCATTTGGAAAAACTTTTCTAACAGCGCCTGCTGTTTTGGTGATTGCAGTCGAGCCACAGATGCATCCTTTTATTTTCGCTGTATCGAGAGAGTCTCAAGCAAACAATCAAAAGCATTATGTAATGAAAATTACATAAAAATATCAGGATTGATCGCTTTCTCACGGGCGGTTTCTAACGAGATCATGCCTTTATTCAATAACAAGCGTAAGCATTGATCCATCGTTTGCATGCCCAAGCCTGCTCCGGTTTGAATAGAGGAGTTCATCTGTGCAATCTTATCCTCACGAATTAAATTACGAATGGCTGGAGTTGCAATCATTATTTCATGGGCTGCCACTCGACCGCCGCCATGTTTTTTCAACAGCGTTTGCGAGATAACCCCTCGTAACGACTCTGACAGCATGGAGCGTACCATCGCTTTTTCTGCTGCGGGAAATACATCTACAATACGGTCAATGGTTTTAGCCGCTGAGCTGGTATGCAAAGTACCAAACACTGCATGCCCTGTTTCCGCTGCGGTTAAGGCTAATCGAATGGTTTCTAGGTCACGCATCTCGCCCACTAAAATAATATCAGGGTCTTCACGCAGGGCGGAGCGTAGAGCGTCGCTGAAACTATGGGTGTCACGGTGTACTTCACGTTGGCTGACCAAGCATTTCTTACTTTCGTGAATAAATTCAATAGGATCTTCAATGGTCAGCAAATGTTGATATTTACGTTCGTTGACATAGTCAAGCATTGCCGCCAAGGTGGTGCTTTTACCTGAGCCTGTTGGCCCTGTGACTAAGACCAAGCCACGAGGAATCATCGCCAGTTTTTGAAAGGTTTCCCCTAAGCCCAGTTGCTCCATTGTTAGCACTGTACTAGGAATGGTACGAAACACCGCACCAGCCCCTCGATTATGGTTAAAGGCATTCACACGGAAGCGAGCAACACCGGGCACTTCAAAAGAAAAATCCAGCTCTAAAAATTCTTCGTAACCGCGCCGTTGCTTATCGTTCATAATGTCGTACACCATACGGTGCACTTCTTTATGACCCAAAGCAGGTACGTTAATACGGCGCATGTCACCGTCCACTCGAATCAGTGGCGGCATACCTGCTGAAAGATGAAGGTCAGATGCACCCTGTTTTGCACTAAAAGCCAGCAGTTCGGTAATATCCATATCCGTAAAGACCCTGTTTCGAATTAGAAAGGGGAAGGTTGTATGATTCAGCTTATCTATCAGCCAACATAACAAATCTTAATCATAAGCGGGATACACCATTCGATGCCCTATACTCATATCGCTCAAAATATTGCCACAGTGCGAGACCAGATCAAACAAAGTTGTGTGCAGCATCAGCGCCAGTTAGATACGGTTACCTTGTTGGCCGTGAGCAAAACCAAGCCTGCTGAGGCGGTACGTGCAGCCTTTGAGGCAGGCCAAGTTGAATTTGGTGAAAACTATCTGCAAGAAGCCTTAGACAAACAGCAAGCCTTGGCTGATCTGCCAATTGTTTGGCACTTTATCGGCCCTATTCAGTCGAATAAAACCCGCGCAATTGCCGAGCATTTTGATTGGGTACACAGCGTGGATCGCTTAAAAGTCGCACAGCGTTTAAATGACCAGCGACCCGATCATTTACCACCATTGAACATTTGTTTGCAGGTTAATATCAGCCAGGAAGAGAGCAAATCAGGGCTATCTTTGGCAGAGTTACCTGAATTTGCTGCTCAAATCGCACAGATGCCACGCCTATGTTTGCGCGGTTTGATGGCGATTCCAGCCCCTTGTGATAACCCTGTATTACAGCGCAAGCCTTTTGCCGAAATGAAACAAGCCTTGCTTACACTGCAAAGCCAATATTCAAGCCTAGACAGTTTATCAATGGGCATGACCGACGATATGGATGCAGCTATCGCAGAAGGCAGTACAATGGTGCGCATTGGCACTGCAATTTTTGGTGCACGGGATTACACTGCAAGCCATTAAAACCAGTAATATCAAAGGCATTTCCTATTCTGCCCTTGTGATGGCAACTGAATTTATTGAAAGGACAAGAACATGCAAAACCTTAAGCTGGCTTTCTTAGGCGCTGGCAATATGTCGGGCAGCATTATTGGTGGATTAATCGCCACGGGTTATGCGCCAGAGCAGATCACTGCGACTCGTCGCTCTGAAGAACGTCTGCAAAGTTTAAAAGCACAGTATGCGGTAAACATCAGCACCGACAATTGCGCCACTGCCGCCAGCCATCAGGTATTGGTTTTAGGGGTAAAGCCGCAAATGATGAAGGCACTGTGTGAAGAGATTCGCGACACAGTGCAAATCCATAAACCACTGATTATCTCGGTGGCGGCAGGTATTCGTGCCGAAACCTTAGATCGCTGGTTGGGTGGTAATGTTGCTATTGTTCGTACTATGCCAAATACCCCTTCACTATTGGGTGTCGGTGCCGCAGGGCTTTATGCCAATGCAATTGCTAGCGAAGCAGAAAAACAGTTTGCTGATCAAATGATGCAGGCTGTTGGTATCAGTGTGTGGGTGAACGCCGAAGCTGAAATGGACGCGGTGACAGCGGTTTCAGGCAGTGGCCCTGCATATTTCTTCTTAGCAATGGAAGCACTACAAAAAGCAGGACAAGAAGCCGGACTATCAGAAGAGGTTGCCCGTCAGCTGACGCTACAAACCGCTCTTGGCGCTGCACGTATGGCCGTTGAAAGTGACGTGGATGCCGCAGAACTGCGCCGCCGTGTGACCTCTCCAGGTGGTACTACCGAGCAGGCATTGAACACTTTTAATGCTGGGGGTTTAACAGAGTTATACGCTAAAGCCGTGGCTGCTGCTGCGCATCGCGGTAAAGAACTGGCAGAACTGTTGGATCAATAGTTCTTAGTTAGAACGCTGTAGGGCAGGCTAAGCGTAGATTTTTTCGTAGTTTCACTGGAAAAAATCACCCTAGCCTCCATAAACTAGAATAAGTCAGACGTTATTTATATTGGGTACACTGGAGCAATACATGGGACAATCTGTAGGAAGTGCCGGAGTTTATCTGGTTTCAACACTGGTTAATCTTTACCTGTTTATTGTGATGCTGCGCTTTGTGCTGCAATACTCAAAAGCAGATTTTTATAACCCGATTTCACAAGCGGTAGCGCGTGCAACCTTTCCATTGGTGCGTCCGCTGCAAACTGTACTGAGACCCATGGGGCGTATAGACCTTGCCACCTTATTGCTGGCGGTGCTGGTAAAAGCGGCAGGTTTAATACTTGTACTGCAAATTGCAGGCGCAGGTTTCCCACCTATTGTCAGCTTAGTGATAGGCTCTTTAGCAGGTGCGATCTCAACCTTGCTGAATATCTACTTCTTCGCCTTGTTGGCCTCTATTATTTTAAGCTGGGTTGCGCCACAAAGTGGGCATCCGGGGGCGATGTTGGTATATCAAATTACAGAGCCTGTGATGTCGCCTGTACGCAATATGCTACCCTCTTTAGGCGGCATAGACCTGTCACCAATTTTTGTCTTTATTGGCATTAACGTACTGGAAATGATTGTTGTTGGCCCGTTAGTGCAAATGTCAGGTTTACCGATGCGCCTTGTATCTGGTCTATAGTTTTGACCTGCTATTTGACGCGATGAGCAGTTTTTATCAATGGGATGGTGGCGATCTTTTGATCGCCTGCCACCTTCAGCCTAAGGCCAGCAAAGATGAATTTTGCGGCCTGCATGATGATCGCCTTAAAATCCGCATCACAGCACCACCTATCGAAGGCAAAGCCAATACCCACCTCTGTAAGTTTCTTGCCAAACAGTTTGGCGTTAGCAAAAGTATGGTGAGCATTATCAATGGTGAATTAGGACGACAAAAACGCGTTCGAATTAGCCAACCGACCAAACTACCTGATGAGCTGGGTATTATGTGTTAGAAGCTAATCATTTCTAGATATTCTCACTGTGGTCATCTCACAAAATACAGCGGAGCAACTCTTAATATGCAGCCTCTTGTACCCGACCAAATTGAAACCGAACGCCTAATGCTTCGACAGTTTAAAGAGGAGGACTGGAAAGATCTTCATCATTATTATGCCTCCGCACAGGCCACCAAATTCACGGTAGGACGAGCGTTCACAGAGGGGGAGACTTGGCGTGCAATGTGTAGCATGGTCGGCCACTGGCAGATTCGCGGTTATGGCCCCTACGCAGTAGAAGAGAAATCGAGCGGCACCGTGTTGGGTATTGCTGGTTTTTGGTATCCCAATGACTTCCCTAGTCCAGAAATAAAATGGGCTTTAGCGCCTGCACATTGGGGCAAGGGTTATGCTAGTGAGGCCGCAAGAGCGGTGCAAAAAGTAGGGCTTCAGTATCTCCCCGACATTTCTCTGATTAGCTTTATCAATGCTGATAACTCACCTTCTATCCAGCTGGCCTTAGCCATTGGCGCAACGCTTGAAAAAGAGGTTCAATTTAGAGGCTCCAACTGGCATATCTACAGACATCCCAGTGCAATATAGCAATTAAGCCAAGCCATAATCGGTGAGGTTGAAATCGGAAACCTTTCACCCTCTGACTTGTCTGATCAATTTGTTTCAGTAAACTGCCCACATGAACTAGGGTAATGTTGATCAATAACTGTTGAGGGTTGTGCATGTCTGCAATTGAAGTCTCTTATCTGTGGTCTGAGCAAGAATATTTGACCGCCGCGCATCAGCATAGCCGTTTTGGCGCAGCTAACTCTCGTGAAAAGATAATAGTGTTTGTCGTTGGTGCTTTAATTTTCGCCAGTGTTTTTATGATGTTACAGCGAGGCTTTCAACCCACAGACAGTATGGCGTTTATCTTAGCCCTGTACTGGTTTGTGTTTCGTGCGCGTTTACACAAACGTTTGTTGCGTAAGCGTTTTCTCAGCAGTGAGCAAAAAGACAAACAGATCAGTTTGGATATCACGGATGAGCTGATCACCGCTCGCACTGAAGGCTTGTCTGAAGGGGACTTCAAATGGGACAGCGTCAGCAAAGTGGTGCGCACCAATGATGGTTTTCTACTCTATCGCGGCGTGGCCTATATCTGGCTACCAAATACAGCCTTTCAAGCTGCTGAAATGGTTGAGCGTTTTGCAGCTTTATCTGAGCGCAAAGCAGATCTGTTTATTGATAAATCAAAGCGCTGATTTAAGAGACTCAAGCTTTAAGCCTAACCGAACACACCGCACGCTTAGCCGTTAATCTTCAGCTAAGCGTGCTGTTTTCGTTATCATCCCCGCTAATTCCGCTATAATCCTTCGCTGTTTCTGTTCGGCCTTTGCTTTGGCCGTCACTATTACCTTGAATACCGAGAGAACCTCATGACACTGGCCAGCCTCCGCCTGAGAAAAAATGCCGACCGCAGACTTAAATCCGGTCATCTTTGGATTTACAGCAACGAAGTGGACATCGCCGTAACCCCACTGAAAGAGATGGCGGTTGGTCAACAAGTGGTGGTTGAAGCCTCAAATGGTCGAGCCATTGCAACCGCTTATGTCAACCCAAACACCCTTATTTGTGGCCGCATCATCAGCCAAGATCCTAAACAGGGTTTAGATAAATCGTTGATGGTACACCGCATTAAAATTGCGTTGGGTATGCGCGAGCGCGTATTCCCTACGCCTCACTATCGTTTGGTCTATGGCGAAAGTGATCTGTTACCGGGTTTGGTGGTGGATCGGTTTGGTGATGTGTTATCGGTACAGTTGAACACCGCAGGTATGCAAGCCTTAGAAGAAGACGTTTTAGACGCCCTAGAAAAAGTGCTCAAGCCAACGGCTATTGTGCTACGTAACGATGGCGGTATGCGTAAACTAGAAGGCTTGGAAGAAGAGGTACGTGTCGCCCGTGGCGAACTGCCTGATGAAGTGTTCTTGGAAGAAAACGGCGTGAAATTCCACGTACCGATTTTAACCGGACAAAAAACAGGTTGGTTCTACGACCACCGCATGAACCGCGCCCGTATGCAGCAATACTGCAAGGGCAAAAAAGTGCTCGACCTGTTCAGTTACGTGGGTGGTTGGGGTGTGCAAGCCGCCGCCGCAGGCGCAAGCTCAGTATTGTGTGTGGATGCCTCTGCGGTCGCCTTAGATGAAGTAGAGAAAAACGCAGCGCTCAACAACGTGACCGAAAAAGTCACCACCATGCAAGGCGATGCCTTTGAAGCCCTAAAGCAACTGATCGCTGAAGGTGAAAAGTTTGATGTGATCGTGTTAGATCCGCCTGCCTTTATCAAGCGTCGTAAAGATATCGCCAACGGTGAGCGCGCCTACGAGCGTATCAACCAACTGGCGATGCGCTTGTTAGACCGTGACGGCATCTTGATTTCTGCTTCTTGCTCCATGCACTTGGCGTATGACCGTTTGATCGACATCGTGCGTGGCTCGGCGCGTCATATCGACCGTCAGGCGCAGATTCTAGAGCAAGGCCATCAGGGGCCTGATCATCCGGTACAGCCTGCTATTCCTGAAACCGATTACCTAAAATCACTGATCGTGCGTGTTTTCAGAGACTAAATGTCCGCTTCTGATTTAACCGCACTGATCTGGGATCAACCTGCTCAAGGGCAGGTTGATCCCTTTTTGTGGCCGCTGCAAGTGCAACCCTCGCATATCGACCATTATGGTCATGTCAATAACAGTGTGTATTTGCAGTGGTTGCAAGATTGCGCTTGGGCGCATCTACAAAGCTTAGGGCTGCAACTCAGCGACTACCAACGCCTAAATCGCGCCTTGGTGGTATATCGCCATGAGCTAGATTACCTCGCCCCCGCCTATCAAGATGAACAACTGGTGATGGCCACTTGGCTAGAGCAACACGACAAACTCAGTGTTTATCGCCGCTTTCAACTACAACGCTGCCACGATGGCAAAACCCTGTTCAGGGCTTATAGCCGTTATGTGTGCACCCGCCTCAGCGATGGCAAAGTTTGCCGGCTGCCCGAGCTTTTTCTTAATACCTATGCCAAAGCGGGGTTGTGACTTTCCACTACCTCTTGAATCATGCTCACATTATCCGACTTAATGCGCGATATACGGGGTAAGCAGCTTCGGATAGACTGCCCAATCAACGAACGACATTAACTGTGCCCGTCTTTTATTATAAAAGCACAGGCGCAGGGTTATTGGACTAGATACACAAGTGCGTTTTACAGGGAAGTGGTCAGATCAAGAGATGGAGTTCTCCTTTCTAATCAAACACTTCTTTGTTTATCGGCCAGTATATTGAAATTGGCAAAACAAGCATGCCCGATATTAGAAATGTTACATGCCTCATAAATAGGAAGCCACATGGAAGAACTATTTAATAAGAATCAAAGCAAAACGGTTCTGGGTAACTTCAAACTCAAGGTTAATGACTTAACTCCTGCTGACGATTTTGAAAGGCAAAGGAATAGCCTGATTCTCTTAGTAGTAAGTTCGATGAGTCATAAGCCCGACCAATGGGATAAACTTTGTCAAATAAATATCCAATGGATTGGTAGTTATTTCATTAATCGTCTGGCTGATGAACAAAAAGAACTCTCCAAGGAAAGACTGGATGATATTTGTGCGATGTGCTTTCGCTTTCTGTTCGAGCTATACCTTTCCATGAAAGACAATTTGGCTGAGGAGTTTGAAACTGCCAGACAATTTGTTTTTAACAACGTTGATTCATTTGAGAAGGACGCAAAAGAAAAAATCGAATATGCGATTCGTGATATGCCAATAAGTATTTTCAAAGCTATAGCCAATAGTGACGCTATAGATAGCTTGAAAAATTTCAATTCAGTTTCTGCTAAGGCAGAAAAGCTAAAAGACGATTGGGAGTCAGACCTATCGAGAAGAGAAGCTAGGGTTAATTCACTTAAGGAATCTTTGTCAAAATATGAAAATGCATTCAATTTTGTTGGTTTATATCAAGGGTTCGATGAGCTTTCTGGCGAAAAGAAAGCAGAACGAGACGGGATATTGCTTTGGCTTCGGGTTTTATCGGTTCTTATAGTATCCCCGATAGTTGCAGAGCTAATCTTTGTTTACATGCATCTAGATAACATTGCCACTGTTAGGGACGGGCTTTTGGTTTCAATTTTCCCGACAGTATCGTTGGTGGCAATTTCCGTCTACTACTTTCGAGTACTTTTGTTTAATTATAAGTCAGTGAAATCACAGCTTTTGCAAATAGATCTTAGAAAAACGCTGTGTCGATTCATTCAAAGCTATTCAGAGTATTCGAGTGAGCTTAAGAGAAAGGATGCAAACTCTTTAGATAAGTTCGAGAGCATCGTTTTTTCTGGGATAGTAACTGATGATGGGAGCCTGCCGTCAACATTTGACGGAATGAATCAAATAGAGAAATTAATTAAGGCGGCAAAGTCTTGACGAAAAAAGCAGAGGATGTTCATAGTTTTGTGTCACCCTCCACCCTTTTCTTAAAGATCGACGTGCTGGTCTATCCCGTTGATCTTATGGTTAAATCTACAAAAGTGCTCAACGCACTGTTTTGACCTCTTCGGAAAACCGCTGCATGAAACTTTATCTTTATCTGTCTTTTCGCCATTTAGACGTGCTGCGTAATGGCCGTTTACATTTTAGTGATGTGTTAGAGCGGCAAGATCCGTTTGAAATTAACCGTCCGGTGATTCGCAAAGCCCCTGAAGAAACCCCGATCAGCCATGAGGATTTTAAAGCCGAGCTACGACGCCAATACGCGGCGTTGCCTGAGCATATGCAGGCTTTGGTGACCGAGGCTTATTTCTGCGAACAAGCGGCGAAAAAGCGCCCTGCCATTGAGAAGCAGATGCGCCAAAAGCAGCAGCCAAAAACGAAGAAGCTCCCCGATCCTGCAAAATTAGAATCCTTGGCGCTGTGTCGTCTGTTCAGCTCGCCGATTAACCCTCTGTTGTGGGAGCGTTACAGCGATCAGTATCGTGGTTTTGTGGTGGAGTTAGACGCAGGCCACAAATACTTTATCCACAACCTGTTTAAAGAGCAGCCTCAATTGCTGCGGCCTGTGGTGTATAGCGATGAGCGCCCGTCAGAGCGTTCACCAATTCAGCCTTTTCCGTCGCTGTTTCATCGAGCACAAGTTTGGAACCAAGAGCAGGAGTATCGCTTGGTACGCCCAAAGGAAACCGCAGACAAACAGGTGTTGGTGAACGGCAAAAACTTTTACTTTTATGCCTTTCCAGTGAGTTCGGTAAAACAGGTGATTATCGGCTGTAATGCCAGCGATGAAGATCGCAAAGCCTTGACGCAGTTGTTCAGTGCCGACACCCGTTATAAAAAAACGCCACTGGCTAATCTTTGGTTAGACCCTGATCTATATGCTTTGCATGTGAAGTCGGTGGTTTAACGGTTATGGCAAATTATCAAACTCATATTGTGGGTGCCGCCTTGGGGGGCGGCTTGGTGGTTTCTGGTGCGGTGGTGATTAATTTGGTGCCGCTGACGGAAGCCTTAGTGGGTTGGGGCTTGGTGATGGTGGGTGGAATTTTGCCGGATATCGACTCTAAACATTCACGCTCGGTGCGCTCGATTTTTTCATTATTGGGGGCGCTGATTGCAGTTGTTACTGTATTGGCACTGAACCGCGACTTGGGTATTTCAGGTGCTTGGTTGGCCGCCGCCGCTAGCTTTTTTGTTGTGCGCTTTGGCGCTTGGTATCTGTTAACTCGTTTTACGGTACATCGAGGGATATTTCACTCACTCTTAGCAGGCTTGTTTTTTGCGCTTTTGACGGCAGTTGTGGCCTATCAAGGCTTACGACAGGATGAGGAGGTAAGCTGGTTTATGGGACTGTGCTTGCTGATTGGTTTTGTCATCCATTTGCTGTTAGATGAGTGTTACAGCGTTGATCTGAGCGGCGCGCGTTTGAAGCGCTCGTTTGGTACTGCGTTTAAACTCTTTGATTATCGTAATATCAAAAATACGCTGTTGATGGGTGCGATTGCCGCAGGATTGGTGATGCTCAGTCCGCCCTTAGAGGATCTTTGGTTTATTCTGGCGGACTCACGTATTCACTGGAGCTTAGGCCGCAATTGGTAGGCTGATGTGTTCAGCGACAAAAGTTAATGTTCGGGGCATAACTTGTTAGAATGCCGCCTCAAAATTTAAAGGTTGAAAGTGATGACGTCTTATCTAGAAAAACTGTACGAAACTTATGGTCAGTCTTTTGTGATTGATGAAGTGCTGTTTGAACAGCAAACCGACTCATGGCACCTGATTATTTTCCGTAATCAACAGTTTGGCACGGTAATGGCGTTAGACGGCATTATTCAAACCACCGAGCGTGATGAGTTTGTGTACCACGAAATGCTGACCCACGTACCATTGTTTGCCCACGGTGCGGCTAAGCGCGTGTTGATTATTGGCGGTGGTGATGGCGGCATTCTGCGTGAAGTGCTGAAACACCCTGAAGTGGAACATGTGACACAGGTTGAGATTGACCAGTCTGTTATCGACATGTGCAAAACCTATCTGCCTAAGCACTCTGATGGGGCGTTTGACAATCCGCGTGCGAACATTGTGATTGCCGATGGCATTGAATATGTGTGCAACACCGATGAGAAGTTTGACGTGATCATCTCCGACTGCACCGACCCTGTTGGCCCCGGTGAAGTGCTGTTCAGCAGCCGCTTTTATGAAGGCTGCAAGCGCTGCTTGAATGAAGGCGGTGTGTTTGTGGCGCAAAACGGTTCGGCCTTTATGCAGATTGACGAGGCTAAAGTAACACAGGCGCGTTTAAGCCCATATTTTGCCGACCAATCATTCTACTGTGCCGCAGTGCCAACCTATATCGGTGGCAACATGCTGTTGGCGTGGGGTTCTGATAATGCCGCGTTGCGTCAATTGGATCTGGCCAGCTTGCAAGCCCGCTTTGCAGCGGCGAACTTCAAAACCCGTTACTACAACCCGCAGATGCACCAAGGCGCGTTGGCGCTGCCACAGTTTGTGTTGGATGCGTTGGCAGAGTAACAGAAGTTATCGCCACCACTAGAATGATAAACGGGCAGCTTAGGCTGCCCGTTTATTATTAAGCTTGTTAGCTTTCACACCCCTAGTAACGTTTGCGCCGTTGCTTTTTCTTGCGCGCATTTTGTTGCCATTTTTTTGCTTGTTGCAGATAAAAAGGTAAGGCTAATAAGAGCAAAATAATCACAATGGTATTCATGTTGTTGTGAATAAAGTCGCTCATGGCACTACCCTTTTGTACGGTTTCTGATCAAGCTCAATTAGCTAAGCTCTTTACGCATTAATGCACCAAGCTCGTGAAATTTCTGTTGGAAGTTCTGGTAGGCATCAGATAATTCACGGCGTTCGCGGGTTAATATGATATTCAGCTCTGTATGGCGGTCGGGATTTTGCGCCAGTTCATGTTGTTTGCGCTCAACGTCATGCTTCAATGCTGCCCAGTTTTCTAACAGCAAACACACTTCAACAAAGTTTGAGTTTACCTTTTCCGATGCTTGCAGGTGTAGCTTAGGTGAGAGTTGATTGAATAACTCATCAAACTGGTAATCACGATTTTTAGATGTGGCCGTAATGGCATCTTCTAAAAGAGTGATGACTTCTTGGTACGCTTTTCTGCGCTCTTCCCAGCGAAATTTCGCCATTTGTACTTCTACGGTTGCTTGATCTAAACGTTGCTTTAAGCGCCAAGCCATCACTGCTGCACTGACGGCAAACAACAATGAACAGATCACAATCACTAAACCGACAATATTTTGCATCACGCCATGTCCCTATAGAGTTTATTCGTATGATAATTATGACAGGGCTAGATTCTATGCTCTATTGCGTTTTTGCAGTAGTTTTTAATGAAATGCCTTTTTTTGTAAGTAAATGATGCTGTTACATTTTTCATTAGGCTGACGTCAGTTGAGTGTTTCTCAATGCTTTCTCCAATGCAGCTACCTGCAATGGCCTGCTATATAGAAAACCTTGTCCAAGATTGCAGCCAGAGCTTGTTAAAAACTCTGCCTGTTCTTGGGTTTCAATACCCTCAGCAACCACTTTAAGTTCGAGTTGCTGCGCGAGCAAAATAATAGCGCAGGTAATGGCGCGATCTTTTTTACCTGCACCAATATCTTTCACAAAGGCACGGTCTACTTTGAGCACATCAATTGGCATCTGCTTCAAGTAGGCTAAAGAGGAGTAACCTGTGCCGAAATCATCAATGGCAAGGCTTACACCTAGCCCTTTAAGCTGGTGCAACATGGGTAATACGTCATCCATGTTTTCCATCAACATGCTTTCCGTAATTTCTAGTTCTATACAGGCGGGGTTTACTCCTGTTTTTCGCAGAATATTGGCGATATTCTCAATGAATAATGGGTCTTGGAACTGTCGTGCTGATAGGTTGATTGCCATAGTAAGTGGTGGTAATCCAGCCTTTTGCCAACGTACAACTTGCTGGCAGGCTTCAGTCATAATCCACTGACTAAGCGGCATGATTAGCCCTGTTTCTTCAGCCAGTGGGATAAAGTCATTAGGGGGAATCATTCCACGAACAGGGTCATTCCAACGAATGAGTGCCTCAACGCCCACCATAACACCGTCGGCAAGTCTGATTTTGGGTTGATAGTGCAGTTCAAACTCTTGCTGATTCAATGCCCGACTGAGTTGTACCTCTTGCTGTAGGCGCTGCACGGCCTGATGGTTCATCTCTTCTGAAAAAAAGTGATAGCCAGAGCCTTGTCGGCGTTTTGAGCGATACATGGCCAGCTCGGCATTACGTAGCGCCGTGCTGGTGTCTTCTGCATCATGGGGCAACATGGCAATGCCCATGCTGGCAAAGACATTAACGGTATGAGGGCCGAGTTTTACGGTGCGGGAGAATTGATACACCAGTTGATCAAGCCAGTGCTCAAAGGCTGAACTTGTGGTGACTGTTTTTAATATTGCAAATTCATCACCGCCCACTCGCACCAGCACATCATCATCACTGACGATCACTTTAAGGCGATGCGCGACTGTTTTGATTAGGCGATCACCCACCTCATGCCCCATAGAGTCATTGATGCGTTTGAAATCATCAAGGTCGATAAAGATCAGGGCGACCGTGTCTTGCTCGGCAGATTCTGCGCCAGCTTGCCCTGCAAAAAACTCATCTAATGACTCAAGTAAAAATGGTCGATTACCTAAACCTGTCGTAGGGTCGAAAAAAGCCAACTGCTGAATTTTTCGATCTGTTTCACGCTGCTCTGTGAGGTCTTCTGCCACCGCGACAACACTGCTTACTTGCCCCTGCCGATCCACCACTGGAGAGATCGACATACTGCTCCAGTAGAGTTCTCCATTTTTACGTCGACACAGTAGTTCTCCGTGCCAATTTTGGCCTTGTTTTAGCGTATTAGACAGGTGCTGACGAACTTCGCTGGAGGTACGACCCGCTGACAGATAATCCACATGCTGTCCTACAACTTCCTCTAGGCTGAAACCCGTTACCCGAGTAAAACGCTGGTTGACATACTCAATGTGGTGATTGGCATCGGTCAGCATAACAATGCTGCCACTTTGATCCAAAGCGCTTGATAGTTTGACCAGCTTTCGCTCGGCCTCCAAACGATCGGTGATGTCATGCACAATGGAGTACAGCAGTTCTCGGCCTTGGTGCAGCAGTGGCCCCGTGTGTACTTCTACATCACGAATTTCGCCGCTCGCCAAGCGATGCTTAAAAATAAAGTGGCTGCGCTTGTCTCGCTCTGCTTCCTGCATGGCAATTCGAATTTCTTGCTCAGACAAGATATTGATCTGCGTGATCGGCATGCCCTTTAATTCATGGGCGCTGTAACCGTAGTACTCGCACGCAGCCTTATTCACATCAACGATAACCCCTGCTATAGGGTCTAGTAAAAACTCAACAACCCGACTGCCCTGAAACAGCTCTCGATAGCGCTGCTCACTTTCTAATAACTGGGTTTCACTCTGCTTGCGCTCAGTGACATCGATCAGGTAACCGATAAAGCTTTCCGCCTGACCCGATTTGTCACGTTGAATCATGGTGAAGTCCATTACCCAACGGCATTCGCCATTTTTGCGGAAGATTCGGTAATCTTGATGTTGAAAGTGAGAAGTCCCCGCTTGTACTGCAAGCATCACTTCATCGGCAACACGGTGCAGATCATCAGGATGGATCAAGTCGCTATAACGAATCTTGCCAGATAAAAACTCTTTCGCTTGAAAACCCAGTAATTCACGGGTATTGCCGCTGGCAAAAAGCACAGGCCAAGGATTTTCATTAGAGGGCGTAGCGCTCCATCTGAAGATGGTGACTAGACCCGTATTAAACAGGCTGGCATCAATTGCCATACTAAGATGCTGATCCATAGCCGCTCCTGTGTATATCCCTTTTCCAATTGTGTGCTTTTTTGTTATGAGATATTTGTGTTTGTGTTTTTTTGTATGTCTCCAAGGCTACCGCAAATAAAAAAGCTCCTGCAAGAGGAGCTTTGTAATTAAGCGTAATTCAGGTTATTTCGCTTGTAACCACTGATCTAGCGCAGCAATATCATTCATATTCAGTACACCCGCAGCTTGTTTTAGCTTAATCAAACTAATCAAATAGCTGTAGCGGGTATCTAAATAAGCAGTTTGTGCGGCGTAGTAGCCTTGTTCAGCTTGTAACACATCCACAATATTACGGGTGCCTACTTCATAACCTGAGCGTGTAGCTTTAAGCGCGCTTTCAGAGGAGATTAACGCCTGACGACGTGCCTCAACCTGTTGTACGCTGGTGGTAACCTGAATGTAATAGCTGCGAGCACTTAGTGCTGTAGAGCGTTTTTGAAGCTCTAAACCTTGTTCAGATTGATTTAGATAGTGCCCAAGCTTGCTAATATTGGCACTGGTCGCTCCACCTGTGTAAATCGCCCAACCCATCTCTAAGCCTACAGACAAATCAGTCATATCCGTTTTAGATTTGGTATCAGTATTCTGATAGGCCAATTGTGCCTTGGCATCAACGTAAGGTAGATAGGCTGCTTTGGCTACTTTCATACCTAAGCTGGCTACATCTTTTTGCTTCTGTGCTGCTTTCACATTTGGGTTATTACTGAGCGCTTGATCAATCCAATACTGGGCACCCGCAGGCTTAGGGGTTGATACAGGAAAGCTAGAGGATAGCGTGTTTAAATCATCATAGCTTTTGCCTGTTAAGAGCTGTAATGACTCTTGACTGATCAGCAACGCACCCTCAGCTCCAATACGAGCCGCACGAGAGCCATCGTAGGCTGCTTGCGCTTCGTTAACACCTGTAATTGGAATTAAACCCACTTTGAACTGTTGGTTCGCTTGCTCCAGCTGGCGTTTGATCGCTTTCTCTTGTGCTTGTAACGATTTTAGGTTGTCTTCTGCGCGCAAAACCGTGAAGAAAGCTTCAGTAACGCGAACCATCAAGTCCATTTCCGCGCTACGGTAAGTAAACTGTGCTTGCTCGGTCGAAGCTTGAGCTACGCCAATTTTTTGCAGGTTAACCACGTTTAGCAAAGGTTGAGTTACTGTCACGCTTAAACCTGTTGCCGTGTAGCTATCACTGACACTGTTACCACCCAATGTGCCATCAGGTTTGTGCAGCATTAGGCTACCACCTAAAGCGACAGTAGGCTTTACACCTGCCCAAGAGACGTTCTCATCCTCAATCACCGAGTTGAGTTGTGACTGAGCAATTTTCAGCTGATAGTCATTTTCAAGGGCATCTTGATAAACCCCTGATAAATTTTGTGCCTGAGCATTCAAGCTCAATACAGAGATTAAGGCCGCTGAAAGCGCGGTGATTCGTTGCATATAGACCTGCTCCTGCACTCTAGCTGTGCACTGTAACCGGAATTTATCGGCAGTTGGTTTTCAGAATAGCGTAATAGTGCACCTTAATCATTTCTGTCTTAAGAATGAAAGGCACTATAATGTGACTGCTCCCCGCCCTTTCGGGCGAGGCTTCCAACTTCTCAGGCAGCAACCGGCGCGTGGCCGGATTTACGCAAGCCTCCATTGGCAGGAA
>NZ_FUXG01000037.1 GCF_900167095.1 Oceanospirillum multiglobuliferum
CGAATTATCTGATTGAATTTTTAAAGAGCAATTTAGTTAATCGAAGGAGAGACAGAATCTCGATCACTTCGCTCAACTGAGGCTGCGTATTCTACAGAACCGAACCTCGTATTGTCAACCACTTTTTTCAACTTTCTTTTCAGTGCCGACCAACTCAGAAAACCGAACCAATCAAATATCGCACTCAAAAACATCAGTATAAACAAGCACTTAACACTTCCAATCAAGCCTTGCCTGACTAGAGAGCGCGTATTATACGCAGCAGAATGCATTGCGCAACTGTTTTTTTAAACTTTACTCGGCAACAGCCGCACAGCCTATAGAATAGGTTAAAAAATCCCTCGATCTATTTCAAAGCAAACCCTTGTTTATTTAAGCTTACCAACATAAAAGGCCGCGCTTCTTTACCCAAGGCCTGACTGATCTGCTCTGACCAAGATTGCTCGCTTTTACCTTGCGAGCGCTCACGATAGTACTCTCGCATTTGTTCATCATATTCAGAAAGCTTCTGTGCATCTAATGCGCGATACCGCTCTTGATGCAACACCAGATCGACAGGTAAACGTGGCTTCTTTTCTGGTACCTGGTCTGGATAACCTAAACATAGGCCAAACATCGGAAATACATGTTCTGGCAAGTTTAATAAAGCACAGACTTTTTCAGGGTTATTACGCAAGCCACCAATATAAACGCCGCCAAGCCCCATAGACTCTGCTGCCAAAAGTGCATTTTGAGCCATTAAACCTGAGTCCACTGCACCAATTAAAGTTTGTTCTACAAAACCTAGCTTCGCATCCGGTTTGATTTGCTGATGACGATTAAAGTCTGCGCAGAACACCAAAAACTCTGCAGCTGAGCTAACATACGACTGATTGCCTGCATACTCTGCCAATAGCTCACGATTTTCCGCACGAGTGACACGAATAATACTGACACACTGCAAATGACTAGATGACGAAGCAGCCCGAGCACAGTCAATAATTAAGCTAAGATGTTCAGAGCTAATTACTTGATCCGTAAACTTGCGAATGGATCGATGATTCAAAATTGTTTCTATTGTTGGATTCATAGCACTTCCTTCGATCAAAGCAATTACAGTCTATCAAAACGCAAAATGCCGACTACCACAAGATAATCGGCATTTAGATTCAATCAGAGTTTTGGCAATTACTGTGCAGAAATAATATCCAGCAACTCAACTTCAAATACCAGCGCAGAATACGGAGGGATCGCACCCGCACCACGCTCGCCATACGCCAGCTCAGCAGGAATGGTCAACAGCCACTTTGAACCAACAGGCATCAGTTGAAGCGCCTCAACCCAGCCGCGAATCACGCCACCAACAGGAAACTCGGCAGGCTGACCGCGCTCAACAGAACTGTCAAACACTTCACCATTGATCAACTCACCATGATAATGCACACGCACTTTATCTGTAGCACTCGGAATAGCGCCAGTACCTACGGTCAGTACTTCGTACTGCAAGCCAGAAGCGGTTACAACCACACCTTCTTTTTTGGCATTGTCAGCCAAATAAGCATTCGCTGCATCAATCGTATTCTGGTGCTGTGCTTTCTGCTTCTCTGCCAGACGTTGCTGAATCACTTCAAAGGCTTCATGCAGCTCCATATCACTCACACGACTTTCTGCACCCTCAAATGCCTCACGCAAACCCAAGGCAACTTGATCCAACAAAAGGCCATCGATTCCACTACTCGCCAACTGCTCGCCCATTTGACGACCAATACCATAACTTACTTTTGCTTCTACTGTTGCCAATTCACTCATCAGGGTTACCAGTTGATTTTGTTGAAAAATTTATTCTACCACGAACCCGAAAATCATCCACCTATAACAAAAACAGATGAAACCAAATTATGGCTATTTAACAGATACATCATCTGTTAAATAACAAATATACAGAAATATAGCCCAAGTAGATTTACTTTCACCAAAACCTTGCATATATTTCAGACATGACTGAACGTGACTTTGACGTTGTTTACGTCTATAGATTTCATATCCAGTCGATGCGTTTTGCAGCGACCTGATTGGTCTAAAGTTAAAAACGCAAAGTGTGACCGCTCAGATCACAAGCCCTAATTTTAGTGCCAAACTATTCAAGGCTCTAAGATTCGCCGACACAATCGGCTTGGGATTGATGCTTCTGACACAATCAGATGGCTTAAGATAAGAACAACAAGGGAAGCTTATGAGCAACTCCAATCAACCCGAAGTGCGTGTAGTCCATACACCGACCTTTATCGATGGCAGTGATTTAGAAACACCAATTCTAAAAATCCTGCAACAAGATGGTACGCTATATGAAGGCGCCGCCCTGCCCGATATTGATCAGGCATTGGCACTGAAAATCTACGATACCTTCTTATTTATTCGCGCACTGGATGAGCGCATGGTTGCGGCACAACGCCAAGGCCGCATCAGCTTCTATATGACAGAAATCGGTGAAGAAGCCGCAGACATCGGCAGCACCGCAGCCATGGCTTCTGACGACCTGATCATGGCTCAGTACCGTGAGCAAGGCGCATTAGCTTTCCGTGGTTTCCCCCTTAAGCAGTTTATGCACCAACTGTTCAGCAATGAGAATGATTTGGGCAAAGGTCGTCAGATGCCGATTCACTACGGCTCACGTGATCTGAACTACTTAACTATTTCATCACCTCTTGCGACCCAGCTCCCTCAAGCCGTAGGCTATGCTTATGGCTATAAGCTTGAGCAAAAAGACAACTGTGTCATTTGTTATTTCGGTGAAGGTGCCGCCTCAGAGGGTGACTTCCACGCAGCCATCAACATGGCAGGCGTATTTAAAGTACCGGTCATTTTCTTCTGCCGTAACAATGGTTATGCCATTTCAACACCATCCAGTGAGCAGTTTGCTGGCGACGGTATTGCACCTCGCGCAGTGGCTTACGGTGTAAAAGCAATTCGTGTCGACGGTAACGATGTGCTGGCAGTGCTTAAAGCCACACAAGAAGCGCGACGCATGGCCGTTGAAAACAACCAGCCCGTTTTAATTGAAGCGATGACCTATCGCTTAGGCGCACACTCGACTTCTGATGATCCCTCTGGCTATCGTAGCAAGAAAGAGGAAGAGAAATGGCGCGAAAAAGATCCCGTGCAACGTATGAAGCTTTGGTTGATTAACCAAGGTTGGTGGTCAGAAGCCCGCGATGCCGAAGAATTAGACCTGAAACGTAAAAACGTGATGGCTGCCATGAAAGAGGCCGAGCAAGTACCTGCGCCTTCTATTGATGAATTGGTTACCGACGTATACGACGTCCCTCCACAGCACCTTGTTGATCAGCTCAGTGAGTTAAAAGCGCATATCCGCAAATACCCTGACGCCTATCCAAAAACCGCTTGGAGACTGAACGATGAGTAACATGAACTTGCTTCAAGCGATCAACAACGCGCTTGAAATTGCCATGAGCAAAGATGACAAAGTGGTGTGTTTTGGTGAAGACGTTGGCCATTTCGGCGGTGTATTCCGTGCAACCAGCCACCTGCAAGAAAAGTTTGGCAAAAGCCGCTGCTTTAACACTCCTCTAACTGAGCAGGGCATTATCGGTTTTGCAAACGGTTTGGCCACACAAGGCCACAAGCCAGTGGCAGAGATTCAGTTTGCAGACTACATCTTTCCAGCGTTTGACCAGATCGTTAACGAATCAGCCAAGTACCGCTACCGCTCAGGCAATCAGTTTGATGTAGGCGGCTTAACCATTCGCAGCCCATACGGCGGTGGTATTCACGGTGGTTTGTATCACTCTCAATCACCTGAAGCTTATTTCACAGGTACACCGGGGTTAAAAGTGGTGATTCCACGTAACCCTTACCAAGCCAAAGGACTACTGCTGGCCTCTATTCGAGACAACAACCCTGTTATCTTTTTCGAGCCAAAGCGCCTTTATCGCGCCTCAACAGGTGAGGTGCCTGAAGGCGATTACGAGATCCCACTAGGCGTTGCAGAAGTCGTAAAAGAAGGCACCGACATTACCATTCTGGGCTGGGGTGCTCAGATGGAAGTGCTAGAAAAAGCGGTCGCACTGGCTGAAAAAGACGGCATCTCTTGTGAACTCATCGACCTACGCACTCTGTTACCTTGGGACGTGAATACCGTTGTCGATTCCGTCAAGAAAACAGGCCGCTTGTTGATCAGCCATGAAGCGCCACGTACAGGCGGCTTTGCAGGCGAAATTTCAGCCACTATTCAAGAGCGTTGCTTCTTGCACCTTGAATCTCCCATTAGTCGCGTCACTGGTTTAGACACACCATTCCCGCTCGCTCACGACAAGGAATACATGCCTGACCATTTGAAAAACTACGAAGCGATTAAACAGAGTGTTCAGTTCTAGGAGCAGGTCATGATTCAAGATTTTATTCTACCGGATATCGGTGAAGGCATTGTCGAGTGTGAGCTGGTCGAATGGCTCGTCAAAGAGGGGGATCATATTGAAGAGGATCAACCCATTGCAGATGTAATGACCGACAAAGCTCTTGTCCAGATCCCCTCGATGCACAAAGGCATTGTGGTCAAACTGCATTACAAACAAGGCGAGATCGCCAAAGTTCATGCGCCATTGTTTGCCGTTGATACCGCATCGGGTCAAAGTGGTGAAAGCTCAACGCCTATTGCGCCGACACCTGTTGAAAGCGAGCAAAAAACAACAGCGGCCGCACCAACAGCCCCCGCAGGCAAAATCATTAAAGATTTTATTCTGCCTGACATCGGTGAGGGCATTGTGGAGTGCGAACTGGTTGAGTGGATGGTCAAAGAAGGTGATGAGGTAGTGGAAGACCAGCCTGTTGCCGATGTGATGACCGACAAAGCACTGGTACAGATACCCTGCATGGATCATGGCCGCATCGTTAAGCTCTATTACAAGCAAGGCGAAATTGCCAAAGTTCACGCCCCACTGTTTGCCATCGAAATTGATGCGCCAGCAGGCAGTGTTGCAGCGCCTACCGCTACAGTTAGCGCCCCTGCACCTGTGGCACAAGCTGCCGCAGTAACAGTCACAACAGCCGTTGTGAGCACCAGCAGTAACAAAGGGAAAGCACTTGCCAGCCCCGCCGTGCGTCGAATCGCCCGTGAATACGAGGTTGATATTCAACAAGTGTCTGGCACAGGCAAAGATGGCCGCGTTTTAAAAGGCGATATTCTCAACTTTATCCAGCAGCCTAAAACTGCTCAAGCTGCGACTGAATCAGCCCCAACAGCCAGTGTCACAACAACCACAGCAACGGCTGAAACAGCTGATCGGGTTGAGCCTATTCGCGGTATCAAAGCGGCAATGGCCAAACAGATGGTACGTTCGGTTTCGACCATTCCGCATTTCACCTATGCAGAAGAGATCGACATTACCGACTTAATGGCGCTGCGGTTACAGTTGAAGCCAAAGCTAGAGACACAGGGCATTAAACTGACCCTGATGCCATTCTTTATGAAGTCGATGGCATTGGCGATTCAGGCTTACCCCGTGCTCAACAGCCGAGTGAATGCCGACTGCACCGAACTGACATACCTCAGCCGCATCAATATCGGCATGGCCGTTGATACGCCAATTGGCCTGTTAGTACCCAATGTGAAAGATGTGCAAACACTGAGCATCAAACAAGTCGCACAAGAAGTGAGCCGCTTAACAGACGCTGCTCGCGCAGGTCGTGTCAGCCAAGAGGATCAGAAAGAGGGTACCATCTCTATTTCTAACATCGGGGCGCTAGGCGGCACGGTTGCCACGCCTATCATCAATGCACCAGAAGCCGCCATTGTGGCACTGGGTCGAGTACAATCTCTGCCTCGCTTTGATGCTCAAGGAAACGTAGTGGCAAGACAGATCATGCAGGTTAGTTGGTCAGGGGATCACCGTATTATTGACGGTGGCACCATCGCCCGCTTCTGCAACCTGTGGAAACAGTATTTAGAAGACCCTGCCAGCATGTTGGTAGAGCTACACTAAACCAAACCATTTAAGCGCCTTCAATGAGGGCGCTTTTTTGTTTCTAGCAGGGTTGCCCGCTCAGTATCAGCATTTCAGAATATTCAAACTGCAAATAACAGGGATCGGTGATGCCTAACTATCCTTCTCGGCTTCAGCATTTTTATATCAACGAAGAGCAGTCAATCTATTTGATGAGCCATCAAGATGCTCAAAAAATCAAAGATTGGCTACAGCTCTGTCAGGAGCAGCTTGAGCAACACGGCTTTAGTAAAATTGAGTTTATCGGCAAGGGCGCGTATGGCTTTGTTTTTGGTGGCGTGTCTGGCTCTGGTAGCCCTTATGTGTTCAAGTTTTCACGGATTAACTTGCCGCAGCATATCCAAGATCGACTAGAGGAAGAGGCTTGGATGCAGCAGCATCTTGACCATCCCAATATTCCAGTGGTTAACGAATACACCCGTATCAAGAAGCAATCTGTTTTAATTATGGAACGCGCCAAAGGCATGGATTTAGAACAGTTCAGTTTAAAATATGGCCCGCTCCCCCCCCGATTGGTAGTGAAAATTGCCGCTCAAATGCGTGATATTTTGGTTGCCCTACGCAGCTTCAAACAAGGTTCAATCCCCAAACCTATTGTGCATGGTGACATTAAGCCCTCGAACATCGTCATCGACCCTGAAACCGAAACGGTCAAATTGATCGACTGGGGTTCCAGCGTTTTTGCCCAACTCGACGCCCAAGGCCAACCTGTCGCCGACACAGGCATCAGCATGATGAGTGCCGACCATCACAACACCAATGCCAAATTAGGCGATGTTTATTTTATTGGCGAAGAACAGCTGAATGGCGCGCTCTCCTCCCCCCGCTTTGATGAACAAGGGGTTGCAGGTACTTTATATGCTTTAGCCTCGGGACAATCTTGCCGCTATGGCCACAATGCCATCCCGCCTTCCTCTTTAGGGCTTCCAATAGAGTTTGCTCGTACACTGCAAGCGATGTTAGACGACGACTTAAAAAAGCAGCATCAAGCAGGGGACTACTTTATCAAGCAGATGCAAACCATGCGGCATTTGGTGTTTGCAGACGACGTTTGGGCAAAACCCAAACCCTTAATCCCCGTTTGGAGCCACGACAGCAGCCAACTGATTGATACTGTAGTGTACAACTCCCGTAAAACCTTTCTGCGGGAGGAGCAAAACGACCACTACCTAATGGATGTTGATGATGTTGAGCTGGAGAAGTACTACAAAAACTTTATGCACGGCATGGGTAAAACCGAACGGGCATTTTTAGCCAGCATCAGCCGACTGGGCAAATACCCACTGGTGGGCGGACTGGCCATTCACTGGAATGAACAGGGTGTTCATATCGACTCTAGCCTTAACCTGCACGCCCCTGCGTTACAAGATGCTTTTATTGCATCGGTCAATAACTTTGTGAACTTGGCACGCTCGATCCAGAGAGTTGGGGTGTTTAAATGCTGTATGTTTAATGCACGGGTTACCCTGCACATTGAACGGGAGTCTATTGAGCAACCCTTTCAGGTACCAGAGGGTTACGAAATTCCCTTTGAAATAGCCCCCACGCTACCTGTCGAAGAGCCTAGCCGCCTGCACTCCTACTTTGAAGATGGCGAAGACCCTGAAGAGCTACTGCAACTGCCTAAAGCCATTCGCCACCAAATTGAACGACTGAACAGTATCCGGCACACTGGCTGTATTATTTTTGAAAGCTTACCGAACCACCTGAAAATCCACAGTTATTACGTGCTGTTGGATGCAGAGAGGGAGAGCGATTTTAAGCAAGCCCTCAGCATTATTTTAGACCATGTGCATTTGATCGATAACCTAGGCATCTCCGGTTTTATGAAACTACCTTACAAAAATACCCGTAGCTTTAGCCACCTAGCCAGTCAGCCAGATCATTTCTACCCGAGAAACCCAAGAGGAGCTTAACATCCTAATTAAACTGTCATTTTAGCAAGTACTACGCTTGCTGATTGTGGCTATTCTAGGCAGAATTTCACATTGATATTAGCTATAGGCTTTTTTATGTCGAGTGCTGACAACGCTGAATTTTACCGAGAACAACATAAACGTCGACTAAGCTGGATGCCTTGGTTGTATTACCGCTTAAAACCTAAACACCTCGTCTGGGCACAACCTTGGCAGGAGGCGGTTCAAAAAATGCTTTCAGCGTTAGAAACAGTGACGTTTGGTGAGCGCTGTTTTATCGCCCCAGAAGCTGCTATTTTTGCTGAGCCAAACCGTGGTATTCATTTCGGGCAACAGTGCTTTGTCGCTGCAAATTGCTTTTTACACGGACCTATAGAGATTGGTAATGAAGTTGCGATTAATCATGGCTGCTCGTTTGATGGCGGTAAGGCAGGTATCAAGATCGGTAACCGCACTCGCATTGCCAATCATTGTAAAATCTATGCTTTTGACCATGGCATGGCGCCAGACCAGCCTATTTATCAGCAAGCAAATCGCTCACAAGGGGTTGTAATTGGCGATGATGTTTGGCTAGGTGCTGGTGTAGGAATTCGTGATGGCATCAACATTGGTGATGGTGCTGTTATTGGTATGAACAGCATGGTGACAAAAGATGTGCCCAGTTACGCCATTATGGTGGGCAATCCAGCCAAGCAAGTAGGCGATCGCCGTACAAAGCCTAGCGGCTATATTGCTGAAATTACTCAATTACCTATCGAATCTATCACTGCAACTCAACACAGTAACAACAAGGACGACTAATATGCCGTTACATATCTGTTTTGCTCATGGTAAAGAGAGTGGCCCTTGGGGCAATAAGGGACAATTATTATCACGCATTGCCCGTGAGCGTGGTCACGAATATAGTGCCCTAAACTATTTAAGCTGCGAGCAACCAGACAACCCTGAGAGTCGTGTCAAAATGCTAACGGAGTATTTGACTGAGATGCAGGTGCCCTCAGAAGAGTTAGTGTTGATAGGTTCTAGCATGGGTGGATATGTTGCTGCACGTGCCAGCCAGCAATTCCCAGCAGCGGGTATTTTTTTGATGGCACCTGCTTTTGGTTTAACTCAATACCCAATGCAGTGGCCTGAACTCAATAGCACTCATATTCATATCATTCATGGCTTGTTTGATAGCACTATTCCTTGGATGAATAGCAATCAAGTAAGCCAAAATACAGGTTGTGCTTTGCACCTTTTATCAGATGATCACCGCTTAACCGACAGTATTAACGTGATTGAGGAAGACTTTATCGCCTTCCTCGAACCATTAGAGCAAGCGCTCCCTTAAGTTAGAATTAACTACCGACCACTCCGCCATCCTTCTTAACCACCACAACAACAGAAGGTCTTGGTGGTTGTTTAGAGTTGAAATCCGGCCAACGAGTGACCGGATCAGAAAATGTAGACTCGCGAGCAAAAGGTGGGTAGTCCTTTGCGCCATCGCTACCGGGGTGCTGAACAGCAATAAACATAGTTTTATCATCTGGTGTAAAAGCGGGCCCTGCCATTTCGGCACCAACTGGCACCCTAAAAAACATTCGCGCAGCGCCTTTTTTACGACCTTGGGTTTCCACGGCCCAGATACCATCCGCAGAGCCAGAACGTCCCCAGTATTCACCTTGATCGGTAGTCACCCACAAACGACCTTGACCATCTACCGCACAATTATCGGGTGCCACAAACCAGTCTTTTTTTAGCCCCTGCTTATCTGGCTTAGGATCTGTTTTGCGACGGTGCTTATGGGTTGTCGCCTTAACATTGGTTTGCAGTAGTAGATCCCAGCGATATTGCAAAGCCGTATGATCGCCCTGTGGAGGGATCAGTTCTAAAATACGCCCTTCATTGGCTCTGGCCTCTACCCCCGGCAACATTAAATAGACATGATTATTTTCAGGGTTGGGCACAACATCCTCTGGACGATCTAAGGGCGTTGCCCCCACAAGATCAGCCGCCAATCGAGTATCAATTAATACATCCGCTTGGCTATTGAAACCATTTTCCTCATTTAAACCTGCGTGTCCGTAAACCAGCGGCAACCAATCTAAGTTCCCAATATGATCAAGCTTAGCCACATAAAGTGTACCTTCGTCTAGTAAGCTAAAATTAGCCCTGCGGTCATGGTCATCATAGGCCTTGTATGAGACAAACTTGTACAGATACTCGCCCTGTTGATCGTCTGCTGAGTAAACCACTACACGTCCATCTGCATTAAGCACAATACCTGCGCCCTCATGTTTAAAGCGGCCCAGTGCGGTACGTTTAACAGGACGAGCATTGGGGTTGTATGGATCAACCTCCACAATCCAACCAAAGCGGTTTGGTTCATTGGGTTCCATATCAATATTAAAGCGTGAATCATGCTTACCCCAATCAAACCACTTACCCGGGATACCATAACGTTTCAATTTTAATCTGTCTGGATGATCTTTTTTATGACCTAAGAAGTAGCCATTAAAGTTCTCTTCCGCAGTTAAAAAAGTCCCCCAAGGCGTGATACTGCCAGCACAATTATTCAATGTACCAATAACATGAAAACCATCAGGGTCATACTTGGTTTGCATACGGGCATCACCAGCTGCTGGCCCGGAGATATCAAGCACAGAACGTAAAGGCGTGATACGACGGTTATAAGGGCTAAAACGCACAGTTTGCCAGCGACCATTGCGGTTTTTTTCAATTTCTAATATTGATAAACCATGAGCCGCCATCTCAACTTGGCATAAGCGTAACCCGTAGTCTGCTTTCTTTTCTTTCTTTGGTTTATGGTCCGGAAACATCAACTTACGGGAGGTATATTCATGATTGACCACCAGTAGGCCGTGATCAGGGTTCTTAGACCCTCTTGGCAGAGGTAAAAAACCAATACTGTCGTTGTTATAACCAAACTGCTTTTCTTGTGCCTCTGGAGTTTGATGGTTTGCATCAAATTCAGGAGCATCTCCCATCACGGGATCTCCCCAACTTATTAATATATCGGCACGATAGCCTTTTGCCACATGGTGTGTGCCGTCTACTCCAGCAGAAACTGCTTCAAAGCTAAACATCGATGCTTCAGCCTCCAAGGTTTCATTTGATTGGTTATCAAGAGTATCAGTACCGATAGCAGTGTTGATTGCTTTTTCCGTTTGCAGGCGATTTTTTAATAGGTCTGAAAAAGCAGCTATGTTTTCTGGACTACAACGTTTCTCTTCATCAGCATCCCAGTGCTTTACGTCCATGAATCGCTCCTCATCATGTTGACAGGTTAAGTCTGTAGAATATCCATATAGAAACCTGATAGGTTTAATGGATTAATAAACTACATGCTGCACTTGCGAGATTACAGAAAGATGAATATAACAAGACAGAGTTGAGACAAAAGAACAGGCATAAAAAAACCCCGAACATGTCGGGGTTATTCACTCAATCGCAAGAGTGTTTACTACAATGTTTAAAGCCTATTCGATTAACCACCCAAGTAGGCTTTGCGCACATCTTCATTGACCAGTAAGTTTGCACCCGTATCCTCAAGTACAATTTTACCGTTCTCGATCACGTATCCGCGATCGGCCAAACGTAACGCTTGGTTGGCGTTCTGCTCAACTAGGAAGATGGTCATACCTTCATCACGCAATTTATGAATAATATCAAAAATCTGGTTGATGATCAGTGGCGCCAACCCCAGCGAGGGTTCGTCCAAAATCAACAGTTCAGGCTCGCTCATCAACGCACGCCCAATAGCCAGCATCTGTTGCTCACCACCTGACATGGTGCCTGCACGCTGTTTAAAGCGCTCCTCTAAACGAGGAAACAGCTCTAATACGTGTGCCATGCGTTGATCGTAGGTGGTTTTATTAAAGAAACCACCCATCGATAAATTTTCTTCAACGGTCATCGCAGAAAACACTCGACGACCTTCAGGTACAACTGCTAGACCAGTACGCATGATCTTAGAAGTTTCTTCCTTGGTGATATCATTACCTTTCCAAGTAATAGTACCCGCACTAGCACGAGGATCACCGCAAACTGTCATCAGCAGTGTTGACTTACCCGCACCGTTAGCGCCAATCAGGGTGACAATCTCACCCTGTTGCACATTCAGAGAAACTCCTTTTAGCGCTTCGATTGGGCCATAATGAGTGTGAACATTTTCAAGTGTCAGCATTAATCTTCTCCCAAATAGGCCTTAATTACATCAGGGTTTGCCTGAATTTCAGCAGGTGTGCCTGATGCTAATGGTGCACCTTGATTGATCACAACGATGTGATCAGAGATACCCATTACCAAGCCCATGTCGTGCTCAATCAGCATAACGGAGACACCATGATCATCGCGTAGGTGCATGATCAGTTCATCAAGTTCTTTCGTTTCATTTGGGTTCAAACCTGCGGCAGGCTCATCTAGCATTAACAGTTTCGGTTCTGTCACCATGCAACGCGCAATCTCTAAGCGACGTTGCTGGCCGTAAGCCAAGTTGCCTGCTTCACGGTTAGCGAACTCTAACAAGCCGACACGATCAAGCCAGTGTGCAGCTCGGTCCATCAGTTCCTTTTCTTTTTTACGGTAGCCAGGCGTCAAAAAGAAACCTTTTAATAGGTTGTGTTCAGCATGCATATGCTGGGCAACCAAGAGGTTCTCAATGACCGTCATCTCTTTAAACAAGCGAACGTTCTGGAAGGTACGTACCATACCTTCACGAGCGATCAAATGACCGGGCTTGCCCTGCATAGGCCGACCTTGGAACACCACATCACCACCAGTTGGGATGTAAAAACCACTGATGCAGTTGAAAACCGTCGTTTTACCAGCACCATTCGGGCCGATTACCGATACAATCTGTTTTTCTTTGACTGACAGGCTGACACCATTTACCGCCAACAAGCCACCAAAGCGCATAGTCAAGTCTTTGACTTCTAATAAATTAGTCACGTTTCAGCTCCAAATGCGGACGTTTCATCGGCAGCAGACCTTGCGGACGCCAAATCATCATCAATACCATCATCAATCCGAATAACAACATGCGGTACTCATCAAACTCACGGGCCATTTCTGGCAGAATGGTCATCGCCATTGCCGCAAGAATAATACCGAGCTGAGAACCCATACCACCCAATACTACGATAGCAAGGATGATGGCCGACTCAATGAAGGTGAACGACTCAGGGCTGATAAAGCCTTGGCGAGCAGCAAAGAATGAACCTGCAAAGCCTGCGAAAGACGCACCGATGGTGAATGCGGTCAGCTTAATAACCGTTGGATTTAAACCCAGTGCACGACACGCGATCTCATCTTCACGTAGTGCTTCCCATGCGCGACCAATTGGCATACGAATAAGGCGATTGATCACGTAAAGCGTCAACAGTACCAGAGCAAAAGCCAGCAGATACAGGAAGATCACTTTGTATTCACTACTGTAAGGAATACCAAAGAATTCATGGAAAGTTTGACCGCCTTCAGAGGCTCTGCGGTTAAACTCCAAACCAAACAGGTCAGGCTTTGGAATACGGGCAATACCATTAGGGCCGCCAGTTAAATCTGTCCAGTTGTTCAGCAAAATACGAATGATCTCACCGAAACCAAGCGTCACAATGGCAAGATAGTCACCGCGTAACCGTAGAACAGGGAAGCCTAGAATAAAGCCAAAGAGTGCAGCCAATAAGCCAGCAATTGGTAATGCAACCCAGAATGACAAACCAAAGTAGAAGTTCAACAGCGCATAGCTATAAGCGCCTACTGCGTAGAAGCCCACATAGCCCAGATCCAACAGACCAGCCAAGCCCACTACAATGTTAAGGCCTAAACCTAACATCACATAGATCAATGTCAGAGTTGCGATATCCACCGCACCACGAGAGCTGACAAAAGGGAATATCAGCAATGCACCAACCGCCATAAAGCCCCATAGACGTTGTTGCTTAGGTGTGCGAATAAACGCAGGCATCTCAAAGCTGCCATCCCCACGAAGCCTTGTGGTAACCGCACCAACCTCCTGCTTAAAGTACTGAATGATAAAAACCAGTGCAGCACCAATAATCAAGCCATAAATTTTATGTGGCTCAGACAGTTCAAGCACCAGATCAATACCTTCTGACACCATGGTAACGCCTAGTAACAGCGAACCGAGGAGAAGGGTTAATAGGGCGGCAAATAATGCCGAAGTGAATCTTGATTGCATCAGATTTTCTCCACTTCAGGTTTGCCAAGAATACCAGACGGCATAAATAGCAGAATCAAAACTAACAGAGAAAATGCCACAACATCTTTGTATTCAGCGGTTAGATAACCCGCTGTTAGGCTTTCTGTTACACCCAAAATCAAGCCACCTAACATAGCGCCAGGAATACTACCAATGCCGCCTAGTACCGCTGCGGTGAAGGCTTTTAGACCAGCCATAAAACCAATGTAAGGATTCACAACACCGTAATACAAGCCCAGTAGCATACCCGCAACCGCAGCCAAAGCGGCACCAATTACGAAGGTCACTGCAATCACATTATTTGAGTTAATACCCAAAAGGTTGGTCATACCGATGTCTTGAGAGCAAGCTCGACAAGCGCGACCCATGCGGGAGCGCGTGATAAATAGAGTTAATCCGACCATGCAGATTACAGTTGAAATCATGATGATGATCTGCATGTATGAGATCATGATATGGCTACCGTTAGGATCGCCCATCAAGAAACCACCTTGGATCAGGCTTGGCATCGCGATATCACGAGAGCCTTGCGCCAATCGAATGTAGTTTTGTAGAAAAATTGACATACCGATTGCAGAGATTAAGGCAATCAGTCGCTTGCTGCTGCGTAAGGGCCTATAAGCAACCCGTTCAATGGTGAAGCCATACGCACTGGCGACCATAATGCTCACCATTAAGGCGAGGCCGATGAGTAAAAGAGGATTATCAATCCCAAGCATACTCAAACCAGCTAAGGCAATAAAAGCAACATAGGTACCCATCATATAAACTTCGCCATGGGCAAAGTTAATCATACCGATGATACCGTACACCATCGTATAGCCGATAGCGATCAAAGCATAGGTACTGCCTATGGTAAGACCGTTAGTGACCTGCTGGAGGAAATAAAAAATAGATTCGGACATTATATGACACCCTGAGAGCAACGCCTAACCACTGACCTGCTTTTGACAGGCCAGTGGTGAACGTTCACAGTGTACTTTGTAAGTGAACTGTTAGGTTCGTTTATTATTGTTGTAAAGCTTACTTAGCGGCAGACTTAGTGCCGTCCGCGTGCCAGTTATACACAACAAAGTTGAAAGAGGTTAAATCACCTTTTTCGTCAAACTTCACGTCACCAATAGGTGTTGTGAAAGAAGTTTTGCGCATGTGCTCTGCAACTTCTTCAGCGTCAGTGCTGCCAGAGGCTTTCATACTGTCAGCCATCACTTGTACGGCTGCATAAGCAGGCATTACGAATGGGCCTGATGGGTCTTGGTTTTTCATTTCAAACGCTTTCACCAGCTTCTGGTTCTTTGGATCCAGTTCGAAGCTTGGTGGCAGTGTGACCAACAGACCTTCTGAAGCTTCACCCGCGATTGCAGAGATATCTTTGTTGCCTACGCCTTCAGGACCCATGAACTTAGCATTTAAGCCCAGCTCTTTAGACTGGCGTAAAATCAGACCTAGCTCTGGGTGGTAACCACCGTAGTAAACGAAGTCAACATCATTACGCTTCAGCTTAGCCACTAGCGCAGAGAAATCTTTATCACCAGCGGTTACACCTTCAAACATCACCACTTTCAGGCCTGCATCTTCAACAGTTTTCTTAACCGCTGTAGCAATACCTTCACCGTACTGCTGCTTGTCATGAATCACAGCAATGCGCTTTGGCTTAGCTTTTTCTGCAATATAGCGACCAGCTACAGGGCCTTGCAGACTATCTAAACCAATTGTACGGAAAATCATTTTGTAACCCTGCAACGTAATGTCAGGGTTAGTTGACGCTGCAGTAATCATAACAACGCCTTCGTCTTCATAAATATCAGACGCTGGCTGAGTAGAACTTGAACACAGGTGACCTACAACAAACTTGATGCCATCGTTAACAATTTTGTTAGCAACCGCTACCGCTTGTTTAGGGTCACAAGCGTCGTCGTATTTGATGCCAACCAGTTTTTCACCATTCACACCGCCCGCTTTGTTGATCTGCTCAATGGCCATTTCTGCGCCAATGAACTGCATATCACCATACTGAGCTACTGGGCCTGATACTGGGCCTGCCATTGCAATTTTAATATCTGCTTGCGCGGTTGCTGCAGCCATTAGCGCAGCAGAGACGCCCATACCAATCAGAGTTTTTTTCACCATGCTCTTCATTATTGTCTTCCTGTTTTTATTGTGATGATTCGAACCTAGCTGAGTTAGCAGGGATGTTGCCTCAGCTATTATTATTTGCCTGTGTTCTAAATGCCTGATCTAGGATTTGAGAATATCAGACCTTCGGATAAGGATTATTCACTCATAATCTGGGTTTTGTCTAGTTTGTATCGGTACAAATTTGAATCCACCGGCTATTTTATACATAAATACATCTGACTAAACTCAGCGTACTAGCAACAAATCTCTAATTTATAAGTATTTTTAGATTATTTATCTAATGAAGGGCAGCCAAAACGAATTTCAACCCAAATGTAACGCATTCTTTACATATCAAAAAAATAGCATTTTTTTTGTAATCAGACACTTATCATCACTTTTTGCGAAAAAGATTTTTGTAAATTTAAAGATTCTGGTCTAAACCTTAATTCACAAGCAATATCAAATTGAGGTGCTTTATGGCTAGCCCACTCCCATCATTTGATGTGCTAATGGAACTAGCTCAGAATCATCCAGAGGAACTTGAGCAGATCAGAATTCAGCTCAGCCAAGAGATTCTTGACGATGCCACACCTAGATTAAAGCAACGCTTAGAGGGACTTAATTTTCGCATGAACATGGAGCGTCAACGTGCTAAAAACCCTCTACAGTGCTGCATTCGTATCACAGCCCTAATGCACGACTCGTTTGACCGTATGCGTACTGAACTGACCACACTGGTAGAGCCCTGTCCGCCTAAGCTCAAAAGTATCGAGCTAGATTCTGCTGCTAATCAGCAACATATTTCCGTTACCGATCCAGATTCCAATATCATTCCTCTTTTCAAACATACCGCTGAGCCTAAATAGGCTCAGCGATCTCCTATTGAGCCATCAAATATAGGCATGCTAATTGCTTTTACTCTGATTGAAGAGCTTTTAGAGTGCATGCGCGCACCTTTTTGATGCTGCAAAAATGCTTATAAATCAATAATTTAAAAGTCTTTGCTGTTTTCGAAGTGCTTAAAAGAGGCATCACTGTATTCTTTTAAGCGCATTGGTTGTGCAGTACAGGCTAATTACGCACCAAATTAGTGCAACAAACTGGAGAAATACTGTGGAAAATATTAACAGTGCCGTTGAAACGCTGATGCAGGGAGCAAATACGCTATTTATCTTAATAGGTGCCATTTTGGTGCTTGCTATGCATGCAGGGTTTGCCTTTTTAGAGGTAGGTACTGTCCGCAAGAAAAACCAAGTAAACGCATTGGTTAAAATTATGACTGATTTTGGCTTTTCAACGCTGGCGTACTTCTTCGTAGGCTATTGGATCGCTTACGACATCACCTTTTTCAGTGGTGCAAGCACCTTGGCTGAGGCGAATGGTTATGCACTGGTGAAATTCTTTTTCCTACTGACGTTTGCAGCAGCAATACCGGCGATTGTCTCTGGCGGTGTTGCAGAGCGCGCTCGTTTTTATCCGATGCTAGTGGCTTCAGCATTAATTGTTGGCTTGGTGTATCCCCTATTTGAAGGGATGAGCTGGAATGGCAACTATGGCTTCCAAGATTGGGTAAGTGCGACTTTTGGTGCACCTTTCCATGATTTTGCAGGTTCTGTGGTGGTGCATAGCGTTGGGGGTTGGATCGCCTTAGCCGCTATTTTGATTCTAGGTTCACGTATGGGGCGTTACCGTGGCGGTAAAGTGGTGGCATTTGCACCTTCTAATATCCCATTTTTAGCACTTGGCTCATGGATTCTGACGGTTGGCTGGTTCGGTTTTAACGTAATGTCAGCACAAACACTAGACGGTATCAGTGGCTTGGTGGCAGTGAACTCCCTTATGGCGATGGTCGGTGGGATTATCGTATCGTTGTTTATGGGTAAAAATGACCCAGGCTTTATCCATAACGGCCCACTGGCGGGTCTGGTTGCGGTATGTGCAGGCTCTGACATCATGCACCCAATTGGTGCATTAATAACAGGTGCCGTTGCAGGCGGACTATTTGTATACATGTTCACTGTGGCACAGAACAAATGGCCTCGCTTAGATGACGTTTTAGGGGTTTGGCCTCTACACGGCCTTTGTGGCGCTTGGGGTGGTATCGCGGCAGGTATCTTCGGTCTAGAGGCGTTGGGTGGTTTAGGCGGTGTCACCCTTGCGGCGCAACTGGCGGGTACAGTAGTAGGTGTGGTTATCGCGTTTGTCGGCGGCTTTGTTGTATATGGTTTGGTCAACAAAGTGGCGAGCATTCGTATGGACGAAGAAGACGAGTTCAACGGTGCGGATTTAAGCATTCACAAAATTGGTGCTACCAGCGAAGACTAAACCCTAATTAAGGAAGGGCGGTTGCAGACTCTGAGTGCAACACGCTACTGAACTAATGTGGTGGTATTATATTCTTTCGCCATCACTTCACTAATTACTTCAATGGGGCATCGGTATTCAAAACGCTGCCGAGGCCTGATATTCAACTCATAAGCAATCGCATCCAACTGCTCCTGACTGTGCACTGACAGATCCGTTCCTTTAGGTAAATATTGGCGGATTAGGCCATTGATATTCTCATTGCTTCCCCGCTGCCACGGACTGTGTGGATCACAAAAATAGATCGCTACACCTGTACGTTGCGTGATTTCCGCATGCTTAGCCATCTCTTTGCCTTGGTCATAGGTCATACTTTTA
>NZ_FUXG01000033.1 GCF_900167095.1 Oceanospirillum multiglobuliferum
TATGACCTATGACCAAGGCAAAGAGATGGCTAAGCATGCGGAAATCACGCAACGTACAGGTGTAGCGATCTATTTTTGTGATCCACACAGTCCGTGGCAGCGGGGAAGCAATGAGAATATCAATGGCCTAATCCGCCAATATTTACCTAAAGGAACGGATCTGTCAGTGCACAGTCAGGAGCAGTTGGATGCGATTGCTTATGAGTTGAATATCAGGCCTCGGCAGCGTTTTGAATACCGATGCCCCATTGAAGTAATTAGTGAAGTGATGGCGAAAGAATATAATACCACCACATTAGTTCAGTAGCGTGTTGCACTCAGAGTCTGCAACCGCCGAGAATAAATCTGACAAAATTCAAGCTGTCAGACATTGAGGTGCAAAATGCAATTTATGACGGGAAATTTATTCAAGCTGCAAAAGAATTATCTAATGATATAGAGCTTGAAGAGTTCGGGGTTTTTCACGACTCAGAATTTACAAGAATGGCAGATGTGCACTTTTTTCTTCAAGTTATGTCTACTTTAGAACGTGGAGGTTACTATCATAGAGATAGTGAGCTTGAAAAATGTATTGCAGAGTTTAACGAAGAATATCCAAACTATCATAAAGTTAAGTCAATTATTTTAAATTCGATTTCAATTGTTAAATCTTTAGATCTCAGTCTCGATTCAATTTGGTTTAGAAAGTCCAATTTTTTTACGCTAATTGTAGAAATCTGTATGGCTATTAATATCCCGGTAAGCTTTAAAGATAACTTAGAGTCATTTGAAAAAAATGTACTTTTAAGCAAAAATAATAAAGATAATGATTTTGGTGTTTATTATGGCTATATGTATGCTGGAACCAATAACCGAAAATCTAGAGTTACAAGATCTGAAATTTTCAGAAAAATAGTAATGGCATGACTTACTTCTAATTGGGTAGCCGGGGTGCTCTAATCCCCAGCTACCGCTTTGCTACACAAAAAGCTAAGCTTCATAGGTTTCTGCTAAAGGGATGGTATTCAGAAATCAAAAAGTAATACCTACCTGTAGTAGTTTATTTTACCTTATAGCGAAACCCACACAGACTTTATTAAGGTTGGCGAATAGGTAAAGGACTGGAATAATGCGGTTCTATCCCCTTGATGTTATTAGACAAAAGCTAAGCGGAAGATTATGAACGCGGAAAAGCGCCAACAGATTTTTGCTCGTTTGCAGGCTGAAAACCCCCATCCCACCACTGAGTTGAACTACAGCACGCCTTTTGAGCTGCTGATTGCGGTGATCTTATCCGCCCAAGCCACTGATGTTGGAGTGAATAAAGCCACCGACAAGCTTTATCCTGTTGCCAATACCCCGCAGGCCATTTATGACCTTGGCGTAGAAGGGTTGAAAAGTTATATCAAAACCATTGGCTTGTTTAATAGCAAAGCGGAAAACGTGATTAAAACCTGCCGCATCTTATTGGATCAGCATAATGGTGAAGTGCCGGATAATCGCATTGCGCTTGAGGCGCTGCCCGGTGTGGGGCGTAAAACTGCGAATGTGGTGCTGAATACGGCTTTTGGTCATCCTACGATTGCGGTGGATACGCATATCTTTAGGGTCAGTAACCGAACGGGTTTAGCGAAGGGCAAAAATGTGGATGAGGTTGAGCAAAAGTTGTTACGCCACGTGCCTAAACTCTACAAGCAAGACGCCCATCACTGGCTGATTTTACACGGGCGCTATATTTGCATCGCCAGAAAGCCGCGTTGTGGGGCTTGTGTGATTGAAGATCTGTGTGACTTTAAGGATAAGCAGGAGATTTAACCCGCCAATAAACCAAAGCCCCTGAGTAGGGGCTTTGGTCAGTTGATTAGGCTTGTAGCTGCGCCAATACTTTCGCAAGGCGCTTAATGCCCTCTTCCATATCCGCAGGCTTCATCTGACTGAAGCTTAAACGCAGTGTATGATCCGCTGATTTTTCTACCGCAAATGCAGTACCTGGTAGTACCACCACGCCAGACTCGATGCCTTTTACCAGCACTTGGCGAGTGTCTTGATCCAGTTCTAACCAGAAGAACATGCCGCCTGAAGGCAAGCGCCAGCGAACGGTTGCTGGCAGGTGCGTTTTTAGCAGGGTTTGCATGTAATCACGTTTTTCTTTGTAGTGTGCCTGTAGTTTGGCCACGTGATCGGCTAATAACCCTTGCTGTAGATATTCTGCGATAATCGCTTGGCCTAAGCGGTTGCTGTGTAGGTCTGCCGCTTGCTTAGAGCGCATCAGCCAAGGGAACAGGGCAGGGTGCGCGACCATAAAGCCTGTGCGTAAGCCTGGCCATAGCATTTTAGAGAATGATCCCAAGTAAACCCAAGTCGCTGTTTTTAGGTAATGGCAGATTGGGCGAGTGAATACGCCGTCAAAGTTCAATACGCGGTAAGGGTCATCTTCCACTAGCGTTACTTGATAACGGTCGATCAGCTCGGCCACTGCAATACGCTCAGCTTCGGTGTAGCAGTACCCTGTTGGGTTCTGGAAGGTTGGAATCAGATAGATCATGCGCGCTTGGCTGTTTTTCAGCTGTTGCTCAAGACTTTCAAGATCAACGCCATTCTCGCCTAGATTGATTGGCAATAGTTTAGCGCCTAGGCCTTTCAATAGCTGTAGCATGGCAAGATAGGTTGGATCTTCAACGATCACTTCACTACCTTCATCAACCAATAGGCGAGAGACAAGGTCTAAACCCTGCTGCGAGCCAGAGGTGATCATGACGTATTCAGCAGAGCATTCAAATCCTTCACTGGCCAACCACTTCACAAGGTTTTGCTTCAGAATGCCTTCGCCATCAGAGGTGCCGTATTGCATGACGTTAGCGTAACTGTCAGAAACAGGCAGAGTGGGCATGACTGAAGCATCAGGTAAGCCACCAGCAAAAGAGATCATGCCCGGTTGCTGACTGACCGATAAAATTTCGCGCACCGGAGAGCTAGGTAAACGTGTGGCATAACGAGATAGTTTTGGAGTGATAGTCTGAGCTTCAGTTGAAGCTTCAGGAGTATTCGCTTGGTTCATCAGTATTCCTTGCAACTCGGGGGCAAACGATCAAAACAGGCCAAACGTTTTGATTGGCAGTTTTCTATTCTTCATTATTAAAATGAGATAGGCAAACAGAACAGTGACAGATATGCTAAATAACCCCATACAGATGTAAAATTGAGCATACAGATGACAAATAAAGCCGAAAAATCGAACAATAGCCATAATCTGTATTATCAAATTAGCCAGCAGATAAAGTGTGATTTAATAGAAAAAGCTTATCAAGCGAACCAACGTTTACCTAGCTTACGCCAGATTAGCCACGACTATCAGATCAGCCTAAGTACGGCGCAGTATGCTTATCAGCAGTTAATTGATGAAGGCATGGTGCAGGTGAAGCCAAGGGCAGGCTACTTTTTGCGCCCTCAAGATCACCATCATGATCTACAACCGCAAATTCCAGCGCCTTTGCCGGGTGCGGAGCGGGTTAACGTCAGTGAGCTGGTGGTGAATATGCTCTCGTTGGCTCGTAAACAGTCAGTAATCAATCTAGGTACAGCCGTACCAGAACCGGCATTATTACCGCTGACAGAGTTAGGCAGAGTGCAACGACAGATCAGCCGTAAAAGTCATTGGGCGTATGGGGGTTATAGCCCATCAGGGGGCGAACCAGTGTTACAGCGAGCACTGGCTGATTATTTGAAACAAAAGTCGGTTTACTGCCAACCAGAACAGTTGCTTATCACCAATGGTTGTACTGAAGCCTTGCGCTTGGCGCTGATTCAAACCACCAAAGCGGGTGATATTGTAGCGGTAGAATCCCCCACCTATTTTTCAATTTTGCAGTTATTAGAAACCTTAGGGTTAAAGGCGTTGGAGATTCCGACTTCGCCGCAAACTGGTATTGATCTGAAGTATCTGGCCAATATGATGTCGGCTATTCGAATCAACGCCTGTGTCGTCAATCCAGTGGGACAAAATCCGCTAGGATTTATCATGCAAGATGAGCATAAGAAAGCATTAATTGAGCTTTGTCATACTCACGGTACACCGCTGATTGAGGATGTGATCAATATTGATTTGGTGTATCAGAATAACGGAATTAAACCCCTGCGGGCTTTGGACCCTTATGGGATTGTGAGCCAATGTGGTTCCTTTTCTAAAACCTTGTCGCCTGCGTTGAGAGTGGGTTGGCTACTCAGTGCCGGACAAAATGAGCCGCCAGCGTTAACCAAGTTTCTCACCAATGTCAGTGTGAGTACCCCTTGCCAACTGAGTGTGGCGCAGATGCTGAGCAATGGTCAGTATCAGCGGGCTGCGAAGAAAAATGCCGCCATTCATGCACATCGTGTCCAACAAGTACGTGAATGGATTTTGCAGCGTTTTCCCCAAGGGACTAGGGTTTCAATTCCTGAGGCTGGCTTTGTTTTATGGATTGAGTTGCCAACGCCTTACAGTGCAATGCCGTTGCATCGAAAAGCGCTGGAAAAAGGCGTGATGTTTCTGCCGGGTAATGTGTTTTCGCCAACCAGTGATCTTTATAACCGCTATCTGCGCATCAACTGTTGTGCTTGTCCACCGGAGCAAGTGGACGAGGGGATTCGGCGTATCAGTCAGTGCTTTTGACTAAACAGCCTAGCAGGCTCGCTTGTAGGGATGAGGGTTCTAGAGCTGTTTCGCTAATCAGTTCGAAACGGGAGTCTCGACGATAGGCGATGGGATATAGGCTGCTTTCTTGCCCTACTCGGTTATAAAAAAGCCATTGATTCTCCACTCTGAATACCGCCTTAATGCGTAACAGGCTGGGTTCTTGAGCGGCCAATTGATCAAGCCATACGAGTACTTTTTGTTGATCAAATTGGTCTTCGCTATGGCATAACCAGCCCAAAGTATAAACGCCAGCTCCAGAACCTGCGCGGTAAATTGGCTGTCCTTTGCTGACTTGCGACTGTAGCCTTGCGTCAAAGTTTTGACCTTGCTCTACATTGGTCGGCTTGAGTGAAAGCGTATTAGACTTGTTTGACAACAATCCATTGGCAAGGGGCGCACTGAAGCTGTAAGCCGCGCTTGATTTGGCATGGTGTCCTGCATCCGCTGCGCTGCCAACTGCACGATAATCCCCTTGTCGGCCATAGGCCAGTAATTCGATAGGGATAATACCTTGTTGAGCTTGGCAGACTAACTGTTTCGGCGGAAACATAGAGCGTGCAGCTTTTTGAAAGCGGGTAGTTTGTGCTTCGCTGGCAAGATCGGTCTTATTGATGACTAATATGTCCGCTAGGCTAAGCTGGTCTTGAAAAATCTCATGCTCGCGGGTACGGGCATCGTCTAACGCCCTTGGGTCAACCAAACAGATTAATGCACGAACATCTAGTGCTTTTGCAAACTGTGGGCTGGTGAGTGTGTCTAAAATTCCTGCGGGATGACCAATGCCTGTTGGCTCAATAATAATGCGATCAGGTTTATAGCGGCGAATCAATTTAACTAAGCTAGCAGACAGCACAACACCTAAGCTACAGCAGATGCAGCCTCCAGCTAAAGCCTGTACTTGAATGCCATCCTGATCCTCATAGCCTGCTTGATCTATGCCTATTTGGCCAAATTCGTTCACCAATATAACCCAATTTTCTTGCTCTGGTTTTTGAGTTAACAGGTGACGAATAGCCGTGGTTTTTCCAACCCCTAGAAAGCCTGTGATGATGTGAGTAGGGATGGCTTGTATCGGCATAGCTGGCCTCTAGCTTTCAATAATGCATTGTAAATGTTATTCAATAACAACTGGTGGTGAGTGTAGAGTATTTCTACCTATTGCAAAACAATTATCCTAAACTCTAGTTCTTATTGCTCAAATGATTAGGGATATAAGAGATGAATCGCGGCCGTAACCCATTTTTGAAACTACCAGTTTGCAAAGAATCCAGTGTTCATGACACCTTAATCAATGTCGATTACATCACGGATATTCATATTCACGACGAGATTTCCTGCACTATTTTTTTACATAACGGTAGTGAGTTTCTGGTAGAGCTGTCTTTTAAAGAGATGCAGCTACTGCTCAACAACGCCTACGGGCATGAGTTAACAGCAGTCACTTATCACGATTAATCTTAAGCGTTTGAGCAAAACTATTTTCCAACTAGGCAATATGAATATTTAGCATCTGCCATTTAGCGGAAATAGCGATAAAAGCGCATCAGCTGTTGCTGTGCATCATGTAGATTGATAACTTCAAAGTTAACCTCTGTTTTAGGATGACGTTGTGCCAGCTGGCCAGTATCAGGTGGGTAGACACTACCCAATTTAGGGTATCCACCAATAGTCTGTCGATCTCGCATCAGTACGATAGGCTGGCCATCTGGCGGAATCTGAACCGCCCCTAAACTAATACCTTCTGAGACTATACCTTCTGTAAGCGGTTTTATTGGCGCACCTTTCAGACGCACACCCATCCGGTCACTGTCAGGTGATATAACATAATGCTCAGAGAAAAAGCGCTCTAGCTCTTGAGCTGGAAAGAGATGTTGCTGATAGCCTAATACGACTCGTAAGGTGAGTGGAGCATTGTAATCGGGTATATAGCTGTTACTGACTCGCTTTCCTATTAGTTTTTGTAGCTTGCTGTCGCGCCTATGATCTGATTCTACACAAGGCAGTTGATCGCCGAAGCCTAAGGCTTTACCTAAACCGTCTAGCCCACCTATGGTTTCTCGCTGTACGGTAGATACACTGCCAAAGCTGGGTGCTACTTGAAAACCACCTTTAACGGCTAGGTAAGCACGTGTTCCGTTTTTAGGATAGCCAAACTCGATTCGATCGCCTGATCTAAGCGCAATAATTTCCCATGTAGGCATGGGCTGATCATTAACCCTTAAGCCCAAGTCTGCACCTGTAACCGCAACTAAACAATCCACTTGTGACTGTAGTTTTAAACCACCAAAACTAATTTCAATGACAGGGGCATCCCAGCGATTTTGCAGGAGGTGATTCGCCCATTGAAAAGCGTGTTCATCAAGCGCCCCACCCGTTGTAAGGCCAACATGTTGAAAGCCTGAGCGGCCACCATCTTGTATTTGTGCCATCAGCCCAGGGTGAATCACCGTAAAACCTTGATGCAGCATGCTATACAGCCTCCTGTTTTAACTGCCCGCCCTGATCTAAAAACTGTTCTTTGCTAATTGAGTAAAAACGGACGCGATCTCCCATTTTTACGGGGCAAAGGCTAGGTAGGCTACGGTCAAACATCGCAGTTGTTGTACGCCCAATTAAATGCCAGCCGCCCGGTGAGGTGAGTGGATAAACTGCTGTTTGCCGATTTGCAATAGCAACGGAGCCAGCTGGCACAGAAAGGCGAGGTGTTGAGTGTCGAGCTTGTGCCAATGCTTCTGGCAGGTCACCTAAATAAGCAAATCCGGGAGCAAAGCCAATTGCAGCAACCCGGTACTCTTGCCCGCAGTGTAAGGCTATCACTTCTTCTACCGATAGATTTTTAGCTTTAGCCAAAGGCAAAAGGTCTATACCTGTTTCTGTCGAGTAATAAACAGGTATTTCTAATAGCTTGCCACTGTTTGCAGGCAGAGAGTCTAGTTCTAAATTCTGCAATATCTGCTCTAGCTGTAGGCGTAACTGAGCAGCATCAATTTTTAATAGGTCATAACAGACTAGAAGAGAGGTGTAGGCCGGTATCAAATCTGTTACAGCAGGTAGCTGTTGTTTAATTTTTTCAGCAGCATTGGCAATTAAAGCACTTACTTTAACGCTAGGGGTATGGGCAAAATAGATGATCAATGTATTCACTGAGGCAGTTTCTATGGGATACATCTAAATGTCCTCAAAGTGGAGGTGCTGAGATCAGCTGACCAGTCGGTTTTTAAGTATTGTTGGCTCATGTTTTATTATTTTGTCGAATTTTCTTTTATACTAAGGGCTAATGCATTCTTAAAACTCTAATAACGCATTGATTCTTAATATAATCCCGTAAGCCTCTGGTCTTATCAACTTTTTAACGGAATATCGCCATGCCTGAGTCAATTAAGCCATCTAATTTAGCGACTGTTGCGATTATCTATGCAGGAGGCACTATCGGCATGATGCCTACCGACAAAGGCTTAGCGCCCGCAGGCAATATGGCTGAGCGCTTAGAAGTTGCATTGGCAGCGCTACCAGATGAACGGCAAAGTGTGCTTCCTCAATATAATCTCATCACACTGACGCCATTAATTGACAGCTCTAATGCCCAGCCGGAGAACTGGTATCAATTGGCACAACTGCTTTGGCAGCTGCATGACCAATACCAAGGCTTTGTGTTGCTTCATGGCACAGACACGTTGGCTTATACCGCATCAGCTTTGAGCTTTTTAACCCAAGGGTTTTTAAAGCCCATAGTGGTAACAGGCTCTCAATATCCACTGGAGGCCGATGGATCAGATGCGCTAAACAATGTTGAAGGTGCCTTATTGTCAGCTCAACAACAAGTACTGCAAGAGGTGGTCGTTGCTTTCGGCGGTAAGCTACTAAGAGGTAATCGCTGTACGAAAGTAAGCACTTATTCTCATCAGGCATTTTCTAGTCCAAATGCTGAGGCATTAGGTTATTGGCAAGAGGGGGGGCTGGTTGTTAACAAGTCCCAACTGCTAAATACAGACCAAAAAGGCACAGGCTATTTAACAACGTTAAGATTAAATCACTTGGCATATAAAGAGTGTCAAATTGCCGTTGTAAAACTCCACCCTGGCTTACCTATCATGCAACTGAGTGCGCTGTTCTCGGCACCTATTCAAGCTGTCGTTTTAGAGACATTTGGCAGTGGTAATGCTCCTGATCAAAATAAACAGTTGATGCAATATCTCTCCGATGCCAATCAAGCAGGCTTGGTTATAGTCAATCTTAGTCAGTGTGCCGAAGGTTCTGTCAGTATGAGCTATGCCACAGGCTCTGCGTTAGCGGACTGCGGGATAATCAGTGCTTATGATATGACCTGTGAGGCCGCAATCACCAAACTACATTGGTTGCTACAGGTTTGTTCAACCAGTAATGAAATAAAAAAAGCTTTTGCAGACATCTATTGTGGTGAATTCCACGTATCATAACCCTATACATTAGGATCACATGCGACCTAATTAAAGGAGTAGAGATGTCCCAGACTATTATTGAAAACTACAAGCTTGCTCATGGGGCTTCGACGGCCAGTGATAGCAGAAACTTCTACCGTGATTTAATCACCGTAGATAGCTTTGATAAGCTACTAGCGTTAAATGCTTATCAACCTATACCTGATGATTGGTATGTGCTTGTGGCGGATGTCATTAACTCTACATCTGCTATTGCCAATAATCGTTATCAAGATGTAAATACTTTAGGTGCTAGCGTTATTATTGCAGTACTTAATGCCTGTAACCGCCTTGAAATTCCTTATATTTTTGGTGGTGATGGCGCATCTCTTTGCGTACCTCCTGATTGTTTGGAACCTGCATTGGCAGCGTTAAAAGGCACAGCAGCAATCTCTGAAAGCGCTTACAACCTAAAGCTACGTACAGGCTTTGTGCCTGTGGCTGTATTGAGCGCACAGGGGATACCCTTGTTAGTGAGCAAGCTGAGGTTGAGTGATACGGCTGTACAAGCTTCGTTTACAGGTGGTGGGCTACAAATTGCCGAGTATTGGCTGAAGCAAGAAACCGAGCGTTATAGTATTCCAGATTATATTCCTGCGGAGGCAGATTTTTCAGGTTTGCAATGTCGATGGGACCGTATTCCAAGTCCAAAGAGTGAAACCGTAGCCATATTGATTGAGGCTCGCTGTGAGACATTGGAGCAGCAAAGCCAAATGTATCAAAATGTGCTATTAAAAATTGCAGAGATTTATGGCACTCAACAAGAACATCATCCACTGCAAGCCGATAAAATGCGTATGACACTCTCTCAAGACAAGTTACGCGCTGAGCAGAGGTTGTTTAGTACAGGAAAAAGTGTCTTTTACAAGCTGTATTATTTTATCAAGATGCGTGTTATCGCGATGGTGGGCAGCTTTATGATGCAGCACAATGTCAATATTAGCGGCTTTAACTGGGGGCAGTATAAAATGGATATGATTGCCAATTCAGACCATCGTAAGTTCGATGATATGTTACGAATGGTGTTAGCAGGCACTCCCGAACAAAGAGAACAGCTTGAAGCTTATTTCGAGAGTGAGCATAAAGCAGGACGTTTGTACTACGGGGTTAGTGTCTCGGAAGCGGCACTACTCACCTGCTTGATATTTCAAACAGGTACAGAGCACTTTCACTTTGTAGATGGTGCCGATGGTGGTTATGCGTTAGCGGCTACTCAGCTGAAGCGGCAAAAATATGAGCAGTCTTTGCAGAAAAACTCTGTTTGAGTGCTTATATTGCAGCCTCTGTATCTAGGCTTGGCGTTAGCAATACCAATGTATCAGCCTGTTCGCTACATTTTTTTCGATGCTCTTTGCCAAGCCCTGCGAGCAGCACTTCAGGCTCAACTTTAGCTGTACCAAAGTAAATACCTAGGCGTGCTTCAACTTTGAGCTCAGGTGTTTCAGCATAACTTAAGCGACCAATTGCCCGCATTAAATGTGATACCAAGGTTTGTACAGATGACTTTGTTGCAGCGGGTAATACCAAGCACAGTTTCTTACCCGAAAAGCGCGCAGCATACTCAGGTGTATCCACTACCCTTTTAACCACTTGCCCAATATGTCTAAGTACTCGATCTCCAATTGGTTGACCATATTGGCTGTTAATTTCTGGAATATTCACCAAATCCAATATCATCAGTCCAAAAGCTTTATTGTTATCCGATGCTTCATTTATAACAGCCTGAAGATGAGGTAAGAAAAAACTACGCTGCATTAATCCCGTTACAGAATCCAGCATTGAGTCCATCTGCGTGCTGGCTAATAAATTGTGTATGGAGTCGGTCTCAGCTAGTCGCTCTGTGACATCTGCACCGGAAATGAGCACTAGCCGCTTGCTATCGGTTTGCACGTATTGCATTTGTAAACTGTAGTCGCGTAACCCAGCAAGCTTAGAAATTAAAACAGTATTAATTTGCATGCTCTGATTGGGGAGGGTCGCCATATTTTCCAATAAGGCAGCAAGCTCTGGTGTTAAAAATTCGGGTAGTAGCTGGTGGGGAGGGAATTGGCATATTTCACCCTCGTCATAACCTAGTGATTTCTCTGCGGCAGCATTGCTGTAGATAAAGCTTAAGCTTTGAGGATCTAGCAGAAGCATCAGCTCTTTAGATTGGGCAATAATACTCCCAATAATATGGTCTGAAATCTGAGTCATGACGTTCTCCTTGTTTTGATCAAGTTTGCTAAAACAGCTCAACTCTAATCAAAAGTTTGTATTCTGCTTATGTTGTTATTGTTGGTTAAGCTCTGTCGCTGAAACAGTTGTTATACCCATAATTACCAGCGTAACGTTTCTCTCACAAAAGGGATTGTCAGCTTACGTTGTGCCATTAACGATGCATGATCAAGAGCTGCGAGTAGATCAAAAAGCTCTCTTAGAGTTCTAGGCCCTCTGTGTAAGATATAACGAGCAACTTCATCAGTTAAGTCTAGTCCACGCTCGCGAGTTCTTAACTGTAGCGCAGCAATTTTTTGTTCATCACTGAGCTTTTGTAATGGAAAAGTTACACCCCATGCCATACGAGAGGCTAAGTCAGGGAGCTTTATTCCTAAATTCATAGGTGGAGTATCAGCTGATATCAATAAACAGCGTCCAGCATCTCTCATTTTGTTGAAAAAATGAAATAAAGCAGTTTCCCAGCGAGTCCGTCCAGCAACGAGGTGGAGATCATCAATACAAACTAGATCAAGCTCGTCTAAACCCTCTAACAGTTCCGGTGACATTAGAGCAAGCTCTGTTAAGGGGAGGTAAACAGATCTGAGTTGATAATCATCGGCTAGGTGGCAAACAGCTTGCAATAGGTGACTTTTACCAGAATCTTCTTTTCCATAGATATACTGAAAAACTTCACCCTCTCCTCTAACTTGAGCCAACAGAGCTTCTACCAAGTGATTATTATCCCCAGGGTAAAAGTTGGCAAAGGTCGCGTCATCTTTAAGACCGATGCTTAGAGAAAGTTGAGATAATTGGAAATCAGCCATATTTCAATGACTTACCTTAAATAGCATAAAATATTACGTATAAATTAGCCGCTTTAGCCAAGAATTGAAACCCCTGTCTGGCGATAGTCTAGTGAATAAGAGACGTTTTGCTAAAAGAGGACGGGGTATGTCTCAGAAAAGCCTGATGCATTTTCAAAACCAGCCTAATGATTTAGCTATACGATAGACCAATATTGATGCGCTCATGAACCATATGATTTTTAAGCCAATATAGCTATTTTTTGTTTGTTCAGACTGCATTTTGTCATCCTTGAACAGAAGTAAAGCTAGCTCATCTAAGCCAATTTTTATTATGTACTTAAAATTAATTGTAAAGGATATTACCTAATTAAAAACCTAGGGCAAACCCTTGGCATTGTGGTGTTAATGTTATTATTTGTTAGCGAGCAATAGGACCTGTTATCTGCCCTATTGCTCCACATGTACCTTTCAAGCCACTAAGGGCGGCACAGTTTAGCTTCCGATAATGCCACCATCTTCTTTTTGTATGGCAATAACAGAGGAGCGAGGAGTGTGGTTACCACCTTGAGGGAAGTGTGATGGCTCAAGCTCTTCACCGGGGTGTTGAATGCCGATAAACAGCGTTTTGTAGTCTGGTGAGAATGCCAAGCCTGTAATTTCACAAGCAATAGGGCCTGTTAAAAAGCGTCGAATTTCACCGCTTGTAGGATCTGCGCACAACATTTGGTTGTTGCCCATACCTGAGAAGTCACCTTTATTGGAGTATTTGCCATCCGTTTGTATCCATAAACGACCATCTGCGTCAAAGCCTAGGCCATCTGGGCTGTTGAACATATTCTCTGAGTTAATATTTGCAGATCCCGCATAAGCTGTACCAGCATGAACCTCAGGGTTGCCAGCCATTACAAATAGATCCCAACTAAATCCAGTTTGAGTGTGGTCTTGCTGATCTGGCTGCCAGCGTACGATTTGTCCGTAGTTGTTTTTGGCTCTTGGATTTGGCCCTCCAACAGGCTGCCTATCTTTGCCACGATTTTTATTATTGGTCAGTGTGCAAAACACTTGTTTACCTGAAGGGTGAACAGCAACCCACTCAGGTCGATCCATTGTTGTAGCGCCTAAGATGGTGGCTGCTTTACGCGCAAAAATCATCACTTCTGCTTGGCTATTAAAACCATTTTCTGGTGTTAACCCATTCTTGCCAAAGCTCAACTCTAACCATTCACCTCGACCAGATACTTTACCTATTTCACTGCTGAATCGTGCAACGTAAAGCGTACCTTCTTCTAATAGATCAAGGTTGGCTGCTGTATTGCCAGGTGTATAACGTTGCTTTGATACAAACTTATATAGGTGTTCTCCGCGCTCATCGTCACCTAAATAGACAACCACATGGCCATCATTATTGATAGTTAGTGCTGCATTTTCGTGTTTAAAGCGACCTAAGGCCGTACGTTTTTTCGGCATTGCATTTGGGTTCATAGGATCAATTTCTACAACCCAACCAAAACGATGCGGCTCTTGAGGATTTTTAGCTAAATCAAAGCGTTCATCAAATGCGTGCCACTGATAGCCTGCATCTTTTGTTTTTATGCCGTAGCGCTTTGTTTCTGGGCTTAGGTTTAGCGTTTCAGATGAGCCAAAGTAACCATTGAAATTTTCTTCGCAGGTTAAGTAGGTGCCCCAAGGTGTTTGCCCGTTGGCGCAGTTGTTAAAAGTGCCCAGTGCTCTTTTTCCTTGAGGGTCGGCACTGGTTTGCATCAATGGGTGGCCTGCTGCAGGCCCTGTTAATTCCATTGGCGTATTAGCGTGGATGCGGCGGTTGTATTTAGAATCTTTAACTAAGTACCAGCGATTATCTTTACGCTGAACTTCAATAATAGAAACACCATGAGCAGCTTGTGCTTTGCGCACATCGGAGGCTGTCATCTCTTTGCCTTGATGTGGAAATAAATACTCGTAATTGGTGTATTCGTTGTTGATGGCCATAATGGCGTGATCTTCAGATATGGGGAAAAAACTCATCCCATCATTATTGTCGCCAAACTGTAATGCTTGAGCTTCAGCAGAGCCCATTCCGCCATCTTTGAAAGGTTCTACATTTGAAAATAGTGGCTCGCCCCAAGATACCAATAGATCCCAGCGATACCCTTCAGGTACAACAATGGTGTCTAAGCTAGAGGCAGGTACAGCTTTAAAGCCTATCAAGCTTTTTTGGGTGTTGGGAGTAGATGCGCTAGCAGCGTTTAAACTGGAGCATCCCATTGTCATTGCACTTAAACCAGCAATAGCAGCGCCACCTATGAACTGTCGACGATTTAGCCCATTCGAAACAATCCGCTCAAAATCGGTAGTCTCTGGTGCAGGGTTATTAAGCTGGTCTTGCGCTTCGAATCGACTCATAAAATATCCTAACTAAGATAGGTAAAGAAAAGCTTCAACGGGCAGGCTAAGATAGTTCTGTATCAGAATAGTGTCTGTTTTATGTCATTTTTATTAAGCTTTTTCCGCAAGATGAAAGAAGTTTTAATCTAGACATATTTGCGCGTCGGGTTGAGAGAGAGTCTATATAGTTAGAGGTGCTAGACTTAAATCGGAGTAGATTAACAGTGAGTTTAACAACGGGTGCTTTTTGGAAACTATAAATAAATACTTAAAACAAAACCACTTGTACTCTTTAGTTTTGGCAAGCCTGCTTGTTATAGGGCTTGCTACAGCCAGCTTTTGGCAGCTACGTGAGAACTATTTAGAGCAAACAGAAGATTTGTTGCAAGCCAAAGCGGGGACTGTTTATCAACATTATACCGCTTGGAACAATCTGCAAAGAGCAGCTGTGTACAATTGGTCTAGTCAGCCCGAGCTTATTCGTATGAATGAAGCGTTGCTGGCGCCATCTTCAAGCACATCTGCAAAGCTCACTGATTTTGCATTGAATGATTATTTGCGGCCTTTAACCTCTCAGTCGGAGTTTTTACATTACTATTTATTAGGGCCTGATCAAAAGGTGCTAAGTAGCAGTAATCAGGATCCTAAGGATTTTCTTGCGGTGTTACCTACTTTGGAGCGTTATCTCAAACAGGGCTGGCTTGGATTTTCAGTGGTGTCTACCCCCTTGGTTAATGCCAGTGATAGCCCAGTACTTTATTCGTTAGCGCCAGTGAGAAATGTAACAGGTCAAGCCATCTCTTTATTGATACTAGAAATAGACCCGAACAGCAGCTTTTATAGTTTATTTGATAAAAGTGCATTTGGTGAAACAGGGGAGGCTTATTTGTTTGATATGTCGGGTTATATTATATCTGCTAGCCGAGTACTGGGCAGTGGGCACTTACATTATCCGCTAAAGATTGAGGCGGAGCGTCAAGATGATACTAGGCTGAAATCAACAATTTCTTTTAAACAAGTTGATCTTTCAGGTTACCAAGTAAGAGAGCCTTATCTTAGCTACCAAAATCAGCCTGTTGTGGGAGGGTGGGTTTGGGATAAAAATCTTGGTGTAGGCGTTGCTGTTGAGCAGTCTGCTGAAGAGTCGAATAGGCTGCTTGATTACTTCCAAAAGGTTTTTATCTTATTTTCTGGCGCTGTTGTTATTTCAATTACCGCTTTTTTTGGTGTGCTTATCAATAATAATATTGGTAGGGCGAAAAAAGAGCAGGCCATGCGTCAAACTTTAAGCCAGCAGCTTGAACAGTTACATCGTGAGAAAACTCATGAAATTGAATCACGAGAGGCACGCTACAGATCTATCATTGACACAGCTTGGGATGCAATTTTTGCTATTGATAATGACGATATCATTCGTTCATTAAATCCAGCTGTGGGGCGTATCTTTGGTGGTAGCGCTAGTAATTATTTAGGGCTGCCATTAGGGCAAATAATTGAAAACTTTACTACAGATAACTGCCCTGATGAAGGGCGATTGGTGCTAAGTCGAGGCATGTCTTTCGAGTCTTTGGCACGACGTAGTGATGGCTCTCTTTTCCCCGTTACTGTTTCTATCAGCTCGCTTAGCCACCATGAAGCCTTTGCCCATACTGTTATTGTTAAAGATATCAGTAAGCAAAAAGAAGCCGAAAATGCCATAAAAACCATTCAAGAACGCTTAGAGCTTAGTCAGTCGTTTGCATCTATTGGTACTTGGGAGTGGCATGTGGCTCAAGATCAGGTGATATGCACCTCAATGGCTTTAAAGTTAATGGGTGTTGCCAAAGGCTCTTTGACTTTGTCTATGTCTGCATTTACCGCACATATTCCAGCCGAGGAGTTAGAGGTTTTTTATGTCGACATACAAAAAAGTATTAGAGAGAACAGGTCGTTTTACTATGAATGCCGAGTGACCTCTCCTCTTGTTGATGATAATCATCATGTTGCCTCCGCTGATAGCTATGAGTGGGTTCTTATTCAAGGTACGCCAATTCAACAGGAACAAAAGGTGGCTACCGTCATCGGTCATATTCAGCGTATCAGCGCCCGAAAAAAGAGCGAAAGTGAATTAAATGATGCGCGCAATATGCTGAAAATGGTGTTAGATACGATTCCATCAGGCGTGTACTGGAAAGACAGCTCGTTCAAATATGCAGGTATTAATAGCCGTTTTGCTAAAGATATTGGTTTGCCAGTAGATGAAATTCTAGGGCGTTATGATCAGGATATTTATAAAGATACGAAGCAATCGAAGTTAATCGCTAATATTGATCGCTCAGTAATGCTCAGTGGAAGGTCGAGGCTGAATGAAAGTCTGAGCTATCAAATGAATAACGGCAAGGTACGCCAGATAGAAATTAGCCGACTCCCTATTATTGATGAAAAACAATGCGCTATTGGTGTGCTGGGCGTTTATTCAGACATTACGGAAAGAGTGGAGGCGCAGAGAAGTTTACATCAGCATCACCGCCTTTTAGCTTCGATCTACACCACTCAGTTACGCTATTTCTCACAGGCGAACAAAACGGAGGTGTTCTCAACATTGTTGCAAGAGCTGCTGTCGCTGACAGAAAGTGAATACGGTTTTATTGGCAAGGTTTGTTATACCCCTGAAAATCAGGTTTATCTTAAAACTTTTGCTATGACGGATATTTCTTGGAATGAAGAAACGAGGCGTTTATATCAAAGTAAAGCAAAGGAAGGCCTAGAGTTTCATAATTTAGAAACATTATTCGGCCATACCTTGAAGACAGCTGAGCTTGTGTTGAGCAATGATCCTGCTAACGACCCGCGTTCAGGAGGTATTCCTGCTGGCCACCCTGCGCTCAATAGCTATCTCGGTATACCTATTATGGTTCGAGATCAAATGTTGGGTATGGTCGGTATTGCAAATCGTGCACAAGGTTATAACCAAGAATTGGTCGACTTTCTACGGCCTATGCTAACAACATGTGCCAATTTGATTACCGCAATGAATAATGCTGATGCAATAGCGGAAACTCAAGTGCAGTTATTACAAGCTAAAACAAGTGCAGAAAACGCCAGTCGCGCCAAAACAGAGTTCTTATCGCGCATGAGCCATGAATTACGTACACCAATGAATGCAATTCTGGGCTTTACTAATTTATTGAAAGAGTTTCACCCTGAAGAAGATGAGCCTAAGGCTTTCTTAGAGGAGATTGACAAAGCTGGAAATCATCTCATGGTGTTGATCAATGAAGTGCTTGATTTAGAACGTATTGAGTCTGGGCGTATTGAGTTAACGGTAGCCCCAGTTAATATTGCTGGCCTTGTCGAAAGCTGTATCGCAACAGTAGAACCTATGGCCGAACAGTTAGACGTACAATTGATATTGGAACCTTCTTTGCTTTCAAATTATAGCGTTAGAGGGGATGCGGTACGTGTGAAGCAAATTCTACTGAATTTGCTTTCAAATGCCATCAAGTACAATAAGCCCAAAGGTACTGTGCGTGTTGAACTGGCGCTTAGATTGAATCAGTTTTTAGAAGTAGCCGTTAGTGATACAGGTCATGGCATCGCTGAAGAAGAACAAGCTCATCTGTTTGAGTCATTTAACCGTTTACATGCTGAAGGTAGCGATATAGAGGGTACGGGCATGGGCTTGGTTATCAGTCGGCGTCTTGCTGAAATGATGCAAGGCTCTTTGAGTTATCGTAGTGCTTTAGGTGAAGGTAGCTGTTTTTGGGTGCAGCTGCCCCTTTGTAATGGTGGCGATAATAGTCTTGAGATAGCCCCTACGACTTTGGATCTGAAGGAGATTGTCCAAGAGGGGCAGAATATTTTGTATGGCACAGCCGCTGCTGATATTGAGCTATGTTGCCCCAAACTTGGGCGAAGCTTAGCGATGCATAAAGATAGGGTTGAACATGCTGATAGCGCTATGCAGTTTTTAGAGTATGCTTTGCAGCATGATTATAGTTTGATGATTTTCGATGAAGCGATGAATGATATTGCACTTGGAGATATCATTGCTTATTTGGATGAGGCTGGGCGCTTGTTAAGCTCTCGTTTGTTGGTCGTGTTGCATTCAGGATTGTTGCTCAACCAGTTGCCTGAAGGCGTTATCGTACACCTTGCGGGTGAGGAATTAGACGACTACATTGAGGGGCTACTCTAAATCTAGGTGCGATACTTGTTGCCAACCTTTAGTCAGCTCTTAAATTAAAAGGAATTTTTTGATTATCCGGCCCAAGTGTTAGCAGTGCAAAATTACGGCTAACTCAGAGGTTAGTATTGACAGTTGTAAGGTATAGTTGTCGAGTAAAGATTACTTCACAATGTATTTTTGCTAACATTAAGCTAATTTATTGTACTTTAAGGTTTTTTTTGAGTGAATAGTCGCGCTTACTTTGTCAATTGGCTGATGATGTTTTTAGCAATGGCAGCGGTGGTTTTTGCCACGGTCTATTTTGAAAACACCTTAAAAGATCAGCGTAATCAAGAGCGTGCGCTTGAGATTCAGTCTCGCCTATCAGAAGTGTCTGCCCGTATTGAAAGCACGGTTCTGTCTAGTATTGTCAGCGCTAAAGGCCTATCAACCTACCTTTCAATCAACCAAAATCTGCCACCCGCTGAGTTTGAGCAAATTGCCAGCATCTTTCTTCATAATAGTAGCCTGATTAGTAACTTGGGTGTAAGTAATGAAAACTACGTTATGACCAGAGTTTATCCGCTGGAGGGTAACGAGACGGTTTTAGGCTTGAATTTGGCTCAGCATGCGGAGCAGTTTCAAGCGGCTCAAGATGCGATGCAATCAGGTTTAGTACAGCTTTCTGGGCCTCACGTTTTAGTTCAAGGCAGATCAGCGTTTATTGTTCGTATTCCAATTGTAAACGCGCAAACCAAGCAAGTTGTAGGTTTACTCTCTTTTCCGATATTGCTCCACAGTCTTTACCAATCTACAGGGGTTTTGGCCTTAGCTGAAGAGTTCAATATTGCCATTAGAACTATTGATAAAGGTGAATCTAGGGCTGTTTTTTTTGGTAGCCCTGATCTATTTTCTCGTCAGCATCTTACACATCTTATTAATCTTCCAGGGCTAAACTGGCAGCTTGCTGCGTCGACTCATGAGTTGTTCTCGGAACCTTTAACAGGGCAGGCATGGATTCGTGTTTTAGCAGTGACTTTATTAATCGTAATTGGGACTATTCAATGGCTTCGTCTGCGCGAGCTAAAGTCTGTTGTGTTAATTGAAGAACAGCAGCGTATGCTGGATCAAGCACAGAGGGTTGGACAAATTGGTAATTGGTCTTGGCATATCCCCTCTAATACGGTGTTTTGGTCTGATGAGGCTCTTCGATTATTTGGTTTACCGTTAACAAGTTCAATGCTAAGGGATAAAGGCTATCTAAAATTTGTTCATAACGATGATCTGGTGCAAGTTCAACTGTCGCAGCAAGAAGCCTTAAAGGCTGGTGGGCGCTATCAAATTGACTTTAGAATTTTGCGGTTAGATGGTGAACTTAGGTGGCTGCATAGCGAAGGGTACGTTGAGCTTAATCACGAGAAAAAGCCTATACAGGTGTTTGGTATTTTTCAGGATGTGACCCATGGTAAACGTATTGAGCGACAGCTAAAGCAGCGAGAGTCACAGCTAAGAGCAGTAACCGATGCGGCTCAAAGCCTGATTATGATTACTCGTACTCAAGATGGGTTGGTGCGCTTCTGTAACCCCTCCTGTCAGCGATTATTGGGCATTTCTCCTGACGCTTTAGTCGGCCGCTCAATTCGAGATTTTTATCCTGACCCACATGATCGTGAACTCTTATTGAAGCAAGTTGAGATTGATCAAACATTAAATAACTACAAGTTAATGTTAAGGCGTGCCGACAATCAGAAAGTGGTTACATTTCTAGCGGGTCTACAGAAAATCCACTATGACGGAGAGGCATGCTTTGTTGTTGATCTGGTAGATATTAGCGCTATGTTAGATGCACAAGCGGCATTGACAGATAGTGAGGAGCGTTTTCGTTTATTTGCAGAGCATGCTCCAGGTGTTTTTTGGCTGGCTAAACCAGACTGGTCTGGTGTTGATTTTCTGAGTCGTGGTTTTGATCAAATCACGCATATGAGCAGTCGAGATGTGTTAGAAGGGCGTTTAAGCTTCTTTCAAATGATTCATCCTGAAGATAGGCAGTTTGTGGGTGACCAGTTATCAAATCAGGGCGAGTCCTTAAAGCAAATTGAGTTTAGAGTATTAAGGCCAGATGGCAGTATCCGCTGGATTAGAAACATGAGTTTTGCAACTTTTGATGCAGCTGGTCATGTGAAAAACATAGCGGGCATTGGCGAAGATATTACGGAAAGTAATTTGAGTACCCAAAGATTAAAGTTAGCCGCATCTGTGTTCGAAAATACAGCAGAGGCGATTGTTGTAAGTGATGCTAATAATCAGATTGTTTCAGTGAATGAGGCCTTTACGCGTATAACAGGTTATCGTCAAACAGAGGTAAAGGGGCTTAACCCTAAAATGCTAAGTTCTGGCAAACAAGACCCAGAGTTTTATCAGGATATGTGGGAATCACTGCGCGACAAAGGTCGTTGGCAGGGTGAAGTGTGGAATAAACGTAAGAATGGTGAGCTGTATGCTGAGTGGCTATCAATCACTGTATTGAAAAATGCTAGAGGTGATGTTGAAAACTATGTTGCTGTATTTTCTGATGTCACTGATCGTAAAGAGCAAGAAGAACTTATTCGTTATCAAGCAAATTATGATGCACTTACCGCGCTACCTAATAGGGTTTTGTTTAACGATCGTCTAAATCAAGCAATTGCAAACTCGAAACGGAATAGTACCCGTGGGGTAGTCATGTTTATTGATCTTGACCACTTTAAAGAGGTGAACGATACCTTGGGTCATGAAGCGGGCGATCAATTGCTGATATCAGTAGCCGAGAGGCTTAAAAGAGCGACCCGAGAATCTGATACCGTAGCGCGTATGGGGGGGGATGAGTTTACATTAATGTTGCCGCAGTTCACCTCAGTGGCTGACGCTGGAAAGGTGGCGGAAAATATCATTGAAGAGCTATCCAGAGTCTTTGTATTGGGTGATAACAGGGCGCATATTTCGGCCAGTATAGGCATTACGATTTTCCCTGATGATGCCCAAGAGTTGAAGCGCATATTGCAAAATGCTGACCAAGCGATGTATGCAGCTAAGTCTGCTGGCCGCAGAACCTATCGCTTTTTTACACCAGCAATGCAAACAGAGGCGGAAGAAAGGCAGTTACTACAAAATGATCTTAGGCATGCTATTAGCAATAAAGAGTTTGAGTTGCACTATCAGCCTATTGTGAATCAGCAAGGTATACCGGTAAAAGTTGAAGCTTTGATACGATGGGTACATCCTGAGCGCGGCATGATTTCACCGGATAAATTTATCCCCCTTGCAGAAGAGACAGGCTTAATTATTCCACTTGGCCTATGGGTGTTTGAGACAGCGGTAAAGCAAGCGTCTTTATGGCAAAAGAGTATGCCCGGTATTTGTGTTGCGGTGAATCTATCATCAAAGCAAATTAGTGCTGAAGATGCGCACACCGAACATTTTATAGATATTGTTCAGCAGTATAACTTGCCATCTGAGTTGATTACGTTGGAGGTAACAGAGTCTTTATTTATGGATCCGACTGGGGAGCCTGTTAAGAAGCTAGAGCAGCTCAGAGACCAAGGCTTTAAAATTGCCATTGATGATTTTGGTACAGGCTACTCATCGCTAAGCTATTTAAAGCAGCTGCCGTTAAGTATCATTAAGATAGATAAATCGTTCGTCTTTGATCTTGATAGTTCTAAAAATGACAGTGTTTTAGTTGATGCCATTCTCTCAATTGCAAGTAGCATGAAGCTAGAGGTGGTGGCTGAGGGTGTCGAAACACAGGAGCAATCCGCCTATTTAGTACGAGGTGGAGCGCAAATGCAACAGGGTTGGTTATTCAGTCGGCCAATGCCTGCTAGTATGGTGGAAGACTGGCTGAAGCCTAGGTGGGGCAGCAAGTAACGGGTGTCTATGTGTATAAAATGCTAATGTATTCAATAATATGAAACATGACTAAATAGAACAACCTGTGTTACCTTTGTCTCGTTTCAGGGTGCCAGTAGAAATTGACAATTATAAGTGGCTATATCCTTTTTAGTGCTATAGTCAGTGTGAAAGGTTACAGGAGTATCGGATGAGTCAGGTTGGGCGTAAAAATATTAGGAATCAGCGCCGTGAGAGAGTGTTGCTGGGCTTATTTCTAGCGATTTCTGTTTGGTTTACAGGTCTCTATTTTGATTTAAACTCTAACTTAGTATTTTTTGTCGCTATAGCTTTATCTGTTTTGCCCACAGTTTTATTAGCCTCGCTTCCAACAGATTTTGTTGATAATGCTAATGTAGCTCCTGATTTAGCCAAAGATACAGCAAACACTTTCAATGAGTTCTCTTTGAGCTTGTCCACCGAGTTCAAAGAATCTCGTGCAGAAATAGATCAGGTTAAAGGTTTGCTTGATCAGGCCATTCATCAGCTTATTGAAAATTTCACCGAAGTACATGCTAAAACCCAAGAGCAGCAATCGCTTACCAATCAAATCACACAGCAACTGGCTGGCGGAGAAAACGTCGATTCGATTTTTGCCAATTTTATTTCAGATACCACAGAGACATTTGAAGTTTTCATGGATAATGCGGTGCAGGCCAGTAAGTTTGCGATGGGCTTGGTTGATATTATGGATGAAATGGCGGGCAAAATTGGTGGCATTGTAAAATTGCTAGATGAAATTGATGAAATTGCAGATCAAACTAATCTTCTAGCGCTTAATGCTGCTATCGAAGCTGCGCGCGCAGGCGATGCGGGTAGGGGCTTTGCTGTTGTTGCCGATGAAGTTCGTTCGTTATCTAAGAAAACCACGCACTTCAGTGACCAGATTCGTGGCTTAATGACAGCCTTACATGGCTCGTTTTCTAATGCAGACAACTCTATTCAAAAGATATCCTCTGTAGATATGGGTTTTGCCAGCTCTTCTAAAAAGCGCATTGAGCAAGTAATGGAGCAGCTTGAGCAGATCAACCATAACTCTGCTCAAGCTTTAGAACAGCAACGCTACTTAGCAGCAGAGGTTGAAGAGAATATCAATCGTGCAACTACTGGATTGCAGTTTCAAGATATGACCTCTCAGCTACTAGAACATACCAGAACACGTCTTGATATGATTCACGACATGATGGAAGAGTTGGCTCATTTAACGAAGGCTGATTCAGCTAAGACATCTGATGAAATTCTCAGTCATATTCGCGAGCGTTTGCACGAGACGAGAGAAAAAATTAACAGTATGAAGCATTCTCCCGTTTCTCATAATGATATGGGCTCCGGTGATATTGAACTATTTTAGCGACTCAATAATAGGTGTTTGGAGGAACTTATGGCCAAAAAAATTCTGACGGTCGACGATGCAGCATCTATTCGTCAGATGGTGGCATTCACACTCAAAGGCGCAGGCTACGAGGTGGTTGAAGCCGTTGACGGACAAGATGGATTGAACAAGGCAAAGTCTGGCAAGTTTGACTTGGTTTTGACAGATCAGAATATGCCAAAAATGGATGGTTTAACATTGATTCAGTCCTTAAGGGTACTACCTCAATACCGTAGTACACCTATATTGATGTTAACTACAGAGTCCAGTGATGATATGAAGGCAAAAGGACGTGCGGCAAAGGCAACAGGCTGGCTTGTTAAGCCTTTTGACCCTGCCAAACTGTTAGAAGTTGTGAAAAAGGTGATCGGGTAATTCTACCGCACTGGATAACCTAGATGGGTGAGTCATGTCATTTGATTTAAGCCAATTTAACCAGCTCTTCTTCGAGGAGACTGCCGAGCATCTGGCCACAATGGAAAGCCTGATGCTTAATATTGATGTGCAGTCACCTGATATGGATGATATGAATGCCGTATTTAGAGCTGCACACTCTATTAAAGGCAATAGCGGCACTTTTGGCTTTCATGATATGGCCGATGTTACCCATGAGCTAGAGACGTTATTAGATTTAGTGCGAAAAGGTGAGACTAGCCTAACGGACGAGATGGTTGATGTTACGCTAAAAGCTGGGGATGTGCTTTCAGGGTTGCTCAACGCTCATCAAGAGGGCTTGGAACCAGATTTAACACCTTCTAAAGCTGTAATTGATGATTTGCATAATTTACTTGCAAAAGCTAAGGGTGAAGAGGTCGTTGCTGGAGGTAAAACTACTGAACGGGCTATGTCAGCGCCTTCTGCGCCAATATCTGAACCCGTGTCCAAGCAGCAACCCTCAGTCTCTATTGTTACACACTCCTTTGTGATCGGTTTTCCAGATATTGGCGAAGATACCAATATTCTTTTTGAGTCATTACAAGAACTAGGCGAGCTAACTGTTATTGACTCGGTTGAAGCAGGCGGTGAGCGCTGGCTGTTTTCTTTACGGACAGACTCATCAGAAAGCGATATCAAAGAACTCATTTCATTTATTGTGCCGCCCGATCAATTTACCTTTGATGAAGAGCTATCTGCTGAAGATGGTAGTTTTGGCTTTTTTGAGGATGTTGGTGCCGCAATTGAGAAAGAAGTGGATGAGCTAGGGTATGGCTTTTTTGATGATTTAGACAGCTCTGACGATGCACTAGATAGTACAGTAGTAGAACAAGATGCTGGCTACGGTTTCTTCGATGAAGACGATGGTGCAACAGCGGAGAAAAGTGAAGCTAACACGCCTAACGATGCAGATAGCAAATCTACTCAAGCGGAAGTAGACCCAGGCTATGGTTTCTTTGACGATCTTCCCGAGCCTTCGGATTCTACTGACGTAGTAGATCAAAAAGAAGCCAAAGCTACCCCTCAGCCTAATACCAATAAGCAAACAGAGTTTGATGGTTACGGTTTTTTTGAACCAGTAGCCGATAAAAGCGTTGCTGAGAAGCAAGAAAAGCCAGCAGTAAAAGCTAAAGCTCAAAGTCAGCAGGCTCTAAGTAAGTCGGCTACGACACCAGCAGCCAAGAATAACAGTGGAGCAGACAGCTCTATTCGTGTCAGTGTGGAGAAGGTTGATCAATTGATCAACCAAGTAGGGGAGCTTGTTATTACGCAAGCGATGCTAGCGCAGATAGCAACAGAGGTTGACCCTATTATTCATGAGCGAATGGTCAATGGCATGGCTCAACTTGAGCGAAACACTCGAGACCTGCAAGAAGCCGTAATGTCTATCCGTATGATGCCGATAAGCTTTGTCTTCAGCCGTTTCCCAAGGGTTGTACGTGACCTTGCAAGTAAGTTGAACAAAAAGGTTAAGCTTGAGTTGGTGGGAGAAAATACAGAGTTAGATCGCAGCATGATTGAAAAGCTTGCAGATCCTCTAACTCACCTTATTCGCAATAGCTTAGATCACGGTATAGAGTCGCCTGATACTCGAGCTGCTCAAGGCAAGGACGAAACAGGAACGATTTTACTCAGAGCTTCACATCAAGGGGGTAATATTGTTGTTGAGGTACAAGACGATGGCGGCGGGTTAAATAGAGAACGTATTCTGTCTAAAGCTATGGAAAAAGGCTTACCTGTATCAGAGTCAATGCCAGATTCTGAAATTTGGCAGCTGATATTTGCTCCTGGTTTTTCAACTGCGGCCGCTGTAACTGATGTTTCTGGTCGCGGTGTTGGCATGGATGTTGTTAAGAGAAACATTATATCGTTAGGTGGCCGCCTAGAAATTGAGTCTATAGAAGGCATAGGTACACGAATTAGTATTCGTTTACCGTTGACTCTCGCGATTTTGGACGGCCTCTCTGTAGCACTAGGTGATGAAATTTATATTATCCCGCTGACCAGTATTATCGGGTCTATGCAGCCGGAGATCAGTGATATTAAATCGGTAAGCGGTGAAGGTGCCGTTATCAAGATTAGCAAAACTCCGCGTAAACCCTCGCCCAATCGGGCGGGGATACAAGCGGGAACCGCGCAGCGGTTCTAATCAGGTGTCGCCTGACTTTGCACATACTCTTTCAGTGTTTTGATCGTTGCCCCGCCTGCACTGCAGGCAAAGTAAGAACGTGACCAGAGCGCTGCACTTTTGCTTTGCCGGGGGATATGGGTATTGAGTATGCGTATCCGGCGTGATGAAACCGATTTCAGGTTGTTCACCATGACGCTGATCGCCAGCTTCGGCGGATAAGCTATCAGCAGGTGAACATGATCTGATTCACCGTCCATTTCCAGTAGGTCACACTCCAGCT
>NZ_FUXG01000032.1 GCF_900167095.1 Oceanospirillum multiglobuliferum
CGGGTTCCAGCTTCTTTATTGAACCATAAAGGCACTTTGAACGCTTCTCAGAAAGCTATTATTCAGCAGCATGTTATTGATGGTGTTAGCATGGTTGCTCACCACGATAATCTTGCTGATATCAAAGATATGATTGCTTACCACCACGAACGTTATGATGGCTCTGGCTACCCATACGGTTTGAAAGGGCGCGCGATACCACTTTTTGCCCGTATTCTTGGTATTACAACCACTTATGAAGCGATGACTCGCGAACGTTTTTTTAGCTCAAAAACAACACCAACCCATGCATTATCAAAACTCTATGCATGGCGACATCAGCTTTTTGATGGGCCTTTGGTTGAAAAGTTTATACAGGCACTCGGCGTTTATCCTCCGGGTTGTATAGTTCAGCTCAACACAGGGCAAATCGCAATAGTGACAGAGATAAACCCTGAAAAACGCACTCGTCCTGTGGTAAGGCTTTTAATGTCTGAAGATAAAGTGTTGTTAAAAGAGCAGCCAGAGATCAATCTGATTATGAGTGAATATGAGTGGATCAAAGTTCAAAAAATTCTAGACACCCAAGAACTTGAACTCACCAAGCTAATCTAAACCTGCCAATTCGCTAGGAACAGGAAAGGGGCACTAAGCCCCTTTCCTGTTTTACAAAGCTAAACATGCTGTTTAAGCACGTACGTCCAGCTTGCTCCCCAAATGCGGTTCAACAGATTGCGCAGGTTGAACAGCATTGACTGAGCTTAATAGCGTTTCAATGGTGCTCTGTGCGGTATCTTGAGCCGATTTGAACAGTTTAATCTGAACTCCCAGCAAAGGGTCTTGCTGTCCAACTGATTTTGCAGTACTGCTTGAAACATCCATAGGGTTCTCCTTGTCTGTGTAGGCCTGCACCTCATTCTAACGGCTGAAATGGAAATAGCTTAAGCAATTATTCAAAATAATGTGATCAAGCCGACAATTTATTTTGCAATGATCTCCTTTGCGTTAATTGACTAATATCAACAAAAGCCGCAGCATCAGGGTAGGTTAAGTAAAATCAATTGCACATAAGGGGTAAAGTATGACCATTCAAATTGGTGAAAAAGTGCCTAACATCACATTACAAGTAATGAGTGAAAAAGGGCCTGAGGCTGTTAATACAGACGATCTGCTTTTAGGCAAAAAGGTTGTACTATTTGCCGTTCCAGGCGCTTTTACACCGGGCTGTTCAATGACTCACTTGCCAGGCTTTGTTGTACATGCTGATACAATTAAAGCAAAGGGCGTTGATGCGATTATTTGCACCTCTGTGAACGATGCATTTGTAATGGGTGCTTGGGGTAAGGCTCAAAATGCGGATGAAATTATCATGTTGGCAGACGGTGTGGCAGAATTCGCCCAAGCTATGGGTTTAGCACAAGACCTAACAGCCGTTAAATTTGGTGTTCGCTCGCAGCGTTATGCCATGATTATTGAAAACGGCATTGTTAAAACTTTAGGGATTGATGCTAAAGGCGTGGATCAAAGTAGCGCAGAAACTGTTTTGTCACTGCTGTAGCTGCAACGAGTTAGAGCTACCAATGGCAAGAGCTGATAATCGCTTTTGCCATTCTTGATAGATCTCGCGGTTTCAAAGAATAGTTATTCATTGATCCAACCAATCGTTTTATGCCATGTCTATCTCTTGGATGCTTGAAATACTCCAGTATGTACCTCCCCCCCAATCCCTTATCGCACCCAAAATGTTATGATCTGCCATAGTTCTAACTAGGGAGATTAACAGTGGCGGCCAATAACAACAGTGCTTCGGAATGGCCTACGGGTTTTATGGTGATTCAAGGTAATCACCTTGAAGATTTACGCCATGTTATGGTGGATTGGATCGAGCGTTACCCTTTACAGCCGTTAGAGAATGAACAGATTCTTGTACAAAGTAATGGTATCGCGCAGTGGCTAAAGTTGGCATTGGCAGAGCCGGCCTCTGATGGAGCTGATGTTAGAGGGTTTGGCATTGCGGCTGCGGTTCAGGTTGATCTTCCCGGACGTTTTATTTGGCAGGCATACCGTAGTTTGATACCTGAGCTGCCTACCAGTTCGCCTTTCGATAAAGCAGCATTAACTTGGCGTATTTATCGTTTGTTAAGCACCAGTGACCTGTTAGAGCAGCCCGTGTTTGAGCCGTTACAAAGCTTTTTGGCGGAATCGGGGGATAATGTAGCCGATCAACAAAAACGCTGTTATCGCTTAAGTGCAGTATTGTCTGATCTGTTTGATCAGTATCAAGTCTATCGTGCAGATTGGCTAAATCTTTGGTTAACGGGACGCGATAGTCTATTGAATCAACAAGGGGTTGAGGTGCCGCTCAGTGCCGAGCAACTTTGGCAACCCGCTTTGTGGCGCCTAGTGAGTGCAGATATTCAGACGCAGCAGACTAATCAAGACACGACTTTAAATCATAGCCGCTCTGAAACCCATCAGCAGTTTTTAACCTATGCCCAGCATTGCACTTGGGACAACCGCCCTGAAGAGTTGCCCCGTAGGGTGATTGTGTTTGGTGTTTCTTCTCTACCTCAACAAACCTTAGAGGTGCTGAAGGGGATCTCTCATTTAAGCCAAGTTTTACTTTTTGTGAACAATCCGAGCGAGTTGTATTGGGGGGATATTATTGAAGGGCGCGAGTTACTACGGCAAGAGTATAAGCGCCATCAACGCACCAAGGGCAGTGTTACAGGTTTCAATGAAGCGGAACTTCATCAATATGGGCACCCATTGTTAGCCTCTTGGGGTAAGCAAGGGCGTGACTATTTGCACCTATTAGATGAGCAAGATGAGAAAGAGCAGTACCAAAGCTTTTTCGATGGTCGTATTGATCTATTTTCGCCCTGTGTCAGCCCTGATCGCTCCCATCTGCTTGCTCAGCTACAAGAGGATATTTTGCAGCTGCGTAGTTTGAAAGAGCGGCAAGGTTTACAGTGTGAGATAGCACCTGAGAGCGATCAAAGCATCCGTTTTAGCATTGTTCATAGCCCGCAGCGGGAAGTAGAGGTACTGCAAGACCAGTTATTGGCAGAGTTTGAGCAAGCGGCTCGCAAGGGGCAAAAGTTAGACCCGCGCGATATTTTGGTGATGATGCCCGATATTAATCTCTATGCACCTCATATTGACGCGGTTTTTGGCCGACATGCTTATTCTGATCCCCGATTTTTACCCTATCACATTTCAGACCAAGGCCAACGTCATCGTAATAGTTTGCTGATTGCGTTTGAAAAACTACTGAAAATTGAGCACTCGCGCTTCACCGTCAGCGAGCTATTAGATTTTATTGAAGTGCCTGCGGTGTTAAATCGTATGGGGTTAAGTCCTGATGCACTACCACGCATTCAACATTGGGTGCAAGGCGCGCAAATTCGTTGGGGGCTTAAAGCTGAACAAAAATTAGACTTTGGCCTGCCAGAGCAACAAGACCAAAATACATGGCGCTTTGGGCTTAAGCGTATGTTGTTAGGCTTTGCCACCGGACAACACATTGACCATTGGCAAGAGATACAACCTTATGCCGAAGTAGGCGGTTTAGAGGCCAGCCTTGTAGGCGCATTGGTGCAATTGATTGATCAACTGGAATATTGGTGGCAACTACAGAAAACAAGCCATAACGCCACCCAGTGGGCAGAACATTTACACCAGTTGTTAGACAGGTTTTTCTTAGCCAGCCATGACACTGACCAGTGGGCGTTGGAGCAGATCGAAAAAGGCTTAGAACGTATTCAACAATTTAGCCAAGATGCTAACAGCCAAAATCAAGCCTTACCGCTGAGTATTGTTGCAGACAACCTACTGGAGCAAATTGACCAACCCACGCTAACACAGAAGTTCTTGGGAGGTTCGATTAACTTTGCCACTTTAATGCCGATGCGTGCTGTGCCTTTCAAGCAGGTTTGGCTTTTGGGCATGAATGATGGTGATTATCCCCGTAGTAATCGCCCCGCAGATTTTGATTTAATGGCAGATCACTATCGACCGGGAGACCGTTCCCGTCGAGATGATGACCGCTACCTGTTGCTTGAGGCGCTACTTTCTGCTCGTGACAAGCTGGTGATCAGTTGGGTGGGGCGCAATATTAAAGATAACAGCAGCATGCCACCCTCGGTCTTGGTAGGTCAGCTGCGCGACCACTTGGCCGCTGGTTGGCACTTAAAATCAGGGACTGATGGTCATAGTCAAAATTCAAGCCACAACCGTAATCACAACCACAACCAAGAGCGGGCTGATTTTCTAGCGGCCATTACCACTGAATATCCAATGCAGCCCTTCAGCCCTGAATATTTTAAACCCACGCGCGATGCACGCCTGTTCACCTATGGTGCAGAGTGGCGAGCGGTACATGACCGAGCGGATCAAGCTGAACAACAGCGTCCGCTTTCAGTTTGGTATCCAGAAAGTGCCGTTAATATTAAACAACTCAGTGATTTTTTACGCAGCCCCGTGGATGCTTTTTTTAATCAGCGTTTACAGATCTATCCACCAGAAGAGATTCAACTGGCGGCAGAAACAGAAACCTATGCTTTTGATGGTTTAGGCAACTGGGCTTTAAAAGATCAGCTGATTCGCCAAAGTTTTCAGATGGGTTTAACCGAAGACGACTTTGCCATACAGATAGACCAGTTTATCGCGCAAAAACAGCGTGAAGGGGTGCTAATTGCTGGGGCGTTGGGGCAACATCAAGCCAAGCAACAGTTCCAGAAAATGCCAGAACTGTATCAAAAGTGGCACAATTTACGAATGCAGTATTTGAATAGCGTCGATAATCTGGCGCCACTGCATTTGGCGGTACAGGCGGTAAGCAATAACGAAACAAAGTTGTGGCAATTTGAAGCACTGCCCTCAGAGCTTTATCAAACCAGCCAAGGCGACTATGGGCAGATTTGCCTAAGTAGCAGCTCGTTACGTAAAAATCGCGCACCACAATGGCGTAATTATGTGCTGCCTTGGTTAAAACATCTGGTGGCATCGGTCTCTTATCCTAGTGTTACAACCCATCTACTTAGCCCTGCAGGCGAGGCTGTTTTTGCACCGCTATCAGCAGAGGTCGCAGAGGCAGAACTGCGCCAACTGTTGCAGCTTTGGTGGCTGGGTATGCAACAGCCGATACCTTTGGCCTTAAACACCGGATTGGCTTATCTATATCAGCAAGGCTTACAACCAGAGGGCTGCGCCTTAGACAGAGCAGATACCGATGCCAAACTGGCGGATTACTTTGTGAAAGCTTTTGATAAAGACCTGCTATATAGCGCTTATCTGAGCCGAGAGTTTGCTGATTTTAATAGCCTCTGCCAGTGCAGACTATTACGACAAGGAGGCGCTCTAGGCCTTGCTGAGTTAAGTGAGCAAGCCTATGGCAAGCTGTATGCACAGGAGGCCAAAGCATGAGCCAGATTTTAAATCCCCTAACCTTTCCTCTAAAAGGCTCGGCCTTAATTGAGGCCAGTGCGGGTACAGGTAAAACCTACACCTTGGCACTGCTGTATCTTCGTTTAGTGCTACAGCATGGACAAACGCTAACAGGCGAATCTGATGAAAGTAGCGCATTTGATAAGCCGTTGTTACCGCCTAATATTTTGGTGGTAACTTTTACCAATGCCGCCACTCAAGAGCTGCGAGAGCGCATTCGCTTGCGCCTAGTAGAGGCCGCTGAGTTACTGAGCCAACCAGAAGCAAGCACCTTAACTGCTGAGGCTGATTCGATTTTATTGGCGCTTAAAGCTGCCTTGGTTCAACAAGGGCGAGCGTTATCCGCAGAGGCTCGTAAGCTGGCACTGGCGGCAGAGTGGATGGACGAGGCGGCAATTTCGACAATTCACAGCTGGTGTTATCGCATTTTAACCGAGCACGCTTTTGACAGCGGCAATGCCTTTGGTCAAGAGCTGATTCAAACGGATGCCGACTATCTACAGCAGGCGGCAGAAGATTATTGGCGCAGCTTCTGCTTGCACTTAGATGAAAATGCATTGGTACAAGTGTTTGAAGTGTTCAGTACGCCTAATGAACTGATCGAAAAAGTTAAAAACTTGTTACCTGTGGTGGATCAGCTCAATGCAGGGACAATTTCTGATCTTGACCAGCTATTCAGCCAGATCAAACAAGAAAAAGCCGCTATTCTTACGCCTTTAAAACAGCAGTGGCGTGAGCAGAATATCGCTCAGCAGCTTGAGGATCTGTTTAATCAAGCAGCAAAAGAGAAGCGTATTCACGCGCAAAAGTTAAACAGCAGCCACCGCGGAGGCGTGATTGATAAATTAAAACAGTGGCAAAACAGCGAAGCAGAACAAACGGGTATCAATGCTGAAAGCACCTCATTTCAGCGCATGGCAGGGCTTGACCTAAGTGTTTGGAAAAACGAAGCTGACGCTGATAGTCAGCATCATTGCTGTTTAGCACTACGGGATTTAGAACAGCAATTAGCCCAGCTGCCGCGCGCGAAACAGCCATTATTGATTCATGCCGCACAATGGTTGGCAGAACGTATTGAGCAAGAGAAACTGCGCCAGCAACAGCTTTACCATAACGATTTGTTAGTTCGCTTAGATCGGGCTTTGCAGCATCCCACCCGTGGCGATGCATTGGCAAGCTCGATTCGTCGCAAATTCCCCGTGGCATTGGTCGATGAGTTTCAAGACACCGACCCCGTACAATATCGAATTTTCAACCGCATCTACCAAGTGCAAGCGCCACTGCCTGAAACAGGCTTTTTTATGATTGGCGACCCGAAGCAAGCGATTTACGCTTTCCGAGGGGCTGATATTTATACTTATTTGGCGGCACGACAAGATGCCCAGCGCCATTTCACCTTAGGCACCAACTTTCGCTCTAGCCCCGCTTTAATCCAGCAGGTCAACCGCACTTTTATGCAGGGTGAAGCCTTAGACAAGGGCGCATTTTTATTTAAGCAGCCTGAGGACAATCCGGTGCCTTTTTTAGCCGTGCAAGCGGGTAAAAAAGGGCTAACAGGTTTACAAATAGAAGGGCAAACACAAAGCGCACAACAGGCATGGCTAATCGATACCGATAAAGTGATGGATTATCGCCAACAATCTGCCGAGGTGGCGGCCAATGAAATTGCCCGTTTACTGGTATTAGGCCAACGTAATCTGGCGACTTTGCCAGATGAGTATAATCCCGAGCAACGCGCCCCTGTAATGCCTAAAGACATTGCTGTATTGGTAAATAGTGGCAACGAGGCACAGATAATCGCCGAGGCGCTTTATCAGCGAGGCATCGCTAGTGTTTACCTATCAGATCGCAGTAGTGTGTATCAAAGTGCCGCAGCAGCCGAGCTATTATTGCTATTAAGAGCGGTGGCAAACCCGTTAGACGACCGGCGGTTAAAACAAGCCTTAGCCTGCGCTCTTGCAGGCTATTCAGTGCTAAACCTAGAGAGGCTGAACTGTGACGAGCTTTATTGGGAAGCGCAAATTGAGCGCTTTGTGCAGTTACAAAAGATTTGGCAATACCAAGGGGTGTTGGCGCTGATTTATCAGCTAATTGAGCGTTTCCAAATTGCACAGCGCTTATTGCTGCAACGGGGCGGTGAACGCCACTTAACCGATCTGTTGCATTTGGGTGAACTGTTACAACAGGCCAGCGAGCAATTTGAAGGTGAGCAAGCGCTGATCCGCTATTTTGAAGAGGCTCAATTAAACCCCGATGAGCACAACGAAAGTCAGCAGCAACGTTTAGAAAGCGACCGTGAGCTGGTGAAAATTGTCACCATTCACAAGTCTAAAGGCTTAGAGTACCCATTAGTATTTTTGCCGTTTATTTGTAACTATCGTCAGGAAACAGGCAAGTATCTTCCCGTTAAAACCCATAATGAACAAGGTGAATTAGCGGTTCACTTATCCTTGTCGACTGATATTTTGCAAAAAGCCGATGAAGAGCGATTGGCAGAGGATTTACGTAAGCTTTATGTGGCGCTCACAAGGGCACGTTATGGCAACTGGTTAGGCATGGCCTGTTTAGAGCAACTGTCGCAATCGGCTATTGGCTATATACTGGGTATCAAAACTGCGCCTACCATCGACGACCTAAGTACACAAAGTTGCCTTCAACTGATTACGCCCAGTACAGAGCATTTTCACTATCAAGCCCCACAAGAAGCCCGCCTAGACGCTGCACGTACCAGCCAGCTGAAACGGTTAACCCCTTGGTGGATTGCCAGCTATTCCGCCATCCGCTATGGACAAAAATCAGCAGAAGTTGTGTCAGATAAGCGCTTTGATCAGCCTTTAATGGAAGAAGAAAGCGCATCACAGGCCACCGCAAGGGAAGAACCCAGCACAGCGGAGAAGCCTATTCCAGCAGCCTTGATGATGCCGCCCCTGTCTGCACAAACACGCAGCTTGCACCAATTTCCAGCAGGCAGTAAATACGGCACCTTTCTACATAGCCTTTTAGAATGGGCGGCAGGACAAACCTTTTTACATCATGAGCAAAACGGACAGGGCAGTCAGAGCGGCCAGAAAAGATACAAAGGTTTTGCCGCAACAGCTCACCCTGACTTTCAAAAAGAGCGCCTTGATATGTTGGGCAAGCGCTGCAATCTGCGCCAGCTGCAAGATTGGGTTTATCCGTTGAACAACTGGTTACAAGATTTTATCCGCCAACCTTGGCAGCTTAACGCCTTACCAGAAATTGACGGCACTGTGCCTAGCTTTGCTCTGGCAGATCTAAAACCTAGCCAAATACATATTGAAATGGAGTTTCTATTACAAAGCCGATTCGTACAAAGTACCGAGCTAGACGCCTTGGTCATCGACAATACATTGGCAAAAGCCCCACGCCCGATGGCGCAACCTAGTTTACTGAATGGCCTGCTAAAAGGTTTTATTGACTTAGTACTAGAACATCAAGGCCGTTATTACGTAGTGGATTGGAAATCAAACAAGTTGGGAGAAGATGATCAAGCCTACACCGAGAGCGCCATGCGTAACGCTATGCTTGACCACCGCTATGATCTGCAATACGTACTCTACCTGTTGGCTTTGCATCGCCAGCTAAAAGCGCGTTTGCCGAACTACGATTATGACTTACACGTTGGTGGGGCTGTTTATGTATTCCTACGAGGCAACCAAAGCCCAAGCCAAGGCTTATTTATGGATCGTCCTAGTAAAGCCTTTATCGAACAGCTTGATAAGCTTTTTAGTGCTGAGCAAAGTTGTCAGCAACCTGCACAGGAGGCCGTTTAATGTTTGAACAGCACAGTTTATTTGATGCGCCTTCAGAGTCGGCTTCGGCCATTGCTCCAATTGAAAACCCCCAACTTTTTTTAAGCATACTGCAAGACTGGGTGGAGGCAGGGGCGATTCGTGCACTTGATAAAGCACTGGCACAGTTTATGGTTGAGCAATGCCCAACCCTAGACCCACAAGTGGTTTTAGCCATCGTCTTGGTTAGCGAGCGTAATGGCCACGGTCATATCTGCCTTGATTTGCAACGGGCGTTACAGCACCCAGAAGAATTACTCAGCGGATTAGAGGCTAAATCAGCCCATGCACCACTGGTACGTCAACAGCTTAAACAACTGCTGCCAGACAGCTTAAACCAATGGCAGCAAGCCTTAAGTCAATACGCCGCGATACAGAACCAGTTTGCCCTTATTGATTCAAACTCAGAAGTTGAGCAGCGGCCTTTGGTGTTGGCTGGGCGTACAAGCCGCCCTTTGCTCTATCTGCGCCGTTACTGGGCTTATGAACAACATATTTTACAGGGTATTAACCATCGTTTAGAGCAAAAGCTGACTCTGCCAGTTGGAGATACCCAGAGAATTTTATCGCAGTTGTTCCCTGTGCAAACAGATTCAAATGCAGAGCCTGACTGGCAAAAAATTGCTTGCGCGTTAGCCGCGCGCTCAGGTTTTAGCGTAATTACAGGCGGCCCCGGTACAGGTAAAACCACAACAGTGGTGAAACTGTTAGCATTGTTACAAGCTTTGCAGTTACAACAGGGTTTAGCCCCGTTACAGATACGACTTGCCGCACCAACAGGCAAAGCGGCAGCTCGTTTAAATGAGTCAATCAGTAGTAAACTGGCAACCAATAATACTGAGTTCAGTCTAGCTGGAGTCTATGGCAATAGCATTGCACAAGAGCAGATACTAAGAACCAGCATTCCATCAGAAGTTACCACCCTGCACCGCTTGTTAGGGGCAAAGCCAGACAGCCGCTTTTTCCGCCACCATGCACAAAACCCGCTACCCGTTGATATTGTGGTGGTGGATGAAGCCTCAATGGTGGATATTGAAATGATGGCACAACTTCTTGATGCTTTACGCCCTCAAACACGGCTGATTCTATTGGGAGACAAAGATCAGCTGGCCTCCGTTGATGCAGGTGCCGTGCTGGGTGATTTATGTGTAAACGCCAATCGCGTTGCCTATCAGCCTGATACTATAGACTGGCTCGCACTGATCACAGGGGAACAGGTTCCCTCGCACTATCAAGACATTGAGGGTGACGCCCTCAGCCAAGCCATTACTATGTTACGCTTTAGCCATCGCTTCAAAGCCGATAGCGGTATTGGTGCATTGGCGCTATTGGTGAATGAGGGCTTGCTTATGTCTGCGCCTCACTCTAATCAAGTTGCGCCACAACCACTGCAAAGCTTAAAACAACTGTTTGCAGATGAGCAGCGGATCGCTGAGCAAAAGCAAACTGAGCCATGTCTACAACTGATTAAAATCAGCACGCCAGAAGACAAGGCGCTACATCAACTTTTTAAGGGTTATCACCCCTATCTTGAGCTGATGGCCGCCCAGCAACCTCAAACAATGGAGCAAGATTTTCTCGATCAGTGGGCATGGCAGGTATTAAATGCTTATGGTCAATTCCAAGTGCTGACCGCTTTACGTAGCGGTGACTGGGGTATTGAAGGGCTGAACGATAACATCCGCCAGAGCTTAATTCGCCAAGGAAAACTGAGCAACCAAACAGGGCAGTGGTATGCAGGTCGACCTGTGTTAGTGACACGCAATAACTACAGCCTAAAGTTGATGAATGGTGACATTGGCATCACCTTAGCAGTGCCTATGCTGAATGAACAGGGTGAACCTATCACGGCTCTGCGCGTGGCATTTCCTGCGGGAGATGGCAGCCGTGCTATTCGTTGGATTCTGCCCAGTCGTCTGCAAGAGGTTGAAACGGTCTTTGCTATGACTGTGCACAAATCTCAAGGTTCAGAGTTTAAACACACTGCATTAGTGCTACCCGAGCGCAGTAACCCCGTGCTTACTAAAGAGCTGCTTTATACAGGTATTACCCGTTCTAAACAGATGTTCACCTTGGTGTATCAAAATGATGCGGTATTAGCGGAGGCTATGGCGAGACGAGTGAACAGGATTAGTGGAATTTAACCTTGCTGATAGACAAAACATGAGTTAAAACTTGATGTCGATGTTTTTCTACTTCAAAGGAGATGATAGATGCCACGCCATGAAGCCTTGAACTATGTTGAGTTTCCGGCACGAGATTTAACCGCGACCAAGGCATTTTTCAGCCAAGTCTTTGGATGGACTTTTATCGACTATGGTGCAGATTACACTTCGTTTTCAAATCAAGGGCTGGATGGAGGCTTCTACCAGTCTAAGCAGTGCTCACTGCCTTCAAATGGAGCCGCATTATTGGTGTTTTATAGTCGAAACCTAGAGGAAAGCTTACAAAAAGTGGTTTCCGCTGGGGGCAAGATCGTAAAGCCTATTTTCAGCTTTCCCGGTGGACGGCGTTTTCATTTTGTCGAACCTAGTGGCAATGAATTTGCGGTATGGTCGAATTTAGAGCCTTAAGCCGCTCTTATATTGATACCAAAATACATTTTCAGGGGCTTACAGGGCAAACTTGTGGTTTGCCCTGTATTTGTTCATAAAAGACGCTGAGGTTATAGCAAAATATCTTTTGCCCCAGTTTGATTTTGCAATCTTGCTACATAATCATGTAATGGACTGTTTTCAGTGACTAGTGTCAATGGCGCTCGCAGCTTAACTGCGTAGTGCACCATTGGGGCTAACAGCAAATCAGCAAGGGTTAACTGATTACCACAGATAAAGTTTTGACCTTGTAACTGCTGCTCGATAATGGCAATAGCATTTAGAGCCGCAGGTTTATTCTTTTGCAGTTTGTCCAAGTCAGGCTTGCCATCTACACCGCTTGGGAAAGCCAACTCAACCATATAGTTACGAATCAATGCTTGGTCAATTTGTGTGATTGCCATCGAACACCAAGCATCGTGCTGTGCTTGAGCCTCAATATCTGTAGGCTGTAAAGCCGATTCTGGATACTTCGCATCAAGATAGCGGCAAATGGCTAAAGTTTCAGTAACAATGGTATCGCCACACTGTATTACCGGAATTTTAACAAAAGGGTGCAGAGCTTTATGCTCATCTGAGCGAAAGCCGATATTTTTGCCGCCTAGCTGCCAACTGATTTGATAAGGCTGACCTTTTTGAGCACACACTAGTGCTACACTGCGTACAAAATTGCTGTGGGCTAAACCTAAAATACTGATCATATTGAACCTCTTACCCTAAGCAGGGTTGCCGTTATTAGCGAAACTATTCTGTTTATTTGTTAAGCGGAAAATGACGCCAATTTACGGGCTGTGACAATATGATCAAGATCATCTTTTGCTTTTATGGCAGCATAAGCATTCCATCAATCACCCGTTGAGAAGCTTTATGCCTTGGTCACCAGAACAAAAAACTCAGAGTCGTGAGAAAATTCTAACCAGTGCAGCTCATCTTTTTACTCACAAAGGTTTCGAGCGTGTTTCAATTAACGAAGTGATGAGCCGGGCAGGTTTAACCCGAGGTGCCTTTTACAAGCACTTTGCCTCAAAAGCAGATTTGTATTCAGAAGCGGTTGTATTTGGTGCTAAGCGTATGTCTCGTGGACACCTAAGCAAGGTGATTAATACAGAGGAGTTAATCGACATTTATCTGTCCAAAGCACACGTCAGCTCAATAGAGGATGCTTGCCCATTGGCCTTTCTGGTTTCTGATATTGCTCAGCAAGAGACCGCTAGCCGTGACGGATATAATAAAGTCCTCAAGGGCTTTGTTAATGGTTTGTCTAATATGACACAGTGCAATGATGACAAAGCCCTGATTAGCTGCATTTTAATGATTGGCGGCGTTGCTTTAGCACGCGCTGTTGGAGAAAGTGATTTTGCGGATAAAATACTGATCACCGCAAAAGAAGAAATTAAAAGCCAGCTCAAACTAAAAGCTGGCTATGAGTGAAGTATTACACAATCAATGCTGGTTTCAGTGCTGTTTTAGTACGCCTATGAAAGCGCGGCTAAAATAACATCCTATTCCCAAAAGGCTTCATAGTCTGAAATAGCCTACAGACACCGCCATATTCTGAGCAATGCTCAATAGCCCAGCGCTGGCTTGCGCCGTATCTTTTGCACCAGAAACTGTTTGTTCAGATAGTTGGGTGACAATTTCAATATTTGCGCTAATCTCTTCAGCTACTTCAGATTGCTGTACTAAAGCACTGGCAACTTGACTGTTCATCGCACTGATCTGTTGTATGGCTTGTACAATCGTCTCTAATGCCTGTCCTGTGCGCTCTGAGCGCTCAACCGTTAGATGTGCTTTATCGCGACTGGCCTGCATAGCCGCTACCGCTAAATTAATATCGGCTTGTAGTTTTGTAATCATCTGCTGAATGGTTTGAGTCGAATCTTGACTGCGTTGAGCCAGCTGGCGGACTTCATCAGCAACCACGGCAAAGCCTCGTCCATTATCTCCTGCTCTAGCTGCTTCAATCGCAGCGTTTAGCGCTAATAGATTGGTTTGCTCAGAAATATTCTTAATCACTTCTGTGACCGAGCCTATATTGGCGCTACTGGCTTCGAGTGAGAGTATGAGCTGTACAGATTGTTCTACATCTTGAGCCAGCTCACTAATGGCGCTGAGAGTTTCTATAACAGCTTGTTGCCCTTCTTGAGCAAACCGCAACCCAGTTTCAGACGCTTGAGAAGAACTCTCTGAATGGCCGACAACTTCTTGAATGCTTGCAGCCATTTCGGTTGCTGCGGCTGCAATCTGTTCAATTCTAAGCTGTTGTTGACCTACAACCTGATGTGTTTGTGTGGCTACAGCACTGGTTGACTCTGCAGTTTGCTTCAGTTGTTGTCCTGAGCGAGAAATATCCGTAATAATCCTTTTTAGTTCTGTTGCCATTTGAATAACAGAGGCCAATATCCCTGTTGCCTTCTCGTGATGAGTGTGGGTGTCTAAACTGAGATTACCTTTAGCAATGGTCTGGGTAATAGCTGCAATCTCTGTTGGTTCACCACCAATGGGGCGTTTTATAATGCTAACCAAATAAAGAGCAAGCACAACCCCTACCATAATGCCTACAACCGACAGCGACATAATTAACAGCGTTAACTGCTCTAGTGTTGATTGTAAAGCGGGGCCTAAGCGTTGTTGCTCATTTAAGACTTCTTGTTTGATCTGCTCTGTAAGATTGGTAATGGTGTTGTTCAGCTGTGTAATGTCACGCGCGGTCACTTCATCCACTTTCTTTACAGAGTCATGAATTAAAGCCAATTGCTGCAGATAGGTTTTGTGTGCGGCTCGGAATTGCTGAATTAGCTCTGCTTCCTCTCCATCCAATGCACCGATTAATAACCCCAATGCATTAGGCAGTATTTCATTCAACTCCTTGATAGCCCGTTGGTAGTCGATTAAATCTGATGAAATTAAATACTGATTTGCATATAGACGGCCTAGTAGCAAATGTTCTTGTGTACTAGCGGCATAAAAGGTGAAATCACTATCGCCACTGAGATAAGCATTTTCTATTAGAGAGGTCATCAGTTCTCGCATGGTTTGTCCAGCAGGTATGAAGACCTGCTGAATCATAAGCTTACGATGGCGAATTTCACTGGTAACCTCTTGAAAAGCATCCTGAAACTGCTTAGTTGCTTGTTCTGTTTTCGACACTAAATCTGAGCGTGTTGCATTTTGCACTTGTGTTTTTGCTTGTGCTAACAGCGTGTTCAAAGCCTCAGATTGAGCTTGGTAGCGCTGTAATGTTTCAAGTTCAGGTTGATTTAAATAACTCAATGCATCTGAGTTTTGCATCAGTGCTTTACTTTGAAGCTGGCTGGCGATGGTCGTATCATCAACAAAGGCTCTATATTTTCTAAAGCCCTCATTACTTTGACTCAACCCATAATAGGCCGATAACGCAATCGCTATACTGAAGAAAATAAGTAGGCCAAAGCCTAGTGCCAACTGCTGAGCGAGCCTTAAATGCGTAAACATAAGCCATTCCTTACCAAAAGAAGTATTCAGTATGATTACGCGAGTGTTTTGATTTTAGATTCAATTTACAGTCATTTAGGTCTATCAACCCAAAACTAGGGTTTACCCTAGTCGATTATCTATCGCAACCACTCTAAGATTGGCGGTCTTTGATTGTTTTCTGAAACTAGGGATTGTTAGTTATGCCCCCTCATTGGCGCCAATTCAGCATTCTAAAGCAGATGTTAATACCGCTATTGCTGCTGTTAGGGCTGTACCCGTTTGTATTATCTGCTGATACTCAGACTCAATCTAAGTTGATTGCATCTAAATCTGAAGATTCAGCCCAAGCGCTAGATAAAGTTGTTGTGCAGCTTCATTGGTTACATCAGTTTGAATATGCAGGTTTTTATGCTGCGCAGGCGATGGGTTTTTATGAACAAGAGGGCTTAGATGTAGAGATCAAAGCATTGGAGCAAGGTGTGTCGCCCATACAAGAGGTTTTATCTGGCCGCGCCCAGTTTGCGCTCAGTAACAGCGAACTGATTTTAGAACGCGCCCAAGGTCATCCTATTGTTCTAATTGCCAATTTATTCAAGCACTCTCCTATTGTTGTGCTTGCACGTTCTGATAGTGATATTAGAAGGCCTTCAGATCTGCATGGCCGCAAACTCATGACTAATCAGATAGATCTAGCAAGTGCTGAAATTCAATTTATGTTCAAAAAAGAACAAGTTGATCTAACGAAGATCAATCTCAGTGAGCATAATTATGAAATTGATGGTTTAAGATCAGGCAGCGTCGATGCTATGACGGCCTACATCACTAATCAGCCCTTTCAACTGAGTGAATATGGTATTGAATACCGCATTATTGACCCTGCTAATTATGGTGCTGATTTTTATAGTAACTCCATATTTACAACAGAACAGGAGGTCCGTTTACGTCCTGAAAGAGTTGCAGGGTTTAGACGGGCAACTATTCGTGGTTGGCATTATGCCTTGCAAAACCCTAGAGAGATCATTCATTGGGCACAGCAACATTATAATATTAGTAAGAGCTTTGAAGCTTTGATGTATGAAGCCCGTGAAGTAACCAAACTGATGGCTCCTGATGTTTATCCTATTGGTAGTATTGACCCACAACGCATGGCGCGTTTAGTTGAGGTTTATACGCAATCAGGGCAGCTCGCTGAAAAGATTGATACAAATGCGATGATCTATCCCAGTGCATTAGATCGCATCCCTACCCAAAAAAATTACAGCTCAGAGTTAAGTTTTTCGGAAGCTGAAAAAACTGTACTGGCATCATTATCAGAGATTCGAGTCTGCACAGACCCAAACTGGTTACCTTATGAAGCCGCAAACAGTGCTCAAAAAAGTAGTGGTATGACAGCGGATGTCATGGCACAGCTTTCCATTATGCTGAATAAACCTTTTCGCAGGCTAAATACAGATTCGTGGAGTGAGAGCCTTCTAGCGGCACAACAACGCAAGTGCGATATTTTTTCAGCCGCTCATCAAACACCTGAGCGCCTACGTTATATGAACTTTACTCAGCCTTACTATCAATTCTCTAGTGTGATTATTGCTCCTAAGCAACGTGCCTATATTAATCAAGTCAGCGAGCTCAATGGTCAGCGAGTGGTAGCTGTAAAAGGTTACTACTATGCAGAGATACTTAAGCAAAACTACCCTGATATTAGCCTTGTATTGGCCGACTCGGTTATTGATGCACTAGAGCGAGTCAATCAAGGGCAGGCTGATGCATTTATCGATGCGATTGCGACCAGTAACTACTACATCAATCAGGGTCGCTTTCACAATCTGCAAATCGCAGGGCAGTTTCCTCATCATATTATGCTGTCAGTTGGCACACGCAATGATATTCCTGAACTACACAGTATTTTTGAGAAAGCGGTCGCTAATTTAAATCCAGCTGACCTTAATGCGATCTATCAACGTTGGATCAGCATAAGTGTCGAAGCGAAAACAGATTATTTAAGACTTTGGCCTGCAGTCCTATTATTAACTCTGACTATAGGTACTTTGATTTGGATGAATAGAAAGCTTTTGATTAGCAATCAGCAATTAGAGGCCGAGATTAAATCTCGCATTGCAGCAGAGCTTTCTCTAAAACAATTATCAGAAGCTCTAGAAAATAAAAATAGTGCATTAATTGAACTGTCTACTACAGATGCACTGACATCGTTGCGTAACCGCTATTTCATTGAGGCAGCGCTAGAAGATGCAATTCTTTCAGCGCAGATACAGCACCAGCCTTTGTCTATTATGTTGATTGATATCGACCACTTTAAAAGGGTTAACGATACTTTCGGCCATCTAACTGGTGATCAAGTGCTTAAACATTTGGGGCGCTTGCTAGCAGAGCACATACCTAGAGGTTGTTATGTTGGACGATGGGGTGGCGAAGAGTTTTTAATGGTGATGCCAAATACAAGCTATCAAATGGCGCGCACTCAAGCTGAAGCGTTTCGAAAAACTATCGCCAAAGAGTCTGTTCCAGTGGTGCAAAGTATTTCAGTCAGCATTGGTCTTGCTCAAATGCAGATGGATGAACCTCAAGCTTCTCTTATTCACCGTGCAGATAATGCATTGTATCAGGCTAAAGCCTTTGGTCGAAATTGTTGCGTTGTTGCAGAGCAGGGCAGTGTTGCACCAACATTAGCGACACTCACTAGTTCAGGCTCTCATTAGATCAGTAACACTTATCAGTCAGTTTTGTTATGATTCGCGCCGTTCGTATTGACCTAATAAGCAAGGGGGTACGAATGATGAATATCTTAATGATTGATCAATTTCTAATACAGGTTAGCGCAAAATGCAAATTACTGAGGGCAGTGTTGTACAGTTCTTTTACACTGTAAAAGATGAAAATGGTGTTGCACTGGAAAGTAATGTGGGACATGACCCCATTGCTTACCTGCATGGCCATAACAATATGATGATAGGTATCGAAAAGGCAATGTTAGGCCGCGAGGCTGGCGAAAGCTTTTCTGTAACACTGCCACCGGAAGATACTTACGGCCCTCGTGTTGAAGGCAGTGAGCAGAGAGTACCTGTTAAGCATTTGCAAGGCGCAAAAAAATGGTCTGCTGGTATGATTGGTGTTTTAAACACCGAGCAAGGCCAACGTCAAGTTACGGTGCTTAAAGTAGGTAAATTTATGGTCACCGTTGACACCAATCACCCAATGGCAGGTAAGACACTGACTTTTGATATTGAAGTCGGTGTAGTGCGTGAGGCCACAGCAGAAGAAATTGCGCATGGTCATGCGCATGGTACAGGCGGCCACCATCACCATTAATCAGCACAATAGCGATTTGTTGCATTTAGATTAAATACACTAACAACGCCTTGAAAAACGATGACAAAGATCACAGGGTGTTGTTACCATCTCCCCCTCATTTGATCTAGAACTGGCTTCAACCCATGAGGATTGTGGCTTGTTATCAGTTGCAAGGTAGCCCTCGATATGCAGACATCTTCTTCTACACTTAATCTCTCTAAAATTTCTGCGTTATTGGCCATTATTGGTGTAATTATTTGGATCTTGACGGCTAATGAGGATCAAGCCCAAGACGAAGCACCAGCTACGGTTAAAAAGGTGATTCAAGAAAAGGCGTTGCAGCCTGTTGAGGTTATCAGCATGCAGGCACAGACTTATACTCGAACACAGATATTACAAGGGCAGCTTGAGGCACAAGATGAGGTGGATCTCAGTACTCAACTGTCAGGTACTGTTGAGCACTTATATGTTGCCTTAGGCGATCAAGTGCAAGTTGGACAGAAGTTGTTACAGCTGTCTAATGCTCAATTAAGAGCTGAAAAACACAGTGCTGAGGCTCGTTTAAAGCTAGCAAGAGCAGAACTGTCCGCAGCAGAAAAGCTATACAGTAAGAATTTACAGACAGAAACTGCAATTCTGCGCTTCACACACGAAGTGGAACAAGCCAAAGCAAGCTTGGTGCGTGTACAAGAGCAGTTAGCTGATAGCACTCCAACCGCTCCATTCTCAGGCATAATTGATCATCTAGACCTAAGTATTGGTGAATATCTTAATAGCGGTAAAACTTGGGCCAAACTTATCAATATTGGCCAGTTAAAAGCCAGTGCTGAAATTCCTCAACAGTTGGTTCATAACCTTTCACTTCATCAACCTGTTTCTGTGAAGCTGCTGAGTGGTCGTACACTGACTGGAGAGGTCTCTTTTATTGCCAGTACAGCCAATACTGATACTCGTAGCTTTCCAATTGAAGTCAAAATTGACAACCCAGAGCACTTACGTATTGCGGGCGCTAGTGCCACGCTAGACATAGATTTGGGGGAGGTCCAAGCGTACCATTTGTCGCCTGCCTTACTCAGCCTGAATAGTCAGGGTCAGCTGGGCGTTAAAACTGTTACGCTTAACCCTCGTACTAGTTCAGACATGCCGCTTGAGGGGCGCGTTGTCTTTCAGCCTATTCAATTGCTTAGTACTGGAACTGATGGTGCTTGGGTTCAAGGCCTACCTAATCAGGTTAATCTGATTACTTTAGGAGGCGGTTTTGTTGAGGCTGATCAAAAAGTACAAGTCACGATGAGTGAAGCAAAAGCTGCCCCATCCCTTGTACAGCTGATTGAGATCAGAGCACTTACTTCGAAAGAGGCCAACTAAAATGGAGACTATTATTCGCTCAGCCATGAGCCGTAGTCGTGCTTCTTTGTTTATCTTATTAATGTTGGTAATAGGCGGAATTGGTGCCTACATCTCGATCCCTAAAGAAGCCAACCCCGACGTCACTATCCCTATTATTTATGTTTCTATGAGCCTTGAAGGTATCGCACCTGAGGATGCTGAGCGCCTACTGGTAAGGCCTATGGAGCAAGAGCTACGTTCCCTTGAAGGCGTAAAAAAGATGACCGCAGTCGCGGGGGAAGGCCACTCTTCGGTAACGTTGGAGTTTGATGCTGGCTTTGATCCTAAAACTGCGATGCAAGATGTACGGGAAAAGGTTGATAGCGCACAGGCCAAATTACCAGCAGAAGCAGACGAAGCCAGCGTACATGAAGTCAATGTATCGTTGTTTCCTGTTTTGTCTGTGGGTCTTTCAGGCCCAGTGAGTGAACAAAATTTAGTGTATATCGCCCGTCGCTTAAAAGATGAGATTGAAGGCATCGCAGAGGTTTTAGAGGTTGATATTGCAGGCGATCGCCAAGACTTACTTGAAGTGATTGTCGACCCACAAGCGATGGACAGTTACAACCTTGATTACAGTACACTATATAACCTTGTGTCGAGCAACAACCGCTTGGTTGCCGCTGGTAGTCTAGACACAGGCTCAGGCCGTATGGCACTGAAAATCCCAGGCGTGATTGAAAATCTGCAAGATATTATGACCATGCCCGTGAAAGTGGTAGGCGACAAGGTCATTACCTTCCAAGAAATTGCAACGGTTCGACGGACATTTACCGATCCTACAGGCTTTGCCCGTATTAATGGTCAGCCTGCGGTGGTGTTAGAAATTTCAAAGCGAGCTGGTGCTAATATCATCAACACTGTAGCTCAAGTAAAAGCCCTACTGGAAATTGCCAAAGCAGAAATGCCACCTGAGTTAGAGGTGAGCTTTATCATGGATCAGTCTTCAGAAGTTGAAAGTATGCTGTCTGATCTGCTGAATAACGTGATGACCGCGGTGATTTTAGTGCTGATTATCATGTTAGGAGCGATGGGCGCTCGTTCTGCTTTGTTGGTTGGCTTGACCATTCCTGGTGCATTTTTAACGGGCATATTAGTGGTATGGGGCATCGGCTTCACCATGAATATCATTGTGCTGTTTTCTCTGATATTAGTGGCTGGGATGCTAGTTGATGGCGCCATTGTAGTCTCGGAGCTGGCCGATCGACACCAGCAAGAGGGCTTTCCCCGTAACGAAGCTTGGGCAAGAGCCGCAAGCCGTATGGCATGGCCAATTATTGCTTCAACCCTAACCACTATTATGGTGTTTTTGCCGTTATTGTTCTGGCCTGGGGTGATGGGTGAGTTTATGAAGTACTTGCCCGCTACAGTGATGATCTGTTTGTTTGCCTCGTTAGCAATGGCCTTAATCTTTTTACCTGTAATGGGTAAGGTGATGGGTAAAAAAGAACAAGTGGATCAGATAGGACTCAGCGCAAAAGCGTTTAATGATATAGATTTGAACCATAGTCACAACCCTAGCTCGGCGGGTAAAGGCTATCGTCAGATACTCTTGGCGATGTTAAAGCGCCCTGCTCTCTCTTTAACTGCACTGCTAACGGTTATGGTGCTAATCTATGCAGCTTATGGAAAGTACAATCACGGCGTTGAGTTTTTCCCAGACGTAGAGCCTGAATCTGCTCAACTACAAGTGCGTACTTTAGGTGATTTTTCTGTCTATGAAAAAGATGCCCTACTCAAACGGGTAGAAGACCGCTTACAAGGCTTGCCTGAGGTTAAAACGCTTTATGCTCGCTCATTTGCAAACGCCTCCAGCCAATTAGCAGAAGATGTAATAGGTGTTTTGCAGTTTCAATTTTTAGATTGGGAGGAGCGTCGGCCTGCCAGCAAAATTTTAGAACAGATGCGAGAGCTAACCGCAGATATTCCCGGCATTATTTTAGAGTTTCGAAAACAGGAAGGCGGCCCATCTAGTGGTAAGCCTGTTGAACTGCAAATCAGTGGCTCTGACCCTTCTGCAATTAATGAGGCTGTACAACAAACTCGAGATCTAATGGATCAACTAGGTGGTTTTATTGATGTTAACGATGATCGGGCTTTACCGGGTATTGAATGGCGCTTTCAGGTGGACCGTGCCCTCGCTGCTCAGTATGGTGTGACCGTTTCAGGGGTAGGCAATGCTGTGCAACTGGTTAGTAATGGTCTCAAACTAGCCAGTTATCGCCCAGAAGATGCTAATGATGAGGTTGATATTCGTATTCGCCTGCCAGAATATGCACGCACATTGGATCAACTACACCGTCAGTCTATTAATACATCTAAGGGGCAAGTACCACTTAGCAACTTTGTTACCCTAACTCCTGCACCTAAAACAGGGATATTACGCCGAGTGGATGGTAAACGTACCATTACCATAAAAGCGGATGTTGCTGAGGGCCAGCAAGTTGATGAACGTTTGAAAGCTTTAAAAACAGCAGTAAAACAGTTGCCTGACAGTGTGCAAGTACGTTTTGCTGGTGAAGATGCTGATCAGCAAGAGTCAATGATATTTCTATCAACTGCTTTTGTGGTAGCAATACTACTGATGATGCTAATTCTAGTCATTCAGTTCAATAATTTATATCAAACCTTCTTGGTACTCTCAGCCATTGTTTTCTCAACAGCAGGGGTGTTGCTGGGTTTACTGATAAATGGTCAATCATTTGGTGTTGTGATGGTGGGCATGGGGGTTATTGCTTTGGCTGGTATCGTGGTGAACAACAATATCGTATTAATTGACACCTACAACCAGATGCGTAAAGAGGGTATGTCTGCGTTTGAGTCTGCACTAGAAACGGGCTGCTTACGTCTACGCCCTGTATTGTTGACTGCAACCACAACTGTATTAGGTTTGATGCCTATGGTACTGAGTGTCAATGTTAACCTTATTGAGCACAACTTAGGCTGGGGTGCACCCTCCACACAGTGGTGGACTCAATTATCAAGTGCTATCGCAGGTGGATTAGCCTTTGCAACTTTGCTTACGCTATTTTTAACCCCCTGCATGTTAGTACTAGGCGATAAAATTTCTCAGTGGTCGCCCAGACTAAATTTAAAACGCCATCAATCACTTTAAATGCAATATTTTTTATTAAGAGCCTATGCATAAGCCATTCTTTCAAGGAATTTCATTGAACACTCAATGTCGAAACAGATTAACATTAAATGTTTATGCTTTTCTTATCTGCACTTTTGCCTTGGCTCTTTTACTGTTACCACAGCAGAGTCAAGCGCGTTCGGCTAAAAAAACCACTGCACCAATCTCTGTTGCAAAAGTGGTCGCTGTAACAGGACAGGTTGAAGTTTTCTCAGAGAACCATACTCTGCGCCCACTTGAGACAGGTTCTATTATTCAACAAGGCGATAAAATTAAAACTTTCTCAGGCGCATCGCTTAAGCTCAAAATGCTTGATAATAGCTCGCTTACAATACAAGAAAACCAAAATATCGCTATTAATGACTATCGGGTTATGTCTGAACCGATAGGAGAAATTTTGTTTTTACATGGTAAAGCGGAGCTGTGGTCTCAATATGATGAAGTACGGCTCTTAAAGAAAGGAAGCGTGATTTATCAAGGTGATCGCATCAAAACCAGCGATGCCAGTAGCGTACAAATTAAAATGGTCGATCAAGGTTATTTTGCTGTACGACCTAATAGCGAAGTAGAAATAAGCGAGTACATTTTTAATAAAGGGCTTGCTGATCGAGTCAATGCAAAACTCATTTCCGGTGGTCTACGTTCTATTACGGGCCAAATTGGCCAAGCTAATAAAAAAAGTTTTCGCCTTAGTACTCCCGTAGCTACGATGGGTATTAGAGGTACGGACTTAGTCGCATTTTATGTGCCTGAAACATCTAGTCAGCAAATTGGCGCGCAAAGTGGTAGTTATTTGCAAGTGCTATCTGGTGAAGCTGTTTTAGCCAATCAAGTGGGTATACAGTCTGTAAAAAAGAATGAAGTTGCTTATACTGCCAGTAGTAATGTTTTACCTGTCAGCTTGGATGAGACGCCTGAATTATTTAATCAGCCTACTTATGAGCAAGAGATTGCTGGTGTTAATGACATCATTACAACACCTGAAGTAATACTTCCAGCATGGAAAAGCTCAGGTATGATGATAACAGGCTATAGTGCCAAGAGGGGGATTAGTTATTTAACACAGACTAGAGAAAGCCCCCAGCTGTTAACTTTAGGGGCAATGGAAAACTCAATTAACACCTATAGCAGCATTTCAGGTTTTGGCTTGCAACTGAACTATCAGGAGGTTGCAGCTGAACATCAGCAAGGACCTCTGTTTTATGCAGGGATTGAATACCTAAGAGATCAAGCTAAAAACATTGAATATGGCTCAACCCATCAAGCTTTTTGGTTGGGTACAAAGCTTCAAATCAATGATAAGTTAAAGCTGGATATTGACTACCAAAACCTATCAGTCGATCAAAATACTGCAACCACAACTGCTTTTATTGATGTTGCTCAGCTGCTACAGCTGACGCTGCAAGCAAGGTTGAATAAAAGGCTAGCCCTCACTTACCATGCTCAACATTTAAAAACTGAAAGTGCTCTTTGGCAGGATAAATCCCAGTCTATTGGAGCTGGATTTATCTATAATTTTGAAACTTGGCATACTTTGGTTGCAGCTCAACTGATGAAGGGTCATTACACAGAACAAAAAACGAAACAGCTGCTTTTTGATGCTGACTCAATGACGAACCTTCAGCTACAACTTAATAGCCAGATAAAACCTTGGCTGAGTAGTGCTATAAACTTGTCAAGCCGCACAGTTAGCCCTCCTTTTGCCCATAATCAAACACATCAATACGCACAAATCATACTAAAAGCAGAAGTAAGCCCTCAGTTTGCAGTTGTGGCTACATCAGGCTGGCAGCGAGCGGACCTCAAAAATCATAGGTTGAACGAGGTTAAACTGCAGTTCCAGTTTTAGATTTGTGCAATGGCAAACAAAGCCTAAAGCAACTGCCTTGGGGCTGATGAGTACCAACATATTGTACGTCAGCCCCAAGATCCTCTAGCTGTTTACGCAACATAAACAAGTTTAAACCAACTCCTTTTGCATTAGGTAATTGATCGAAATGCAAACGAGAGAATGGTTGAAACAGCTTGTCTCGCTTATTTTCTGGTATCCCTAAGCCCGTATCACAAACCCACAGTTCACAATATGCATCTGTTTGATGCACCTGCAACTCGATTTTACTATTACCATGAGTGTATAAGCAGGCATTGTCTAATAACACTTTCAGCGCATGATTCAGTATCGAAACAGGTAGTTGAACCTCGACTGCCGTTTCTCCCATTACAGGGCTGACTAATTCAATGTGGGTGCCTTTAGCTTTCAGGCTGCCTTGGTACTCAAACAACAAAGGGGTTATCACCTGATCAAGGCTACAGTGCTCATTTTGCAACTCTTCATGTTTTACACCTAAGTCAGATAGGTTTAAAACCTGATTAACAATCTCTAATAATCGATCACTGGCCGTATGAATTTCAGATAACTGTTCAAGTTTATCGGGGTCAGTTTCTTCAAATTGTAACAGCTGAGTAAAACCTGAAATAGCATTCAAAGGTGTACGCATTTCATGACTCATACGGGCGGTAAAACGAGATTTCTCTTCACCAGCAAGCTCAGCCGCTTTCAATGCTTTGAAAAGTGCATCTGTACGCTCACGTACTAACTCTTCTAATTTCTGTTTATGCTCTTCAAGCTGCCTTTCTGCTTGTTTTCGGCGGGCAATTTCACCATCAAGCCAGTTACCCTCTTGCTGAACTTTGCGTATATAAATAGCGATACAGGCACCTGATATCAGTAAAAAACCTATCAGCCAAGGAATGAGCTGTTGATAAAAGTCATCTGCGCGATAAAGAGGCTTCCAACATAAAATAGCAATAGTTTCATTGTTAAGATTCTGGATAGGCATATAAGCCTCTGTAATACTCGTCTCAATCGCACTATGTTGGTGTTTTGAGTGATCGGTAAGAGACTCCAGCCGCAGCCCCTCGGCATTCTGTAGCTGCTCTAACTCTTCTAATAGAGTAGGGTTTACTGCCTTTGCAACTAAAAATGCAGTTCTATCTTGTTCGCTGGGCATTAGTTCTAGGTTATCTGATGTGATCAGTGACGTACCGATGATATAAAGCTGTTGTCCAATATAGATATAGCCCGACAAGATTTCTGGTGGTTTCTTTTGCCAGTGTACCTGTAAACGCTCAAACACTTTCATTCGAGTTAGTGCTTCAGAAATGGCCTCGGCTTGGAGCTGAAGTTCAATCTCTTCATTTTGGTACAGCCACAATATACCTTCGGCATTAAATATTGCCGTAAAATCAAGATGGAAGCTGGTATTCAAATAATCGGCAATATTACGCTTAGCCCAAGACTCGTCCACCGTGCCTGTTGCAACAATATTGTCGCTAAAAATCAAAGTTTCTTCCCAAAATGCATAGTCTTTTGTTAGTAACTTTTGATTTTTTAATATTGCGGAAGTCGCACTACTCATACCTTGTTCAGCTAAATCAATCACAACTTTATTTTGTTGGATACGTGCTTGATATAACACCCAAGCTGAAACCATAGCTGCAATAAAAATAACTGCGAAGACTGGATAAGACATTCTTAAAAATCGTGCACTGGTTTTCGAATGCATGCGTGAACTCAACTTATTAATCTATCAACTTAGTAATGGGTGCAAAATCAGCCACTAGCACCTTGATACCTGCTGCCCCAAAATCAACTGTAATTCTAGTTTGAGCGCGGTTATCAACCTGAGTAATTAGCAAAACTCCGCGTAAACCCTCGCCCAATCGGGCGGGGATACAAGCGGGAACCGCGCAGCGGTTCTAATCAGGTGTCGCCTGACTTTGCACATACTCTTTCAGTGTTTTGATCGTTGCCCCGCCTGCACTGCAGGCAAAGTAAGAACGTGACCAGAGCGCTGCACTTTTGCTTTGCCGGGGGATATGGGTATTGAGTATGCGTATCCGGCGTGATGAAACCGATTTCAGGTTGTTCACCATGACGCTGATCGCCAGCTTCGGCGGATAAGCTATCAGCAGGTGAACATGATCTGATTCACCGTCCATTTCCAGTAGGTC
>NZ_FUXG01000030.1 GCF_900167095.1 Oceanospirillum multiglobuliferum
AAATGGACGGTGAATCAGATCATGTTCACCTGCTGATAGCTTATCCGCCGAAGCTGGCGATCAGCGTCATGGTGAACAACCTGAAATCGGTTTCATCACGCCGGATACGCATACTCAATACCCATATCCCCCGGCAAAGCAAAAGTGCAGCGCTCTGGTCACGTTCTTACTTTGCCTGCAGTGCAGGCGGGGCAACGATCAAAACACTGAAAGAGTATGTGCAAAGTCAGGCGACACCTGATTAGAACCGCTGCGCGGTTCCCGCTTGTATCCCCGCCCGATTGGGCGAGGGTTTACGCGGAGTTTTGCTAAAATTTAATTTAGATTAATCTAATGTATTTATGACTAGAAAACAACCATAGCGGTGTAGTCTGTCAGAGCCAACGCCCCATCCCAAGCAAGATAATTAATCGAAAAAAGTGATCTGAAGAGATAGTTTTTAAAAGTTGAATGCAGAAGGGCTGAGCAGATGTCGATCTATCTACCGCAAGCTAAATAACTAGGCCGCAGCACGAATTTGGCTGACTAACTTCTCTCCTAACTCAGGCGCAGAAACCACCTGATAGAGATGTTTAGGGGCTTGCATAGGCCGCACGGCAGTCACCTGCTGTAAATTGGGATAGGCATCAGTTAATGCGCGCATGTAGCTGTAATAGCCACCATTACCTTCTGTTAAGGCATGGGCAAATGCCGCGTTCACTTTCATAGCGGTTTTGCGCGCCTGCTGATCGGCTTCAAGGTTCATCGCTTTTAGATCAATCTCAGAGTTCAAATCCATTCCCGGTAGATCTGTGCTGTAGAGAGGTGTAGTGATCATGCTCAGCAGCATAGAGAACTGTGCACCTTGCGACTGCGTCAAAGCGGTGTTAAGCGACTTCGCTACACTTTGCGAGTGTTCAAGTTGATTTGTAATTCTCATAACCAAAACCCTAAAAGGACAAACACTAAGGATAAAAATCCTGATAGGGCTTAAAGTCGGCGCATTGCCGCTTTTCTTTAATAAAATCGGCAAAAAGCTTCCGCTTTGGTCGGCATAAGTTTGCCGATTTTGCCGCAAAAACCCACAAAACCTTGGTTTCTGAAGGGCTATAAAAAGCTGCTGAAACACTGGACAGCCAGTCACGACAACCCTAGACTCTGCCACAGTCTTGACGGGGTGCAATGGTAGGCTGAGATCACTGCAATAGCGGTGAAACCCGACGAACCTGAACTGGGTAATGCCAGCGTAGGAATCGAGCAACAGTGTGCGTGTAGGTTTAATATCTTCAACTTATCTTCGTCACTGATCTACATATGCCCACCATTGCCTTGTCAGCACCAATTTTGAACAGTGCCACTGCATTTGCACTGTCAAACCTGCACTTAACATTAGTGACCCACGATCCATAAGATCACTTAAAGGTAGCGACATGAGCAGCAACTCGACCTTAACTTCGCCTAACGCCACTGGCCCGCTTAAAGAAACGGCACAGGTTGACTTACAGTCTATTCAGCCTTTTCCTAACTCGAAAAAAATCTATATCCAAGGCAGCCGCCCTGATATTCAAGTGCCGATGCGAGAGATCAGCCTAAGCGACACCACGGGTAGTTTTGGTTTCGAGAAAAATGAACCGCTGCGCGTGTACGACACCTCTGGCCCTTATACTGATCCCAATGTTGTGATTGATGTGCGTAAAGGTTTACCCCCTGTGCGCGCCACTTGGATCAGCGAACGCAACGACACAGAACAACTCAGCGAGTTATCCTCTGTTTATGGTCGCCAACGTGAAGCGGATATCAGCCTAGAGCCATTACGCTTTGAGCTACAACGTAAACCCCTGCGCGCCAAAGCGGGTCAAAACGTCACACAGATGCATTACGCACGTCAGGGCATTATCACCCCTGAAATGGAATATGTGGCGATCCGAGAAAATATGAAACTGGCCGAGATGCGTGAACAGCTACAACTGAATGAGCAACATCCGGGGCACTCATTTGGCGCGTCAATTCCAAAAGAGATCACACCAGAGTTTGTACGTTCAGAGATCGCCCGTGGTCGTGCGGTGTTGCCTGCCAACATCAACCACCCTGAAGTTGAGCCGATGATCATCGGCCGTAATTTCTTAACCAAAATTAACGGCAATATTGGTAACTCTGCGTTGGGTTCTTCCATCGAAGAAGAAGTGGCGAAAATGACATGGGGCATCCGTTGGGGTGCCGACACCATTATGGACTTGTCCACGGGCAAAAACATTCACGAAACCCGTGAGTGGATCGTGCGTAACAGCCCGTCGCCAATCGGTACAGTGCCGATCTATCAAGCACTGGAAAAAGTGAACGGCATTGCCGAAGACCTCACTTGGGAAATCTTCCGCGACACCTTAATTGAGCAAGCCGAACAGGGTGTGGATTACTTCACCATTCACGCGGGCGTGCGTTTGGCTTACGTGCCGATGACCGCCAAGCGCATGACCGGTATTGTATCTCGCGGTGGTTCTATCATGGCGAAATGGTGTTTGGCGCACCATAAAGAGAGCTTCCTGTATACGCATTTCGAAGAGATTTGCGAAATCATGAAAGCCTACGACGTGACCTTCTCATTAGGTGATGGCCTGCGTCCGGGTTCTATTTACGATGCCAACGACGAAGCTCAGTTTGCAGAACTGGAAACCCTAGGTGAACTGACCAAAATCGCATGGCAGCACGACGTGCAAACCTTTATTGAAGGCCCGGGTCACGTGCCGATGCACATGATCAAAGAGAACATGGACAAGCAGCTCAAAGAGTGTGGCGAAGCCCCGTTCTACACCTTAGGCCCATTGGTCACCGACATTGCACCGGGTTATGACCACATCACCTCAGGTATCGGTGCTGCCATGATCGGCTGGTATGGCTGCGCCATGCTCTGCTACGTGACACCCAAAGAGCACCTTGGTCTACCGAACAAAGACGACGTGAAAACCGGCATCATCACCTACAAAATTGCCGCCCACGCCGCCGACCTAGCCAAAGGCCACCCTGCGGCTCAGGTACGTGATAACGCCATGTCCAAAGCCCGTTTTGAATTCCGTTGGGAAGACCAGTTCAACATCGGCCTAGACCCAGACACGGCGCGTAGCTACCACGATGAAACGCTACCGAAAGAATCCGCTAAAGTGGCGCACTTCTGCTCTATGTGTGGGCCTAAGTTCTGCTCCATGAAGATCTCACAAGAAGTACGAGATCTGGATGCCGATCAGGTGGCTGCAATCAACGCTCAGGCGGAACAAGGGATGCAGGAAAAATCGAAAGAGTTTATGGAAAAAGGTGCTGAGATCTATCAAGAAGTGTAGGCTTTTTTAATCCCCGCCCCCCTAAAGCAGGCAAGGACATCTTGTCTGCTTTGTCATAGACTTGACTGAGATTACCGCTGTTACTCAACCCTAATATCAAAGCCAGCGAACCAACGGGCAAATAGATGAGCTTGCGAAGGGTGCGCTAATGGACAGTATTACCCATGTGCCGATTCAAAAAGCAATGAACCGTATTAAGCAGCTCAGTGCTGATGAAGATGCCAAACGCCTAGCTTTTGTACATGAGCGCGCTCTACATGATGGAGCATCTTTGATTTACGATGCGATGCAAAGCAAGAAGGTAGAGAAGAAGGCAAGTTAAAAGCCAAAGAAGAAATTGCTCTCAGCCTGATTACTTTAGCTGTTCTGACCGACGAACAGATTGTAACGGTGACAGGCTTACCACTTGTGGATATTCAAACTTTACGGGGCGAGTCGAATAGGCATTAATAAAGGTGCTGAGTCTATCAAGAAGTGTAAGCCTTTTTAGCTTCAATCGTGTTCAGCTTTTACTACAAAGCAGACAAGGGCTCGTTGCTTGCTTTGTGGTTTGCTCTTGTAATGACAGCTATGTCAGAAAGGCTACCAACTTACTTATAAACCAAATAACTCTACTTCCATGTCTTGCACAGGAAAGACACGGCCATTTATTTCTGTAACCTTCATTGTTTTGTCTACCATTTTTGAGAATGATTTATCTGCGATGGTTCCCATAACCCTTAAAAAATAGCAGATCATAGGATGCTTCTGACCTGTACGTTCCATGCGTGCAATAGATTGCTGTATGTCCCGTGGAGTTGTTGGATTTTCAACAAACAGCATATATCTAGCACATTGCCAGTTAAACCCAGCTCCACCTGCCCCCCAGTTAGCAATCATCATCCCACAATCTTCCACAGAACTTTCTTCAAACATTATCCTATTTGCCTCGGAGTCTGCGGTAGATTGTCCTCCATAGATAACAGCTGGGTTGAACTTAGAATATCGCTCACGCAGATGATTGATTGTATCTCTATACCAAGCCCAAATGATTACTTTATGTTTATAAGGGTTGATTGATTCGACAACCTCATCGGCTGTAATTAAGACATTATTATTTCTTTCAAAGTTAACCTTTTTGTCCTCATCAACAAAATTCTGAGGGCACGATAATATACGCCCCGCATAGTGCCTAAGCTGGGATGCATGTTCAGCGTCTAACAACTCCCCATCTACTTCTAGAAGTCGAGCTTTTACCAAGTTACGATATAACTTTAGATGTGATGTTGATAAATCAACAGGAATCTCGATTGTGCGAAGCTCGGGTAAAAATTTTTGAACATTTCTAAGAGTTTCTTTTCGTGCTTTACGATTCATTAAGCGGCCTAGCTCGTCTAAGTTTCTGTATGTATAGCCTATGGTTCTGCGAACGAACTTGCCACTTTCATCCTTATATTTGGCAATAATCGCCTCATCCACGAATTTGTTATAGAACTCTGAGTAATCATAGAACAACTCAGGATCTATCAGCTTTATTAGGCCATACGCATCAGTCGGGATATTGCGAATCTCGGAACCTGTGAACAGGTGTACTCCATACTTTCCTTTGCTAGAGTAGAACAATCTCCAGATCGACCCCCAAAGCTTAGTATTCGGGTTCGAGAGTTTGTCAGCCTCATCAAAAAGAAATGCAGTGTACTCCTGCATTTTTAGATACAGTCCTTCTCGTCTTATCCTCTCATAGCTCATAAGCATTAGAGAGGGCCAATTATCATTTAGGGTGAATTCCGCATAGGTATCATTCCTCTTCTTTGGCGTCATATCTTGAATCAAGAAGTAGGTAAACCCAAGATCCTCAGGCACCGTCCAATCCCGTTTAAAATCGGCCATCCACCGCCCCATTAACTTAGGAGGCATTACCATCATGGACTTAACCCCTGACAGGTGGTAGAGCAGGATTAATGCCTGCATGGGGATGGTTTTACCTACTCCCGGCTCATCCCAAAGGGCTGAACGCTCAGACCATTCATGCCCTGCCAGAATGGATAGTCCTGATATTTGGTGCTCAAATGGCGAAAATTCTGGGTTGCCATCTGGGTGGCATAAGATGCGCTCTGCTCCTTTAGGAGTTTTCACCCCCGCAAGAACGCACATTTCCTTTAGTGTCATCATATATTGGGCTCTCTTAGGTATTTGCAAATGAGCTTTTCTAGAAGTACATATTGCTGTGCATTCAGACGGTTGAGTATCAAACTATCCGAAACAATATTACCCATGTATAACTTCAAAAAGCGATGAATAGTATTAAGCAACTTAACCTCGATCACGTTTAGCAATCACCACAAAGCAGACAAGGACGTCTTGTCTGCTTTAATGAGTCGGTCAAAACTCTGTTCTAGGCTATCAAACGATTATTGCCATTGTCGGTTAATGCCTTTTATACTCGCGCCAGCAACACCCCTCAAGCCTATGGATTGTTTCGGCAAACTATGCTCAAACCGAGGGGTTACTTTTTTATGGAGCTAGATAAATGGGCTATCAGAAGCCTCTCTATTGAATACCAAACCCAGAAGCTTAAAGCCGTTCTAAAGACCTATCAGGTTGTAGATAAACATGGTAAAGCGCAATTGCAAATGGACAATCATTTGTATAACTACCTTGTAATCATCACCTATATGATGAAAAGTATTCAGCCTAGCACCAGTTGGCCTGCTCGTTTGGTGGAGCATATTTTAGCCCTTACAGTTCAACAGCAACAGGCAATGGGTTTTCCAGTTAATTGGATAGAGAGCCTTTTTTGGAAGGACTTCTCCGCGTCAAAATGAGCCTGATAGAAGGTCAAATTACCTCCTCCTTTCTGCTTTGAGGTAAACTCGACGGTATCTATCTATATAAAGACGCTTTTTTAGCCCCAACCTTATCAAGAGCGAATCGAGCCTGTGACGATTAAAGCCGTTGTATTTGATTTAGACGATACCCTGTGGGATGTGAACCCGGTGATTCGCCGTGCGGAGCAGATCCACTATCAGTGGTTGAATCAACATGCGCCTAAATTAACGGCTCAGTTTCGGGCAAATGAGTTGTGGCAGTATCGTATGGGTTTGACGCGCCGCCATCCTGAGCTACAACATTTTGTGACGCGCTCCAGAATGCGGGCGATGCATGAGTGCTTGTCGATGGTGGGCTATTCCGAAGCCGACACCCTGAGACTCACCGAGCAGGCTTTTGCGGTGTTTTGGCACGCGCGCAATCAAATTGAGCCTTTTCCTTATGCCTTAGAAGCACTGGAAGGTTTGAAGCGTGAGTATCTGATTGGTGCTTTGAGCAACGGCAATGCGGATGTGTTTCAGACGCCTTTTGCGGAGTACTTTGATTTTGCTTTAAGCGCTGAGGGGCTTGCGGTGGCAAAACCTGATCCTGAAGCCTTTCATGCGATGTTTGCACAGTTAGAGTTGTCGTTGGGTGAACCTTGCCGACCCGAGGAGATTGTGTTTGTGGGTGATAACCCTGAGCATGATATTGAGGCCGCACACCAATTGGGAATGAAGACGATTTGGGTACAGGTGAAAGCCAGCGTTAAAGCGCCAGCTTATTATGATCAACGGATCGACTCGCTGGCGCAGTTATCGGCGGCGGTTAAACGCTGTTATTGATCAAGGTCTTGATCGTCAGCGTCTAATGGCATCGGTTCGTAAGGTTGTGGTGCAAATTCTAACCAACTGTCGAGTTTGGTTTTCAATTCATCCACTCCATCTTTTTTCAGAGCAGAGAACATCTGTACTGATACCAAATCTTCCCACTCTTTAAGGGCTTTACGCACTTCTAACAAGGTAGTTTTGGCGGCACCGCGTTTCAGCTTGTCTGATTTGGTCAGTAAGATATGCACAGGCTTTTGTACTTCGTCTGCCCATTGCAACATCATCTGGTCAAATTCGGTGAGCGGGTGACGAATGTCCATCACCAACACAATGCCACGCAAACTCTGGCGTTTGACCAGATATTCTGACAAGTGGCGCTGCCACTCCAGTTTCACTTTTTCAGGCACTTTGGCAAAGCCATAACCCGGCAGATCCACCAGACGCTGCATTGAGCCACTATTTAAGCCGAAAAAGTTAATCAATTGGGTCCGACCAGGGGTTTTACTGGTGCGAGCTAAACGTGAGCTACCCGTTAAAGTGTTAATAGAACTGGACTTGCCTGCGTTAGAGCGTCCGGCAAAGGCTACCTCTGCCCCGCTGTCTGATGGACAGTGCGCTAAAGTCGGGGCACTGATGGTAAATTCAGCGGTATGGTAGTTCAAACGAGGGGGCGTATGTTGCTCGGTCATAAATATATTCAACTAATGGGGCAAATATCAGGGGATATGGGGCGTTCACGTTTCTATACAGATTGGTATATAATGCCACCACTTTTTATGTAGGTAGTGTACCATTCTGGTTTATCTGGCACGAACTGAAAAAGCAAAACGCCAGTAAAAACCTGATTGGGTGAGCACTCCAAGGCGATTTCTGTGAAAGCCAAGTCAATGTTTGGGCCATCTTAGGGCCTAGCAGCGTCTTTCGGTGAGCCTCTAAAAACAACAGTAATCAACTATAAATTTAGCAAGATTGGATTAGCGATGAAGAAATTACTGGTAGGTCTGGCAGTTACACTAAGCGTTGTTGGTTATGCTCACGCCGCAGGTGATGCAAAAGCTGGCGAAGCAAAAGCAGCAGTTTGTGCAGGCTGTCACGGCGGCAACGGCGTTGCCATGATTCCTAACTACCCAAGTTTAGCGGGTCAGCACCAAACGTATTTGGCAAAACAGATCATGGACATCCGTGACGGTTCTCGCCAAGTGGTTGAAATGACAGGCATGGTTGCAGGCTTCTCTGATAAAGACGCTCAAGACGTAGCGGCTTATTTTGCAGCCAAGCCAAAAAACTTAGGCCAAGCTGATCCTGCGCTGCTAGAGCGTGGTCAAGAGCTGTATCGCGCAGGCGACATGGCGAAAGGTATTCCAGCCTGTACAGCTTGCCACTCTCCAACTGGCATGGGTAACGAGCAAGCGAAGTATCCAGTACTGAGCGGCCAGAACCCAGCTTACACTGAAGCGGCACTGAAGAAATTCCGTGATGGTGTTCGTGCAAATGACCCGAACAACATGATGCGTGCAATCGCTGCTAAAATGAGCGACAAAGACATTCAAGCTGTTTCTAACTACGTATTTGGTTTGAACTAAGTTCAGCGTTACGTATAGGTTTGTGAAGAAGGGAGCCAGTTGGCTCCCTTTTTTGTCGGTAAAATTTGTGATTAAAAATTAGAGTTATGATTAGATGCTCTAAGTTAACACTGTGTTTATTCGATAAATTCTGAACTTTTCTGCGCTTGCAGCGTATTGTTATTATCAGTTTGTTTATAAACCTAGGCTTGTTGGTCTGAGCTTTACTTATTTCATGAAGGAATAGCGTTATGTTGAAGTCGGCAATCAAACGATTCTCACAATTATTGGTGCTGATGATGGTCAGCACCTTGGCTTTAGCGGCAGAGTCTTATCAAGAAGGCACGCACTACATTCGATTAAGCAAGCCAGTTCCAGTATCTGTACCGGGCAAAATCGAAGTGGCAGAGCTATTTTGGTATGGCTGCCCTCACTGCTTTGAGTTTGAGCCTTATGTTGAGTCTTGGAGCAAGAATTTACCGGATGATGTTAATTTTGAGCGTGTACCTGCAACCTTTAGCAAGCTTTGGCAAACTCATGCAGGGGCTTTTTATGCCGCAGCGGCTTTAGGCATTGGTGATAAACTGCACGGTGATTTCTTCAACCGTATTCACCGCAATAATGAAAAGCTAGCCGATGTTGATAGTTTAGCGAAGTTTTTTGCCAACTATGGTGTGACCGAAGATGAAGCGAAGAAAGCGCTGAAATCCTTTGGTGTAAAGTCTCGTGTACAACAAGCGGGCGCACGTATTCGTGGTTATCAGGCCTTAGGTGTACCGGGGCTGGTGATCAACGGTAAGTATCGTATTGATACTGGTATGGCTGGTAGCTGGACCAATATGCTAAAAATTGCTGAGTATTTGGTTGAGCAAGAGCGCAATGCTGTAAAGTAACCCAAACGAATTATTGATGTGAATGAGAAACCCTGTGCGTAAGCATGGGGTTTTTTGTTGCAGGTGAATGAAAAATTTTCTCAAATAGAGGTCAAAGAGTATGATTAGACTCGATATTCTAAAGTCTAGGTTTATCGCCCCCCGGAGATGCGCTGTAAACTTGGAATATTAGGGCTACTTTTAATAAACAACTACTAAAAATAAAAGAGGTCGACCATGACAAATGGTTCTGGAGCTCTTGGTCAAATCGTCAACAAAATTGATGCTTTAACCGAGCTTGTCGGACGATCTATCGCTTGGCTTACCCTAGTCATGATGGTCGTTATGTTTGCTGTTGTTCTACTGCGCTACGTGTTTAATATCGGCATGATTGCCATGCAGGAATCGGTGATGTATCTGCACGCCACCATTTTCATGCTGGCAGCAGGCTACACCCTAAAGCACGATGGTCATGTGCGAGTGGATATCTTTTACCGAGAGATGTCTGCACGCAACAAGGCGTTAGTGGACTTGGGTGGCACGCTGTTCCTATTAATGCCTGTGACCATTTTTATGGGCTGGATCAGCTATGAGTATGTCTTCAACTCATGGCATGTGATGGAAGGTTCACCTGAAGCTGGCGGTATTCCTGCGGTTTACCTGTTGAAAAGCCTAATCTTAGCGATGGTTGCGCTACTGTTTTTGCAAGGTGTGGCGGAAGGGCTTAGAAATCTTTTGGTTGTAATGGGCTGTAACGCCAGTGTTGAACACCATATCAACGAGGAGAAATTCTAGTGGTTGATATTCTTCCTTTACTGCTCTTTGCGGCGGTTTGCGTCGTATTGATGTTGGGATTCCCCGTTGCGCTGTCTTTGGCAGGCACTGCGTTGGCTTTTGCGGCAGGTGGTGTCGCAACTGGCTATTTCGATATGGCCTACTTGCAGGCGTTTCCTAACCGCCTGTACGGCATTATGACCAACCAAACCTTGATTGCCGTACCGCTCTTCGTTTTGATGGGGGTGTTGCTTGAAAAGTCCAAGGTCGCCGAAACCTTACTTGATGCGATGGCGCTGCTGTTTGGTTCTATGCGCGGTGGCTTGGGTATTTCGGTTGTAGTGGTGGGCATGTTGTTGGCGGCCAGTACCGGTATTGTGGGCGCGACCGTGGTCACAATGGGTCTGATCTCTCTACCGACTATGCTGAAACGTGGTTATTCACCTTCGTTAGCGACAGGTGCAATCTGCGCCACAGGGACTTTAGGTCAAATTATTCCACCTTCGATTGCACTGGTGTTGCTGGGCGACGTACTGTCGAGCGCTTATCAACAGGCGCAGTTGAATATGGGTGTGTTCAGCCCTAAAACCGTATCAGTGGGCGACCTGTTTGTAGGCGCGATGATCCCCGGCTTGCTACTGGTCGCAGCTTACATTATCTACATGGCAATGGTGGCTTGGTTAAAACCTAGTGCAGCCCCTGCGGTTTCTCGTGAGCAGATCCAAGCGGATCGTGATGTTCATGAGCCTATTGCCGTTATTTTGCTGAAGGGTCTTGTACCACCTGTATTGTTGATTGTGTCGGTATTAGGCTCAATCTTAAGCGGTGCAGCTACGCCAACGGAAGCGGCAGGTGTCGGTGCCTTTGGTGCGGCGCTTCTAGCCTTATTGCAGCGTCAACTTAACCTGAAAATGTTGACCGAAGTGGTGCGCTCCACCACCAACGTCACCGCGATGGTGTTTTTGATTCTGATCGGTGCGTCGATCTTCTCTTTAGTCTTCCGTGGCTTTGGCGGTGAAGAGCTGATTCATCACTGGTTTGAACAGATGCCTGGTGGTGTAGTCGGTGCCATGATCATCGTGATGCTGGTGATGTTCTTACTGGGCTTTATCTTAGACTTTATCGAAATCACCTTTGTGGTGGTGCCGATTGTTGCGCCTGTCTTGCTGATGATGGGCTTAGACCCTGTATGGCTGGGTATTATGATGGCGATTAACCTACAAACGTCGTTCTTAACGCCGCCGTTTGGTTTTGCGCTGTTCTACCTGCGCGGGGTTGCTCCGGCCAGCGTGCCCACTTCTGCGATCTACAAAGGCGTGATCCCTTTCATTCTGATCCAGATTGGTATGTTGCTGGCCCTAACCATATGGCCTGAACTGGCCACTTGGTTGCCAAGCGTGGTCTATGGCAATTAAGGCTTAAACCTAAGAGATTCACCCTGATCATTGATCGGGGTGAATCTACCGCTCAAACCTAGGCCTTCGGGTCCATCAGCTTCACCACTTGAATCTCTTCTTTTGGATCCACTTCAGTTTGATTCACCCTTGTGGCCAACTCTTCAACAGGCGGCATGGTCAGTGACATCTCATCACTAAAATCACAGGCTACACACTCACGGTATTGAGTGTCGTCAATCGTCCATGCCCGTAATTTGTCCATCTCACTGCAACGTGGACAAACGGCTCCTGCGATAAAGCGTTTAATGATACTCATGGGGGTCTCTTTCAAAGCTCTTGGTAAAATGATGCGGTGCAGACAGTATCCAATAATCGTTGGACGCTGTCTGTACCGCCTAAGTGGGACGGGGCGAACCTCCTGTCTGAACTAGCCTTGAATACCACTGTGACGCAATAGCGCGTCCACTTTTGGCTCTCGGCCTCGGAAGGCTTTGAACAACTCTGCGGGCTCTTTTGATCCGCCCATTTCTAAGATATTGTGCAAGAAGTCCGCGCCTGTTTGCGGGTTAAAAATACCTTCCTCCTCAAAGCGTGAGAAGGCATCCGCTGACAGTACTTCCGCCCATTTATAGCTGTAATAACCTGCGGCATAACCGCCCGCAAAAATGTGGCTGAAGCTGTTTTGGAAACGGTTGAATGGTACAGGTGGCAACACTGCAACCTGAGCACGCACCTCATCCAATAGTTTTTGTACCACCACTGAGCCATCGGGTTGATACTCATGGTGCAGGCGGAAGTCAAACAGGGCAAACTCCAATTGGCGCACCATCATCATGGCAGATTGGAAGTTTTTCGCAGCCTGTAGTTTATCGAGCATTTCCTGCGGCAGCGCTTCTCCAGTGTCCACATGCCCTGCAATCAGGTCTAGCCCCTCTTTTTCGTAGCAGAAGTTCTCCATAAACTGACTAGGCAACTCAACTGCATCCCACGCCACACCGTTGATACCCGACACATCGGCGACTTCAACTTGCGTCAACATCTGGTGCAAGCCGTGACCAAACTCGTGGAATAGGGTGGTCACTTCATCATGGGTCAGCAACGCGGGTTTACCGCCCACAGGGGCAGAGAAATTACACACCAAATACGCTACGGGTAGTTGTAGTTCACCTGCTGCGGTACGACGACGCACACGACACTCATCCATCCATGCGCCGCCACGTTTGTTGGCACGCGCGTACAGATCAAGATAGAAACTGGCGATCTGCTGCCCCTCACGCTTGATCACAAAGTAGCGTACATCCTCATGCCAGCGATCAACCTGTTGGGTTTGCTCTTCAATGTCGATACCGTATAAGCGCTTGACCACCTCGAACATACCCGCTGTTACTTTGGGCGCGGGGAAGTAAGGGCGCAACGCTTCTTGCGAAATCGCATACCGCTGTTGGCGTAGTTTTTCGCTGTAATATCCCGCGTCCCAAGCCTTCAAGTCCTCTGCGCCAAACTCTGCTTTGGCATAAGCTTGCAACTCTGCAAACTCTGCACGGGCTTGGCCGACAGAGCGTTTGGCAAGGTCATTTAAAAAGCCCAACACCTCATCGGTGCTGGTCGCCATTTTGGTCGCAATAGAATATTGAGCATAACTGTCGAAACCTAAGAGCTGTGCCAGCTCATAGCGCAACGCCAAGATTTGATCAATCAAAGGACCATTGTCCCATTGTCCCGCCGTTGGGCCTTGATCTGAGGCGCGGGTCACATAAGCGGTATACAGCTCTTCGCGCAGATCACGGTTGTCGGCATAGGTCATCACTGGATGGAAGGCCGGAAAATCTAAAGTGATCACCCAACCCGCTAATCCTTTCTCTTTGGCGATCTGTTGCAGCAGTGCTTTGGCACTTTCTGGTAAACCTACCAGTTCCGCTTCATCTTTGATCTGCTTGTGCCAGCCTTGTGTGGCATCCAGTACGTTCTCAGAGAACTTGTTGGTTAACTCTGAAAGCTTTTGTTTTAACTCACCGTAACGCTGCTTTTTATCCGCAGGCAGGTCGATACCGGATAGGTGAAAGTCACGCAGGGTGTTGTTAATCGCTTTCTGTTGAGCCGTATTCAACTCAGCAAAATTTGCACTGTCTTTTAAGGCTTTGAAGCTATTACACAGGGCTTCGTTTTGGCCGATCTCGGTGCTGTACTGCGAAAGCTTAGGCAAACAAGCATTGTAGGCCGCACGTAAGGCTTCACTGTTCACGACAGAGTTCAGGTGGCTGACAGGTGACCACATCTGCGAAAAGCGGTCATCCAACTCGCTCATCGCTTGTACCAAAGAGTCCCATGTCGGCGTCTCTTGCTGCTGTAACTGAGCAATGGCAGCACGGTTGTCGGACAGAATCTGGTCTAGCGCTGACTCGATCATCTCTGGGTTGATCTGATTAAAGGGTGGCAGGCGGTGGCGCTCTAACAATACATTGCTCATTTACAGGCCCTTATGACTTTGAATCTATTTCATATTTTTGACTTCTCTTTAATATGGGGCGCTTTGGGATAAATTCCAGTCTTATCCCCATTTTCCTTTTTCAGACAAAGGCCCACGCCATTGGGCAGGAATCCATATGAGCTGTAATCAAAAATCTGTACGTCGCTATCAAGGTATGAGCCCTCAGTTGGGTGAGCGTGTTTTTGTTGACCCTTCTGCGGTGGTGTTAGGCGATGTGGTGTTAGGCGATGATTGTTCTGTATGGCCGCTGACGGTCATTCGGGGTGATATGCACCATATTCGCATCGGCGCACGTACCAGTGTGCAAGATGGTTCGATTCTACATATCACCCATGCCAGTGCTTATAACCCCGGTGGTTATCCCTTGATCATTGGCGAGGATGTCACCATCGGCCATCAAGCGATGTTGCATGGCTGTACCATTGGTAACCGTGTTTTGATCGGCATGGCGTCAATGGTGATGGACGGTGCCGTGGTGGGGGATGATGTCATCATTGGTGCGGGCAGCTTGGTGCCACCAGGCAAGCAGTTAGAGTCGGGTTATTTGTATGTGGGACGCCCCGTTGAGCAAAAGCGGAAGCTTACCGAGAAAGAGCTGAGTTTTTTCACCTACACAGCAGGTAATTATGTGAAACTGAAAGACAAGCACATCAGCGAAAATTATGGCGCTAACCTTGAGTCTTAAAAGGCAGGGCTGAGCTGCTCCATATCAGCTTTACATAATATTTACTCGAAGCTGACAAACACTTTGCTTTTAGACACGTATACTGGGTATAGATCAATCAGTAACACTTTATAAATTAGAGGTTATCACTATGGCTCAGCATTCAAATTTAAGTCTGAAAAAGAAACTACTCACAGGTGGCTTAGCATGTGTCTTGGCTGTAGGCTCAATCTCTGCCCTTGCTGATAAAGATAAAGACCGAGAGCGTGGTGGCTGGGGGGAGCATCATGAACGTATGAGCGAAGGCCCAATGGGGCATCATGGTATGGGTGACGGTGGCTTTCCAATGCGAGGTATTGATCTAGATCGTAAACAGCGCAAACAGATGGAAGCGATTATGGACAAACATCAGGATAGCAACCGAGATCATCGCCGTACCATGCGTGACATGCACGACGACTACATGCAGGCTTTGCTGGATAATGCTTCTGACACAGAGCTAAATAGCTTGATTAGTAAACGCTCAGATCTAATGCAGAAACAGATGCTGCAGCAAAGCCAAGTCATGAGAGAGATGCTTGAGCTGTTAACACCAGAGCAAAAAGAACAATTGAAGAAGCGGTACAAATAAGCTGCTTTCTGGTTAACTACAGTTAATAAGCTTTAATAAAACAAGGGCGCACAGTAATGTAGCGTCCTTTTTTTGTGCTCCAGTTAACTATTCTTAATATTACCTGCGCTTTAATCGGCCTAAAGCAGACAAATAGCTGACCTTTCCTGATGAATTAGTAATAATGCCTGCCACAAGCCCGTGTTTTTAACCTAATATTAGACACCGCTTTGCAGTTTAGATCGGACTTATTTGCTATCGTCATAGGATTCAATCATGCCAGTTTTATCGCCACGCCAGCCATCCGCAAAAACTTGGTTCAAAAAATCGTTACTTGTTGGTCTAACGACCGTATTGGTTGCAGGCTGTAGTAGTTCGCCAACAGGGCGAAGCCAGTTGAAACTTTTCCCAACAGCCGAAGTCAGTCAAATGGGTGTTCAATCTTTCGCTCAAATGAAAAGCGAAACACCAGCCACAGCAGACCAGAACAAAATCCGTTATGTAAACTGTGTCGCTAATCAGGTAACGGCGCAAGTCCCTGCTAAATATGGCATCTCTGAGTGGGAGATTGTTGTTTTTGAGTCAGAACAAGTGAACGCCTTTGCATTACCAGGTGGCAAAGTAGGTGTTTACACTGGACTGTTAAATGTTGCGAACAACCAGCATCAGCTGGCAGCGGTAATTGGCCATGAGCTGGCTCACGTTTTAGCCGAGCATGGTAACGAACGTATATCGACCGCTTTTGCCACCCAAACGGGCTTATCCCTTGCTTATAAAATTAGCGGTGAGCCAAGCCCAGAAAAAGACCAACTTTTTGGCTTGCTGGGTGTAGGCGCACAATACGGTATTGTGCTGCCCTTTGGCCGCACACAGGAAAGCGAGGCCGATATGATGGGCTTAGATCTGATGGCAAAGGCTGGGTTTGATCCAAAAGAGTCTGTGACACTTTGGCAGAACATGGCGAAAGCAAGCGGGGGTTCACAACCTGAGTTTATGTCGACACACCCCTCAAATGAGCGTCGAATCAATGATCTTAATGGCAGAATGAGTGCTGTGTTGCCTTATTATCAGCAAGCACAAGCATCTGGCCGTAAACCGCAGTGCATGTTGTAATTTAAACAGAGGTTTTGATGTACTCAATTCGTAATCGCTGGGTGCTAATCGGTTTAGCGCTGATGATAGTGCCTTCTTTAGCGATGATGGGCGCTTACTGGTCTGAGCTGAGTGATGCTCAGGCCTGTATTGCCGCCAGCCAAGGTTTTGACTATCGCACAGGGCAGTGCATTACAGGCAGTACTATATTTGTGCCCTTTTCCACTCGGCATCCGCTGTTGGTCAACAGCGGCATTATCTTGTCGATGATCGGCTTAGTGGCTTGTTTAATTGGCTTATATCGTCGGAAATAAAAGATGCAGTCAAGTTTGAGCCTAATATAGGCTCAAACTTACTTTTGACTATAGTGTCTTTAGCTTTGTCGTAATACCTGAACGACGGATTGCTCAAGCCCTGTCGCCAAAGCAATTTGTTCATCAGTCAGTGTGCCCAAAGCAATTAAATTTAAAGCAGTCTCCTGCTTGGCCTTATTCAATCCTATTTGCATACCTGCCTCTAAACCCTCTTCACGGCCTTCTTCACGGCCTTCGTCCCGAGCGGTATCAATGACATTTTTTAAGTCGCGATAATATTTCAGGCTTGACTCATAAGCTTGGCGTTCTTCTGGTTGGAAGCGTGCGATGCTAGCCTTTTCAAACAAACTTAAAAATACTGCTTCGGGTAGGCGAGCAGGTATTTGATCGAGCTCATGTAAGTGACGAAAAACGTAAAACCATTTATCTTGCAATGTTTCTAGCTGATCTTCTGTTTTGGTGAAGTTAGGCAACGTTAGATAGATGAATGTTAGTTTGTCGTAAAATACTTGATGATGCTGATTCTTCAACTGCACATGGTGGACAACATCATTAATGCCATGACCATCGTGTTCATCAAAGACAAAGTCTAATATGCCGATTGTGTAAACAGCAGAAAGCTTGAAATTCCAGTCGCCACGCTGAGCTTGTTGTTGAATGGGAAAAGTCGCGTAAAACACGCTACGGTCTTTGAAGAAGTTTTGTTTAGCTTTTTGCAGTTCAACAATAAAAAATTCTCCTGTTGAACTGGTGCAGTTGATATCAAAAATAGCCTTACGATCAAGGGCTGTTCCCCCTTGATGTTCATTCTGGCTAAACTGCAATGTTTGAATTTGATGATGTTCTGGCAATAGGGTGTTTAAGAAGCTAATAAGATGAGCCTTATTAGCTTCTTCACCAAAAATTTTTTTAAAACCAAAGTCTGTGAACAGATTGATGTACTTTTCTGTCATAGGTAATCCCTTTCAGATGACCGCCAATAGTGAAGCGCATGGTTCAGATTATTGTAGCACTCAATCTGTTAATACCCTTATTCCCACATTGCCTGCAACAAAGGCAGCCACTGTAAAACTAGTGGCAGCGTTAACATTGCCAGTAAGGTTTGTGCAGTGGTGATAGCCGCCATTAATGGAGCGTCGCCACCCAATTGTCGCGCTAAGATATAAGCCGAAGTAGCGGTAGGCATGGCTGAGAATAAGATCAATACCGAGAGCATTAATGGCTCTAAGGCCAAAAATGAACCGACCAACAGCGCCATCACAGGCATCACAAACAGCTTGAGTATGCTTGAGGATACTAGCGGCCAAGAGGCTCCTTGTAGCGCTTTAATATCCAACGCTACACCTACCGCTAGTAGCCCCAAAGGCAAAGCCGCACGGCTGATAATATCAAAGGCTTGTCCACTCCAACTGGGTAAGCCGATACCCAGTAGATTAAGCGAAATACCCACCACACAACCAACAATCAGCGGATTTTTAGCGATCACTTTTATCGTGCTAAGCCAGCCCGCACTTTTGCCTCCCGCATAAGCGCTGAATATCAGAACACAGAGTACATTGATCAACGGGATCATGATCGCCATAGAAACCGCTGCCACGGTTAAGCCTTTGCTACCATATAACGCCTGCGCCGCAGCTAACACCACGTAGGTGTTAAAGCGTAATGCTCCTTGATAAATAGAGGTAAATGACGGGCCAGAGGTTGTGAGTAAAGGTTTGAGCAGTACCAATAGCCCTGTCATCAAAGCCAGTAGCAACACAATAGCAAGTGCGAGCTGATCAAGCGCCACCTCTGCAATTTTGGCGTTAGCCATTTTGCTGATCAGCATGACAGGGAAAAGAAAGAAGTAAGTGAAGCGCTCGGCCAACGGCCAAAAATCTCCACCGGGAAAACCCAAACGTTTTAGTACGGCTCCTGCCATGATGACTAAAAAAACAGGGATTAAAGCATCTAGAACAGAGAGCATGACAGACCACCTTGAAGGATCAAAAAAGAAGTGTAACGAAGCCAGCGTAGAAAGATAAGTACCTGTTTTTGACGACTCCTTCCAAAGCCAATGAGCCTAAGCGAGATACTTTGATGGGAGATAGATAGCGTGGCCAACATCAAGTTGGCCTATCTTGATTAGCTGTTAAACCTAATGCTTTGCTAGCACTCAGTTTTGAGCGCTACTAAAAATTGGATAGATAGCGCCTACAAAGAGCATGTTTGCTCTGTTTAAAAGAGTGCCATAAACGCAAAAAACCGCTGCCCAGTCTCACTGAGCAGCGGTTTTTGATAAGACGTTAAGCGCTAGGATTTCTTTTTACAGCTCGAAAAGCCCAGTGGTAGATACATCGGGCACCAACCCACGGCTGCTGTGACCAGTAAAATCACACCCACAGCACCAAACCACGACTGAAACATCACGCCTGCGCCGATGATACACAGCCCCAGCACCACTCTTAAAATACGATCGGTTTTGCCAACATTACATTGCATAAGACACCTCGCGTCCGTTGAGCCTTCGGAATTAGAACCCTCTAATAATCACATGCTTGTGCGGTCAAGCAAAGCCAAAAATAGGATTCAGTTGAGCTGTGCCAAGATGGCTTTCACAAAAGGCGCTTTCTGTTGACCATAAGCCTCTTGTTTCTCAATTCCTTGTGACAGGATCTGCTTTTTGGTGTTTTCATACTGTTCGCGTGCGGTGGGAGTTTCAAGCAAGTAGCGCTTATAGGCCAACTGCTTGTGATGCTCCTCGCTGTTGAGTTCGATCACATGGGCGTGAATTAAATAGCGCACGCCCTTCACGATTACCGCACCATCTTTTCTGGGGCGATGGACTGGAAATGGTTGTGCACTGACCTGATCCTGAAACCCTAATGCCGCAAGATGCTGAACCGCTTTGCTCAGTTGGCCTGTTGGATACAAGATCGACAGATCAATAATGCCCTTCCCCCCAACCTTGGCGGCGGTGGAGCCAAAGTGAAGCACCTCAATTTCGTCGGTGCGAATCGTTTGAATCAACTGCTCCGCCACCTCTAGATAGCAGGCGCTCCAAGGTAAGAATCGGGCGGGTATTGTTTCGTAGGGCAGTATGTTGAGCATTAGGGTGCAACCTCTAACACTTGCTCCATCCGTTGCATGGTGTCAGTAAAATAGGGATTCCAACTGAGTCGGGCATGCACTTTACCCGCCTCCTGATACCCCCATGCGGAGTACCAAACGGCCGCACCGGAGCGACAGGTCTGCTCTTGCTCTGCCTCTTGTCCATTATTGCAGATTCGCTGCTTGCCCATGCGCCCATAATGCGGGTTATCTTCTCGGTAAAGCGCACTCATATGTGATCCGGTGCTGATCTGCTGATCAGGCAAACGCATCGACAACACTTGAATATTGGCCGATTCTAAAGGCTTTTCACCAAACCAAATCAATTGTTTGTACGGATGAGTAAAGCCTGTTTCAAACAGTTTCAATGCCGTATCAGGGTCGATGACGCTATCCGCTTCGGCCACGGCCATAAATACCGGAACAGTCAGGGCTTGAGTCGCCAAGCGCTCGCGCGCCAATTGGGCGCTTTGTTGATAAACCGCTACGGCCTGCATCGGCAAAGATTCATATTTGGCGATGTTGTCCTCCTGGTCTTGATCCGCCCAAGTCATCAGATGACGCAAAAACGGCGACAGGGGCACAAAAGGGTTCTGCGGTTCAAAGGCAGGTGAGAACAGTAATAAGCCTGAGACCTTTGGGTTTTCACTGGCCTCAATGGTCGCCAAGTTCGCCCCTGTGGAATAACCGCCTAACCACACCTGATCATGGCTTTGGCTTAACAGCGCAGTGTGATGTTTGACGAGGGCGCGCCAGTCGGCCAGCTCTGGCAACATCAAATCTTCAGCCTTTGAACCATGCCCCGACAGCAGCACGGTGCGCACCAAAAAGCCTTGTTCAACCAAATGCTGTGCCACATCCACAAAAGAGAATGGTGAATCACTTAAGCCGTGTATTAACAGTGCCGCCTTACCATTGGGTTTGTTAGGTATCAGCTCAAAGGGGCTGTTGATCTGCACCTCATGGGCATGATCTGCGGTATGAAAACGGCGATTCGCCCACAGCCATTGCTGTGTGTCTTGAATATAGTGTTGAAAATCGGTTTGTTGATACGCGGGTAACGCTTTTGCCACGGTCACAGGCTTGTGACTGCAAGCACTGATCATTAAAGCAAATAACAAGGTTAAACCAAAAATGGTAGTTCTCATGGGTCAGTCCGAACCTAGGGGCTATTGACGTTTTATATGGGGCAAATTTATCTCCCCTTATCTCCTTTCATAAAAAAGCTTACCGACTCACTGAATATGTTCAATTAAGTCTGGGTTGTCGATTAAAACAGCATAATGATGTTGTACGTGATTCAAGATTGGGTTGGCGGTTACCTCGTTGTAACTGTGTACTGTTCGATACCGATCCTGAAGCTGAACGTAAGCCTTTTAACGAAGGTGTTTGAAGTATTCAGTGTATCAGTTTTTACATGCACGAACAGAGCGCCCCTCCAATAAACCAATGCCCGTTTCTTAGGCAACTATGGTACAGTGAGCACTTTCCGCGGCTTGTATTTTACTGAGCGCAGAGAGGCATCACTTTTGTCCCTGCCGAGCAAAAAGGCTAAGCCGTCCGCAGACATCATGATAGAAGGAAGATCCTGGGAAAATGCCTAATGCAATTCCTGAAGATTCTGTCGGTATTGTTGAACCGCAATCCGCGCGTTTTGACTCCCCGCTAGAGCTGGCGTGTGGCCGTACACTCGACAGTTATGAACTAATCTATGAGACCTACGGTACTTTAAATGCGCAACGCTCAAATGCAGTGTTGATCTGTCATGCCCTTAGTGGCACCCATCATGCCGCAGGCTACCATTCTGTTGACGACCGTAAACCGGGTTGGTGGGATGCTTATATTGGCCCCGGCAAACCGATTGATACCAGTCGCTTTTATGTGGTCTGCCTGAACAACCTTGGCGGTTGTAACGGCTCTACAGGCCCGACCAGTATTGATCCTAAAACGGGCAAGATTTTTGGCCCTGATTTCCCCGTGATGACCGTACCGGATTGGGTGAATAGCCAAGCCCGTTTGGCGGACTATCTAGGGATTGACGTCTGGGCAGCGGTTGTAGGCGGCTCGTTGGGTGGTATGCAGGCGTTACAATGGTCGATCAGTTTTCCTGAGCGAATGTTGCACACCGTAGTCATTGCCGCAGCTCCTAAGTTGACGGCACAAAACATCGCCTTTAACGAAGTGGCCCGTCAGGCGATCATGTCAGACCCTTGCTTTCACAATGGTCGCTATGCGGATCACAACACCCTGCCGCGCCAAGGTTTAGCTCTGGCGCGTATGGTGGGGCACATCACCTATCTGTCAGAAGATTCGATGGGCGATAAATTTGGTCGAGATCTGCGCTCCGATAAGATCAACTTTGGTTTTGATGTTGAGTTTCAGGTGGAAAGCTACCTGCGTTATCAGGGTGAGATGTTCTCAGAAGCCTTTGATGCCAACACCTATCTGTTGATGACCAAAGCACTGGACTATTTTGATCCGGCGGCGGCCTGCAATGGCAATCTGGCGGAAGTGTTGAAACAGGCCAAAAGTGATTATCTGCTGGTGTCATTCAGTACCGACTGGCGCTTTGCACCTGCGCGTTCTGAAGAGATCGTTAATGCACTGACACAGGCGGGGCGTAATGTCAGTTACGCGTGCATCGAGTCCCCTCATGGTCATGATGCCTTTTTGATTCCGAACCCTCGCTATCAAGCGGTGTTCTCCGCCTATATGAATCGCATTGCCAATGGCATTGAGGCAGGTGCTCTATGAGTTTGAACCGTCCTGATCTGGCGATTATTCAACAGTGGGTTAAACCCAACAGCCGAGTTTTAGACTTGGGCTGTGGCGAAGGTGAGTTATTGAACTACCTGAAAACCCACAAACAAACCCACGGCTATGGCTTAGAGATTGACGCCGACAAAATCACCGCCTGCATCGCCAAAGGTGTGAATGTGATTGAGCAAAACTTGGATGATGGCCTGAGCAACTTCCAAGACCAGAGCTATGATCTGGTGGTGATGACACAGGCGCTACAAGCCCTACGCCGCCCTGATCTGATGCTGGAAGAGATGCTGCGCGTGGGTAAAGAGTGCATTGTGACTTTCCCCAACTTTGCGTACTGGCGTTGCCGCTTGTACCTGAGTTTGAAAGGGGAGATGCCCGTGTCCAAGTCACTGCCACACACTTGGTACAACACGCCCAACATTCACCTTTCGACCTTTAGAGATTTTGAGCAACTGTGCCGCAGTCGCAACTTCCATATTTTGGATCGCGCGGTGGGCAACAGTGAGCACGAAACCCATTGGGCAACTCAAATTTGGCCTAACCTTTTTGGTGAAGTGGCCATTTATCGTGTCAGCCGTTAAACGGCTGACCGATTTTACAGTCTACTGATCAGTCTAACTTGCAGTTACTCCCTCAATTCTTTTGCACAAGGAGCCTTGTTATGCGTCACTTGATGCACCGCTTTTCTCAAGTCGTTGCGCTGTCTCTCAGTCTGTTTCTGCTGACCGCTTTCAGCTTAAAAGCGCAAGCAGAACAGTTTGAACAGGTGGGTGATTATCAGATCCACTACAACACCTTCACCACCGGATTTTTACAGCCACAAGTGGCGCAAGCCTATGGCATTGTGCGCAGTCGCTATCAGGCGATGGCCAATATTTCGGTGTTAAAGAAACAAGCTGATGGACAGTACAAACCTGTAGAAGCCATCGTAAATGGCGAAATGTCTAATCTTGTGGGACAGACCGTGGGACTGAGTTTTCGCAGCATTCGTGAGCCTAATGCGATCTACCAGATTACCACCTTTACCTTCACCGAAGATGAGCCGATCCGTTTTCGCCTGATGGTGCGCTATGATCCGAATCAACCCCCGTATGAACTCAGCTTTATCAACCGCTTTTATGGCGAATAACCTGAATTAATGAATCAAGAGAACATTCTGATGACTCAAAAATTAGTTTTAGCCAGCGGTAACAAAGGTAAGTTGCGTGAGTTTGGCGAAGTTTTATTGCCGCTGGGTTTTGAAGTGGTCGCTCAATCTGAATTCAATGTGCCAGAAGTGGACGAAACAGGGCTGACCTTTGTTGAAAACGCGCTATTGAAAGCCCGTGAAGCCAGTCGTGTCAGCGGCTTGCCAGCCTTGGCCGATGATTCCGGTATTGAGGTTGATGCACTGAATGGCGCACCGGGTATCTATTCTGCCCGCTTTTCAGGCGCAGGTGCCACAGACCAGCGCAACAATGAAAAGCTACTTGCTGAGCTGGCAGGATTAGACAAAAGCCAACGCACAGCGCGCTACTGGTGTGTATTGGTTTATCTACGTCATGCCGATGACCCGACACCGATTATTGCCCAAGGGTCATGGGAAGGTTCCATTCTGGAGCAACCGCAGGGCGAAGGGGGTTTTGGTTATGATCCGCTGTTCTGGATTGAGGAGCTGAACTGCACCGCTGCACAACTGACACCGGAGCAGAAGAATCAGCGCAGCCATCGTGGCAAAGCCACACTCGACTTGGTTGCTCAACTTAAAAAGAGAACCCTCTAAATGTCTTCCGTGCCTGTACTTGCGTCCCCTGTGCTACCGCCGCTCAGTTTGTATATCCATATCCCTTGGTGTGTACAAAAATGTCCGTACTGCGATTTTAACTCTCACGGGTTAGACCGCTTGGCAGGGCAAGCGATGCCAGAACAGGCTTACGTGCAGGCACTGTTAGCCGACTTAGATCAAGACCTGCACTGGGTGCAAGACCGCCCCTTACAGAGCATCTTTTTTGGTGGAGGCACACCAAGCTTATTCAGCCCTGAGGCGATTGCGGAAATTCTGCGAGGGGTCGAGGCACGTATCCCTTTTGTTGAACAGATCGAGATCACCCTTGAGGCCAACCCCGGCACCGTTGAACAAGCGCGCTTTGAAGGCTATCGCCAAGCGGGCGTGAATCGCTTGTCGATTGGTGTACAAAGCTTTGATCCAGCCCAACTGAAACGCCTTGGCCGTATTCACAACAATCAAGACGCCATCCGTGCCGCAGAAAGCGCCCGCCAAGCAGGGTTCAACCGCTTTAATTTAGACCTGATGCACGGCCTGCCCGAACAAACCGAAGCACAAGCCTTAGCCGACTTGCAGCAAGCGATTGACCTGCAACCGGATCACCTGTCTTGGTATCAACTGACCTTAGAACCCAATACCCCATTTTATCAAGCGCCCCCACCGTTACCGGATGACGACGCCCTGTGGCAGATCCAGCAAGCAGGCCAAGCCTTAATTGCTCGTGCAGGTTATCAACAGTACGAAGTCTCGGCGTATGCGTTAAATGGCAGCCAAGCGCGACATAATCTGAATTATTGGCAGTTTGGTGACTATCTGGGTATTGGTGCTGGTGCACACGGCAAGCTCACAGCCATAAGCGAGTCTGGAGCGCTAGAGATTATTCGCACCACCAAACATCGCCACCCCAAGCAATATCTCCCCGCCGTGCAATATCGCAACGCGTTAACGCAGGTTGAGCCAGATGAGTTAGCGTTAGAGTTTTTTATGAACGTGTTGCGGTTAAGGCAGGGTGTACCCGAAGCGTTGTACAAGCAACGCACCGGACAAGATTTGGATCAGGTCGCACCGATTCTGACCCGCCTACAACAACTGGGGTTATTGCAAACGGGTACAGGGCAACTTTGCACAACAGAGGAAGGTTTTATCTACCTGAATGCCGTATTAGAAGCGTTTTTGGAGGCGTAATTATATTTATGCCGTAGCATAAAATATGACAAATCTTAGACAGCACTAAGCTGAGCTTATATTGCAATAGAGCTGCTTTTACTCGTTAGAGGCAGATATTAATTGGAAAAATTTATAACCGATTTATAAGCTAGAAGCATTTTTATCAAATAAACCTTATTTTTGTGTCATATTAACTGTAACTATTCATAAAAAACCCCCACACCAAGTATTAATACCAATAAAACTAGGGGTATCCCTAGTTTTATATTAGAGCCTATTAGGTAAGAATTAAATCACCAAGCTTAGAGGTAAAAAGACTTCTCATGTACTTGGGTTAATTTTCTATCTAAATAAAAGGAACTTCACAATGTCTAACTTAAGCGCGGGCGGCTGGTCAGAGTTTTCTAGCGATATCAACGCAGATCAAATGAAAGTTTTTCAATCAGCAATGGAAGGCCTTCTAGGCGTACAATATTCACCTGTAGCAGTAGCTCAGCAGGTTGTTGCGGGAATGAACTATAAGTTTTTCTGCAATGCAAAAGAAGTTTACCCTGGTGCAGGCAATGAGGCTGCAATGGTAAGCATCAGCCTACCTGTTAACCAGCATCCAGTTATTACTGATATTTCTCGTGTGTAGCAATTAGAGTAAGTGCTAAGCACCTGAATAAAAGTATTACGGTATTTTCCGGCCTCTGGCCGGAAAATATAGAAGGAGTAATACAACTCATTTTTTGTATTACTTCTTCACCCAACCGTTACCTAAATCGATATACTGACCAGCCTCAGTTTTCTCGATCACTTTTTTACCTGCAAGACTTTCTACTTCTTGTAAGGCAATGCCGTTATTAATCGCCAGTTCTTTATAGCGAGCCGAACGTTTGCCGTTAACCTCGTTAACCAAACCAGAGACTTGTTCGCTGTGACTTACAATACCCAAATAGCCCGTGTAGCGCTCGCCCACCCAGCCGTTACTTTTGGCATCTGCCAGTGACACGGCAAAGGCGTTACCAATTAATGTCAGACTCAATAAAGCAGCAAGGCTTAGTTTTTTGATCAGGTTCATGTTGTACTCCTTAAAACAGATCGCTGTCTTCGCTGAATAAATCGTCCAGCTGCTTGTCTACTTTGATCCGAATCTCATGATCAATTTTGACATTTAAATTGATCGTAATCGGCTCTTTGGCCGCGACCTCTATTTTGGGCGTACAGGCGGCCAGCCATATAGCAGCTAACACCAGCGCACCACGAGAGATCAAATCTCGTTTTATCATTTGGTTTTCCTTTTCATGCGATTATCCAAAGAGTCATTTAATTGCTGTGTCAAACGCAGGGCTTTCAGCAAAGTTAAAATATTTTGCTCGCTGTTGAAGTTGAAGTTCACAGGCTGATTTTCTGCTTTGTTTTCACCTTCAATTTGCAGCTCTACCTTTAAGTTACCGCTGCGCGCCATCTCTAAATGCCCTCGCAGCTGGGTATAGTCTAAATAATTTAAATGCCGCAAGCTGCTTGCTAAAGTTGCCTGTTGCTGCAACATTAGCTGCCAAGCAGGGTTATTTTTCAAACTAATCACACCGTTGGTATCAGACTCTAGCATACCCTGTTTAATCTCAACGCCATCTGCGTAAAGTTTCAGTGGTAAACGACCAGACACGCTGCCTGTGACTCTGATTTTCTGCTCGTTGCTCGCGTTCACCAGTTTTTGCAAATCTAATTGTCGCAAACTCACCAAACTATCCACACCCTGTTCAGGTATTGGATAACTCAACTGATCTAAGTTAAAGCGACCACCCCATAAATCACCTTGTAAGGCTGACACTTGCCCTGTGAACATTGTACCTGCCTCAGTTTTGCGGTGCTCTGCGTTTAAATTCATTCGCAAGTTTTGCAGTTCAACCCCCGCCCATAGACGCTGTAAAAACAACTGATTAGCACGTAACAGTAGCGGTTGAGACTGGCCTTGATAATGCACATTTAACGGCACAGATAAGCCCGACCACTGATAGCCTAAATAACGCCCCCCACCTTGCTCTAAACCTAGATCAAACTGCCCTGAACTCTGGCTTAAATCAACAGCGTTTAAATTCAATGCACCGTTGAATTGCAGCCGCCCATCACTCAACAGCAGGTCTTCAGGCAATTTCAGCATTTGCGCCCAGTTGCTCAACATGATTGGTGCAGTGCTAAAAATATAAACACGCTTAGCCGTATTCGGTGTGGCACGCTTGTTCAATGCCAGTGCGTCGCTATTCAATACCACTAACAGCGGTAGCTCTGGGGTTAAACTTTGTAGCTGAATATGAGGTTGCTGAGGCGTACCCGAAAGCTCTGTTTGTAACACCAGCGCCAGCGGCTTTTTAAGCAACGCATGTTTAACATTTAGCGTGGTATGTACGCTGGCGGCCAACTGTAGCAACCCGTTAGCCTTCTGCCACAATAACGAAACAGGGCTGTTGAGTTGGCCAACACCTAACTGGAATTCTTGCACTTTTAGTGCTGGGGTTTGCAGATGGGTTTCTGCACTTTGATAGCTGAAACTCTCTGCGCTATTACGCCAATAGCCGCTACTGTTGAAGGCCAAAAGGGCAGGTTTTTCAGCTTGAGACTCAACTAAATTGCCCTGTGCATTAAAGCTTGCTCGGGTTGTGATACGGCCTTTCTGCTCAGTGCTACTTAGCATCACCTCTGTCAAATCAACCTCTATCTGCGTCGGTTGTACCGCAACGGCAACCTCTTTAGCCATTGCTAGCTGAGTTTTTGAGTTCGCCTGCCAGTTTAGCTTTAAGTTGGGCAACAGCAGCTGTTGGCGCGCCAAATCTAACCGCAATGAGATAGGACTCACCTGCAACCAACCCGCTTTAGGGGCTTGAAAGTTGGCCTGTTGCGTCGGTATCAGCTCGGCTAAACAGTTGGCACTGTGGCGCAGATTCACGCCCGCTAACCCAAGCTGCCATCGGCCAAAGGCTTGCAGTGGTATCTGTACATCAAGTTGTAATGGCTCGCCTGCTTTTAGATGACAATCCTTTGACAGTGCCTGTCCTTTGGGTGGCGTGTTCAGTTGTAACTGAGCGTTCATGAGATCAGTATTCAACTGACCGTTGAGGGCTAAAGCGTATTCAGGGGCAAGGTCTGTTGTAGCGTTTAAACCGAAACGCCATTCACTTTGTTGTTGGTTGATCTGTAAGTCGAGCTGAACACGGGTACTATCAGCCAAGCGCACTTGAACATCAGGGAGTTGAATCTGCGTTAACCCCACCCAAGCCGCCCAATCATTAAAGCGAACCAGCTGTGATCTAACGTCTTCCAAAGCTTGGTTAATCTGTGCAACACGTTGCGCCAGCATTACCGAAAAGTCGGCTGGGGGGCTGACAGGTACGGACATTGTAGGATCAGGGGCCGCAACAGGTGTCGAGCCAGCTTGATAAACCACCGGCCCCGCGTGTAACAGCCCTTGGCTTTTCTGCCAGTGAATTGCGGTAAAATGAAACTGCTGCCCTTTCGCTTGTGCCAAGCTTAAACGGTCAATCTGATAAGGTTCAGACCAACTTAACTCGGTCAACTGCCAGCCTTTTTCTTTCACGCCATAATTCACCACAGACGGCAGCCAGTGCGCCCGTGTTAACCATAACGACAGCAGTAACAACGCCAGTATTAGAACTAAGCCACTGAGGATAAAAATCCATTTTCGTAGTCTCATCAACAGATAGAGCATATTGAGACGAAGCTGATCCATAAATACGTTTGGCCTTATGACGTAATTTGCGCCTTAGTATACTCTAGACAACCTTAGACTTAATTTGAAATCATCGGCCACGCCCTCAATCATCACAACAGTGCACAACATGCAGATACTTGACTCAAGCCACTACCTGACTAGCCAATGGGCGGGCGGTAAAACCACCCAGCTTTGGATTTATCCTGAAACCGCTTCTCTACAAAATCGAGACTTTCAAATTCGCATCAGCTCCGCCCTTGTGCAACAAGAGGGCGCGTTCAGTGATTTTTCTGGTTTTAATCGCGCCTTGTTAATTTTGGAAGGCGAAGGGCTTGAGGTTTTACAACACAACCCAGCCGAAACCAAAACATTTAACCTGACAAAAACCTCTGACACTTGGTACTTCTCAGGCAGCGATACCGTATATGCCAAGCTGATTGCGGGGGATGTAGTCGATTTTAATCTGATTACCGCACCAGAGATCAAAAGCGAAATGTCGTTAAAGCGGCTTGCCGCCAATCAGACACTTGACATATCAGCCTCTAAAACCCTGTTGTCTGGTGTTTATCTGATAGCAGGTGAGGCCACACTCTCGACTGGAGAGTGCCTGAATGTAGGGCAGTTATTGCTGAGTGATCAAGAAATCAGTCTACGAGCAGGATTGGAAGGGGTTACATTGATTGTGATCTCGTTGGCGCATAGATTTCCTTGTCACACCCTATAAGGGCTTAGCGGCAAATTCTGAGTGCAACACCTAATCCAATATCGGGTAAGGTGTTGTTATGACATACAAAGAACTCAACATAGAAGAGCGTGCCACTATTCAAATTGGCCTGCTTCACAATCTCAGTCTGCGAAGTATTGCTCGCCTACTTGATCGAAGCCCCTCAACAATCAGTCGAGAGATTCGTCGTAACCAGCTTGCCGATGGCCTATACGAAGCACCTAAGGCTCAAGCCAACCGTCAGGCTCGAAGAGTAGGCTGTCGACCAGTGAAAAAGCTTGCTCAGGGTAATGAACTGTTTGACCTCGTGATTTTGATGCTGCGTCAGAGGTTCTCTCCACAGCAGATTGCG
>NZ_FUXG01000029.1 GCF_900167095.1 Oceanospirillum multiglobuliferum
GGCCGAAGGACTGTCGGTTCCTGCCAATGGAGGCTTGCGTAAATCCGGCCACGCGCCGGTTGCTGCCTGAGAAGTTGGAAGCCTCGCCCGAAAGGGCGGGGAGCAGTCACAGAAAGAGCTTCGCTTACAAGCCAATACCGACACCTTGACAGGTCTTTCCAATCGACGGGCATTTTTTGAAGAGTCCCGCCATCGCCTACAACAAGGTTCGCAAACCTTGGCACTTATCGACTTAGATTTTTTTAAACAGGTCAACGACCGATTTGGGCATGATGTGGGTGATCATGTTTTGATTCAAATCTCACAACTGCTCTCGGAGCACTTTGAGCCAGAAGCCTTGGTGGCACGTTTGGGCGGAGAGGAGTTCGCTTTGATGTCTATTGCCTCAGAGTTTGAGTTGGCGCAACGGCTACAAGCGTTAAATAAAGTGCTAACCACCCAACCTCTATCAATATCAGAACAGCAGATCTATATCAGCCTCAGCGCTGGCGTGGTCACAGTGCAAACAGAAGAGGGATTGAATGATGCGATTATCGCAGCAGATACTTTCCTTTATAAAGCCAAGGACAATGGCCGTTGTCAGGTACGTTGTGCATAACAATACGGACTTTATCGGTCGGTAAGGGCGTATTCTTATACCTATCGGAGAGACAAAATGGACATACCAAAGCACTCCCAGCTATATGAATACGCCCAAGGGGCTTATTTTGCAGATAGTTTCTCGCGCGACATTCCTTATCGGCAGCAAACGGCGCTTGATATCTACCTTGAAATTGCCAAACAAACCCCCGCTTGGGTGGCATTCCTGATGAACATGAGAAACCGAATTGCCGCTAAGCTTGGCTTAAAGCATTTGGGACGATTTCAAGATGTGGCGCCTGGTCATTATCAGACAGGTGATCGAATTGGGATTTTTACTTTGGTGAGCAACAGTGAGGCAGAGGTTGTGCTAGAGGATCGAGACCAACACCTTGATGTGCGAGTCTCTTTTCTCATTGAGGCCAAAGGGGAGACAGCAACCGTACATGCCACAACAGTGGTAAAGGTACATAACCGATTGGGGCGGCTGTATATGTGGGTGGTGGCTCCTATTCATAAACGAATTGTGCCAAGCTCGTTGAAAGCCCTCTCTTAAAACCTGCTAGGTACTTAATACACCAAAAGCCAGCCCGCTATGGACTGGCTTTGATCTCAGACTAAGCCGCAACGGCCTTTTCATTGACTGGCACTGGCGTGCGAATCAGGTAATCGAATGCGCCCAGTGCGGCATTGGCGCCATCACCCATTGCGATAATGATCTGCTTGAAGGGGGAATCGGTGACATCCCCTGCGGCAAAAATACCCGCCACATTGGTTTCGCCTTTCGCGCCCGTCACGATCTCGCCCCGTGGATTTAAGGCGAGAGTGTCACGCACAAACTCCGTATTGGGCACTAAACCAATCTGCACAAAAATCCCCGCCAGTTCGACCTGATGCACTTCACCGTTACGGCGGTCGGTATACGCAAGGCCGATCACTTTTTCGCCATCGCCCAACACTTCGGTGGTTTGGGCTTCGGTAATGATCTCAATATTGGCCATTGAGCGCGCTTTTCTCAGCAGCACTTCATCGGCACGCAAGGTATCGCTGAACTCCAACACAGTGACATGTTGCACGATACCCGCCAGATCAATAGCCGCCTCAATGCCGGAATTGCCGCCGCCAATCACCGCCACTTTTTTGCCTTTAAACAGTGGGCCGTCGCAGTGAGGGCAGTAGGCGACGCCTTTGCCACGGTAGGCTTGCTCACCGGGTACGTTCATCTCGCGCCAGCGCGCGCCTGTTGCCAGCAAGACCGAGCGACTTTTCAGCACCGCGCCATTGGCGAGTGTGACCTCAATTAAACCACCGACTTCATGGGCGGGGGTAATGGCGCTCACCGATTGATGGGGCATCAGGTCAACATCGTAATCCCGCACATGTTCCTCTAAGTGTGCCACCAGTTTTGGCCCTTCGGTGGCCTTGACCGAGATAAAGTTTTCAATACCGACCGTATCTTGCACTTGGCCACCAAAACGACTGGCGACCAGTCCGGTATTAATGCCTTTACGCGCCGCATAGATAGCGGCTGAGGCACCCGCTGGCCCACCGCCCACCACCAACATATCAAAAGCGGGCTTTTGGTTAAGCTTGGCGGCTTGGGCGTCATCATCGTTTTGATCCAGCTTGGCCAAAAGCTCAGCCAGACTAGAGCGCCCTTGGCTAAACACTTCGCCATTGAGATAAACCGATGGCACCGCCATGATGTTGCGACGGCTGACCTCTTCAGGAAACAGCGCGCCGTCGATCATCACATGTTCAATATTCGGGTTCAGCAAGGCCATCATGTTCAAGGCTTGCACCACGTCTGGGCAGTTGTGGCAGCTGAGCGAGATATAAGTTTCAAAGCGCAGACTGCCTTTCAGATTTTTAATCTGCTCAATCACCTCGGCTTCAAGCTTCATCGGGTGGCCACCGCTGTGCAGCAACGCCAACACCAACGAGGTGAACTCATGTCCTAGGGGCACGCCTGCAAACTGAACTTGTCGACCAGTGGCAACGCTTTTCACAATCAGGCTGGGTTGGCGTTCCTGTTCTGTAGCCGCTTGCTCTTGCCAACTGACCTGATCTGACAAGGCCGCGATCTGTTCCGCTAAAGTACGAATCTCTTCAGCTTTAGCGCTGTTGTCTGATAGCGTGATCAACTCAACAGGGCTTTTCAAATTCTGTAAGTAAGTGCGCAGTTGTTGCAGCAGGGTATCGTTTAACATGATCAAACTCCTGTGAGAGAAAACCGTATCAGGGGGCGTTGCCACCTGCGGCTTAGCCGCAGGTGTGGATTGAGCAGGCTTAGATTTTGCCAATCAGATCCAAAGATGGCGCCAATGTTGCCTCGCCTTCTTTCCATTTTGCTGGGCAAACTTCACCGGGATGTGCTGCGACATACTGCGCCGCTTTCACTTTGCGCATCAGCTCAGACGCATCACGACCAATCCCTTCTGCGGTGATCTCAACCGCTTGAATCACGCCTTGTGGATCAATCACGAAGGTTGCGCGGTCGGCTAAGCCTTGGCCTTCACGCATCACGCCAAAGTTATTGGTCACTGTACCCGTTGGGTCGCCAATCATCGGGTACTCAATTTTTCCGATGGTATCAGAGCTGTCGTGCCACGCTTTGTGCGTGAAGTGGGTGTCCGTTGAAACCGAGTACACTTCTACGCCCATTTTCTGGAATTCAGCGTAATGGTCGGCTAAATCTCCCAGCTCTGTTGGACATACAAAAGTGAAGTCTGCTGGGTAGAAGAACACAATCGACCACTGACCTTTTAGGTTTTCCTCTGTCACCGTCACAAACTGACCTTTGTGGAACGCTGCTGCGGTAAAAGCCTGTACAGTTGAGTTAACGCTTGCCATGATAAAAACTCCTAAACGCTTGGGATCATTCGCCCTTGTGGTGGGCTTTTCGTTGAGAACAGCTGTAGTTTAGGGAGAGCGTTAGGATTGGTATAATTGATTGTAGTGATCATATTGATAGGTAAAGACTATCAATATTTGTACAAAATTTGAGTGGGCAGGATCGATCGCTCAGATCAAATAAGCGCTAAACAATTGCTGTTTGCCCTTCATTTTAATCTGCCGTTGTAAGGTTAACTCATCTTCGCCATAGGCCAAAAACACAGGTTCTGAGACCAATAGCTCACCGCCTTTGGCATTGTCACACAGGCGTTTGGCCGTATTAACCGTATCGCCAATAATGTCGTAGCTGCGTAGTTTTTCACCACCTATTAAGCCTTCAACCAGTTCACCATAATGCACGCCACACCCTGCACTTAGGTCATAGGGTTTTAGGATATTCTGTACGGCTTGTTGCATCTGTTTGGCCGCAAGCACTGCGGTTTCTGGATCGGCAAACACCGCCATTATTTCATCGCCTGTGTGCTTTACCTTGATCGCTTTAAACTGATCACAAATCGGCTCTGCGGCGGTAAAGCATTGATTCAGCATAGAGACGACCTGCTCAGGTGACTGCCGTTCTGACCAAGCTGTAAAGCCACGCACATCCATAAACAGCACCGCCCGCTGTTTACGGCTTAAGCCTAACACTTGATTGTTGGAAACCGCTTGATCCAGCAAATCGCGGCCTAATAGCCACTCAGAGTAAATACGCAGTTGGGCAGCGGTTTCCTGCAAGGTCTCCAGATAACGCTGTGCCGACCAATAACCAAGCCCCACCACTAAGCCTAATAAGCCAATTACTATAGAAACAAACTGATGGCTTTCGTCCTCTAAAAACAACTCGATGGAGTTAATAAAGGGTTTCTCGTGCCATTCAAAAATGGCATACATAACCAATAGAATAGAGGTGCGTGCTAGGTGTTCGGCCAGTAAAACGTACACCCTTATGATTTTAGGTAGGTAAAGTTGAATCTGTTGCAAGCTGCCCACAATCAGCGCAAATACCCAGTAGGCTTGATGATGAGGTGCCTCCCAAAACTCGGCACCATCTAGCGATACTTCAATCAAGCTATACACAGCGGGGCCAACTAGGTTGCCGATAAAAGGCATCGGCTTACCAATAAACTGTCGATGGCCGAGCCAGGCCGCTTGTAAAAAACAAGCTAACAGCATGATGTAAAAGTCTGGCTCAAGAACGTAGTTAGCCGCCCCCACTAACAACATCTCTAAAATGATGTTCGCCAGTGGAAAGTGGATACTATTGGAGAGTAACTCCAGCACCACCGCTTGCGTTTGCTTACCTTTGATGCGCTGTTCTACGGTAAACAGACCTAAGTTATCCATTTCTTTGTACCCGTTCACGGTTGTGATGTCGAAGTGGCATCACAATAACCCAGTCGAGCTTAAAACAAGCTTAAGCCAGATGTACTTGTGCACTGTCCGGCAAACCATCACGCTCACCTAAGGCTTGGCGTAATAGCTGCTTTTTAATCAATGGGCTATTGTTAACCATGTTCATGCCCAGATTACGCACCCAACGTAGGGGTAGGGGCACCGGGCCGTATAGGCGTTTGAAGGCTTCCATTAAGGCCATCATTTTCAGGTTATCAGGCATACGACGACGCTGATATTTTTGCAGGGTTTGACCTATGCCCAGCGGTTGCTGACGTTGCCAAGCCTGAGTTAAAACTTCAACAAGAGTAGCCGCATCCAGCAAACCTAAATTGACCCCTTGCCCTGCCAATGGGTGAATGGTGTGAGCTGCATCTCCCGCTAACACTAAGCTGTTGTGCCAATATTGTTTAGCGTGGCGCTGGCGAAGTGGAAAGCTAAAGCGCGGGTCGCAGGCTAATACTTTGCCTAAGCGATGTTCAAAGGCCAGTCCCAATTCTGCACAAAACTCACTTTCATTCAGTGCCATTAGGCGCTCTGCTTCCTCTTCGGTCGCTGACCAGACAATTGAGCAGTAATGATCATCGCCCTGTTGAGTAATCGGCAATAACGCCAAAGGCCCAGTAGGCATAAAGCGCTGCCAAGCGGTACCTTGATGTGAGTTTTCAAGCTGAATAGTGGTGACGATGGCATTATGGCCATAGTCCCATTCACGGGTTTCAAAGTTGCCCCACTCCCGTAGTTTTGAGCGAGCGCCATCGGTGGCAACAAGCAGTTGGGCGCTAAGTTGACGACCATCGGCCAGTAATACGCTGCGCTGCGTGCCTAAGCCTTGTGATGCCGCTTCGGTAATGCCCAAAAGCTGTACTCCGCGCAACAGTTGCACGTTGGCGTAGGTTGCCATCTTGTTAAGTAGCGCGGTTAATGTGACGCTATTTTCGACGATATGGCCGATGTTTTCGGCAAACAGATCATCACAACTGAACTCAATATGCCCTGTACCATCTGCTTCCCAAACTTTCATCTTTTGGTAAGGCGTGACTCTCAACAGCGGCATCTGCGCCCAAACGCCCAAATGTTCTAAAAAAGTACGCGAGGCTTCAGTTAGCGCACTCACTCTAGGGTCAACCTTTTCGGCCTGCCAAACAGGCGCGTGCTCAGACTGTTCCAGCACCGCAATCTGCATACCTGTTGGAGCCAAACCACAAGCAATGGCCGCACCCACCATGCCGCCGCCCACAATAATGAGGTCATAGTGAGTTTGGTCAGAGTGCATGGGTTCAGAGTTCACTGAGTGTTGCTGTGATGCCATGTTGTGCCTCGTGTTCAATCATTAAGCGAAAAGCGTTCAAAAACTAAATTATCGACTGAGCAGGCTAAGTCGGCTGACTTGCAGATGTTCTCGGATCAACAGGCACTGACGATGCCAACTGTACAGGCTGTAAGCGTACCGCTTGCCCACCAATGCCCATCGCCTGACGGGCAAACCAGCGCTTGGCAGGTGTTAAACGATCCAACAACATTAGACCTCCTGCCCGCAGATGACCCAGCACAGGATTGTGGTTGGCAAATAGGCGAATCAGGCCATCACTGAAACCAATCACACTGTCTTGATCGGCTTGTCGGCCTGCCAAATAACCCTGCAAAACTGCTAAATCACCCAATGGTTGATGTGCCAAGGCGGCTTTATTCAGCGTGTCGGCTAAGTCGGCCACGCCCCGTAAAGCTAGGTTATAGCCCTGACCTGCAACGGGGTGCATATAGTGCGCGGCATTACCCAATACCACTAAGCCGGGGCGAATCTGCTCAGTGGCACGCACTAAGGTCAACGGATATTGATAACGCTGCCCCACTTTCTCAACCGCACCAAGACGATAACCAAATAGCTTGTGCAAACGTTGTGCAAATTCGGCATCGGTTAGAGCCATTACCGTTTCAATTTCATCGGTCGGTACAGTCCAGACAAGGGCGATATCTTTAGGCGCAGTCAGCGGCAGCCATGCCATTGGGCCAGAGGGTGTGAAGCGCTCGAAAGCTTCATTCTGATGGGGCTGGCTTAAGGTCAGGTTACACACTAACGCATTTTGTTCATAAGGCTGCTGGCGGTCGACAATCTGTAACTGCTGCTTCAGATTAGATTGTCCACCGTCGGCCAATACCACCAGTTTGGCAGCAATTTGACGTGATAGCCCTTGTGAATCGTTTAGATGCAAAAGATGTTCTCCTGCACCAACATCCATACGTTCTACGGTGAAGGGGCAAAACCAAAACAGATGCTGCGCCTGCTGTACTGCTTGCAGCAAAACCCGCCCAAGCCATTGATTAGGTGCAACATAACCCAATGCATCCACATGATGATCTTGGGCATTTAAACGGGTTGCCCCTAAGTGGCCTTGGTCTGAGACATGAATTTTCTTAATTGGAGCGGCATGAGGCGCCAACTGTGACCATAAGCCCAATTGATCATAAATTTGTTTGGTGCCCCAAGACAACGCAGTAGAGCGTGCATCATAACTGGGCTGAAAGCTTTCAGGCGTTTCGCCTTCGGTGATTTCAGGCATCGGCACCGCCTCAATCACCGCAATAGACCATTGATGTTGACGAGCAAAACCTTCCAGCGCACAGGCTAAACTGGCACCCACTAAACCTCCGCCTATAATGGCGATATCAAATTGTTCTAGATTGTCGTGGGTTGCAGTGCTCATAACGGGCAGGCTCTCTTTTTAACGGTTTTAATCAACCAATATTTAACATTAGTGCTTCGATATCCGCGATGGTTTTAGGCACTGAAGCCGTGATCACTTCGGCACCCGTAGCGGTAACGATAACATCATCTTCAATACGAATGCCGATACCACGCCAGCGGGCTTCAACGCTTTCATCATCCGGTGCGATATACAGCCCCGGCTCAATGGTTAATACCATGCCTTCTGCCAATGGCCGCGATTGACCATTGATTTTGTAACGCCCTGCATCATGCACATCTAACCCTAACCAATGGCTTGTGCCGTGCATATAAAAACGACGATAAGCCTCTGTGGCAATCAGGGTTTCTAATTCACCTTGCAGCAACCCTAAGTCAAGAAGGCCTTGTGTCAAAACCTGTACCGCAGCACGATGCGGCGCATGACAATCTAAACCTGGTTTAACTTGTTCAATGGCGGCCAGTTGCGCGTCTAATACCACTTGATACAGCTTGGCCTGCTCTGAGCTGAAGCGCCCGCTGACCGGAAAGGTTCGCGTAATATCAGCGGCATAGTTGTGTAGTTCACAACCCGCATCAATTAACACTAAGTCACCTTTCTTTAACGGCTGATCGTTCTCGACATAGTGCAATACACACGCATTGTCGCCACCACCAACGATGGTGTTATACGCGACAGAGCGGCTGCCCGATTGCATAAACTGATATAAAAACTCAGCTTCTAGCTGATACTCCATCATATCAGGCCGACACACACGCATCGCATGGCAATGCGCTTGAGCCGAAATTTCTGCCGCTTGGCGCATGATGTCTTGCTCTGCTGCACTTTTAAATAAGCGCATCTCATGTAACAGCGGCAGCAGATTATGCTGTTGTTCTGGCGCAACAGCCCCTTGTCGAGCTTTTTGCCGCACCTGTTGACACCATTGGTTCACTCGCTGGCTAAGCGCATTATCCCCTGCCATGGGGTAGTACAGATGCTCCACACCGTCTAACAGCTTCGGCAACTGGGCATCAAGTTGATCAAGAGTAAACGCCTGATCAATACCGTACTCCTCTTGCGCTTGCGCTTGGCCGATGCGATAACCCGTCCAGATCTCTTGGGCGCGGTCTTTAGGCAGCGAAAACAAGGTGCTCTGCAAGCAGGGCGCTTTGTCTGCTTCAAGGACACGGTAACTCAGCACTAGCCAAGCGTCTGGCTCAGGAAACCCTGTTAAGTAATAGAAATCGCTGTTCTGTCGAAAACGATAATCTGCATCATGATTGCGATAACAGGTTTCTGCCGCAGGAATCACAACGAGGCTGTTTTCCGGCAACTGTTCTACCAACGCGAGACGGCGTTGATGATACTCGGCTTGGCTTATGGGCTTGTTGCTTTTCATCAACAGAATCCTAACTCTCATGCAAACAAAAGGGGTAACCGAAACCTACGCAAAGCTTATTGCAGTACGCTGGCGCTATTGTCGGCTGGCTTATCAGCTTGGCACTCGCTGAACAACAACATAGCGGTCATGCGCACATACTCCACCACAGAGAAGAAGTCTTGCTCGTTGGCTTCGTCATCTTCCAGCGGGTCTGTCATGCTGGCAATTTGCTCTAAGTCTTCTAAAGCCTCTTTGAGCTCCTCAGACAACTGGCCTGCTTTGAACCGTTGATTGTCAGCTAGAGCGGATAGAAAACCTTCGCACCACTCCAATAAGGTTTGCATACGCTCATTTAAAGAGAAATCGTCATCGGCCACTAACAGCTTAAAACCTAACTCTGGATCTTTTAGTCCTGCTTCTGTTTGCTCTAATAAATCCGCCAACTCAACTTTAGACTCTGCTGAATCTAAGGTTTCAACTTCAATAAAACGCATCGCTTGCAACAACCAAGCACTCAAGTCTGGTGTACGACCAGCACATAGCTGCCCACAAAGATCACCATGCAGTTCCGCAGGCGAGTGCAGGCAACCATTACGTAAGAGAAGATCGCTGATGATTGAGAAATCAGGCTGCGAAGAATGAGTCATAAAAAGTGCCTTTTTAGGTTTTGGATGCCAATGGCAGGTCAATAAAGTTAATTTTCGAACTATTTCTATATTTTGAACAGAAAAAGCTCTTTTGTCAGTGGGTTAGTATTCATTCACGTCAATTGACCAGTTACAATCCCCGCTCTATAGTACTGATATTATCTGAAACAAAGCTGATTTTATGGATACTGACGCCTTAAACCTCTTGGAAGAGCAATTACATGAGCTATGCTTACTCTGTTTAGAGCTAAGACAGCAAAATCACGCCCTGAAAAAACAGGTTTTGTCGCAATCTGAGCAAATCGCTTCGTTAACACAGAAAGAACAACAGATCGGGCAAAAAGTCGGCACTCTTTTAAGCCGCTTAGGGGCAACGGAATCAGATCATGAGTGACCAACAGAACAAACATGCCTTGGAAGTTAAAATTTTAGAGCGCAGCTACGTTGTCGGTTGTCCGGAAGATAAACAGGAAGACCTGTTAAAATCTGCCAAATACCTTGATAAGAAAATGCGTGAGATCAGAGAAAGTGGCAAAGTGATCGGCACCGAGCGCATTGCGATTATGGCCGCACTGAATATTGCCTATGAAATGCTGAACCAGAATGAAAGCCAAGCTCAGGCCGACTCAAACGACCAACTGAATCGTATCAATGACAAACTGAGTGCAGCCTTGGCGGCATTGCGTCAAGATGATGGCAAAATTAATGCCGCCTGACATTCTGTAAAAGATCAGTTAAAATCCGTTTATGTACCTGGAGTGTTTGCCAGCTGTTAATGTCCTCGAGCCTAATTTCTAACCCCGGAAGTTATCCGCGGGTGCCAGTGAGCAGGTCCGCTTGACGGAAAGCCTTAGGCATCTCGATAACTACCACCTTGAGCCGTTCGGTTCAAGGGCCACGACGGCAGCGGCACTCTGGGGACTTATCAAAGTCCCTTCATTATGACCATCAGCACAGATCTCAATCAACGCAACCAATTACGTCGCGCCATGCGCCATAATCGTCGGGCATTATCACCATTACAGCAGAAACAAGCTGCTGAACGATTATTTCGCCTATTAATTCGCCAACCTTTCTTCTTGCGGGCGAAGCGTATTGCGCTTTATCTCGCCAGTGATGGTGAAATAGATCCTCAACTTTTGATTCAAAAAGCCCAACAGATGGGAAAAACCTGCTACTTGCCTGTATTACAGCCGTTGGTAACTAATCGACTTTGGTTTGTGCGCTATGACAAGCGAACCCCAATGGGCAAAAACCGTTTTGGTATATCAGAACCTAAAATCAAAAATTTTGGTAATCGCAAGCAAAACCGCTGTACTGCCAAACAACTTGATCTGGTTTTATTACCACTAGTAGCATTTGATCCGGCAGGAGGTCGCATGGGTATGGGCGGCGGGTTTTATGACCGTACTTTTGCTTTTATGCGTCAACACATAGCGGGAAAACCTGTATTAGTAGGCTTAGCCCATGAGTGCCAAAAGGTTGATAAGCTACCTATCGCCAGTTGGGATATTCCTCTACATGCGGTTGCCAGTGATCAGGCACTTTATGTTGCTTGAGGCTGAATCAAGTACAAAAAAACCCGTCAATATTGACGGGTTTATCTGGTAACAGGATGGTTGAACAAGCCTACAGCAGTCCTTGTGCATAGCTCGTCACAACAATACCTAATCCAAATACCAGTACTAGCACCGTTACCAGATCAGGACTTTTACGCTTCATCATTTCTTTCCCTGCAAATGTTGTCGGCTTCATTTTGCGTAGTGCAAAAATTAAAATACCGCAATAATTTAAAGTGTCATCTTTCGCTTTGCAACTGATACCTTACATACACCTTATGCACTCAGTTGGCATTTGCAGGTGGCAAGCTATTCAGGTTTGCACTTGGTTTTATGCAAGAGTCAAACCTGTTTTTCCACCTATTATTTCAAGCAAAGCTAAGTCGTTATTTTCTATGCTAAAAAAAGCTTGTACGCTGGATTTTCTGTTTCATCCCAGTAGCGATAACCGATACGGTTAAGGTATTCGGAGACTTTTTCTTTGTCCTCTTCCGGCACTTGCATGCCGATCAACACACGACCGTATGCCGCTCCGTGGTTGCGATAGTGAAATAAAGTGATATTCCAGTTTTGACCTAAGTTCGTTAGGAAGTTTAACAATGCCCCTGGGCGCTCAGGAAACTCAAAACGGAACAGTTGCTCATTTTGAATCTCGCTATTATGACCACCCCCCAAGTGGCGAATATGTAACTTCGCCATCTCGTTATCACTCATATCAATAACGGGATAGTCTTCAGAGATCAAAGTTTGCATCAATTCTGCACGATCATCTGGGTCTTTAAGCTGTACACCTACAAAGATACGCGCTTGCTCACTATCGGCATAGCGATAGTTGAACTCAGTGACCATACGACGGCCAATCACTTTGCAAAACTGCTTAAAGCTGCCTGTACGCTCTGGAATAGTGACCGCAAGAATAGCTTCACGCTTTTCACCCAATTCAGCACGTTCAGCAATATGCTGTAAACGATCAAAGTTGGTGTTGGCTCCGCTGTTGATACACAGCAGGGTTTGGCTCTCGGCACCCGTTTGCTGAATATACTTTTTCAAGCCTGCCAGAGAGAGCGCACCAGATGGCTCTGACACTGCACGGGTATCTTCAAACATATCTTTCACTGCGGCACAGATCTCATCGGTGGTCACAGTGATCACATCATCCACAAAGTGCTGTGCGATGCGGAAAGGTTCTTCACCAATCTGAGCAACGGCTACCCCCTCGGCAAAGATCCCCACTTGATCCAGTATCACACGCTCACCAGCATCAAGAGCTGCTTTTAAACAAGCAGAGTCTTCCGCTTCAACACCAATTACTTTGATTTCAGGGCGCAGGTATTTCACATAAACGGCAATGCCTGCGATTAAACCACCGCCACCCACGGGTACAAATATCGCATCAATGTGTGCAGGGTGCTGGCGCAACATCTCCATTGCGATGGTGCCTTGACCCGCAATCACCTCTGGGTGGTCGTAAGGTGGAATGTAGGTATAGCCTTTTTCTTCCACCAATTGACGGGCATAGACCGCCGCTTCGTCAAAAGAATCACCTTTTAACACTACCTTGCCGCCACGGGCTTTGGCTGAAGCCACTTTAATTTCAGGGGTAATTTTAGGCATCACAATGGTGGCTTTGATCCCCATCTGCTTGGCCGCCATTGCCACACCTTGAGCATGGTTGCCCGCTGAAGCGGTGACAACGCCCCGCTCTTTTTCTTCCTCGGTAAGCTGTGCCATAGCGTTATAAGCGCCACGCAGTTTGAACGAATAAACAGGCTGAAGGTCTTCCCGTTTAATCAAAATAGTGTTGTTCATGCGTTTGGAAAGGAAACGGGCTTCACTCATCGGGGTTTCGATGGCCACATCATATACCTGTGCTTGCAGGATTCTTTTTACGTACCGTTCCAACATTTTTTTATTTCACTCTCTGAACAACATTTTTATAGGCTAAATTAACTCAAGCCGACTATCTTATGCCCAACAGTAAGATAACGTCTACAGCTTACCCGCCTAAGCCCGTATAATAGGCCGCTTGTTGGCGAATTTTGTTTAAAACAGGTGCACAGACACCTTTTTTCAGGCCGGAACCCTCCATGACGCAAGATGAACTGAAAAAAGCCGTTGCAGAAGCAGCGTTAGAAGAAGTTAAAAAAATCATTGATAAAGACAGCATTGTCGGTGTGGGCACAGGCTCAACGGCAAACTTCTTTATTGATGCGCTGGCCACCATCAAGCTGGATTTTGATGGTGCAGTAGCCAGTTCAGAAGCCACCCGCGAGCGTTTAAAAGCACATGGCATTACGGTGTATGATCTGAACGGTGTTGGCACAGTTCCGGTTTACGTGGATGGTGCAGATGAGGTGAATGCACACCTGCATATGGTGAAAGGCGGTGGCGGTGCTTTAACCCGTGAAAAAATCATCGGGGCTTGTTCCACTAAGTTCATCTGTATTGCCGATGAAAGCAAAAAGGTCGACATTCTGGGGGGCTTTCCGCTGCCCGTAGAGGTGATCCCAATGGCGCGCAGCTATGTGGCGCGTGAGTTGGTGAAAATGGGCGCAAATCCGGTCTATCGTGAAGGATTTGTCACCGACAACGGTAACGTGATTTTAGACCTGTATAACTTCCCGATTGATGATCCGCTTAGCATTGAGCAGAAAATCAACAATATCACAGGTGTGGTGACCAACGGCTTGTTTGCCTTGCGTCCTGCTGACGTGCTGTTGTTAGGTTGTGCAGATGGCGTGAAGCGTATTACGGCTGATTAGATTTTGCATCGCTGAACTTCATCCTAGCGGCTCGCTGGGATGAAGTGCTCAGGTTTCATCTGCACATCACACACAACTCTCTTCGTACAGCGCTTGAATCTGCTCCACTTCATCCATCTTGTCGACTAAGGCCTGCACGCAATCAGCACAGAGTTTTTCCCCCGCCATCTGCTGTAAGGTTTCTAATGCTTGTTCATTTTGCCAAGCTTTTTTATAGGGGCGTTTAGAGGTCAGCGCGTCAAAAATATCGGCCACCGCCACAATTCGTGCTTCTAAAGGAATGTCATCGCCCTCCAAACCGAAGGGGTAACCGCTGCCGTCGAGAAGCTCATGGTGGGACAGGACAATGTTACGCAATATCCGGCAGGGATCGCCATCATCAAGGCCATGATGTTGCAGGATATCTTCCAGCATGGCCGCACCTTTTAAAGTGTGGGTTTGCATCAGCTCATATTCGCTGGCATCAAGCTTGGCAGGTTTTAATAATATGTGATCAGGGATCGCAATTTTACCGATGTCATGCACCGGTGCGAAATGGAAGATTTGCTCAACAAACTGGTCATTTTCACCGTATTGGCTTGCAACTTGATGGGCAATAATACGTGAGTAATAACCCATGCGCTCCAGATGTTGTCCAGTTTCAATATCTCGGCCAGAGGTTAGCGCCAATGCCGACTTTAAGGCTGCTTTTAAGGTTTTGGTCTGCGTTAACTCATCATGTATTAACAGCGTAATCAGCTGGCTGATCAGCTCGATATGCAAAAACTGCTCACCGATAAATACATCTGGCTTTTTTGAGTTGAAGAATAAAAAGCCCATAAAACGATCGCTATAGCACATCGGCACGGTATAGCTGGAGCGCCAGCCTTGAGACAGTAAGCGCTGACTATGCTCTGTATCATGAGATTCTAGGCTGAGCAGTTCATTAATAACACGCGGGACTCTATTGTCTCTTAGCATCTGTAATGAAGGTACGTCGCTTAGCTTGGCTTGATAGCGGGTAATTGCTTCATCAGCACTGCTAGTAGAATAGTAAGTACTGAGCTGATCGGTTTGTGCGTCATAAACTGCCACCGAGAAACGCTCAACCTCAGGGCATAGTATAGAGAGCTGTTTAACCACAGCTTTCAACTTACCATCCAAATGGTCTTCTTGTTGGTATTGATGCCATTGGCTTGGGAAATACTGCATAGCACCCTCGGGCAAAAAATATAAGCAAGTGCTATCAATATAAAAGAAAAGCCCTGATAGCCAGTGCCATCAGGGCCTAGTCGACCAGCTGTTGACCCTTATCAGGGTTTAACTAAGCCAGTTACACTTAGTAACAGTTGCTCGGTGTGATCGTGCAGTGATAATTCAAATTGGTCATCTTCGTGCAGTGCCGCTACTCCCGCAGGCGTACCAGTTAGAATCACATCCCCTGCTTCAAGGGTAAAAATCTGACTGATGTAGCTGACCAATTCAGGGAAGCTCGTCAGCATCATGCCACTGTTCCCTTGCTGGCGTAGCTGGCCATTTACACGCAAACTAATAGTTAATGACGCTGGCAGTGAAGACTCTATAGGCAAAAAACCAGAGAGTGGCGCAGAGGCATCAAAGGCTTTTGAAACCTCCCAAGGATGCCCCTTTTCTTTAAGCTTGGATTGAAGATCTCGCAAGGTCAGATCTAAGGCTAAGCCTACGCCTGCAATATACTGCATCGCATCTTCAGGGCTAACCTTGCTGATAGTATCCCCCACCAGCAACGCAATTTCAGCTTCATGATGACACTCGCCTTTACCTTGCGGTAAAGCAAAAGGTTGTGTGATATCTACCGCTGCGGTTGACGGCTTGATGAACAACAAAGGTTCAGTCGGAATGGGGTTGTTCAGCTCTTTGGCATGATCCGCATAGTTACGGCCAATACAAACAATCTTACCTAAGTTCCAAGGCGTTTTCTTTTGATCTGCCCAATGTAATGTAAATGGCATATTCAAGTCCTAACTCTTGACGATAACCGCATCATAATACGCTCACTAAATAGGTTCTAACATCATAATTGTTCTGTGTTTAAAACAGTTGAATCAAGTGATTACAAGCCAAAAAATGGTTGCATCAACTTTGGAATCCAACCCTCAAAGCGCAACGGCGCGTCGGTCACAATCAGGCAGATGCAGGGGGTGTCCCGATCTGCAATCGGTTGATGTTTGATATCAGGATCAAGGTCGGCCACATCACCTGCACAAAAACGCCCTGTCTCATCACTGTATGAACCTTGCAGAATCAAGGTCAGCTCGCTGCCACTGTGGCCATGTTTGGGCATACAAGTACCTGGCGCAATCCGTAATAAACGCACCGCCTTATCCGCAGCGAAACGCTCATGGTCAAAACGAATTTGACTGATCCCCGGCGCAACCCGCTGCCAGAGGTCTTTATCTTTTTGTTCATGGTCTAACCAAGGCGATAGCTGTTGAGCCCACTCCGGCAGCCACTCAGGGGCATGAGGTTTGACATTGGCTTGCCCGTCTTGCAAGGCTTGTAGTTGCTCTGGCGTGTCGAGTTTTGCCAATAGCTGATCAATCGAACGGTGCATCACCGCACTGGGAATGGCCTGTAGTAGTTCACCACCGAAGGCTTCAACCTGCGCGACTTTGCGCTGACAACTCTCGCAACAGGCCAAATGGCAGTCGAGTAGTAGCTTCGCGCCCGCGCTTAAACTGCCTGCGGCGTAGCTCAGCAAGGTGGCTTCATCTGGATGGTGTTTAGGGGACATCATAATGAAACTCCTAATGACTGTTGCAGCTTTTTGAACGCCAATCTCAACCCCGATTTGACACTGCCGATGGGGATCTCTAAGTCTGCGGCAATTTCACTGTGGCTTTTACCTTCAAGGTACGATTTGTAAACCAACTGGGCTTGCAGCGCAGGTAAGCCTCGCAATAGCTCGGCAATTTGCTGTTTAGATCGCTGTGCCAAATTGGCGGCCTCAGGTTCATCAATACCACCGGACTCCTGTACGGTTTGTTGCTCTTGCAGCAGGGACAGATCGTCATAAAAGTCGAGGTTTTGTTCGATGCGCTGTTTTGCAGAGCGTTGCAGGTCGATCCAAATGTTACGCGCCAAACAGAAAATCCAAGTAGAGGCTGCGGCCTTGCTGGCATCATAAAGATGCGCCTTGCGCCACACTTGCAGCAACGTCTCTTGTGCCAGCTCTTCAGCCTGTGCATCCACGCTAGTAAAGCGCAGCAAGTAGGCTTTAACCTTGGGGGCGAAATACTCATAAAGCGCAATAAACTGCTGCTTATCGTGCTGCTGCCCAAGGGAGGTCAAGATCTGATTCCAATGGGCAGATTCAGTAGAGGGCGGCAACTTGGCCGCAATCTCTTGAGTGGCGCCTGTTAAACGACTGTCCATCTGATCTCTCCTGTTGTTAAGCCTCTATACGATTATGGAGCTATTTTGGATCAAACCGGAGTGGCATTTTTTTCAGCCCGCTCCGGTGATCTATTTCAAAACCACTCGCGTACAAGCCAACAAGGTTTTTGAATGATACGAGAGCACACCATGACACAGACGCACCCTAACAATATTGCCGTGATCGGCTCAGGTATCGCAGGGCTTTCCTGCGCATGGTTACTGAGCAAAACACACTCGGTCACACTATTTGAAAAGGATGATCGTTTTGGTGGTCATTCCAATACCGTCGTCACCAAAACAACCTCAGGCACAGTGCCTGTCGATACGGGTTTTATTGTTTACAACCCCAAGAACTATCCCAATTTAACCGAGCTTTTTGCTCACCTTGGTGTTGAAACCACCGCCACAGAGATGTCCTTTGGTGTCTCTGCCGAAGGGGGTGCAATTGAGTATAACGGCAATGGCTTAAAAGGTATTTTTGCTTCTGCCAGCAACTGCTTTAACCCCAAAATTTGGCGTATGCTGCTGGATATTTTGCGCTTTTATCGGGAGTCACCCACTTGGCACCAAACCTTGTCGGAAGAGACAACCCTTGGTCAGCTTTTAGCGCAACAAGGCTTCAGCGAAGCCCTTCGTGACCTACACTTGATTCCAATGGGTGCTGCTATCTGGTCAACCCCTAAGACTGAGATGCTGCAATATCCTGCGTTAAGCTTTATCCGTTTTTGTGACAATCATGGTTTGTTGCAAGTGAAAGATCGTCCGCAGTGGCGCACGGTCACGGGCGGCAGTCGTGAATATGTACGCAAACTGGTGGCGCAGATTCAGCCCTCTGCTTTTTGCAACTTAGGCGCACGACAGGTGATTCGCCATGCAACAGGGGTTGAGGTGGTGGACTCACGAGGCGATCACCGCCAGTTTGATGCAGTGGTATTGGCTTGTCATGCCGACCAAGCGCTTCAACTACTCGCCACCCCTAGCGAGCAAGAACAGCAGTTACTGGGCGCATTTCGTTATCAGCGCAATCGGGCGATTTTACACAGCGATACGCGCCTGCTGCCTAAAAATAGAAAGGTCTGGTCTAGCTGGAACTATCTGTCGGGCTATGGTGAAAACAGCGATAGTTTGGCGGTCAGTTATTGGATGAACCAACTACAACCGATTCAAACGGAACAGCCCTTGATTGTGACCTTGAATCCGCCCATTGAGCCGGAAGAGTCTCTGATTCACAGCAGCTTTTTATACGACCACCCGCTGTTTAACCAGCAGGCGATTGCTGCACAACAACTGCTGTATCAACTACAAGGGCAACGCAACACTTGGTTCTGTGGCAGTTACTTTGGTTATGGCTTCCATGAAGATGGCCTGCAATCGGGGCTTGCAGTGGCAGAAGCCTTAGGCGCACCCAAACGCCCTTGGCAAGTGGCGAACGCTTCAGGGCGCATCCACTGGCCTGAAGCTTCAGTGCAAGCCAAGCATAGCCCTGTTCTTTGAACACTTGCTTAGAAGGAGACTGAGCGATGCAACCGACTCGATCTGATCAACCCCTTGACCTACAGGCGTACAACAGCCGTTGGTACTACAGCACCGTGATGCACCATCGTGTTCAACCTGTGGATCATCGTTTCACCTATCAAGTAGCGACCTTTCTATTTGATTTGGCTGAGCTGGCGCAACTGGATCGCCATTTAACGGGTTTTGGTTGGAATCGAGCCGCACTGTTCAGCCTGTATGATGCAGACTATGTGGCCGAAGCCGGTCAAAGCCTTGAGCAACATGTACAGCAATTGTTGCAGCAACAGCAGTGCCCTGTGGCGTCTCGCATTGAGCTGCTCTGTATGCCTCGCCACTTAGGCTATAGCTTTAATCCGCTGTCGATTTTTTTCTGCTACAACGACCAAGACCAACTGTTTGCCACGCTCTACCAAGTCAGCAACACCTTTGGCGGGCGTCATGTGTATGTGGTGTCAGGGCAAGCGCTGCCAGATCTTGCGCCTATAGCTGAAGCCCCCTCGCGGGCTTTGCGTCATCAAGCACAGAAATCTTTTTTTGTTTCGCCCTTTATCAATATGCAGTGCCAATACAAGTTTCGTATCGCACCGCCCCAAGCACAGCTAAAAGTGCTGATTCGGCTTGAAGATGACAATGGGCTACTGCTCAACGCAACACTCACGGGTAAAAGCCAAACCTTCAGCCGTTGGGCACTGTTAAAGCTCAGCCTGACTCGCCCACTGTTCAATTACAAAGTGATCATTGGCATTCATTGGGAAGCCCTACGGCTATGGCTGAAAAAAGTGCCCTTAGTGAAACGCAATGCACAGGAGAAAGCACAAGCGCGCACACGCAGTGCAACCTTAGGACAAGATGTTTCACCACCCAAGGCTCAGGTTTGCCCAATGTCGAACCGACTGCACCGCAGCCCCTCAACCGCTCAATCGCCAGCTAAAGAGAGTTAAGTTTATGCTAATTCCAAGCGCCTCTTCGACTACCGCACCCAGCGCCGCTCAACGCTTGCACATCAACTCGACGGTTGAGGTTAAAGCCCCGTTGTGGCGCTGGTTGGTTAAACGTTTACAAAGTGCCCCCTTAACCCAACTGCATTTGGTGCTGCCCAACGGCCAGCATCTGCTATTAGGCCATGAACAAGACAATGTACCCACGCCCACAGTGACATTGCAGCGAGCCGCCGCCGTGCGCAAAGTGTTCTTTTCGGGTTTATTGGGTTGGGGTGAAGCCTATGTTGATGGCGACTGGGCATCGCCTGATCTGCTGCAAGTCACCGAGTGGGCGCTGCATAATCAATCCGCTTTGCAGACCCTGTTCTCTGGCAGCCCATCGGGTCGCTGGTTGCACAACCTGCTGCACCGCTTAAATGACAACTCGCTACGGGGGAGCCGCCGCAATATCGCCAGCCATTATGATTTGGGCAACCACTTTTACGAACAGTGGCTAGACCCCACCATGAGCTATTCATCTGCGCTTTATCCCCATGACAAAGCCACACTGCAACAAGCCCAGCAATACAAATATGACCGTATTTTAGAACTGTCAGCCCCCGCGCATGACGCCAGAGTATTAGAGGTGGGTTGCGGTTGGGGTGGCTTTGCCGAGCGTTTATTACGCTTTTATCCCAATGCCGATTATCACGGCATCACCCTATCGCAAGAACAGCTTTTGTGGAGTCGTGAACGCTTAGCCAAACGTAAACTCGACAAAACCGCCGTAGTGTCGCTAACCGACTATCGACAAGTGAAAGGCCAATACGACCGCATTGTTTCCATCGAGATGTTAGAAGCCGTGGGTGAAAAACACTGGCCGACCTATTTCAACACCTTATACGACCACTTAAAACCCGGTGGTAATGCCGTGATTCAAGTGATCACCATCGCGCCAGACCGTTTTGAGTATTACCGCACCCATGCCGACTTTATTCAGCGTTATATCTTCCCTGGCGGCATGTTACTGACTCCAGAGATTGTGCAGCAACAAGCTGAGAAAGCAGGATTAACCTTAGATTATGCACAAGCCTTTGGGCAGGACTACGCCACCACGCTGGCCGCATGGCGCGACAATTTTGAGGCCGCTTGGCCCACTATTGCCCCACAAGGTTTTGACGAGCGCTTCAAACGGCTTTGGCGTTATTACCTGTGCTACTGCGAGAGCGGCTTCCGCCATGAGCGCATCAACGTCTATCTCTTCCGCCTGCATAAACCCGCCTAATGGGCAGGAGGTGAATCATGAAGGCCGTTTACTCACAAGACCCTTGCTGGCAAACCTTGTTGCACAGCGACCAGAGCACGCCCCCCTTGGCGCTGAAGGACTCTGCGTTTCCTGAGCAACTCAAACTAGAGGATTATTTCCTTGGGGAGACCAGCGGCTGGGGGCTGTTTCGTGATCGAAAAGGCCAAGTGAAACAACAGTTTATCGTATTGGCAACCGGACGTTGGCAAACCCAACATTTTGAATTGCACGAAGACTTTTACTACCACACGGGCGAAACCCAAACCCGAACATGGCAGATCACCCCCACGGCACCACAGCAGTATAGCGGCACAGCGGGGGATATTGTCGGCCAAGCGCAGGGCAAAATCGAAGCCACCACCTGCCTTTGGCGCTATCAACTGAACCTGCCCTTTGCCGGACAAACCATCCGCTTAAACTTTAAAGACTACCTGCACCTTATGCCCAACGGTTGTTTATTGGGTCATGCCAAAGTCAGCAAATTTGGCTTTGTGGTGGGTGAAGTGGTGCTTTGCTTTCAAAAACTGCCCCACCAACTGTTCCGCCCCGAGGCTTTGTGATGAAAGAACTCATCTGGATTACCGGAGGCAGCCAAGGCATTGGCGAAGCACTGGCACTGGCTTACGCTCGTAAAGGGGCAACGGTGATCATCAGCGCCCGACATCTCGATAAGTTACAGCAGGTGGTACAAAAAGCGCGCACCCTCAAAGGTCGCGTGGTTGCCCTGCCATGCGATATGACCCAGCCGCAACAGGTGCAACACACCATCCAACAGATGCTCGAACAGGAGGGGCTACCCAATCGAGTCATCTTAAACGCAGGCACCCATCAAGCGATGGCGGCGCGTGAGTTTAAAGCTGAAACCGTGCAGCAACTGTTGCAGATCAACGTGATGGGCGTCGCCTACGCTTTAGAGCACTTGTTGCCGCTGTACAGCCAATCAACCGTGGTGCACGCAACCTCGCCTCAAATCGCCATTGTTGCCTCAGTGGCGGGGTATCGAGGACTGCCCACCGCCAGCGCCTATGGTGCCAGCAAAGCCGCCTTGATCAACTTAGCCGAATCACTGCGGGTTGAACTTTACGGCCAAGGCGTGGATATTCGCCTGATCAACCCCGGTTTTGTTAAAACCCCCTTAACCGACAAAAACCGCTTTGCCATGCCGTTTTTAATCAGCGCCGAAACCGCCGCCCAACAGATCATCAAAGGGCTGAACAGCTCGCGCTTTGAAATCGTCTTCCCTTGGCAGATGTCGCTATTGATGAAAGTTTTAAAATGGCTGCCCGACCGATTCTTTTTCCCTTGGGTACATCAACGCACCAAAGTGTAAGGAACACCGATGCCAACCCCTTTAACCCCCGCACAACACAGCCTACAGCAGTATTTTCAACTGTTTCAGCAACGGAGCAGCCACACCACACCCTTAACCCCTGAACAGATCCAAGCCATTGTCGCCCCTGATATTCTGTTCAAAGACCCCTTTCAACAGATCAACGGCCCACAGGCGTTTTGCCAAATGCTGAATCACTTTCATCAACAAGTGCAGCAGCCCTGCTTTCAGATCGAACAACAACTGAGCCAAGACCAACAACTTTGGTTGGTTAAATGGCAATTCACCGGCCAACTGAAAAGCCTAGGCGCGTGGCAGTTTTCAGGAATCAGTGAAATCACCCTAAATGCACAAGGCCAAGTGCAGCGCCATATCGACTACTGGGATGCAGCGGAACACTTCTATGAAAAACTGCCGTTTTTAGGACGGGTATTAAGGTGGGTTAAGGGTAAAGTGGCGCAGTGAGAGAATAAACGAGCGGCTACGGAGGGCATTACACTCAAATAGAGAGTCCAAAATACTCAATCCAACAGGTCACTGATGCAACAGAGGTGCTGATATAAAGCCCTCGAAAAGTCATTGATTTTTCATCGCAAATTTATAGAGCGTTTTAGGCTCTATATCGACCATGCCATCTTTAAACATCAAACATCCCCAGTCGGGATCAATCTGTGCTGTTTTAATGGCTGATGGCTCAACATAATCTGCCAACAGAGACGATAGATCAGCCTCAACACGACTATGATCCTCAAACTCCAATACAAAAACGTACTGTTTTTTGTGTTCAAAAGCCTGCAGTTTCATAACACATGACTCCCAGTTTTGTGATGCTGTTGCTATTCAAGAGGGGCAACCTTGTGAAAGTTTTGGGTGCGCCACATTTCAATCCATTTTCTTATCCTCTGACAATGTAAGAAAGCACAACCCAAGGTGCAACCGTTGCCAGCACACTAGAAAAGAGGTAAAAGAATGCTTTATTAGAAAAAAATAGTGAACCAAGCGAGAGACTGAGGCGCGGAACAGGCCAAAATAACTCGCAGATAAGCTACAGGTTGACAGGGAAAATGTCTTGTTAAAACCAATTCTCCTTTTTGAGTCCTGCTGCGGTTCAATAAACGGCTCATAGTCATGGCCTCATCACCTGTATAACCGCTTAATAGTTAGGAGAGTTATATATTATGGAAAATAATTATGTATCAGTTAGGGATGTATGGGATTTTGAAAAATATTACTGTTCAAAGCCTATTTCATGGATAAATACAGCACACAATTTAAAGTCTTCTTATCAGGTGTTATTTGAGAATTCAAAACTAGTAATTAGCTTTGATAACAATGAAAGAGATCCGCTATTAAAAACTCCTTTTTGGAGCGCTGGTACTGAGCGAATGCTAATTGGCTTTTCGCTGGAAAATATGGTTAAAGCTATTTTGTTGCTTGATAAAAAAGTTCTTGATGATGCTTTCAAAAAAGAAGGCAAACTTTCATGGGGCAAGGATGGGCACAATCTAATAAAGCTTTATGGTCAAACAAATATTGAACTTACTCCTCTTGAAATAAGATACCTTGAACTATGGCAAATATGTAGTCTCTGGGCTGGTCGTTATCCCATATCAATAAATGAGAACCATATACCAAGGAATAGGAAGAGCTTACCTTCAAGAGAGGCTTTAATACAGCGTTCAAAAAAAGAGCTCGAAAAAGCTAAAAAAGAAAATGATATACTAATGGGGGCTGATTTGAACGACTTATTAAATCAAGGAATTGGTGATTTAGAAAACACAACCTTCATTAGCTTATATGATAAGAGCTATAGCTTTATAAAAAACTCATGTAGCTTGCTGCCTGAAACTGATAAATTAAAATGTTGGTTATGCAAAAGAATAGGATGTACTAAATAAGTGGAGGGTGTTCATAGTTTTATGTCGCCTATTTATTAAAGACAAACGCCTTCAACATATCCGCGTATAGCAGCTTGAGCAATGCATTTTCATTAGAAAAAAGGTAGTGTGTAGTTGTCGAAAACAAAAAAACGCCGCTATTATAAAGCAGCGTTTTTAATGAAATTCAGTACTCGCCTACAGTAAGAAACCATCCACCATATTCACCAACTTACCAATCTCTGGCTTGGTCATGGTGTCGTTTGCGCCTAGCGAAAGGGCTTTCTGGCGGTTGTCGTCACACGTCGCAATAACCTGGCGATCAATTATTACTCTCAAGGCCAATACCAAAAGTCTGAAGAACAGATGTTGTTGGCTTTAAAAATTAGGGCAAAGCGTTTAGGTGAAGATCACCCTTATACCCAAAGCAGCCGCCAAAATTTAGCTGCTATACAAGTGAAGCTGGCCCAAACGAGACACTGAGCACGACCTGATAGGCGGGGTGGGTTAAGGGTAAAGTGGCGCAGTGATAGGATAAACGGGCGGCTACGGAACAGGTCATGTTAAGAATGTGCATGGCCTTTAGGTGCCCTAATTGAGCGGGTCTTTAGAGATGATCGCCAGAATATTCTCATACCTTGCATCATCGCCCCATAAGTCACATGCATTGTTAATCACCATTGCATGATCGGTAATCGCCTGCAATTGACCCGCAATACGATCATATCGGTAAATATACTCACCAAACTCCAGCGCGTAACCCAGTTGACGAACCCAAAAATCACGACCCTCACGAGTTTGGCAGGAGTCACTGGCGATAATGCTGTAACGCTCTAACAGATATAGGCGGAAAAGATCCTCAGCAAAACCAGACGTAACCCTACGGTGCTTAATCACCGCTGTACGCCACAGCATCACCTGAGTCAGTGGTTTGTTGTTAAGGACAACATCTTCCCATATATGGCATTTTACAAAGTACACAATCTCTTTGGTTGTGTCGCAGAGCAACACTATAGAGAAATGATCTGCGTCATCTACCACTCTAATCAAGCGATAGCCGGGAACCAGTGACATTTTTGCTGCACGCGCCACATTCTCCAGCGATGCTCTGGAAGTGAAATCAGCATAACTCTCAGCGTTGGTGGCCTGATCATTCAGCCAGCCAAAATCATGATCGATTTTGCTTTGATTCACATAATTACGTGGCATGGGGTTCCTGTGTATTGTGTCTGTAATGCCGATGTTGTCTGGGTTTCAACGATTATCACACACTCCAAATGTCTACTCCAGTGTCTATATGCTCCTGCGAGTCGCAGGGTATTCAGAAGAGATGGGTAATCCTCCCATTATTAGCTCGGTTGAGTGGAGGGAGGCGTCAAACTGCTAACAATCAAGTTGAAATGCGGCTATAGAACCGATGCGTCAATTGGTCACACGGCAGCAGAGGGCTTTTTCGCTACACTGCCCCGAAATAAAATTGGGGCGCATTATGTCTGCCAATCAAATGAAATTTTTATGGGGTTTAACCCTTATCGCCTTGTTGGTGATGGTGCTTTATTTAGGCAGCCACCTACGGGCATTAATGTCGGTCGATCAGTCGGTTATACCCGGCTGTGTGATTGTAGACGGGCAGTGCACTATTCAGCTGGATACGGGATTGTCGATTCGTATGTCGGTATCTCCTTGGCCTGTTTTGGCGTTGCAGCCCGTACAGTTTGAGGTGCTGGCAGATGATTTACAGCTTAAGGCCGCCTCATTGGCATTGACCGGACGCAATATGTATATGGGGATACATCAATACAGTTTGCAGCCTAGCATTGATCAAAAAACACTCAGCGTTACGGGCACTATTAGTGTCTGTACCGAACGTGTAATGCCTTGGCGTGGGCGTATTGATTTAGAGACTGCGACGGGTAAACAGCAAATTTGGTTTGATTTTGATGTCATTCAGCTTTAATAAGGTCGATTCTTGTGACGCTTAACTTTCAAAATTAAAAGGCCATTTGATGTTTAAACAATTTCAGAAACATTTTCTTAAAGCACTGATGATGCTGGTGCCTGTTGTGGCGCTGGTTACAGGTATGGAAGCATTCCAAAACTGGCAACAAAAGCAACAAGCTGAACAGATCCAGAGCAACATAGGTGGTGATTTCACCTTGCAATCAGCCGATGGCGATTATCAGCTAAGTGCTCATCCCGATAAGCTAGCGGTGATCTATTTTGGTTATACACAGTGCCCTGACATCTGCCCAACATCCTTGTCGGTGCTGGCACATGCTTTTAAACAGCTTAGTGATGATGAATTGAAGCGCTTTCAGGGCATTTTTATCAGTGTTGACCCAGAACGTGACTCAGTGCAGCACCTGAAAGAATACAGCAAGTTTTTTCACGACAATATTATTGGCTTGACCAGCACACCAGAGCAGATTTTAGCACTGTCGCGCCAGTATGGTGCTTTCTACCAAAAGGTTAAGTTAGAAGGCAGTGCGATGGGCTACTCCGTTGATCACACCTCGGTGTTTTATATCGTCAATAGTGATGGAAAAGTGTTAGCAACGGTGCCGCATTCTGGTGATCCGGCTCAGATTCTAGCGGCACTGAAACAGCAGCTCTAGCCATGCTAAGTGATGCTTTACTTACTCAATAGAAAGGAAATCCCATGAAAAAATGGTTTATTAGTTTTGTACTGGCGTTAGTGGCGCCATTGGCCTTGGCTGCTAGCAGTGTAGATGTCATAAAACCTTACGCTAGAGCAGTACCTCCGGGACAAGAAAATTCAGCTATGTTTATGATGCTGAAAAACAAATCTGCGCGCCCAGTTAGCCTGATTAGTGCACAAAGTTCAGCAGCAGATGTTGTAGAGTTGCATACGCACACTATGGCGAATGGTGTGATGCAGATGCGCCAAGTGTCTGAGATTAATATTCCAGCTAACAACCATGTCAGTCTACAGCCGGGTAGTTTTCATATCATGTTGATTGGCTTGAAGAAGCAGCTGAAAGAAGGCGATAAAGTCAGCGTAAAACTGCATTTCAGTAGTGGTGAAATGGCGATTGTTGAGATGCCAGTGAAAGCGGTTCAAATGATGAAAATGAAGCACTAACCTTTTAGGTTAGGGTGAAAAGCAAAGCGCCCGACAAGTTCGGGCGCTTTGCTGTGTGTCGCGGGTGAGCGTTTAAACGGCGTCTGGGCCACTTTCACCCGTACGAATACGGATCACTTGCTCTAATGCAGAAACAAAAATCTTACCGTCGCCAATTTTACCTGTGTTGGCCACTTTTGTGATGGCATCAATTACCTGATCTACCACGTCATCACCGACCGCAATCTCAAGCTTCACTTTAGGTAAAAAATCAACCACGTATTCTGCGCCACGATATAACTCAGTGTGTCCTTTCTGACGGCCAAAACCTTTTACTTCAGTAACCGTAATACCCTGAACACCGATCTCTGACAGAGATTCGCGTACATCATCTAATTTAAAAGGTTTAATAATGGCGGTAACCAGTTTCATTGTCTTACTCCTGTGGAAACGGTAACCAGCGAACGGCACGCCGCTGGCCAAATAATGCTGAGTGTAATGCTATTAAGTGGCAGGTTTTGCAAAGTGATAGCTGAGATTAACAACAGCGTTTGCAAGGGTGCACACTCATCCATTGGTTTAATTCTGTGTATAGCATACTTCGATTACTCAGAATAAAAAAGGGCACCCGAGAGTGCCCAACTGTTTGAGGATTGCTCCTCTCATTTTCTCAATCGCAATTTCTAGTTATTCATAAGTGATTCAATTACTTGTTGGTGAACTCTGGGTAAGCTTCCAGGCCACATTCTGCAATATCAACACCCTCATATTCTTCTTCAGCTGATACGCGGATACCGACTAACGCTTTCAGTACACCCCATACCACTAAGCTTGCAACAAACACCCAACCGAAGATTGACACGATACCCAGAAGCTGCGCTGCCAAAGTTGCATCACCGTTGCTTAAAGGCACTGCCAACAGACCCCAGATACCTACAACACCGTGTACAGAGATTGCACCCACTGGGTCATCAATGCGTAGTTTGTCTAAGGTGACAATCGCAAACACCACCAGTAAACCACCCACAGCACCAATCATGGTTGAAGCAAAAGCAGTAGGTGATAGTGGGTCAGCCGTGATGGCAACCAAGCCTGCTAGCGCACCGTTCAATACCATAGTTAAGTCTGCTTTGCGGAACCACAGGCGAGCCAGAATCAGAGCTGCAATCGCACCACCTGCTGCACCTGCGTTAGTGTTCACGAACACTTGTGCAACTGCGTTTGCTTCACCAACGTCAGACAGTTTCAGTTCAGAACCACCGTTGAAGCCGAACCAACCCATCCACAGAATGAAAGTACCCAGAGTTGCCAGAGGCATATTGCTGCCTGGGATCGCATTCACTTGACCGTTAGGGCCATATTTGCCTTTACGAGCACCTAGCATCAACACACCTGCTAAAGCAGCCGCTGCACCAGCCATGTGAACGATACCTGAGCCTGCGAAATCAGAGAAACCTGCTTCGCTTAGGAAACCACCACCCCAAGTCCAGTAGCCTGATACTGGGTAGATGAAGCCAGTCATCACAACCGAGAACGCTAGGAAAGCCCACAGCTTCATACGCTCAGCCACCGCACCTGATACGATAGACATAGAGGTCGCCACGAACACCACTTGGAAGAAGAAGTCTGAACGGGCTGAGTAGTAAGGTGCATCCTCACCGCCTGCTAATACGGCTTCAGTGGTGTGTTCATCACCAATTAAGAAGCCTAGGCTTGGCAGAATGCCACCCGCTTCGCTGCTGTACATCAAGTGGTAGCCCACCAACAGGTACATGGTACAAGCGATGGCATAAAGCGCGATGTTTTTGGTTAAAATTTCAGTGGTGTTCTTAGCGCGTACTAAACCCGCTTCTAGCATGGCGAAACCAGCCGCCATCCACATTACCAATGCACCACAAATCAGGAAATAAAAGGTGTCAAGCGCGTACTTGACTTGTACTAAATCTTCCATAGGAAGGCCCTCCAGAGGCATAAGATAGTGTTCGGCTTAGATTGCGTCAGTGCCACGCTCGCCAGTACGAATACGGATAATCTCTTCTAAAGTGCTGACAAAAATTTTGCCGTCACCAATTTTTCCAGTGTTGGCCGCACCAGTGATGGCCTCAATCACTTGATCAACCTGCTCACTTGAAACGGCCACTTCTAATTTGATTTTGGGTAGAAAATCCACCACATACTCCGCCCCACGATACAGTTCGGTATGACCTTTCTGGCGGCCAAAACCTTTCACCTCTGTTACGGTGATACCTTGAATACCAATCTCTGATAAGGCTTCGCGCACATCGTCTAGCTTGAATGGTTTGATAACGGCTGTGACCAGTTTCATTTGCTTTCCCCTTTCACGTACCACGCAAGTCGTGATTTAGATCTGTTGATTAAGTCCTTAAACTGAGCGGCTTTTAGCGGTGCATTACCTTTCAGCCAACTTGTCTTAGATTTTGCATAGGCTGTGCCAACAAGGAAAAACTCTTATATTTCATGTTGTTACATTTGAATTGTCTTTTTCGCTTGTGCGGAAAACATCAAAGATGAAAAGCTGCTGCACCGAATGAAATCTATGCACCAACTTTGTGCTCAGTTTTGGTGCATTAAAAATGCACCAAAACAGAACAGTGTCAAAAGCAGCGTGCAAATAGAGCAGAGATTAGAAAAAGTGATACCATGTTTTAATAACAAACCCTCTTTTTAGTTAAAATCAGCACGGCCAAAACCGCTGCATCTAACAGGTAGTCCCATGTTAAAAAGTGAAATGATCTCTGAATTTACCCGTCAAATAAGCGACAAACTCTCAGGCGCGGGTTTACCGGGTGAAGCAGAAATGAAAAGCCAAGTGCAGCGTGTAGCTGAGTCTGTATTCAGCAAATTGAACTTAGTCACCCGTGAAGAGTTTGATATTCAAAACGAAGTGTTGCTCAGAACTCGCAGTAAAGTTGAGTCGTTAGAACAACAAGTAAAAGCACTTGAAGAGATTGTGAAAACCCTCAGCGAGCAATAAGCTCAAGGGACTCAACGCAGGGATATAGATTAAAACAAGGAGGTTTTATGAGCTTAGCCGTAGTGTACAGCCGAGCGGCTGTGGGTATTGATGCCCCAGAAGTGCGAATTGAAGTCCACATGAGCAATGGCCTACCTGGCCTTGCCATCGTGGGTATGCCAGAAATGGCGGTGCGTGAAAGCAAAGACCGTGTACGTAGCGCACTCATTAACGCAGGCTTTGAGTATCCGCAGCGGCGTATCACCGTTAACTTAGCCCCTGCTGACCTACCCAAAGAGGGTGGTCGTTATGATCTTGCCATCGCCTTAGGCGTCTTGGCCGCCTCAGGCCAAATTCCCAGAGAAGCCCTATTAGATTACGAGTGTTACGGTGAGCTTTCGCTCTCCGCTGAATTGCGACCAGTCACGGGTATATTGCCGGCAGCGTTGGCCTGTGCTCGCGCCCAGCGTAAAATGCTAGTGCCTGCGCTCAATGCCAATGAAGCTGCATTGCCTGAGCAAAATGAAGTTTACAGTGCGCAACATCTGCTAGATGTCACCGCAGCTCTGCATGGTCATCAAGCCCTGCCTTTAGTGCAGCTGAATGCAACACAGCTGAAAAGCCATAGGCCGCCTACCCTTGACCTTATGGATGTTAAAGGTCAGTTCCAAGCACGTAGAGCCTTAGAGATTGCCGCCGCAGGTCAGCATCACCTGTTATTAGTGGGGCCGCCGGGTACAGGTAAAACCCTACTATCCAGTCGATTAGGGGGCATCTTACCGCCCATGACCGAACAAGAAGCCTTAGAGGTGATGGCGTTGGCGTCCATTTCAGGGCGCTTTGATCTTGATCACTGGGGGCAACGCCCCTTCCGAAGCCCGCATCACACCGCTTCAGGCGTGGCACTTGTTGGCGGAGGTTCGCGCCCGAAACCCGGTGAGATCAGTTTGGCGCACAACGGTATCCTCTTTTTAGACGAGTTGCCCGAATATGATCGCCGTGTTTTAGAGGTGCTGCGTGAACCGCTAGAATCTGGAGAGATTCACATCTCCCGTGCCACCCAACAAGTCCATTACCCCGCACAATTTCAATTGGTGGCCGCGATGAATCCTTGTCCTTGCGGTTATTTTGGCGACAACCTGCGCCAGTGCCGTTGTAATCCAAAGCAGGTACGCAGTTATCAAAGTCGGCTCTCAGGGCCGTTATTGGACCGCATTGACCTACAAGTTGCCGTCACTAGCCTACCGCCCGAACAGTTGGCCAGTCGCCAAGCAGGGGAGTCGAGCCAGCAAGTGCAAGAACGAGTATGTCGCGCCCGCGAGCGTCAAATAGCACGCTGCGGCAAAGCCAATGCCCAGCTCACAGGGCGAGAGTTGGATCAACTGGTGCAGCTAGAAGACAGCGCCAGCCAGTTGTTACAGCAAGCGATGCAGCAGTTGGGATTATCACCGCGCAGCTATCATCGCATCTTAAAAGTGGCACGCACCATTGCGGATTTGGCGAATGAAGAGCAAGTGGGGATTAGTGCCGTATCAGAAGCGTTAGGGCTTCGGCAGCTCGACCGCTATATACAGCAGTTGGGGTGATAGCAGGAGGTTAGTATAGGGGGCTTTCGTTGTGTTGCTCTGCATAAAAACTAAAAGGCCTCTCTCACGAAAGGCCTTTTAGTTAAAATCATTGCAGCTTGGATCTCTTAGGTCTGGCCGGAGCGAAAGCAAAAAAGATATTGGCCCAAGTGCCTACATTTCGAAGTATAGGGACATCAGGAACGGCATGCAACCTCATAATATCCAACAAACCCATCAAGATATTTCGCTGGCAAGGTTGTCTAGCTATCAGAATGTTTGGATTAAGGTTGTTGAGCGATAAGTTGGAGGTGTCTTAAATAGAAGCTATTTTTTTGTTGTAAAGCTATACTAGATGCTTATTAATAGATTGTTTTAAAAAATATTAGGTCAAGATGGCAGATGGAATTGATTGATGTTTAATGTGTCTAATAATAACAAAAATTACTCTAAGCCCAATAGAATAATTAATCGAAACCAATCATTTAACTATTCTTCTTTAGCAAGAAATCTATACCCAGTTGATTTTCATAAAGATCCGAATCTTTCAGGTCAATTATTTTTAGAAGAAACGATTAATTTAGCTTGCAAAGAAGCAGACAACCTTCTTAATAGCGGATTAAATCTGTCTTTTAGGGAAGAAAATAATAAAAAAATCTATTTTATTGAATCCTTCCCACAAAAAATCGTACTAAGGCGATGTGCTGAAAATATAAAGTTACATTGTTCTGTAGAGTATAGGAATAGAAATGCTATATGCAAGGAGATCAAATGTTTTTTAAGTAATCATACTAAATATAATTTGTATAAATACGACATTAAAAATTTTTTTGAAAGTTCTGATTCTGCCCTAGTAAATAAGACTTTGCTAAGCTACGGAAAATTATCAAATCAGAATAAATATATTATAAAGAATGTTGTTGATAAGGTTGGCTTTCTTCCTCGGGGCGTAGAAATTTCACCAGTCTTAGGTGAAATTATATTAGATGAATTTGATATTGAAGTAAGGCGTCATCCAGAGGTTGTTTATTATTCAAGGTTTGTGGATGATATATTTATTATAACAACTTCTTATGAAGAAAACTTCGAGAGTTATTTGAATGACAAGTTACCTAAGCCTTTACTTTTTAATGAGCGTGAAGACAAGAAAGATAAATTGTGTGTTGAAATGGTTGGGAATAATAAATCATCAAAAAGTTTTAGTTATTTAGGGTATGTGTTTAATATAATAGATGATGCATCTAAAAATAGAGCGATAAAGATAGATATATCTGATAAAAAAATAAAGTCGATTAAAACAAAGGTATCAAAGGCTTTGTTATCATATTCAAAAGACGGTGATTCTGAACTGTTGTTGGATAGGATTCGGTTTTTAACCTCTAATCGTCAAATGCAAGATAAGAATACAGGTATGAAAGTGCCTGCTGGAATATATTACAATTATAGCCTGATAACTGAAAGCTCTGACTCTCTAGAAAAACTAGATGCTACGTTTTACCATTTTATTTATAACTATGAAAAGTTCTTTAAGAAAAGTAATGGCAAAATAATGTCTAAAAATCTCAAGCGAAGACTATTGAGGTTTTCTTTTAAATATGGTTTTGAAAACAAAGTTTTCGTAAAGTTTAGCTTAAATAGAATTTCTAAGTTAGTAAGGATATGGAAGTAAGGATGAAAATTAAATTAGACAAGAAAGATTACCTGCGCTCTATTTTAACAGATACATCCCCTAGCGATGTTCCATCGATATTTTCTAATGAAGGTTTCTATATTAACTCAAAAATATATGATTTATGTGATGATGAGGTTGAGTCATACTCTTATATAAAAGAAATTTTTGAGGAATATATTAATGACAAAGGACGTGTATCTGCATTAGTCCCGTTTAAGTATAAGATATACAAAGATGGTAAGTCATTAAGAGGCCTTAGCTTGCTACATCCATCTTCCCAATTTCAGATAGCAAATTTATATAAGGAATATTCTCCAATATTAAATAATCTTTGCACGAAAAGTAAGTTTTCTATTCGTGCGCCGGTTAAAGTTTCTAACTCATTTTGTATTAAAAGCGATGCAAGAAGTGTGTCAAATGATTATAAAATATTTGATGTCGATACTATTGATTCTGAGTTGTATAAAAGAACGGCTTCTTCTTATTTTGCGTATAAGGGAGTGACTAGATTGTATAAGTTATACAATTCAAGCCGATATATTGATTTAGAAAAAAAATATTCTAACATGTGGATGTTAGATATATCAAATTGCTTTAATAGTATTTACACGCACTCAATTGGTTGGGCAATAAATAATAAAGAATACTCTAAGTTTTATGCATCTAAGAGGGTATTCCATATTTCTGAAAAAATAGATTCTTAGCGGCAAATTCTGAGTGCAACACCTAATCCAATATCGGGTAAGGTGTTGTTATGACATACAAAGAACTCAACATAGAAGAGCGTGCCACTATTCAAATTGGCCTGCTTCACAATCTCAGTCTGCGAAGTATTGCTCGCCTACTTGATCGAAGCCCCTCAACAATCAGTCGAGAGATTCGTCGTAACCAGCTTGCCGATGGCCTATACGAAGCACCTAAGGCTCAAGCCAACCGTCAGGCTCGAAGAGTAGGCTGTCGACCAGTGAAAAAGCTTGCTCAGGGTAATGAACTGTTTGACCTCGTGATTTTGATGCTGCGTCAGAGGTTCTCTCCACAGCAGATT
>NZ_FUXG01000028.1 GCF_900167095.1 Oceanospirillum multiglobuliferum
CCAAGCTCTGAATATCGCGGCAACAGTGAATCTCATCTCGATCAACGACGCCCCCGTACTGGATGCCACCAAATCCCCGGCTCTGGCCGATGTCATCCAAAAGGCAGGCGCACCTGAGGCGAGCTCAATCGCTGGCTCCACGCTGGTCAGTGATCTGATTGGCACTGCGGACAATAACGGCATCGGTAACTACAGTGATGTCGAAGGCGATAGCCCCGGTATTGCTATTACCGGCGTCAGCGACAAAGGTACGCTGTATTACACCACCGACGGCGGCGAAACTTGGTCAGCACTCACCGGCACAGTATCCGCAACCTCTGCACTGGTGTTACAGGCGAATGCCGATACCCGTGTTTACTTCCAGCCTAATCAACAAACCGATGCAGGTACGATCAACGATGCCCTAACCTTTAAAGCTTGGGATGGCAACGGCGGGCATACGAATGGATCTACAGGAGTCACTACGGTTATCACGGATACGGAGATCACACCCTTGGGCCATCTGGATATCACAGGATTTGCTGGTGGTGTCAGTGTGATCGGCAATTATGCTTATGTGGTCAAAGGTGATTCAGGTTTACAGATTATCGATATCAGTGAACCCAATCATCCAACCTCAGCTGGTACTCATAACGCTATTGGATTTGCTCTTGATGTTAGCGTGGTCGGTAACTATGCTTATGTGGCCTATGATATTTCTGGCTTGCAGATTATCAATATCAGCGACCCCTCGAATCCAATCTTAGCTGGTACTTATGACACAAACATATTTGCTTTTGGTGTGAGTATAGTGGGCAACTATGCTTACGTGGCCGATGATGATGCAGGTTTACATATTATCGATATCAGTAATCCCGACCAACCAACCTTAACCGGAACTGTTGAGACTTCTGGAAAGGCTTATAGTATTAGTGTGGTTGGTGACTATGCTTATGTAGCCGATGGTTATTCAGGTGTACAGATTATCGATATCAGTGACCCCACCCATCCAACCTTAGCCGGTACTGTTGACACCCCTGGAAGGGCTTATGATGTCAGTGTGGTCGGCAAATATGCTTATGTAGCCGATATTGATAAAGGCTTACAGATTATCGATATCAGCAATCCCAACAATCCAACCTTAGCCGCTACTGTTGACACCACTGGATCTGCTCTTGGTGTCAGTGTGGTCGGTGACTATGCTTATGTGGCCGATGGTGATGCAGGTGTACAGATTATCGATATCAGTGAACCCACCCATCCAACCTTAGCCGCTACTGTTGACACTACTGGAGTTGCTAGGGGGGTCAGTGTGGTCGGTGACACTATCTATGTAGCTGATCATTGGGCAGGCTTGCAGGTGCTAAAACTGCCAGATATCACGCCTTTCTCCACTACTAGCGATACAGTGAGTTTGGTGGTGAATGAGTTGAATATAGCCCCCACTTTAACCGCTGAGGCTGCCACGCCAACCTTTACTGAAAACGGACAAGCCGTTGATCTATTTAGCGAAGTAGCAGCCAATACGGGCAATACCAACGATGCCTTTGCTGGGCTGACCTTAACGATCACCAATGTTGCCGATGGCGCAGCCGAAGTGCTCAATATTGACGGTAGCGCCATTAGCCTGACCGCAACCACAGCAGCGGGCACAACGACAACCAATGGCCTAACCTATGCTGTCAGCCTTGATAACGGAACGGCCAGAGTTACGCTGTCCGGTGGTGAATTAACCGCCGAACAAATGCAAACCCTAATTGACGGCATCACCTATCAAAACAACTCTGAAAAGCCGAGTACGACCAATAATCGGGTTATTACACTGACGGAAGTGAAAGACACGGGCGGCACTGACGGCAATGGTCAGAACAGCCAAGCTCTGAATATCGCGGCGACAGTTAGTATTATTGCTGTAAATGATGCGCCCACTGGCAACGTAAGCATCAGCGGTATCGCCAAGCAAGGCGAAACCCTAACCGCTAGCCACACATTGGCTGATGTCGACGGCTTAGGCACGATCAGCTACCAATGGTTGCGAAATGGGGAGGTCATCGACGGTGCAACGGCTGCCACTTACACCCTGACTCAAGCTGATGTTGGAGCTGTGATCAGTGTTCAGGCTGCATACACCGATCAGCAAGGGACGAATGAAAGCGTGATTTTTGGTACGACAGCCCTTGTCGCGCCTTTGCAAAAACCAGAACCAGAACCAGAACCAGAACCAGAACCAGAACCAGAACCAGAACCAGAACCAGAACCAGAACCAGAACCAGAACCAGAACCAGAACCAGAACCAGAACCAGAGCCAGAGCCAGAGCCAGAACCAGAACCAGAACCAGAGCCAGAGCCAGAGCCAGAGCCAGAGCCACAGATTCCTCCAGTGGCCGACTGGGAGCAACTGCCTGATGAAGATGGCGATGGTACACCAGAGTCTATTGAAGATTTTGCACCTGCAATAGCAGGTACAGGCACTGTACAGGGCGATGGTAATGGCGATGGCACACCAGACCGAGAGCAATCAGAAGTCGCCTCTGTGCCTTTCCGTCATACAGACAAAGTGACAGCTGTCCTAGATGCGCCAGTGGTATTTGTCACCTTAGCAGCGGCGGGTAATAACGGTAATAACAATGGTGACACCCCTGCTAAACCTATCGCTAAATTGAGGGATGTGAAGCAGTTAGATGCACCAGAGGATAAACCTAGTGATATGGAAATGCCGCTGGGTCTGATCAGCTTCTATGCGGACTTGGACGCACCGGGGTTGATTCAGAACTTCAGCTTATTGGTAGACGCCAGCGCTCAAGTAAACGGTTACTGGAAACAAATCGGTGATGGTAACTGGGTGAACCTAGCCAGTGAGGCCTATAACGGTAGCATTAAGCAAGTGGGTAATAAATGGCAGCTGGACTTTGAAATCCAAGACGGCAGTGTATTTGATGATGACGGCGTTGCGAATGGCGTGATCTATGACCCAGGTGCACTGGGTTATCGAGAGCCTACCGCCTTACCAGACCCAATCTCACCCTTTGAAGGCACCAATGCCCACCAGTTCTTTGACTGGATGTTACTGGGATAACCACTCAAAAAGTGGAGCGCCTCTGAGGATTGGCTCAGAGGCGCAGTTAACCTAAAAACCTTTTATTTGTGACTCAGGATAAAAACACCATGCGCTATATGCCTTATCTAATCTCTGCGGGTTTAACACTGGCCGCACTGAATGCCCATGCCAGCCCTTATCTGACACTGGAAGCGGGGCAAACTCGCAGCAACCTAGATACGGCCCACTTTCAAAGCTATCACACAGGTATTATCAATCAGGGTGGCAGTGCAATACTCTCTGAAGACAATAAGGATACCGCCGTGATATTGAGTGTGGGTTATCAATACACGCCTTATCTAGCTATTGAGGCCAGTTACCTAAACTTGGGAGAGGTATCCGCCACCTCGAACACAACCGATACCAGCAGCACTGGTATCACCCGAACCCGTACTATCAAAGAAACAGCCGAGCAAAATGGCGTTTTGCTCAGTGCCATAGGCCAATACTCGGTCAATGATCATTGGCGATTAAAAGCTCAACTGGGGTTCGCTTGGCTCAAGCAAACCGCCTCAGGCTCGGCCAATGGACAAAGTGTTAATGCCGCAGGCACGGTGCTAGCCACCGAGAGTGAAAGTTTTAGCAAATCTAACAATGAGCGAGTAGCAGTGGTTGGTTTAGGTGTTGGTTATCAACTGAAGCCTGATTGGCAGTTACAGCTAAACTGGCGACGGGTCATGGGCACTGAACCGGGGGTGCTTGGTAAACAAGACTTGGATCTGTTAACCGCAGGAGTCCGTGTAAGTTTTTAAGTGTGAAACCTTGTTCTATGTTCCTGAGTCTTTCGAACATGACTGATACAGTGAATATAGCACTTGGTTTGGATATTGAGTTTGTCCCAATGGGGCAAACTCAGGTTGCTGATTAGATTAGGCCGATCACTGCATCATGACGTCCATCCCAGTCTCAATAAATATCACGCTGCTGTGAGTAAAAGCCACTTTGTCGAATAATTAACACTGCTGCATTCCTACCTTGGTAAGTTATAGCGCCTGACCAATAACCAAATACTCATTACTCTTACCAGTAGAAAGGGCAATCTTCCCACTTGTATGACATCGCAACACTCAAACCCTCTGTCACTAACCAAGGTTCAACAAATACAGTCCCGCACTAACCAGCACCATTAGTAATAAAAAGTGTAGAGGGTTGCTGCCCGAAGTTTCTGGGCTTACAAGGTTCCAAGGGCTTTGTTTGAGCGCATTTAAAAACTGCTGGGTATCGGGCTGTGCCAGTTGAAACTTCGCAGGTATTGGCAGTTGTGCGTGGCGGGGTAGTGTTGGTAGCTCTGCTAATAAGCGATCTGAAGTCGTACGGATTACGGGTAGCTCTGGGCAGATAGACTCTGGCAAGCAGGCTTTTAGGCGTGTTTTGTCTGTTTTAAAGCAAGCGACTAGTTGCTCAAACCATTGTTTGTTACAGGCTGCGATATTCACCTCAGGGTGAGTTTGGTCTTCTGTATTATTCGCTACGTACTGTAGCTGTACACGGTCGATGTCTTCTGCAAGTTGCTCTTCCATTAAAACTGGAGCGAGCTGCTGTGCCGAACGTTTTACCGCAGCGGGCACTTCAAGATGGTGAAAGCTAAACTGTTCATTTGGTAGCAACAGATAAAGGTTCCACTGGTCTTTTTGTGCTTGCAGCCAATCATGAAAGCCTGCTAGGTCAGCCTGATAATGATGCGAGTCTGTCTCAAAGGTTAAAGCTTGCCAAAATACTGGCTGCGCTACATTAAAATCAAAACGAACAATTATTGATGGCGTCATAGGGCCTGTATCCTTGAGTTTACTGCGCTTGTGCAGACTTCACTTGGCTCAGAATTTTATCGGCAAAAGGCTGAGTGTTACGTGCTAAAACCTGTAGCTCACCTGTTTTTAAATCACGCTGTACTAGGCTTCTAAGATAAACAGTTTGCGTCTCAATCTGTACTTTAATATTCAGTTGGAAATATTGGCTTCGGGTTGAGAACAATTTGGCTAGCTCAGGTTTTAGCTGATGGCGACTTAAAAACTCTGACACATTGCTGATAGGAGTTTGTTCCCGTTCGAGCAGCCAACGTTTGGCCTGTTCACTGCTGGTTTGAAACAGTGCAGCCATTACTTCAGGTAAAACTAGGTTTAAGTTATGTAAGCTAGCCATAGGCAAGGCCGTTATCACGCTGGGTAGCTCTGCCAAGCTTTGTGGGTCGATTTGGTTCAGTAAAAAAGCTTCACTTAAGTTGTGCATGGGCTGGCTCGCGCTACGATAAGGCGGTTGCAATAATAAATATTGGTTATCTTCTGCCCCTAGTAGTGATATTGGGTCGTTATCGCTGTCAATCCAGTCGGTCAGCAAATCAGCCACAGACTCAGGTATCTGTTTTTGTACCAGCAGGTGCTGTAAGGCGTTGTACATCTGTAGGTCTATGCCAGTGCCTTGTTCGGGTATTAAATTGTTAAGATTAAAGTAACTGTCTAAGGCTTCTATCCGTAGATGAATTTCATCCTCAGCCTGATCAGAGGCTGTTTTTTGATTGGATAAAGCCCCCGTTTGCATTTGATCAAGGGGAAAACGATAAGCTTTTGCCCAGTCTTCAGAAAGGTGGTCGTAAGCAGTACTGTTTTGCGCATCCGTAACGCCATTTTGAGCATCTTGCTGCCAATCACTTTGCAGTAACGTCAGGGCGTAACTTTCAACGCTGCGACTATAAGTGTGTAGCTGCTGTTGTTGTAAGTAGACGCTTACTTCTTGAGTTTTCAGACTGCCTTGGCTCATCATCCTAACCGCTAGCGCTGCCGCTATAGCAAAAATCAGTAATACGCTGATCAGTGCTACGCCACGTTGCGTTTGCATAGGCTTAGGACAATGTCGTTTTTTCATCTACAAGCCCTGCACACTGAAGATACGCTGAATCAAACCATAGTTTTTGGTTTGTAGCTTGATATCAAAGGCTTTGGGAAGCTGACGAAAATCAATCTGCCCTTGAGTATTTTCGGTAGGCCATGTGTTTTGCCATGCTCCTGCGCTGTTCATCAAGCTGATTTCTATCCCACTGACATCGTTCAACAGTTGCTGCACTTGTGGTTGAGAGTCTTGAGCACGGTCTAAAACAGGCCAGATTAAACGTTGCAGCTGGTTATCTTCTACTCGATAGGCGATGCGTACTAGGTCAGATTGGGCTTGTTCTGGAAAGCGCCAACGACCATTACGGCTAAACTCAAACAATGCGCTACCGCGATAGTTTAAGGCAAGGGCTGGATAAGGGTCGCCTAACTCGTCCCGAATAGAACGGGCGGCAAGGTGAGTAATATCTTGTTCAATTAAAGCGATGGCACGTTGGAGTTGGCTGAATTGCTCTGTGCGGGTGCTGGTAAATTGAAATGCCGTTACCACGCTGTTCAACAAGCGATAACCTGCTAAACCAATCAGGGCAAAAATAGCGACCGCGATTAATAGCTCTAGCAATGTAAAACCAGACTGGCGCTTCATTGCTGACTCCGCACAAAAGCGGTTAACTGAGCTGAAAAAGGGCTGTCACTATTGGGATCAGGGCTTAGGCTCTGGTCATACACTTTAATGTCTAAACGCCTGAGTTGTGCGCTACTGGTGCTGCTGACTTGGGCGCGCAATAGCCACTGCCGACCGGCCATTTCAGCCTGTGCGCTGGCTTCGCCGACTTCGGGCGCTTTCTCGGCTAGGCGCAGCTCATTCAACCAGTTTTCCGCTGCCCATGCCGCAAATACTTTATCTTCAAGACGCTGACTCTGTTTGATATAACCACCCGCAGCGGTTACTAATCCGGCAGAAGCAACGGCAAGAATGGCTAAAGCAATCATCACTTCCAACAAGGTGAAGCCTTGCTGGCTGTGCTTTCTTATTGCAGATAGATCTAACACAGAGGGTTTAGAAGCGTTCATAGTAACGGAAACTGATCTCACGCTTGATCTGATCAACTTGCAAATCGATCAGTGCAATACGCTTGTCTGCGGCAATTAAAAAATCGCTGGCCTGTTTTTGTTGCTGATAACGAATCACTAGTTTGGCATCAGCTTGCTTTTTAGCCGTTGCATTTGTCGGGTTGTTGCTTTTTTGCTGCTGTATCAAGCTGATCTGATAGCGGCTTAGTTGAGTTTTCAACCAATCATCAAAGGGGCTGAAATCTGCCGAGCCATATTGATTAAGACGCTCATAGTAGCGCAGCAAAGCTTGTTCTTGACGCTGAAATTGCTTGGCTTGTTGCGTTGCTTTTTGTTCGGCACTTTGTGTAATAGGCTGCCATAGCAGCAAGTAAAACAGTACAAACACCAGCAGCCAGCCCAAAAGCTTAAGTGCACTCTGATCACGCCCACTTTGCTGTTGCCACCAATGATGAAGCGGTACAGGTATCAGATTGCTCAGTAACTTAGAAATAGCACCGTTGGCTAAAGGTTGGAACTTTAATAATCTACTCAAGGTTTAGCCTCAATCAATTCAAAAGCCAAGGCGGAAAAGCCATCGGTGTGCATTTTAATCTGTTTATCCGGCCAATCGGGGAGTGCCAGTCTGATCTCCGCAGCGCTGATTAAGCCATCAGGATAAATATAGAGTGGCTTTGCTTTGTCTGGGGACGGGCTTTCGTTCAACAGCTTTAAACTGAACTGAAGTGGGCGCTCAGGCTCGTAGGGCTTTAAGCTGTCTACTTCAATTTTTTGCCACTGTCCCTCTGGCGGTTTTTGTGCGGTATCGTTTTCAGATGTTAAAGATTCAGCGGATTGATTCAGTTGCCAAGCGGAAAACTCATAGCCTTTATCGCTAAACGCCATGCTTAGGGGCAAACCTGTATAAATCGCTTGTTGCTGAGCTAAACCTATTACCATTTGAATGCGTTGCGCTTGGCCTTGCAGGTAGCGAGACTCTTGCCCGCTACCTCTTAATGCCACTAGGGTTGTCATCATAATGCCGATGATAATCACCACCACCAAAATCTCAATCAAGGTAAAACCTTGTTGAGTTTGATGGGTAAGCCGACGTGACAAATCAGTTGTCCCAGTTACCAATATCGGCATCAACGCCCTCACCACCTTCGGCACCATCAGCACCTAGAGAGTAAAGATCGAAGTGGCGGCTTTTCTGGCCTGGGCGTACGTAGATGTAGGCATTGCCCCAAGGGTCTAGCGGCATTTGGTCTAAGTAGCCGTCTGGGTTCCAGTTTTTAGCAGTATCAGGTTTTTCAACCAAGGCTTTCAAACCTTGCTGTTGGTTGGGATAACCAAAGTTATCCAGCTTATACATGTCTAAAGCATTACTAATTTGGCGTATATCATTTTTGGCAACAGTGACCCTCGCCTCGTCAGGACGCCCCAGTATAGAGGGTGCCACTAAAGCCCCCAAAATACCAAGGATGACCACCACAACCATAATTTCTATCAAGGTAAAACCTTGCTGACGCTGTTTTTTACGATTCATAGTTCGCACAATATCGCTCCTACAATATTTGATCGATTAACCGATCAGCTGATTCATATTCAAAATAGGTAACAAAATAGCTAAAACAATGGTCAGTACAACACCACCCATTGCGATTAAAACCACTGGCTCAAACAAGCCCACGACAGTGGCCATTAGCGCTTCTAAACTTTGCTGTTGCTGGCGTGCTGCACGATCTAACATGGGCTCTAGCTCACCACTGCGTTCACCACTGGCGATCATATAGAGCATCATCGGAGGAAAGCGGCCTATCGACTCTAAGGCTTTGAATAATGAGCTACCCTCGCGTACTTTCTGCGCCACTTGTTGTATCTGATCTCGCAGAAAGTAATTTGGCATCACCGCCCCTGCAATTGATAAGCCTTCCACTAAGGGCACACCACTTTTGGTCAGAATACTCAAGGTGCCTGCAAAGCGGGCAGCATTCATACCTCGACTGATTTTACGGCTTAAAGGCGCATCCACCAGAAAGTGATCCACTTGTTTACGAAATGCGGGCTTACGATAGGCAGAGGAGAATAGCAAAAAGCCTGCACATAAGAGTAGTAACAAGTGCAGGCCATAGTTTTTCAGAAAATCACTCACCGCAATTAAGCCTGCGGTTAAAGGAGGCAGTTGATTACCCGTGCGAATAAAAACTTTCACCACATCAGGTACAACCACGGCCAATAGAAAGCTGACAATGGCGACAGAAGCCACTGTTAATAAGCCGGGATAGAGCAGCGCAAGTTGAATTTTTTGCCGAGACTGTTCTTTATTTTCGGTGTAATCCGCCAATTCATTGAGTACTAAGCCTAAATGTCCGGCATGCTCACCCGCAGCAACGGTAGAGCGGTACATCTCAGGAAACGCACTGGGGAATTCGGCCATGCTATCGGCTAGCGTATAACCCTCTGTCACTTTTGAGCGCACAGCTAACAGCAAGCTTTTAACTTTGCTACGTTCGCTTTGTGCAGCGACTGCTTGCAACACCTCCTCAAGGGGCATGGCGGCTTGTACCAGTGTTGCCAGTTGACGGGTACAAAGCGCCAACTCTTTAGGGCTCATGCTCGGTGCCAGTAGACGGCTCAGAACAGAGCCTTTTTGAGCAGATGCCCCAGCACTTTTAGAGCGATCTGAGATCGGTTCAACAGAAAGTGCGATTAAGCCTTTTTCGCGTAACTGCTGACGAGCATGTCGGGCGCTGTCTGCTTCTAAAACACCTTTTTTCTTCTGACCATTTTGGTTCAGCGCTTGATATTCAAAGGCTGCCATCAGTCTTCCCTCGTCACGCGCAAAACTTCTTCAAGGGTGGTAATACCTGCCCAAACAAGGCGGATACCATCATGGCGAATAGAAGGTGTGTTGACCTGCGTTATCCCTTGCTCGTTGACGGGGCGAAGGTAGCGCTCAATGCTCTGCTCACCTGCATTGTTGTGAATTAAGCTTCTGATCTCATCATCAACGGTTAGCAGCTCATAAATACCGGTTCGCCCACGATAACCTTGCTGATTGCAGCGCTCGCAGCCTACAGCATGATAGATTGTGATGGCAGCCTGTTCAGATACCCCTAATGCCCTGCATTCAGAGGCATCCGGTTGAGCTGGGGTTTTACAATCAGGGCACAGTACACGCACTAAGCGTTGAGCCAGCACCCCAAGTAAGCTAGAGGCCAACAAGAAAGGCTCTACTCCCATATCTTGCAAACGGGTAATCGCACCTGCGGCGGTATTGGTGTGTAGGGTAGACAGCACTAAATGTCCGGTTAAACTGGCTTGCACTGCGATATCTGCGGTTTCAGTGTCGCGAATTTCACCGACCATCACCACATCAGGATCTTGACGCAACATCGCCCTTAAGCCACGGGCGAAGGTCATATCCACTTTGGGGTTTACTTGGGTTTGCCCTATGCCTTCAAGGTTATATTCGATAGGGTCTTCCACGGTCATGATATTGCGGCAACTGTCATTCAACTCGGTAAGCGAAGCATAGAGCGTCGTGGTTTTACCTGATCCTGTAGGCCCTGTTACCAAGAAGATGCCATGAGGTTTATACAATAGCTGCTTAAGATTACCGAGTAACGCTGAGGACATACCCAGTTGAGCTAAGTCCATGCGGCCTGCGTTTTTGTCTAAAATACGCAGCACCACACGCTCGCCATTACTAGACGGCATGGTAGAGACCCGCACATCAACCTCACGACCACCTAAGCGCAATGAAATACGACCATCTTGGGGCAAACGTTTTTCGGCAATATCCAATTTTGCCATCACCTTGATACGAGAGATCAGCAAGGGTGCTAACGCGCGTTTCGGCTCTACGACAGGGCGTAAAACACCATCAACACGGAAACGCACCACGAGCCTCTTTTCAAAGGTTTCGATATGAATATCCGATACAGACTCTCGAATGGCTTCTTGCAGCAGGCCATTGATCAACTTAATGATTGGCGCATCATCTTGCTGGTCTAATAGATCTTCTGTATCAGCAACCGAGTCGGCAAGACTGGCCAAGTCCATCTGATCACCAATACCTTGCACCATTTGCAGGGTTTCGGAAGAGTCTGACTGGTAAGCTGAGGTCAGGCGGTGTTCAAACTCAGCCTCTGTCACCTCAATGACTTGTTCAACAGATCGTCCTATGACTCTCTGTAGCTCACCTACCGCAGACCAGTTGATTGGACTGCGGGCGATACAATGCAGGGTTTTACCTTCAGCCTCTAACAAGGGCAAAACCCCTTGCTTTTTGGCAAATACAAAGGGTAATTGGCTGCTTTGGGGCGCTAGAGGCAATGTCATTAATTCAAGGCTCATTGCGCATACCGTTTAAGCCATTGCTATCAAACAGTTGGTTTACATCGCCCTTATCTTGCTGATCAGTCTTAAGACTAAGATCACCATCTCGGCCCTCAACACGATAGATACCTTGGTACTTATCGTTGGTCACTTCCGTTAAACGGTTACTGTCACGTAAGATCTTAGGCCGCAAAAACACCAATAGATTGCGTTTGGTTTTGGTAAGTTGCTTACTGCGAAATAGTGCGCCTAATATCGGGATATCACCCAGTAACGGCACCTTACTGACCGACTCTTGTACGTCATCCTGAATCAAACCACCCAAGACGATGGTTTCACCATCACCCACCAAAATAGTGGTATTGATGGAGCGTTTATTGGTAATACGATCTGCCGAACCAGAAGCCAGTGGATTATCCGAAGGCACTAAAGAGGACACTTCTTGGTGCACCTTCAAGCGCACGCTGCCATCATCATTGATTTGAGGCTTAACCTTTAAGGTTACCCCCACATCTTGCCGGCTGATGGTGGTAAATGGATTGGTTGTGGTGCTACTAGTAGTCGTGCCTGTTAGAAAAGGTACGTTTTGGCCGACTACAAACTCTGCCTCTTCGTTATCTAATGTCATAACGCTGGGAGTCGACAGCAAATTGGCATTTGAAGTGGTCGCTAAGGCTTGTAATAAAACGCCTAAATCACCACCCGCAGCTGAAGTTGCGCCACCCAAGAACGCACCCGAAACTTTACCAATCGAAGTGGCTGTACCTGCGGCGACATCCGTTGCAACCGCTACAGAGGAAACCCCCGCATTAGAAAAACTGGTGCCACCCACCGAGCCTTTTTCAAAGTCACCAACTAACCATTGCACTCCTAGTTGCTCACCATTGTTGCCTGTTACCTCAACAATCACCGCCTCAATCAGTACTTGAGCACGACGCACATCAAGTTGTGCCACAAGGTTTTTGACCTCAGACATGATCGCAGGCTCAGCGCGCACTACTAAAGCATTTAAGGACTCATCGGCTTGAAATTGGGTTGAACTACCCGGCTTTTTATCTTTGTTTGCTTGTGGCTCATCCAGTAGTTTAGAAAGCAGATCGGCCACTTTTTTCGCTTCAGCGTAATTCAGCTGAATGACTTGGGTTACACCACGGTTGTCAAAAGGTTGATCCAAACGCTCAATCAGTGAGCGAATGCGAGCACGGTCTTTTAACGCGCCTTTTAGAATCAGCCTATTCGTACGCTCATCTGCCACAATGGCAAAGCGACCGATCTGGCCCTTAGAAGAACGCCCCGACTGCTGTGGCACTAGCTCCTCAAGCAGTTTGGCAATATCTCCCACCCAAGCATGAGTCAGGGGGATAACCTCTATTTGATCATCGGCACCGCCATCAAGACTCTCAATGAGTTTCTTCAAGCGGGTAATATTGGCGGCATGATCTGAGATAATTAACGCATTTGACGATTGTACACCTGCCAAGTGTCCATATTGGGGAACGAGGGGGCGTAATACGGGTACAAGCTCTGAAACCGAGGCCGACTGTAAGACAATCACTTCGGTAATAAAGCTATCGCCTTTGCGGTTTTTGCTTTGACTAGATTCCTGCTTGCTGGTGGCGTTAGGAATCACTTTGATAGCACCGTCGCTGGTTTCAATAGCAACAAAACCATGAACATTCAGCACCGACAGAAATAGCTCATAAATGGCAGCTTTTTCCATTGATGCACGGGAGATCACTGTAACTTTACCTTTAACCCTAGGGTCAATGATAAAGCTCTTGCCCGTAATATCTGCAATTTGACCGATAAAAGCTTCTATCTCAGCATCTTGAATATTGACATGCCATTGCTCTTGCGCCCAAGCAGAGAGTGAAGAGGCTAACAAAGTGCTAACCAGTAAAAGTCTTGCTATAAAGTGTTTAGCCAATTTTAAATCCATACCCATCTCTGCCTAAATTACTTGGCATATTATTGTTATAAAATTTAATTTGAATATTAACGACTTATGGGGAAAGACACCATAAACTGCCGCTCTCCCCTTTGAATCATTACCTCAACCTCTTTCTGCGAGGATAAGGTTTTTAACAGGCTGGCGTCTTGAGCAGGATCGCCCAAGCTCTGCCCATTTACCGATAAAATTACATCGTTAACTTTTAAACCTGCGGACTCAAGTAAGCTTGAGTATTGACTTTGCCCTACTTGATAACCCCGTCCACCTGCGGCCACCGTTACCCCTGCTTCTTGTAGCAAAGCGTTAGGATTTTCCTCAAACTTAGTTTGGTATTTGTTCATAAAAGCTTTGGGGTTGAGACGTTTAATATCTGCCGCTAGGCCTGTATCGGGTAGGCTATTTAATACGGCAGAGCTTGTTTGTACTATCGGGCTATTATCACTTTTTTGCGGTGTTGGCGCTTTGATTACGGTCTCAATTTGTGCTTTATCAGCAGTTTTAGCGTTAGGCTTAAACTCTAAGGTTTCCAGTTGTCCATTGCGGGATAACACGACATAGTTCTCTGTCACTTCGTACAGTGTCGCGACCAATTTATCTATAGTATCCCCTACTTTATAGTACCGAGAGGCACCGCTAAGTTGCGCAATGATTGCCCCTGAATTTTGTGGATCAGGGGCAACGAACACGGCTTTTAGAACCAGATTAAGAGCCGTTTTAGGCGCTTCAACTTTTGGTTTTGGCGCAGGCCTAGCTTCCGCTGTAAAAAGAGCTTCCGGTTTTAGTGCTTTTGGCGTTGTACTGGGAGCCATCGCTAAAACAGCCCACCTTTCTGCCTGTTGCTGCGACAACAGTATTCGATTGTTAGGATAAGCGCTGTGCCAAATCAACTGCGCCAACTGCCATGCGCTGAACATCACTAACAGCGTCATCATGATGGAAAGAAGAGGCAATAGGAGCCTGCTCTGTAGTTGCTGTAGAAAAGGTGGTATCGACATGATTAGAACACCTTTTCCTTATACTTAAATAAGCTTTGCCCCTGAGCGACATAGTTCATTGGCAAGGTGGGTACAATGCGCTTTAGCTGACCATCTACTTGCACATTTAACCAACCTGTTTGAGCCAAACTGATCATCGCCAAGCTTAAGTCATTGTCTTGCGGTGTCAGGCGAGCATTCAGGCTTTTATTCTCTTGCGAGAAGCGCAAAGCAAGGGGGGGATAAATAATTTTGATAGGGTTTTGCCCTGCTAGGAAATAGGTATCGCCTCCCTCCCAAGTTATCGCACCTTGTAGATTGATCTCTGCATCAGGCCACTGGCTTAAATTCAAACGATGACGGCTTAAATCATCTAACGCTTTAGGTAAATCAAATAGGGAAACACCTTTTAAAGCCAACGAGAGATGATGTATTTGTCCACGGCCTGAGATCCAAGACTGGTTATCCTTTAAAAAAGGGTTAAGCAGTAACGGATGTATATGGCCGGAAAGCATTAAGCCAAAGCGATCAATGCCAGATAGGTTTAATTTGGCCTCAATTGCAGAGCCAATGTGGTTGAGCGTTACGACCAGTGGCGCACTTTCAGATAGCCAAGGTAGCAGCCCAAACTGCCAGCCTAACTTCAGCTCTAACGTAGTTGCATCACCAGTGTTTGGTCGAGAACTGTGCTCATAGCGTAGTATTCCTTGCCCCTGCCAAAGGGTACCTTGTAGCTGTTCTATTTTAATATGCGCGGGTAAAAAGCGCAGTATACCCAATTGATCCGCAAGGTATCTCGCAGGTACTTGTAACAGCAAGCCAAAGCATAAAGTCGCTACAAATAGGTAGAAATAGCGTTTTCTAAGCAGGGGATTAGTGTGCAAAATCTAAAGTCCTTACCACTACTGATTCCATAACCCGTTGATACTATCAATTTTTTTCTGATGGCGCTGTATCTCATCTTCATCAGCTTGTATCACAGGTAACGCTGGGCGGTTAGAGTCAATAGGCCTTAGCTCCGTACTCACCAGTTGGCTTTGTCCTTTTTCGCCACTTTCTGCGACCAATTGAAGCGTGGTTTGCCCCCCCGTCATCAATAGATAAACATCGGCTAGAATTTCAGCATCTAATAATGCACCGTGCAGTTCACGATGAGAGTTATCGATACCATAACGCTTACAGAGTGCATCCAATGAGTGGCGCGCGCCCGGATGCATTTTGCGCGACATAACCAACGTATCAAGCACTTGGCAATGGTCGATCACTTTGCCGTAGCTGGCCTTGCCGGCTTGCTGTAGCCACATCCACTCATGATCAATAAAGTTAACGTCAAAAGGGGCGTTATGAATGACCAACTGACTGCCACGAATAAACTCAAAAAACTCTGGAGCAATTTGTGCAAAGACAGGTTTATCGCGCAAAAACTCATCTGTAATGCCGTGAACTTCTACCGCTTCAGCATCGACTTGCCGTTCAGGGTTGATATATTGATGATAGGTGCGTCCAGTGAACTTACGATTGACCAGCTCTACACAACCTATCTCAATAACTCTATGGCCTTGTGCAGGTTCTAGACCTGTAGTTTCAGTATCAAGAACAACTTGTCTCATTAATTTTCCAACACGCTATTTAATTGGGTTTCATTTTAATTGGCTAAATCTAACCGACTCATCAAGCATGATGAATCAGTCAGGTTTAAGCAGACTTTTTTCCGCTTAACAGCTCATCAATGGCAATATTGGCCAGTTCATCGGCTCGTTCATTTTCGGGATGCCCTGCATGCCCCTTTACCCATAACCATTCGACTTGGTGTTTCTGCACTAGCTCATCCAGTTTCTGCCACTGGTCTTGATTCTTAACTGGCTTTTTGTCAGCAGTTTTCCAACCGCGTTTTTTCCAGTTATGAATCCATTGGGTAATGCCTTGACGTAAATATTGTGAGTCAGTGGTAATGCTCACTTCACAAGGGCGCTTTAATAGCGCTAAAGCCTCTATTGCAGCTTGAAGCTCCATGCGATTATTGGTTGTCTCTGGATCAGAGCCATAGATCTCTTTTTCAGCATCGCCATAGCGTAATATCGCCCCCCAGCCCCCAGGACCTGGATTACCTTTACAACCACCGTCAGTAAAAACCTTAACCTTATTATTCAAACCGATACCTTAGCTTTTTTACGAGTATTATGTGATGAGGTGAAATGTCGCAATTCTAAATCAGAATCAGGCGGTTGTACTGTCGACAGTGTTCTTGAAATACCTTTTGAGGCACCTTTAGTTGATGCTGAGGGCACCACACCTGATATAAATTGCTCTTGCCATTTTCGTCTGATGGGTGTTGCACAACCTGCCTGTTTTTTCGCCCACACAATGTAGCTTGCGCCAAAGTGTCCCAAAAAACCTACGGATTCTAACCATTGTGTACGCTGTAACCAACGGCTGTTATTAATCGCTGGCCGAAGAAAAACAGTTTCAATATCTTCAATGCGATAATCCAACAAAGTAAGCCAGTCATTTAGGCGTTTCAACCCAATAAAGCGTCCCCCCCAAGGTACTGACTTTTTCCAAGGAATAAAACGACAGCCGCCCCAAAAACCTGTGGGATTAAAGCCAATAATAATCAGATGGCCTTTGTGTTGGGTCACGCGCGCCGCTTCACGCAACACTTGGTGGGGGTTGTCAACAAAATCGAGCAGATGATGAACTAAAACCACATCTACACTATCGTCAGGAAGAGGTAATGCATGTGCGTCAGCAACCAAAATAGACTCTGCTGGACTACTAATTAGCTTAGGTGACCATAGCATTGAATGTTTGATTGGGCTGAGATGGGTCAGAGAGACATGAGGAGAGATGCCCATCTGCAAGTAATGATAGCCAAAAGTTTTTGCTAAAAATGGCTCCAAGCGCTGCTCTTGAGCCTCAAACACCGCTCGACCTAAGGGTTGTCGCCACCAATACTCTAAGCCATCTTGAAAGGCGCCTAAATGACGTCGATCTTTACGAAATCCGCGATATTTCACTTGAGCACCCAATGATTTATTCAACATACCCATTCACAACATGATTCAAAGCCCTATAATCAGGAACTATCATGTTGACAGCATTTTTTGCTTTCGGTTTGCCAGACTGTAACAGGCCGCTATAAAACCATTCAATTAACACAATTATAAAAGTAATCACTATGTTAGAGATTAAACCGATTCCCGCGTTCAACGATAACTATATTTGGTTAATTCAACAAATGGGCAGCAATCAAGCTTGGGTTGTTGATCCTGGTAGTGCCGAGGCTGTTGAAAACTATATTCAACAGTATCAGTTACAACTGGCGGGTATTTTAATTACCCACCATCATCATGATCACACTGGTGGGGTTGCTGAGCTGAAACAAAAATACTCAATCTCAGCTTACGGCGCAGCCGTTACGAATTGCACAGATTACGTACTCCAACAAGAGGATGTGGTTGATATTTTGGGCTGTCAGTTTAAGGCTATTTCTGTGCCCGGCCATACCCTTGATCACCTCGCCTTTTACAATGCAGAGCAAGGTATTTTATTTTCAGGCGACACGTTATTTTTTGCAGGCTGTGGTCGTTTATTTGAAGGTACTGCGGCGCAGATGCATGAGTCGCTCAATAAGCTAGCAAAATTGCCAGATGAAACCCTTGTTTACTGTACCCATGAGTATACCGAAGCTAACTTGCAGTTTGCTGTTGCGGTAGAGCCTGATAATCCTCATGTACTACAAGCGATTCAGCGCGTTGCAAAGCTAAGGGCTGAAGGGCAACCTTCTTTACCCACGACAATTGGCGCTGAAAAATGTCATAATCCGTTTTTTAGAAGCCAGCAGCCTGCACTTATCGGTGCCGCAACTGAGCGTGCTGGTAGCTTAGTGATTGATCCTACAGATGTTTTTGCCACGATTCGCCAGTGGAAGGACAATTTTTAAACTCAGGATTTTTTTAGTTGTTAACAATGCCTTTAATCTCTTACAAAAAAATCAGCACCTTTTTTCTGCCTGCTTCTTTGGCTATGGTGCTGACAGGATGTGTCACTTCACAAAATAAACCTCAGTCTTTAGTTGAAACAACTGAGCCTGGTACGCCTATTGTGTCGGCTGAGCAACGTTTTGCCGCACTAGAGACATATCGCGCCCAAAGCCAGCAGTTAGTCAGCGACTTAGGGTTGAGCAGCGTTGAACATGCCGATCGTCAAACACAATGGCGCTCGTGGGACAACCCTGTGCTACCTGACTTTGATCTTTGGGATCGTCTATTACAAAGTTTCAAACTTGATCTTGATGTTGAGCACCCAAGAGTGACCGCTCAGCTTAATTGGTACGTAAAACATCCCCGCTATTTGGAACGTGTATTCACCCGTGCAGAACGCTATATGTATCATGTGGTGACGCAGGTTGAAGCGAAAAATTTACCGGGAGAGTTAGCCCTTTTACCTGTTGTAGAGAGTGCTTTTGATCCCTTTGCTTACTCTCATGGCCGCGCATCTGGTATGTGGCAGTTTATTCCATCAACAGCAAAATACTTCGGTATGGATAACGACTGGTGGTATGACGGTCGCCGTGATGTAATCGACTCCACTGAAGCCGCATTATCTTACCTTGACCGCTTAAATCAGCGCTTCGAAGGTGATTGGTTACATGCTCTTGCAGCTTATAATTCTGGCGGTGGTACGGTTAGTATCTCTATCCGTAAAAATCGAAAGTCTGGCAAAAACACTGATTTTTGGAGCCTCAAGCTACCAGATGAAACCGAAGCTTATGTACCCAAATTAATCGCATTGGCCAAACTGGTTAAAAATCCGGAAAAATATGGTTTAACGTTGAGACCGATCAGCAATCAACCCTATTTTGCAGTGGTTAATACCAAGGCACAGATTGATTTAGCACAAGCGGCTAAACTGGCTGACATCTCGATTAATGAACTTTATTTATTAAACCCAGGTTTCAGCCAATGGGCGACATCTCCTGATGGGCCTCACCGCCTGTTAGTGCCGATTGATAATGCCGATACCTTTAATCGTAATCTCAAAACGCTCCCCGCTTCTGAGCGTTTGGGCTGGCAACGTTACAGTGTGAAATCAGGCGATAGCTTAATCAGTATCGCTAAATCTTTCCGCTCTACACCTGAATTGATTCGCAACGCTAACCAAATGCGTAACAACTCAATTCGTGCTGGTAGTAAATTGCTGATTCCGATTCCTAAAGCCAGTGCCAGTCATTATGCGTTAAGTTCAGGTCAGCGTTTGAAAGTTAAGCAAGGCTACGACCGCAGCCATACTGGTGGCGATAAAATTGAGTATCAGGTTAAAAAAGGCGACAGTTTTTGGAGCTTATCCCGAAAACATAAAGTAGGTACTCGCGAGCTTGCCAGCTGGAATGGTATGGCACCGACAGATCCTTTGATGCCAGGTAAAAAACTGATCATTTGGTCAAAAGCTAACCAAACCACAAAGAGCATTGCACAGCGATCTAGTTCAGATCGAAAAGTGATTCGCCGCGTTGGCTACAAGGTACGTCAAGGCGACTCTTTAGCACGTATTGCGGGTAAGTTTAATGTTAGCGTTAGGCAGATTGCGAGCTGGAACAAAATTGATTCCGGCAAGTACCTACAGCCTGGGCAAAGTTTAACCTTGTATGTAGATGTTACGGGTAACCGTTGAACTTTTTAGCCTCCATTTTATCCAAACTGTGCTATTACCAACATAGCTTGTAATAAACCGAAAAGGGTTCTTCATGAACCCTTTTTTATTGCGAATATTCTGCGTAGTATATTGATCAATAAAGAAAATAAGGGAGCTATGCTAATGTTTAAACACTGTTTACAACACCTCCAACGCCATAGGCTAAACCTAGCTTCCATACTGTTATCTATTTCGACTGTTTGTGTGGGTCTAACCGCACAAACCAGCTTTGCCAATGAGCCAGCCACTATAAAAAAGCAGCATGGTTTATCAATTTATGGTGACTTGAAATACTCTGCTGATTTTAAGCACTTTAACTATGTCAATCCGAAGGCACCTAAGGGAGGTACGTTAAAGCAAGCCTCTTTGGGTAGCTTTGATTCTTTAAACCCTTTTATCATCAAAGGCGTACCTGCGGCGGGCATTGGTTTAATCTACGACACCTTGCTAGAACAGTCCGCTGACGAGGCATTTTCTGAATACGGCTTACTGGCAGAGTCGGTACAGTTATCAGCCGATGGCAAGGGTATTATTTTTAATTTACGCACTGAGGCAAAGTTTCATGATGGCAAGCCTGTTACAGCTGAAGATGTAAAGTTTACGTTTGAAACTTTGATGGCTGAAGGCCGACCATTCTACCGCGCTTATTACGCTGATATTGAACAGATCAATGTACTCAGTGCACAGCAAGTGCAGTTCCGTTTCAAAACAGACCAGAACCGTGAGCTACCGCTTATTATCGGCCAAGTCCCAATTTTACCTAAACATTACTGGGCTACTCAGGCTTTCGATAAAACTACGCTAACGCCGCCTATAGGCTCTGGCCCTTACAGCATTGGTAAAATCGACAATGGTCGCTCAATCACTTACCAGCGCAACCAAGATTATTGGGGTAAAGACCTAGCGATCAATGTTGGTCGCCATAATTTTGATCAAATTATTTATGAATATTACCGTGACAGCACAGTGGCCTTAGAGGCATTCAAAGCGGGCAATCTTAATTTTCGCCAAGAAAACAGCTCTAAATTTTGGGCAACGGCTTATGACTCACCCGCACTAACAGATGGCTCTATGGTGAAGGCTGAAATTCAGCATCAAAACCCAACTGGAATGCAGGCGTTTGCGTTTAATCTACGTCGAGAGCCTTTTCAAAATAAAGCGGTACGCGAAGCCCTAAACTTAGCCTTTGATTTTGAATGGACAAACAAAAATCTATTTTATGGCGCTTATACTCGTACCAGCAGCTATTTTTCTAACTCTGAGTTGGCCTCAAGCGGCTTACCTTCTGACGCAGAAAAAGCATTACTTATGCCCTTTAAAGATCAGATTGCGCCAACAGTGTTCACCCAACCTTTTGTACTGAACAAAACTAAGGGTGATGGCAACATTCGCACGGAGCTACGTGAAGCCGCGCGTTTATTGAACAGTGCAGGCTGGGTGGTCAAAAATGGCAAAAGAGTTGATCAGAATGGCAAGCCTGTTGAAATTGAGATGTTGCTTTACGACAGTTCGTTTGAGCGCATCGTGCATCCCTTCAAAAAGAACTTAGAGCGTTTGGGTATTACCCTTAACATTCGGGTCGTTGATACCTCTCAGTATATTAACCGCGTACGTAGTTTTGACTTTGACATGATAGTACATAGCATCGGTCAGTCTAACTCCCCGGGTAACGAGCAGCGTGAATTTTGGCACTCTGAATATGCCAATAAACCTGACTCTAGCAATATTATGGGCATTCAAAATGCTGTAGTAGACGCTTTGGTTGAACAGATCATTGTTGCTAAAGATCGCCAAAGCCTAATCAACCTTTGCCGAGCACTAGACCGCGTATTACTGTCAGAGCACTACCTGATACCACATTGGGGAATCACCCAATACCGTGTGGCTTATCGTAAGGAGATCCAGCGTCCAGCGCAAAATCCACCTTATAGCTTAGCGACCGATACTTGGTGGTATCAGGAGAACTAGGTCTATGTGGAGCTATATCGCCAGACGTTTACTGCTGATGATTCCAACGCTGTTTGGCATCATGTTACTTAACTTTGTCATCATACAGGCTGCCCCTGGCGGGCCTGTTGAGCAAGTACTGGCGCAACTTGATGGTATAGACAGTCAAGCCAGTACCCGTATGGGTAGTGGACAGCAATCAGAACTACAAAGCTCAGCAAGTAGCAGTGGTAATAGCGGTAGCTCCGACTACAGAGGCGCCCAAGGGATAGACCCCGAATTGATCAAAGAGATTGAACGTCAGTTTGGCTTTGATAAACCCTCCCCTGAACGCTTCTGGTTAATGATTACGCAATATCTGCAATTTGATTTTGGTGAGAGCTTTTTTCGTGACCGAGAGGTGATTGATTTAATTATCGAAAAAATGCCCGTATCTATCAGCTTGGGGCTTTGGACAACCTTGTTGGTTTATCTTATCTCCATCCCTTTAGGTATCAAAAAAGCCACTGCTCATGGCTCTAGTTTTGATCTCTGGAGTTCAACGCTGATTATTGTGGGTTATGCCATTCCCGGCTTCCTGTTTGCCATCATGTTAATCGTGTTTTTTGCAGGGGGCAGTTATTGGGATTGGTTTCCTTTACGAGGCCTAACCTCTGAAAACTTTGATCAAATGACTTGGTTGGAAAAAATCGGCGACTACTTTTGGCATATCACCCTACCTGTACTGGCGTCTGTTATCTCTAGTTTTGCTACTTTAACCATGCTGACCAAAAATAGTTTTCTGGATGAGATTAACAAACAATACGTGATGACAGCGCGCGCCAAGGGTGCCTCAGAGCACCGTGTGTTGTACGGCCATGTTTTTCGTAATGCGATGCTGTTGATTATTGCCGGTATGCCATCCGCTCTGATTGGTATCTTCTTCACAGGTTCGCTACTAATCGAGGTGATTTTTTCCCTTGATGGCTTAGGTTTGCTGGGCTTTGAAGCGGTGATGCAGCGGGATTACCCTGTTATTTTTGGCACTTTGTTTATTTTCACTTTGATTGGTTTGCTGCTTAAGTTAGTCAGCGACTTAACCTATATCTTTGTTGACCCCAGAATCAGCTTTGAAGGGCAACGTTAATTATGGCGATTCTTTCTGGTCTATTCTCTCAAGCCTCACCACTTTCTAAAATCTCACCGATTACCCGTCGGCGTTGGCAAAGCTTTTGCGCCAACCGCCGAGGTTTTTATGCACTGATTTTATTCAGCGTATTATTTGGCATCAGCCTAGTAGCCGAGCTTGTCGCCAATGACAAACCCTTGCTGGTGCAGTATCAAGGGCAGCTCTATACACCATTTTTAACGGCTTATCCTGAAACCACTTTTGGTGGCGATTTTGCCACTGAAGCCGACTATACCGACCCTTATTTGCAAGAGCTGATTAACAGCAACGGCTGGATTGTTTGGCCCTTGGTGCGCTTCAGTTATGACACGATTAACTACAGCTTGGATCAACCTGCGCCTAGCCCGCCAACCGCTGATAACTGGCTAGGCACTGATGATCAAGGGCGAGATGTGTTTGCACGGGTATTATATGGCTTTCGTATCTCCACCCTTTTTGCTATCAGCTTGACCTTAGGCAGCACAGTTGTCGGTGTCTTTGTTGGTGCGGTACAGGGCTACTTTGGCGGTAAAATTGACCTGCTTGGACAGCGCTTTATTGAGATTTGGTCGGGGCTTCCCGTATTGTTTGTTTTGATCATATTGTCTAGCGTGATTGAACCAGGGTTCTGGTGGTTGCTCGGCATTATGTTGCTGTTCAGCTGGATGGCCTTGGTTGATGTGGTTCGGGCGGAGTTTTTACGTTGCCGTAATCTTGAATATGTCACGGCAGCCAAAGCACTTGGCGTACCTCAGCGTTTGATCATGTGGCGACATATGATACCCAACGCAATGGTGGCCACTATGACCTTTATGCCTTTTATTTTTACAGGTGGTGTGTCTACGTTAACAGCGTTAGATTTTTTAGGCTTTGGTCTGCCACCGGGTTCGCCCTCTTTGGGTGAGTTGGTGGCACAAGGTAAAGCCAACTTACACGCCCCTTGGTTAGGCTTAACTGCTTTTATGGTGTTGTCGGTGATGCTGACACTTTTGGTTTTTATCGGTGAGGCGGTACGAGATGCCTTTGACCCAAGACACCAGTTCAGTTCGGAGCCTAGACCATGAATTCAACACCGCCATTATTACAAGTTTCTGATCTGACAATCGGTTTTGGTGCAAACACGCCAGTTGTCAATCACGTCAGCTTTGAACTACACCAAGGGCAAACGCTGGCTTTGGTGGGTGAAAGTGGCTCGGGCAAAACGCTAACAGGGTTAGCGATACCTCACTTACTACCGTCAGGGGCTGCTATTCAATCAGGATCAATACGCTTTAAAGATCAAGAGCTAATAGGCTTGTCCCCAAAAGCCTACCAAGCCTTGCGCGGCCAACAGATTAGTGTGATTTTTCAAGAGCCCATGACCGCGCTGAACCCTCTGCAAAGCATTGGAAAACAGATTGCTGAAATTATTGAGCTGCATCGGCCTTTAAGTAAAAAAGCGGTAGCACAAGAAGTGATCACTCGCTTAACCGAAGTGGGCATTGATAATGCTGAACAGCGTTTACAAGATCTGCCTCATCAGCTTTCTGGCGGTCAACGTCAGCGAGTGATGATTGCGATGGCCATTGCCAATCAGCCTGACCTATTGATCGCCGATGAACCGACGACAGCCCTTGATGCTCAAATCCAAGGCCAAATTTTAGAGCTGATTAGCCAGTTACAGCAAAAATACCAATTGGCCGTATTGTTGATTACCCACGATCTGAACATTGTACGCCAGTACGCTGATCAGGTGTGTGTGATGAAACAAGGGCATTTAGTTGAAACCGCTTGCACTGAAGATCTGTTTGCACACCCCAAAGACTCTTATACGCAAGCGCTTATTCACTCTGCGCCCGAGGGCGAACCTGTTCCCCTGCCGGAAAATAGCCAGCCCTTACTACAAGTACAAAATTTAGACGTTTGGTATCCTATTAAGCGCGGCTTTTTTAAACGCACTCAAGGTTATCTAAAAGCCATCACCAATATGAACTTCCAACTGAAAGCGGGAGAATGTATTGGTCTTTTGGGGGCAAGCGGCTCTGGTAAAACCTCCCTAGGTATGGCGATTCTAAAGCTGATACAGAGTAAAGGCAGTATTATTTTTGACGGGCAGGATCTTAACCAGCTGTCTAGTGAAAACCTGCGCCAACAACGCAAACATCTACAGGTGGTGTTACAAGACCCCTTTGGCAGTTTAAGCCCACGTATGACCGTGGGCGACATTATTGTGGAAGGCTTGCGAGTGCATGAACCTCAACTGTCGGAACAAGATATTGAGGCTCAGCTGAATCAAGTGATGCAAGAGGTTGAGCTAAGTGTCGACAGTCGTTTCCGTTATCCCCACGAGTTTTCGGGTGGGCAAAGACAGCGTATCTCAATTGCACGGGCGTTAATTTTAAAACCCAAACTGATTATTTTGGATGAGCCGACCTCCGCTCTAGATAAAACCATTCAAAAACAAGTTGTCGCCTTGTTAAAAAATTTGCAACTAAAACACGCTATCAGCTATCTATTGATTACCCATGACCCAAGCATTGCACAAGCGATGTGCCATCAAGTGATTGACCTTAACCAACAGCCTTAAGTGTTTAAGCTTATGGCTCGATTTTTTAAAAAGCTACAGTGGAAAACCTAACTGAATGAACCCATCAACAGAACCTCATATTTGCCCCAAGCTTCCAATCATGGTTGCAGCTGTGCTCTTCTTGTTCTCAGCACTCACCCTTGTGCCACAAGTTAACATGCCAGCGTTTCTGTTTTTAAATAGCACGTTCAGCCTGCTGCCCGATGCATTTTGGGCACACATCACCAACCTAGGTGATACCCTGCAAGCGATCGCACTGTTCAGTATTATCATGTACAAACGCCCAGACTTCGTGATCTCCACGCTGCTTTGGGGGTTGGTCTGTGCGCTGATTATTCAAGGATTCAAGCATGGTCTTGATTTACCACGCCCCAATGTCGCGTTAGATCACAGTTTATTTCACCTGATTGGTGAAGGGCGCGATTCTCCTTCAATGCCGTCAGGCCATACGGCAACAGGTATGTTTTTTGTGGCTCTCTTGGCCACAACCAGCCAAAGCACTAAAGCCTTTTTGGCATGGGTTGGGCTAGGTGTTTTAGTCGGTTTATCACGCGTTGCCATTGGTGTACATTGGCCCGCTGACGTTGCAGTAGGGGCTTTTGTAGGCTGGATTACAGGCTTTTATGGTCAGCAACTGACACAGAAATGGTTTGGTGATTACAGACAATATAAGACTCTGACCAAAGCTTTGGTATTTTTGCCCTTTATCTGCATTCCATACCTATTATGGGGCTATGAACTGAGTTACTCAGATCTGTTTTTTGTGGCCGAAAGTAAAGGCTTATTCCTAGCGATATCTGTTTTGGGCACTTTAATCTACTTACGTAATTTGCTACCGCAAAAAACCAACTAAAGATTAGATCTATTCCAATAATGGCAGTCTGATTCTTCGAAGCTGTTTAGCCCACTGGTCAACAGTGGGCTTATCTTGTAACTACCACGCTATTGGGTAGTTTTATTCTGCAGCTGTATTACTTCTCTGTGAGAACCTCCTCTTCAGGTATCACTTCAAGCTCTACTTTTGCAGCAGCAATCCACTCTTGAATAGCAGGATGCCCCAATATTGTTTGAACATAAGCACTGGCCTGCTCACTGATAGTAGGTCCATAAGATGCAAAACGTAGTGCAACAGGAGCGTAAACTACATCTGCAATGGAAAACTGACCAAAAAGCCAAGGGCCTTGTTCACTGTATCTAGTACGCAGGTCTGTCCATATTTGGTTAATACGCTGAATATCGGCTAGAGCCTTATCTGAAGCATTAACCTCACCTTTAGCACGGCAGTTCATCGGCATCTCGTGGCGTAAATCCACAAAACCCGAATGCATTTCACAGCTAATGGCTCTAGCTAAACTACGCTCAGCAATATCACTAGGCCAGCCCGCTCCCTTCAAATAAGCCTCGTTAATATATTCACAAATAGCCAAAGAGTCCCAAACCCGTATATCACCATCAATTAGAACAGGGACTTTTTTGGTATCGGTATAACGCCCTATCTCTTGGGCAAAAGTGTCTGTAAATAATGGCAGCCTGATCTCATCAAATGCTAAATCAAACCCTTTTAGCATTAACCAACCACGAAGAGACCAAGAGGAGTAATTTTTGTTGCCAATAATAAGCTGCATAATAAGCGTCCTTGAGAGTAAGTCACCTTATCATTGTGAAATTTCAAGCTGATGCTGACTAGCGAATAATTTATATAGCACCTATCATAAAAACGAATAGATTAACCAGAGGGCTTGTATTTTGGACATAGAGTCACTACGTAGTTTTATCGCATTTGTTGATACAGGCAGCTTTACCCGCGCAGCAAAGCAGACATTCCGGACTCAAAGTGCGATTAGTATGCAGATGAAAAAGCTGGAAGAAGAGACGGGACAAACACTATTTCAGAAAAAAGGGCGATACCTTACCTTAACAGAGCAAGGCCGTTTATTAGTCAGTTACGCTCGGCGTATTATCGCCCTACATGATGATGCGCTCGGTGAGCTAATAAGCCATCAATCCCATGGCCCTATTCGAATTGGCTGCCCAGATGATTATGCGCAATCTGTACTGCCTGACTTTTTATCACTGTTACTTGCCGCATTGCCTAATGTGAGTACCCGTATCGAGTGTAATTGCAGCACTCAACTTAGGATGATGTTAGATAACGGTGAGCTTGACCTTGCCATTTTAACCCGCGCACCTGAGAAGGAAGAGGGCTATTTACTGAAGCATGACCGAGGCGTTTGGATACATGGTGGCTTTCCTGAGTTACTGGATGCAGAGGCACTGCCTTTAGTGATCTACGAGGCTGACTGTAAATTTCACAGCACTGCAATTGATGGACTAGAAAAAATCGCTCGCCGCTATCAGTTGGTTTGCGCAACCTCCAGCGCAACTGTGATTAAGAGCCTTGTACAAAGAGGCTTGGGGGTCAGTGCTATGGCTAGTTCTAGTGTATCTGCTGAGTTGCAGGTGTTTGACTCAAGGGCACAACTGCCTGATTTGCCTGCGGTTGATATTGTATTGGCAGTCGCTCCTGTACCACACTACTTGTTGGGCACTGGCCTTGCAGCTGAGCTTTGCGCGCAGTATCGCGAAGCAAACAGTCGTTAAGTCGCATACAATGTGTGCCTGCTGATGGCAATGGGCGGTCAGCTTTGTTTGGTTGCGTTATGGACAGTCTACTCCCTCTATTTGAGAACCTCAGTTTACAGCATCTACTCATTCTTATGGTTGTTGCTTTTATTGCAGGCTTTATTGATGCGATTGCAGGAGGAGGGGGCTTAATTACCATTCCTGCACTGTTAACGGTTGGTATAGCGCCACACCTCAGCTTAGGCACTAATAAGCTTGCCGCCAGTTTCGGCTCTCTAACCGCAACTATTACTTTTTACCGCCAAGGTTTATTTGAGCCTAAACAATGGCAATCTGCGGCACTAGGCACCTTAATTGGCGCTATAGCAGGCACATTGATCGCTCATATTTTAGAAGCGTCGTTTATTGCTAAAGCTCTACCGCTCATGATTATTAGCACGGCTATTTATACCTTGTTAGTACGCCCCAGCTCTCAACATGATCACGATAAAGCGCCGAAAAAATCTGCATTTTTTCAGCTGAGTCATGGCATCGTATTAGGTGGCTATGATGGAGTGGCCGGGCCTGGCACAGGAGCATTTTGGACCGCAAGTGCCTTGCATTTCTATCGTCTAAAAATGCTGAATGTTCTAGGGTTGGCACGCACAATGAACTTTATCAGCAATGCCGCTTCGCTGACCACCTTTGCATTACTGGGTCACGTGGCTTGGTTGCTGGGTATTGCTATGGGATCAACCTTGATGCTAGGGGCTTGGTGTGGTGCCCATTCTGCTATCAGAATGGGAAATGAATGGGTACGTCGTGTTTTTGTTGCACTGGTTATTGTGATTAGTCTTCGTTTAGCTTGGCAGCACTGGGTATAAAGCTGTTCTGTGTCTTGCAGATGAGTGTATAGGGGGCAGTGCCCCCTAAAACTTTTAATATCAGCGCTAAACCTCAATTTAAACCTTAAATGAGCCTACTTTTGTTCTTAGGCCTTCTGCCAACTCTGCCAGTTCATGACTGGCCGTTGCAGTTTGCTGCGTCCAAGCATTACCTTGACCCGCCAAATCAACCATATTGCTGATATTACTACTAACCTCATTGGCCGCAACAGTTTGTTGTTCTGCGGCACTTGCAATCTGTAAGTTCATACTGTGAATTTGATTGACGGCATCGCGAATGACGCTCAATGCGGTACTAGCTTCATTGGTAATCGAGACTGTTTGGTCTGCTTGTTTAAGGCAGTGTCCCATCTCTTGTACTGCCTGTGCAGCATTACGCTGTAAAGCGCTGATGATGGTATGAATCTCTTCTGTGCTTTGATGTGTGCGCTGTGCCAAGGTTCGTACCTCGTCTGCGACTACCGCAAACCCTCGACCTTGCTCACCTGCTCGTGCGGCCTCAATTGCAGCATTGAGCGCCAACAAATTAGTTTGCTCTGAAACCTCACGAATCACACTAAGTACGCTGCCGATAGACTCACTGCGCTTTTCAAGGTCGTGAATCACTTGTGATGAATGCTGTACGGTTGTAACCAACTGGTTCAAACTCTTGATTGCATCGCCCACTTTTAGACTACCCGCATTGGCCTGCTGGTCAGCATGAGACGCCGACGCTGCGGCACTTGCTGCATGATGCGCTACTTCTGTGATGGTTTGAGCTATCTCTTCTATAGCCGTTGCCATCATGTCAGTCTCGTTAGTTTGTTGCTGAATCAAACGGCTGCTGTTACTGGTGATAGTGTCTAGCTCTTCTGCCGCACTGGCTACTTGATCTGTCGATTGCTTGGTTTCATATACAAGCCCTTGGATTTTATCAACAAACTGGTTGAAGTGACGCACCATACGACAAATTTCATCATTACCATCCGCCTCAATGCGGCGAGTTAAGTCACCATCACCGTGGCTGATCTCATCCATGGCTTCAACGGTTCGATTGATCGGACGAATAATCGAACCTGAAATGGCAGATACCATCAACATAATGGCAAACGCAACACTAACGGCAATACCACCAAACAAACGCATACTGCGCCAAAACTGTTGATCAACGTCGTCAATATAAATACCTGTACCAATTACCCAGCCCCAGTCTGGTTCTTTTTGGATATAGGCTATTTTTGCGACCGGTTTTGCAGAACCCGCCTTAGGCCAGTAATACTCAATCATGCCTTCGCCTAAGCTGTTGGCTTTATCGTTAATCTCTTGAAACACATAATGACCGTGTCCATCTTGAACGTTGAGTAAACTGCGCCCCTCTAGGTTTGGCGTGATAGGGTGCATAATGGCCTCACCCTTCAAGTCTTGAATCCAAAAGTAATTGTTATCGCCATAGCGCATTGATCTTACAGCCTCTAATGCATTAACTCGTGCCTCAGCTGGTGACATCGCGCCTTTATTGACCTGAGTATGCCAATAATCCACCATAGTATGTACGCTAGTAACAAGATTACGGGCGGTGTTGATTTTTTCTTGTAACATCGCTTGCTTGATTTCGTTCATTGCCATGCCTGCTAATAGCGCCATACCTATTAAAGTCACAATTAGCATGCTGGTTAAACGCCAGCGGATAGATAGAACGCGCAGGTTAAAGTTCATTATTTTATTCTCCATACTTTCAGTATTGGTATTTCTTTCATGCTGCACTGCAATGTTTGCGAAGCTGTGACAGAGCCGTGACGTTATGCTTAAACCCTCTTGTCGATTAAAAATGTTATCTAACTTAAGCCTACGTTAAGCCTTCCTTCTTTATGCTTGGGATATTGATTGGTTCAACCTGCTACAAAATGCGAGGGTTTTATAATGTCTACTTCAGAAACCATTAAAGTTTGGGACCCGCTACTAAGGGTGTTTCATTGGTCGCTAGCGCTGTTATTTATTGTGGCGGTAGTCACTCAAGAGGATGTGGAGTGGCTACATGTTTATGCAGGTTATGGCATTAGCTTATTAGTGGTATTTCGTTTGTTTTGGGGGCTTGTGGGGGGGCGATATGCGCGTTTTTCTGAGTTTTTTTATCGGCCATCAACTGTTAAAGCTTATTTAAAAAGCCTAGGTACTCGCTCTCCTACTCACTATGTTGGCCATAACCCAGCGGGTGGATTAATGGTGATGGTGATGCTAACTGCTCTTTTACTACAGTGCTTTTTAGGGTTTTCAGTTTTGGCTATAGAAGGGGAAGGCTGGTTTGCAGGCACTTGGTTGGCCAGCTTAAACGAGGATATTGTTGAAGAGTTACACGAGATCATCGGTAACGGCCTAATACTATTAGTTGCGGTACACTTAGCAGGCGTTGCCGTCAGTAGCTTATTACATCGAGAGAATTTAGTGCGCGCTATGATTACGGGTAAAAAATCTGCGCCTAAATCAGCTAAGTAGTCATACCCTGATCTTCCATTACTTTAATCAACTAGGCTTTTTATCATGCAAATTAAGACACAAAAACAGCTGCTATTGGCACTCTTACTCTCACTGATAGCAGGTATAAGCTATGCCGACTCTGACGATGATAAAGGTTGGTGGCCTTTTGGTAAGAAGGCGCGCGGCTATCAAGCCGCCAATACAAACCAACCTGAATACAGCTTTGAATGTGGTGCTTGTCACATGCCCTATCCAGCACAACTGTTACCTAAAGCAGGGTGGCAGCGTATTCTAGGTTCGCTAGATGATCACTTTGGTGAAGATGCTACCCTCACCAAAACCCCTGTTGCTGAAATTGAAGCTTATTTGTTGGCGAATGCGGCAGATAGCGAAAATGCGGGTAAATTTAGTAACTTGCTACGAGGCTTAAAGACAGCAGATCCAATTAGAATCACCGAGCTGCCTTATTACAAACACAAGCATGACGAAATTGACTCTAAACGTATGGTGTTAAACAACCCTGATGTGGGCAGCTTCAGTGAGTGTAACGCCTGTCATGATAAAGCCAAAGAAGGTACTTTTGATGAGCATACGGTCAAGATTCCGAATTTTAATAAAAGAGATTATTAATCAACCTAAAGGGTTAGCAAAGCTTGCTTACCTATCGACAATGGCAAGCCTGATGTTGTCAGCAGTAGCACCAACCGTTCAGGCCAGCGATGCCTTATCAGCACAGGAGATTCGACAGTTATCGCAGCAAGGCAAAATCAAACCCTTGTTGCAAATTCTGCAACAACATCAGTTCGATGGCACGCTATTGGACGTTGAGCTGGAGCGTGAAAAAGGCCGCCTTATTTACGAGCTAGAGTTTTTAAATGACCAAGACGAAGTTTGGGAGTACGAGCTTGATGCTGAAACAGGCAGGCTCTTAAGTACTGAGCTGGAAGAACATAAAAAGATAACGCCCAAAAGAATGCCTAAAGTAAACGAGAAAGATACAGATGAAGTTATTGATCGTTGAAGATGATACAAACCTGAGCCAAGCCTTAGTACGTTTTTTGAAACCCGCAGGTTATGTGGCAGACACTGCAAACAATGGTATTGATGGTTTACATCTGGCAGAAAACGAAAGCTATGACGCGCTGATTCTAGATCTTGGCTTACCACAGCTGTCGGGGTTGGAGCTGCTCAAACGGTTAAGGCAACAGCAAAACAACGTGCCGGTTTTAATCTTAACCGCTCGTGATGCTTGGCATGAACGTGTTGATGGTTTGAAAGCAGGTGCTGATGACTACTTGGGCAAGCCCTTTCATCAAGAAGAGTTGTTGGCACGTTTAAATGCAATTTTACGCCGTCATCATGGTTTGGCCGAGCCTATGCTTGTTATGGCAGGCATTCATTTGAACACCCATAGTCATCAGGCATTTACAGCGCAGGGGGAATTAATCAGCCTTAGCGCTCTCGAATATCGTTTGTTGCGTTATATGATGCTTAACCCTGATCAGGTGCTATCAAAAACACAATTAAGTGAGCATATCTATCAGGAGGAACAACTGCGCGATAGCAATGTGATTGAGGTTTACATCAATAAACTGCGGCAATATTTTGATCAAGCGGTTGGACTAGGGGCTGGTAAAGCCACTATCTTAACCCATCGTGGTCAAGGTTATCGCTTGGTGAGCCAGCCTGATTTTCAGGGTGAATCGCATCTCAGCCAACCCCAAGTGCAGCCATGAATCTTGATAAAAAAGCCCCATCAATTGAGCGCCAGCTGCGTAACCGCTTACTGTTGGCATTATTGTTAGTGTTGGTACTCTGCGCGCTATTGATACAAGGTTTATCACGGGAGCTGACTTATAACTATGTTAAAAGTCGTTTACAGCACGATGCCGAAAGTTTAATTGCCGCGCTGGTACTTAAACCTGGGCAGGCGGTGCAGCTACAAGAAAACCGCATTCCAGATGTTTATCGACGCGCCTTCTCTGGGCATTATTATCGCATCAAAGTTGGTGATCAACTGATTGAGTCTCGCTCATTATGGGATCTGAACTTACCAATAACACTTTATGATAAACAAACCCTTTCTCCCCATGAGCATGGAGTCGACAACCAGCTTTGGTTAAGTTTAACCACCAGTATTACAAAGCAAAATCAGCCAGTTGATATCTGGCTTGCAGAAGATGTTCAGCCCTTAGAACATGACCGAAAGCTATTCAGCTTTCTAATTTTACTGCTTTTGTTCATCAGTTTTGCGGCACTTTGGTGGCTGCAAGGCAGAGGACTGCGCCAAAGCTTCAAAATTTTTGAACAGCTTCGACTACAAGTACAAAGCCTACACCAAGGGGATAACAGCTTGATTCAATTAACCCCTCCGCAAGAAGTTGCCCCTTTAAGTGATGAAATAGGGCGTTTAATTACCCAGCTGAGTCAACGCACAGAGCGCTCACGCAGCGCGCTGGGTAACTTTGCTCATGAGCTAAAACGGCCTTTGCAGCAGTTGCATTTACAGCTTGACGACTTACCTGATGGGCAAAAAATGCAGATGACAGAAACACTCGCCCAGATTCAATACTTGCTAGAACGTGAGCTGAAAAGAGCCAGAATTGCAGGTCGGTGCTTACCGGGAAAAGCTTTTCAGCCCGAAGAAGACTTACAGCCCTTGCTAAAAGTGATGCAACGTATCTACCCACATATACAATTTGATTTATCACTTAGCGGGCTAGAGGCAAACGCCTTTGTGCCTATTGACCGTGACGACCTACTAGAGCTATTAGGAAATCTAATCGACAACGCGGCAAAATTTGCACATCAGAAAGTGCAAGTACAGGTTGAAAAACATCATCAGCAAATCTGTTTTACCATTCAAGATGATGGCGCAGGTGTTGATGATAGCGCACTGATACAACTAACCGAACGCGGTACAAGGTTAGATGAATCAGTAAAAGGGCATGGGTTAGGGTTGTCTATTTGCAAGTCGATAATTGAGAGTTATCAAGGGCGGCTAGCGTTTGAAAGCAATAGAGAGAAAGGGCTAACCGTTATTGCGTGTTTTCCACTTTAGATAGTGTTCAAAATTTACCGATACTTTTGACAGGTCTTCGTAAGACCCGTCAAAAATCATTTTACCCATGGCAACCTGTAATTAAGTGGTCAGATTTAGTGTGGCATTACACTCTATAAGCTATAGCCACAGGCTTTAAGCTCAATGTTTACGTCATTTTTCCACGCACCAGCTTGATCCATTGAAACGTACACAACACCACTAATGTCATTCGGTGTTTCTATCTGCCCCTTAACTAAAGCACACACATTTTTTCGCCCAAGCTTAGCCATTAGATAACCATGCTCGAAAACAACATTTTGTCTTGCACGATCACGTGCAGGTACAGCTGTTTCAAAAGCTCCGCGCCCTTTATCACATGGTGTATATATTACGATTGCAAAATCAGCTTCACCTGCGTAGTACTCAATTTTTTCAATTATTGTCATCCCACTACTTGCTTGTTCATGCAATATAATGGCGTCAAGACCGATACTTTCAATATGTCTTGCTACCTCTTGCTTAGCTTCATTGTCACGCCCATGTACGATAAATACTTTGTTTTTCTTTGGTGTTTTTGGGGCAGAAAAAACCGGAGTTGCTGAGGCTACTTGTGGTTGATGGATACTCTGTTGAACTGGAGATTGAAATACTGCTGGTTGTTGATTAGATAATTGCATACCAAATTCCAAGTGACTCAGTAAATCTGCAAACTCTTTATCTAGAAATACTCGGCGCTCTTGATATGAGCCAAATTTGGGCTGAATAAAATCCCAGAACGAATCTAAATCACGGGCAAGCTTTAACCAACTAGGCAAGTGTGGCGACAACGTGTTGTTACTTAAAAGCTCGTGCCTTAATTGTTGATATTCACTATTTGATGACTCTTTACCAGTTGCCCTTGATTTTAACAATGCACACAGGTAATTCGCTTTTTCTGCATTGCTGGTCAAAAATTCAATACTCATTTAAATTCCTGAATATGTGGAAAAATAATCTAACTTTTAGTTTTGTATAACGCCTGCGATAAGGTGCCACACACTAAACCAACAAAGCACACTGAACTCCATGCTAAAACCGCCGATTGTAACGGGTCACCTTGATTGCCTTGTTATACGTTTTTTTCAAAGACCTGCTTATGAATTTCCAACAAGAACCTTTCAATTTCGTCAATTACAAATCCAACATACTCTTTTTCGATAACTAACTTATCATCACCATCTAATTGAATATTCTTGGTGCTTTTAACAACACTTATAATCTGGCTCTTATTTTTGTATGTAGCTATATTGCCATTACAATGCACCAAACAATTTCGTATTTTGTTAAAATTGTTCAAGTTTGACCATGTACCATTCACTTGGGATGTATCAAAGATACCATGCCTTTCGAGATACTCTTTTGAACGAGTAATACCCTCTCCTCGAAAGTCAGTAACATCTACAACAAAGCTATGTCGATTACGGACATACAAGCACATTTTATGCATACTACTTTCAAGAAAAGTGTACAGAGAAACTAGAGAGGGTGTTCATAGTTCTGTGTCACCCATTTCTTAAAGATCGACGTGCTGGTCTATTCGGCCTTCGAAGTGGATGCTCAACTGAGACAATGTCAGGTTCCAGTTTTGCACCGGATGCGTCCACTTCTCTGATGCCTTCAACATACCCGCGTATAGCAGCTTGAGCAATGCATTTTCATTAGCAAAGCCCCCTTTCGTCTTGGTCAGTTTACGGAACTGACGGTGCACCGCTTCAACCGCATTCGTTGTATAAATCGCCCTTCGCACTTGCTCTGGGTATTTGAAGTAAACTGAGAGATTTTCCCACTTACTCCGCCAAGACTTTATCACCAGCGGGTACTG
>NZ_FUXG01000046.1 GCF_900167095.1 Oceanospirillum multiglobuliferum
AGTTCACCGCCACACAGGCGGCTTAGAAAGATCAAAGCGGCTCGGATTGCCTGAAAATTCAGTTCACCGCCACACAGGCGGCTTAGAAAAGCTCTTGCGCTCAGGTCGTTCGGTGTCGGATGTTCACCGCCACACAGGCGGCTTAGAAATGAAGGCTGCTATCAGCCTTCTCTCTTCCTCAGTTCACCGCCACACAGGCGGCTTAGAAAGCTTAGATAGTCTTCGATCAGTTCTTGCAGTCGTTCACCGCCACACAGGCGGCTTAGAAACGTTGTAGTCAAGCAATACAAAGCGATTGCAAGTTCACCGCCACACAGGCGGCTTAGAAATATCTCAAGTTAGCGAGCTTACAGGGCAAAGCGTTCACCGCCACACAGGCGGCTTAGAAACATAGAAAGCAAAAGTAAACACATTTTTAGGTGTTCACCGCCACACAGGCGGCTTAGAAAAATTAAAGCCATAATGCCACCTGCTCAAAACTGTTCACCGCCACACAGGCGGCTTAGAAATTCATAAACCATTCAAAAACTTCTTTTGTATCGTTCACCGCCACACAGGCGGCTTAGAAAAAGGTTTGCAGCAAGCAAGAACTCTTCTGTAAGTTCACCGCCACACAGGCGGCTTAGAAAACCGACCGATTCATGTCGCCAGTTGATCAGGCGTTCACCGCCACACAGGCGGCTTAGAAATCTGCGACTTATAGAAATAAGTTGCCTAAAGAGTTCACCGCCACACAGGCGGCTTAGAAATTAATGTGAACGACCGCAGGTCACAAAAAGAAGTTCACCGCCACACAGGCGGCTTAGAAAGCTTGCTTGTCTCAAATCAAAGGTGGGGCTAAGTTCACCGCCACACAGGCGGCTTAGAAACGAAAAGTCTCATACATAAGACAAAGTAACGGGTTCACCGCCACACAGGCGGCTTAGAAAGCTTGCATCCCATTCTCGAATTACTTCTTTATGTTCACCGCCACACAGGCGGCTTAGAAAAACTCTCGCCGTGCTCACAGATCAAAGCCGTTGTTCACCGCCACACAGGCGGCTTAGAAATCTTGG
>NZ_FUXG01000027.1 GCF_900167095.1 Oceanospirillum multiglobuliferum
CAAAATCACGAGGTCAAACAGTTCATTACCCTGAGCAAGCTTTTTCACTGGTCGACAGCCTACTCTTCGAGCCTGACGGTTGGCTTGAGCCTTAGGTGCTTCGTATAGGCCATCGGCAAGCTGGTTACGACGAATCTCTCGACTGATTGTTGAGGGGCTTCGATCAAGTAGGCGAGCAATACTTCGCAGACTGAGATTGTGAAGCAGGCCAATTTGAATAGTGGCACGCTCTTCTATGTTGAGTTCTTTGTATGTCATAACAACACCTTACCCGATATTGGATTAGGTGTTGCACTCAGAATTTGCCGCTAAGAAGATATAAAAGCGCGCTTGTGGCTAACCGCAAGCGCGCTTTTTTTATGGCGATAAAAATAGAGGGTTATGAGGGCTGCGGTGGGGCATTTTTAGCCGCGATCCACTGCGACATATACTTTGTGCTGGCCATGGTATGATGCCTCAGCATTGCGCCAGTGAAATTGTCGAGTCGATGCTGTTCTAACTGCTCACTGATCTGCTCAATTCGCGTGATTAAGGTTCGTCCTAATTGCTCTGCATCATAACGCTTGTTTAATAATGTGTTCGCATCCGCTTGTGCTTGCTGCCACTGCTCAGCGTTTTGATACAGCGCTACCGCTGCGTTTGCAAAAGCTTGTGCGTCAACCTGTTTACAAACCACCCCTGGCCAGCGTTCATCTTCAAGCATGCCCTCACTGCCAATAGGGGTTGTGACGTTCGGTGTTTGCATGATCATCGCATCTAGCAGCTTACCTTTAATACCTGCGCCAAAGCGGAGTGGTGCTAGACAAACCCGAGCTTGTTCCATCACCACAAAGGCATCGTCTGCCCAACCTTTAATTAAAAACCCCGTTTTCGGATTATGTAGCGCAGTGGCCTTAGGAGGCGGATAAGATCCATAAATATGTAACTCAGCACTGGGTAACTGTTTACGAATCAACGGCCAAATTTCCTGTAAGAATAAAACAGCATCCCAATTAGGGGCGTGTCTAAAGTTGCCGATGGTCATAAAATGCTGACGTTGATCGTAGCTTTTAGTCTCTGTTGGACATTGTGCCAAGTTCACCATAAACGGCAGATGATGCAGGATGCTAGCGTCAATCTTAAAGCGCTCTGTTAACAGCTCCACTTCAAAGCTGGAGATAATCAGTGCAAGGTCACAGCGTAAAATGGCCGCAATTTCTCGTTTAGCCAAATCAGAGCATAAGTCAGCCTGCTTCAGTTCTCGGCCTGCTTTGAGTGCTTGGTGACGAGCATTGCGCAGAAACTGTAAGTCCTCGGTATCCAGTATTTTGAGCGCCTGAGGACAGTTTTTTTCAACGCGCCAGCCAAACTGTTCCTCCATCATAAAGCGGTCAAACATCACGATATCAGGCTGATATTCAAGGATATACTGATCAAAGCTGTCACAGTTCAACACAATATTTCGGCTGCTAATACCCTCTTCTGCTAGGTCAACCATATGCTCAGTGGCTTGTGCGGGGGTAGCAAACTCAACCTGCCAGTTTTGCTGACGGAACAGTCTCAAGAGCGACAGCATATGCGTGCCTGCGGCTGAGGAGTTTGGCTCAGGCCATACGTAGCCAATGACTAATACTTTTTTCATATAAAAGGTGATCCAGCGCTTTGATTTGAAAGGCGTTACCTGCCGAAAGAGTTGCAGCGCAAGTGTATAGGGCAATCCTTGTAATGTGAAATTGGAGATATTCGGTCGATTACTCACAAGCTTTTAAGACAAAAGGCTCCAAATTGCCTAGAATCTGCGCTTTTAGATTTACAGGTGTCTCGCATGTCGTTTTCTGCTCCAATTCCCGTTGCCATTATCGGTGCAGGCCCCGCAGGCTTAATGGCGGCGCAACGGTTATTACAAGCAGGTATTGCTGTACATCTTTTTGAAGCGATGCCAACGGTTGCCCGCAAGTTTTTATATGCGGGTAAAAGTGGCATGAACATTACGCATGCCGAAGCCACTGAACAGTTTCTGACCCGTTATCAGCCGCAAGCCCCTGCACTTTTAGAAAGCTTGCACGCTTTTAACAATGTTGACGTACGCCAGTGGGTACATGATTTAGGCATCGAAACTTTTGTAGGGTCTTCGCAGCGGGTGTTTCCTACGGGTATGAAAGCCGCGCCTTTACTGCGCGCTTGGCTACATCAGCTTAAAAACCAGGGTTTAGTATTACACACCCGTCATTATTGGACGGGGTGGGATGCAAATCAGCAACTCTGCTTTGACACACCCGAAGGTCAGATTTGTGTAGAGGCGCAAAGTACAATTTTGGCTTTAGGCGGTGGTAGCTGGGCCAAGTTAGGCAGTGATGCCCGTTGGGTGCCACTATTAACTCAGCGTCAAATTAGGCTGGCCGCGCTGAAACCGGCCAACTGCGGTTTTTTATATCCTTGGTCACAGGTATTTATCGAGCAGTTCGCGGGAGTACCCATCAAGAGTATTCAAATTAGCGTCACAAATGCAGAGGGTGAATCACAGTACAAACGTGGTGATTTGATGGTCAGCCAGCAAGGCATTGAAGGTGGTTTAATTTATGGACTATCCGCATTGATACGAGATCAAATTTTATCCCACGGCCAATGCACACTGATGCTTGATTTAAGTCCTGATCGTAGCGAGGCACAGCTAAAAGAAAAGCTCAGCCAACGTAAAGGCAAATCTATTACCCAGCAGCTTAACACTCTCAAGCTAGGTGGTATAAAAAGTGCGCTACTACGCTTATTGACCGATAAGCACTGCTTTCAAGACCCCGCACAATTGGCTTATAAAATTAAACATTTGCCACTGGTTCTGACAGAAACCACGCCTATATCTGAAGCGATTAGCACCGCAGGTGGCGTTTGTTTTGAGGTCTTAGATCCATATTTAATGAGCACGCAACATAACGGCTTGTTCTTTGCGGGTGAGATGTTGGATTGGGAAGCCCCAACAGGAGGTTATCTGCTTACGGCTTGTTTAGCGACAGGCTTGAGAGCTGGGGAGGGAGTCTTGCGTTATCTTCAACAAAAATAACGCAAGACCAGAATACTATCACCTCTACCCCATTAATAGGGTAGAGGTAAACCACTAAAGCTTAGTCAACGGGCTAAGATCAGCAACCAGCTGCTCACCAATTTGACTATTATTAGCAGACCCTTCAACCGCTTGACGGGTATCACTGACAATCTCTCCAATGTTTTTCAACACTGTATTGGCATCACTCATTTGGTCTTGTACATGAGAGATTACTGTATCCGCAGCTCGGGCGCTTTGCTGTGAGAAACTGTTCACATTACCTAAGCTTTCAGCAATAGCATCTGACAAACTCTGGCTTTCAGAGATACTGTTAACAACGGTTTGCTGCTGCTTCACGATTGCATTAGAGATTTCAATAATTTTATTCATCTCAGTTTGAATTTCTTCAGCAGAGCTATTCGCTGTACTGGCAAGCGTTCTAACTTCATCGGCAACTACCGCGAAACCGCGACCATATTCCCCCGCTCGCGCAGCTTCGATAGCAGCGTTTAATGCAAGCAAGTTAGTCTGGTCTGCAATACCTTTAATAGCATCAACCAACTGTGTAACTGTTTGATTGTTTTTATTAAAGCCTTCTAGCAAGCCGCTAAACTCTGAAATTCGCTTCTCCGCAGTTGCAATGTTATTAGACAAGGCTTTTAACTGCTTCAAGCTTTGCTCACTATGCTTAGCCGTTTCCTGCGCCAAGCTGACGGCTTCATTTGCCAGCCCACCCATATCACTGGCCTGTCCCACCAAACGCTCAACCAGCTGATAGTTATGTTCAATTTTATCTAAACGCTGAGATGAAGCTTTGTTCACAGCTTTTGCATTCTGTGTAATCTGTGATGCCTTTTTACTCGGCGCATTACTGATAATTTGATCCAAAATAGCAGCTTTACGCTCTAACTCTGCTAACGCACTCTTTTTGATGACCACTTCATCATCAGCCACTTTATTTTTTGAGAAAAACATAATATTCCCTATATCTAATTTTTTAGTCGCAACAATGAAATACTCAGGACTCTAGTCGGGCTACAACACTACTGTAAGTGGCAACCGAAAAAGGTACTAAATAGGTTAATACAATCTTGAAAATATGCTCTGTTTCTAGGGTATTGCTAATCAAGCGATCACCATGGTTAATAAGCATTAGAGATGTACCTACAATCGCCATAACCTTTATTGATCGCTTCAGAATTGCCTTTTCGGTGGCGATACTAAACCATTTGGGCATCGTATTCTCTCTTCAGTACTAACATCAATAGCTAAGGCTTTAAAAATAATGCTGGATCAACTCGCGCGCCATTCAGAGTAACCGTCCAATGTAAGTGAGGCCCTGTCACTCGACCTGTTGCCCCTACTTCTCCAATTTTCTGGCCTGCACTGACCTTATCGCCAACTTTTACGCCGTTAATTTCAGACAGGTGACAATATAAAGTGGTTAAGCCTTGGCCATGATCAACTATCACCGTTTTACCATTGAAATAGTAATCACCCACCGCAACCACTTTGCCATTTAAGGCTGACAATACGTCTGTGCCTGTTGGTGCCGCAATATCCATTCCGCTATGAGGATTTCGCGGTTGGTCATTAAAAATACGACGCAAACCAAACGAACTACTAATACGCCCTTGCGTAGGCTGTACTAACTGCTCAGGTAATGGATAAACCACTGGGCGAAAACTGTCCATCGCGCTACGAATTTCAGGGGTTTCTTTGCGAATACGGGCTAATTGTTTTGGATCAGGCGTGACATGCTTCTGCTTAACGGTTAAACGCTGCTCTTCATATTTTTTATCACTCAGGTCAAAGGCAATCGCCTTATCACCCTCTGCAGTACGCCAAATAAGAGAATATTGCCCAGCTTTTAGCGACAAGGGCAAACCTACCCAAGCATACCATTTACCTTCTTTTTGCGTAGTAAACACACGCTTATCTTGAAACAAAACCTGAGGAGAGGCGCTGCCTCTTTGTGGCAGTTCAATAATCGCAACCCCTCCTGGGACACGGCTGTCTTGTGGGCTAAAGCCTGCAAGTGCCAAACTGGAAAATAGTAATAAACTGCTGAGGATAAATTTGGGGATCCATCTCACTGATTGGGTCAAGCCAAACAAAGCAAGCACTCCTTATAAATTGATAAACTTAATATAAATCAAGCCATAAAGTTCAAGACTGTAACACCGATTGCCGACACAGGTCGATCCAGCGCTGCACCCCTGCACTACGATATTTTTGTTTATGCAGAATAAAATAGAACCACCGTTCAGTATTACGATGGGGAATTTGTAAAGGCACCAAACTACCACGTTTAAAAGCATCGGCTAAAGCCACTGCAGATAAGCAACCTAAACCTAGGCCTGCTTCAACGGCACGTTTAATGGCCTCTGTATGTTGTAGCTCAAGCAAAACCTGTAGTTCGGGTAGAATACCCGTCATGATGCGGTCAAAGGTTTGCCTTGTACCTGAGCCTTTTTCCCGCAGAATCCAAGTTGCCGCAAGCAAGTCTGTATCTGTTAGTGCTTGCTCACTACGCTGAGCCAAAGGATGCTCAGGGCTACAAAACACAACTAACTGATCTTGCCTCCAAGGCAAAACGTCAAGATCTGGTTGCTGTAACTCGCCCTCAATCAGGCCGATATCCAACTCAAAATTCAGCACTTTGCTGGCAATAGCGGCTGTATTTTCCACATCTAAGGTGACTTTGGCTTGAGGCTGTTCCAGCATGTAGCGCGCCATTAGATCAACGGCAAGGTAATTACCAATGGTTAATGTTGCGCCAACAGTTAGATGACCGGGTTGCAGATGTTGACTAAAGCTGGTTTCAAGTTCGCTTGCTTGCGCCAACAGTGATTCAGCCTGAGGACGAACCAGTCGCCCCAACTCATTGAGTTGCAGACGCTTACCGATTCGGTCAAAAAGTTGAATATCAAACTGTTGTTCAAGCTCTTTTAGGGCGCTGCTGGCAGCAGATTGTGACATGGACAAACTTTCGGCAGCTCGCGTGATATTTTCAAAGTGTGCCGCAGCCAAAAAGACCTGTAACTGCCTTAGACTATATCTCATATTCCATTTCCGCTATCTGCTACCTACCTCGATTTATTTGCCACTGTATTACGTGGCAGAGTGATTGGAAAGACTTTGATTGAATTGTTTGTACCCTAACCACTACTTACTAAATACGTGCTAAAAAGCGCTATCAGGCTGGGTTAGAAACTCCAGTTCTTCAGTGGTTGAGGCTCGACCTAGAATAGCGTTGCGATGGGGGTAGCGACCAAAACGATCAATAATGGCTTTGTGTTTATATTCAAAATTCAAAGTATTTTCATTGCCTAACAGTTTAAACAACTCTACCGCTAAAACATGCATGTCAGCCTCTTCACTATGCATCAAAGGCATATAGAGAAAGGCACGCTCATCACGGGTAAGCGAACGATCATCTTTGCAGGCAATGGCCGCAAGGCAGCGCTCTAATGCCAAATCATCAGCGGCAAAAGCTTCAGGGCTATCACGATAGATGTTACGAGAAAACTGATCTAACAAAATAATCTCAGCTAAACGCCCTCGGGGCTGAGCGTGCCATTCTCTTAACCCGCCTTTTTTTGCTGTTTCTAGCAAAGTCCCAAAGCGCTGCTTAATCTGAGTATCTAAAATACGGTCTTTAATCCACCACTGTTCAGGTGTTAACTCACGAAACCAAAATTCAATTACGGGCTGCCATAACATAGCGATACCTCAAATAAACAGAACTTATACCCATTGATCTTAGTCAAGAGTTAAACATTCTGCTTGTAAGAGATTGCCGACAAATGACAGAGAAAAGCTAACGCCCTTCAACAAGATGAGAAAGCAGCGCCCGTAGTTTACTAGGTTTAACTGGCTTATTTAGAACAGGCAGTTCTAGTCGGTCAAATAGCTGTCGACACTCACTACTGCGATCTGCGGTAATGATAACAGCAGGAATTGGCTGACCAAGCTCTTCACGCACAGCCTGAATGGCATCCGTACCCAACAAGTCATCATGCAGATGGAAATCGGCCAAAATAATATCAGGCATAAAATCTTCATCAGTACAAAGTGCGATTGCATCACAACTATTACTGGCCGTTAACACCTCACAGCCCCAACCACTGAGCAACTGATCCATACTCATTAAAATGCTGTCTTCGTTATCAATCACTAACACAGATTGCCCATGTAAGCTGGAAACTGGCGAAATCGTATAATGACTCACAGCGGCAGGCAAAGCGGCTAGGCTGGCGCGGGGAACTTTAATAGAGAACATCGAGCCGACGCCTTCCTCTGAGCGCACCGTCAAAGGGTGCTGCAACATACTGGCAAGTCGCTCCACAATGGCCAAACCTAAGCCTAAGCCTTGCCGATCCTTACCACGGTGGCGGTCGAGTTGTTGGAACTCTTTAAAAATATTCTGTTGCTGATTTAACGGAATACCATCGCCAGTGTCCCAGACTTCGATACGGATATGACCGCCTTGGCGACGGCAGCCTATGAGCACTCGGCCTGTGCGGGTGTAGCGAATCGCATTGCTCAGCAGGTTTCGAATAATACGCAGCAATAACCTTGAGTCACTGCACACCGCCAGCGAGTTAGGAATCAGGGTCAACTTCAGGTTCTTGCTCTGCGCAACAGGCTGAAACTCAGCCAGCATTGAGTTGAGCAGTGGCCCCAAATGAAACTCGCTGATATCTGGTGTAACCGCTTTTTGATCTAGTTTTGAAATATCCAGTAGGTCGGTGATCAAGTCTTCAGCGTTTTCTAAGGCCAGATGAATCTGCTCAACCAGATAACCTTCATGTTGAGGCAAGGGCTGTTCTCTTAACGCCGATACCAACAGTCGAGCGGCATTCATCGGCTGCAATAAATCGTGACTGGCAGCTGCAAAGTAGCGGTCTTTGCTCAGCGTGGCCGCTTCGGCCAGTTCTTTGGCCTGCTTCAGCTCCGCTTGCATCAACTCGCGCTCTGCAATCTCTTGGCGCAGTTGTGCGTTCACTTCGGTGAGTGCTTGCGTGCGCTCTGCAACCCGTTGCTCTAATACTTCATTGAGGCACTTGTAGCGGTTACGCTCGGCCTCTAACTCTTCAAGTTTAGCGGTCAGTTCCGAGTAGTAGCTTTTGCGTGCTGACTGTTGGCCTAAACCAATCAGGCTGGCCAGCAGTTGCTCTTGTTGATCAGAGGGCTTGTTCATATACCGCTTCTACGTCACGTTGATTGGAGCTACGTGGGTTGGTGAGCATACAAGGATCAGACAGCGCACGAACCGACAGCATTGGAATATCAATCACCCGCACGCCCTGTGCTGCTAAAGACTGGCTTAAGCCCACCTGCTGCTTAAAGCTGATAATTTCTTGGATCAATCGTTGTTTCACTTGGGCACTGCTTAAGCCGCGACAATCAATACCCAAAGTTTCAGCCACTACTTTGAAGCGATTTTCCGCCTCATGGAAATTAAAATCGACCACATGCTCCAGCAGCATCGCATTACATAGGCCATGAGGCAGGTCTAAATAGCCGCCCAAACTGTGAGACATGGCATGAACTGCGCCCAGTATTGCGTTAGAGAAGGCCAATCCCGCCTTCATGGAACCCAGCATCACTTGCTCTCGAAGCTTGAGATCATGGGGTTGTAGCACCAATGCGGCTAAATGTTGATGGATTAAACGTATACCATCTAAGGCGTACATATCCGTCAACGGCCCAGCTCCTGTCGAGACAAACGCTTCAATGGCGTGAACCAAAGCATCCACCCCTGTGCAGGCGCTGAGGAACGGGTCCATGGTCAAGGTGGTTTCAGGATCAATCAGTGCCACATCGGGCACAACGGCCTTGCTGACAATAGAGATTTTCACCTTGTCCACTTGGTCAGAAATAATCGCAAACTGCGACACATCCGCCGAGGTGCCTGCTGTTGTGGGAATAAAAATCAGCGGGGGAATAGGCAGATGAATAGTATCAATGCCCTGATAATCTAAGATGTGCTTGCCATTGGCACAGACAATACCAATGCCCTTGGCGCAGTCCATTGGACTACCGCCGCCGACCGCCACAATAAGATTGCACTGTTGTGTTTGGTAAACCTCAGCCCCTTGCATCACTTCGTCGGTACGAGGGTTGGGGGAAACCTGCGTGAAGGTCACAAACTCAATGCCTTCCGCCGCCAAACTATTGGCCACATCGGCTAACCAGCCTGCTTGTTCAACACCGGGATCAGAAACCAATAGCACTTTACGCGCCCCAAATGTGCGGGCGTAGTTCGCCACAGAATGACGTGCGCCAGCACCAAAAATGATTTCTGGTGCCACAAACTTTCTGAGATTGGAAATGTCTTGACTCATGCCTACCACTCAAATCTGTTTCTCAGTGGATCACACTACCGAAACAGCGGTCGTTGTAATTGTTATAGACCGAGCAGTCTACCTGAACTGTGATCCAGCCCCAAGTCATCAAAAGTATCTGCCAGAACGCTACTTAAGATCTAAATTACGTTCTGGCCGACCAGCACCCCCTCCAAGCTTCAGACGTGAATATTATTGAGCCGCTCCAGCAATTTCATACACCAACCGAGCCGCCAGTTTAGCCGTACGGCTGTCTTGATCTAAAAGCGGGTTACACTCCGCAAGATCCACTAACACAATAGGCAGGTTCAGGGCTTGCGCTTCACTGATCAGCAGTTTGATCAGGGCTAAACCGATCACAGGGTCTAAGCCCATCACTGAAGGTGCGCTGACACCCGGTGCGGCAGCGGCGTTGAACACATCCATGCAGATGGTCAGATAGAGATAATCCAACTGACGCAGATAGGTCTGCATTTCCGCTCTGATGTCGGAAAAATCAGACAGCTTGCACTGGTGATCTAAGCGCCACAACACCCCTTGGCTTTTGGCAAAGTCGAAGAGTGCCTGTGTGTTGGCGCTGTCATTCACCCCTATGCAGTAGTAGTGAAACGGTTTGTGCTGATGGGCGCACCACTCGGCAATCTGGCGAAACGGTGTGCCGGAGCTGCCTTGGCGCTCTGGGTTACGTAAATCAAGATGCGCATCGAAATTCACAATACCCACTGCGGCCTTGGGATTTTGCGCGTATACATGCTGAGCGATGCCTTGAAAACTGGCCCATGCGATCTCATGCCCGCCACCCAAAACAATGGGCTGTAAACCTTGGCGCAAAAGCTGAGCCACTTGCAGACCTAAAGCCGCTTGTACAGGCTCAAGCTGTTCATCATCACAGTTTACATCACCCGCATCATACACCGCTTTGCTCAGGTGCCATGCCGCATTGGCCAAGGCTTTACGAATCGCTTCAGGCCCTTGTTTAGCGCCTTGGCGACCTTTATTGCGACGCACTCCCTCGTCACAGGCAAAACCCAAAAGCGCAACATCTCCGGTTTGAACCTCTGAATAATCCGTAGGCAAGGCTTGCACTTGTTGATGCCAGCGCCAACTGATGCCCTCTTCCTCATCGTCGATACGCCCCTGCCAAAGCGCCATATTGGCGGGGGTGTGATGATTCTTAGCCGACATGGTTAAGCTCCTGTGGTGTTGGAAACAGAGGGATTCAACCGAGGCTGGCCGTTGACCCAAATCTGTTGAGGTTGATGCATATTGATCGCGTAACTCAGCTCGCTGGGGTGGTCAATTGACCACAGCACCAAGTCGGCCTGATAGCCCACTTGCAGTTGCCCTTTGCGATCTTGTAAACCCAAAGCTTGCGCCGCATGGCAGGTGACGCCTGCTAAGGCTTGCTCAGGGGTTAAGCCAAATAAGAGACAGCTTTGGTTCATCGCCAACAGTAACGAGGCAATAGGTGAGGTGCCGGGGTTCAGATCGGTGGAAACCGCAACCGGAATTTGATGCTCAAACAGCGCTTGTACAGGGGGCAGTTTGGTTTCTTTTAAACAGTAAAACGCCCCCGGTAATAACACTGCAACCGTGTTGGCGGCTTTTAATGCAGGTAGATCCTCTTCGGCGAGATACTCCAGATGATCCACCGATAGCGCATTAAACTCAGCGGCCAAACGGGAACCCTTAAGGTCGCTTAACTGCTCCATATGGCCTTTCACGGGCAAACCATACTGCTGCGCGGCTTTAAATAAACGCTCGGTTTGGGCATGGCTAAAGCCGATCCCCTCGCAAAACACATCCACTGCGTCGGCCAAATTATGCTCCGCCACTTGGGGCAGCATCTCGTTAATCACAAGGTCAAGATAATCATCAGCACGGTCTTTATACTCCGGCGGCACGGCATGGGCGGCCAAAAAAGTGCGCTTAATCTCGATGCCTGTGTGTTCGGCCAGTTGCCCTGCCACCTTTAACATGCGCTGCTCAGTCGGCCAGTCCAAACCGTAACCAGACTTGATTTCAACGGTGGTAACTCCTTCGGCCATTAAACGTTGCAAACGCTTTAACCCGCTTGCAAACAGTTCCTGCTCAGATGCGGCACGGGTGGCTCTCACCGTGCTCACAATGCCACCGCCCTGCTGGGAAATCTCTTGGTAGCTGTAGCCTTGCAAGCGCATTTCAAACTCACGGGCGCGGCTGCCGCCATAAATCAAATGGGTATGGCAGTCGATTAAAGCGGGAGTCAGCCAGCCCTGTTGCCCATCAATCTGTTCAATCGCGTCAAACTCCGGAGCTTCTGCTGCCGCCCCGACCCAGCTGATTCGCCCCGCCGTGACAGCCAATACACCATCTTCTAACTGACCATAGGGCGATGCCGAGTCTGACGTTTCGTAGTCCATTGTCGCTAAAGATACGTTGTGTATTAAAAGGTCACAGCGATGAGCATCAGCCTTGTTCTGATTTATCACGGTATCCGTTATTGTCATAAGGCACTCTCTTTCTTATCGCTACTTTCTTATCGCTATAAGGTGGGGATATTCTGGTTCGCCCCGATTTGGAGGCTTTGAATTGCAGGTGAGACTGAATTTGAATGCCATCCGTTAAGTGGATGGCATTCTGATACCCGCTATCAAAAGGTTAGAAATTCAGGCCTTCGAGCAAGCCATCATCAACCTGATTTGCCAGAGTGACTTTTAGTTTAGGCGTGCGTTCCATTTCACGCTTAATGGCAAAATCAGCTTCTTTATTCCGTGCCCAGCTGCGTCGTGCAATGCCGTTATTGACGTCAAAGAACAGCATATTTTTCAGACGACGTTCACAAGCCTCAGAGCCATCTAGCAGCATACCAAAACCGCCGTTGATCACTTCACCCCAGCCGACACCGCCGCCATTGTGAATGGATACCCATGTTGCCCCTCGGAAGCCATCACCAATCACGTTATGAATCGCCATATCCGCTGTAAAACGGCTGCCATCATAGATATTTGACGTTTCACGGTAAGGGGAGTCGGTGCCACTGACATCGTGATGATCACGGCCTAATACCACGGGGCCAATTTCACCAGCGTTAATGGCATCATTAAAGGCTTTGGCAATTTCCGCCCGTCCCTGTGCATCGGCATAGAGGATACGCGCCTGTGAACCAACCACGAGCTTGTTCTGTTTCGCATCCTTGATCCAGGTGATGTTGTCCTGCATCTGCTGCTGAATCTCCTCCGGAGAATCCCGCATGATACGCTCCAGTACCTTCGCTGCAATCCCATCGGTTTTATCCAGATCTTCCGGATTCCCTGAGGTACACACCCAGCGGAAGGGGCCAAAACCATAGTCAAAACACATCGGCCCCAGAATATCCTGAACATAAGAGGGATATTTGAAGTCGATACCGTTTTCAGCCATCACATCACCACCTGCCCGCGATGCTTCAAGCAGGAAGGCATTACCGTAATCGAAGAAATAGGTGCCCTTAGCCGTATGCTTATTGACCGCATCGGCGTGGCGCTTCAGTGTGGCCTGTACTTTTTCTTTAAAGACTTCCGGCTCTTCACGAATCAAGCGGTTTGATTCTTCGTAGCTGATGTCTGCCGGATAGTAACCACCGGACCAAGGGTTATGCAGAGAGGTCTGGTCTGAGCCTAAATGAATGAAGATATCTTCAGTCAGGAAGCTTTCCCAAACGTCTACGACGTTACCAATAAAGGCGATGGAGACCACCTCTTCGTTGTCCTGTGCTTTACGAACACGGGCAACCAGATCCGGCATATTATCAACCAGTTCGTCTACCCAACCCTGTTCATGACGTTTGATCGCCGCTTTAGGGTTCACCTCAGCACAGACAGTAATACAGTTAGCAATGTTGCCCGCTTTAGGCTGAGCACCACTCATACCGCCCAGACCTGCGGTTAAGAAGATCTTACCTTTCGGGCTTTCACCTTTATTCAGCACTTTACGGAAGGCATTCATCACCGTAATCGTTGTACCGTGAACAATGCCCTGCGGACCAATGTACATAAAGGATCCGGCGGTCATCTGGCCGTACTGGGTTACACCCAGAGCATTGAATTTTTCCCAATCATCCGGTTTGGAATAGTTCGGAATCATCATACCGTTAGTCACAACGACCCTTGGCGCCTCTTCAGAAGAAGGGAACAGACCCATCGGGTGTCCGGAATACATGTGCAGTGTCTGATCCGATTCCATCTCACTCAGATACTTCATGGTCAGAAGATACTGAGCCCAGTTCTGGAATACCGCGCCATTACCGCCATAGGTGATCAGCTCTTCCGGATGCTGAGCCACCGCAGGATCTAAGTTATTGTCGATCATCAGCATGATCGCCGCAGCCTGCTGGCACTTAGCCGGATAATCCTCGATTGAGCGAGCCTTCAATGAGTGCTCTGGCTTAAAACGGTACATATAAATCCGGCCATAGTCGTTCAGCTCTTTCGCGAACTCAGGCGCCAGCTCTGCATGCCACTCTTTCGGGAAGTAACGCAGTGCATTGCGTACTGCCAGCTGCTTTTCTTCTGTGCTTAAAATATCTTTTCGTTTCGGTGCCCGATTGGCGTTTTCCGGATACGGCTTTGCAGCGGGTAAACTCGCAGGGATGCCTTGCTTAATCGTTTGTTGAAAAAGATGGATATCATTCATTGTCAGCGTCTCCTTATGTTTTCCCGGCTTAAGCGTGGTTTACTGGCGAATCAACACAGAGCGCCTGTGTTTGAACCAGCTTGATCATGGCGTCAATGTCAGGTTTTAGCAGTCTGTCTTCTTCTAATTTGGCGACTTTGCTACGGATAATCTGATGATTCTTCTCAATTGTTTCTGAACAGGTATTCGGGCGTCTGAAATCAATCGCTTGGGCGGCATACATCAGTTCAATGGCAAAAATCTTGTCTAGATTGCCGAGGATCTGATTGAGTTTACGACCCGAAATACTGCCCATAGAGACATGATCTTCCTGCCCCATTGAGGTTGGCACACTGTCTGCTGATGGCGGGAAACACAGTGATTTGTTTTCAGTCACTAAAGCTGCCGTGGCATATTGAGGAATCATCAAGCCAGAGTTTAAACCGCCTGATTTGGTTAACATTCTTGGCAGGCCGTGCATGCCTTCAAGTAGTAAGTAACAACGACGATCGGCAATATTGCCCAACTCAGCCGCCGCAATAGACACATAATCCAACGCCATCGCCAGAGGTTGACCGTGGAAACTGCCGCCAGAGATCGCTTCCTCCTGACTGATCACAATAGGATTATCTGTCACTGAGTTCATTTCGATCTCAGCTAACTCTTTCAGGTGGTTATAGGCGTTTCGGGATGCACCATGCACCTGAGGAATACAACGCAGTGAGTAAGGGTCTTGTACGCGATTACAGTTGGTATGCGATGCCATATTCTGCGAACCGTCAAAAAAGCTCCGCATTCTAGCAGCGACTTCTATGCAGCCCGGAAATGGTCGGGTCTGATGCAGCTCTGCTCTAAAAGGTGAAGAACTTCCCTGCATCCCTTCAATACTCATAGCACCTGCTAAATCCGCCAAATCCAGCAGATAGCGCATTTTGACCAGTGCGGTAATGGCATGAGACAGAATAAATTGAGTACCATTAATCAGCGCCAACCCCTCTTTAGCTTCAAGCTCCATAGGCGCCAAGTGATGCGCTTTTAACAGCGTAATCGCCGATACCGTTTCTGAGCCCTGCCAGAACTCACCTTCGCCGATTAAGGGTAAAAACAGATGTGAAAGGGGTGCTAAATCCCCTGAAGCCCCCACTGAACCTTGCTCTGGTACGACAGGAATCAGATCCAGCTCTAAAAATTTGAGCATTCTTTCAACGACTTCAAGACGAATACCCGAAAACCCCTGACTTAGTGCGTGGATTTTGGTAATCAGCATCAGCTTAGAGATTGACTTATCAATGGAGTTACCCACCCCAACCGCATGGGTGATTAGCAGGTTTTTTTGTAGCAGATTGGTCTCAGCAGGAGAGATCTGGGTATCACACAGAGGGCCAAAACCAGTATTGATGCCATATACCGCAGAATCTGAGCTGGCCATGTGCTCAACATTTTTCCGGCTGGCGTTGATCTTGTCTTTTGCTTCCGAGCAGAGCTCAGTTTCAACAGAGCCATTGGCGATGTCATTGACCAATTCAACAGTGAGTGTATCTATCCCGTATTTAAACATCATTTTATAGTTCTCCGATGAAAATGTAGCGGCTGTCAGAAGTATATCTTGCAACTTAAGTTTCATAGATAAAGAATATCCGAGCGTTATTCCTGCTTTATCGAACAAAAGCTATCGAACAAAAACCTATCAAACAAAAGTCATCGAACAAAAGATGAGAGCTGCATCGCAGCGGAGACATTCTTATATGCAGATCCATGATGTTGACTTAAAGCTCTTAAGAATCTTTGTCGCAATTGTTGAATCCGGCGGTTTGTCAGCAGCGGAATCAAGGTTAAACATCGGGCGTTCAACCATCAGCGCTCATCTGTCTGATCTGGAGATCCGACTGGGCCTGACGTTATGCAAGCGCGGACGAAGCGGTTTTGAGATAACAGAACCCGGACGTATCACCTATCAGGCCAGTCTCGAACTGCTCAGACAGTGCGAAGCCTTTGCGGCGACCGTTGCTAGTTCCAAAAATGAACTGACAGGCCGTGTCACCATCGCCACCATTGATAATCTGGTTAACGACCCGCGCTGTGGAATCTCAAAAGCGATCGCAGCACTCAGAGACAAAAGCGATTCCATTCAGTTTGAAATCAACGTATGTGAAGCAAGAGAGGTCGAAACATCGGTTATCAGCGGGCGTTCTATGGTGGGACTGGGGGTGAGCCGTCATCCTATTCGTGGACTGAACTACTACCCGTTACAGAACGAAGTGAACTACTTGTATTGCTCTTCAGAGCATCCGTTGTTTGATTGCGATGATAATGCCCGTGAAGCCTTGCTGAAGGAGGCTGAAATTGTTTCCAGCCACTATCAGAGAGATAAAGAAACCCGTAATGACGGGTTAAATTATCAGAATACCGCCACGGCTTACCATGATCAGGGCATTGCACATATGGTGCTGTCTGGCCGGTTTATCGGTTATCTGCCAGAGCATTATGCGAACCAATGGGTCGAAAAGGGTCAGCTAAAAGCGATTTTGCCAGAGCGGTATCATTACGAAATCCCTGTGATGCTGATCACCCTGAAGAATGCAGTTTCAACGCCACTTATCAAAGAGTTGATCAGTGAATTAAAACGCTGCCACGCAAACTTGTAGCCAGAACCTGCGCAACACACACCGCTGCCAGCGAGCTTTATGCCCAGCAGTGTGGCTGTAGCGGTATATTTCAGCATTTGCAGAAAACGATGCTCATAAAAGAAGAGAAAAGTGAATCAAGTCAGAAACGAGATAGCCCAGATATTACGAATACCCGATACGACTTAGCACCGAAACCTTGATCAATCGCAAGGTGTTAAGCGCTTCGGGTATAGCCCGAAGGATGATTGTTGCCAGCGCATCAAAAAGCAGGTAAAAGATAGTTTTATTAGAAAAAAATAGTGAACCAAGCGAACGACTTAGGCGTGGAACAAGCCAGAAAATAGTTCGCAGATAAGCCACAGGTTGACAGGGAAAACATCGTGTTAAAAAGCAAATTCCCTAGAGTGCCAGCGGCCGTTCAACAAACGGTTATAGCCATGGCTTCGCCATCTGTATAACCGTTTAATAATTAAGTAACTCTAAGGCTAATTATTAAATTATGGAAACAGAGAAGGCTCTCAAAGAATTTTATGAGTCTATCGCGAAAAAGCGAAAGCGACTGGGCATATCAAATGATCCTGCTTGGTTTCGTGGTCATAGTCATGGCTACTATGAATTAGTGCCATCTCTTTTCAGAATCAAAGATGTGCGTCTGGTAGACGAGAAGAACATATTTAATACGTTTATTACAGAAGGTAGAGCACATGTTGGTATGCCAACCGATCCTTGGGGAATACTCGCGATTATGCAGCACTACAAAGTGCCAACCCGTTTATTGGATTGGACTGACTCGTTGCACGTAGCTCTCTTCTTTGCTTTAAAATATACAAGCTACGAAAAGCCGCATCTGTGGATTCTAAATCCATATAGGTTGAATGCAAAAATAAGTGATACTGACCGTATTATATACGGTGATATGGACGAGCTTAAATTTAACTATTACGAACAAGTTAAGTCTGAATCATGGGAGAGAAAAACTCCAGTAGCCATCGCTCCGAGTTGGAATAGTACAAGGCTGACTGCTCAACGAGGCTATTTTACCGTTCATGGGGGAGATTATAGTCCTGTAAATAAGGTCGTTACAAATTGTGCCCTGAAAGTTGAAATCCCTGAAGTAATCATCCCTCGACTATTAGATGAGTTAGAGCACTCTGGTACTGATGAGGCTAGAATGTTTCCTGATTTGGAAGGGCTGGCGCTAAGTATTCGAAGAAGATTTAGGTTGTAGTATTTTATACGAGAGTGGTGAAACTGGTAGACACGCACGACTATAGATCGTGTGCCGAAAGGCGTGGCGGTTCGAGTCCGCCCTCTCGTACCGAATCACTTAACAAAGTGTTGCACCGGACAAGCCGGTGAACACGGCGTTCAGGCTGTAGAAAAACCTAACGGGTTCTAGTTATTGAGAATTTATCGCGCTGCCACGTTGATTTAAGCACATTCTTTGATGAGAACTGCTCCAGAATTCGCGTAGGAGCGCCATTTTTAGTACAAAAAATGATCAATTTTTGAGACTGAGGCTTTTCTACAGCCTCGTTATGTTTAAAGGAGAGTTATGAGTTTACAGATGGATATTTCATTTGCCTGTGAATGTGGTGAGCATGTAGAAGATATAGTCTATGTCCAAGACCCTGATTTTTCCGCTGAAAAGAATAAGGATAGCCAAACCGACTCTTGGCAGGAGGTGTTTTGCCCTTCTTGCGATAAGGAATATACAGTTCAAGTTACTAACACTTTTTATAGTGCTATGGCATCAATTGATTATGGGAATGTGGACGTAAACCACGGGATGCCTTATTACCCAGAAGATGAAGCTGATGAGCTTTACTGGTATATCGATAGCAAAACTCATTATGAAATTCTGCAAAGCCACTTAAAGAGTGTCCGAACACTACTAGAAGTAGAAGTTCCTCCTGACACCCTATTTAATCTATGGGTCATGCTACATGGTCACGTTGTATCAGCAATTGAAGGTTACTTGGCAGGCATATTTATTCATAAGGTTACAAACTCTGAGGAGTTAATACGAAAACTAGTTGAAACAGACCCTGAATTCTCAAAAAGAACGTTCACTCTTAAAGAGATTTTTGAAAAGCAATCAAACTTAAAGGTTACGGTTGCCACTTACCTTAAAGATCTAATATTTCACGATCTAAAGAAGGTTAAGCCAATGTTTAAAGATGTTCTAGGTCATGATTTTGGTGACATTTCGTGGTTATTTAAAGATGTCGTGAAACGCCATGACTGTGTTCACCGGGCAGGATACAACAAGGACGGCGAAGCGATTGAGGTTTCAAAAGATTCTGTTTTGGTACTCTTAGAAAAAGTTGAAGCTCTGGCTGATTCAGTTGAGGCAACGGTAGGTAAGTTAGATGAGCCTAATGACCTGCCATTTTAAACATAACAAAAAAAAACAGGACACCCATAAAAATTAGCCCCTTTAAAGAACATGGTCTACATTGAACTCAACCGCTAAGGAATAGCTTGTTCATCAAGGAGGATACATCATGACCCGCGCTCGCTTAGAACAAATCAGCCCATCCGATACCCCTTACTATCACTGCATTGCCCGTTGTGTTCGCCGTGCGTTTTTATGCGGCCAATAAATAAATGGGCGTCCGAATTTTCCTAATCATTAAATACTCAAAGGAGCAAGAATGTCCCTCATTGCCAGTACACCAAAGCCACCTTACTACGCAGTGATTTTCACATCTCATCGTACTGAAGGTGATAGCGGCTACAGCGAAATGGCAGCTCGAATGGTTGAGCTAGCGTCAATGCAACCGGGTTTCTTGGGCGTAGAGTCCGCACGAGAGGACGTTGGAATTACAGTTTCCTATTAGTCTGATCTTGAGTCCATCAAGCAGTGGAAGGCGAATGCCGAGCATCAAGAAGCCCAAAGACTGGGGCATGAGCAGTGGTATTCATCATTCAAAACTCGTATATCGAAGGTAGAGCATGATTATGGTATCTAACCAACGGTAGGCTGATAGTGATACCGCTATCCTATTCGATTACTCAGATTATCTAGCCTTAGTTGACTGGACTGGGCGCTGTTGCAGAGAGGATAAACGGGACTTTATTTCATCGAATTCAATGCCGATACTGGATCGGTTAGGGATCGATAAGGCGTATTGGCTTAAAGCAATGCAGCCAGAAGGGTTGAAACTTAACCGAGCAATAGGCTGTTTAAACAAGCTAAAACAGTACGCTGAACGAGTGGGTTGTGCATGGCTGCATGGTGAGACACAATCTAAGCATTTATATCATGGCGATGTAGTATGTTGATTTTTCAGATATAAATGAATGGGTGTTCTAATTTTCCCCTGAGCCACCAACTCAGGCACCTGCGCCAGAATCGGTAAGTCGTTTTGATTGGACGAGGAGCAGTTAGCGGATGAAACCGAGGATGTCATGGGTAAAACACCGATAGTAAAGCGTGAAAAACAGAGGGCTAAGGATAACGGGAAAGGATGTTTCTGAGTAGCAGTGTCTATCTGAATCAAAACTCAGCATTTATGCCTATGCTGTTTGAGTTGTGGTATATTTGGTCGATAAAGCAAGGATCTACACTATCTATATGGGGTGAAACTATGACTCTGGGAATTATCAGAACAGCTGCAAAGGCAGTGATGCGTAAAAAGCCGCTGGACGCCTACGACTTGCCGGAACAGGTTAAGCGCCAGATTGCCCGCCGACACTTTTCAGCCGAAGAGATCAACGAAAAGTACAAACAATCCCGCCGGGCTCATACCGTCTAGGAGATTGTGTTATGTGGGGACACAATCTTTTTAATGATCTTGTTCAGGGTGATGATGATTTTGTCGGTATGGTGGCTTACTCCGTTTACAAACAGGAAAAAGTCCGCTGGATACAGAAACACCATCAAGATACTGGTCGTTATCCCACTCCGGAAGAGATGCAAACCTACTTTTATAACCAGCACTCCCGGCCTGAATCAATTCGACGTTATAGAGGCGAAGCCGAAGCTCAGCTGAATGCTTTTATTCAGGCAACACTTGCTGAAGAGCTTTTAGTGTATCAGCAGGAAATACGCGATTCTGAGATCATCAAGAATGTAAAAACTCCCCTGCATAAAAGACTGATTGAGGGGGTTGTTGCTGGCCTTATCTCTACAGCCCTTGTTGCACTGATTTCTATGATTGTCTGGCTTTACAGCATTATGGAGCCTGTTTCTGAGAACCAGCCTTTGCCGAAAGCTTTGAAAGAGAAAATAGAGTCTCAGGTAAATAAACATACGCCTTCCCCAGCATCATCTGATAACTGATTCAACTAGAAGTAGATCATCGCCAAGAGCGTTAATGCTGTTTTTGTTCGTATCTAGCAGCTCATCCTAACTTCCAGCCCTCTCAAAACTCGCTCCATCCGCCTTGTAGCCATATCGCGTATCCCATCATATTACCACTCAAGATGCAGCTATACATTCGCGACGGCGGTTGTCAGCGTAACGTCATAACCGAGAATGTAGCAGCCCATCAGGCAGGATCAAGGCCGTAATATTCAAATGAATAATTATTTATAGTGTGCAACTGTTTGAAAAAATTGAAATTTAATTGATCAGGCTCAATGTTAAGCTCTGAAAGACTAAAACCACCGTATAGGTTAATAGAAATTCTGCAAACCTTGCTTAATACCCGCATTTTTGATGCGGTCAACTGGGATAAAACAACATGCTCAAGCAAACCTCTATTTCCCGCGCGCTGCAGTTGGGCTTTGGTGCTGCCATTGCAGCAGTTGTCGCTTTAAGCCTGCATTTACTATTGTCAGTGAATGGTATTCAAAATCAATTTGTCACCGTAGTTGACCGCAACGTGAGTTTACTGACGACGGTATCAGACTTACGGTATTACACGGTCACTTACCGCCGTTTTGCGTTGGACTATGGTTTAACCGATGACGTGCAAGAGCACCGTAAAATCATTCAAACCATTGCGTACAATGACGAAAAAGTCGCTACTGTTATGGTCAAGATGAAGCGATTAGCGGATACAGATCGTATTAAGGCTGATATTTCAGAGTATGAAACTCGAATCGCGGCCTATCGAAAAATGCAGGAAAACTATATTCGCCTAATCGACAACGGTCAGATTGGGGCCGCTCGTGCCGAGATGTTAGGCCCGATGTTAGCGCCTTTTAATGCCATTGTGGGACTACTCGGTCGTCTACAACAAGACCTAGAAGATGAGGCCATCAGTATCAAAATGGCTGAGTCTGACAAGATGAATGCCTTAATAGAGTTAAGTGCGGTTGTTGTAGTATTAATTACAGGTTTTATGCTGTTGATGAGTATTGTGATCTCGCGCAAAGTGACTCGCCCTTTGGATTTACTTGTGAAACAGATGCAAGCGGTTGAACAAGGCCATTTAAGCAAACGGCTTGAGATGCGTGCATTTGCCAAGGATGAACTGGGTACAGCAGCACAATATTTTGATCGTATGCAGATGGGCTTAACGTCATTGGCGAAGGAAATCAATGAGAGTGTTAGCACTTTAGAGAGTACCAGTCAGACGTTACGTACTAGAGTCAGTGAAACCACTACGAACCTTGATACACAGCGTAGTGAAATCTCGCAAATCGCTGCGGCAACGGAGCAGATGCAATCGGGTTTCAGTGAAGTGGTGCAGCGTACGCTTGATGCCTCTGAGCAAAGTAATCAGGCAAGAAATGAAGCGCATGACAGTCAAACGCAAATTCAGCAGTCTGTCACTCAAAGTGAAGCACTGGCAAATGCCTTAAGTGAAACCGCATCAGTGGTATTACAGCTACAACAAGACAGCCATAGCATTAATGCGATCTCTGAAGTGATTGGCAATATCACCGAGCAGACCAACTTGTTGGCGCTGAATGCCGCCATTGAAGCCGCCCGCGCGGGTGAGGCAGGGCGAGGTTTTGCGGTAGTGGCCGATGAAGTACGACAACTGGCGCAAAAAACACAGGCTTCTTTGGGGCAAATTAGCGACATCATCAACTCGTTACAAAGCCATGCGGGTAAAGCAGCACAGATGATGACACACAGCCAAGATCAGATGAAAATTGGCTTAGAGCGGATTCGTGATGCGGGTGAGTCTTTTGGGCATATTCTCAAAGCCTCGGAGCAAATTGCAGGCATGAGCACACAAATTGCAGCGGCAACTGAAGAACAAACCGCGGTAGCACGTGATTTGAGTGAAAGTGTAAGCGCCATCCATCTTGCCTCCGACCGTATTGCAGAAGGGGCGATGGAAACGAAAGTTGCCTGTGATGCGCTCAGTCAAGAGAGTGAGCATCTCAGTAAGTTAGCGGGACGTTTTAAACTTTAGGCTAGAACCACTTAGGGCTTGGCACCTGTCATTGGCTTGGCAGGTGCTGGCTGATCAGTTGTATTTTTTTCCAGTGCGCAACGGGTTGCAATATTGCGATATTCAAACAATTTATGGGGCAAGATGAGGTGGTGTATCTGCTGTCTGATTTTTCACCTGAGCGATACGTTTATTTGAGGTTCTATGTTCAATATGTCTACAACATGGTGCGTGCTGTTTTAGGGGCGGGGGCGGCGCACTATTCGCCTCTGTTGCTGGTCTATAACCCCGATGATCATGATGACTGTAATCTGCTGAAGTCTCTTCAACAGCATCAGCAGACGATGGATATTGTTCTTTGACAAAGCCTGACCTCGGTTATTCCAACGTCAGGCTTTTAGAGTGTTAAGGGCACCACAAGCTTTAATCAGGCCTCAGTCTCTCAAACCTTGGTTACCCCAACCCACAACATTTTTTGTATTTCTTACCACTACCACAACTGCAAGGCTCGTTGCGGTCAGGCTTTGGAGCAAAGCGGGTGGTAGTTGGATAATTCTTTAGCACGTCCAGTGCCTGTTCATTCACTTGCTCATCAGGGTTAACGCTGATTTGGCAGTGCCAGTCATTTTCTTGGCAGATAGCAAGTAACTCATCTCGACGTGCATCGGTATGCACATTAATGATGGCAGGGTTGGCTGCTGTACCCAATCGTTTCTGGCGTTTGTGGTTAAACCCACGAAAAGGCTCTTGGGGCACGCGGGCAATGCGGGTTTTAAAGGGGTACTTGGGCATAACACACCATTTCAGAAAGAATAAAAATGCCGATTAGATCAATCGGCGCGAATGATACACGGAAGTGGTTGCAGCGTCTTGATCTGCTTTGAGGTAGAGGGACACCAGACATCTGCCAATCAGGAAGAGATCAGCTTTGGGCAATACCTTATTCTTTTTACAGCTGGCTAGAAGCTTTGCACGGGGTTAGGGCAAGTCAGTAAGGGGCAGTCCGCTCCACCGTTAGGTCGATCAGTTCTCTGCAAGATATCTTGCACGCTATGTTGGATATTCTGATCACTCGGTGACAAGGTAATCGCGCATTGAATAGCGGAAACTGCACTGCGGTAGCACTGGCGGGCAAGCTGAATGTAGGCAATATTGTTCCAAAGATCCCCCGAGGTTCCCAATGAGGGGCTTTGCTGTAAAACTTTTGAGGCTGCATTAAACAACCCAGACTGGAAGTATGTATTAGACAGCGCCATCCGTATCGCTTCATGCTCAGGCCAAGTGTTCACACCAACTTCTAAGGCTTTCTGTGCCGATAGGTTTAAGCCGACGTTGACAAGATCAAGGCTAGATTGCAAATACACTTTAGGATCGGGTTTTGCGGGCAGTTCTCCGGGCGTTAAAAAGAGATAAGCCCAGTGATTAGCCCGCTGCCAAGTGTTGATAAACGTTTTGAAATCAAGACGATATTCTTTGATACGAGCAGATCTTAAGATCAATTCTTCTTGTGCAAGGTCATAACCTACAATAACTGCAAAATGCCATTGGGCGAAGGTTTCAAAGGCTAGGTTTTGGAAGACCAACACAGGGTGCCCCGCGTTAACCTGTTGCAATAAATGGCCTAAGTTTGGATCAAGCTTATAGGCTAACAACCCATAACTTCGGCCTGCGGCGACCATTTCAAGGGGTAAACTGGCCTCTTGCTCTGGCAGATACACTTTATCGACCAAAACCTCTGGGGTGACGTTTACCCCTTGGCTAGTCAATACCGTTGCTAAGGCCGCAGGGCCGCATTGGTAATCTTCTTGTGGAAAAAAGGCAACCTGATTGAGATTCACGCTAACACGCAAACCTTCTACATCAAGCACTGGCTCATGCTTGGAGGGCGCTATCATCGTGCAACCCACTACCGTAATCATCAATGATAAGCTCAGTAGATAACGCAGCAGTGCTCTAAAATAACGCGCCATAGCCTATAATGCCTTTTAACCCTTTGGTGTTGAGATTACCGATTAATGTTTTTCACAAATGGGAATACATCTGTGGCACCCAGCATGTCAGTGATCACTAACACAACGAATACCATGAAAGCCAAACCTAACACATCTTGTCCTGCGGGCTGATCAGCCAGATGTTGGTTCAGTTGATTGATTTCAGCATCAGACATTGCCGCGACACGAGATTTAGCCAATTCAGCATCAACACCTAATGCAGACAGTTGATTTTGAACATCAGCACGATCAAATAACGCGACTGCGTGTTGACGATCCAGTTGCTGCACGATTTGTTGATTAGTAATCATGCCTGCTTGCGCTTGTCCGACTGTGGCAGATAGTAGCAGCACTGATAGAAAAGCCGCGAAAAGACGTTTGATTTGAAGAGAATATTTCATTTTTTATTCCTTTAGAAAATTATGAGCCAGAGTGTCACCATCACGCTATCAACACACAATATAAACCAACCTTACACCTCTCGCTATGGCATTGATTTCTGTGGTGGTTCGATTTGTCATCTCTTATCAACCTATTTGAGAGGTTTTTCTACTGACGATGTTATAGGATAACGTCCATTTATTTTACACCCGCCAAATGAGTTGATAGAAACCTATGACGACACTAACGATTCAAACACCTGACGACTGGCACCTACATCTGCGTGATGGCGACATGCTACCAGAGACCGTAGCCGCAACTGCCCGCTGCTTTAAACGTGCCATTGTAATGCCAAACTTAGTACCACCTGTCACCAACGCTGAAATGGCACTGGCTTATCGTCAGCGTATTCTAGACGCCCGTCCAGCAGGCAACACTTTTGAACCGCTGGTAACACTGTTTTTAACCAACAGCACCTCAGCACAAGACATTATCGACGCCAAAGCCGCAGGCATTGTGGCCGCTAAGATGTACCCCGCTGGAGCGACCACTAATTCTGATGCCGCTGTCAAACAACTGGAAACCATGTACCCCATTCTTGAGGTGATGCAAGAGCAAGGCATGTTACTGCTGGTACACGGTGAAGTGACCGATCACCACATTGATATTTTTGATCGTGAAAAAGAATTTATCGACCAAAAAATGGTGCATATCGTTAAACAATTCCCTGAGTTGAAAGTAGTATTTGAGCACATCACCACCGCTGATGCCGCTCAGTTTGTTCAAGCCGCAGGCAACAATATCGCCGCCACCATTACCCCACAACACCTGTTGCTGAACCGTAATGACCTGTTAGTAGGCGGTGTGCGTCCGCATAACTTTTGCTTACCCGTGCTGAAACGCAACACCCACCAACAAGCCCTGCGTGAAGTGGTTAAAACAGGCTCACCTAAGTTCTTCCTGGGTACAGACTCTGCCCCACACGCCAAAGAAGCCAAAGAAAACGCTTGCGGTTGTGCGGGTTGTTACAGCGCATGGAGCGCCATTGAGCTCTACGCCCACGTCTTTGAAGAAATAGGTGCACTGGACAAACTAGAGGGTTTTGCAAGCCACTACGGCGCAGACTTCTATGGTCTGCCACGCAATGAAGGCACCATAACGCTAGTGCGTGAAGATTGGACAATCCCTACTGAAATTGAACTGCCCAATGGCAAGCCCATCGTGCCATTCTTTGCGGGTCAACAAGTGCATTGGAAACTACAGCGCTAAACTGGTAGCAGCCTCTTGCAACAAAGGGTACGCGCTTTGCCGTACCCTTTAGTCTCAACACTTAAGCTACTTGAGGCGTTTGTTATGCGACCTGTGCGTTTAAAATATAGAGATAGTCACACCTCGACTGAACGCCTTGATATGCTCTTTCTTTGATTCATCAAACCCATCTAAGAATTTGTCCAACTGCAAGTTAATTGCCATGATGTTCCTTATTGCCTACCGTTCGCGGATAACTTAACTAACTACTAAACTAAAAAGTTATACAGATGGTAAACCATGGCTATAAACGCTTTTTGAACAATAGCAGGACTTAATGCAATGTTTTCCCTGCTAACTTGTGGCGTATCTGCGAGCTATATTCTGGTTTATTCCACGCCAAAGTCACTCACTTGGTTCACTATTTGTTTCTAACTAGGCTCTCTTCTACCTGTTTTTTGCTGTACGGGCAACAGCCGCCTGAACTTGCCTGCTTTGCACTGTAGTAGTCTAACCAATCCCCTGATGCGACAATTGGCACTCCCGCCAGTGATTGGTTATACAGATAAACCCAGCACAGCCCAAAAGGGGTTTTCAGTGTTTCTCTGAGATAAAGGCTGTCATTAGGTCGCAAGGGTTCATAGTCTTCCAGTCTATCTAGCAACGCTAATGTTGCGTTTTCAATTCGATAAACCTCAAGTATCACGCCAGTTGAGGGGTGTCGAAGGGCAGCGGGGTACTCGCCTAAGTCATAAAGTGTCAAACCTTGGTGCAATATAGTGCCAATCAGTGTGCTACCGCCTAGCAGATAATGGTTGATCAGCCCTGCGCGTAAGGAGCCATAGACCGCAACGTAGTGTGACATCTTCAATCCCTCTTCTGGGCTAGATAAAAACCTATGCCATTGTTATAAGGCTGATATTATAGTGCTCAATACCTTGATCGCCACAAACCTCAAGAGCCTGTTATGTTCAAAATGCTAACCCTTACGTTTTTCTCGCTATTGGCACTTGCTGCCAACTCGGTGCTGTGTCGGCTGGCGCTTGGGGATGGTAGTATTGATCCGGTCAGTTTTACCTTGATTCGTTTGTTTTCTGGCATTTTGATGCTGTCTTTGGCTTTGCTTTTTTTACGTCGCTCTCAACCTAAACCCCTTTCTGTGTCTCGTTCTCTTGCTTTGCGCTATGGGGCGGCATTTATGTTGTTTCTTTATGCGATAGCCTTTTCCATTGCTTATATTAATTTGGATACTGGTATAGGTGCTCTGGTGCTATTCGGCTCTGTACAACTTACGATGATTATCAATGGGGTGATTAAAGGACAGCATTTGCATAAGGTTGAGTGGCTGGGTTTGCTGCTGGCCTTTTCAGGCTTGATCTATTTGGTGTTGCCAAAACTCAGTACCCCATCATTGTCTGGGTTTATATTAATGGCGCTAGCGGGTATTGCTTGGGGGTTTTATACCTTAATGGGGCGCGGTTCTACTACACCGATGACGGATACGGCAAGCAATTTCATTTACACATGGCCTTGGCTGCTGTTATTAGTTTTGTGGCTAATTTTTAATGGTGCAGAACTACAATCTAAAGGTGTGCTTTTAGCACTGGCCTCAGGGGGCATCACTTCAGGATTGGGTTACATTGTTTGGTATGCCGCGCTGAAGTACTACAGTGCTACTCAAGCGGCGGTATTACAGCTTTTGGTTCCCGTTTTAGCTGCTTTTGGCGGTGTGATATTTATAGCGGAAACGATCTCTTTAAATTTGATAATGGCCTCTATTATGGTGCTGGGTGGTATCTTTCTAGTGATTGCAGGGCGCTGGTATTTTACCCGTGCAGTAGAAAAGAGTGTTTAAGTCCTATAATTCTTTGATCTTTCCTAGATTTTCTTTAATTATCGGTTATTCTTAGCGCCCTTTTTCCGCAGAGCAGCACTCTGCGTTATCACTGTTTGTATTGAGATTGCTTTTTGTTATGCGCCACACCACAGCTCTACCTTTAAGATATCCTAAGTCTAAGTTTGCCATGCGCACGGTTTACAGTTTTACCGCGGCTTCGGTTTTAACCTCTATTTTCTTCTCTTTGTTGCTCTTTTTGTCGATTGACGATGATCTGTTAATGAAGGTGATGTTTGGCAGCCTTGCCATTATTTTTGAGTTGGGTAAGTTCTTCGCTTGGTATGAAGTGGGTGAGCGGTTATCTCGTCGCAATTACATCGCAACTTTTTCCGCGCTGGTGTTCTATGGCATTTTGGCCGCTATTTCGATTGCAGGCTCTGTGGGCGGGATCAATAGTGCAACTAACAAAGCGCAAAACCATGTCAATGTGCAGCAAAGTCAGGTGAATGCGTTTAATCATCAAATTGCGGCATTGGATCAGCAGATTGCCTTGAACAATGAAGCGGCAAAAAAATATATTGAGATGGATCGTATAGCAATAGGGCTAGCTCGTATCCAAAAAGAGAATGCCAAACTGCGTGAACAGCAACAAGCCTTGGCTATGCAGCGTGATAGTTTACCAGTGGTTAGCCAAGGCTCTGTCTTGGGGCTGATTGATGGTTTAGCCAAAACGCTTCAGATTGAAACCCAAACCGCCCAGTTGGGGCTGGTGATCTTTCTCTCAATCTTGCTGGATTTCTTTGCGGCTTTTTTCATCAGTCTGATTGGTGAGGAGCTGCGCTTTCGTCAGCGGTTTTATGATCGCCGCCCCCTGACCATTGAGCCTGACGACTCGTCAGTACCAATCCAGCTGTTAACGCATCAAAATGATGTATCAGATGAAGTGGCTGAAGCACCTCAGAGCTCTGAACCAGAGGCGGAAAAAACTTTATACCAAAAGGTGGTAGAAGCATTAGAGAGCAAGCAGGTCAGTTGTAGTAAAAAAGCGATCATCTCGCTTTTTAAGATTGACCCTGAAGAAGCCGAAGCCCTTTTTAAGCAGCTATTAGCAGAAGGGCTGGTGGTTCAAAAAGCGAATAATCACTATCGCTGGAAAGATTAAGCTTTAAAAGCTTCTAGCTTAAGTTGGAATATTTTATATCCCTTTTTTTTGTTATAACTAACGCCTTCAACATATTGGCTTTATCACGGATGTTTTGTATGCAGAAAATAAGAAAAGTTACATTGGCACTCTGTTGTGCGGCTTTGTGCCAAACCGCAAATGCGGCAGATTACTTTCAGATTGGCTTGGGTGGGGCTTCTGTCGGCTTTGTGGGTTCCTCTTCTTTATCCTCTACAAGCACACATTACGATACAAATAAGGCGGCTCTAAAAATTGGTGGCGCTTCAACCACGCAAAATATGTACATAACGGGTGGTTTGACGGTCATTGGCTTTGAGGGGCAAGATAAAATCTACACCTTAGATCTGGCAACGCATTTCTTTGCAGCACCTAGCTTCTATGTCGGTGGTGTAATCGGCTATCAAGAGTATAAATACGACAACGCCTCTATGATGAGTAGTATTGGCGCGACTAGCTCAAAGTTTGATTTTAATGGCTTAACAGCAGGTATAAGCGTTGGTGGATTGTTGTTCTATGATAATGTTGATGTCAATTTAACCTATCGCTTTGTTAATGGTCGTAGTGCCAGCATTACAAGTGCAACAGGGTCTGCAGATATTGAAATTGAAAGAATTGTACAGCTGAGTATTTCTAGAAATATTATGCTGTAGTCGCACAGATAAAGGCTGCGTTTGCAGCCTCTATGCAAAGCCAGTTTAACCAAATACCTTTGAGATCAACTGTAAATTCTTGGTACTCGGTTGGTAATACCTGTATACAAACTATAAGAGATAGTGTCTGCACAAGCGGCTACTTCATTAATATCAACCTGCGCACCCCATAGTTCAACGGGGTCGCCGACTTTAGCATCGGGTTGGTTTGTTAGATCAACCGTCATCATATCCATCGATACTTTGCCAATCACACGGGTCATTTGGCCATTCACCGCCACGGGAGTACCATCTTTGGCGTGTCGTGGATAGCCATCGGCATAGCCCATTGCAACCACGCCGACTCGGGTTGGCTCGGTTGTGACAAAACGGCGGCCATAGCCGATAGGCTCACCTGCGGGCAGTTCTCGTACCGCAATCAGCGCAGAGCTAAGCGTCATCACGGTTTTTAATTGATCGGCGGCGTCCGTTTTCTGATCTAGTGGTGATGCGCCATAAAGCATAATGCCCGGGCGAACCCAGTCGCCATGAGTTTGCGGCCAGTGTAAAGTCGCGGCAGAATTTGCCATGCACACTGGTAAGCCAAACTGATCACAGGCTGCGTGGAAATTGGCAATCTGGGTTTCGGTGTAATCAGATTCTAATTCATCGGCACAGGCAAAGTGTGTCATCGCCACTAAAGAGGCGACCTGTGGTAAAGACTGTAATTGAGCAATTGCAGAAGCAAACCCTTCAGCGTTAAACCCTAAACGGTGCATGCCAGAGTCAAATTTGACCCAAACCTGAATAGGCGTTTTGATTGAGCTGGCGGCAATGGCGTCAATTTGCCATTGGCTGTGAACCGCCGTAATAAAACGATGCTGCTCAATCAGTTCCAATTCATCCGCAGTGAAAAAACCTTCTAATAATGCAATCGGTTGTTCTATGCCTGCTGCACGTAGTTCTAATGCTTCTTCAATACAGGCTACACCAAATGCGTCTGCCACATCGGCAAGGTAGCGCGCAACAACTACAGCGCCATGCCCATAAGCATTGGCTTTGATAATCGCAACCGCTTTGTTTCCTGATGATAGGGATTTTGCCAGTAGGTAGTTGTGTTTCAGTGCAGCCAGATCAATAACCGCTTTAGCAGCCCGCGCCATATTGCAGGTCTCCAGAAATTTGTTTTTAAACAGCGGCTTACCATAACGTAAGCCGCAGTATTTATCATGTATTACAGCTTAAATTAACAGATGTAATTACAGGGCTAAAATGCCTTCAACTTCAACATCAACATTCTTAGGCAGTGCTTTAACGCCAATCGCTGCGCGAGCTGGGTAAGGCGCAGTGAAGTAGCGTTCCATCACTTCGTTAACTTTTGCGAAGTTACCTAAGTCTGGCATGTAAATGTTCAGCTTAACGATGTTCTCTAAAGAACCACCTGCGGCTTCTGCAACGGCTTTCAGGTTTTCAAAAACCTGCACAGTTTGTGCTTCAAAAGACTCAGTGACCACTTCCATTGTTTTAGGATCTAACGGGATCTGGCCTGACATAAATACCAAGTTGCCCACTTGTACAGCCTGAGAGTATGGGCCAATGGCCGCTGGTGCGTTGTCTGAATGAATGATTTTTTTCTCGATCATGATGCATCTCTCTTCGTGTGTGAAAAATTAAAAAAAGCAGGCGAACCATCGCTGGCTGCCTGCAAAGCACGTGGATAGAACAACAAACGCGCGATTAAAACAGGGGGTAGTCGATCAGGCTTGAGAAGATCAGTTGTAGCGGCTGATATCTAGGCCTTTAGGGTCGATTTCAGGTTTGTTGCCTGAAATCAGATCTGCCAGTAAACGGGCAGAGCCACAAGACATTGTCCAACCTAAAGTGCCGTGTCCGGTATTCAGTGATAAATTGTCAAACTTTGTTTTGCCAATCAGTGGGGTGCCATCTGGTGTCATTGGGCGTAGGCCTGTCCAGAACTCAGCTTTGGCCACATCGCCGCCTTCTGGGAATACATCCGAAACCACCATCGCAATGGTCGCACGACGTTTTGCGGGCAAATCTAAGTTGTAACCCGACAGTTCAGCGGTGCCTGCAACACGAATGCGGTCATCAAAACGTGTAATAGCCACTTTGTAAGTCTCATCCATTACTGTTGAAACAGGTGCGGCATCATAGTTCGTGATAGGCACGGTTAATGAATAACCTTTTACAGGGTAGATTGGCGCATCAATACCCACTTGCTTTAATAACTGGCGAGAGAAGCTGCCCATTGCGACAACATAATGATCAGCAGTCAGTGTGCCTTGTCTCGTTTTGACACCTGTGATCTTGCCAGCGTTGTCGGTTAAACCTTCAATTTCGGTTTCAAATAGGAACTTAACGCCCATCTCTTCACAGATTTTGGCCAGTTTATTGGTGAAGGTATAGCAGTCACCAGTTTGGTCATCGGCAAGACGAAGGCCGCCGACAAACTTGTCTTTAACGCGTGCCAGAGCAGGTTCCGCAGCGATACAGCCTGCCATATCCAACTCTTCATATTTCATGCCGAACTGTTTAAGCACTTCAATATCTTTGCCGACGGCATCCACTTGCTTCTGAGAGCGGAACATCTGCAATGTGCCTTGTTGGCGATCTTCGTAACTGATCCCTGTTTCGGCACGAAGCGCATCAATACTGATGCGGGAGTATTCAGATACACGCACCATACGAGCCTTGTTCACGGCATAGCGTGCTTCGGTGCAGTTGGCTAGCATCTTGGTCATCCAAGTCCACTGATGCGGGTCTGCTGTTAACGCAAGCTTAAGTGGTGCATGGGTTTGTGTAAGCCACTTCATCGCTTTTAGAGGAATGCCTGGTGCAGCCCATGGAGATGAATAGCCAAAAGACACTTGGCCAGCATTGGCATGGCTAGTTTCCATCGCAGGGGACGCTTGACGGTCAATTACAGTGACTTGATGTCCTTGCTTGGCCAAGTAGTACGCAGAGGTCACACCGACAACACCGCTACCTAGTATTAAAATATTCATAAGTGCAATCTGCCCCGTTGATAGATTTGAATAGTTAAATCATCTGTTAGCTGACGCTGTGTCAGCGAATGCGCTTATGATATTGCTTTAAATGCGATAAATGTAACTTTTGTTAGGTGCTTAAAAAGTTTAATTTTCTTTATTTATTTGAAAGACCAGTTGAAACATGCTGTCAAAATATTTTTAATTAGGCCATTCTCCCTTTTCTTTGTATTTTTCTAATGATTTTAAGTAGTTACTTAGTCAGCCGTCAGACAAAGATCTCGATATTTATCAGATTATTAGTGGAATACACTTTTTAAAGAGATAGATTTGGTTTTTTATTCGAGAGCAGAATTTAAACTAAAGTTTTAGTCGGAGTGGGCAGATAAAGCCGTTGTGCACGAGTGTTTTCTGATTAGGCTTAATGGCGCGATGTGCCGAAAAAGAAGGTGGAAAATAAACAAAAACACGCAGACGCGGTTGAAATATATGGTCATATGCGTCCGTTTGAGTTTAAAGTGCTCGGCTGATCACCAGGGAGTTGAAGTCATTGGAACGCAAAATGGTTGAGAGTCGGCATCAGCGGTTGCGCTTAAAGCAGCAGGGGCAAGCTAAAACATGCATCACCCTCTATTGGATTGTATTCTGTTGCTTGGTGCTGTTAATGCCCAAAGCAGCGGTTGCAGCGCCAGCTGTCCATGACTTTGAACAGGAACCTTTGATCCCTCAGTTTGAATTCTTTGTGGATAAAGAACACCGCCACACCCTTGAGACGATCCGCCAACTGCCAGATAACGCTTTTAAAAAAGCCCCAGTGACAGGCTATGCAGGGGGCTATAACCGTGCAGTTCACTGGTTAAGATTTACGATACCAGCGGCGACACAACCCGGTCAGCCTCTTTGGTTGCGTATTCATCCTGCTTATACAGATTTTCTCACGTTGTACCGTCCCGACACATCATCTGATGACACCTTTGTCAGCGTTCCCTCTGGTGAAATGGTCGAAAACTGGGAGAAAAAAACAGACCGTGCCTTTGTTTTCCAACTCCATGCCCAAAACCAAGCACAACGGTTCTATTTGCGTCTGTCCTCCAGTAATAACCATTCGGTGATCGCTAGAGTTTACAGTCAGTCGGGGTACATCGGCAGAGTATGGGTTGATTACACACTATCAGGGCTGTATATCGGGCTGCTGATCGCACTTTTCATTCTGAATATCCGCCACCATAAAGTACACAAAAACAAGTTGAACACCCCCTATCTGGCGTTAGTGGCGGCCTCTTTGTTCACCTTTATCAGTGGGGATAACTGGATTATGCTTTTGCTGCCCGATAGCAGTAAAGCTTGGGCAAGCTACTTACCTCAAGTGGGCACGTTGATCTACACACTGACTTTATCCTTTTTCTACCACCGCTTGTTTGAGTTCCAACGACAGCGCAACCCCATCGGCTACTATCTGTCGATAGGGTTTATGGGTCTCACTGCAATAGGCTTTTTGGCGCTGTTACTCGATCTGTATATCGAGTATATGCCCCTGCTGATGAAGTTGTCGGCACTCTATCTGCTCTGGACAACAGGGGTTGCTTTCAGTTGGTGGTATCACAAGCGTCGTCATGCCGGGTTGATCCTGATTGCGGCTTTATTGATCTTTTTCGGCACCTTCGGCACAGCGCTCTTTTATGGCGGTTGGGTGGCCAGTGGTATTTTAGTGTTTTACTCCTACACCATTGGCACCTTGTCCGGTACTTTAGTCTTTCATGGACTGATCAGTCGCCAATTACGTCAACTGGAGCAGCAGTATGTGACAGCCCTGCTTGAAAAAGAACATACCGAGCAACTTCTGGCTCGAGAGCAAAGCGACAAAGAACAAAAAGCCCAATTTATCAGTATGCTTTCCCATGAGCTGAAAACCCCCTTGTCGGTTATCAGTATGGGCAGTGCCCAATCCAATCTTTCAGAGAAGGCACGCCATTATGTGCAGCAGGCAATTAACGACATGAGCCGTGTGATCGACCGCTGTGCAGTGCTGGAGCAGGTCGATCATCAGGTAGAAACCCGACAGGAAACCGTGGAGCTGATCGCATTGTTGGATACGTTGATTCAACAAAGCCCGTCACCGACACGCATACAGCGCCTATTTAGCAAAACGAGCTGCCAAGTGCAGAGCGACAGCGATTGGTTACGGGTGATTCTGTCTAACCTGTTAGACAATGCCCTAAAATACAGTCCACCCGAGACCACCATCCGTATTGGCCTGAGTTGCCACAATCAACAGATCTGCGTGGTATTTCACAATTGGACCGCCGATCCTTTGCCGGATGGCGAGAAAATCTTCACCAAATATTACCGTGCCAAAAGCGCCCATAAAAAAACGGGCTCTGGTTTAGGCTTGTATATTGTGAAACGTCTGGCGGATCAGTTAGGGGGCAGCATCCGTTATCAAAGTGCCCCCGCCAACACCCCTTTGCTGTTTGAGAGCGACCAGATAACACAAGCATCTGGTGTAAAGGAAAAGGAGATGCTACAACACAACAAGATGAACCAAGTGGAGATGTCGTTATGCCTGCCCGATCTGAGCTGAAATTATTGCTGGTTGAAGATCATTTCGCCCTACGGGAAATGTTGGTGGAATATCTGGTGTCTTTGGATTATCAAGTTGCAGCCTATGAATCTGCTGAAGATGCCTTGGCATCAGCAGATACTGACAGCAGCATTGCACTGCTAGATGTTAATCTACCCGGTGAAGATGGTATGTTCTTAGCGCAGCAGCTACGTCAAAAGACACCGAATATCGGCATTATCTTAATGACTGTACGCAACCAACTGAACGATAAGCTGGAAGGCTATAACGTGGGCGCTGATTTTTACCTGCCAAAACCCGTGGCTCCACAAGAGTTGGATGCTGCCATTCAGGCGCTTTGTCGACGCTTGCCAAATCAGCAGTCCGCTGATTTGGTACTGAATCACGTTAGCCAATTGCTGACCGCTAGCAATAACCAACAGGTGGTGTTATCTGCCGAAGAGTGCCGATTGTTGACCGTACTGGCTCAGGCACCTAAAAACCAGCTGGAGTATTGGCAGCTGGCAGATTATCTGGCGCTGGATCTGGACAGTGACACCCTGAAAACCACATTGGAAAAACGCGTCTCCCGCCTACGCCGTAAGCTTACCCAACTTGATCTTCCCCCCACCGCTGTCAAAGCCCTACGGGGTTTTGGCTATCAACTGACCTGCTCGGTGCAGATCCATTAAAAGGCCAAGATTCTGTAGGTTAGCCTGTTACAAAAGGGTCAGCTTAGGTCAGGTTCAGAAAAAACAACAGAGTAAGATCACTGCCAAATAACACTGGCAGCCATAAGCTTATCCATAACACCAAAAGCGATGAGTGCCAGTTTGATTAATCTTGAGCGGAGGCACTCTACTGATGACGACCATCAACAATGCACCTGTACTGGATACCACCAAATCTCCGGCTTTGACCGATGTCATCCAAAACGCATCAGCCCCACAGGCTAACTCAACCGCGGGTTCCACACTGGTCAGTGATCTGATTGGTACAGCGAATAATAACGGCATCGGTAACTACAGTGATATCGAAGACGATAGCCCCGGTATTGCCATTACCGGCGTCAGCGACAAAGGAAAGCTGTATTACACGACCAACGGCGGCGAAACTTGGTCAGCACTCACCGGCAGAGTATCCGCAACCTCTGCACTGGTGTTACAGGCGAATGCCGATACCCGAGTTTACTTCCTGCCTAATCAACAAACCGATGCAGGTACGATCAACGATGCCCTAACCTTTAAAGCTTGGGATGGTACGGGTGGCTATACCAATGGAAAAACACGCATAACAACAGGCACTGTTTGGAGTATTGATGGCAGTCTTGACACCTCTGGAGCTGCTTATGGTGTCAGTGTGATCGGCAACTATGCCTATGTAGCCGATGGTGTTTTGGGCTTACAGGTTATTGATATCAGCGTGCCCAATCATCCAACCTTAGTCGGTAATTCTGACACTAATGGAGGTTATGGTGTCAGTGTGGTCGGCAACTATGCTTATGTAGCCAGTGGTTATTTAGGTGTACAGATTATCGATATCAGTGATCCCGCCCAGCCAACTTTAACCAGCATGGTTGATACTTCAGGATCTGCTAAGGGTGTCAGTGTGGTCGGCAACTATGCTTATGTAGCCGATGGTTCGTATGGTTTACAGATTATCGATATTAGTGATCCCGCTAATCCAACCTTAACCGGAACGGTTGATACTTCCGGTACAGCTGTTGGTGTGAGTGTGGTCGGCAACTATGCTTATGTAGCCGATCGTTCGTATGGTTTACAGATTATCGATATCAGTGATCCCGCTAATCCAACCTTAACCGGAACGGTTGATACTTCTAAACCTGCTCTTGGTGTCAGTGTAGTCGGCAACTATGCTTATGTGGCCAATGCTGAAGCAGGTTTACAGATTATCGATATCAGTGATCCCGCTAATCCAACCTTAGTCGGTAATTATGAAACTTATGGATATGCTCATGATGTCAGTGTAGTCGGCAACTATGCTTATGTGGCCACTGGTAGTCCAGGTGTAAAGATTATCGATATCAGTGATCCCACCAAGCCAACCTTAGCCGGTACTGTTGACACCACTGGAGAGGCTCACGGCGTGAGCGTGGTCGGTGACACTATCTATATCGCTGATAGTGATGCAGGCTTGCAGGTGATTAAAGCCACTGTACCAAACGCTTTCTCCACCGCCAGCGATACGGTTAGTTTGGTGGTGAATGAGTTGAATACAGCCCCTACTTTAACCGCCACGGGCACCAACCCCACCTTTACTGAGCTTCTGGATTTAGAGCAGGACACACTGCAAAACACCCCATTGACCTATCTGTTTACGGAAAGCGATTTCGATACGATTGATGCCAATCAAGAAATCACCCAAGTCACAATTACCGTTACGAATGTAGTCGATTATATCGATGGTAATCCGGAAGAATTATTGTTTATTGGCTCCAGTGCTATTGAGCCTAGTTTTATACCTATTTTCTTAGAAGACGGCTTTAACAGTCAGAATGTTAATTGGGAAGACACTCCCGATTTACCCTACTCTGTAACGATTGATGAGAATAATATCGCTACGGTTGTTATTGACTTTAGCGATAGTGCCGAACACTGGGAACAGTATTTAAATAAATTGGCTTATATCAATACAAGCCAAGACCCAACTGCTGGTGATCGGGTCGTGACCATCACCAGTTTAAAAGATGACGGTGGTACAGATAACAACGGCCAAGACACCACCACGGGTTTAAGTGTGTCCTCCACGGTAACGGTAGTATCTGTTAACGACGCCCCCGTACTGGATGCCACTCAATCTCCGGCTTTGGCCGACGTTATTCAAAAGGCAGGCGCACCTGAGGCTAACTCAATCGCTGGTTCCACAGTGGTCAGTGATCTGATTGGTACAGCGAATAATAACGGCATTGGCAACTACAGTGATGTCGAAGGCGATAGCCCCGGTATTGCTATTACCGGCGTCAGCGACAAAGGTACGCTGTATTACACCACCGACGGCGGCGCGAACTGGACAGCACTCACCGGCACAGTATCCGCAACCTCTGCACTGGTGTTACAGGCGAATGCCGATACCCGTGTTTACTTCCAGCCTAATCAACAGACCGATGCAGGCACGATCAACGATGCCCTCACCTTTAAAGCTTGGGATGGTACGGGTGAATTTAGCAACGGCCAGACAGAAGTGGTGACTGATATTGTCATCATAGAGAGCTACGGAGTTGCTACTCAGGGAGTGGCTAGAAGTGTAAGTGTGGTCGGCAACTACGCCTATGTGGCCGATGGTGGTTCGGGCTTACAGGTTATTGATATCAGTGTGCCCAATCATCCAACCTTAGTCGGTAATTATGACACTACTGGATATGCTTATGATGTCAGTGTGGTCGGCAACTATGCTTATATAGCCGATGGTGGGGGGGGTGGTTTGCATATTATCGATATCAGTAATCCCGCCCAGCCAACTTTAACCAGAATGTTTGATACTTCTGGATTTGCTCTTGGTGTCAGTGTGGTCGGTAACTATGCTTATGTGGCCGATGATAGTGATGGCTTACGGATTATTGATATCAGTGACCCCAATAACCTAGCCTTGACCGGAACGTTTGATACTTCCGGTGCAGCTGCTGGTGTGAGTGTGGTCGGTAACTATGCTTATGTGGCCGATGCTACCTCAGGTTTACAGATTATCGATATCAGTAATCCCAACAATCCAACCTTAGCCGGTACTATTGACACAACTGGAAATGCTCGTGGCGTCAGTGTGGTCGGTGACTATGCTTATGTGGCCGATCAAGGTTCGGGTTTACAGATTGTCGATATCAGTGATCCCACCAATCCAACCTTAGCCGGTACTGTTGATACCCCTGGATTTGCTTATGGTGTCAGCGTGGTCGGTGGCTATGCTTATGTGGCAGATGGTAGTTCGGGTTTACAGATTATCGATATCAGTGATCCCACCAAGCCAACCTTAGCCGGTACTGTTGACACTACTGGAGAGGCTCGCAGCGTGAGCGTGGTCGGTGACACTATCTATATCGCTGATAATGATGCAGGCTTGAAGGTGATTAAAGCCACTGTACCAAACGCTTTCTCCACCGCCAGCGATACGGTTAGTTTGGTGGTGAATGAGTTGAATATAGCACCCACTTTAACCGCTGAGGCTGCCACGCCAACCTTTACTGAAAATGGACAAGCGGTCGATCTGTTTAGCGAAGTAGCAGCCAATACGGGCAATACCAACGATGCCTTTGCTGGGCTGACCTTAACGGTCACCAATGTTGCCGATGGCGCAGACGAAGTGCTCAATATTGACGGTAGCGCCATTAGCCTAACCGCAACCACAGCAGCGGGCACAACGACAACCAATGGCCTAACCTATGCTGTTAGCCTTGATAACGGAACGGCCAGGGTTACGCTGTCCGGTGGTGAATTAACCGCCGAACAATTGCAAACCCTGATCGACGGCATCACCTATCAAAACAACTCTGAAAAGCCGAGTACGGCCAATAATCGGGTTATTACACTGACGGAAGTGAAAGACAGCGGCGGCACTGATGGTAATGGTCAGAACAGCCAAGCTCTGAATATCGCGGCAACAGTGAATCTCATCTCGATCAACGACGCCCCCGTACTGGATGCCACCAAATCCCCGGCTCTGGCCGATGTCATCCAAAAGGCAGGCGCACCTGAGGCGAGCTCAATCGCTGGCTCCACGCTGGTCAGTGATCTGATTGGCACTGCGGACAATAACGGCATCGGTAACTACAGTGATGTCGAAGGCGATAGCCCCGGTATTGCTATTACCGGCGTCAGCGACAAAGGTACGCTGTATTACACCACCGACGGCGGCG
>NZ_FUXG01000025.1 GCF_900167095.1 Oceanospirillum multiglobuliferum
GATGTTTTCCCTGTCAACCTGTGGCTTATCTACGCGCTACTTTCTGGCCTGTTCCACGCCTAAGTCGCTCGCTTGGTTCACTATTTTTTTCTAATAAAGCACTCTTTTACCTGCTTTTTGATGCGCTGGCAACAATCACCCCTCGGGCTATACCCAAAGCGCTTAACACCTTGCTATTGATCAAGGTTTCGGTGCACCGTCATTTCCGTAAACTGACCAAGACGAAAGGAGGCTTTGCTAATGAAAATGCATTACTCAAGCTGCTATACGCGGGTATGTTGAAGGCATCAGAGAAGTGGACGCATTCGGTGCAAAACTGGAACGTGACATTGTCTCAGTTGAGCATCCACTTCGAAGTCTTGCCACACCAGAGGAATGTATAATTAAACTGTTGACCCGTCTATAAGGCTAGGGTTCAAGATGCACATTCGGTCAAGCAATGGAGCAAAGATGCTAACTGTCACTCAAATCGCAAAACAGTTCAGAGTTTCTCGTACAACTATTTTGTACTACGAAAAAGAAGAACTACTGATACCTGCTTATCGTTCTGAGAATGGATACCGCTGGTATGGTGAGAAAGAGGTTGCAAGATTAGAAGCGATTACCTCCTATCGTTCGTACGGGCTGTCAGTTTCCAGTATTCGCACGTTATTAGACCGTAATGGAGAGTCTCAAGCCGAAATATTGAAAGAGCACTTCAATGAACTCGAAAGAGAAATCCAAAACCTACGAGCACAGCAAAAGGCTGTGGTCGTGTTGCTTCAAGAACCAAGTCTATTAGAGGAAAATATTGTGAATAAAGAACGCTGGGTCGAAATCATGGTTGCCGCTGGATTCACTGAAACCGATATGGTCAAGTGGCATCAGAAGTTTGAAGAACTAGAGCCCAATGAACACCAGAAATTCCTTGAATCTCTCGGTATTTCTGGTGACGAAATCACTAAGATTCGAGCTCTATAGCGTGAAAATAGCCTCAAGGGAGAGGCTATTATGCATAACTATTAAGCGGTTATACAGATGGCGAAGCCATGGCTATAACCGTTTGTTAAACGGCCGCTGGCAACAATCACCCCCCTCGGGCTATACCCGAAGCGCTTAACACCTTGCTATTGATCAAGGTTTTGGTGCTAAATCGTTTAATATCAGGGCAATCAATCGTGCATGAAAGTCCCAAAGGATATGATCTAATTCTGGGTAAAGTGTACGATCAATCATGCCCTCAGTTATATTCAACATGATGACTCACCCAATATTTGCTCTTGATGCTTTTGATCATAGCACCAATATAAAAGCTTTTACCTGAAGTGTCTCCAGCTCTGTTTGCAGCAAAAGGGTAAATAAATCGCGCTTATTATCTGAAATCTCGCATGGTTTACACGCTAGAAAACCTAACTGTGAATTAGGCTCTCAGCGTGTAAGCTCAGCTTTTCCATCAGCTGTTGTAATTGTTGCTGCTCTTGCTCGCTGAGAATAGCCAAAATCTTCTGCTCCTGTTCAATCACTAGGGGCACAATTTGGCTGTAAAGGGCTTGGCCTTTTGCTGTCAAAGTCAACTCTGAGATTCGACGGTCGGTAGCACTTTTTTGTTGGTTGATAAGTTCTGACTCTTTCAACACGCTGATAGCGCGGCTGACCTGCATTTTGTCAAGTCGAGTAAAATTGGCAACATCCTTTGCCGACATACTTTGATGCATTGCCAATGCTGCCATCACTCGCCATTCATAGCGCGTCAACTGAAACCGTACCGCATAATATTGAGCAATAGATTCACTCACCTGTTTTTCCAGAACAGACAATTGAAAAGGAAAAAACGAGCTTAAATTAAGCAAGGTTTCTGCATTGGTTTCGGTCATCGTGGCATCCTGTGGTTTAGCTTATTGTTTTCATCTGCAAGATGATAAGGCGAATTGACAATAGTAACAAATGATACTAATCTGAATTGGTAACATCTGTTACTAAATAAAAACTCCCAAGCGGTAAAACTATAATAAAACGGCGTTGACGAATCGCCTGCACAATAAAAAAGGTAGAAATATGATCAATATCAAGCAGATACACCACGTAGCCTACCGCTGCAAAGATGCAAAAGAAACCGTTGAGTTTTATCGTGACAAGCTCAACATGGAGTTTCTGGTTGCGATTGCTGAAGATCAAGTGCCTTCTACCAAAGAGCCAGATCCTTATATGCACCTGTTTTTAGATGCAGGCAATGGCAATATTCTGGCGTTCTTTGAGCTGCCTACTAAGCCTGAAATGGGACGCGACCCGAATACACCTGCTTGGTGCCAACATATCGCATTTGAGGTGGAAGACCGTGCCGCTTTAATTGCTGCAAAAGAAGAGCTAGAGGCCAAAGGTGTTGAGGTATTAGGTATTACCAATCATGAGATTATCCATTCGATCTACTTCTTTGATCCAAATGGCCACCGATTAGAGCTGACCTATCGTGATGGTACTGAAGAACAGATGCAGAAGCTGAAAGAGGTTGCACCTCTTATGCTAGAAGAGTGGTCAGTAACGAAAAAAGCGCCTAAGCACGCCGCGTGGTTGCATGAGAAAGAGTTTTCAGACCAAGCTAAGTAACAAACACTCTTACCTGCGTATAACTCCTAACTTGTGGGCATAAAGCACACCACAAGTTAGGAGGTCAGAAGAAAAGGAAAAAGTCTATAGAAGTAAAAGGACCACAAGCTTTGTAGGCTTCTCGCTATTTCAAGGCGATAGCGCTATATTTTAGAGCCAATATGACCGCCATAAACTGACCTAAAGAGAGCCGCATTGCCTATGTCTGAGGACTTTAGCCAGCTCCCCGTTTTCCTGAACCATCAAGAGATCGCCATCTTAGAGCATGTGCCCGATATTATTTGGATATTTGATCTTGATCGGCATGGCTTTTGGTGGGGTAACAGCAAAGCCCTTGCATTTTGGGGCTTAACAGATGTTGAACAACTGATCGCTAAAGATTTGTCGGCAGACACGGAAAGCGCCCGTAAACGCACCGAGCAGACGTTTTATAAAGCAGTTGCAGAGGGCATGACAGAAGACCCTTGGACGACCTATCCCAACGGCAAACCCAAAATGCTGCTGATGCGCCATAAAGCGGTATTACTTGGCCCAGAGCAACATCGGGGCATAGTGGCCTATATCAGCGAGAATGTTTCTCTGTCAGAACAACCTGAACAACTGCTGTTTGCCGAAGCCGTGCGTTACACGCCCGTTGCCGTAACCAACTTTTCAATGGCGGGCGAGCCATTATTTGAAAACCCCTCCTCCGCTAAACTATATGGCTTTAAAGAAAAACCTGAGCACGGTAGCACCTTTGTTAGTCGATTTTTAAATCCTGATGAGGGGCTTAAGCGGCTAGCCCAAGGGCAAGCGCATCAAGATGGCAGTGAGGAACATCTGATGATGACTCGCAAAGGCCCCCGCCGCCATACCGTTGATATTAGAACCAGCCGACACCCCATTACAGGGGACTATGTGCTGTTGGTGAGCGAGTATGATGTCACAGCGCTGAGGGAAGCATTAACCGCAGCAGAAGATGCCCAAAAGGCGTTGGAGAGGCTGGCTCACTACGATACCTTGACAGGCTTAGCCGTCACTCATCTGTGCAAAGCACGATTGTCGCAAGCCACACTCTCTGCCCAAAGAGATCAGCATCAGGTAGCGCTGCTATTTATTGATCTTGATGGATTTAAAGCTGTAAATGATCAGTATGGGCATTCTTGTGGCGATCAAGTTCTGGTCGAGGTTGCTCAACGTTTGCAAAGCATTACACGAGACACTGATACTCTGGCTCGAATTGGGGGTGATGAGTTTCTCGTGCTACAAACGCCTATTCATTCAAAAAGAGAGGCTGAAGCGTTAGCGACTCAAATATTAGAAGTGCTCGCGGCACCCTTTCCGATACAAACCGACATTGTAAAGCTAGCCTCCACTGGCACAACTGATGTACACATAGGCGCCAGCATTGGCATTGCACTTTACCCAGAAATTCGCTGTGACTCTGATGAAATGATTAAAAAAGCGGATCACGCCATGTATCGAGTCAAAAGATCAGGTAAAAATGGGTATTGCTATGCATAACACTCTCAGCAACTTACAACACATGCATTAAGGACAACACAAATGAAGTGCTACCGCGTGCTGAAAACCGCCGTTATTAGTTTAAGCTTGGTACTTATTTCTGCTTGCAACTGGGTTAAACCCGTAGAAGGCAGCGATCAGGTTAATCTTGTGCAAGCCAGCAACTTAACGGGTTGCCAAAAGCTGGGACACACCACCTCTTTCGTAAAAGATCAGGTGGCAGGGCTAGCCCGCAACCAAAAAACGGTAACAGAAGAGCTGGTGACACTGGGCAAAAACCAAGCCGTGGAAATGGGTGGTGATTCGATTGTACAAACCTCTGAACTCAAAGAGGGCAAAATGGAGTTTGAGATCTTTCGGTGTAAACGCTGATCAAAGTCTATTGAAAGTTCAGATCTAAAAACGAAAGAGAGGCCTTGTGCCTCTCTTTCTGCGGTGTTGCGACAACGATGTAAGCTTCTACTTCAGCTCTTTCGCATCAATCGCTTGGTCTTTCACTTCGTTATACCAAAGGTCGTGGTGTTGCTTGGCCCAAGTTTCATCCACGTAACCGGTTTTCATCCCCTCTAAAGCGCCTTCAGAGCCAATCGTACCGATGTAGATGTGCCCTAAAGAGATCGCGAACAGCAGCAGCGAAGTACCCGCATGGATCAAGTTGGCCCACTGCATATCGTCACGGGTTTGACCGAAAATCGGGAAATCTAGCACTAAGCCAGACCCCACAACCACTAAGCCTAATAGCGTTAGCGCCCAGAACCAGCCTTTTTCACCGCCATTTAAAAAGCCTGCGCTTGGGTGTTTGCCACCAATAAGGCCGCCCCCCTGCAAAAACCATTTTAAATCGGTCAGGTTGAAAAAGTTGTTGCCAATCCAGCGCACAATCATCACCAGCAAACCGATGGCGAACAACGGGCCAATGTAGTTGTGCAGCAGCTTTGACAGTGCGATCAGGTTTTTCCAAACCGTATAGCCTAAAAGATCAGGTACAAAGTGTTTACCGTACAAAATCAGCAAGCCACTGAAGGCCAGAATCAAAAAGCTGATGGCCACGTACCAGTGCATGGCACGGTCAAAACGCTTCCAGCGTTCGATCACCCGCCCCGTCCGTGGTTTGTCTAACTTCATTTTGCCCAGTAAGAGATAAACCAACGTCAACAGACCGAGACTGCCACCAATGGCGATCAAACCTGCGGGACTGATCCACTCATTACGCCACTGCCGCCAGCGCTCACCATCAATGTTGATCAGCTGACCATGTTCTGCACTTTTGGAGGTGGTATAGCCTTCAGTGCCGTCTGACACCTCACGCCAGTAATCGGCTCCGGCAAAGTTGCCTTGCACTTTTTGGTTGGCACTATCGTTGGCATAGGCTGGCGTTAGCCATGCCCAGATGACGCATAATGACAACAATGTCAAAAGTGTCCAAGCAGATCTTAATCCAGAGCGCTGCATTAACTTCATCATAATTGTTGAACCTGTAAACGACCTGTTAAAGCCTAAAAAAAACCGACTCTCCACTACGGCTGTCTGATAGGGAGAGTCGGTTGAGATTAAGCTTTAGCGATAATGTTGCTGGCGTCTGAAGCCAAAGCCTGTGCTTTCAAAGCCATCTCTTCAGGTGACATTTGCAATGGCGTGGTTGCAGCCCATGCGCCATTTTTATGGCCACGGTATACTACACGCTCACGGAAAATGTCTGACACCTTCTGAGCATCACCCGCCAATAGCGCTTTGGTAGAACACATCTCTGCACAGAGCGGCAACTTACCTTCGGCGATACGGTTCGCACCGTATTTCTCTTTCTGTTTGATCGGGTCAGGCTCTGGGCCACCCGCACAGAAGGTACACTTGTCCATCTTGCCACGCTCACCAAACGCGCCCTGTTTTGGAAACTGAGGCGCACCAAATGGGCAAGCAAACAAGCAATAACCACAACCGATACAAAGGTCTTTGTCATGCAGCACAATGCCGTCTTCGGTTTGGTAGAAACAGTCGGTTGGACACACCGCCATACAAGGCGCATCGGTACAGTGCATACAGGCTACAGAGATCGAGGTTTCATTCGGTTTACCATCTTCAATGGTCACCACTCGACGACGCTGTATACCCCATTCGGTTTCGTTCGCATTTTTACAGGCCGTGACGCAGCCATTGCACTCGATGCAGCGCTCTGAATCACACAGGAATTTCATCTTTGCCATTGTTCAATCCTCAAAGGTGGTTCATGGCAGAGCCTTAGCCCTGCCACGCAAACATCAAGTTTTAAGCTGGAGTCACTTTACACAGCGTGACTTTGGTCTCTTGCATCAGGGTTACGGGGTCGTAGCCATAGGTGGTTGCCGTATTGGCGGCTTCACCCACCACGTAAGGCGCACTGCCTTGCGGGTATTTGCTGGTGAGGTCTTTACCTTGGAACTTGCCACCGAAGTGGAATGGAATAAACACCACACCACGCCCCACACGATGCGTGACCATCGCTTTAACTTTGATACGCCCACCCTCGGCACCTTCTACCCAAATGTCAGCGCCATCGCGTACATTCAAGTTGTTGGCATCAAACGGATTGATCTCTGCAAACATCTCCTGTTGCAGCTCCGCTAACCAAGGATTTGAACGGGTTTCTTCACCGCCGCCTTCGTATTCCACTAAACGACCTGAGGTCAGAATAATCGGATACTCTTGCGAGACATCGTTCTTCTGAATGGACTCGTACATCGTTGGCAAACGGTAAATTGAAGCGGCATCTTTCCAAGTCGCATAATCTTTTAACAGATCACGGCGATTGGTATAGAGCGGCTCACGGTGCTTAGGTACTTGGTCAGGGAAGGTCCAGACCACCGCACGGGCTTTGGCGTTACCAAAAGGTGCGCAACCATGTTTAATCGCCACACGCTGAATACCGCCAGATAGGTCAGTTTTCCAGTTTTTGCCTTCTGCCGCCGCTTGCTCTTCAGGGGTTAAATCGCCCCACCAACCTAACTGCTTGATCAGTTTGTCGGTGAACTCTGGGTGACCCCCTTTGATCTCTGCATTCACAGGATAGGAGTCTTCTGACAGCAAGCTGACACCATTACGCTCAACACCAAAGCGGGTACGGAAGTTCAAACCACCCTCTGCAACAGGCTTGCTGGTGTCATAAAGAATCGGTGTGCCCGGGTGCTTCATCTCAGGCGTGCCCCAGCACGGCCAAGGCAAACCGTAGTATTCACCATGCGCACTTCCGCCTTCTGCTTGCAAGGTTTGGAAGCTGAAGGTGTGCCAGTTTTGCTGGTGCTCTTTTAAACGCTCAGGGCTGTGGCCGGTATAACCAATGGTCCACATGCCACGGTTGAATTCACGGGTGATGTCTTCAATCAGTGGGATGCTGCCGTTCACCTTGATGTTTTTGAACAGTTGCTCAGAGAAGCCCAACTTTTTCGACATCAAGTACATGATTTCATGGTCAGTCTTAGACTCAAACAGCGGCTCAATCACCTGATCACGCCATTGCATCGAACGGTTAGAGGCCGTAACCGAACCATAGGTCTCAAACTGGGTGCACGCTGGCAGCAGGTAAACACCGTCTTTACGGTCATGCATAACTGCGGCATGGGTTGGGTATGGATCAACAATCACCATCAAATCCAACTTTTCCATCGCCTTTTTCATCTCAACACCACGGGTCTGAGAGTTCACGGCGTGTCCCCAGTACACCATCGCGCGGATGTTGTCTTTCTGTTCGATATTGGCTTTGTTTTCCAGCACACCGTCGACCCAACGGGACACCGGAATACCGTTGTTGTTGATCGGCTTTTTACCGTTGTATTGGTTTTGATCAAAGCGGTTTTGCACCCACTCAAAATCTAATCCCCAAACACGGCACCAGTGCTTCCATGACCCATCGGCCAAACCGTAATAGCCCGGTAGGGTGTGAGACAGAACGCCAAGGTCTGTTGCGCCCTGTACGTTGTCGTGACCACGGAAGATGTTAGTCCCGCCGCCGCTTTTGCCCATATTGCCCAGCGCCAACATCAAAATGCAGTAAGCGCGGGTGTTATTGTTACCCGTGGTGTGCTGCGTGCCACCCATACACCAAACGATTGAACCGGGACGGCTCTCTGCCAACATTTTTGCCACTTTGTACATCTGGGCTTCGCCCACACCTGTGACATTTTCAACCTCGGCAGGCGTCCAGCGCGCCACTTCTTCGCGCACTTCTTCCATACCGTAAACACGCTGACGGATAAACTCTTGATCTTCCCAACCGTTCTGGAAGATATGCCACAGCAAGCCCCAAACATAAGCCACATCGGTGCCCGGACGAATACGCACATACTCATTGGCTTTGGCCGCAGTACGGGTAAAACGTGGGTCTACCACAATGATTTTGGCTTTGTTGCGCTCTTTCGCTAGCAAAATGTGCTGCATCGACACGGGGTGCGCTTCGGCAGGGTTTGAACCGATCAGAATAATCGACTTGCAGTTTTGCATGTCGTTAAACGAGTTGGTCATCGCCCCATAACCCCAAGTGTTAGCAACACCCGCCACCGTAGTGGAGTGACAGATACGGGCTTGGTGGTCGACGTTGTTGGTGCCCCAAAGCGCCGCAAACTTACGGAACAGATAGGCTTGTTCATTGTTATGTTTGGCTGAACCCAACCAGTACACTGAATCAGGGCCTGACTCACTGCGAATCTGTTGGATTTTATCGCCCACTTCATTGATGGCCTGATCCCAGCTGACTTTTTGCCATTTGCCGTTCACTAGCTTCATCGGATATTTCAGACGACGCTCACCATGACCATGCTCACGCAGCGCTGCACCTTTGGCACAGTGCGCACCGCGGTTAAACGGGTGATCAAAGGCGGGTTCCTGATGCGTCCAAACGCCATTTTGTACTTCCGCATACACACCGCAACCCACAGAGCAGTGTGAGCAGATGGTACGCTTCACCTCTTTAGGGGCGTTAGGAGAAACCGCAGTTTGTGCCTCGGCTTTGCGGATCATGGTTTGTCCCATAAACCCAGCTGCCGCCAAACCACCGGTTGTCACCCCTGTGTTTTTCAAAAATGCACGACGGCTTAAACCTAAACCTTGCTGCTGACCGGAGCTGGTATTTGATTTTTTTGTCAGTTTCATAAAAATTCTCCGGTGGCTTAGCGCAGGCTATCGTAGTAGCTGCGAATATGGTCAGTTTCGTGATAACCCGCCTTTGGCTTTGACTGGGGCTGGTTCAGCTTAGGCGCATCAGCCAACACCTCTGTGCTGGCCATTGTCAGCAAGCCTGCCGCCGCACCACCTGCGGTTAAGACTTTTAAAAAGCCTCGACGACTGGTCAGTAAAGACTCATCAGGTTTCAAGTTATTCTTATTTTTTGGGTTCATCGGTACAGTCCTCATTCTTCGTCTGCTGAAACCGTTAAACACTGTGCTTCAACAGCCGCAAGCGCATCGGTTTCAAAGTCGGTAAAAGCACGGCCTAAACTGCCAACACTGCTGTAAAACACTGCGGCATTTGCACGTTGTAGATCACGGAAAAAACGGCCTATCCAATCGCTCAGGTGGCGTTGGTAAAAGCTCTTTTGGGTGGTCAAGGGATGACCGTTTTCAATCAGGCTGGCCATCACTTCAAAAAGTGCAGCAGCATGGTCTTCAGGTTCACACACCGATTCTGCACGGGCATAACCCAACAGTTTCAAATCTTGGCGCAAAATCGCCAACGGGGTTTCCATCAAAGATCCTGTGAGATACCAAGAGCCAAAGGGCACCAGCTCACCTCGGCCTAAACCGATAAACAGGTCTTGGTACTCTTCCTCTAATAACGCAGGATTGCAGCGTTGCGCCGCCAGTTGCAGCGTTAACCAAGCGGTGCCCATTTCAGAGCCGTCTTGGTTGTCTGTGTCTAACGTTTGCAACCAGCTCATCAGCTCAGGGCTTGGCACTGCGCGTAACAACGCTGCCAATAAGCTGTAAATATCTGCGCGTAACTGATCTTGTTCGGTTAGGGCGGGAGCATATAAATTGGCGTTCATATTCTAAGTCTCGTCCTAAATTGAAAGTTGCTTGGTAGGGTCGGCCACCAAGTCACGGTAAATATCTTTAACACGGCAGTCTTCGCACAGCTCTAGGCGGCGAATCGCATCACCTGCAAACATACTGTGGTGTTGTAGCTTCTCTTTGATACGCTGCACGGTACGGGCAGGGGCAAACGCGGTGCCGCAATCACGACAGCAGAACGGCTCATCTTGACAGACCACTCGGGGGGCGTGGCGTAGGTCGGCATTAAACAAAAAGCGTGTGTCTAAACTGATCGCTTTTTCAGGGCAGGCCGCTTGGCATAAACCGCACTGCACACAGTTGGCTTCGGTAAAATTTAAAGCCGGATGGGTTTGAGTGGTGCTCAAACTGGCCGTAGGACAGACCGCCACACAGGAAAAACATAAAGTACAAGCGTCGGCCTCAACGCTGATTTGCCCAAAAGGGGCAAAGGCTGGTAACGGGAGCTGTTCGATAGTCTCCGGCGCATATTGATAAAGATGATCAATGGCCGCCAGTAACAGGTCACGTTTTGCCAAGGGGTCTAATTGAACTTTGTTTTGTAGGCTGGGTACTTTGATGCTGTTCGTTGCGTCGTGGGCATAGGGATTCGCGCTAAGCGCATTTTGATCTTCGACTAGGCGCAGGGCGCTTTCGGCATACCCCATTGCACGAAGTAAGCTTTGAGCCAGTTTCAACTCTTTTCTCAACAGTGTTAACAAACTGTCAGGGGTTTGCGCGTCGGTTAACAGCACAACTTGTTCGCTGCCCGCGCAAAATGCCTGTAGCCAAAGCTCCGGCCCTACGCTGGTGATCTCTTCTAGCTCGACAGGAATCAGATGAGCAGGCCAGTGTTCTAAGTTGACCTCAGTATCCGCACCATGAAAAACCAACACAGGCTGCTCGCCGCCCTGCTCTCGATATTGTTTTAGTAGGCGCTGTAGATACTCCAGCATCATGCTGCTTTTGGGGATTGCAAAGCTGAGCGCCCCAGTGGGACAGGCCGTTGAGCAACCGCCTGCACCGTGGCAAAGGTAGTGATCAACCTCGATCTGACGATTGAGGCTTTGAATCGCATCGGCTGGGCAAACATCCAAGCAACGTGTACAACCCGTTAAACCTCGACTGCTGTGCGCGCACAGATCATGATTGACACGCAAAAACATCGGTTTTTCAAACTCACCAATATAATCTGGCAGTTGTTCTAACAACTCATGCAGCTTGTGTGTCGTGCTGTTCTCTTGAGTATAGCGCTCCCCCTGAATGTAAAAATAACCCGGTGGCGACAACTCCTGAGACAGCGAGGGCGTTTGGCCTAAGTCGATGATCAGATCAAACTGTTTTTTGGCAATCAGTGCAGGGGCTAAATGGATCGCCTCCTCTGTCTCTGCACCTTCTGCTTTAACCCAAACCTCGAACTGCCCCATATAACCTTTGATCTGGGTTGGCTTGCCGTAGGCAATAGGCAGCTTTTCGGTTTGCTTGAGCGCCTCTTCCAGTGCAGGGTTATTCAGATCCTGCACGGGGTCGGTGATCAAAAGAGAAAGACTGGCGACAGCTTGTGGTCCATGCAGTGCATAAAGTTGAACTGCCGCCAGTCGGGCGAGATCGTCAGCACCAATCATCAGTAGATGACCTTTAGACTGATAACTGATGCTGGGTGCGGCCAAATTCTGAGGGCGTGACAACGCCGTCAGCACATGATGACGTGCATACTGATTCAGTGGTTGCTGTTCAGTGCTCTGAACTGTCATGTTTTTTCCTCATCCGGTTTTGAATGGCTCAAAATCGGTGGCAAGGCCGTCTTTTATTGTTGTTAGCGTTGTCTTGTTGTCTGAGAAAGCGCAACACAGGCTAAAAAATGCAAACCCGAGGCCGCACTTTACGAAAACAAAGCGACTGGCATTCCACCCTATTCTGATGCTTCTTTTATTGGCTTAACGGTTCGGGACATTTTGTCCCGATCTTTTATCGGGTTATGAAATGTGTGGCATTTTGTCCGATGCTGATTCTGAGCCTTGGGGCAAATCGGACTGAGACAAAGCCGTCTCAACCTCCACGACCTCTGACTCAGGTTGGACAGACTCTGCGACAGGCATTAATGATTCAGGTGCACCCGCAGATGGATCAGGCTCCACCCGCGCAGCAGGCGCATCACCTGTTGTTGACGGCGGTTTTGACAGATCGGACTCCCACTGCTCCACCACCTCTGATGGCTTGTCCCGCACCCACTGACGCACCTCGGCCGCCAACGCCTGCCCCATTTCGGTCAACTGACTGTAATCATCGTCGTAGTCTTCCAAGCCATCTCTTAAGTTGAACTCAGGCTTCAGAAACAGTGCGGTCAGGGCTTTTTGACGCAGCTTTTCACTCACCCCCTCAGAAAAGAACGCACTGACATTGCTATTACCGTCCAAGCTGGCAATCTCAGGCATATCCGCATCAGTCAGCGGCTCAACCTCTTGGGCAATGGGCGCTTGCGCGGTCGACTCAGCCGCTTCAGGGGGCGTGACAAGCTGAGGCGACGCCATATTTTCAGATAAAGGGGTTGGGAATAGTGCCTCTGACTCACAGACTTGATCAGTGACCTCAGTGCTTTGCGCATCTGCAACCGCCTGCTTGCGCTGCGACCAGCGTGAGAAGAAAGACGGCCCCATTACTGATCTCCTTGACCGGTGGTTTCGTCCTGTACACTCAGCTCGTCACATCCGGCATACTGCTTTTTGCGCTTCACCTCTAACAGCTCACCATGCAGCGACAAAAAAGCCTCAATCCAGCACTGAATCGCCTCCGGCATCGGGTACTCCAACACTTTCTGCTCACCATCCAACCAAGAAGCCGCAAGGTCTTGGCAAGCGGTGATCTGAACAGGCAACCAAGGCTCCACCCCCTCATCGCAAAGTACAAACAGGTGCGGACAGACTGAATCTAAGTTAAAGCGGTAGGCCATACGTTCATCGCGGTACAGAATCAACTCCAAAACCGTAACGGGGTGCTGCGTATCAGAGCACACCGCCGCTTCCGGCCAGAGCGTCGACACCTGCCATTCATCGCATTGCCATTGCCCCACGCTGATTTTGATAGGTTCAAGTGCGACACCCAGTCGCTTGCAATTCTGCGTCGTGAGAATGGTAGAGGTGTGTATCGACATAGACAGATCCCTTGGATTGGTAGCAGCGATCGAAATAACCCTGACTACCGCAAGGAGTGCGCCAGTGCGATTTGGAAAAAAAGGGATAAATCGGGCGAAAAAGCCCAAATAGGTAAAAAAAAAGCCCACCGCCAAACTAAAGAGCGGTGGGCACCAGAAACACTCTGGATGGTCGCCAGATATAAGAGCCATAGCTGGACTGATCGAAACATGATCAAGCGATTTAGGTCTTCAGGAATTCAGGAGAAAAAACGCGCCGCTGCCATTGTCATTAAGATGCTCTTTATCAGGAGAGAGCGTTTTAATAACAAGGCAGCCTGCTGACAAATTTTGCATATGTAGGTCAACAGTCGGCGCAGAACAACCCCAAACTGTTACTCGATACATGGCAGCTAACGGACGCCAAAGACAGAACTGTGCAGGGGGGCCGTCCGTTAAGATCGAGCAACACCCCTTATATTGCAAAGGCGGTGCCACAAAATCTATAGACTAGATTCTGCATGAGTCACCCAAATACTTAATAAAACAAAGGTTTTTTAGTGATTCAAATAAAAGTGTGTCATTTTGGCGACACACTTGAGGCGAAATGTCGTATCCACAACGTTATTTTAGGGCGGTCGAACCGAATACTCTCTTATGACATAAACTCAATCTGTTGCGATACCAGATGCTTCTACCGAGTCATCTTTTTTACAAAGACAACCACAAATAGTGCTAGGGTAAAGCTACCTAGAAAAGCCTCAGTTGCAGCAAACAAACGATTAACCCCTACGGGCGTAATATCGCCGTAGCCCAAAGTGGTAAAGGTGACAACGCTGAAGTAAAGGCAGTTTGTAAAGGCGTAGAGATTGTTTTCTAAGCTGGCAGAGAGACTCAGTTGCAGAAGCTGATCACGATCTTCTACTCCATTAATGAAGAAAAGCAGCGCAAAGCTCAGAATAAGTACGATTGAAAAAGAGATGACCCGTAAAGGGCGCTCACCATAACCGCAGAATAGATCAACAAGTTTTGATATCAAACGAGGGATAGAGAAAAGGGGCATTTGCATTCTACGCATGACCATCTCTCTACGAAAAAAATATCCTGCCTGTTCAAACAAACCCTCTGCTTCTAAAACACGTCGCAGATTGCGATAAACTTCTTCGGCTTGTTCAAAGTAATCAAGCCGTTCCACTTTATTGGTTGCTTTTAGTGCTAAATTTTCCTGCATCACGTAATGCCCCCAATGGACATTGTCTAAGCGTGCTTCCTCTAACCTAGTACCAAGCAGGTTGGCACCTTCTAAATTGGCGCAGTGTAGGTTTGCCCTACGTAAATCCGCCTTCATCAACGAGGCGCCTTTTAGATTGGCATTAAATAAGTGGGCCAGTTGCATATCGGCTCGGTAAAAGTCGCAGTGACTCAGGTCATAGCCGCTTTTACTGCCATGATGTACCAAATTCACATCTGTTAGAGTGGCATTGCGCAAAGAAAAGCCTTGCATAGGTAAGTCTGTTCTGGCACGTGTCTCAAGGTTAGTAATTAGGTCAGGTTCTGTCTTGATCTGTTCAGTGTCATGCCAAAAACAGAATCCATGGTGTAGAGCAGAATGAGCGCAAGCCACGCCCTCAGGGCTGCGATAGCGGCAAATTTCTTCTGTCATAAACAACCTCTTTGCCTGTTAATGTTACAAAGTGTTGCAATGAATTAAAGATAGCGCAAGTTTGAATCTTAATTAATTTCTTGCCCTCCCTTCTTTCCTAATCAGCTTAACCTTCACGCTATTCCTTAACATAGGAGCCCAAATGCTGCAGGGGCCAATAGACTTTATCCTGAGGCATAAATGTAGCTTTTTATTTACATGCCATAATTTTGGCTTTACTACTGGCTACACATACGACTTAAGGTCAAAAATGCCTTAATCACCAGTATATTACTATTGCCGACCAGCTGTCAGATCAGCATACTGTCTCATTTTTCAGCATTCATACAACTGTATGGACGCCATTATATGACCCTTTAATCAATTGCTATCATAATCGCCCATGTAGGCAGCATTGATGCAGGTTTTATCTTAAGGACTTACAAAAATGACCACTTACAGCTCTTTTCATCCCCCTGTTCGCACACTAATGGGACCAGGCCCTTCTGATGTTAATCCTCGTGTTTTAGCGGCAATGGCGCGACCTACTATTGGTCACTTAGACCCTGAGTTCATCACTATGATGGACGAAGTTAAGGCGATGCTGAAAGCTGTGCTAAAGACAAACAATGAGTTAACAATGCCTGTTTCAGCTCCAGGTTCTGCGGGCATGGAGGCATGTTTTGTTAATTTAGTAGAGCCGGGTGATAAGGTTATTGTCTGCCAAAATGGCGTTTTTGGTGGCCGTATGCGTGAGAATGTCGAGCGTTTTGGCGGCATTGCAATCATGGTTGAAGATGAATGGGGCACTGCTATTGATCTTGCAAAAGTAGAAGCGGCTTTTGCAGCTAATCCTGATGCTAAAATTCTAGCTTTTGTACACGCTGAAACTTCTACTGGTGTGCGCTCTGATGCTCAAGCGTTGTGTAAAATTGCTCAGGCCAACAATGCGCTTTCTATTGTTGATGCAGTTACCTCTATGGGTGGCATTGAGCTAGATGTTGATGGCTGGGGTATTGATGCGCTGTATAGTGGTACTCAGAAGTGTCTGTCATGCCCACCGGGTATTTCGCCAGTTACTTTCAGCGCGAAAGCAGTTGAAGTGGTTAAAGCGCGCAAATCAAAAGTGCCAAGCTGGTTCTTAGACACCAATCTGGTGATGGGTTATTGGGGCGGCAGTGGTAAGCGCGCTTATCACCATACTGCACCTGTTAATGCACTATATGCTTTACATGAATCGCTAGTGATGTTGCTAGAAGAAGGGTTGGAGAATGCATGGGCGCGTCATAACCTGCATCATCAAGCGCTGAAAGCAGGCTTAGAAGCGATGGGCTTAGAGCTTCTTGTGGATGAGGCTGATCGTTTGCCTCAGCTTAACTCAGTGAAAATCCCTGAAGGGGTTGATGATGCTGCATTGCGTAGCGCCTTATTAGACAATTACAGCCTAGAAATTGGTGCAGGTCTTGGTGCATTAGCGGGTAAAGTTTGGCGCATTGGTTTAATGGGGGCAGGCTGTACTCGTCGTAACGTGATGCTGTGCTTAGATGCTTTAGAGAACACAATGCGCGCCCAAGGTGTACAGGTAAACGCTGGTGCAGCAGATGCCGCTGCAAAAGTTTATCAAGGCTAGTTTTGATACGCTGATTTGATGTACTTTGTATCACTTAACTTTGCTCTAGTATCTCAAGATAAGCACGCATCGCGTGCTTATCTTAGTATCAGCGCTCGGTCTGTTAACACAACAGAGGGGAATGATAAGGGAATGATAGGAGCCTGATTTTGCCATATCATCGAGCACTTTTGTTGATGATTGATTAGGCTCTTTTAGAATAAAACCTATTAAAAGCAGACTCTTTAAAAAATATCTATCCGATGGTAATCCCCCCGATAAAGCCACTATCATCACTGCGTAATTATTTTGCTTTAAGCTTACCGCTGTACAAACTCCCCGTACTTGACCGATTCTCATAAAAAGGACACCAAAATGTTAGACTCTGTGAGTCTTGGCTGTTTGATTCTATTTGTTGTAGCCACGTTGTGGGTTACTGAGTGGATTCATGTCAGTTTAACCGCTCTGCTAATACCTGTTTTAGCCATTCTTAGTGGTATATTCGACGTTAATGAGGCTTTTAAGTCTTTTGCTAATCCGATTATTTTCATTTTTCTAGGGGGTTTTGCCCTTTCAGCGGCATTGCATAGGCAGCAATTAGATCGGCGTATTGCACAGACTATTATTAGGCTGGCAAGAGGCCAGCTGTCCCGAGCGGCTACGTTGATTTTTATGACCACTGCTATGTTGTCGATGTGGGTGTCTAATACTGCTACAGCGGCTATGATGCTGCCATTAACATTGGGTGTGTTGTCATCTCTTGACTATTCAGAACATCGTCAAACCTATCTTTATTTTTTACTGGGTGTTGCATTCTCTGCCAATATTGGCGGCATAGGCACTTTAGTTGGCAGCCCTCCAAATGCAATTGCAGCCGCAGCAGTGGGTTTAAACTTTACTCAGTGGATGATGTATGCGATTCCTGTTGTCTTGGTGTTGATGCCGATTATGGTATACACCCTTCGTTTTTGCTTTAAACCAGACTTGCGAGCGCAAGTTGAGTTTGAACAGTCTGCTCCCTCCCCTCTTAATAGTGCTCAAAAGCTGACTCTGCTTGTCTTTGCTCTTACGGTGTTAGGCTGGGTTTTTAGTCAACAAATTGGCTTATGGTTAGGTATAAAGGGTAGTGTTGATGCATTGGTTGCAGTGTCAGCAATTGTATTGCTGGGCAGTATGAAGCTACTGACGTGGCAAACCTTTGATCAGCAAACAGATTGGGGGATTTTGCTACTGTTTGGCGGTGGGTTAACGCTAAGCGCATTACTGTCTAGCTCTGGTGCCAGTGCATTTATGGCGGAGCAGATTATTCAACTGATCACGGAAATGCCATTAATATTGTTTGTGCTGGGTATGGTTGTTTTTATTATGGTGCTAACTGCCGTTGCCAGTAATACCGCCAGTGCTGCGCTGCTGTTGCCGATATTTTTACCATTGGCTGAAGGGCTAGGTGTATCTCAAATAGGCTTGGCGCTGCTAATTGCGGTTGGTGCCTCTTGTGCTTTCACACTGCCAGTGGCCACGCCACCTAATGCTATTGTGTTTGGCAGTGGCTTTGTACCGCAAAGAGAGATGTTAAGGGTGGGATCTATTCTAAGTGTTGTAATTTTACCTGTACTTATGGGACTGGGTTTTAATTAGCCGGTGTTCTATGCGCAAGCCTCCCCGCTTATTTGAGTAGTGGGCAGGGTGGCTTGTTGTATTACTTTGGTTCAGCTATTCAGACAGGCTTGTTAGCTGTTGAGAGTGATATCAACCATCAGGTCGCTGGCAATTGCTTCCAACGCATCTTGTAATTCATCTAAGCTAACGTTTTCGCCTGCTGATAGATCTGCATCTGCTTTAAACAACAGTTCGGCAGACATTGAACCAGAGACTAACTCGGTGTTCAGGCGCTCTACGTTGATGTGACGTTTAGCCAGTGCTTGAGAGATTTCACGCACAATCCCGGGCTTGTCATGCCCAACAAGTTCTAGCGTAAACTTGACTTGGCTTTCAATTGGCTCAGGTTCTACTGTACGCTCCACCGTTACTTTTAAGCCACGGCTTTCTAAGTCAAGCAGTGCTGCAATTAATGCATCTGCTTGGTCTTCTGGCACTTCTGTGATTAATATGCCAGCAAACTTACCCGCAAGCCGAGACATACCAGACTCAAGCCAATTACCTTGATGGCTAGCAATGGTTTGTGATAGTAATCCTACTAATCCTGGTTTATCTGGGCCAATAAGGGTGAGCACCAAAGAAGTCATCATAAGTCTGTTCCTGCGATATTAAAGTTAATATTGGACACTTAGCCCAAGAAGTTCTTGATCTGAGCGGTCACTTGGTCTTGAGACAACCCATTATCCAAGCTCATACTACGATAGCTATCGCCACCAAAATTGCGATCCAGTTCTAGTAATACATGTGTTACTTGCGGCGTTGCCACAAATGACACTTCAACTTCATTTAAACCAAATAATGCGAATTTATTAGGCTTAAACTCTAGCTCTTGATAGCATCCGATACTGGATACAAAGCCGTTGCCTCGTAGCTGTCCTTCCTCGACATCTGCCTTCACCAGACTATAACCACAAAGATCCATAGCTTGCAGCACTTTATTTTGTATAGACGTTGCGATGATGTTAAGCGGGTCTTTATCGCTTGCATCTATTGCCATATCAATGTTTAGACCTGTTGAGATCCAAACTTTAGTTTGGTTATTTCGTGCGCCATTAGCGCTGATAGGGGTTTCATATGGTAGTTGAGCGCTGAAGGGTATTGTTTTGGTTTCACCCGCATTAATCACAAAGCTGTCAGCAATACGCCATTGCGCAATACGTTGATTGGCAATCATGTCCGTTTCATCACGTTTCACTTTGACTCTTGTCATTAAGGCCAAGTCTAAGCCTGAAATTGTTTGCTCAGTATCACCACCTGTAATTACGATATTGGCACTAAAGTTGTCACCAGGGCTTAGTAATTCAGAGGTTAAAATGGTATCAACTTTAGCACCGCCAATACCCACAGTTGCAAGTAGCTTTTTAAACATCCGTTTTCCCTTCTGTTTTTAATGTTTTAAATCACAAAATCTAAGTTAAATAATCACATATTTCTACATAACAGTTATTTTAGCTGCGATAACGTTGTATCACTGACATTAACAGCTGAAAATCTAGAGGTTTGCAAAGATAGTCATCAAAGCCTTGCTCTAGTGCTTCATCAATATACTCAGGCTCTACTTGCCCGCTTAGTGCAATTATCGGCAGTTCATCCCCCATGGGTTGAGTTCGAATGACGGCTAAAAGTTCCGCGCCTGAGATACCTGACAGGTTCATGTCCATAATAATTAAATCAGGGCAACGGTTTAGAAAAGCCTCAAGGCCATCTTCCACCGTTGAGGCTATGGTTAGGACAAAGCCTGCTTTTTGGTGCTCTTCCCGCGCGAAGAAGCGTTCTAGTAGCTGCTGATTACTGACTTCATCTTCAATGTATAACAGCTCAAAACGTTGGGAGTCGACGCTATTAGATGAATGATTCGGCTGCATTATATTGGAGGGTTGAGTATTTTTAACTTGCGAATACAAAGGTAATCGAACGGTGAAGCAACTACCAACGCCCAGTTTAGACTCAGCCTCAATTGAGCCGCCCATCGCCTCTACAATGTGCTTGCTTAGTGCCAAACCGATTCCAATGCCTTGAGCATGAATGCTACCCTCGGCAGACTCAAAAGGCGAAAACAGTTGTGACAAGAAACTTTCTTCAATACCTAGCCCTGTATCTTGTACTTTGAATATGCAGTGTTCAGCTGTACTGAGTAGGCTGACCGATACGCTACCATTAGGCTGATTAAATTTTATCGCGTTATGCAACAAGCAGTTAATCATCTGTTTTAATCGCGCTTGATCGGCTTGCACTATGATGACTTGATCAGGTATCTCAAGATTAAGCTGCAACTGGTCACGGGTAAGCTGGGGCGTATGCTCTGTTACGACTTGTTTTAATACTTGGCTAATATCAATAGGTTCTAGCATCAGCTTGAACTCGTTACGCTCTAGCTTTGCCAGATCCAGTATTTCATCGACCAGTGCCAACATCTCTTGCCCTGAGGTTACAATTTGCTCCACTTGTTCGTAGTGATCCTCACTGAGATCCTCTGACTCCAACATAATGAGCTGTCCAAAACCAAGGATCGCATTTAATGGTGTTCTGAACTCATGGCTCATTCGAGACAAAAATTGGGTTTTGGCTTGGTTTGCTTGCTCGGCTCTCTCTTTCTCTTGCTTTAAGCCAAACTCTGCCCAAAGGCGTTCTTGGTCATTTTCATAACCCGCTAGAATTGCTGCGCAAGTGGCAATCCAAGGTTCAAACAAGCTGACCTCCGCCGACCAGCTTCTTGTATCGTTGACTAATATGAAAAAACCCATTTGCAGGTCAACACCTGAAAGAACGGGCAAGATAAGAAGGCCTGACTTTTGTAATGGATCAGAGGATGAGCTGCAATAACCCGGTAGAATATCATCAACTAGAACCAGCTCTGGGTTAAGTGGGCGCTCATGGTGTAACCACTTGGTCACGCATTGTTGCCCCCATTCGCGCAATTTTAATCGGCACTCTGTAGTAAGTGCGGTTTCATTTGCGTTAATTTGCTCACAAATTGCGCCTTCACCAATTTTCTGTTGCAGTGGCTCTGTTAGTGCGTAAAAGCCAAAGTTTGCTTGTGCCAAGTGCATTAGGTTATTGAGTTGTGAGGTCAAATCTGGCTTTTTCTCTTTGGCGCAGATAAAGCGTGTTTGCAAAGTAGAAATATGGGTCAACAAGCTATTGTTAAACTGGCGTATAAACTCCTCTTTTTTACGTGTGCTAATATCGCGCACCATCACAATGATTCTATTGTCTGAGGCTCTAGCAAATCTCAACTCTAAAATTTGCAAATTATTAGCACTTGCACGAGTTACTTCAGCAAAATAACGGGCTTGAGCGCTCTGTTTTGGCTCTAGTAGTGTTCTTCTTAACTCTTCCTCAGATAGCACTGAGAAGAGATCAAACAGATTAATACCATTACGTAGAGAGATCTTAAGGGGGTCTCCTTTGGGCTGTTGATAGTGCAGCAGTTCAAAACGTGCGTTAAACACCAATAACAGATCAGGCAGTGCTTCTAGTAAAGCTTCGTTTTCAGCCTCTCTAACCTGTAACTCTTGTGAAGTGACTGAAAGCTTGTCGGCAAGTTGTGCACGGTTTCTATAGAGATCAACTTCGAGGCGCTTTCTTAAAGAGATATCACGGGCAAATACACAGATAAATGCGTCATAGCTATCCTGATAAAAACTCATGTGAGTATCGGCCGGAAAGCTCATGCCAGAACGTTTGAGTAAACTTGCCTCATGTTGAACTGTTTCGCCACGACGCACTCTTGACCAAAGCAAGTGCCAGCTATCTTCATTAATGGCTGCATCAATGTCTTTTAAGCGCAGGTTGAGCATGTCTGCTTTTGAGTAACCTAATATTTGCAGGCTAGTTTGGTTGGCATAAATAATTCCGCCGTCCTCTTTAACCCAAAATACTAGCTCTGCTGCTTGCTCTAAGGTGTCGCTTTGGCGCTTTAGCTGAATCAACTCGGTTCGACTGACAGAAACATCTTTTATTTGTACTAAAGTGACCTGACGTTGGGTTTCAAGTTTATTGAAATGGCAGGAGAGTAGTTTTTGTGACTCTCCTTGGCTCCATAAACCAAAATAAGTGTCAGAGTCTGCCTGCTGGATTAGAGAAGTGAAATTTGGTGCGTCATCGCCAGAATCTGTTTTAAGTCGCAAGCTTAGTTCTAACAATAACGTTGTTAACTCAGCGAGTCCTATCTCATTTTCTCCTGCTAAAAGTTGCTGAGCGAGTGCATTAAAACTGACAGCATCTCCATTATGGTTCAAAAGAATTAAGCCCTCTCCGGAATGCTCAAACATGAGCTTTCCAAGTTGATGAGCAGGTAGCTTTTGTGAGCCTTTTGACTGAAATGAAAGAAATAAAAAACAAATACTGGTCAGCGATAGGCCTCCTGTAAACAGCAACAACCAGTGATGTAACTGCAAACTGTCCATAAAAATATAAGGCTGATAGCTTAAGTAAAAATCAAGCTCCAAAGATTTGTTTTGAATCTCTGCTTGTATTTGATTGCGCTTCTCTGGGTTTCTTTGCCCTATAGAAATAATGCCTTGCTGCTGATGAGATACAGAGAAAAAGGCTGTATTAGCAGGTAAAAGATTTCGATAAATCGGATATAACTGAGGCTGAAAACTAATTGTAGCGATCAGCACGCCCTTAATTTTAGCGTTATGCTTCAAAGGTACTGCAATTAGCAATTGCTCTAAGTCACTTTTAACGTTACCAGATAGGTCGCGAGTTGGCGGCTTATAGCGATAAGGCAATAACCACTGAGTGTCGCCTTGCAACACTTTCTGGAATAAAACCTGTTGGTAAACGATAGGATGAACTTGCCCTAGCCACTGCTCATCCTGTGCATGTTGAACATAACCATTACTGTCCAGTATATAGTAGGTATATAACGCATTCTTATCTAACAATGCGACTAGATGCTCTTGATCAAGAGTGGGTAGCGCCTCAAGTAACTGTGCCCAAACCTCGATCTGTGTCTTTTGTTCATTCACCCAGTGCGATGTCAGATCGCTCAGCATTGTTAGCTCTTGCTGTGCTAGCGTACGCTTTTGCTCAGTTTCAATTTCATTAATTTGAATAAATCCTACTGTTGAAGCGAGCAAAACTAATAACGCAACAGCTAAAGTGCCCCATCGAGTTTGCTTTTCCATAGGCATCATAAAATCCTTAAACTTACTATGCTCTGACGAGGCATATTGTTAAATACCCAAACACAATCATAGTATCAATCGAGCCTTCAAACGGTGAATTTCATCTCTTATTTTAGCAGCTTGTTCAAATTCCAAAGCTTTTGACGCTTCATACATTTTATCTTCTAACTGGCTGATGGCTTTTAATAACTGAGTTGGAGACATAGTGTCTACATCTGTTTGATAAATTGCGGAATCTTCTGCCACTTTGCGTGTTTTATTGCTGACTTTTTTACCGGGAATACGTGCGCCCTCTAAAATGTCAGCAACATTTTTCTGCACCGTTGTTGGGGTAATTCCCTGTAGCTGATTGTGTTCGATCTGTTTTGCACGACGACGCAAGGTCTCATCAATAGCACGCTGCATGGAGCCAGTGATGCGATCCCCATATAAAATAGCTTTACCATTTACATGGCGTGCAGCTCGACCGATAGTTTGTATCAAAGAGCGTTCAGAGCGTAAGAAGCCCTCTTTGTCGGCATCTAATATAGCCACTAAAGACACTTCAGGCATATCCAAGCCTTCACGTAGCAAGTTAATGCCTACTAATACATCAAATACACCTAGACGTAGATCACGGATAATCTCAACCCGCTCAACCGTATCAATATCAGAGTGTAGGTAGCGTACCTTTACACCTAAATCTGAAAGATAATGGGTTAGGTCTTCAGACATCCGCTTTGTAAGGGTTGTCACTAATACCCGCTCATTAACGGCTACTCTCAGATGGATCTCCGATAGCAAATCATCAACTTGTTGACCTGCTGGACGCACTTCTATTTCTGGATCAAGCAAGCCCGTAGGGCGTACCACTTGCTCTACAACTTGGCCTTGGTGCTCTGCTTCATAGTTGCCGGGCGTTGCTGAAACAAAGATCATTTGCGGTGAGATCTGTTCCCACTCTTCAAACTTCATCGGGCGGTTGTCTAAGGCAGATGGCAAGCGGAAACCATACTGCACTAATGTCTCTTTACGAGAGCGGTCTCCACGATACATTGCGCCCAGCTGGGGCACCGTCACATGGGATTCGTCAATAAAGAGTAGTGCATTATCGGGTAGGTAATCAAAAAATGTCGGTGGTGGCTGACCATCATTGCGGCCAGATAAATAGCGGGAATAGTTTTCGATACCGTTGCAGTAGCCTAGCTCCATCATCATTTCAATGTCGTACAATGTGCGCTGTTCTACACGCTGAGCCTCTACGAGTTTGTCATGCTGACGAAACCATTCGATACGCTCTTGCAACTCAACCTTAATATTCTCAGCGGCTTCCAGTACTTTTTCTCTAGGTGTAACGTAGTGTGATTTCGGATAAATAGTGATCCGAGGCATCTTACGCAGCTGCTGCCCTGTTAATGGATCAAAGATCGAAATAGACTCTACCTCATCATCAAATAACTCAATCCGCACTGCTTCGTTTTCTGATTCGGCAGGAAATACATCAATCACATCGCCACGCACACGATAAGTAGCACGACGAAAATCAATATCGTTACGGGTATATTGAAGCTCTGCTAAACGGCGTAATATTTTGCGCTGATCAATGCGCTCACCACGGTCAATATGTAGCACCATTTTCAGATAAGACTTCGGATCGCCCAAGCCATAGATAGCTGAAACGGTTGCCACTATCAAACAATCAGGTCGCTCCAGTAACGCCTTGGTAGCAGATAAACGCATCTGCTCAATGTGCTCATTAATAGAAGCATCTTTGTCAATAAAGGTGTCCGATGAGGGCACGTAGGCTTCTGGCTGATAATAGTCGTAATAAGATACAAAGTACTCTACAGCATTATTAGGGAAAAAATCTTTGAACTCACCATACAGCTGGGCTGCTAGTGTTTTATTGTGTGCCAGTACAATGGTTGGGCGCTGCACTTTTTCTACGATGTTTGCCATCGTAAAAGTTTTTCCAGAACCTGTAACGCCCAGCAGTGTTTGATGTACTAAACCACTGTCTAAACCTTTGCAAAGTGCATCAATTGCCGCAGGTTGATCCCCCGCTGGTTCAAAACGGGACTTTAAAGTAAATTTTTTCTGTAATTCCATGGTTTATCAGGCCAATTATTTGTTAAAAACTTATTTGCCAGAAAAGATCACTACATCTTTTCGGTACAGGCTATAAACAGTGATTCGCACACACTTTTTACCATTTCTACACTTCACGGCAGGCCATTAACTCCTGTATGATTCTCAATGTTAAACGCCTATTTTCTGAGCGAAAATGAATCGAGGATACCAGCTTGGACGTACAACTGTCAGACCGCGTGCAGTCAATCAAACCTTCTCCGACTTTAGCAGTAACCAATCGTGCTGCGGAGCTTCGCGCAACAGGCAAGGATATTATTGGCCTTGGTGCTGGTGAGCCTGATTTTGACACCCCTGAACATATTAAAGAAGCGGCTATTGAAGCAATCAAAGCGGGTTTCACAAAGTATACCGCAGTTGATGGAACACCAAGCCTGAAAAAAGCCATTATTGATAAGTTTCAACGCGACAATGGCCTTGTATACGAGCCAAACCAGATTTTGGTTTCTTCAGGTGGTAAGCAGAGCTTTTTCAACTTGTCTTTAGCTCTGATCAATCCCGGTGACGAAGTGATCATTCCAGCACCTTACTGGGTGTCTTACCCTGATATGGTGTTGGTTGCAGAAGGTAAGCCTGTTTTCATTGAAACTGGTGCAGCTAACCGTTTTAAAATTACAGCAGAGCAGTTAGAGGCCGCAATTACGCCACGTACTAAACTGTTTGTGATCAACAGCCCATCAAACCCAAGTGGTATGGCATATACGCTTGATGAGCTGAAAGCACTGGCTGAAGTATTGAAGAAACACCCTCATGTTATGATCGCAAGTGATGATATGTATGAGCATATTCTGTGGACTGAGGAGAAGTTCTGCAACATCCTGAACGCCTGCCCAGAACTGTATGACCGTACTTTCGTTCTTAACGGTGTTTCTAAAGCTTATAGCATGACAGGCTGGCGTATTGGTTACGCAGCGGGTCCTGCTAAAGTGATTGGCGCTATGAAAAAGATGCAGTCTCAGAGCACCTCAAACCCTGCGTCAATCTCTCAGGCCGCAGCTGAAGCTGCCTTGAACGGCCCGCAAGAATGTATCGCAGAGATGTTAGTGTCCTTCAAAGAGCGCCATGACTTTGTTGTTGAAAAACTGAACAGCATTCCGGGTGTAAACTGCCTACCGGGCGATGGTACTTTCTACGCGTTTGCAGATTACTCTGAAGCGATTAAAGCTTACCCAGGCGTTGAAAATGACGTCGAGTTTGCCGAAGTGATGCTTGAAAAAGCAGGCGTTGCAATGGTGCCAGGCTCTGCTTTTGGCACCCCAGGTTGTCTACGCATCTCTTTTGCAACTAGCCGTGCTAAGTTAGAAGACGCGCTAGATCGTTTAGCGAAGACATTAGGTTAATCTCTTCGCCAAGAAGCCACCTTTATTTAAAAGGTGGCTTCAGTCTCAAGCCTATCGCCTTTCCTCAAGTTCTTTTTCTATACTCAATTACTCAATTTCCCAGCTTCTTTTTCGTTTTATGGGTCGCTTCTGCGGTGAGTGGATCTTCCGGCCAAGGGTGTTTGGGATAACGTCCGCGCATCTCTTTACGCACTTCAGGGTAAACCTCTCGCCAGAAGGTAGCGAGGTTTGAGGTGACGGCCAGTGGTCGCCCCGCTGGTGAAAGCAGGTGAATAGTTACGGGAATGCCTGCAATAGTCGGCACTTGTTCCGTGCCAAACATCTCTTGTAGTTTGGTGCTGACGGTGGGCGGGTTCTGGCTGTAGTCGATCTTCACCGAGCGGCCTGAGGCGACTTGAAACATCGCCGGAGCCAGAGTGTCCAACGCCTGCTGTTGCGGCCAACTGAGCAGGCTTTTCAGCATGTCGCTGATGGGTAACTGTTGCCATTGGCGCTGATTGTTGACCCCCGTTAGAAATGGCACTAACCACGCTTCCACAGAATCTAGCAAACCTTGATCTGTCAGATCCGGCCATTGTTCATCGCTCTGATCCGCAAGGTTCTGGCGCAAGAACTCAATGCGCTGGCGTAGGGCGATATCGGCCTCCTGCCAAGGTAGAGCATCAATCCCCTGTTGTTGCAAACGTAGGATACCTGCTTGATTCAGTGCCGCCTGATTCGGCTTCTCCCCCTGTTTCTCATCTAACACCAGCGCCCCAAGGCGAGTTTGTACACTGTTGATCAGGCGATCCCCCTGCCAGTGGCAGAAAGGCTGATGCTGAATCTGATCCGCCAAGTGATCGGTGACTGTTTTTTTATCCAGTTCTAACCAAAGGGTTAGGGTTTCCCGACTGTCTTGACTGAATGAGCGGGCGTGTAGGGCGATCACAAACTCTGGCTGCTGATGGCTTTTCAATTGCGCTTGTCGGCCATTGCTCAGTTTGTAGATCCCTGCATCACCTGTGTTAGCGGTATTCTGTGTTTGTTTGAGGCCAACCTTATCCGAATAAGCGTGACAAAGCCCTTCAATCATGAGGTCGATAAACACTGTATTTTGCAATTGAGCGATCAGGCAGGCGGCAGGCTTCTGCGCTGAGCTTAACCCTGAAAGTAAATTGAAACTGTTTTTATATACAGTATCTGTGCTTTTGCTACTCTGAATCAGGTGATGGCTCTCTTTCAGCAGGCGAATAGCACCCTGTTCGATACGTTTGCACAAGGCTTTATTGGCCGGATCAGGGGATAAAATCAGATGTTCGCAAGCAGATAACAGCGCGTTTTCTGGCAGATGTGCACCTTCCTGTAACAAACTGAAGACAAAGGCACAGGCCGCCAACTGCTCGGCTTTGAGTGTATCAACCCCTTTGTCTGCTGCCTGTAACAGACTGAGCCAACCACGCCCAAGATGAGCGGACAGCACCAACTCACGGGAGGCTTGTCCGAAAGCAGTTAACTGCAAGCTACTGCTACCGGACGCCATCTCCAGCAACTTTAATTGTTGCAATCGGGAAAGCGCACTTTGCCAACGGGATTTTGGCGGCGGCGTGACCCAATCAAATTCATCAGGATCATCGGAACCCCACTGCACCAGTTGCAGCGCCAACTCTGATAGATCCTGCCGATTGATCTCCGGCTCTGGCTGAGGCGACAGCGCGCCCTGCTGATCCTCACTCCAGCAGCGGAACACCTGACCGGCCTGTGTACGCCCCGCACGACCCGCACGTTGTTTGGCCTCGGCGCGGGTGACGGGGCGGGTGTGCAAGCGCACCACTCCGGCTTCTTTATCGAAGCGAGCTTCACGGGCAAGGCCGGAATCCACCACTAAACAGATGCCGTCGATGGTGAGGCTGGTCTCCGCAATAGCGGTAGCCAGAATACAGCGGCGCATAGCCTTTTGTGCCGGAGCAATAGCCGCCTGCTGTTCTGCCAGTTTCTGCTGGCCGTGCAGTTGGCGCAGGTCAATATTGGCTTGCTGGCAGCGGGCAGAAAGGGCTTCTGCTACCCGATTGATCTCCCCGACACCAGGCAGAAAACAGAGAAGATCGCCATTCTGAGTGTCTATCACCTCTAAACAGCGCTCAATGGTCGCCTGCACTCGATCAGATAACGGCACACTGGTGCGGTTGTAGTGGTATTCCAGTGGATAAACGCGACCTTCGCAGAAAAGAATCGGCACTTGCAATGCGGTTTCCAACGCCTCTTGCGCCAACGTGGCCGACATCACCAAAAGCCCCGCCGGATTGTCATCCCGATAGAGCTGATTCATCTGGCGGCACAGCGCCAAAATCAGATCAGAGTCCACCGTGCGCTCATGGAACTCATCCAAAATCACAAGACTGATACCGTCTAATGTTGGGTCACGCTGCAACATCCGCAACAGTACGCCAGAGGTCACTAATTCCAAGCGAGTCTGCGCGCTAACCTTAGACTCCCCCTTTACTCGATAACCGATACGCTCACCCACCGACTCCCCAATCAGCCCCGCCATATAAGATGCTGCCGCCTGCGCGGCTACTCGACGGGGCGCAGTCATGATGATCTTCCCGTTTTGGAAGGCAGGGTGTTGCATCAGCGCAATAGGCAAACGCGTGGTTTTACCCGCACCCGGCTCCGCCGACAGCAACGCCAGCTCTTGAGCGTGCAGCTGAGCCACCAACTCAGGCACCTGCGCCAGAATCGGCAAGTCGTTTTGATTAGATGGGGAGCAGTTAACGGATGAAACCGAGGATGTCATGGGTAAAGCACCGATAGTAAAGCGTGAAAAACAGAGGGCTAAGGATTAGCGCCCAATAAGAGGGATTTGTGGGCAGCGAAGCTACTCGCTGCCCTCTTGTTTAAGCTCTACTGACCCATGGCCTTTAAAGCAAGATATGGCGCCACGATAAAAACTAGCGTCACAATTTTGTAAGTACTTATAAAATCAAAATACTTAACATTAAGCTCTTTTTTATCTATCCCAAACATCTTGCTCTGAATGGAAGATACTGTATCTCTCATAAACACAATCATGATTGTTGCGAGTAGAAGATAGGCAATATTGATTACCGACGCCCAGCCTAGTAACTCAGTTAACTGTGAGAGTGTGATCATCGCTCATTCCTTTAATAGATAGCATTGCTTAAAGCCTAGTAGATAAAGTTTTGCGATATATGACAAGATTTCTGGATGGCTTCCTGCACACCTTGAGCAATACTTTCAAAGGCACTCGCCATGATTTTTCCCAATACCAGATATTGACCAGTTTAGACAGCACAGAGAAGCTGTAGAGTAGCGGAGGTCAGCACCGAAGGGTGGATCTGCCTCCTTGTTATATTTACGGGACTTTAAAACTATTAACGCTCTTCATAAGCAGGCCTTTATTCTTTGACCAATTCGAAGCTGAGTCTGTTGCGGTAGCGAGATAGAAATTATTACCGTTTTTAATTGCCTTTGAATAGAAATGCAGATTTTGACCCTGCACCACTCCCTTATATTCAAATATTAAAACTCCATCACTAATAGTAGACGTGATAATGGTTAGTCCTAGCTGAGCAAATTGAGCATCAGATAGTTTTTTGTAGTCTTCGAGCGTACCTGGATACGGTTGTATTAACACATTTACATTTGAAGCAAATCCATTATCGGCAGGTAAATACATTTGAAGCACTTGTGCACCTGCATTACCCGCGTTTCCGTCTAGCATATCAATGCTAAAGCCATATTTATCGAACTTAACTGGATCAGCTTGTGCGCTGATTGAATATAATACGATAAGCAATGCTAATATTGATCTCAATTCAACCCCTAATTTCCTCAATGAAAAAATATAATGCCATTTAACTTAGATTAACAAGAAAATGAAGAACTAATAAAGGCCAACTCAACTTTTCCCGACTTTAAAAGCCTTTTTAAGCCTCTTTCTCGTAGCTAGATATTATCGTTACACTACCTACAGACTTAACAAAATATGTTTCTTTAACTTCTAAATATTTAGGGTCAGAGAAAAAATCTTCCATTTTGTTTTTACTGGGAAAATTTATTGTAAATACTCTGTTAATATCAGTATGACCTTCTGAAGCCAATACATCCGAAACTATAAAGTCATAGCCAAATCGACCTTCATAATCAGAAAGGATTGATTTCATAGCATCACGATAATCATTATATCTGATATCATCCACCACATTCAAACCAACCAATATTTCATATAACATTTACACTCCTAAACTCGAATTATTCAATGGATATCTGACGGCTGGCAACCGCAGAGCGAAGAGATGCGGTTGCCAGTCCCACACGATGCCATTGTTAGGTGTTTTAGTTGATTTTCTTCATTTGACCACGCAATGATGGCGGCACATCTTGGAGAAGAACAATGGAAATACTTCCATCAGTTGCAGTATTGTTGTGTGCCACCTTCTCACCGAGAGTTGATGTTATCTGCTCAGGAGACAAGGTATACATACCGCCATTTAATGGATCAATAATAAACCAACCGATTAGCCCACCGAAAATAATATTCCCACCAATGTACCATCCATTTGCGCTAGCAGTGATTGGAATCACCTGGTTTTCATATCCTGACTTCGTTATTTCGACAGTAAAGCTCTTCTTGCCCCAGTAGCTACCATTACTTTTTTGTAGAGTTACGCTTGTTGGGGTCTGCCCCTTAAATATTTGCACACCTTTTTCGTCAGTGATAAGTATTGTCGCGTCACTAGGGTTGCTAGATATTGGTACGACCTGAGTTTTATCCCCAACTATTGTCGCGCAACCACCGAGAAGCGTCGCGGATAGCGCAAATATGCATACAGCCTTTTTCATGTTTTTTCCCTAAGTATTGTCCTTTTAATTTAAGTTAAGTGCCGGACGATTTAACACCTAACGCCGCCAGCAGAGGCGCAGCTTTGCTGCGTCCTACTGACTGGCCTTGTTATGAATTGTATGCTTTGTTTGAAGTTATTTTTGCCAGGCCTTTAATGACTTTGTAAATTGACCAAATCCAAACAGCTAACAATATGAAATAGCCAACAACAACAAACGCTAAAATAAAGCCCAATATAGAAAGACCAAGACCCCACCAGAATGTTTTTATAATGTTTGAATAATGATCTTCAAATATCGTTCCTTGTGCCTCTCCCTTTTTAACCATTGCCCAAATTGCCCCAATGATCCAAAAGATACCCGTAAATAGACCAACAACCATAAGGCCGTAAGCAATAAGGGCATTTGTTTTTGCAGCATCATCTTTAGTGGATAAAGACTGTGGTGCTGCGGTTGCTTCTTGCATATCTGACATTGATTTCTCCTTTGTAGTCAGTTTAATGAAATTCATAATACTCCAATAAGAGGCTAAAAACAGTTTGCTATAACTGGCAGTAAAGCGAAACCTAGCATACTGTTTTTAGTCCTGCTTGACTGGCTTGTTAGGCTTTCACGTACACTGCTGCTTCAGTGAAGAAATCATGCAGGGTTAGAATTAAATGTTTTTCTAACATTTGTGACGTAAATTCTTTCAACGTATTAAGAGAATCAAAACTCCCTTTTTCGTGATCGACTTCATCTTTCACCTTAAACTCTTTGGTAAAAATTTCCTTTCCATTTTGTATCAGATAATACTTAACGTCAAAATCAGCTATAATGTTATATTCTTGTGACCCTAAACCTAGAGTAAGCAAACCTTTACCTAAACTTTTTGCAAATTCATGCTCTGCATAAGCAGGCCCTTTTTTATCGTGAGCGATAATTTCAAGTTTTAATATAAAATCAGGATTTTCGGCCAAGTGCTTTACTGAAACGGGCAGTTGACTAAATATAAGCTTAGGTAGTTCTTTTAAGGTAGATGCTGATGCAACTGAAAGCTCAGCCTGTTCTAATGGTACTAATGCTAATTGCTCTCCTCCAGAAAACACCCCTGGTTTTGGCTGGCTATATAACACCTCATAATTTAGTGTTTTATTTTCATATACTGGATCATGAACTTTTGTGACAGTTGCCATTTTTATTTCCGCATGACTTGCACAGCCACTCAGTATTACCATCATTAACATTAACGCTATTTTTTTCACTTTATTTCTCCACGTCCTGTGATTTGAAGGTAGTTAGACATAGACGTTTAAAAGTCTAACTCCCAGTTGAAAGCTTAACTATTAGGCAGTTATATAGATGGCAAAGCCATGGCTATGACAGTTTTTTTAACAGCCGCAAGACTCTAAGGGGGCTTTTTAACGTGATGCTTTCCCTGTAAACCTGTGGCTTATCTACGCGCTATTTTTTGGCCTGTTCCACGCCTAAGTCGCTCGATTGGTTCACTATTTGCTTCTAGCAAAGCTCTTTTTACCTCTTTTTTGATACGCTGGCAACTACCAGCCATCAGGCTATACCCGAAATGACTAACACTTTTGTTATTGATCAAGGTTTCGGTGCTAAGTCGTATCAGCTATTCGTAACACCTGTGCTTTAAACGCAGATCATAGAGCTGGCGTTGGTAGAGTAAATTATGGGTGTCTCGGCTTTCCTTTTATTCTCCATAGTTGAAACGAATTAAGAAGAACAACTCAGGTGCGAGACACCACCAGCACCAAAGGCTTCTATCGGCTTCAGGCGATAGAAGCGTTCGTCGATCTCTGCGGATTGCTCCGCGTAAGGTTGCGTCATCACGCTTTGCAGCTCATGAATCAGGCTGTAATCCCCCTGCGCGGCGGCCTGATAGGCGGGAGCCAACAACCACTCCCTTAACGTATATTTCGGGTTAGCCGCTTTCATTCCGGCGCGTACTTGTGCTTCTGAGCGTGGGGTTTCACCGCACTTATCGGCTTCTACCGCCTCACGCATAATCGCTTGCCGCCACTGGCTTAACCACTCGGTCCAGCGGTGCTCCATCTCGGCATAATCCAGATTGTATCGGGGGTGCAGGGCAACCGCCTCATAGCCTTTGCCGTTGTAGAAGCTGGCTTTCAGGGTATTCAGATCCTGCGCCAATTCTTCAGCGGACAAGCTTGTAAAAGACAGCTCCGATAGGATGCGGAAGAAACGGGTGTAATCCACAGGCATCAGCAGCATCAGCATTTCCAGACGACGGAACAGCTCGATATCAAACAGGCTTAACCCGAGTTTGGCCGCCCACATCGCTTCCATCTCCGCCTGCATGGCGTTATCAAAATCACGCTCGATCTCGTGCAGTTGGCGTAATGCCTCCGGCTCGTCCGCCAGTAACGGCTGCAACGCCCTGCAGAAACTGCCGAAGTTTTTACCCGCCGCCACTGGCTGATTCATAAAGGCAAAGTGCTGACCGCCCCCCGTCCACGGCTGGTAATGGGGGTTAAAGGCGTCGATAAAACCAAAGGGGCCGTAATCCAGCGTGTAGCCACCAGCGGCACAGTTATCACTGTTAAAGTTGCCTTGGCAGTAACCCACTCTGATCCAGTTTGCCACCAGTTGGGTCAGTCGACCACGGAAGGCTTTGGCGAGGGTCAGAACGCTTTCCGGCAGGCTCAGCTCAGTTTGGATTTCATCAGAATATTCCCGCTGGATCAGATGGCGCACCAGCTGTTCCAGCTCGGCCAAAGCATTAGGCTGCCGTTTACGGGCACGACGGCCAAACAGCTCCAACTGACCGACACGAATAAACGACGGCGCAACACGGGTGGTGATCGCCACGGGTTCAGCCACCATACGATCTGGGTCCATGGAGCGGGAACCTTCGGAATACCAAGGGCGTTTCACCGCATCAGTTTTAGACACATACAGGGTTAACGAACGGCTGGTGGGCACACCTAAAGCGTGCATGTGCTCCTGCGCCAGAAACTCCCGCACACTGGAGCGCAGCACCGCACGGCCATCACCACCCCGACAATAGGGCGTACGGCCACCGCCTTTCAGCTGCATCTCCCAGCGCTGGTTGCCCAACACCGCTTCCACCACCGACACCGCACGACCATCGCCATAACCGTTACCGGTCTGAAACGGGCACTGCTGAATGTATTCCGTACCGTAAATCGACAGGGCATAACCCGTCGCCCAACCGGTTTTGCGAAAGCCCTCCGGCAGGTTCGCCAGATCACCACTGAACAGACGGGTAAAGTGGTCATCCTGCGCGAGATCATCACTCAACCCCAGCTCGCGGAAGAAGGTCGGGCTATGGGCGATATATTCCGGCTGCCCGATAGGGGTTGGTGTAACTGGCACATAGTGCCCGCTGAACACCTGACGGGGGGTATGGTCAGCGCCATCATCCGTCGCATCCGGATCAGGGGTTAGCCTGTCGATCAGAGAGTAATCGAGGCAGCTCGCCAGATCATCCAGAGAGTTGATGGTTGGGGTAGATTCTGTAGAAGTTTTCACGATCACGCCTGCGCCTTTGATTTCTGGAGAGTGGTGTCTGTCGAGAGTGAATTATAGGCAGTACGGCGGCAGGCAAACAACTGGACACAAGGTAGGGTTATTTTTTTGGCGGAATTTTTGGGCAAAAAAAAGCCAAGTATTGTGAATCACTCTTAAATTTATTGTTAGTTTAACTTTTGCAAAAAATCGCACGATTTAATTAAATTGAACATTTCGCACAAATAATTATACTTGTAGTGGTCAACTGTTTTTGGCCACTTTGTTATAAGTCTTCCAGTAAACCTGCTCCATTACCATCGGTGAACAACCCCCATTATGCTGATGGGGACGGTGACGGTTGTAGTACGTCACTATGTACTGCCGTATGGCGTCTAGCGCAGAGTTAAAATCTCGATAGCCACTTCTCGGCATCCATTCTGTTTTAAATGATCTAAAAAATCGCTCCATTGGACTATTATCCCAACAATTGCCTCGACGACTTAAGCTTTGGCGTATGCCATAACGCCATAGCTGTTGGCGGAAACTTTTGCTGGTGTAATGACAACCTTGATCACTGTGGAATAACAGCCTCTTAGGCTTGCCACGGCTTTCATACGCCATTCTCAATGCTTTCTTGGTGAGTTCGCTATCGGGGCTTGCAGACGTTGCCCATCCCACTACTTTACGTGCATACAGATCCAATACCACTGCAAGGTATAACCACTTTGATCCTGTCCAAACATAAGTCACATCACCACACCAAACTTGATTGGGCGCTTTAACTGTGAACTCACGGTTGAGCTGATTGGGGATACTGAGGTGCTCTCTTTCTGCCTTCGCATATTGATGCGTCGGCAACTGGCGACTCACCAAGCCATTTTGCTTCATTAGCTTGTTAACAAGCCAACGACTGACTTTAAAACCTGATGTGGCGAGTAGCTGTACCAAGGTCCTTTCACCCGCAGAGCCATTACTCCGAACAAACCAGCGCTTCAGCTCTGCTGTTAGACTGATACGATCAGGTGCTAAGGCTTTGCGGCGTCTTTGCCAGTAACGATAGCTGCTACGATGGGTGCTAAACAGTTTACACAGCCGTTTAACCGCCCAGCTCTCTTGGAGGTCTTGGATTAACGAAAACCTTTTATGGAGTCCTGCATCAAGAGAGCTGACGCCTTTTTTAGGATCTCATTATCCTCTTCAAGGCGTTTAAGTTTACGCTCTAACTCACGGATTTTGATTTGATCAGGCGTTAAGGGCATCGCAGTTGACAGGTTACCGTTGCGCTCTTCTCGAAGTTGCCTAGCCCATTTATCAACGGTGGACTTACCCAGCCCCATCGCTTCTGAGACTTCACGGATGGAGCGTCCTTGATCAACGATCTGTAACGCGACTTCTAGTCGAAATTCTGGAGAGTAAGTAGCTCTAGTTCGTTTTGTCATATTTGCACCTAGTCAGTTATGGTGATTTTATCACTTCTAATTAGGTGGCCAAATTTAGTGTGCCACTACACGCGAGCTTGCGAGCGTCCGGCGACCGTAGGGAGCGAATTTAATGGCTTTGTTAGAGAGCATCCGCGAGCTGCCACCCTTCATGCGTTAACTCATAGATTTCGCCTTTGTGGCCAACAGGCTGAACGTAGCGACTCGTAACAAGCTCATTAAGTGCGGATTGATATTCCGCATAATCTCTTTTTGAATTCTTTCCGAAAGATTTTTTCCCTGCTTGTATGCTTTGCTCTCCCAGAGTTTTCGGAGTCATGATTACTCCTTTATCTTCTGATGCGGCAGACAATAGCAATTCTCTAGCCTTCTCCGATAGTTTGACATCCCTCTCGTTTCTGATTTTCTTTATTTCTTCTTCGAGCTCCTTCTTCTTGGATTCATCTGATATCTCCGCAATAGACTCATCTCTTTTTGCTCTATCAATCAGTTCGCTTTCTCTCTGTGCAGCCAAGTCAGCTCGCACCTGCTCAAGCTCTGCCTGACGAATAAATTTTCTATGCTCAGCCTCAAGGTTTGAATTTTCTATCAACCCTAGCGGCTTTTTTGCAACTAGGAGAAATAAGTATCTTAGCCAATGAGTTGATGCCGCAACTAAGGCACCAATAATTAAAGGCAGTATGGCAAGGCTCCAGAAACTTGTTTCTGTATCAAACAACTGTAGCCTTTCAGCTGGTGAACCCGTTGATACTGCCAATAAGAATATCCCACGCCAGTTAAGCGCAAAGAACGCCAAAACAGCATATCCAAAATATGGCGATTTTATTCTAGAATTGATTGCATCAACGACATCTTTCATTTACCGATTCCCACTAAACATGTTTGAAGTGCTCTCTAACGCTTGCAGCATGCGCGCCCGCGAAATGGAGCCCAAGGCGCAATGTAGTCGGCGTCGCCGTGCCTGCGATTGTTAGGCACTTTCTGCCTTAATAATTGAGATACAACGGTCAGCAGGACGATTGAATTGACTGGCGCCACACGAATAACTCCCCCCAGGTGTGGTTCCCATGTTCCTGACTTCGTCCGCAGTAAGCCGATATACGAGAAAGTCGGCAGGGTGTACATACTTTCTGACGACGCTGTCCTTGCCAAGCACAACGTAAACCTCGTCATACGTCGAAGGGTCGCCCAAATCCATGTTCGTTTTCTTACCGCCACCGTACTTAATTTGGACCTTCAGATCTTGCCTGAACCCATCGTGCCCAGCTTGCCGCTGGTTAGTAGCGAGATCGATTCCATAAGCATCAGCACAAAGAAATTCGGCTATATCGCCTAGGTATCGGTCGGACCGAATCACGCCTGCTGCTTTTAGCTCTTCTATAGAATTGTTGAAACGTACCAGCGCACGCTGTTGTCTCTCATTCATAGCTAGTTCTGCCTAACGCCGTGCTCAACGGCAGTTTGTAATTCGTGGTTTTGTGGAATACTTTTGCGCAGCAAAACCACAAAGCCGCGAATTACAAACTGTCCAGCGCACGCAGTGCGCGAGTTGGAGCACTTTGTTATATGCTCTTATTCTTGGCTATTTCGATTTCTTTCTGAATTTCCTCAATCTCACTATCTGGCAGTGCGCCCATTAGACTATAGGAATCATTGTCATTCGTTAGAATGAGAATTTCTTTGATCACAGGTGAAAGAAAGCTTCCAGAGCCATGCTGAGAAACTTGAATTTTCTCCAGCCTTTTATATGGAATGTGCCAAATTATTGAGTCCCCATTTTTATACAAGAGGTTTTCTTCGCCAAATTCCAATCTTGTAAAGCCAAATGAATAATCGTTTACCTTCCGTGAAGGCTTATAGAAAAAGCCAAATGTGTAAATGACACCAAAAACTAACGCTACAAAGTTAATTTGGGAGTAACTAACATAGCTAAAAAGGAAAAGCCCCCAGAATAGAGCTATGAACGGCCATCTAAAAGAAGAGCTAATGCCTGAGTCTGCTCTTAGTTTATTTTCAATAGTAAATGTTTTCATGAACTTCTATATAACGCCTGCTTAAGGGGCAGACAACGCTACTACTGACTTTCCGCATTACACCGTAATCACAAAAAACAACGCACAGTAAAAATGCCACGCGTTGGCTGTCCCTCTTGAAGCGTTTGTTATGTGCCGGGGTCATGATTTAGTCCGATCTTCTATTTCATCGAATGACTCAACCGAAATTCGTTCAGCGATTTCGCGCATTTTCTGCATTTTTTCAGGATTACTATTTTCCCAAAATAACTCCCAATCTTGTCGAGAGCGCCACTTAGCAATCGTTAGTACCTTTTCTGGTTTCTCAAAGGAATTAAGCATAAAACTGCCAAGAGCACCTTCGACTGTATGATGAATAGAGTCAGTTGTAGAGCACCAGACTTTTTGAAATTCATCCATTTTATCAACCGGCACTCGCCACTCATATATAACTCTAAACATATGATTTCCTTGTAAGACAACTAGCATAGATGTTGAAAAGCATTAGGCACATAACGCCGCATTCAGCAGCTTGTCCGCTGCAATGCTTTGTTAGCTTGCTAATTTACGGAAAACCCACTCTAACGGTCCAGCTTTAAAAAACTTAAGCCATACAACACTAAAAACTATCCCACAAACACAAAATATTAATGCGCTAAGTAGTGAGAAATTTATTGTCTGGTTTTCTAACCGACCGATTGACTCAAGAGTACCCATACCAATAATGACGTGAGCAACATACAAGGTCAAAGACAATTGCCCTGTTTTGTACAGCCATTTGTTGATGTTGCTTTCAGAAAATCTATCTGAAAAATATAAGCAGGCAATTAGCACAACAACGGCGGAACTGCCAGCAGAGATTATGTATTGGGGCAATGGAGGTATAATAGATGTTGAAAACAGAAATGTTACTTCTTCAGATGTCATTTCAAGCGCACTACCATCTCCAATAGTTACTCTTATCAAATAAAAACTAAATTCGGTCACAAGCAAAGTGATGAGTGACCAAGCAAGCAACTTTTTTCTCATCAAGCTTTGAGATAAATCCTGCCTCCCCAGCCACATCCCAAATATCAAGAATGCTGCCCATGGAAAGACGGGGTGAAAGCCGTTAAATACTATATGCCTAATCATTCCATCGAATGACCATAAATTTTCATAGGTTAATGTTGACCAATTCCAATTCTGCTCATAATTCAGAAACAGCATTAAGACTGGGAATATTAGCATGATAACCGCCGATATAATTAACAAGGCCTTGTCTTTAACTGTGAATATGGCTGCAGCAATTAAAAAATAAAATCCATAAAAATGGAGGATGTCAGCTTCCCATATTGGAGTATATAGAAGACCAATCGCAATCAGTAATAACCCGCGCTTTATCAGCGATAAACGATTTTTTAATACAAACGCCCCATCACTAGACTCTCTTGCTTTATTGGTCAGAAATGTCACACCAACACCTGCAAGAATAACAAACAAGGCGGATGCTCGACCTTCAAAAAGCCCAGCAAATTTGATCAATAGCAAGTTGCCAGTTTCAGCGTTCATGGCAATTTTAAAATTAACAATGACCATGCCGAATATCGCCAAAGCTCTTGCAAGGTCAAACCCAGTAACTCTTTTCTTCATATTAATTCCTTGAGAAAGCTAACGCCTACAGCGTAGGTTTGTCCTGCTGGCTGTACTTGTTAGCCGATAATTAAGAATGAAGAATTTCACCCCGAGACATAATCACTCTCATATTCTTCCGTTGGCTCAAATGACTGAACAATATCTAAATAAACACCGTTGGGATCTTGAATGCAGAAATGTCGTTGCCCCCAATCTTCTGACTTCAACCCAAGCACTACATGAAGTGATTGTGATTTTGCTATTTCATATGCCGCATCCGCGTCTTCTACTTCCAAGCTGAAAATCGCACCTTCCCCTGGAAATGCCTTTCGAAATATTTCTGGCTGGGACGGTTGATCTGGCAACATGAAACCGATCTGGATACCTGACTTTGAAATCAAATGAATGTACCACTCACCAGAGAATACAACTTCAAAACCTAGGTTGCTCGTATAGAAAGATTTTGCAGCGTCGAGATCCTCGACAATAAATACAACAAATGAACTTTTCGTTTCAATCATGTTTAACCTCTCCTCCTTATCCTAGGCTAACGTTTGGTTAAGGGGCCGGCTTTAGCCGGTCCCGAGTAAGCGTAGCGAACGACTTGAACCAGTTGTTAGCAAACGGCTGACTGTGTAAGTTGAAATTAAAGCAGATGCTTTGATATGTGTTTCGATATTTCTACCATTGAGGTTTTTCCGGTGAACTCGAATTTAACCTTGCCGACAGAAGATAGATATATTTCCAATTCTGAATCAAGGTCAAACGTTCCTGATGTTTCCACCGAATAGGCAACAATGTTTTTATAAGGAATGGACGTGAAATCTTTTTTGCTACCGGTTAACCCTTGAACGTTGACGGCAATAATTCTCTTGCTGGTGAAAACCACGCCATCACGCATGGATTTGTATGAGTCAATGATTTCCTCATTGTCTAACAGCAATGCGGTAATTTTCTCTGCATATTCACTGTTCTGCTTGAGCTTGAAAAAACCTTTATTGTTAAAGTCGATCATGACTATTCCTTGTTCTGCTAACGCCCGCTTAAGGGGCAGACAACGCTACTACTAACTTTCCGCAAACACCGTAATCACAAAAACCAACGCATAATAAAAATGCCGCGCGTTGGCTGTCCCTCTTGAAGCGTTTGTTAGCCCTTTTTCCCCAGTAAATCAATTAGTAAACTCGAAAACTTTTCTGGATTTTCTTGAGGTAACATGTGAGATTCATTTTCAATAACCACCAATTTTGAGTGTCTTGAAGCTCGTGCATCACTCTGTGTGGCCAGCTTAAATAAGTCTCGTGTTTTATCGCCATGCCCAAATATCAAAGACAGATCGATATTCGATAAACTTTGGGCATCAATCGATGGATGTTCTTGCTGATTTAGTTGCAAAGGCAATGTATAAGCTTGCTTTAACTGTAAACTCTTCACCTCAGTTGGTTGCTTATCGAAGTAACCATGACAACTCCCAGAACCGTCAATCAATGATTCAACAGCTAAACTCAAATTCCCCTGATGTACATGATTAAAAACAGGCTCAAACATTGACTCTGCATCCGCAACCCAAGTTTTCATTTCATCTTCTTGAACACAACCGGGATATCCCAGCTCATACAAAAATACCTTAGACAATGGCAATTGAGACGTTGCTATCATGTTCAATGCAACATCTGCACCATAAGACCAGCCAACAACATTCACGGGCTTATCTGAAACTAACTTTTTCACAAGCTCACATAGTTCTTGAGCGTGTGAGTTCAGACCAAAAATTAAGTTATCATCATTATCAAAATGACTTAAAGTCACTGAAACTACATCAAAATACTGAGACAACGAATCTGTATGAGGGAGCCACATAGAACCATCTGTTAATGCTCCATGAACCAAGACTAAATATTCACCACTACCTTTTTGAAAATATTTCACATGATATTCCTATTAAGGGCTAACGCCTCAATCAGCCGACACGTCAGTGGTCGGCTGGATTGACTTGTTAGTGTTTTTAAGCTCAAAACCACGAACAATAACGTAAGCTATTAACGCAAATATAAAAATAACTAGATACATCCACGCAATACTTTGAAGTGTTTCTATGATTGCTCTATAAACCTCAATAGTCCACCTTTCGATAGTCAGTTCGAGTATCTCCGTATCCTTATGTCTTGCAGAAATATATCTTTCTAATTGATAAATCCTAACTCCACCAGAAATGCCTACAACGTATGTGGCGAACGTAATATATTTTTGCCACGCGATACTAATTGGATCTTTTATAATGCGATGGAATATCTCACCAATGGGCTTCTTAAATAGTTGGACTACGCCGAATGAAACAGCGACTGACAATCCAAATGTTACGAGTAGTAAAGTAAAAAACATGTTCTCTCCTTTTGAACACTAACGCCTCAATGTGGGGCTGC
>NZ_FUXG01000031.1 GCF_900167095.1 Oceanospirillum multiglobuliferum
CTTGCTTAACAATCGACGGATACGTCAGAGATTACAAGCGACAAGCTCAGGCTTGGACGTAAGAATACAAGATACGAACAAAGTAGAAGGCCTAATAACAGATAGGCTTAATTGGCAGACATTCAATCTACACCTTTTTTGCTTGACGACAATAGCGTATTGGAACCACCTGATCCCTTCCCGAACTCAGCAGTGAAACGGTACAGCGCCGATGGTAGTGTGGGGTCTCCCCATGTGAGAGTAGGACATCGTCAAGCGCCTTATATAGAACCCCAGTCTAGCGATAGACTGGGGTTTTTTCGTTTCGGATGCTGAGTTTTAGGGCCGAATTTCATGGATTCATTAGTAGGCTTATCTACAAAGTGCAGTCTTAGTCTCTTAAATAGGCTTTGCTTATGGCTCTAAATTGCTCAGTGTTACTTTTGTAAAGCCACTCATAAGCCACCATTTCTCTACTGACCAGCTGAATACCATTTTGCTGGAAACGTGTTAGAGCGAGAATTAAGTCCTGTTCTTTTCTTGAGCCTATGGCATCAGCCACTACGAACACGTCAAAGCCTTGTTCAGCTAACCCTAAGGCAGATTGTAATACGCAGATATGGGCTTCTGAACCAATTAAAATCAGTTGCTCAACATTTAATGCGTTGATGGTTTTTAAACACTCAGGATCTTCTGCGGTAGAGAAGTGTTCTTTATAAAGTATGTTGTTAGGCTGAATCAGGCTGGCAATGCTAGGTTCAGTATGGCCTAAACCTTTGGGATATTGTTCTGTTGCTAGGGTTGGTATTGATAGTGCTTGAGCTATTTCTATCAGCCAGCGACAATTATTTAAGAAATTTTTTTGATTATGCAGTGCTGGTAGCAACTTTTCTTGAATATCGATGACTAATAGAGCTGAGTTATTGGGATTGATCAGCATAAAAACTCCCTATTCTGTTTTTATTGAAATTTATTGGTAAGACAATGTTAAGTTGAAACTTACGATGAATGCCCCCATAACTATCAGCATAACGAGATAATAAGATAACTTACAGGTAACTTTATGCAGCGAGTGTTTATTTGGTTTTTTGCCTTTTTTCTGGTGATGGGTACAGGTATCGATCAGGCAGAAGCAAAGCGCTTAGGTGGTGGTAAAACACAAGGTACGTTCTCAAGAACAGCGCCTTCGTCGCCGACAACAAACCAGTCTACGTTGACTCAGCCGGGCAAAACTCAAACCGCAGCAGCAACTGGCGGTAGTAGAATGAAAAGTTTCCTAGGCCCTCTGGCAGGTCTTGCTGCAGGTGGCTTGTTGGCTGCAATGCTATTCGGTGATGGATTTGAAGGTTTCCAATTTATGGATTTCCTACTGATTGCGTTAGCTGCGTTTATCATATTCAAATTAATTGCTCGGAAGCGTCAACAGGCAGCGGCAGCGGGTATGCCGGCTTATCAGAAGCAAGACCATGGTCAGATGCAGCAGCAACCATCACAGTTATTTAATACTGATTTGATGAGCCCTAAGAGCACAGAAGCTTCTCAAATGGCCTTTCAGCCTCAACCACAAGTACCGGATTGGTTCGATGCCAATAGCTTTGTTGAGCGTGCCAAGGGGCATTTTGTGCATTTACAAAAAGCTTGGGACAGCAATGATCTGCAAGAGATACAAGATTTTGTAACGCCAGAACTATATAACTTGCTCTCTGCCGAACGTAAGGCACAAGATGAAGAGCCAAATACTGAGGTGGTAAGTTTGAATGCTCATCTAGGTGGTATTCATGAGCAAGGATCTCTTGTAGAAGCGACGGTTGTTTTCTCCGGACAGATCCGTGAAAACAGTTCATTACCGACTGCTTTTTCTGAAACTTGGCACTTAGTGCGTGACATGCGTGAACAAAATGCCAACTGGTATTTGCAAGGTATTGAGCAAAACCAATAATACTATTGGTTTAATCTAGAGAAAGGCCGACCCAGAGAGGTTGGCCTTTTTCGTTTAACTGTACTTATTCATCATGGTCTCGAAGAAAACACCATTGGTCGCCCTTGCTTTGCTCAGGGCTGAAGTAATATCCCTCGCTGCTAAACGCTTTTAACTCTTCGGGCGCTGTAATACGGTTCTTAATAATAAATGCACTCATCAATCCCCTCGCTTTTTTTGCATAAAAGCTAATGATCTTGTATTGCCCATTTTTCCAATCTTTAAACTCTGGTGTGATGATGCGGGCTTTAATTTTCTTAGGTTGGATCGACTTCCAGTATTCGTTAGACGCAAGATTGACCAGCACCGCTTCAGTGCTTTCAGGTTTATCTATTAACAGGCAATCATTTAAATGTTCGGTTAATTGGCCGTCCCAGAACTGATACAAATTCTTCCCTTTGTTGTTGGTAAAGGCAGTGCCCATTTCGAGGCGGTAAGGCTGAATCAAGTCTAGGGGTTTTAATAAGCCGTATAGGCCAGATAGGATGTGTAGCTTTTGTTGAGCATAAGCAAAATCCTCTTCTGAGAATTGATCTGCTGCTAACCCTGTATAAACATCGCCTTGAAAAGCGAGTAATGCTTGTTTGGCGTTCTGCGGTGTAAAGGGCTGTTGCCAAGAATCAAATCGAGCAGTATTGAGTGCTGCAAGCTTGTCACTCAGCTTCATTAGAACGGCAATTTCTACAGGGCTTAATTTTTTAAGCTGATCTATTAACGTTTGGCTTTGGTCTAAAAATAGAGGCGTTGAATATTGATCGGTCTTTGCCGGTGTTGTGAAGTCTAAGGTTTTGGCGGGAGATATAATCAAATGCATAACAAATCACCGGAGTTGGAAACAGTGTGAACAGTTTACAGTATTCAATAGTTTAGCAAAGCTCTTGGTTATTATGCTTGTGCTCTGTATTGGTGCAGAATTGCTCTTTAAGGTCAAAATTAGTGCGTCAAAAACTTACTATAAAAACTGGTTTATTAGTATTTTGTTAGTCGATAAATCTAGAGTGATTTGTTTTTTCAGAATTATCAATCTAACAAATGCTATGGGCATAGCTCTTGCTCTGAAGGTCGTCATAACGATTACATCAACAAGGGGTGTTTTATGGATGCAGCAACCGTTCAAGGTCACTTAGACCTAGTGTGGATTATGATGGCGGCTGCATTGGTGATGTTTATGCAGGCTGGATTCACTGCGCTGGAGTCAGGGCTGACGCAAGCGAAAAACAGTATCAATGTAGCGATCAAAAATATCACAGATTTTATCATTTCTGTGCTGGCTTATTGGGCGGTTGGCTATGCTCTGATGTTTGGCCTGAGCTGGGATGGTTGGTTTGGTACTAGTGGTTTTGGTTTGAGTGGCCTGTCCCAGCCTAGTGATTTTGCCTCTTTTGCATTTCAAGCGACTTTCGCTGGTACGGCCGCAACCATTGTTTCTGGTGCAATTGCTGAGCGAACTAAGTTTCTCGGCTATGTGTTGGTTGCAGTATTCACGACCTGCGTGATTTACCCTATCTCAGGTCATTGGATCTGGAATGCAGAGGGGTGGTTGGCACAAAAAGGCATGATTGATTTTGCAGGCTCTACAGTTGTTCACTCTTTAGGCGCTTGGGTAGGTTTGGCGGGTGCCATGGTTGTTGGTCCAAGGTTGGGTATTTTTGGTAAGGATGGCAAAGTTAATAAAATTCAAGGTCACAGCTTAGTTTTAGCGGTCGTTGGGGTATTGATTTTATGGTTTGGTTGGTTTGGCTTTAATGGCGGTAGCACGCTTTCTGGTGAAGGTAGTATCGCTAAAATTGTGGCGAATACGATGCTGGCAGCAGGTGCAAGTGGTTTAAGCTGTTTTCTATTATCTATCTTGATTCATGAGAAGCGAGAGGTGAATGTTGAAAAGCTGCTCAATGGTGTTGTAGGTGGTTTGGTCGCAATTACGGCAGGTTGTTCGGTTGTAGAACCAACAGGAGCGGTGATGATTGGTTTGATGACAGGTGCTTTGCTATACGCTTCAGAATGGGTAGTACTACATGTGTTGCGTATAGATGATCCTGTGAATGTTGTCGCTGCTCATGGTGTTTGTGGCGCCTTTGGAACTATTGTTTTGGTCTTCTTTGCCGACACTTCTGCTCTGGTTAATGGCAGTGTTACAGATCAATTACTTGTCCAGCTTACTGGCGTTGGGGCCGTTTTCATTTGGGGCTTTGGTTTAGGGTATTTGGCTTTTTCTTTATTGAAAATGTTTGGTGCTCTACGGGTGTCGCCTGAAGATGAAGAACGGGGTCTTAATGTAAGCGAGCATGGTGCTAGTTCTGCTTTACTGGATATGCAAGATGCCATGCAGATGATTATTAAAGATGGTGATTTAACACGTCGAGTGTTGGCAGATAAAGGCAGTGAGTATGAGCGTTTAGCGCTAATTTTTAACCTGTTCTTAGACAGTTATGAACAGGCTATTTCTCATATAAAACAAACATCTGGTGAGTTATCTGATTATGCTTCGGCAATGTCTCATGCCAGTCACGAGTTGGAGCAAGGGGTTGACCAGCAGCGTACACAAAGTTTGCAAATCACAACAGCGATTACGCAGCTATCGGCAGCAGTAAAACAATTGGCTACCAGTGTCAGGGAAACCTCTACACAAACGGAAGAAGCGACCCGCTACTCAGCAAGTGGTCATGCGATGGTGCAAGATGGTATGAGAAATATGCGCTTATTGGCTGAGCAGATGAACACAGTGTCCGCAGTTACCGAGCAGGTTCAGCAAGAAACAGGTGCTATTACGCAAATATTAGAAACAATAGAGGGTGTATCTGAGCAAACTAATTTATTAGCCCTAAACGCTGCAATTGAAGCAGCTAGAGCAGGTGAAGCAGGTCGAGGATTTGCGGTGGTAGCGGATGAAGTGCGGGCGCTCTCTCAGAAAACTCAGGGCTATACCCGTAATATTCAAAACACCATTACACAGCTACAAAGTCGAGTGCAGCACGCGGTGGCAATGGCCAGTAGCGGACATCAATTGGCAGATACCAGTGTTTCAACAGTTAGCCAGTCTGGGGAGGCATTCAGTGCGATTAACAACATGGTGCATGCCATCAACTCTAGTAGTATCGAAATTGCTGCGGTTGCAGAGCAGCAGGCTCAGATTGCAGTAGAAGTTGATCAAAATATTCGTCACATTGATGAAGTAGTGCAGCATACAGCTCAAGAGGTGCATGCTTTAAATGGCCTTGGAGACAACATCGCAAACTTAGCAAATAATCTTAAAGCCTCTGTAGCGGGTTACTCAGTAAGATCATCCATTGTGCACTAATTCGGCAGCGTATTAATTATGCCTCATGGGCAAGACGCCCTTATTTCGTTACTATCCCTCAGTTAATTTTAACGAGGGATAGTGATGTTTCAATCCGTTCTTAATATCTCCCCCTATTGGCTCTTAGTGCTAACAACACTATTTTGGGCGGGGAATTTTGTGTTGGGGCGGGCGGTGCATCTTGATGTGCCTCCTATAGGTTTGAGCTTTTGGCGTTGGACCACCGCTCTGATTTTGATATTACCCTTTGTCATTCCACACTGGCGTCGTGGCTGGCCAGCTATTAAACAGCACTGGTTTATCCTGATAGTCCTTGGCATATTCAGTGTCGCATGCTTTAACACTATGGTGTATTTAGGGCTGCAAACCGCTGCGGCCAGTAATAGCATTTTGTTGCAGTCGGCCTGCCCTATTTTTATTTTGATGCTGTCTTGGCTCTTCTTTCGTGAAAAAGTCAGTGGTATTCAAGTTATTGGCATGCTGATCTCGCTGTTGGGTGTTGTCACTGTTGTGACGCAAGGGAATCCAGAAACATTGTTGAGTTTAGATCTGCTTAACGTGGGCACTGCTTGGATTTTAGCGGCAGTGTTAAGCTGGGCTATATATTCGGCTTTGTTGCGCCTGAGGCCAGAAGGTATTAGTCCCTTTGGCTTTTTCGGTTTAACCGTTGTAATCGGCGTGGTTGCGTTGCTACCGTTTTATTTATATGAAACCAGCAATGGTAGACCAATGCCTGTTACCCCAGTGTCAATATTAAGTGTGTTATATGTTGGGATATTCCCTTCAATATTGTCTTATCTTTTTTGGAATAAGGCGGTGGCAGAGCTAGGAGCCAATAAAACAGGGCAGTTTATTCACTTAATCCCGATGTTTGGTATTACGTTAGCGGTGATATTTTTGGATGAGGTTTTGCAAAGTTTCCACTTAATTGGCTTTGTGCTGATTTTGGGAGGCATTTATTTAGCCACTATTTTGGCTAAACGTTTCCAATCTTAACCTTCATAAACACCTTCTGATTGAGCATCGTTTACACTATCGGAGTAAAGGGTGCTCAATACTTTTATTAACTGTCAATTAAAGCGTATCAGTAAAACACCTGCGAATAACATGACAACACCTAATGCACGCCATAAATTTATGGGATGTTCAGGAAACGTTGCCCAGCCGTAATGATCTAAAATCAGCGACATAGTGAGTTGCCCAGCAACAAACAGCGCCATCATTGTGGCAGCACCCAAACGTGGTGCTAGGAATGCCGCCGTCGCCACAAACAGAGCCCCCATAAAGCCACCACTCCAAGCCCACCAAGGTGCCTGTTTCAATTGGCTGAGAACAGGCCATTCTTGACGACTGAGTAGAGCGACAATGAAAAGAGCCAGTGTACCCACAATAAATGAAATGAGAGAAGCCCAAATAGTGCCCGCACCATTTTGCGCCAAGGTGCTATTGACGCCTGATTGTAGAGGCATCATTGCACCTGCAATTAATGCTAATGAAATCAAAAGATATAACACGGTTACTCCTGAAAAATATGCATGCTCAGTTATGGTGCTGTAACACATTATTGCCATGATCAGCATCTATGTAGGAAATTGTGGCAGTAATCAGCTTATATGGCCTTGTGTGTTAGGGGTTCAGTGATAGAATGCCGCCTCAAATCTGATTGGCTGATTTTGGCTTTAATGATTCAACCTAATGGTTAATGGTTTACATATGTCTACACCTGTTGGCACATTTACCCAGTTAAAGTTTAGTTTTGCGGAAAAACTGTTTCACTCTTCTTTTCTTCGCCATTCACGCTTCCGACATCAGTGGATTATGCGCCTGTTTAAAGAGGCTGCCAATGAAGGCCATTTAAAAGCGTTGTCTATGTATGGGCATCTACTGTTTTTTCGCGGTGTCACACCAGTGGATAAAGGCCAAGGTATCAACTACCTTTTAGATGCGGCCAAACAAGGTGATGCTAAGGCGCAGTATCAGATTGCGTGCATTTATGAGAGTGGCTACGGGCATTTATTAAAAAGCACGGAGAATGCGGTGCGCTGGTTTGTTCGAGCAGCAGAGCAAAACCATCCTTTAGCTTGTCGTCGTATGGCGAAAGCTTGTGAAAAAGGTGAGCTAGGCTTGGTTGTTAATATGGAACAAGCTCAGTTGTGGTCTGCTAAAATTAAGCGCTTTTCTGAGCAGACTTCTGCTGCCAACCTCTCATTTAATTTGTGACTTAGCTCTCGGCATATTAATTGCTTTCAATTAATAATTGGTCATGAGTACCTCGCGCTGAACAATGGATGTACAGCGGTTGTCCCTGTGGTTAGGACCGCTATCTAGGACGAAATGATTTTGACAACAAACAATAAGCAGATCCGTATGCCATTTATTATTGATGTTGAGGCTTCAGGTTTTGGCCGTGGCAGTTATCCTATTGAGGTGGGCTTTGCCCGCCCTGACGGCAGCGTATTCTCTTGCCTAATCAAGCCTGAGCCTGACTGGGAACACTGGGATGAAAGTGCAGAACAAGTGCACGGCATTCCACGTACAACGCTGTTTGAAGAAGGGTGCTGTGTACGTGAAGTAGCACAAAAGCTGAATGAAGAGTTGAAAGGTGAGGTGGTCTATACCGATAGCTGGGGCTTTGATAGTACTTGGCTATCGTTACTGTTTTACCATGCTGGGTTGGCACAACTGTTTCGCTTGGAAACACTCAGCAAATTGCTAAGTGAAAAACAGATTGCGATTTGGGGTAAAGTTAAACAGCAAGTGACACTAGATTTAGAAATTGATCGGCATAGAGCAGGCCCAGATGCGCGTATGTTGCAGCGTACTTTTGAGGTGACAGCTTTAGCTAGTAGCTAGACAAACTTATGGCAGTAAAGAGCTGCTTTTAGAGTCGCTTTTTTATTTGAATGAAAGAAAGAGCTTGTAAGACAAGCTCTTATTGCACAACATCTGCTACTTAGCGTCTTTTAGAATGTTGTTACGGATAAAGCGAACGCCAAAGACGCAGATTGCAATACAACCTACAACAACGGCTAAACCGGCAACCACAGCTGCATCAACGTACATATCAAAAACCTCTTATATAATCATTCTCATTTACGAGGCTGGCAATTTAATCTTTTTGTCACGTTGTTGCATCATAAGAGTGACCTTAATCTATATTTTTTTAGAATAAGTGGATGACAATAATTTCTATTTTGTATTTCACTTAACCTTTAGGATAATGAGGTTGATCTACAGTCTGTAGTCGATCTGAAATCTAAACGAGACTCTAATGCAAAAAAAACAACCGAAAAAGCCTGTTAGTGTCCATTGGAAGGTACGATTAACCAGAGCCAACCATAAACAGTTTATTGCGCGCACATTAAACATCGCGTCTAGATATTTGCATATTGAAAGTGAGCAAAACCTGAAGACTGGCGAAAGTATTAAAGTTGAAATTTTTGCTTTGCATGAAGGCGTTAAAAAGCTGTTGGTTGCGATTGGAACGGTAAAAAGCTCAGTGCTACTGTCTACCGGAACCTCTTACAGCATCACGTTGTCATTGGATAAGGTAAGTGATGATGATCACCAGTTTGTTGAAGCTTATATCAAAGCGCGAGAAAGTTTAGCGATTCATCGCTAGTCGTATGCGAGCTTAGCACGAAGTGAAAAGCTCGCTTCGTGCTTTAACGGCTGAAAATTTAAGGGATCAGTTGATGAATAGAGAAGGTTTCATCAACCCATTGGCCAATGATATTGTTACCTGAAAGGTGGTGGGCGTACTGGGTATGTAGGCATCTGACTGTATCCCAGTTTGCGATGCCGCCGATTCCCTTAGTCTTTAGCAGCTCAATAAAACCCGCCTTTTCGGCAAAGGCGCGTTCTTCCTCGTTCATGAACTGCCAACGTTGATCGACATACTCTTGATGGCTGGCGTGATAACGCTTTAAAAAGGCTTCATCTTCAATCAAACGTTCTTCAAGCTGTTTGATAACACCACGCGCTTCAATATGGCTTAGTTCTTTTTTCAGTAATTCTGAAGTTAGCCAATAAAGTGTTGGAAAAGGTTTGTCGTCTACAATGGAGTGCATCCGTACGACTAGCGGCGTGCCCTTGCTATCTATGGCGCTAATGGCTTGAATACCTCTAGGCACACGGCCAATTTGTTGTTCGATACAGTTGATATGCTCAGCTGTGGGTGCAAGGTTGGTTCTTTGATACATCAGTTTAATCGCCCGCTTAGTCGTTACTGCGCTTAAGCGCAGGTTTCCAGTATAATGATGGCTAATTTTGACGCAGAAAGAATAGGAATGCGAATAATGAAAAAATTGTTGCGAGCTTGCACCTTAGTTGCTGCTGTTTTTGCCTCTGGTGCAACCTCTGCCGCCGCAACCGATTATGCCATTGGCACGGACCTTATTCGGTGGGCTGACCCGATTCAAGACAACGGTATGATGAGCCTAGTTTTTCAGAAAGCCTTGGGGCGCGAAAGTGCTTTTCATCTTGATTTAGCCAGCAAAGATGGCCGTCATCTGGTCGGCATGGATTATAAAGTCTATAACCAGCGTTATTACTATGGCTCATTTATGCAAGTGGGGGCGGTGCTGGAAATTGAAAGCAGTACTAATTTGGGTTTAGAGGGTGCCGTAGGTTATGAGTTCTCGCCTGCCCAAGATTGGGTTGTTTCTGGTGATGTACAGATGATTTATGGGCCAAAGCATCCACTTACAGACACTCAAGTGCCTTGGTTTACGCCTAGGTTGCGCGTGATGTTCACGTTTTAATCAAAAAGGCTTATTAAAGAGTAGGGCTGGTTAAACTTCTCCAGCCACTGCATCGAAGTAATCCTATTTAGGATGCTGAAGAGAGCTTGTTAACCAAAGTGCAAGCTTTTCTCTCAGCTCTGCAAAATCAATAGGTTTTGCAATGTGATCGTTCATGCCTGCATCTAAGCATGCGTTCCTGTCCTCTGACATGGCGTTTGCGGTCATCGCAATAATTGGAAGGTTTTGCCACTCGGGGTTTGTACGTATTTTTCTTGTAGCGGTTAGGCCATCCATTTCAGGCATCTGCATATCCATCAGCACTAGATCAAAATGATTGTTTTCTAGTTGCGTTAATGCCTCTGCGCCATGATTGGCAACTTTGTAGTGCAACCCTTCTTTTTGTAAGAATCGGCTGGCAACCATCTGATTAATATTATTATCCTCCACTAATAAAATCATCGGCAGTTGTGCTTCGTCACTGAATATTTTAGAGGCTGTAGAGGTTTCAGGTGTCGAAGCTATTTTTTTAAGCGTGGGATGAGTGTGGTCGGTGATGCTAAGCGTATCGACTTTATTGAGCGGCACTTCAAAAGAAAAACGGCTGCCTTTCCCTGGCTCGCTCTCCATACTGAGTTGGCCGCCTAAAAGTTCGACGAGTTGTTTGGAGATGGCAAGCCCTAAACCAGTACCCCCGTATGTACGTGTGATAGATCTATCTGCCTGCATAAAGGGGGAAAAAAGTTGCTGCTGCTGGGCTTCACTGATTCCTATTCCTGTGTCTTGAACGATAAATTGCAGGTTTATTTGGTCTGAATTTAAGTCGTGGCAATAAACACTAATTTTCACTTGGCCTTTATGGGTGAACTTGACGGCATTGCTGGCAAGGTTTGTCAGTATTTGACGTAGGCGTAAAATATCGCCATTGAGCAGTTTGGGTATATTGTCTGCTAATTGCCAACCAAACTGGATCTGCTTTTGAGCGAGAGATCCTTGTAAGAAGATATCTATTTGCTTAACCAGATCATCAAACTTGAATGGTTGGCTATGCAACAGTAATTTTCCAGCCTCTATTTTTGAGAAATCTAAAACATCATTGATAATACCCAACAGATGTTCTGAGGACTGCTGAATCTGTGACAAATAATGTTTCAGTTCCGGATTTTGCTCTAGCTCTTGCTGAGCGAGGTAAGTTAGTCCAATGATAGCGTTCATAGGTGTGCGAATTTCATGGCTCATATTGGCCATAAACTCTGATTTTACCTGACTGGCGTGCTCTGCATGGTTTTTTGCTTCTCGCAGGCTTTGCTCTAGCAATACAGTCTCTGTGACATCGCTGTAGATGCCAATAGTGCCTCCGTCAGGAATTGGTGTTTCTATTGCCTGTAAGTAGCGGCCATCTTGAGTGCGAGCAATTTTAGAGCGTGTTTGATAGCGAGTGTTTTTATTGATTTGATGGTTGAGCCAATGCTCACTATCGACTTCTAGATCTAACACTTGGCGATCAATCATCGCTTTTGCAATGTCTGCGTATTGTGCGCCGATAAAGATCTTGTCTGAAACAGCGTGATAAAGTTGTTTTGCACGTTTGTTGAACAAGACTAATTGGTCGTTAATATCAAAAAGTGCAATACCTTCTTTTAAACTACCAATTGCAGTGCGAAGTTGTTGGTCAGAGTGTTGCTGTTGAGCCTGTGCTTGTCGAATATCTGATATATCTCGTGCAGTACCACGGTAACCAATAAACTCTCCATCACTATTAAAAATAGGTTTGCCGTTAACGGTAATAGGTGTGCGGCTGCCGGATAGTACGAGCTCATATTCTAGATCTCGGAATGGGCGGTGTGCATTAAGGTCTTCAATATGCTGTTCAAATATCGCTTTGGGTGCATGGGTCATCAACTCCATGCGGCTACGGCCAATCAGCTCTTGCATTTGATCAGCCCCCATTATTTGGCTGAAGCCAGTTAGATGGCTAATACGGTGCTTGGCGTCGGTCTCCCAAAACCAATCTGAAGAGGCTTCGGCATAGTCTTTGAACATTTGCTCACTTTCTTTTAGGCGACGTTTTGCCCTTGTGCGTTCGCTGATGTCCCTGAATATTAATAACTGTTCTTGGTGGCTATCATCCGAAAGATCGCTTTTTACCAGCTCTACAGGAGTACGGCTTTGCTGCAACTTTGCGGTTAAAGTTGTATTAGGACTGTTTGGTATGCGGCTGAATAACTGATCAATATTTTGTCCCTGTAAATCGTTTAAGGGAAAACCTAACATCTCTTCAGCCAGCCTATTACAGCCAATCACTTGTTGATCAGGGTTTAAAAAAAGAACGGCATCACCAATACGATCTAATACGCTTTTAAAATAATGTCGAGTTTGTCGCAAAGCGGTTTCGTGTAGCGTTTTAAGTTCTTGCTCCATCAATTTAGACGCATGATCTGTAAGTCTGCGCTCTTTATCGGCTTCTTCGTAGCTGGTGCTGATAAGCTCTAATAGATACTCCATATCGGGCGTTTCTGTGCCTGAGCGGCGCAGGGCTTTGGCTAGCTGGCGCTGTAGTAGTTTATGCATTGTCTATAGCCTCACCAATTAACGTAATAGTCATGGTTTGGTTATGCAGTTCACAACGCTTGCTTTGAGTGTCTGGGGCAATCTCACCATAAGAGTAGAATCCTGTCAGTGCTACAGAGGTGCCTAAGGTTTCAGAAACGGCCTCAACCTCATCAGCTATACGTTGCCCCATCAATAACTTACGGCCAATGCAACTGACAAGCAGTGCTAACGCAGGCTGAGCACCCGTTATTTTAGCTTGGCTTGCGGCATTAGCGGCTCCTTCAACAAGACGGTCAAAGTTGCCGCGCATCAGTTGGGCGGTATAGCCTTGCGGTAAGTCGCCAGCGAAGGTCATGCTATTGTTTTGCTCGTCAATAGCCAAAATGGTACGTACGACAGAGGACTCATGCTGTCCTGGAGCCCTAATGGTCAGCGGAAATAGTAAGGCGCTACTGGGTAGCTTTTCAGCTTCATCGCCTAAATACCGTTTATAAAGCGTTAATGCGGGCTGATGATCAAGTTCGTATAGAATGTTGCCTTCAGATCGGGTGACTTTGCGCTCAGGGCCAAAACGATCCCAGCCACCGTAGCTGGCGCAACTTAGCTGAAGGTGGTCGCCATAAAAGCCAATAGCAATCAGTTGGCCAGAGGTTGGCTCAGCGTTTAATGCGGTAAAGGTCTGTTGAAAGTCTGCACCATCGCCTGCCAAACCACCTGTTAGTAGAACTGAGTCTGGCAGTACCTGACGGCAGCCTTTGATTAACTCACTGCCGTTCACCAGTAATCCATCTGATATTAACCAGACTAGACGTAAACCTTCGATCTTGAGTTGGCTGGCCAGATGATTGGCTGCTTGGCAGGATTGCTCAGGGCTTTGGATGTCGGTCTTTGCCACCTGTATCTGGCTCGATTCAAACTCAATGGCCGTTACAGCTATACTCTGATCAAACACCTCTTCATCTAGGATTTCGCCACCTGTACTGCAAATAACAATATCACCTTGGGGAAACATTGTGCGAATCTGCTGGTACAGCGTACCTGCTCTGCATAAAGCAGAAGCAGCAAAACAAAGAATCAATGATGCTTTACTTAGGCCGTCATCACGAATGGTTGTCCATTGACCATGTACTTGTAGTAACTGCATCAGTTTCATAATCAGTGATCTCAACGCTTTAAGTCAGTGGCGAATGAAAATAGAGCTTAACGTTTTTCTGAGGGGACTAAAACCTTTGTATAAGGATAGCCTTTTTTGTATGTAGATAAGACATATAGGGGCGGCATCGTGAGATCGAATGTTGCAAATTTGATCATTTTAGATGCTTAAAAGGTTACAGCCTATGGGCTTGTAACCTTAATAAATGTGCAAATTCTGAATGTTTAGCGAAAGCTGATGACAGGCCATGAGTTCTGTTCTGCTTCAGCTTTTAAAGTTTCGTCAGGGTCAACCGCAATGGGCTTGCCAACCAAACGCAGCAACGGTAGATCATTGTGTGAATCGCTGTAGAAATAGGTCTCTGCCAGATCAAAGTCTTTGTCTTCTAACCATTTCCGTAAGCGAATCACTTTGCCTTCTTTAAAACTTGGAATACCCGCCACTTGTCCGGTATAACGGCCATCTACCATCTCTGGCTCAATCGCGATCAACTCATGCACACCTAAGTGTTCTGCAATAGGCTCAGTCACAAAGCGGTTTGTGGCGGTGATAATGAGAATGAAATCGCCCTGTGCCTTGTGCCAAGCCAGTTTTTCGTTGGCTTGATCGAGCATGATGGGTTGGATCTTTTCCAACATAAACTGCTGGTGCCACTTTTGTAGCTGTTCTGGCGAGTGTTCAGCAAGTGGGCGTAGCGAGAATGACAGGTACTCCATGATGTCTAAACTGCCATCAAGGTAGTTTTGGTAGAAACGGTCATTGGCAGTTTTGTAAATGTGAGCATCGACAATGCCATGTTCGACAAGAAACTCTCCCCAAGCGTGATCACTGTCACCCGCTATCAACGTATTATCTAAATCAAAAATTGCCAAGCTCACGGTTTGCGCTCCCACTGCCAGCCCACTTTTAAGATTTGTAGGCCTAAAAGTAGCAATTATCTCAGAGCAAAATAACAAGTAAAGCAAGGCTGTACTTTAATTGATGAACTCAGGTGCTTTGTGAAACAATAGCCGCAATATAAATATAAGGTGATTGGCGTGATAGATGCTGATGGTTACCGACCGAACGTTGGTATTATCCTGACAAATCAATACGGGCAATTACTGTGGGCGAGACGTTTAGGGCAAGATGCTTGGCAATTTCCACAAGGTGGAATCAAAGAGCATGAAACACCTGAGCAGGCTTTATTTCGAGAGCTGAAAGAAGAAATTGGCTTAGAGCCTGACGACGTGGACATCTTGGGTTGTACAAGAGGCTGGCTACGCTACCGTCTGCCAAAAAAGATGATTCGTCGCCACAGTAAACCGATTTGTGTAGGGCAAAAACAGAAATGGTTTTTACTCAGGTTGCGCTGTGCAGAAAACAGTATTAGCGTTGACCAATCACCATCGCCTGAGTTTGATCAATGGCGGTGGGTGAGTTATTGGTATCCCTTAGGACAAGTGGTGTCTTTTAAGCGGGAAGTTTATCGGCGTGCGCTCAAAGAGTTATCGCACCGATATAATCGCAGTCAATTTGCATTACAGCAGCCTTCGTCAGACTAAGCCTTAGTCTCAGACGTTGCTAGAAAGGAGTTAATATGCTCAAGACCTTGCAGCGCATTGTTCAGGAAGTGAACTCGGCCAGAAACCTGGATGAGACGCTTTCTATTATTGTGCGTAAGGTGAAGCGAGCAATGAAAACCGATGTTTGTTCGGTGTATCTGTTTGATAACAACTCTCAACGTTATATTTTAATGGACAGCGTTGGGCTTAAAAAAGAGTCGATTAAACAGGTTTCTCTCAGTGCTGGGCAAGGATTAGTAGGTTACGTGGGGCTGCGTGAAGAGCCTGTTAACCTAGATGATGCCACCCAACATCCCAATTACGTTTACTTTGCCGAAACAGGCGAGGAGCGTTTTCATAGCTTTCTGGGCGTGCCTATTATTCATCAGCGGCGTATTTTGGGCGTTATTGTTGTTCAGGAGCAGGCCAAGCGAAGGTTTGATGAGGGCGAAGAGGCATTCCTCATTACTATCTCTGCACAATTGGCAGGCTTGTTAGCACACTCTTTAGCGACAGGTAGTTCAAACCGAAGTGACCCCCGTTTAAGCCAAATTCATGGTAGTTGTTTTAGAGGGGTCGCGGGTACTTCAGGGATTGCCATTGGTACTGCGGTTGTTGTCTTGCCAGTGGCAAATCTTGAGTCAGTCCCTGATCGCCCAGCTGAGGATATTGAACAAGAGATCACGCAGTTTAACGAAGCATTGGCTGCCGTGCGCTACGATATTCATGAAGTGAATCGGCGCTTGGCACAGCGCTTGAGTGAAGAAGAGAGAGCGCTCTTTGATGCTTACCAAGGTATGCTGGACGACAGTGCGCTAGGCCATGAGGTCAATAATAAAATTCGTGAAGGTAACTGGGCGCAAGGTGCACTATGTCAAGTGGTCACCCGTCATGCTCGATTTTTTGAATTATCAGAAGATGACTATTTAAAAGAGCGCGCCAGTGATATTCGTGATTTAGGGCGCAGAGTTTTAGGGTACTTACAAAAGGCAGAGCAGCAGTACATTGAGTATCCAAGTCAAGCTATCTTGGTTAGTCAAGAAGTGACGCCTGCGATGTTAGGTGAGATCCCTAAAGAGAAGTTGGTAGGCTTGGTTTCAGTACAAGGCTCCAGCAACTCGCATGTCGCAATTTTGGCTCGGGCAATGGGTATTCCTGCTGTTATGGGAACTATTGATTTGCCTGTTGCTGTGCTGGATGGTCAGCAACTGATAGTCGATAGTTATCAAGGAGTGGTATTTAATTCGCCCAGCGATGAGTTACTGATTCAATATGGTCAGTTAATTCAAGCAGAAGAGAAGCTACTTAAGGGGCTGGAACACATTGCAGGCTTGCCTTGTGAAACCTTGGATGGACATAAAATCCCTCTGCTGGTGAACACGGGGCTAGCGCAGGACATTACACACTCGTTAAATCACGGTGCAGAAGGTGTAGGGCTATTCCGCACAGAAGTACCTTTTATGATCAGCGAGCGTTTCCCTTCTGAAAGCGAGCAGCAAAAGGTCTATCGTGCACAGCTGGAAGCTTTTTATCCACAGCCTGTGGTGATGCGGACATTGGATATTGGGGGGGATAAAGCACTGCCCTACTTCCCTATCAATGAGGCAAACCCTTTTCTAGGATGGCGCGGTATACGGGTGACTTTAGACCATCCAGAAGTTTTTCTGGTTCAAGTTCGTGCAATGCTGAGAGCCAGTGAAGATTTAGATAATCTGCAAATCATGCTGCCGATGGTGTCAAATGTGCCTGAGGTGACTGAAACTATTAGCCTGATTGAGCGTGCGTGGCATGAGCTATGCCAAGAGGGACTGAATATTCAGCGCCCCGATATTGGTGTGATGATTGAAGTGCCTGGTGCTATCTATCAAGTAGCACAAATTGCCAAGTATGTAGACTTTCTGTCGGTGGGTAGCAATGATTTAACCCAGTATTTGCTGGCGGTTGACCGTAACAACCCGCGTGTGGCCTCTTTGTATAGCAGCTTTCATCCTGCAGTTTTGGCGGCTTTGAACGCCATTGCTGAAGCGGCCAAACAAACTGATTGTCGGCTTGGGCTATGCGGTGAGTTAGCGGGTGATCCTAGGGGGGCAATTCTGTTGATGGCGATGGGTTATAACTCATTGTCCATGAACGCCGTTAACCTACCTCGGGTGAAGTCAGCGATTCGAAGTTTGCATCGTCGTGATGCGGTACAGTTGTTGGATTCAGTGCTTAATTTGGAAACAGCAGAACAGGTGTTAGAGCAAATCAGCCTGACGATGGAAGATTTAGGGCTGAAGCAGTTGCTTCAGCCATCGCTTCTAGACTGAATAGGCTTGGCTGCCAGTAAGGTATCTTCAGGCTGAGGATTTGGCAGCTGGTCTTTGTGATAAATATCGTCACGCCATTGCAGCTGCCCAGATTTGTCGGCCCAAACTGTCCAATACATCAGATAAACGGGTAGTGCTGGTGTCATCCGAATATAGCGTTCTTCTTTAGAGCGCAGCACTTCTTGCACCTTCTCCTCATCCCAGCCATAAGGTTTGGCCGCTAAAAGTTTGTCTACCAATGGCAAGGCATCTTCTAAGCGAACACAGCCGTTACTGAGTGCGCGGTCTCGGCGTTCGAATAGGTGCTTACCTGGTGTATCGTGCATGTAAATCGCTTTTTTATTCGATAGTCTGAATTTTACGTAGCCTAGCTGGTTGTGTTGTCCTGGTAACTGTACAAAGCGATAAGGAAAGGCTTCAGGACTGCTATAAGCGTTGAAGTCAATCTGCTCGGTAGGTACCTCTTGAGCGGGTTCATTCCAACCTTCTACAACCATAATTTCACGGTCTTGTAGATAGCTAGGATTTTTTTGAGCCTTAGGGAAAATGCTTTTATAGCCGATAGATTTAGGAATGTTCCAGCGAGGACTTAAAATAACCGAGGTTAACGTCTGCGTCATAATGGGGGTGCGTGCATCTGGCGTACCTATAATGACTCGCATACTCATGCTTGATTGCTCATATTCAATAAGATCAAGTGAGTAATTTGCCATATTAATCATCATATAGCGCTCACCCAACTGTTCAGGCAAGTGATATAGGCGTCGGAAGTTATGCGCCAACTGCCGGATTCTGTAGTCGGGCGATAGATTTAAAACTCTGCGTGTACGAGGGCCTATAATGCCATCAACCAACTGACCATGTTGTGCTTGTATTTTTTTGACAGCGCTGACCAGTTGATCATCATAGCGGTCTTGCAGTTCTGGCTGATAGTCTTGTGCCAATAGTTGTAGGCGTTGTAATTGGGATATCAGAGGTGGAATCCAGTCTGGACGAATCATCCCAGGTAACATTTTTTCGCCGTATGGTAATGCTGGCCAAGCCCCCTCTTTTTTTCGTTGCAGCCAAAAATCGATCGCGGCTAATAGAGGCTCTTTTTGTTCACTTGTGGGGTAAAGCTGTTTGATTCCACGAGTCAGTAGGCTATTACGCTGTTCTTCAGGTAGTGCGGCTGCAAGTCGAAGCTGCTCAAGAGTGATCTCTTGCCAAGGCTTTTTCTGCTCGATAATGGGCTCCGCTGCTGGTATGCCATAACGGTATTCTTGGTGATCATTATCTTGGTCTGCCTGAATAAAAAGGCCACTTTGAATATCGTGTTGTAGCCGAGCGAACATGTCGCTGTACAGTAGATCTGTTGCTAATAAGTAACGAGGTAAGGCCAGTGTTAAAGGTTGGGCTTGTAGTGCTAGGAACTTCCGATAAGGTGCTGTTAGAGGGTGTTGTTCAGAGAGTAATGTAAATGGCTTAACTAAGTTGATTAAAGCCAATGCAGCGGCGGATGGCTGACCTGATGCGTCTATCCAAATGTATTTGAAATCATTATCCAAATAGACTGGTGCGATGACTTCTGGGTGCGCCGATATAAAGTCTTCAAAACGACTCTGTAAGGTGACATTGACCCAGTGACTTTCATTACCCCAGCTAAATGAACTGAGCAATAAGCTAAAGAAGAGCAACAGCCATGGTTGGCGATAACGCACAAAACGTGAACGATAAAAAGGCTGCTTGCTCAAAATAGAATCCTTTTGTCTTTCTTGAACATCATCATAGGATGACGGTGTAAAATCTATTATGACGTACAGAATATATTTTTAATCTGTTTTTTACTCAGCGCGGCATAACTTTGTTCAATCAAGGTTTGTATACCATCCTGTGATTTGATCAAGACCGTGCTGGCACGGGTACCATATTCGGTAGAACTGGCAATCATTCTAGGCGCTAAAAAGCGCTCTTTTTCGAGGCCAATACCAGTATCTGGCAGTAAACTATCATCGGCCTGTATTTGATTTTCTAAAATTTCAAACAATGCTTGTGACAGTTGTAAGTCATTTTGAACCTTTGATACCTGCTGTTGCAGTTCAGCTATGCCCGTAGTTACCTTGGGCCAAGGGCTGTTAAGTCTATGGTTGCTTAAACCATAGACACCAGGTTCTAAACACATTTTACTTTGATAATAAGGATTGCCCGTTTCTGCACCAAAGCGATTGCTGGCGTAGGCCATCTGCTTGCCATCACTCAGTAGTAAGTTGAATCCACCAATATTCTGAGCTTCTATTTCAAGGCTTGATAGGAACTGTTCTATAGGTGTTTCGCTAGATAAGAAGCGGCGGCACAGTTCTCCACGGCTTATAGGGTAGCGTTGTCCCATCTCAGAGGCCTGTCTGTAGTTTGTTACCGCAGCAAATCGACCAGATGGTGTAATGCCCAGCCACGTACCGCCCTCTTGCAAGTCTTGTCCAGCAATAACGGGTAGATCCTGCCATTGAGCAAGTGTTGCGGTTGGGCGTTGATAAAACTCATCACGATTAGCCGCTAGAATGAGAGGGCGCTCAAGATCAACTTGCCACGCAAATAGGATTAAACACATGGCTAACACCTTATTTTGCAGGTTAAAAAATATACAGAACGTGTATTATACCGAGTTGGTAAGTTAAAACAGTCTACAGATGTTGCTGAATAACCATAGTGCGGCATTATTTATATTTATCGTACTGTACTGGCCATAACAGGGAGGCTTATGACAACGCCGGAATCACCATCTCCATTGATCTCTTTAAAGCAGTGGCTCTCTCGTACCTATATTTGGGGTGGCGCGCTGTCGTTGTCAATTGTTGCTGCATTGTTGTTGCTTATTCTGTTGGGAACTTATTATCTACTGGCTCAGAATCATGATCGCATGGCGCGAAAAGAGCATGAGCAACAGATGATACAAGCTCTGCAAGCACGTACAAACTGGGTTTCTGCTCAGCTGGAGTCTGTACAAGGCAATTTACAACTGTATCGTAAACAAGCAGAGCGAGTTTTTTCAGAGCAACGATCAGCAATCGCAGCTAAGAGGCCTTTAGATCGCTCTCAGGATAATCTGTTCAGTTTAAGCCCACAAAATGTACTGTATAAAAGCGGCAGTGATGGTATTGCGGTTTACTACTCCTCTTTAGCTTCTGATCTTAATAAGCGCAGTACCTATGCTGCGCAACTGTTACCACTGGAAGCCATCATGGTGGACTTGCAGCAAAGTAATGCTCTGGTGCAACAGATCTATTTGAATACGCCGGATGGTTTAAATTTGATCTATCCTTTTGTGGATGTGGTGCAGCAGTTTGCACCAGATATGGATCTTACCTCCTTTAGTTTTTACTACCTTGCCGATGCCAGTCATAACCCTCTGCGGAAAAATGTTTGGACCGATGCTTATTTGGATCCCGCAGGACAAGGCTGGATTATTTCCCATATTGGCCCAGTCTATAACGGTGATCGTTTAGAGGGCGTTGTAGGTGTTGACCTTACTATTAAAGGAATGATTAACACTATATTCGCATCGCCCCAGCAGTGGCCCGGTTACGGTGCTCTGATTGGTAAGAATGGCAATATTTTAGCTTTGCCTCCGGAGGGTGAGGAGGATTTTGGTTTACAGGAGTTAACGGAGCACCAGTATAGTTTTCAGCAGGTGGATACGAATCAGTTTAAGCCCTCGCAGTTTAATCTCTATAAACGTAAAGATTTAACTGATCTTTCAAGACTTATCGCTCACCAGCAAGCAGGGTTAGCGCAAGTGAAACTGAAAGAGCCCAGTGTAGTGGCGTGGAATACAGTACCTGCTACAGGATGGAAGCTGTTGGCAATAGCCCCTGAGCATGAGTTGTATGTACATGTGACTGCTTTTGAAGCACAGCTCTTTGATATGGCGCTGTTGGCAGCAGTATTAATGATGATGGTATTGTTGATTTATGTGTCTTGGCAATACACGAGAAATAGTCGACTGAGCCGTCAGTTTCAAGCACCTCTAGATTACTTTCAAGATGTTATTAAACAACAGGGACAAGGTTTATTAGACCGCCCCCTCAGCTCAAACGTGCTTGAAATCCAGCAAACAGCAGAATTGATTCATAATTTAGCGCAACAAAAACAAGCGCTTGAACAGCAAGTTCAAAATCAACAAAAAGAACAAGAAAGCCAGAATAAATATTTCCGTAATTTGCTGAATAGTATCCCCATGCCTGTTTTTGATACTGATGTTGAGTTCCGCTTACAGGGCTGCAACAGAGCTTTTGAAGCTTTTCTCGGTATGACAGAGGCTGAACTTAAAGGGCATTTGATTACAGAGTTTATTCCACTCACACCTCCTGAGGATGGAACCTATCAGCATGAGCTTGTCTTGAGTAATGCATCTGGACAGAGCCGGCATATTAATGTGCTGGTTACTCGACAGTTAGAGTTGAGTAAAGATCGTAAGAGTGAGCTTGCCATGATTGGTTTAATGATCGACCTGTCTGATCAATATCAAGTACGTGATCAGATTGTGTTTGATCGTGACAGAGCGATGGAAGCCTCGCAGTTGCAATCTGAGTACCTACAAGCCATACGTCATGAGCTAGAAGAGCCCTTAGGAACGCTTCACCAGCTGGTATTGCAATTACTAAATAACCCCAGTAATACCAGTGCGCTAGTGCGCCAGGTGAAAGAGAAAACGGATATCCTAATCAGCATTGCCAAGGATCATTGGCCAGAATCTTCAGACAACTATATGACTGACCAGCCTGTGGCAATCAGTCAAAATCTTCAGGATGAAAAGAGTTCCTCTGTAGGCCGCATATTGGTCGTTGATGACGGCCCCGTTAATACAATGCTTGCCCGCTCAGTACTACAAAAAGTAGGTTACGAAGTTGATGTGGCGTTCAGTGGTAAAGAAGCATTGAGTATGATGCGTAATAAACGTTATCACGTTGTATTAATGGATATCTTTATGCCAGCAATGGATGGTATTGAAACAACCCAGCTTTGGCGGGCTCAAGAGCGTCAACAAAATATACGGCCAGCAGTTATCATAGCGTTAACCGCAAATGTACTCGAAAGTGAGCGTCAGCGCTTCTTCGATGCAGGTATGGATGAATATCTAGCTAAGCCTTATCACCCATCTGAGCTGCGTGACCGAGTAGATTTTTGGTATCGAAAGCAGCTTAGTCAAACAAACTGATATTGATTTTTGCTAGCGCAACGACATTGCACAGCTTGAGTCTCCAATAGAGCTTGTTTGTGAAGTTAGCAAAGAGGGTATAATCGCCCTCTTTTTTATTCTGAACTTTTCACCCAGTAAAACTAAGATCGCTTATCGGCAGTGGATGTTGATTGAATCATAGCGACACAATCATAGAGAGATATAGGCCATGATGACCCTATTGTTATATCTGGCGCTAGGCGCGGCGGCGGGAACTTTGGCCGGTTTGTTTGGCATTGGCGGAGGCTTAATCATTGTCCCTACTTTGATTTTAACCTTCAGTGCACAGGGTATAGCCACTGAAGTGTTGACCCATTTGGCGGTAGGAACCTCCTTGGCGACGATTGTGGTCACCTCCATCAGCTCAATCAAAGCGCATCATGCCAAAGGGGCGGTACGTTGGGATTGGTTCGCCCCCATTGCAATCGGCATCGTGATTGGCAGTGCGCTAGGGGTTAAAACTGCTGCAATGATGAGTGGCCCGCTGCTGCAAAAAGCGATTGGTATTTTTGCTATCCTGATTGCGATTCAGATGGGCTTAGGTTTAAAACCCAAAGCGGCTCGCACGATTCCGGCAAAACCGGGTCTGATTGGTGCTGGTGGCGTGATTGGCTGGGCTTCAGCCATCTTTGGTATTGGCGGTGGTTCTCTCACCGTGCCATTTCTAAGCTGGTGTAATGCTCAGATGCAGGCGGCAGTGGCCACCTCTGCGGCAGTGGGGCTACCTATTGCCATTGTAGGAGCGTTGGTCAACATTCAAGAGGGTTGGAATCATCCTCTGTTGCCAGAATGGGCAACAGGTTATGTGTATTGGCCAGCATTTATTGGCATTGTGTCGATGAGTGTTATTTTTGCCAAATTTGGCGCTAAGTTAGCGCATAGCTTACCAAGCGAAACCCTAAAGAAAATTTTTGCGGTACTGCTGTTGGTAGTGGGTGCACGCTTTTTGCTCAGTTAAACGGTATCAACAAGGCCGATCAACTGAATCGACAAAGAAAAGAAGTGAGATAAAGTCTTCATGTTGCAATATCCCGAAATTGATCCAATTGCACTGGCGTTAGGGCCGATCAAAATTCATTGGTACGGTGTGATGTATCTGATTGGCTTCGCTGGTGCTTGGTGGTTAGGTAAGCGTCGGGCGGCTCGTTTGGGCTGGAGTGATGAGCAGGTCAGTGACCTAATCTTCTATGGCGCGATGGGCGTAGTTTTAGGTGGCCGATTTGGTTACGTATTTTTCTATAACTTTGATCGCTTTCTTGCAGAACCGCTGTGGCTATTTAAGGTTTGGGAAGGGGGAATGTCCTTTCATGGTGGCTTGTTGGGTGTGATTTTGGCGATGTTCTTTTTTGCCAAAAAAGTAAATGCCTCCATATTTACCGTAACAGACTTTATAGCCCCTATGGTGCCGATTGGCTTAGGTGCGGGTCGATTGGGTAATTTTATTGGCGGAGAGCTTTGGGGGCGTCCTACCGATCTACCTTGGGGCATGGTATTCCCTCATGTGGATCAATTGGCGCGGCACCCCTCTCAGCTTTATCAGTTTGCATTGGAGGGCGTGGCGCTCTTTGTAATCTTGAACTGGCTGGATCAGAGGCGCCCTGCTCGATTTGTGGTGTCCGGTGTGTTTTTACTCTGTTACGGCAGTTTCCGCTTTTTAATGGAGTTTGCTCGCCAGCCAGATGCACATTTAGGTTTTATTGCATTTGATTGGCTCACGATGGGGCAACTATTGTCGCTGCCGATGTTATTACTTGGTTTGACCCTAGTGATTTGGGGGCAGAGGCAGCAGATTACAGATGGGAAGCCTTCTGCTTGAGTCTGGCGGATGCGTAATATTTTTTTACACCTAATACTGATACCAATGTCTTATACTTGTCCTCCAAAGACAGTGGGTCTGATTTGAGAGTTAAAGAGTTTCTATGCAGCAGTATTTAGATCTTATGCGCCATGTGCGTGACAATGGCGTACAAAAAGGTGATCGAACAGGTACAGGTACCTTGAGCGTATTTGGCTATCAGATGCGTTTCAACCTGCAAGAAGGTTTTCCGATGGTCACCACTAAGAAACTGCATTTGCGCTCAATCATTCATGAGCTGCTGTGGTTTTTAAAAGGCGACACCAATATCAAATACCTACAAGACAATGGGGTTCGTATTTGGGATGAGTGGGCGGATGAAAATGGAGATCTTGGCCCAGTTTATGGCTATCAATGGCGCTCATGGCCTACGCCAGACGGCCAGCATATCGACCAGATCAGCGACCTGATTGAGCAGATCAAGAAAACACCCGACTCTCGTCGATTAATGGTGTCTGCTTGGAATCCGGCTCTAGTGAATCAGATGGCGTTACCGCCTTGCCACTCACTGTTTCAGTTTTATGTGGCGGATGGCAAGCTTTCTTGTCAGTTGTATCAGCGTAGTGCAGATATCTTCTTGGGCGTTCCCTTTAATATTGCCAGCTATGCGCTGCTGACACACATGATCGCACAGGTCTGCGGTTTAGAGGTGGGTGATTTTGTGCATACTTTTGGCGATGCCCACTTATACTTAAACCATCTTGAGCAGGCTGAATTGCAATTGTCCCGTGAGCCTTTGCCTCTGCCTCAGCTTAAGCTGAATCCTGAGGTGACAAACCTATTTGACTTCACCTTTGATGATATTGAAATTTTAGGTTATCAATCGCACGAACACATTAAAGCACCTGTAGCGGTTTAGTTTAGGCGACTAGGTTAGTTTGATTTTATTTGGAATGAATGACGCATGTTAGAACTGGATACCCCTGTAGCATTAATTTGGGCGATGGCTGAAAACCGTGTGATCGGTAAGGAAAACAAGCTACCTTGGTATCTACCCAAAGACTTAGCATTTTTTAAACAGTGTACTTGGGGCAAGCCTGTGGTGATGGGGCGGAAAACCCATGAATCTATTGGTCGCCCTCTTCCTGGCCGTACTAATATTGTAGTGACACGTGATACAAATTATCAGGCTAAAGGTTGTAAGGTTGTTCACTCTCTTGAAGAGGCACTGACCGTAGCCGATCAAGGTTGTCTGATCGATGGCGCAGAAGAAATTATTGTCATGGGCGGTGCAGAAATCTATGCTCAGGCTTTACCTTTTGCTAAAAAACTTTATATCACTAAAGTGCATGCTGTCATTGAAGGGGATGCCTACTTCCCTGACTTTGACCTATCCAACTGGACAGAAAGCTCGCAACAGCATTGTCCCGCTGAAGGTACGGGTGAATACAGTTACAGCTTTCATATTTATCAACCTACTGATGTGTGAAATTTGTCAGCGCTGGCTCACAGTTTTGCCAAACCGTCAGACCGCTTTGAAAGGGTTTGAAATGAATCGGTATGATGATTAAGGATCAGGAATGCTTATGGGTAGTCCATATTCCCCCAGTGCTTTGGATCAACTGTTTGATCAAATTAGCACCCGTGCAGAAAGTAGTGTTCAGACTTTAATTGACCAACGTAAACTGTTGGATAAGCTTCGCACCGATAAGGCGCTGCTGTTGCAGCAACAGGCTTCGGTGATGGCAAGCTTGCGTCAGTTAGAAGAGCAGAATGCTGCGTTAGAAAGCCGCTACCAGCAGCAGCTTGAGCAAAATAGCCTTCTAGACATGCAAAATAAACAATTGGCAGATGAAAATAGAGTACTGAACACACACCTTGAGGCTTTGGCTGAAAAGTTAAATGTATTTGCTGATACACCAGTGGTTACAATCTCTGACCAATTAATACCTACGGCAGTAGAGCTGGGCGATCAGCCAGAGTTAGGTGTAGAAGTGGTCGATAAGTTTTCAGCTAAAGAGATTCTTGTACAATGGTCAGAGCGATATCCTAATGCTTTTTCAAAGATGACTGTGCAACCGCTAAAAATTGGTATCCATGAAGACTTATCCGAAAAAGAGATATTACCTGATCATTGGATTCGTCGAGCGCTGGCCAGTTATGTGCGTCAGCCGCGCTACTTGCGTACGATTAAGTCTGGTGCTGTGAGGCTGGATTTAACGGGTAGTAATGCAGGCTTTGTAACGGCTGAAGAAGCACAGCATGCGAAAGCTCAGTTGGAAGAAATTCGTAAGCAACGCCAACAAAAAGAGCAGCAGCTAAAGGAAAAGCAAGAGGCGAAACGTTTGCAATCCAAACTTGCTCTGCTGATAGGAAAACACTGATATATATGAGCATCAAGCGTCATTGCTTTGTTTGATGCTCAGGTTAGCAGGCCTTGTGAAAAAGCCTGCTAATACCAAATTTCTAAGTGTTGGCTTACAACAGCCTGAATCAAGTCGGTACGCGTAATAATTCCTTTCAGCTCATCTTGCTCTGTTACTACAGGCAGTGCCGATAGCTGTTGTTCAAGCATTACACTGGCCAGCTCCATTAACTCAGCTTCTGGGTTTACAGTGATTAGCTTTCGAGAGACTAAGTTGCTCAACATGACTTCATCAGGGCTATGCTCACTTAGATCAATGTGACTGACCCCCGAAGTTGCTTTCAAAATATCTTTATCTGTCACCATACCCATTAATGCACCGCGTTTATTCACCAATATTAGGTGACTAATTTTATGTTGGCGCATTAGCTGCCAGCCATGCTGTAAGCTTTGGTCAAAACCTATGGAAAACACAGGTGTCGACATAATCAACTGAGCCGTCACCTTAGTTATTTTAGGACTATTGGCTTTTACGGTTGAGCGATAAGCCGAGAGCGCTTTTTGGGCTTGGTCACTACTTGGCTTTTTTTCAGAATCAGAGGACTTGTCTGTAGCTTGTTGAACCATTTTTGAGAACTGAATAAAAGGCTGTTCTGCCAAGCGCTCTAAGTGGCTGCTATCGCTATCGGTATCGGTTGCTCTACGAGTACGGTGGCTCTTCTGTAGAGCAGACACACCCTGCTGCCCTAACAGTGTTTGTCGGGGCGTTTGAATACGCATGCCTTGTTCGTATACTGCAAAAACCATAACGAGTCTCCACTTAAACCTTTGCTACTCAAAGTGCATCATATCAGTGACGCATGAGTAGTTATCGGCCAGTTATACAATAGATTAATGGTTATTGCCTTTGACTGGCATTTATTCAAAAAGATCCTTCATCTAGAAATGCAAATGTGATGAAGCAACAAAATAGCGCAATCATCGTCAAAACAGCGGGTACAGGGTAAATTAGCGCAAGTACGCTGCCGCCAATCCAAAGATCTTTTATTTTTTTCTTTTTAGCAAAACTCCGCGTAAACCCTCGCCCAATCGGGCGGGGATACAAGCGGGAACCGCGCAGCGGTTCTAATCAGGTGTCGCCTGACTTTG
>NZ_FUXG01000024.1 GCF_900167095.1 Oceanospirillum multiglobuliferum
AAGGCAAAGAGATGGCTAAGCATGCGGAAATCACGCAACGTACAGGTGTAGCGATCTATTTTTGTGATCCACACAGTCCGTGGCAGCGGGGAAGCAATGAGAATATCAATGGCCTAATCCGCCAATATTTACCTAAAGGAACGGATCTGTCAGTGCACAGTCAGGAGCAGTTGGATGCGATTGCTTATGAGTTGAATATCAGGCCTCGGCAGCGTTTTGAATACCGATGCCCCATTGAAGTAATTAGTGAAGTGATGGCGAAAGAATATAATACCACCACATTAGTTCAGTAGCGTGTTGCACTCAGAGTCTGCAACCGCCCCTTTTATAAATGGCCGTGCTTGGTTATAAATAGCCAGACTAAAAAGCCCCGCTAACGCTACGCTCTAACGACAGCGCGCGGGGAAAATAGCTCTGAAAAGGTGTAGCAAAGCCACACCGGATAACACGCTGAATTAACGTGTTATCCGCTGATAGCCTTGTAATTTATATGATTTCTATCGTAGTAAAAAAATGATAGGCTAATATTATTTTAATTTTTCAGGATTATATAAATGATTGCTTATCACGGTGTTTATAAAGGAGAGATTTTAGTTTTAATTGAGAAATCCAGTATGATTTACTTGGAAAAAGAATCCCTGATAAGGATAGGTTATCAGTATGCTATATCGGATGATAAAGAGGTTCTTATCGACACCGTTTTTAATTTGGCGAAGAGTACTAATGATTTCAATCTTATTGGCAAACTTAATGAATTGCTTGATATATCATCTGGTTACTCTTATAGCGAGAGTCAAAAAGACATCGTTGGAAAAATATCGAAATCTATTTTTATAGAACGCATTGTTTTGACTGCTATTTTTTTTATTTCTATTGCTTCATCTTTATATAAACCAAGCTTTTTTTCTCGAAAGGTAGAAAGCTGCTTGAAGACGCGAAGAACGATCAGGCTTTTTACGGTATGCAGCTTGGCTGCAGTTTGTATTTGAGCAATAAATTCTATGGTTCTGAAGTTTGGGTGAGTCGCTATAGGTATACTTTGATGGTTATTGGTACTATCATTTGGGGATATGGCGATTTAATTCATACGGCTTTGTGGACTTTTTTATTTAAATAGTTAAGAGCCCGCACTGATTGTGACAGACTCTTGATTTTTACTTCACAAGATGCAGCTTAAACTCTTTTGGTGGAGTAGGCTGCTTGACGTGTTTAGCCTTAATTACAGAAACATCTGTAATAACCAATCCAAATATCAAAACCCCACTACACCAAAAATCGATGACAAGGATTTGGATGGGCTCTCTGTTTTATCAGTAAAGATTAAAGTTTACCCTGCATCGAGTTCTCAAACTCTGCTACTTTTCCCGTCTATTCTGGCATTCAGTTTAAGTCCAACGCCTTCTCGATAAAATATGAAACAAAAAACCTTGACGCACAATCTCTCAGTATTGCTAGAAGAGAAAACCATGTATTCGCCTATGAGTACAAGATCATCAAAACTAGTACCACAAGACAGCAACTATCCCTTTCTTATTATTTTTGATCATAACAACTTAACTGGAGAAAATTCGGACACCCATTCATTTGTATCTGAAAAATCAACATACGACACCGTCATGATATAAATGCTTAGACTGTGCCTCACCGTGCAGCCATGCACAATCCACTCGTTCGGCGTACTGTTTTAGCTTGTTTAAACAGCCTATCGCTCGGTTAAGTTTCAACCCATCTGGCGGCATAAAAACGTACGGCGAACACAACGGGCAATGCAGTGATAGTAAGGGGTATCCGATGGGCAGATTTGTTCTGAGCGAGCGCGGGTCATGGTGTATCCTCCTTGATGAACAAGCTATTCCTTAGCGGTTGAGTTCAATGTAGACCATGTTTTCTAGAGGGCCTAGTTTTTATGAGTGTCCTGTTTTTTTGACCCAAGTCTTATATCGAATGTGCATGATTCTCTGTGTATAATTCGACCAGATTTCTTTATCCGTATATCTGCCTTGTACTTGATTGTACCCTCTGTGGTTCCTCTCTTTGTAATAGTCGCCATAATGCGCCCCAAAACAAGTGGTGCGCCTTGCTAAAAATGGTGCACTTTGGGTGCAACAATATACAGAAAAAGCTAGAAAACACGCATTTAATAATGGGTATATGCACAGTGCTAAACACGTTTGAATTAGAAGAAAATACTTTAAAATCAATAGATTACGGCTGCCAACGCTTCTCCGTTGCCCCTATGCTGGACTGGACTGATCGGCACTATCGTTATTTTGCGCGCCTGTTGTCAAAAGAGGCGCTGCTTTACACCGAGATGGTCACAACAGGTGCAATTTTATTTGGTAATAACACCGAGCGCTTTCTAGGATTTAACGCACAAGAGCACCCTGTTGCATTGCAGTTGGGTGGCGGCAATCCAGAAGAGCTTGCTAAAAGCACTGCTATTGCTACCGAATATGGTTTTGATGAGATCAATTTAAATGTGGGCTGCCCCAGTGATCGGGTGCAAAACAATATGATTGGGGCTTGTTTAATGGCGCATCCGCAGCTGGTTGCTGATTGTGTGCAGGCGATGCAAGCATCGACTGACAAGCCTGTTACGGTTAAGTGCCGTATTGGTATTGATGAGCAAGACCCTTATCAGATTTTGCCTGAGTTTATTGAGACCGTTGCGAAGACTGGGTGTCGCAGTTTTACAATTCACGCCCGTAAAGCTTGGCTTAAAGGGTTAAGTCCTAAGGAAAATCGTGAAATTCCGCCTTTAGATTACGACATTGTTTACCAGATGAAGCAGCGTTACCCAGAGCTGAACATTGTGATCAATGGCGGAATTACGCAGTTCGAAGCAATGCATCAGCACTTGGCGCATGTAGATGGGGTGATGGTTGGGCGCGAGGCGTACCAAAATCCTTATATTTTGGCTCAGGTTGATCAGCAGTTGTTTGGCCGCGATACCCCTATGATTTCACGCCACGATGCTGTGCGCTTAATGCTGCCTTATATTGAGCAACAGGTTTCTGCGGGCTGTTATTTGAATCATATCAGTCGTCATATGCTAGGAATTTTTCAGGGCTGTGCAGGTGGCCGTAAGTTTCGTCGCTACCTTAGTGAAAATGCCCATAAACCGGGTTCTGGCCCTGAGGTATTAGAGCAAGCATTGGCATTAGTTTCGGAGCAAGCGCTTTTAGATACGCCAGAAAAAGAGCACGCTTAATATTTTAAAGCGTGTGTCAGATAAGGTTGCCAACTTAATGAGAGGTAATATTGGGTTGGCAACTTTCTAGGGCAAAGACAACAGGTGCAAATTCTTCTTTGTTGTGAGGGTTTAGCCCCATTAGCACACGATGTGCGTCTATCACTTTTTGCCTAATACTTTCAACGCACTCATCTAAAATAGGCGCCTCAGTTAAAGGCTGATTAAGCTCTATTGGTTCGTGTACCATTAGAAAATAATGTTCAAAGCCCATTGAAATCAAAATACGTGTAATGTCTTCTCGGGTGCTGATGATGGTGGGTTTTTGACTGATTTGCCCTTTTGTACTTACCGCAATTTTAGCTAATAACCCTAGGGCTGTACTGTCAATGCCTTCTGTTTCAGTCAAGTCAATCACTACGGATTTTAGACAACCTTGGCAGAAAATTCGTTTCAGCAAGGCATCAATCGTCGAACAAAGTGTCAAGCGTACATCGCCCATAAACTTCAGAACATAAACGCCTTGATTTTCAGCGATTAGAATTTTGCCATTTTGCATATCAAGTGTCCGATATGGTCAACATTGTGACATCATCAGGTGAGCTTTTCATACCCATCTGATTGAACCATTGCACTAATCCAGCGTGATCTCCAGCAAACTGTTGTGCAAGTGATAACAGTTGGCTTTCTTTCTCTGCAAGGGTGTTATTTTTCATCACTTCAAAAACCCCGTCTGAAAAGAGCGAGAGATGGTAACGCGGGTGCAACAATAACTCAAACTCCTCGTAAGTCGCATCGGCAAAAAGTCCAACAGGTAGACCTTTTTCTCCAATAAATTGCGTTTGGTCAACACTATGTAGTATGGGAGTAGGAAATTGAGCACCATTGCTATAACGCAATAGATGTTGGCGTTGGTCTATTACGCCGATAAATATAGTGAGATGCTTGCCTAGCGAGGTATCGAGTAGTTCTTGATTCACTTCTGTTAGGATCTGAGCCGTTGAGATCAATTGGCCTCGTTCCAAACGCCTAGTCACATAGCGACGAATAAACACTCTTAACAGAATTGTAATAAAGGCGGATGAGGCTCCGTGCCCTGACACATCTGCCAAATAAAATAGCACTCGATCTGTGTCTATAGGTAAGTAATCCACGACGTCACCACTCAAATAAAGAGATGGGCAGATTGTATGCTCAAACGTCATACCGCCATGTTGCCAAGGGGTTTGGGGTAGCATTCTCTGCTGCACGTAGCGTCCGGCTTGCTGGTCTTGGCGCAAAACATCTAGGCTTGTCATCAGCTCAAGATTAATCTGCTCTAGTTCAGTATAGGTCTGTATGCTCTGTCGTGCATCTCGCATACGGGTAACTGCGCGACTTAACACTAATGACGCCAATTTTGAGTGGCTTTCAGGGTTTAAAATATAATCGTCTGCTCCTGCTTCTAACGCTTTAATCACAACGTCATGCTGACATTCATCAGCCCACAATACTAGTGCATAAGTGCGTTGTGAATCGAGCCAAGGCTCTAACCTGAACAAATCACCAAAGCTAGACAGCTCGAATATGACAAGTTCAATATTTGAGCTAAGCTTTTCAGGAGAGAAATCTGATGCGAGGGTTTGAATAGTAATGGTTTGGCATAGCTGCTCAAATGGCGACTTCCCTTTGCATTGGCTACTATTTGAAGGGATCAAAGCCGCATCTGTGATTGTAGAAAACATGATAGCCTTTGACCCTCAAATGTATGAACACCTAGTGTAATACCTAGGTATTTTTAGGGAAACACTCAGGTGATATCTCGTTAATCTTTGTGCCATAGTTAATAAAGACTTCAATTCTAGCAATGATATGTATACAAAATGTGAAGGTGAATTTGATGGATTTTGTACTTTCAGTAGAGAAGCGACAGTCTTCACGCATCAAGCTTAACAGCCCTCTTTTGGTTACGCCGAAGCATAGCCCGTCATCAGTGACTGTTTTTTGTCTAGACTTTAGCCACTCTGGGCTTTCTATTCGATCCCCTGTTCAGCTAAAAATTGGTACTGAGGTCAAAGTGGAGCTGATTAATCCTTTAGCGCCTTTTCAAGCGGAAGCAAAAGTCGTTTGGGTTCGGTCAGCACCATTAAGCGACCAATTTCATATCGGTTTAGCATTAATCATCGAGGAGTGATAGAAGATGTAATTGGCTTAGCTCCTATTGACCGAATCGCTGTAAAATAAGTTCCCCATTTTTGAAAACAGCAAGTTCGCCTGTTTGCATCGGTGTCCATTGTTCATTATCGGTCAGTGGCTGCGTTGCAATAACGGTGACAATATCATTAGGCGTGGTCACTTTTTTAAAGTCAACTTGCAGTTCCGTATCGGATAAAACTGCCTCGCCAAAGGGCGCACAACGCGTAATATGGTGTAACTTTGTTGAACAGTAGGCAAATAGATACTCGCCATTGGAGAGCAGCATATTAAAAACGCCTTTACCTCTAAGCTGTTCACACCAAGTATGAATTGCTGTGCTTATTTGCTCAATACAGCCTGAACGCTCTACACAGCCACCTAAATCTGATGTACTGCTCTTATCAACTCTATTAGTGCCTATAGGAAAGTTCAGTCTTAACTGAGCCAATAACCAGCAAAATGCCTGCTCACTATCGGTGGTGCCAACGGGTTGATAAAAACTTGCAGGGAAATGCAATGCAGACTCTTCTAACTGCCCATTGTGGGCATAACTCCAATGCTGACCCCATAACTCACGATTAAAAGGGTGAGTATTCTCTAAGCAGATGCCACCCACGTTTGCCTGACGGATATGGCTAATCACGACACGGCTTTTAATAGGATAACGCTGTATTAGGCGTGCAATCTCAGAGTCAACTGATGGATTGGGATCGCGAAACTCTCGATAGCCACGCCCTTCATAGAATGCGATACCCCAGCCATCTTTATGAGGGCCTGTTCCACCGCCACGCTTCACCAGCCCACTGAAACTAAAGCAGATATCAGTAGGCACATTGGCGGTCATTCCCATCAGTTCACACATAACGCAGCCTTTACTCTCCAATTATAGTGTCAGGTCGTCACTGTCTTTGCTAGCCTGTTGGCGGGATGCTAAACGTCGCTGAACAAAACGGCGATATAGCCAGAATGCGCCTGCAAAAAGCGCGATATTGGCTAGCGCAACACCTGCATAAACCCAAAGCAGGTTGTCTCCGCTTGGCTTGCTAGGGTTCAACGGTTGATCGTTTGGATCAAGTAGGTTCATGCGTGGCATTGGCTCTTTATCTTCAGCTGAAGAGCTATTGCTGTTGTTACGACCACTGCCACTACCATCATTTAAAGGCTGTGCGTTAAGCGCAGAGCCTTCATCAAGAGCGGTTACTTTTGCATCAGCATTTAGTGGAGGGATAACAACAGGGTCAAGCTCAACATCAAAAGGCTTGCCTTGAACTGTACCTTTAGCAAAAACACGAATCACTTGGCGCTTGCTACGGTCAAGCTCTGGGACATTTAAGCGCCACTGATCTTTGCTGTTTAACTGCGCTTGTAAAGTTAAGCCCATCACCTCAGCGCTGATCTGAATCTCATTGGCTTTCAGTTCAGGGAAAACTTTATTGAACAAAATGCGCTCGGCTTGATTCGCTTGATCATACTGAACCTCGCTACTTACAACATCTTGTACAAAGACAGGCTGAGAAATTGATCGCTGGAAGGTTTTACCGTCTAAGTTCACTTTAATACGGTAGTTGCCTGTATTATTAAACGGGCCAAGCTGAGTATTGAATACACCTACACTACCAGGCTTGCCTGTCATTATATCTTTTTGCAGGCTTTGATCATTATCGCCAACCTGCTCTGCTTCCATAGAGACAACTTTTAGGAACTCTTTGCGGGTGATAACTTCACCTTCCTCTTTAATGGAGGCTTCTAGATCTAAGCTTAAACCCCGAAACAGAGTGGCAGGTACATCACTAACCGACAAGCTTAAGTCTGATACAACTGTGACACGATTATCAGGGTGTAGCTCTGTTTCAATCAGCCATTCACCATCTTCTGGGTCTGTCACCGTAATCAAGTCGTAGCGTGTTTCATAGTGCCAGCGCACCGTCGATGGGTGAGTGAGTGAGGTATAGCGTTCACCCTTAGGGGAGATCAAAAACACACGTTGACTATTCGGTTTATGGAATACCAATGCGGTGAATTCATTAATGCTACTGTCAACTAAGAATCTATTATTATCTAGCGGTACTTGCTCGCTTGGGGCGGTACGATCAAGAGCTTGTACAAATAACTGCATCAGTTCTTCTGCATTATTTGCAACTGCGGCCAAACCACCTGTGCGCTGAGCAAGCTTTAACATTAGATCTTTATCGGCATTATCTGATAACGCAACAGTATGAATGGTGAAACCTGCATCTTTCAAACGAGGTAAAAGATCTAACAAGATATGATCACGGGATTTGTTATTTTCAAACCTCTTTTGCCGCTCAGTGCTGGCTTCAGAGATGTCAACCAAACCGTCTGTCAGAAGAATAATGTGTCGCTCAAAGCCTTCGCGTTTACGCTTTGCATCATAAGTAGAGCGCTCTAATGCATTCTCAATGTCGGTAAACAAAGCATTAGAGGTGATGTCTCGACTATGGCTTCGCGCCAATCGCCGCCAATCTTCATTTACTTTTTCATGTGGTACGAGCAAGTTGACGTAGGCACCAAATGTCCAGACCCCCGCACGACTGTCCTCTGGCAATAAATCAACCAGCAGATTCAGTGCTGGCACCCTCAAATTATTAGGATCGTTTTCCTTCATACTGCCTGAAATATCAATTAACACGCGTACATCGGGCTTTACATCTGCAGCCCATGCGTTTGTCATTATCAATCCTGACAGAGCACTCAATACAACAAGCTGCAAAGCAGTCTGTGTTATCAAACGAGTGAATTTATTACGTATCGATCTCACTGAGGATGCCATTGCCGATCCTTATTCGCTTTAAGTCAGTTTAAACCAGTGTTTCAGATAGTTTTCGACCGCGCTCAGTAATATACCAACGCACTCCCCAGCCACCATTAACTCGACCCGCTAAACCTTTACCTACAAGTACAGATAAACTTTTTTGTAGATCTGTTTCATCAAATTCAGTTTCTTTGCTTAAACCATGTAGCGCACGGTAAATATGGCGTCCACTGGCCAAGCTTTTTAATACCGCAGTCGAGGAAACATCTAAGCTATCAAGCTCTAAGTTTGACACCTCTAACGTATCGTCACGCTCAGTTTCTGTTTCCAGTAGCGGTACGATGGCATCCTGCAGTTGCTTTAGCTGTAAACGTAACTCTTCTGTAGAGGTTTTAGCACTTTCTGCTGCCAGCATTGTACGGTCTACTGTATTGGTTACCACAACACGAGAACCGATGGCTGCAATTAAACAAATCCCTGTATAAATCAGCATCTTAGATGAATCAGATTGGCTTAAAACAACAATGTTGCTGCCAACCATATCCAAAACAACGGGCACTAAGAAAGATGCCCCAACACCAACAACAAGACAGCGCGCAATTGCGGCCGTGTCTTTATTGTTTTGATTCAGCAGGTAGTAGTTGATTAAACCACCAAAAACACCTGCTAGCAGCATTACCACAGTTAGAATAACGACGTGTGCGACCATGTTTATTTCCAGATCCTATTTTCCGAAGCCTTCCAGTATCCCGAAAACTTATTTCCCCTATATATCTAGCAAATAGCAGTAAATCGTTAGAAGTAACAGGGAGTTAAAGCTCAGGCCCTACCATACTCATTGATTGAATGGCGTTATTGTGTGCCAGATGGGTTACACAAACAATGCGCAATAGAAAAAAACCAGCGATTACTACTGAGTTCAACTACAGATGTGGCTCTGTACGTGCCGGAACTGGCTCAGCATCCTCTTGAACCTGCTTTCGAGCATAAAACCAATACAGCAACATCAGCACATAACCTCCTGCCATTGCTAATAGTAATGGTTTTCCTGCCCTTGCCCATGACTCAAGGTCTAGAGTGAGCGCTTCAAAAAAACTGATGATAATAGCAGGTGCCATCGGCCCAGCATTCCCTTGCACATACCAAGGTACTGCCATGATGACAAAAGCAGTCACTCGCAGCCAGCTCCGTAGAAACAAAGGCCAAGATAGAGTGATTCGTAAGGTTACGCCTAATACAATAATTGCTGCCAGCGCATAAAAGCTCCAGCCCCAAACTTGATAGTCTTCAAACGTCATATTGCTTTCCGTTTAATATCTCTCGTGTTCCGTTTAACATAGCGCGTCTATTAAGTTAACTGACTGAACCAAAAAATATTTTCAGTTGATGCACCCATTACGCTCTCTTTCGTCATAAGCAGCCTATTATGTCTCAAGCTTTAACAAATAACGACCACCCCAACTTTTTAAACCGAACACTTGTACCTGAGCAGGATAAATGGCTTGAGAAAAAATCGACTAAAACGCTCAATTTTTTAAAGTCGCAGAATGCGCGCGCAGATCAGTGGCTTAATAGCAGTGTTCAGAATGACTTATTTCAAGAGATCAAACATCGTACGCCTTTAAACAACGACAGCTACCCTTCTGATTTAGAGCATTTTAGCTACTTTGTACGCACCAGTGAAACACTAAACTATCCTCAGTTTTGGCGCTACCCAATTGGTAAACCAGAGCAAGCAACCTGTTACCTTGATCAAAACCACTTGGCTGAAGGTGAAGACTATTTTGACTTAGGGGATATTGCCATTTCCCCTGATGAAAGTTTGCTGGCCATGAGTGTTGATACAGAGGGTGATGAACAGTATCAGCTCAAAATAATCGATCTCAACACACAGCAATGGTTGGCGCTTCCAGAACTACCGCCTCTTGCATCGGACTTACTTTGGAGCGAAGACCAAGACCTGCTCATTTGTTACCCTTTGGATGACACCCAACGTCCTTGGCAAGTTTTGGTGCTCAATATTCAGACTCAAACACAACAAGTGATCTTTACCGAACCTGATGGGCGCTTCTGGCTGGGCTGTAGCAAAAGTCGAGATCGAAAAACTTTATTTATCGAAAGTTTGAGCAAGCAAAGCACAGAGTATTACTTTTTGCCCGCAGACCAACCTTACGCAACACCTACGCTGGTTTGCCCAAGAGTAGAGCAACATGAATACCATGTTGATAGTCTTGGTGAACAACTTTTTATCCGTAGTAATCTTCGCTCACCTTACTTTGCTTTATTTAAAATTGATAAATCTGTAATGCCTTGCACTATAGAGTTATTTAACCAGCAAGCAGAACAGCTCTACCCGCAGAGCATCACCTATGGCAGCCTAACATTTGAAGGTTTTGAGCTATTTGAGCAACACCTGCTTATTCTCAGTCGTGAGCATCAAATGGGGCAACAGCAATTCAGTGTTCACAAACTGAGCGGCACCTTACAGCATGAGTTTGTTGCCCCCTTTCCTTTAGCCTCTATTAATTTATCAGACAATCCAAAAAGCTGTAGCCAGCAAGTACGCCTAGAGCTTGAGTCCTTTACACAGCCCGCTGCGCTATACAGCTATGATCTAAACCTAAAGAAACTGAACTGTTTAAAACAGATTCCACTGAATAACACAGATTTGAGCCAGTTTGACTGCCAGCGCATTCTGCTACCTAGCTGGGACGGCAGTGCAATCCCTGTAAGCTTAATAGGGCAACGTGATCTGCTTGGGTCTGCAATTAATCATCAACAACCAGCACCTATACTACTCTATACCTACGGTGCTTATGGTGATGCGCTTGACCCTTGGTTTTCTGCGAGTCGGCTGAGCTTGCTTGAGCGCGGCATTATTTTTGCCATTGCACATATTCGAGGCGGGAGCGACTGTGGTGAAGATTGGTACAAACAGGGGCGCCTAGGCTACAAAGAAAACAGTATTCGAGACTTACAACACTGCATTACAGGGCTTATTGCTTTAGGCATCACAAACTCAGAACAACTCGTTTTACAAGGTGGGAGTGCCGCAGGCATTGTACTTGGCGCTATGTACAATCGTATTCCAGAACAGTTAAAAGGCATTGTTGCTGAAGTACCGTTTGTCGATGTACTACGTAGCATGTCAAGGCCAGAGCTTCCGCTCACCCTAACCGAATATGAGGAGTGGGGTAATCCTGAACAAGCAGAGGCATACTGGCGTATTCAGCATTGGAGTCCGCTGGACAATCTCAAACCTCAGCTACATCAAGATTCAAAAAACAATCCAGAGCTATGGATTGAGGCAGGCCTTAACGACCCTAGAGTACAGTACTGGGAGCCAACCAAATGGGCATACCGCCTATTGAACCAGCAGGTCGAGAATTTGCATCTACGCACCCGTATGGACTCTGGTCACGCAGGTGGCTCTGGCCGAGATCAAAGCTATAAAGAGATCGCAGAGGTGCAAACCGTTATTTTGCAGATGCTAAATAAGGCTTAGGGATATTTGGGTTAAGGCTGGATAAATTATTCAGCATTTTAAAAATGACTCACTATTGTTTTTTTGTTCAGAAATAAACAAGCGCCTCAAATCAGTGTTAAAATTGAAACAGTGCGCTTGGTTTTAAGCAGACAAAGATAAGGTTTATGGCATTATATGAGCAACAGTCCATCTCTATCACCGCAATTAGAAGCCCAAATCAAACTGCTAATTGACGAAAGTATTGCGCAGTTTAAAGACGAGCTTATTGCTTATATAGACAACAAATATCAAGAGAGCGCCTCAAAAGCACCTGCTCAAGAAGAAGTTGTTGAGCCGCTCACGCTTAACATGGTGATGCTGCAAATTGCAGCAATTTTCGAGAAATTCAGCCATTATGACGAGATATACCGTACATACGGTATTGAAGCAGATACATTCCAGGATGAGTGTAATGATGCTATCGACATGATGAAGTTTCAGATTGAGCAATTTGAATCCCAGTTAAGAGAGTTCCAAAATCGCTTATTGATCGAAGAAAGCGGTGGAGACTCTGCGATAAAGCATGACAATGATATTTCACAAGAGTTTAAGTCATTCTCAAAAGAAGTGCAGGAAACGCTAAGCCAATTTGACCAGTATTTCGATGCCCAATCTCAGTTGCTGGATGAGATCCCCGTACAAGTGGATGAGCTTAAAGCGGAGCTGAAGGGCCTACAAGAGCAGCTGTCGGGCAAACAGTCAAAAAGTGAGAGTTTGATTAAACTTCAAGAAACTAAACAAGAGTTGCTAAGTAAAATCAAACGTGCAGTTGCAAGCCTGAACGAACAATTACCGCTAGTCGTTGATAAACAAATTGCTAAGAGAAACCCTGATTAAATCTCAAAGGTCGTTCGAGCTTAACTTTTTAAGCCTATAAACAAAACACCTGTCCTTTTTCGTCCTCTTGCCAAGACTGGTAAGAGGTCATCACTTTTTTAAACTCTCGGCTTTCCAGCCATTGATTTAACCAACTCTGTAATCGAGGGTAAGGCGCTGCGTTAAACCACTGCCGATCAACATGAGCAAATTGGCGTACAAAGGGCATTATGCCAATATCAGCCAAGCTGATATTGGCTCCAAGCAAGTAGGGTTGCTTGCTTAGAAGACTTTCAAGTTGCTGTAAAAACAATTCCCCTTGTTCACGATAATAAGCTTGGCTTTGTTCTGGGTAGCGATCTGCATATTTATAGCGATCTAACCAGTATTTAAAGCTTTGGTCGTTTTCGTCCATCAGTTTCTGGCTGCTATCCGGCTGCACTTGCAGCAGTCCTTTTGGATCGTACTGCTCTAGCGCCCATTGCATAATATCTCGGCTTTCTTCAAGCACGCTCTGCCCATGCCTCAACTGCCCTGCCGATAATTGCAATACAGGCACAGTACCTTTGGGACTGAGTGCCAACATAGCGACAGGTTTGTTTTTTAGCACAATCTCGCGTAGCTCAACCTTCTGCTCAGCAAAGATTAAAGCTAAGCGGGCGCGCATGGCGTAGGGGCAACGACGAAAGGAATATAAGATGGGTAGGGACATGGCTTGCCGCTTAAATCCAAAGAACATTGACTTTATCAGTTATTAACGTACTTGATATTTTGAATATCGGAGATGTTCCTCTTCATACTACCAGACTGAACTTTAAATAACTTTCTAGTTTCTGCCAAAAACTTCTGTAGTCTTAAATAAGAAAACCCCGATGATTTTCATCACCGGGGTTTTAAGTCAAGCCGTACGAACAGTTAAAAAATTACTTTTTAGCTGCGTTACGCTCTTTAACTTCTGCGATAACCTTCTCAGCAACGCTGTTAGGGCAAGGCAGGTAGTGAGAGAACTCCATAGAGAACTGACCACGACCAGAAGTAATAGTACGTAGGTGACCGATATAACCAAACATTTCAGATAGTGGAACGTCTGCTTTAATACGGATGCCCATTGCGCCTGGCTCTTGATCTTTGATCATGCCGCGACGACGGTTCAAGTCACCAATTACGTCACCTACGTTGTCCTCTGGAGAGAACACGTCAACTTTCATGATAGGCTCAATCAGTTGTGGTTTCGCTTTAGGAATAGACTGACGGAATGCACCTTTAGCTGCAATTTCGAACGCAATCGCAGAAGAGTCAACCGCGTGGAAAGAACCGTCATACAGTTCAACTTCAAGGTCTAGAACAGGGAAGCCTGCTAAAGTACCTTCGTCCATCATAGACTTGAAGCCTTTCTCAACTGCTGGCCAGAATTCTTTTGGTACGTTACCGCCTACAACTGTTGACAGGAACTTGAAGCCAGAGCCTGGCTCACCTGGACGGATGCGGTAGTCAATCTTACCGAACTGACCAGAACCACCAGACTGTTTCTTGTGCGTGTAGCTGTCTTCAACCGCTGCCGTGATAGTTTCACGGTAAGCTACTTGAGGAGCACCTACTACTAGATCAATACCGAAAGTACGCTTCAGAATGTCTACTTTAATATCTAGGTGTAGCTCACCCATACCTTTCAGAATGGTTTCGCCAGAATCGATATCAGTTTCTACTTGGAATGATGGATCTTCAGCGATCATCTTACCTAGTGCAACACCCAGTTTCTCAGAAGAACCTTTGTCTTTAGGTGCTACAGCGATAGAGATTACTGGATCTGGGAAGATCATTGGCTCAAGTGTACATTCGTGCTTAACATCACACAGGGTGTGACCAGTACGTACGTTCTTCATACCAACAACCGCGATGATGTCACCTGCTTGTGCAGAATCGATCTCGTTACGGTCGTTAGCATGCATCTCAACCATACGGCCAATACGCTCAGTTTTACCTGTCGCAGAGTTCAGTACGGTGTCACCCTTAGCCAGTTTACCTGAGTAGATACGGATGAACGTCAGAGCACCGAAACGGTCGTCCATGATCTTGAACGCCAACGCGCGGAATGGCTCGTCAACCGATACAACAGCTACTTCACCAGTCTCTTCACCAGTCTCTGGGTTAGTCAGAGGCTGTGGATCAACTTCTGTTGGAGATGGCAGGTAATCAACAACCGCATCCAGAATTAACTGCATACCTTTGTTTTTGAACGCAGAACCACAGAATGTTGGGAAGAATGCTAGGTCACGCGTACCTTTACGGATACAACGCTTCAGATCTTCAATAGAAGGAATTTCACCTTCCATGTAAGCTTCCATCAGATCATCGTCTTGCTCAACAGCAGTCTCGATCAGTTGCTCGTGGTATTTCTCAACCAGATCAACCATATCTTCTGGAACTTCTTTAACTTCGTAGTTTTCTGGTTGGCCAGACTCATCCCAAACGTAAGCTTGTTTGGTCAGAACGTCTACAACACCTTTGAACTGGTCTTCGATACCGATTGGCAAAGTCATTACCAATGGATTTGCGCCCAGAACCTTCTTAACTTGACCTACAACGCGATAGAAGTCAGCACCAGTACGATCCAATTTGTTAACAAAGATCAAACGTGCAACTTCAGAGTCGTTCGCATAACGCCAGTTAGTTTCAGACTGAGGCTCTACACCACCTGAGCCACAGAATACACCGATACCACCGTCTAGTACTTTCAAAGAACGGTATACTTCGATAGTGAAGTCAACGTGACCCGGAGTATCAATAACGTTGAAGCGGTGACCTTTCCAGAAGCAAGTGGTTGCCGCTGACTGAATGGTAATACCACGTTCAGCTTCTTGATCCATGAAGTCCATAGTGGACTCGCCTTCGTGTACTTCACCCAGCTTATGGATTTTACCAGTTAGTTTTAGGATACGTTCAGTAGTTGTGGTTTTACCCGCATCTACGTGAGCGAAAATACCGATGTTTCTATAAAGAGATAAGTTTGACATTATTCTACGCTACATTCAGTCAGAGTGAAATTTGCGCGCAAGTATACAAGATAACTAAACCTTTTTTGTAGACCTTTACGCATAAATTATGAAATATGTTTGATCAGACAGGATTTTTTGGCTTTATTTACTGATCTGCTGTCTATGATAGCCGCTTTCGGCATTAAATTGAGTATACTACACAAGGTTTGTACCGATTAATTGATCAGGTAAATTATGAGTATTCAAGAAATAGCAGTATCCAACAGTCAAAAAAAGAAGCTACAGCAGGCAATTAGCAACGAAGCAGTGCTGATGACTGACGACAATGGCGACCTAGTTGTGCAAGTTGCTGCTTACGAAGATTTCAAGGCGAACCTACGCAAAGAGCCTAAAGCACCTATAGAGGTCATCGTTGGTGAAGAGGCTTTAGATCTTGACGCAGAATTCTGGGTGTTCAGCTAATTTTATAATTTAGCGCCAAGCCACTAAAAGCCGCCTTTGCAGCAACTGTAAAGGCGGCTTTTATTTTAGTTATCAGATCCTGAACACCGCAACAGATGTCTTAAACAAAGTACTTAGTGTGAAAGATACTGAATCAAGCCGTAAGCGATCACCAACCAAGCAATAACTGGGTGGAACATAACCCTCCAAAGCGTTGCCTTAGGCTCAAAGCCAACACCATGAATAAAACCTGCGCTGACCGCCCACATAAATAGGGTGAATAGACCGTGATCCACTTCGTGAATCGATTCAGCAATCAGTCGTGGATATGCCGTCAGCACAACGCTGATGGCGATGGCGCTGATCAGGGACAGCGCCTGAGTCCAGCCGGACTTGGGATAGGGAATGTTCATTATCGGGGTTCCGGTATTGCTATTTTAAAACCGGCCAGCTTCCAGCTGTATGGGTGAGAGCTGGCCTGTAAGGATGATCAGCCTTGTGGCTGATCGTTATCCAGATCAAACGCCGGGTCGGATTCCAGCCACATCGCATTGATGATGCCGAAAGAGATCGCCAGTAATACACCTAAAATCCAGGCAAAGTACCACATAGTCTTTTCTCCTTGGGAGCTGCCGGATCGTTCCGGCTGCTCTCAGTTATAACAATAAAAGCGGTTCACAGGCTTCCGGGCTTAGTAGGCCAGCGGATTGCCTTCAATCTGTTTGCTGGTCACCCGACCCCACATCACCTTATAGGTCCACAGGGTGTAGAGCAGAATAATCGGCACAAAGATCATGGCGGCAATAAACATCACGTTCAGGGTCAGATGACTGGATGCCGCATCCCACAGGGTCAGACTGCTGTTCGGATTTGACAGGGATGGCAGTACAAAGGGGAACAGGGAGAAAGCCGCCGTGCAGATGATCGCTGTCATGGTGATACTGTGGGTCGCAAAAGCCAGACCGGAGCGACGGGCTTTTACCAGCAGCAGGGTCAGCAGACCGGTGATAAAGGCGGTGATCGGCGCTGCGATCATCCAGCTGTAGGTCTGGTAGTTGGCCAGCCAGCCGTTATCCACCACGCTCACCTGTTTGTTTAGTGGGTTCGGCAGCGCATCTTTAGCGGGCATCATATCGATATGCAGGCCCGGCATGCCGTTCAGCAGTACAAGGCCGCCGGCAGCAAAAGCGATCAGCATAATGACCAGCATAATAAGACCCGCTTTACCGGCCCGATCTGCCACTGGCTGATCGGCGCGCATCTGTAGCCAGATGGCTCCGTGGGCAGCGAGCATACTCAGGCTAACCACACCGCAGATCAGCGCAAAGGGATGGAACAGATCAAAGAAACTGCCGGTGTAGTGCGGGCGCAGGAAGTCATCCAGATAGAAATCCACACCCAACAGCAGGTTGCCAAAGGCAACACCGAAGACCAGCGCCGGAACCGCACCACTGATAAACAGTCCCCAGTCCCAGGTGCTGCGCCAGCGCGGATCCGCGATCTTGCTGCGGTAATCAAAGCCCACCGGACGGAAGAAAAGCGCAAACAGCACCAGCATCATGGCAAAGTAGAAGCTGGAAAAGGCAACGGCGTAGACCGCAGGCCAGGCGGCAAACAGTGCGCCACCGGCAGTAATAAACCAGACCTGATTGCCATCCCAGTGTGGGCCAACGGTGTTGATGATGATGCGGCGTTCGGCATCATTTTTACCGAGGAAGGGCAGCAGAATACCGGCACCCATATCGAAACCGTCAGTGATCATAAAGCCGACCAGCAGAACGCCAACCAGCACCCACCAGACCAGTTTCAGAGTTTCATAATCCAGAATCATGCCGCACCTCCGGCGATTTCAGGCTTAGCCTGGTTTGAATGTTCGCCATTCTGCTCAAAGTGATAACGACCGGTATGCAGGGCGCTTGGGCCGAGACGGGCGTATTTCACCATCAGGAAGACTTCGATCACCAACAACAGGGTGTAGAAAGCGACAATAGCGCCGATGCTGGTATAGAGGCTGCTGGCCTCAATACTTGAGGTGCTCAGATGCACCGGCAGAATCTCACCAATCGACCAGGGCTGGCGGCCGTATTCAGCAACCACCCAGCCGGTTTCTGCAGCGATCCACGGCAGTGGCAGGGCAAGGGTGACGATTCTGAGGAAGCGGCGTTTGCTTTCCAGTCGGCGGGTGGCGTTAAAGTAAAAGGCCAGTGCAAAGATCAGCAGCATGGCAAAACCACAGGCCACCATCACCCGGAAGCTCCAGAACAGCGGGGCAACATTCGGGATGGTGTCGTGGGCTGCGGCTTTAATCTGTTCTTCCGTGGCATCCACCACATTTTCGGTATAACGCTTCAGCAGCAGGCCGTAACCCAGATCCTTTTTCACCTCTTCGAAGGCGGCGATGGTAGCGTCATCGGTCTGGCCACCACGCAGCTTGGTGAGCAGGCCGTAGGCGATCATGCCGTTGCGGATACGCACTTCATGCTGCTCAATCAGATCCTTAATACCGGTCACTTCCTGATCCAGCGAGCGGGTGGCAATAATGCCCAGCGCATACGGAATTTTGATCGCGTAATCGGTGGTCTGGGTTTCCTGATTCGGAATACCAAACAGGGTGAAGGACGCCGGAGCCGGATGGGTATGCCATTCCGCTTCAATAGCTGCCAGTTTGGTTTTCTGCACATCACCCAGCTCATAACCGGATTCATCACCCAGTACGATAACGGACAGAATCGATGCCAGACCAAAGGCCGATGCAATAGCAAAGGAGCGGCGGGCAAAAGGCAGATCGCGTTTTTTCAGCAGGTAATAAGCGCTGATGCTGAGCACAAACATGGAGCCGGTCACGTAACCCGCTGCTACCGTGTGCACAAACTTCACCTGAGCAACAGGGTTGAACACCAGCTCGGCGAAGCTGGTCATCTCCATGCGCATGGTTTCGTAGCTGAACTCAGCACCCACCGGATTCTGCATCCAGCCGTTGGCGATCAGAATCCACAGCGCTGACAGGTTGGAACCCAGCGCCATCAGGAAGGTCACCATCAGGTGACGGCGTGGCGACAGGCGATCCCAGCCAAAGAAGAACAGGCCGATAAAGGTGGATTCCAGAAAGAACGCCATCAGGCCTTCAATGGCCAGCGGCGCGCCAAAAACATCACCCACGTAGTGGGAGTAGTAGGCCCAGTTGGTGCCGAACTGGAACTCCATGGTAAGACCCGTGGTCACGCCAAGGGCAAAGTTAATACCAAAGAGTTTGCCCCAGAACTGGGTCATGTCCTTGTAGACCTGTTTGCGGGTCATCACATAGACCGACTCCATGATGACCAGCAAAAAAGCCAGACCCAGAGTCAGAGGGACAAAGATAAAGTGATACAGCGCGGTAATCGCAAACTGTAGCCGGGACAGATCAACAACTTCTTCTGTAATCATGGTGTTTCCCGTTGTGTCGAGGCCGTAGGTTCCGAAGTGGCGGCCTTTAACAGGTCTGCCTCAGTGGCTGTGGAGCGGGGTGCTGAGCCGGAAGCGTCAGCGGAAGATTGCTCTGAGGCAGGCAGTTGAGGATTAAGCAGGCGAGTGCTGACATCGCTGTCATTGATGACAGATGCGGAAGGGACGACAAAGTTGATGATGCCGTAGAGCAGCACCAGCTTAATCAGCAGTACGATACTGAGTTCACGTACCAGTTTTTGTCGGGCAAACAAAGATGTTTTCCAGCGTTGGCCAAAAGCCCGCTTTGTTTGCACAAACAGCGTATTCCGTTGCATAGCATTCTGATCCTGCAGTGATGGTCGGCGATGGCTCGCCTTCCGGATCTAAATAATCAAACCGATTGACCTGATATCAGGTGGTCTAATTAGCGTATAGCAAGGTGTATGCCCGTTTTAGCTCTATAACCTATTGTAATTATTTGGTTTTATGGTTTTTTCTGGGCAGCTGTTTCTTATTTTTATTGTCAAAAGTGACAAATCCAATTGGATAACGTCATGATTGACAGCAGTAAAAGCAGCGCTAAAAGAAGATATGGGCCGAGCGGGTATTGAGGCTACAAAACTACTCCGATACCGCTCGATGAAATTCTTTCAGCAAGCGCAGCATACCGCCAGAACTGTAGTGATGTCAGTGTGACAAAACGTCACTGCTACGAGAAATTTTGTCTAGGCAACATTGAAATGCCCAAGGAGGCGCTGTTTGCAATAAGGTAGGCTTAGTAAGCGGGTGTTGTGCCACAAACTGGAATCCGCCAAAAGAAAAAAGCTGGTGTGATTAACCAGCTCTCTAGATCGACTATTTTAAACCCCTTAGCCGTTATAAAGCGGTGATTAGAATCTGACGACTAACGGCCAAGTCAATGTCTTGATGCTCCCCCAGCGCCACCATACCGTGCTGCTCTAGTAGATCCAGTAACTCATCAATAGCATCCACGCCAACCTCGATCTGACTCAAGCGAGTTGGCACCTGCATTGAGGTGAAAAACTGTTCCGTTAGTGCAATTGCCTGATCAATTTTTTCATCATCACTTCCTGTGGTCAGTTGCCAAACGCGCTCTGCATACTGCAACAGTTTATCGTGCTTTTCAGTGCGGCGTACTTTCATCACCGCAGGCAAGATAATTGACAATGTACGCGCATGATCAATACCGTAGCGCCCCGTCAGCTCATGACCGATCATGTGGGTTGACCAATCTTGAGGCACACCCGCACCAATTAAACCGTTCAAAGCCATAGTTGCCGCCCACATGATGTTACTGCGTACATCCAGATCATTTTTGGTGTCTGCCTGTAGTGCTTTAGGGCCTTCTTCTATCAAGGTTAGTAGCAAACCTTCCGCAAAACGGTCTTGCACTTTGCCATTTACGCTATAAGTCAAATATTGCTCAATGGTGTGTACAAAGGCGTCAATCACACCGTTACTGATCTGACGGTCAGACAAACTCAGCGTAACAGTTGGGTCTAATACCGCAAAGACTGGACGGACTAAGGGGCTGCCAAAAGGCAACTTGTGACCATCACGGGTGATCACCGCGCCCGTATTAGACTCTGAACCTGTCGCTGGCAGAGTTAAAATGGCAGCCAACGGCAAGGCTTGTTGAATTTTTTCTTGCTTGCTCACGATATGCCAAGGGTCGTCACCTTTATAGCAAGCGGCAGCAACAATAAACTTGCTACCATCAATGACAGAGCCACCGCCAACAGCCAGAACATAGTCGATTTTATGTTGTTGAATCAGGTCAACGGCTTTAATCAGTGTGTTGTAACTCGGGTTGGGTTCAATACCTGAAAACTCAAACCATTGATGATCTTTTAATGCCGCAACAACTTGGTCATACACGCCATTACTTTTAATCGAACCGCCACCATAAGTGACCAATACTTTGGCATCGATTGGAATTTCGCGGCTAATTGCACTGATTTTGCCTTCGCCAAAATGGATTCGGGTGGTGTTCTGGAAGCTAAAATTTAACATGGTCACGCTCAATAATTTTAAAATACGATGTCAGGAAGTTTTAATGAGAACGACTTTAGGCCAGTTTGACCAACATCTTGCCAGTATTTTTGCCGTTAAATAGTCCGATAAATGCATCTGGCGCTTGCTCAATACCTTCATAGACAGTCTCTTTCCAACTGATCTGACCTGACTTGATCCATTCCCCCATCTGCTCAACAAATGCAGGATAGCCCGCCCAATGATCAAAAATGATAAAACCCTGCATTTTCAGCTTTTTCATAATCAGCAAGGCAAGATTAGAGGGGCCAGCACTGGGTGCGGTGTTGTTGTATTGATCAATCATGCCGCATACGGCAATGCGACCATAATCGTTCATCACATTTAAAACGGCTTCTAAATGTTCACCGCCCACGTTCTCAAAATAAACATCAATGCCATTTGGGCAAGCTTGTGCAATGCTTTGAGTGAGGTTGTCTGTGGTTTTGTAATTCACCACTGCATCTACCCCTAACTCATCGATCAAATAACGGGCTTTCTCTTCAGAGCCAACACTACCTGCCACATAACAGCCTTTTAGCTTGGCGATTTGGCAGACAATAGCCCCTACCGCACCAGATGCGGCTGAGACGAAAACATTGTCGCCTGCTTTCAACTCACCGATTTTGGTTAAACCTGTATAAGCGGTCATACCCGGCATACCCAGCACCCCTAAGAACGCCTGTGGTGGTAGCTCAGTTTTAGGCAAAGGCTGAAGATCTTCACCTGCGCTAGTGAAATACTCTCGCCAGCCGTTCATGCTTGACACATGAGTACCTACAGGAAAATTTGGATTAAAAGACTCAACCACCTCACCAATAGCACCGCCAGCTAACACTTCATTTAAAGCAAAAGGAGGTACATAGCTTTTACGATCCACCATACGCCCACGCATATAAGGATCAACTGACATCCATAAATTCTTAACCAGCACCTCACCTGCTTTAGGCTCAGGAATAGACACTGTAGTCAGTGCGAAGTCTTCAGTGGTCGGCATGCCCTGTGGGCGGCTTTTTAAGTGGATCTCACGGGCATCTTGAATATACATATTGGTCTCACTTCAATTCTGATCATAAATAATTGCAGCCTTAATCCATTGCTCTGTGCTACAGGCTGACTTGTTTTGCAATGCTGGCTACTCTAAGCTTTCATTTGATATGCATCCAATGCATCTGAAATATAATCATCATTACCCTGAGTTATATCGTGAGCCTTAAACCTCTTTCCGCCACAGATCTAAATCTATTGCCTGTTTTGCAGGTATTGCTTGAAGAGCGTAATGTCACCAGAGCTTCCGCTCGGCTTGGTCTTACACAGCCAGCTATAAGCCGTAGTTTGGCGCGCCTGAGGCAGTTGTTTAATGATCCGTTGTTCACCCGCACCCCTAAAGGTTTAGCCCCAACACCGAGAGCAGAAATGCTGGCTCAGCAATTACGCCCATTACTGAATGAACTAAGTCAATTAATAGAGCCTCCACAGTTTATACCCGCAGAAACACAGCGCAGTTTTCGTGTGGCAACAACCGACTATGGCACTCAAGTTTTACTACCTTCAGTGTTAAAACGAGTAAGAGAGGAAGCCCCTAACATTGATCTTGAGATTGTGCCTTGGCACGAGCCTTTGCTGGCTCAGCTTGATCAGGCCGATATTGATATAGCCCTTTGTACGCTAAACACTGCTCCCGCAGGGATTCATGGTCGAGGGGTAGGTAATGATCGGTTTGTTTGCGTATTACGTGATGGGCACCCTCTAATTAAAAAGGGTTTAGATTTAGAAACTTACGCCAAGCATCCCCATGCACTTATTACTATGGGGGGCGCTCGTAAAGGTGCAATTGATTATTTGCTGGCAGACTATGGTTTATCACGACGTATCGCTTTACGTGTACCACACTTTGTTGCGGCATTGGCATTAGTGGCAGAAAGCGATCTATTACTGACGATTCCTTACGGCCTCGCAAAAAGCTGCGCACCATTGTATAAACTAACGCTTTTGCCATTTCCTATGCCACAACAGGACTTCACCTACTCTATTGTTTGGCATGAGCGCTACATTAAAGACCCTGCACACATCTGGTTCAGGCAGTTACTCTTTGATGAGCTAACCGCAACGCTCAGCGCCTTAGACAGCACTTATGAGTTTAACAGGCCTGATCAAAGTATAGAGCCTAATGGATAGGCATTTTGCCATGCTGCCCCAATAGATTGGCAATCATCATGCGGAGTTTGAGTGGCTTAACAGGCTTGTTTAACAGTTTATAGTTCACGGCTTCTACTTGAGTATTCAGCTCTTTTGAATAGTTAGCGGTTATCAGCATAACTGGAACTGGGGTGGGTAGTAGCTGATTGATTTTACCTGCCACATCAATACCATTCGCATCGTTGTCTAGGTGATAATCGACCAATAACATTTTGGGCTCGAATCCATCTTGAATCAGTTGAGCGGATTGCTCAAAATCAAGTGCGGTCATCACATCAATTCCCCAACCATCCAGCAAACGCTCCATGCCTGCACAAATAGCGGGATCATTGTCCAATACCAGTACCGGTGTGCCTGTTAGAGCATCGCTTTGGCTGCTTTGGAAAAGATCAGGAGTTTCATGCTTTACCACTTCTGTGGAGATCGGAACGTCCACCGCAAAAACCGAACCGACACCAACCACTGAGCGCACTGTGATTTTATGCTGTAGTACTCGGGCAATTTTATCAACGATGGCCAAACCTAAGCCCAAGCCACGATCATTAGGCGAGGGACGGCGCTTTAGGCGGCTAAATTCTTGAAAAATTTCTGTTAGCTTCTCTTGCTCAATGCCATCGCCTGTGTCCCAAATTTCAATTCTCAAACAGTCACCACGACGACGACTGGCAAGCATCAACTGCCCTCCCGCCTCAGTATATCGACTGGCGTTAGTTAAGAAGTTACGCAAAATGCGGCCAAGGAGTTGAGAGTCTGAACGCACAGCGCAAGGTAAAATACGGGCACGAAAGCGCTGCTGGACACTTTGGGCGATCTCTCGATATTCATTGGCTAAGTTGTTCAACAACGCATCTACGGAGAACACGCTGATTTGAGGCTCCACTACCCCTGCATCAAGTTTAGAAATATCCACTAAAGCGCCAAGCAACCCTTCAACATCATTAAGCGAGCTCTGTGTAGAGCGCACCAGCTGTTTGGCGGCTTTTTCTAAAGGGTATTCAGCCAGCGCACTGTTAAACAAGCGCGCCGCGTTCATGGGTTGCAACAGATCATGACTGATGGCCGCTAAGAATTTAGTTTTGGATAAGTTGGCCTGCTCAGCCTGCTTTTTGGCTTCCAGTAGGTGAGCATTAAGGGTGGTCAGCTCTGCGGTTCGGGCGGCCACACGTTGCTCTAAAAGCACATTGGCATTTTTTAGCGCCTCTGCCGTTAAGCGGCGCTCGGTAATGTCTTGGGTCAACACAAAAAAGCCAGTGGTATGCTGCTGGTTATCAACCCTAGGCACATAGGATTTGTGTACAAAGCGTGCCTCTCCGTCGTTATTCACTTCCTCCAGCTCAAAGCTTACAGTATTGCCGGCCAATACACTGGCGATGTAATTTTGTAGGCGGTTGAGTTGTGCCTGAGAGTAAACCTCTGCGATGGGACGACCTTGTAACTCATCACGCGTCATACCATGCCACTCTTGATAGGCACGGTTGGTAAACTCAAAAGCAAGATCAGCATTCACATAGCCAATCATAGCGGGCAGCGCATCAGTGATTAGGCGCATCTTCTGTTCGCTATCGCGCAGGGCGTTGGCGTATAGGCTGCGCTCGGTGATGTCAGAAAAGGTAATCACGCGCCCACCTTCTGGGCGAGCTCGCTGTCGCAGCTCCAGCACTCGACCATCCGGCAAGGTCAGTTCATAACTGCCTTGTCCCTGTCGTAGATGCTCAACCCTAATTTCGGCAGGGCTTTTGAACGAGGTCTGATGGTTTTCAGGCAGAGGCCATTGATCAATATGCACTTGCTGCTTTAGTAATGCGATAAAGTCAGTATTTTCTTCTAACTGTTCTGCTTTTAAGCCTGTTAGTTGCAGTAAGCGCTCATTCCAGATCTCTGGATAGCCTTGATCGTTCACCAGTACAACCCCTTGCGCAAGATTCTCAAGGGTACTTTGTAGAATACGAGATTTTTCGGCTAGGGCTGCTTCGCGGCGCTGGGTTTCAATGGCCTTAAATTCGGTAATATCGGTGTATAACACCGCCTGATCACCAGTTGCAGTTTCTCGCTCATTAACCTGTAGCCAGCGCCCATCTCTAAGGCGCACCACCTGACCAAAAGCTTGTTGATATAAGGCCAGCTCATCATCGGTTGCGGTGTTGTCTAAAACCCCTGCACGGGCGTATTCGCTAATGGTTTTCTGTGTCATTCCCTGTTGAATGGGGTAGCCATAGCGCAGCCAGATTTCACGATAACGACTGTTGCACAACACCAAATTACGGTCGCGGTCAAAGAGTACAAAAGCATCGTTCATGCTTTCGATTGCATCCATTAAACGCTGGTGAAGCGTTTCAATTTCAATATGGGCGTGTTTTAGAGCTTGGTTACTGTTGCGCAGTTCAGATAATGCCTGATTTAGAGCCGCAGTGCGTTCTCTCACCTGTTCGGCCAATAGTGCAGAGTTTTCAAAGGCGGCATAAGCACGCCCCCCCATATCCGGGGCAGCCTCTACACGGTCAATGAGCGCAAGATTGATTTTCTTCAGCCGCTGATTTTCCAGCTCAAGACGTTGAATCTGTTGGTGTAGCTCATCTGTGGAGCTTGGATCTAAGGCGGTACGCGGATCAGTAACCAATGGCAACTCCTGTAAATGTCGCGTTCAGATGAATACCGTTGATGTGCTCACCATAAGTGTTAAAACCAATCATTGGACTTTGAGCGATTAAGTCAGACACTTGTCCAAGCTGATGCTTTGCCTTTAGCTCTAAGTGCCTGAAAATACAGTCAAACCCCAGTATTAACTGCTGTTCACCCAGCTCTTGATTGACCTGATCCAATAGCCGTTGCAGTTCATTGGGTATATCAAGGTGTTTGTTTTTACGTAGCACAATTCCGCGCTCAACCGCGCAATAAAAACTCAAGCTGCCATCCTCGTTGACACTTTGAACGGCACGTACAAAGCCTTCACCCGCGATGCGTACACTCAAGGTATGCTGTGCAAATATCGCAGGGGTTAACTCCGATAATGGAACACCAATGGCTCGGGCGTACACTTCTGCGGCTGGCTCAGCATTGAGCTCATACACTCGACGGTGTTCGCTGTCCACTTCAGTGGCGACAAATACTTCATCGGTTTCTAAGACATGTTTTTGAGAAAACACCATAAAAGGAAACGCGGTGTTCACCATCAGTAAAACGGCGGCATTCTGGTAAGTTTTGCCTTGATACACGACTTTTGTGTGCGTGAAATCTAAGTCATCACCCGCAGAACCACCTAATAGAGGAATACTGCCAAAGGCTGCGCTCAGCGTGTTCAGTACCACTTCTTCATGTTCTGACATACCGTCAAGCAGGGCCAGCGCAAAGGTATGTCCCTTAACGGGCGCTTTTTGTTGATGCTGACAACACTCCAGCATACGGCTCATCAGGTGTTGAGCTGAGTTAAAATCAAACTGATCTAAGTTTTCAATTAAAGCCGTTTCAATAGAGAACCCTTCGCGCGAAAAGCCCACCGCACTCACGCTGCCTTGACGATAACCCAGCGGTGTAATCTCGCCTGCTGTAGAACAACCAACAATCACCTTATCTGGCAAGCAAAGCTGAAGGTGGTCAGCCAAAAGCTGAATATCTTGTTGAGCTGAGCAGAAAAATAGAACCCAATGGATCTGCTCATCGTACAGTTGCCCAGCCAGCTCTTGCGCGCAGAGTTGAGCTTCTTGCTGGCAAGACATCACGCGAACAACCGAGGGGTTAGGTTGAAATGATCTTGTATTGGATTGATCATGTTGATCGGGTATTGCCAAAGTCATTGATGCTCCTTGGCTGTGGCCGTCTGATTTCCTGCGCTCCTCCTGAGCAACAGTATGATCTGACAACGACGCAGCTTGGCCATACAGAGCAGTTTTTATAATACTTGTCACGCCTGTCCACCATGATTCGTTCAGTGCAGTTTCGGTCAGCCAAAGAGACTAGACCGTCGCACGTTATTTCGCCAACCTTTTTACTACGACTATAAGGGGTTCGATATAGTCCCGAAGTACTATATTGGACTACCGCCTCTCCTGCCTAACATTGATCCTGCTATTCGGCTTTGCAATTAGCAAAGGCTTAACAACAAAAAAGCTCACTATTTCAGTGAGAATACAGCCAGAGGTAACGGTTATGTGGAAGAAACCAAGCTATAGAGATTTGCGCATCGGTTTTGAAGTGACAATGTACTTCAGCCACCGCTAAGCACGCAAAAAGCGTCTGAATATTTCAGGCGCTTTTGTTTTTCTCTTTTTTAAAACCTTACCGCAGGAGCCACGCCATGCATATCAGAATTTTAGGTTCAGCAGCCGGTGGCGGCTTTCCGCAATGGAATTGCAATTGCCCCAATTGCACAGGTGTTCGCCAAGGCACAATCAACGCTAAAGCCCGCACGCAATCCTCTATTGCCGTCAGTGGCGATGGTGAACACTGGTTACTTTTTAATGCCTCACCTGATATTCGTGCGCAATTAGAGTCTTTTGCGCCGTTACAACCGAATCGCAAAATCCGTGACACAGGCGTCTCTGCGGTGTTGCTGATCGACAGCCAAATTGACCACACAACAGGTTTACTCATGCTGCGTGAAGGCTGTCCTCATACGGTTTATTGCACCGATATGGTGTTTCAGGATTTGACCAAGGGCTATCCTATTTTTCCAATGCTAGAGGCTTGGAATGGCGGCTTACAACGCCGTCCGATCCCACTATATGGCGAGCATTTTTATATTCCAGAAGTACCCAATATTCGCCTGCAAGCGGTATCGCTGAGCAGTAAAGCCCCACCTTACTCACCGCATCGTAATGATCCGCATCCCGGAGACAATATTGGTGTGTTGATCACCGACACCAATACAGGCGGCAAACTGTTTTATGCGCCTGGGCTGGGTGAGATTGAAGATCACCTGCTGCCATTAATAGAACAGGCCGATTGCCTGCTAGTGGATGGCACCTTATGGCGTGATGATGAATTAATTGAACTGATGGGTGCTGACAAACGTGGCAGTGACATCGGCCACTTGCCGCAATATGGCGAGGGTGAGAATGGCGCAGGCGGTATGATTGAGTTCCTGTCCCAGTACCCCAACAAAAAACGGGTGCTGATCCATATCAACAACACCAACCCAATTTTGGTGGAAGACTCCCCTGAACGGGCGCAACTGGATGCCGCGGGTATTGAAGTCTCTTATGACGGTATGGATATCCATTTATAACCGCACAAACTAGAAGACACTCAGGAATACTATAACCACTCAAGGCAGAGTTTAACGTCAGCTACATCAGACCTGCGTCAAGCCATTGCAACCTAATCAATGCTGACGCTATACAACAACAATAACGGAGCAGACCATGAGCCAACCACAACCCACTGATGTCATGCCTTGGAGCAGAGAAGAGTTTGAAACCCGCCTACGTGCCAAAGGTGAGCTTTACCATATCCATCACCCTTATCATGTGGCCATGCATCAAGGCGAATGCACACCTGAGCAGATTCGTGCTTGGGTTGCTAACCGCTTTTATTATCAGGTGAGCATCCCGATTAAAGATGCTGCGATTATGGCCAACTGTCATGATCAAGCGGTACGTCGTCACTGGATTCAACGCATTATCGACCATGATGGCCGTGAAGGCACCGAAGGCGGTATTGAAGCTTGGTTGCGCTTAGGTGAGGCGGTAGGTATTCCAAGAGAAGAGTTGCTAGACCACCGTCATGTGCTGCCCGGCGTTCGTTTTGCGGTTGATGCTTATGTGAACTTTGCCCGTAAAGCCACTTGGCAAGAAGCGGCTTGCTCCTCTTTGACCGAGATGTTTGCACCTAAAATTCACCAGTCGCGCTTAGACACTTGGCCGGATAACTACCCTTGGATTGAGTCGGAAGGCTTACAATATTTCCGTAACCGCCTAACAGAAGCCCGTCGTGATGTGGTGCATGGTATTCAGATCACCCTAGAACACTTCACCACCCGTGAACAGCAAGAGCGTGCGCTGAATATCCTGCAATTCAAGCTGGATGTGCTCTGGTGTTTACTAGATTCGCTGTCGATGGCGCATGAGCTTAAGCGCCCGCCTTACCATACTATTACGGATCAAACGATCTTTCACAGCCGGATCGTTTAGGAGTCCGCCATGACCGAAAACAGCATACTGACTCAGATTCCTATCCTGAACAGGCTGTTTCGTTTTCAGTGGGAGCCTAGCTCCCACCGTCACGTACTGCTTTATCCAGAAGGAATGGTGCAACTGAACGAAAGCGCGGGCGCAATTCTCACCCATGTGGATGGTGAACGTTCAATTGCCCAAATCATTGAGGCTCTACAGGCTCAGTTCCCAGAGGCTGACGACAGCTTAATTCAGGATGTCATCGACTTTTTCACCGAGGCGCACCATGAATTGCATTGGATCGAATTTACCTGAGGGTGTCGGCCAGCCCTTATGGCTATTGGCTGAGCTGACCTATCGTTGCCCGCTACAATGCCCTTATTGTTCAAACCCGCTGAATTATGATCTCAATAAAACAGAGTTGAGCACCGAGCAGTGGATTGAAACCTTTCGGCAGGCTCGCAAGATGGGTGCGGCACAGTTGGGGTTCTCCGGCGGCGAGCCTTTACTGCGCGATGACTTAGAGCAACTGATCAAAGCGGCTCGTGAATTAGGCTTTTATACCAATCTGATCACCTCCGGCATGGGGTTAACCCTTGAGCGGATGCAAGCCTTTAAAGAGGCAGGTTTAGACCATATTCAGGTCAGCTTTCAAGCCAGTGATGCCGAGATGAACGACTACCTTTCAGGCAACAAACGTTCATTTCAAGAGAAGCTCGAAGTGGCGCGCACGGTGAAAAAGTTGGGTTATCCGATGGTATTCAACTGTGTGATTCACCGCGAGAATATCGACCAGATCGACAAAATCATCGAGCTGTCCTTAGCGCTTGAATCCGATTACGTTGAACTGGCCACCTCACAATACTACGGCTGGGCGCTGAAAAACCGCGATCATCTACTGCCCTCAAAAGCGCAGCTTGTGGCCGCAGAAGCCACCACCAATCGCTACCGTGAACAGATCAAAGGCAAAAGCCGCACTAAGCTAATTTTTGTGGTGCCGGATTATTACGAAGAGCGCCCAAAAGGCTGTATGAACGGGTGGGGCAATCTGTTTTTAACCATCACACCAGATGGCACGGCGTTACCTTGTCATAGTGCCCGTGAACTTCCCATTCAGTTTCCTAAAGTGACAGAGGAAAGTATTGAGTCGATCTGGTATCGCTCAACAGGCTTCAATCATTTCCGAGGCTATGGCTGGATGAAAGAGCCTTGCCGCTCTTGTGATGAAAAAGAGAAAGACTTTGGAGGTTGTCGTTGTCAAGCCTTTATGCTGACAGGGGACGCCAGTAACGCTGATCCCGTTTGTGCCAAATCACCGCATCATCACCTGATTACCGAAGCGCGTGATAACGCTGACTTAGCACAGCCTGCGCAAGGCAGCATGATCTACCGTAATCGGAAAAACTCTCAGCAACTCAGCCAAACACAAGCCGCTGATCTGATTCCGGCACAACAAGTTGAGATGGAATAATCGTCTATATGCCCTCTGTGCAAGGGTCAGTTTCATCGCATCTGACCGCTACAACCTCTAAAGCAAGTTCTAACACCACGCCACCACTTAGCCCAGAGCAAGTGGTGGCGGCTTTGGCGCAGGTGAGTTTTCCACGTCAGCACGCGGGGGAGTATTTTTGGCTTAAGCATGACCCTGAAAGAAATCCACTCACTCAGCTCTATTGCCATATTCAGGGGCAAAGCCTATTGGCGCTGCCGGAATCTTATGGCGTACGCTCGAAAGTGCATGAATATGGTGGGTTGCCCTATGGCTTGAGTGAGGCTCGAATCGTTTGGGTGGATGAGCAGAGCCAGCAGCTGTTCTGCGCTAACAGGTTGACCCGTGCCAGCGCTGATACGACCCGTAACCTCAACGGCAACGGTGTTAATAGCCCAATTGATTTAAACAGCCTGTCAGTGTTAACCGACAGCCCTAATAGCCGTTTTGGTGAGCCAATTTTTCACCCCACTCAAAACTGGGTAGTCGCCATTGAAGAGCAGCACCCAGAGATTAAAGCACAACCCATCATCAACCGATTGGTCGCCATTGAACTCACAACAGGCAAACAGCAGGTCATAGCTTGTGGCGCTGATTTTTACACCAGCCCTTGTTTCAATGCCGATGGTTCTGAGCTTGCTTGGATCGAGTGGCAACATCCGCATCAACCCTGGACTGAGACTCAGCTTTGTAAAGCGCCGTGGCAAACTGGGACAATACTGACTAAACAGCCAATCTTTCCAACTCAGCACCAACAAGCTGCTTCAGTGCAACAGCCTTGTTTTAACGCTCAAGGTGAATTGCTGTTTATCTCAGACCATGAGGGTTACTGGAATCTTTATTTGCAACGCTTGGATGGACAGTTACAAAGACTCTACAGCGTAGAGGCCGACTGCGCCTCTGCACCTTGGCAGTTTGGTAACCAGCATTTTCAACTGCTAGAACAAAAGGCTGATAAGCTTCAGCTTTTGATCTGTGTAACTCGTGGCGGCCAATGGCAATTAGAGCGGGTCACACTGACAAGGGATAAACAAGGTAATCTACTTGATCAGCAAGTCTCAAGGCTTACCTTTCCAGCCCATTCGTTTAGTTTTTTCGCTCAGATCAGCAGCCTAAAGCGTCCTGATCAACCTAGTAAACATAGCCTGTTGGCTTTAGTCGCTTCTGAACAATATGCGCTATCTATTCTCACTTTTGATTTAGACACCCAATCAGCCGATACATCATCCGCTCAGTTTCTTGCTCAAGGGGTTTACTGCTCTAATGCGGTGAAACCAGAAACAATAAGTCTTAATTTAAAAGCTCATCAGGTAGAAGGGCTTTTTTACCCTAATCCCATGCTGCCCCAAGCCCCGCTAATGATTAACGTACACGGCGGGCCAACCTCCGCTGCCTTCCCCGGTTTACAAGCCAATATTCAGTTTTGGTGCCAACAAGGTTTTAGTGTATTAGACCTGAATCATCGAGGCAGTACGGGCTTTGGTCGCCTCTATAGACAAGCATTGAAAGGACAATGGGGAGAGGTCGATTTAGAGGATGCTCGCTTGATGGTGCATTGGTTAACTAAAAGTGGCCGTATTTTGCCTGATAAAGTTGTGATTAGAGGCCAAAGTGCGGGGGGGTACAGTGCATTACGGGCTGCAACCCTAGGCTATTTTCAAGCGGCGGTTAGTTTGTATGGCATCAGTGACCTACAGCGATTGGCCACCAGTACCCATAAGTTTGAGTCTTACTATTTAAACTGGCTGATTGGTGACCCCAAAGAGGACGCTATGCTCTATCAGTTACGCTCACCGCTTTATAGCCTCAATCAACAAGCTAAATTACCCGACCTGCTACTGTTTCAAGGCGCAGAAGACCCTGTAGTACCTTTAGACCAAGTTACCCTATTTGCACAACATTATCGCGCTTTAGGCCACAACTGTGAAACCGTAGTCTATGATAATGAGGGGCACGGCTTTAGAGCCTTCGATAATCGGCTGCATCAGCTCAAAACAGAGTATGCGTTCTACCTAGCAAAAGGGATATTGAGTCATGGATGCCATTAAAATATTGTTGCAGGGCGAACATAGCCAAAACTGCAAAATTGTACTGACGGTTGGCAGCGGCAGTGCCCATGAGCCTGAGCACTGGCAAGGGCTTGCCCATCTGCTTGAACATAGCCTGTTCTTAGGTAGCCAAAGCCAAACAGAATCTTTACAGGCGGGAGCGATACAAGCCGAACTGTTGCAGATGGGTGGTAGTATTAACGCCAGCACACAGCTATTTCATACCAGCTATATGCTAGAGTGCCCTGCCAATCAGTTTGAGAGAGCCTTAGCGCTACTCTGTTTATTAGTGTTCAATCCAATATTTGATCTAGCTTCGGTGATCGCAGAGCTGGATATTATTGAAGCGGAATATCAAGCTCGCTGTGGTGATAGCTGGCAACAAGTGCAAGCTGTTATTCAACAGATCAGCCTAGAGACACATCCGTTTCATCATTTTTGTGCGGGTAACAAAACCAGCTTAGGCGGCTCTGATACTGCACTTATCAAAGCCTTAAGTGAGTTTTATCTACAACAGTATCAACTTGGCAATATCAGCTTATTTATACAGCATCCAGCCATTGATCATGATCCGAGTTTATTTCAGCAGCTCTACGCCTCTCAACCTCTGATCAAAGATGAAATTACGCTGAGATACTACGTTGAAAAGCAGATTAGCGAAGCTTTTGATCAAGCTCAATTCAGTCGACAGCACTTGCTTGATTACTGTGCGGATACACTTTCGACCATAACCTCAGAGGTTAGGTTATTAGCGCCATTACCTTGTCCATTAACGGCTGAAAATTTGCAGTCCTCTTCAATGCCCGACTGCCCATCGTTACCTTTAGCCTCACAACAATATGCTATCAAAACAAGTCACTCCGGCTATGAGTGGTGTTGGGCGCTACCTAGTTTATTATTACCTGCGGTGGATCAGCTCAGTTTACCCGATGGTTTCCAAGCACGTATAAGGATGCTCAGTCCAGAACAGTTAATTTTAGGGATACAGCTGAGTAGTGCATTAACACTGTCGCTAAACGATATGGAAAATGAGCGCCAGTTCTTGTTAGAACAGCTAGAGCTAAAATACCTAAGCAGCCACTGCCTAAGCTTGGCACAGGTGGTACAACAAGCGCTCTATCATCATTATGATCTACCCATTATTCAGCCTGATATTCTGAAAAACAGCTTAATGCGCTATTTAAACCGCCCTGCACAACTACAATTGATCTGTCATCCGCAGGTACAAGGCACACAACAAACCGAAGTTTTTCCAACCAGATTCCAGTTAATAGAGGCTGACTTCCCCGCTTTACCTGCGAATACTGAAATTGTGCAGATGCCTTTTATCACATTACGCAACACGCTGATGAAAGGCGGCGAATTGAACTTTGATCAGCCACAATCTGTACCTTGCCATGACCCTTTTAATCATGCCGCTCTGATCTGGCTGCAACCTACGCTGAATGCCAACACGCTAATACCTGAAATTACCCCACAACAGTTTAAACAGGCTGAAAAACAGATTGCACATCAGTTTGTCTGGCATTATCAACAAACAGCTTATTACCAGTTGAGAGTGAAGCAGCGCTTAGGTTATATCGTTCATCTTGGCTATCAAGAGATTGCACAGCAAACGGGGGTCTTGCTGCTGATTCAAGGTGAGAGCCGTTTCAAACCTAAGCAGCTATTAACTGCGTTAGATGAGTTTCTAGTGCAAATTAACTTAGAGCGCCTGAGTATCGACGAAGATAAAAAAATACATTGGCAAAACTATCAGAAACAGCACCAGCTGAGTGCTGCTCCTGTCGCTTTAGACTGGTTACCCGTAAAACACTGGAATCAAGTCAAGCTAGTTTCGGTTGAAGCTTAACAACACCCGTTAAAGCATTGGCTATCGTTAGGCATAGCGCTCAACAAACTCGCGCCATTCACTGAGTAATGCAGAAAAATCGTCTAATCCACAAGCTGCAAAGCTTTGTTCATCATCATTAGAGAGAGCCTCATCCTGCTCCTCTTGGTTTTGATAGTCATCAGCATAAAACAAGTGGTTGGCGCGCACCTCTACTTCATCTTGGGAAAGCTGCAAGCTGTACTCTGTACCGACAAACTGTTTCTCTCGGATTTCACCCGATTGCAGCTTGGCAATGGTCTGTTCAATCTCTTCTAGCAGTGGTAATCCGGCATTTTTTTCGCTGTTTAACCAGTGGCCAAAAGCTTCATGTCCCATTGATAATTCTGCGGTTAAGCGGCCATCTTTATCACGGGTAAAATCGTATTCCATGGTTTGTCTCTATCTTAAAATGCAGGGGAAAATCGCACTCGCATCATAGCCCTACAAGCCATAAAAAACCAAGATTTCACCTCATTACCCCTGCATAACTTAGGCTTTTTTACGCATCAAAAGGGCTGAAATAGGCATTCTTACGCCTGTATTTAATTTCTGCATAACCTGTTCCGTAATTCCAATTGGTGACAATTGCAAGTTGTAGTTAGACTTTTTGATGATTCAAAAGGGTATCTAATACCCAGCAAAACCCTCTAATAACAATGAACAACAAACAATAACGGGACACCAAAATGAAGAAAACCGTATCCCTGTTTGCTGGCGCTGTGCTTAGCCTAGGTCTGATGACTGGCGCACAGGCAGCAACTTTGAAAATGGCCTACGATGCTGACCCAGTTTCCTTAGACCCGCATGAGCAACTGTCTGGCGGTACTTTGCAGCTGTCTCATATGACCTTTGATCCGCTAGTACGCTGGGATCGTAAACTGGGTTTTGAAGCCCGTTTGGCGGAAAAATGGGAGCGAGTTGACCCGCTAACCATGCGTTTCCACCTACGCAAAGGCGTAAAATTCCACTCAGGTAATGATTTTACCGCTAAAGACGTGGCGTTTACTTTTGAGCGTCTACGTGAATCTCCAGACTTCAAAGGTGTATTCGCGCCTTTCTCTGGAATAAAAGTTGTTGATGATTACACGATCGAACTGAAAACCGCAGAACCTTTCCCTCTTGTCTTAAACAACGTTACTTACCTGTTCCCAATGGACAGCAAGTTCTATAGCGGTAAAGACGAGAACGGAGAAGACAAGGCCAAGCTGATCAAGCACGGTAACTCTTTTGCCTCTCGCAACATGTCAGGTACAGGCCCTTTCACCGTGTCATACCGTGAGCAAGGCGTTCGTGTTGAGTTTGAACGTAACAGTGGCTACTGGGATACTAAGTCACCAGGCAACGTTGACAAAATCGTACTGACTCCGATTAAAGAAGCGCCAACACGTGTAGCTGCACTGCTTTCAGGTGATGTTGACTTTATCGCACCTGTACCACCAACCGACCATGAGCGTATTCAGGGCAACAAAAAAGTTGACCTAGTCACTATGGGCGGCACACGTATCATCACATTCCAGATGAACCAAAACCGTGTTGAAGCCTTCAAAGACGCCCGTGTACGTCAGGCAGTGGCTTATGCCATTAACCAGCAAGGTATCGTGAAAAAGATCATGAAAGGCTTTGCAACACCAGCGGCACAAATGAGCCCTTGGGGTTACCTAGGTCATAACGCTGCGCTGAAGCCACGTTTTGATTTAGCAAAAGCTAAACAGCTGATGAAAGAGGCCGGTTACGAGAAAGGCTTTAGCATCACCATGATGGCACCTAACAACCGCTATGTGAACGACGAGAAAATCGCACAAGCGGCTGCGGCAATGTTGGCGAAAATCAACATCAAAGTTGACCTGAAAACCATGCCTAAAGCGCAATACTGGGGTGAATTTGATGCCCGTGCAGCAGACATGATGATGATTGGCTGGCACGCGGATACTGAAGACTCAAACAACTTCTTCGAGTTCCTGACAGCTTGCCCAGATGCTGAGAAAGGTCTAGGCCAATACAACAGCGGCAACTACTGCAACCCGAAAGCAGATGCGCTGATGGTTCAAGCGAATACTGAAACCAGTCCGAAGAAACGTGCGGCGTTGATGCAAGAGATCGAGCAAATTCTATACGATGACGCGGCTTTCATTCCGCTACATTGGCAGAATCTGGCTTGGGCAGCTGCGAAAAACGTAGAAATCGAGCCTGTGTTAAACGTAATGGATTTCCCATACTTGGGTGATCTGGTCATCAAAAAGTAATTTTTGATGATGGGCTGGCTTACACTCTGTAAGCCGCCTATTAGGGTCTAGTACCCTGTGCAAAGCTTGTCGGCAGTCGAGTTAGGGCGACTGCTGATAAGCTGGGCACTATCAACTCTCATACAATAAGCCAGCGCACGGAATGCTCGGTGATAAAGGCAGAACTACCATGATTGCTTTTTTTATTAAACGGCTGTTTCAGGCCATTATCGTGATGTTTGTCATCAGCCTGATTAGCTTTTCAATCCAAGATAATTTGGGTGACCCCCTGCGTGAAATGGTGGGGCAATCCGTATCTGAAGCAGAGCGTCAAGCCTTACGGGATGAGATGGGGCTGAACGATCCGTTTTTAATTCAATACGGTCGCTTTCTCGGTAATGTATTACAAGGGGACTTAGGCACCTCTTATTTCTTTAAAGAACCTGCCTTAGAAGTGATTTTAAAGAAAATGCCCGCCACTTTAGAACTGGTGTTTGGCGCGACTATTATTATTGTGTTGTTCTCAGTACCACTGGGCGTGTATTCCGCCATTAAGCCGTTCAGCTGGTTCTCGCGCGTGGTGATGGGCGTCAGTATTGTGGGGATTTCTGTACCCGTTTTCTTAACCGCTATCGGTTTGATCTATCTATTTGCCATTGAGCTAGGTTGGATGCCCTCTTACGGTCGCGGCGACACCGTTGACATGTTCTGGGGTTGGGACAGTGGCTTGTTCACCCTTGATGGCTTACACCATCTGATTTTGCCAAGCTTTACACTGGCTTCGATTATGTTGCCGCTGTTTATCCGTCTGATTCGTTCTGAAATGATGGAAGTGTTGCAATCGGAGTATGTGAAATTTGCATGGGCCAAGGGCCTGCACTCACGTCGTATCTATTTCTTACACGCCTTAAAGAACACCATGCTGCCTGTCATCACCGTTGGTGGTGTGCAGATCGGTACGATGGTGGCGTACACCATTTTAACTGAAACCGTTTTCCAATGGCCGGGGATGGGCTTTCTATTCTTAGAAGCGGTCAACCGTGTGGATACGCCGTTGATTGTGGCGTACCTGATTGTGGTGGGTGCTGTTTTCGTCGTCACCAACACCATTGTTGACCTGATTTACGGCTTGGTGAACCCAACCGTTAAACTCGCAGGCAAATAATAGGCAGAACATTATGACAACTCAAAGCCAAAACAAACTGCCAGAGCCTACGCCCAGCGCTTGGCAGCGTTTCAAAGACAGCAATATCGGCCACAGCTTTATTCGTGACCGTGTGGCGCAAATCAGTTTCACTATTTTCCTAGGCTACGTGATTATGGCGCTATTTGCGCCGTTGATCGCCCCGTTTGATCCTTACGATCCCAATCAGATCGACATTATGAACTCTGAGCTACCCCCTAGTTGGGATGCCGAGAATGGTGATGAACAGTTCTGGTTAGGCACCGATGCACAGGGTCGTGATCTGTGGTCAACCATTCTGTACGGCACCCGCATTTCGTTGACCATCGGCATCTGCGCTGTTCTGCTGCAAGCGACCATTGGGATTATTATCGGTTTGATTGCGGGCTATCGCGGTGGCCGTGTAGACAGCCTGCTGATGCGCTTTGCAGATGTACAGTTGTCGTTTTCCACCATGATGGTGGCGATCATTGTCTTGGCAATCTTTCAGGCAAGCTTTGGTACAGAGTTGTATCAAGAACTGGCGATGACCATGCTGATTTTGGTGATCGGTATCGCTGAGTGGCCGCAATATGCCCGTACCATTCGCGCCTCAGTACTGGCCGAAAAGAAAAAAGAATACATTGATGCCGCTCGTGTAATGGGTTTAGGCCCGATTCGCATCATGTTCCGTCATATCTTACCTAATACCTTGTCGCCGATTTTGGTGATCTCAACGGTACAGGTGGCTAACGCTATTATCTCTGAAGCCTCGCTGTCGTTTTTAGGTTTGGGTATGCCCGTGTCGCAACCCTCTTTAGGCTCTTTAATCTCCAGCGGCTTTGAATATATCTTCTCTGGTGCTTGGTGGATCACGGTGATTCCGGGTGTGATCTTAGTGGTATTAGTACTGGTGATGAACATGCTAGGCGACTGGCTGCGTGACGTCCTCAATCCAAAACTTTATAAGGGCTAAGATCATGGCGTTATTAGAAGTAAAAAACCTTGAAGTGAGTTTTGGTTTACGCAGCGGTGAAGTCAAAGCACTACGCAATATCAGTTTTAACCTAGACCGTGGTGAGCGTTTAGGCTTGGTGGGTGAATCTGGTGCAGGTAAGTCGGTGTTGGGCTTCTCCATTCTAAACTTAATCTCTAGACCGGGGCGTATCAGCGCCGGTGAGATCTGGTTTGATGGTCAGAACCTCGCCAATCTGTCTGCCGAGGGTATTCGCGCGATTCGGGGCAACCGAATTTCGATGATCTTTCAAGACCCAATGATGACCCTAAACCCTGTGCTGACCATCGGCCAGCAGATGGTGGAATGTTTACAAGCCCACCGGAAGATCAGCTTTGACGCGGCAAAAACCATTGCAGTGCAAAAGTTGAAGCAGGTATACATTCCATCGCCAGAAACCCGTTTTGATCAATATCCGCACGAGCTGTCGGGCGGTATGCGTCAGCGTATCGTGATCGCCATTGCGCTACTGCTTGATCCAGACATTATTATTGCCGATGAGCCAACCACCGCCTTGGATGTAACCATTCAAGCCGAGATCATGGAACTGATGGTTGAGCTTTGTGAGCGCAACAACGTTGCACTGATCTTAATCACCCATGATTTGGGCGTGGTATCACAAGCCACCCAAAAAACCATCGTGATGTACGCAGGCCGCATTATTGAACAAGGGCCAACTAAAGAGATTATCAACGATGCACAGCACCCTTACACCCAAGGTTTGATGAATGCGCTGCCACAAATGGCAATACCGGGGCAGCGTTTGAATCAGATTCGAGGTGCCATGCCGCCTTTGCAACGTATTCCAACAGGTTGTGCGTTTAATCCGCGTTGTGATTACGCAGAAGAGGCCTGCAAACGAGAGTTACCAACCTTTACGCGTTCTGGTAACTGTCAGGTGGCTTGTCACATGGTTGCGGCCATGAGAAAAGCTGAACAAACGCAGGAAGGGGTGTAAGTGATGAGCCAGAACCAAACTGAAAATACGACACAGCCAGAGTCATTAGTCCAAATTCGTGGTCTGTATAAGAAATTCAATATCTCAGGTGATTTTCTGGATCAGCTGAAGTTCAAAGGCGGCAAGATCGTGCGTGAACAAGAACATGTTCATGCGATCAACGGTGTCTCTCTAGATGTGCATAAGGGCGAAGCCCTATGTGTGGTGGGTGAATCAGGCTGTGGTAAGTCAACCGTTGCCCGTACCGTTATGGGTTTGTTAACGCCTAGCGGTGGCACCATCAGCTACCGTGGCGAGCGTATTGATCATTTAGATGACAAAGCGCTGCTACCCTACCGCAAAAAAATGCAGATGATTTTCCAGAACCCTTATGCGTCATTGAATCCGCGTATGACCATTGGGCAAACACTGGAAGAACCCGTGCGTTTGCACAATCCTGATTGGAACGCCCAACAGGTGCGCGACAAGGTACATGAGGTGATGTTCTCTGTGGGTATTGACCCCAGCTGGGCGGATCGTTTTGCCCATGAGTTTTCTGGTGGTCAGCGTCAACGGATCAGTATTGCCCGTGCTTTGGCGGTAGACCCTGAGTTTATCGTGGCCGATGAGCCGATCTCTGCACTGGATGTGTCGATTCAAGCACAGGTGTTAAACCTGCTGATGGACGCGCAAGAAAAGCGCAACCTCACTTATCTGTTTATCACCCACGACTTGGCGGTGGTTGAACACTTCGGCACCCGTGTGGCGGTGATGTATTTAGGTTCGCTGTGTGAACTGGCCCCCACCAAAACCCTGTTTGCCACGCCGCGCCACCCGTACACCAAAGCTTTGTTGTCGGCGATTCCACGTTTACAGGATGACCGCCCAGAGCCGATTAAACTGACGGGTGAAGTGCCTACGCCTGTGAACCTGCCTTCAGGCTGTGTGTTCCACGGACGCTGCCCTTATGTCACCGACCGCTGCAAACAAGAGATTCCAAAATTGATCACCACCAGCGAAGGCGGCCAAGTGGCCTGTCACGCGGTAGAAGAGGGGCGAATCTAAATGCTCCACTCTGCGATTAAAATCAGCGCGGCCTTTGACTCCGGCAATATCGAAGTGTTGGATCAAACCAACCCCCATGATATTCAGTTAGCAATTCGCCCAGACCACCAGTCAAACTTTTATCAGTGGTTCCACTTTCGAGTGCAGGGGGCTGCGGATCAAAGCTTAGTGCTACGCATCACCAATGCAGCGCAAGCGGCCTATCCCGATGGTTGGGAAGATTACCAAGCGGTGGCCTCATACGACCGTCAAGATTGGTTCCGTGTCCCCACCAGTTTTGAAGAGGGTGAGCTGCTGATTCAGCACAGCCCTGAGCAAAACAGCGTCTATTACGCTTACTTTGCCCCTTACAGCTTTGAGCGCCACCTTGACCTGATCGCCTTTGCCCAGCAGTCGCCTCTATGCCAAGTGTTTGATTTAGGGGCAACTTTAGATGGCCGTGACCTTAATCTGTTGCAGATTGGACAAGACGACAGCAACAAGAAAAAGATTTGGGTCACCGCCCGTCAACACCCCGGTGAAAGCATGGCCGAGTGGTGCGCGGAAGGCTTGATCAGCCGTCTGTTAGATGAAAATGACGCCCTCTGCAAACAACTGCTCGATCAAGTGGTGTTCTACATCGTACCGAATATGAACCCCGATGGTGCTATTCGTGGTCACCTACGCACCAACGCTTGTGGTGCCAACCTGAACCGCGAGTGGTTAGAACCCAGCCTTGAACGCAGCCCAGAAGTGTTCCATGTGCGCGCTGCCATGTCTCAAATTGGGGTTGATCTGTTCTTAGACCTACACGGCGACGAAGCGCTACCTTGCAACTTTATTGCCGGACAAGAAGGCGCACCGCATTTAAGCGACCAAGTGCTACAAGAAGAACTACACTTCAAACAGCAACTTGCCGCCATTAACCCTGATTTCCAACTGGAGCGTGGTTATCCCGTTGGCAAATTTGGGGCAGAAGCTTATACCGTGGCAGGCTTTTGGGTAGGGCGTGAATTTAACTGCCCCTCTATGACCTTAGAGATGCCGTTTAAAGACTACGATTTGCGCCCAGATCACTACGCAGGTTGGTCAGCAGAGCGTTCCATTCAGTTGGGTGAAAGCTTGCTGTTCCCGATTGCTCAGTGGCTTCGTTCAACCTCACCAACTGTAAACGAGTAGTCGGTCTATGGAAGTAAGATGGTTAGATGACTTTATTGCCTTAGCCCGCACGCGACATTTCTCCCGTGCGGCAGATGAGCGCAATGTGACTCAGCCGACTTTAAGCCGCCGTATTAAACTCCTTGAGGAAGAGATGGGCACCACGCTCATCGACCGCAACAGCCTGCCGTTGTCTTTGACTCCGGCAGGCGAAGTGTTTTTAGCGGGTGCCGAGCAGATGTCGCGCATCGCCCGCGAAACCAAAGTGCGTTGCAACGAGATCCGCGAACAAGAGAGCAACCGCCTCATCTTTGCCACCTCACAAACGCTCTACCTCACCTTGTACCGCGCCCTATTGCTGCCCTTTTCTGAGCGCCATAACCTACCCGTTGATTTGAACTTAAAATCAACCTCTTGGGTGGGGCCAGATTTTGTTAACGCACTGGCGCAAGGGGAGTGTGATCTGGTGCTGTGTTATTGGCACCCTGCCATGAAAGTGGCGAGAGACTTAGACGATGAGCGTTTCGAGAACTTAGTGATCGCCGAAGAGTTGCTCGTACCCGTTACCGCACTGAACAGCGACGGCATGCCGCTCTTCAAACTGCCCGGCCAAAAAACCAAACCCTTGCCCTATATCGGCTATTACGAAAGCTCTATGCTGCGCGCGGTACTGGAACATTTCCTACAGCAGCAACCAGAGCCACCGCAACTGGTCACCATGAATGAAAACGTCCACTCGGTCAGCGTTAAAGCGATGATCAAAGAGGGCTTTGGTTTTGGTTGGCTACCGCAGCGTTTGGTTAAAGACAATCTGGACTACGGTAACCTACAGTTAGCGGGCGATGCCCAATGGCATGTGCCATTGCAGATTAGAATTTACCGTAATCGACAAAATATACAGCCTAACTTGCGCCAGCTTTGGAGCTTGTTAGAAACCGCCATACAGCATCAATCGCTGTCGGTGTAACCCCGCTCATTAATCACGACATTTGCCACAGGCTGCCTATCATGATTCAAGCGTTTTTCCAGCATATTGCTCAACTGCAACAGCGCAGCGTCGAGCTGCTTGCCCAACAAGGATTTGATCAACTGTTGATTGGCTCAGGCAGTTTGCATACCCACTTTTTAGACGACACCCGCTATCCTTTTCGCCCTAACCCGCACTTTGTACAATGGGCACCCTTTTTAACCGAACACCCCAACTGCTGGTTATTGATTAAAGCCAACCAAAAGCCGCAGCTGTTTTACTACACCCCAACAGATTTTTGGCACTTAACCCCCGCATTACCAACGGGCGAGTGGACAAGCGCCTTTGACCTACAGGCGTATGACAACTTTGCCGACATCGCCAGCCTGTTAAACGGCCACAACAATGCCCTAATCAACGAACAAAACATTCAGGCAGAAGCAGCGCAGGTCAGCCATAACCCCAACGCATTCATTCAAGCGCTTAACTTCCACCGCGCCATTAAAACCGAGTGGGAACAGCACTGCCTACGCCAAGCCAACTACCTTGCCGTAAAAGGCCATCGCGCAGCAGAAGCCGCCTTTAAAGCGGGTAAAAGCGAATACCAGATCAACCAGCTCTACCTCAGCGCCATTGGTCATAATGAGCGCGATATGCCTTACGACAATATCGTAGCTTTAAATGAACACGCCGCCGTGCTGCACTACCAGTTTCAAGAGCGTAGCGCCCCTGCCCAAGACCGCACCCTGTTAATCGACGCAGGCGCACGCTTTAACGGCTACGCAGCCGACATCACCCGCACCTTTACCCGTCAAGGCAGCCTATTTGCTGACCTAGTGCGCGGCCTAGATGACCTGCAACAGCAACTGTGCCAACAGATCAGCGCGGGTAGCGACTTTATCGCCCTGCACGAACAGATGCACCTGATGATCGCCGACCTGCTGAACCGCTTTGGCATCATCACCGCCAACCCAGAAGTACAGATGGAACTGGGCTTAACCCGCACCTTCTACCCGCACGGCTTGGGGCATTTACTAGGCTTACAAGTACACGACGTGGGCGGTTGGCAACAAGACGAAGCAGGCACCCTCTTAACACCACCAGAGGAACACCCCTTCCTGCGTTTAACCCGCACCTTGCAATCGGGCTACGTCATCACCATCGAACCGGGGGTTTACTTTATCCCGCAACTGCTGAACGAACTGCGTAACAGCCCCAACAGCCAACACATCAACTGGGCATTGGTAGAACAACTACTGCCTTATGGCGGTATCCGCATTGAAGACAACCTCTGCGTGCAAGACAGCGGCAGCGAAAACTACACCCGTGATGGATTCGCGCGCTTATAATCCCCCTCCTAGCACAAACACCCACCCTGATTGAAGGGTGGGTGTTCTCTTCTTAGACTTAATACGTGATTTACGGGTTGAGTGGCATCGGATAGACTCAAACCCGCCCTGATACAGGCGTTGTATGGATCAAAGCGCAAGCGCACTTGGCAAGGAAGCGGCCAGATCAAGAGATGGAATTCTCCTTTCTAATCAAACACTTCTTTGTTTTCCTGAAATATGTATGGTGAACGCAATCTAAACGCTCTCATCATGACTGCATAGTGTGTCGATTTTTCTTTAGTGGAGTGGAGGAATACCAGAAAATAGGACGCTCGTAAGAATCAGCCCTAATGTTAGTAAGCACGGCCTCATTGCTTAAAGTGTGATTACATTCACAGCTTAGGTGAAGCGAATCAGGTCAGAAAAGTGATAACCCTGATATTAAAAATAGCTAATACGACTTAGCACCGAAACCTTGATCAATAGCAAGGTGTTAAGCGCTTTGGGTATAGCCCGAGGGGTGATTGTTGCCAGCGCATCAAAAAACAGGTAGAAGATAGCTTTATTAGAAAAAATAGTGAACCAAGCGAGCGACTTAGGCGTGGAACAGGCCAGAAAGTAGCGCGTAGATAAGCCACAGGTTGACAGGGAAAACATCATGTTAAAAAGCAAATTCCCTAGAGTGCCAGCGGCCGTTCAACAAACGGTTATAGCCATGGCTTCGCCATCTGTATAACCGCTTAATAGTTATATTTCTTAAGGTTCAACTATGCAGAAAGCTTCACGATTAAAAAAGTACGTTGAGCTGTTTAAAAAAAATATTAGTCGATACCTCGCTGATGGCATTGAGATCAGATCAACTATCTATCCAGTGGAATCAGAAGGAGCGGTATTCGAGTTCCTACTTAATAACACCAATGATAATAATGAGGTAATCGAAAAAGCACGCCCAACGGTAGGGAGCGTTTTATCTGAAATTCCTCAGAGATTAATCGTAGGAAATATAGACAGTGTCAGATTTAGTGGAACAAACTTATATCTCGAAGGCAACAGGATACTAATAATTAAGGGTGAAGATGATTCATCTAGCTGGTCCGGAAATGCTGTCTTAGAAGATGTTCAGCGTGTCGTTTCTACCTCGCAGGGAGGTAAAACAGCATGACCAATAACGTACCAGTCGACCAAATTAAAGCGCTTGCAGAAGATGTTCGGCTTATAAAAGACTTTGCAGAAAATCATAATTTTGATGCTAGTTTACTAAATGCACAGGTTTCTCCTTCTAAAAAATCAACATCAGAGAGAGACTGGCCGTTAGTTAGCATGATCGGATGCATCACCTTTGTGCTCCTAGCCATAGCTGCAATAAAATTTTGGCAGCCTCCGTTTAGTCCATCGGTAAGCAGCTATGTTTTTGTTGTGGGCTTAATTTTCGCTACATTGGCAGCTATGTCTGTTCATATGAAGTTCAAAGACAATATAGTAACTTTAATCGCAATTCTTGGCCTATTAATGGTTCTGTTTATAGGCGCAGGAATTTTTACACCAGAACAAGCGATTGATAAAGTTGGTGAATTTTCAAAATGAAATATAACAAGGCAAGTCAGCATCGCACCTTTGGTGCTGGACTCGCTAACGCTCGCCGCTGCTTGCGGCGTTAGCCGCCAGGTTTAGCTCACAATATCTCACTCAACAAAGAGGAAGTTGACAGAAATGATAACTGAAGAAAAATTACAACGTATCGAAGAACAAATTATTGAAGAGAAGAAAGCCGTTGACTTTGATACAAGAGAATTTACTGTGGAATTCTTAGTTGGAAAATATTTAAAAGATCTTGAAACAGATGAAAATGATATTTTCGTTCCTGATTATCAGAGAGATTTTGTTTGGGATGAGATCAGGCAGTCAAAGCTAATCGAATCGATTACCTTAGGTTTACCTATCCCAATAGTTTTTATGGCAGAAGACAGCAATGGAAGGTTAGAAATAGTTGATGGCTCGCAGCGAATAAGAACTCTTGCTGCATTTCTTGAAGATGATTTAACTTTAAAAGCACTTGATAGATTGACCGAGCTTAATGAATTAAAATACTCTGATTTGCCTAAGTCAAGGCAGAAGAAAATAAATAATACTCCCATTAGAATGATTGTGCTTTCAGAAGCAGCTACAGAAGAGGTTAGAAATGATCTTTTTGAAAGAATTAATAGAGGAAGTGATCTTCTAAGAAACATGGAGAAAAGAAAAGGTATTTATCAAGGTCCATTCAATGGATTTATCTATAATAACTGTGCCAAAAATGACTTATTGAAAAAACTCGCGCCCTTATCAAAGTCAGTTAAAAATAGGCAAGAACATGAAGAATTGATTTTACGCTTCTTCTTACTGATTGACGATTATCCAAGGTTTAAAACTCATAGCCGTGGTATTGGTGTAGTTCTTGATGAGTATATGGACAAGAAAAACAATAGTTTTGATGCTAATGAGCAGAAAATTAAGTCAGCACAATATGAAAGAATGATTAAATTTGTGAACGATGCGTTTGTAAATGGATTCGCAAAACGTGCTGATCAAGGTGTATCTAGAATTTTTGTCGAAGCACTTTCTGCTGGTGTTCACTTTGCCCTTGAAGAAAACCCAAATATAAGCAGAGATAAAATTGATCCTGGGGTGTGGTTGAAGGATAAAGACTTTAAATTGCTTATATCGGGAAAGCATAGGACACATACTCCAGAAAAAATACGTCAGCGAATTGATTATGTTAAAGATAAGCTAATTAATCGCTAGGGGTATTAAATTGATTTCTGTGAAGTCGGACTTTGAAGAAAAGAAGATTGATATCGATATTTTATTGAACCATATCAATGAGGTATCTATTTCTAAGGGGGCTAATGTTCATAAAGTAGCTATCCTTAAATCTTCTTTTATGCTCCTGCTCTATAACACAATAGAGTCAACGATATCATTATTACTCGAAAAGGTTCACGAAACTGCCTCTATACATAATTATGGCGAACTTTCTGATAAGTTAAAATTATTGTTTGTAGAATACTATTTCGTCAGCCAGAGTGGGAATAAGCATAAGCAGCATTTAGATATGATAATGCTCAATAACGCACAATTCCCCTCTTTTAATGAATTTGATAAGAGAGTTAAAACTTTCTCTGGAAATTTGGATGCGCGAGAAATAGATAATGTTTTATCAAAGTATGGTATCGGTAAAATCCAGTCTGAGAAAAGAGAAAAATTGCTAATAGTGAAAAATCTCAGAAACAAAATTGCTCATGGCGAGGTAATGTTTAAAGAGTCCTGTAGGAATTTAACAATTTCAGAATTAGATAAAATTAGAAATGCTACTGTACTTGCAATGCAAGATGCAATTGCAAAGACAGAGCACTTTATTGAACAGTCACGCTACCTCAAACAAGGCGGCTAACAAAAAATTCCATGGGACGCCTGTGGCGCCCCTGAATTTGACGTTAAGCCAAAAGGAGAAACCATGGCAAACATAACTATAAGAACAAGTGAAGATGGTTGGCTAAAAAAATTAGCTGAAGCATATAAAAATGAAACTCCAGTTATGATAATTGATGACGCTGATGTTGGTATAGATTTATCAAATCAAAGTTTATTTGATATGGGTAAGCAGGCTGATTTATCAAATCGAGAAATAGCAGCAGTGGCAATATCGTGTGGAATGTCGAGGGTGTTCATAGTTCTGTGTCACCCATTTCTTAAAGATCGACGTGCTGGTCTATTCGGCCTTCGAAGTGGATGCTCAACTGAGACAATGTCAGGTTCCAGTTTTGCACCGGATGCGTCCACTTCTCTGATGCCTTCAACATACCCGCGTATAGCAGCTTGAGCAATGCATTTTCATTAGCAAAGCCCCCTTTCGTCTTGGTCAGTTTACGGAACTGACGGTGCACCGCTTCAACCGCATTCGTTGTATAAATCGCCCTTCGCACTTGCTCTGGGTATTTGAAGTAAACTGAGAGATTTTCCCACTTACTCCGCCAAGAC
>NZ_FUXG01000043.1 GCF_900167095.1 Oceanospirillum multiglobuliferum
TTCTACTTTGTTCGTATCTTGTATTCTTACGTCCAAGCCTGAGCTTGTCGCTTGTAATCTCTGACGTATCCGTCGATTGTTAAGCAAGTCAAAAACTGCTTTGGTGTTATATGGTCAAGCCTCACGGGCAATTAGTACAGGTTAGCTCAACGCCTCACAACGCTTACACACCCTGCCTATCGACCTTGTAGTCTTCAAGGGCCCTTTAGGAAGCTCAAGGCTTCAGTGAGACCTCATCTTGAAGGGGGCTTCCCGCTTAGATGCTTTCAGCGGTTATCCTGTCCGAACGTAGCTACCCGGCAATGCCACTGGCGTGACAACCGGAACACCAGAGGTTCGTCCACTCCGGTCCTCTCGTACTAGGAGCAGCTCTTCTCAAGTCTCAAACGTCCACGGCAGATAGGGACCGAACTGTCTCACGACGTTCTAAACCCAGCTCGCGTACCACTTTAAATGGCGAACAGCCATACCCTTGGGACCGGCTTCAGCCCCAGGATGTGATGAGCCGACATCGAGGTGCCAAACACCGCCGTCGATGTGAACTCTTGGGCGGTATCAGCCTGTTATCCCCGGAGTACCTTTTATCCGTTGAGCGATGGCCCTTCCATACAGAACCACCGGATCACTATCACCTACTTTCGTATCTGTTCGACGTGTCAGTCTCACAGTTAAGCACCCTTCTGCGATTGCACTCATTGCACGATGTCCGACCGTGCTGAGGGTACCTTCGTGCTCCTCCGTTACTCTTTGGGAGGAGACCGCCCCAGTCAAACTACCCACCACACAATGTCCTCGATCCAGATAATGGATCAGAGTTAGAACCTCAATATTACCAGGCTGGTATTTCAAGATTGGCTCCACACGAACTGGCGTCCGAGTTTCAAAGCCTCCCAGCTATCCTACACAAGTAATATCAAAGTCCACTGTGAAGCTATAGTAAAGGTTCACGGGGTCTTTCCGTCTAGCCGCGGATACACAGCATCTTCACTGCGATTTCAATTTCACTGAGTCTCGGGTGGAGACAGCGTGGCCATCGTTACGCCATTCGTGCAGGTCGGAACTTACCCGACAAGGAATTTCGCTACCTTAGGACCGTTATAGTTACGGCCGCCGTTTACTGGGGCTTCGATCAAGAGCTTCGCTTACGCTAACCCCATCAATTAACCTTCCAGCACCGGGCAGGCGTCACACCGTATACGTCCACTTACGTGTTTGCACAGTGCTGTGTTTTTAATAAACAGTCGCAGCCACCTGGTATCTTCGACCGCCGAGGGCTTACGGAGCAAGTCCTTCACCTTCAGCGGCGCACCTTCTCCCGAAGTTACGGTGCCATTTTGCCTAGTTCCTTCACCCGAGTTCTCTCAAGCGCCTTAGTATTCTCTACCTGACCACCTGTGTCGGTTTGGGGTACGGTCTCTTTAGAGCTGAAGCTTAGAGGCTTTTCCTGGAAGCATGGCATCAACCACTTCGGTTCCGTAGAACCTTCGTCGTCACGTCTCGGCATAGAGCATCCCGGATTTTCCTAAGATGCAAGCCTACCGGCTTAAACGCGGACAACCAACGCCGCGCTGGCCTAGCCTTCTCCGTCCCCCCATCGCACTCTAAAGAGGTATTGGAATATTAACCAATTTCCCATCGACTACGCATTTCTGCCTCGCCTTAGGGGCCGACTCACCCTGCGCCGATTAACGTTGCGCAGGAAACCTTGGTCTTCCGGCGTGGGAGTTTTTCACTCCCATTGTCGTTACTTATGTCAGCATTCGCACTTCTGATACCTCCAGCCAACTTCTCAATTGACCTTCATCGGCTTACAGAACGCTCCTCTACCGATTGTGCATGGCACAATCCCGCAGCTTCGGCACATAGTTTTAGCCCCGTTACATCTTCCGCGCAGGCCGACTCGACTAGTGAGCTATTACGCTTTCTTTAAAGGGTGGCTGCTTCTAAGCCAACCTCCTAGCTGTTTTAGCCTTCCCACATCGTTTCCCACTTAACTATGATTTTGGGGCCTTAGCTGGCGGTCTGGGTTGTTTCCCTTTTCACGACGGACGTTAGCACCCGCCGTGTGTCTCCCGAGTAGTACTCATTGGTATTCGGAGTTTGCAAAGGGTTGGTAAGTCGGGATGACCCCCTAGCCTTAACAGTGCTCTACCCCCAATGGTATTCGCTCGAGGCGCTACCTAAATAGCTTTCGAGGAGAACCAGCTATCTCCGAGCTTGATTAGCCTTTCACTCCGATCCACAGGTCATCCGCTAACTTTTCAACGGTAGTCGGTTCGGTCCTCCAGTTAGTGTTACCCAACCTTCAACCTGCCCATGGATAGATCGCCCGGTTTCGGGTCTATTCCCAGCGACTAATTCGCCCTATTAAGACTCGGTTTCCCTACGCCTCCCCTAGACGGTTAAGCTCGCCACTGAGAATAAGTCGCTGACCCATTATACAAAAGGTACGCAGTCACAGAACAAGTCTGCTCCCACTGCTTGTACGCATACGGTTTCAGGATCTATTTCACTCCCCTCACAGGGGTTCTTTTCGCCTTTCCCTCACGGTACTGGTTCACTATCGGTCAGTTAGTAGTATTTAGCCTTGGAGGATGGTCCCCCCATGTTCAGACAGGATTTCACGTGTCCCGCCCTACTCGATTTCACTTAAGTTAGGTTTTCGTGTACGGGGCTATCACCCACTATGGCCGCACTTCCCAGAGCGTTCCACTAACCACACAAAAGCTTAAGGGCTAATCCGATTTCGCTCGCCGCTACTTTCGGAATCTCGGTTGATTTCTTTTCCTCCGGGTACTTAGATGTTTCAGTTCCCCGGGTTCGCCTCGTTAAGCTATGTATTCACTTAACGATACCCAGCTTACACTGGGTGGGTTTCCCCATTCGGAAATGTTCGGATCAAAGCCTGTTTACCAGCTCCCCGAACCTTATCGCAGGTTTCTACGTCCTTCATCGCCTCTAACTGCCTAGGCATCCACCGTATGCGCTTAATTGCTTGACCATATAACCCAAAGCAGTTTTATTGTTCGAAGTTAGGCTAACTGAGTTAGATTCACTTACGAAGAACAAACGATTTGAGTCAGTTCAAGACTTTGCTTATAACGACTCGCCGGATACGCGCTATCGAGATTACAATTTTGTAATACAAGTTTTGCAAAGTATCTTTTATTGGCATTCAATCTACATTTTTAAAGAGCGTGTTTTCACGAAGAAAACATAATGAAGTGATCAGTATTTGAAATTGATTCTTTTGAATCAAAAACAACTAATAACTTGATTATGTTGTCTTTTGTCGCAGTACACCAAGATAATGGTGGAGCTATGCGGGATCGAACCGCAGACCTCCTGCGTGCAAGGCAGGCGCTCTCCCAGCTGAGCTATAACCCCATATCTTGAGATACAACGAATGTTAGTCGACCAAGCTCAGAAAACTGAAGCAAAATTGGTAGGCCTGAGTGGACTTGAACCACCGACCTCACCCTTATCAGGGGTGCGCTCTAACCAGCTGAGCTACAAGCCTACATCAGCAAAAGCTTTTTTAGCTTAGCGACT
>NZ_FUXG01000023.1 GCF_900167095.1 Oceanospirillum multiglobuliferum
GAATTGATTCGAGTTTGCTTACCTTGATAATCTTGTGACTTTCCAAGACCATCGAAGCAAGCGCCCACACGAATTATCTGATTGAATTTTTAAAGAGCAATTTAGTTAATCGAAGGAGAGACAGAATCTCGATCACTTCGCTCAACTGAGGCTGCGTATTCTACAGAACCGAACCTCGTATTGTCAACCACTTTTTTCAACTTTCTTTTCAGTGCCGATCAACTCAGAAAACCGAACCAATCAAATATCGCACTCAAAAACATCAGTATAAACAAGCACTTAACACTTCCAATCAAGCCTTGCCTGACTAGAGAGCGCGTATTATACGCAGCAGAATGCATTACGCAACTGTTTTTTTGAAAAAAGATAATAAAGCGTAAAAATAAGAGTAGAAGTGGCGAAGACGAGCAGTATTACAGGGTTTTAATACACAAAAGCCCGCTAAACAGCAGGCTTTGTGGGTGTGTTAAGACTTAACTAGCGCTGAGCATAAGCATCTAACAATGTTTCTTGAGCACTAACCTCATCAGTCCCTTCTGCCTGAGTTACTGCAGAGTAGCTACCATCGGTTTGCAGCACCCAGCTTTGGCAATTATCCAAAAGATAGGTCTCAAGGTCATTTTTAACCCTTTGCGCCAACTTTTTAGCATTAATAGGGAAGCAAGTTTCAACTCGCTTGAACAGATTACGCTCCATCAGATCTGCACTTGCGCAGTAGATCTCTTCATTACCGCCATTCTGGAAGTAATAAACCCTTGTATGTTCGAGGAAACGCCCGACAACTGAGCGAACGGTGATGTTTTCAGATACATCTTTCACTCCCGCTCTTAAGCAGCACATACCGCGAACAATCAAATTCACTTCAACACCTGCTTGCGAGGCTTTATAGAGTGCTTTGATAATTTTAGGCTCGGTTAAAGAGTTACACTTAAATATCAAGCGAGCAGGTTTTCCTTTTGCGGCCAACTCTGCCTCTCGTTCAATTTTCTCAATTAGGCTTTTGTGCAATGTAAACGGTGCGTGCAACAACTGCTTCATATTAAGGGTTTTACCCATACCCGAAAGCTGCATAAAAACCTTATGTACATCTTCACAAAGTGCTGGATCACTGGTTAGCAAGCTGTAGTCAGTATAGAGCTTCGCCGTTTTAGCGTGATAGTTACCCGTTCCTAAGTGTGCGTAATAACGAATCTTTGTGCCTTCTCGGCGTACTATGTGCATCATTTTGGCGTGAGTTTTATAAGCCACAACACCATAAATCACTACTGCACCTGCCTCTTGCAATCTGCTAGCAAGTTGCAGGTTATCTGCTTCATCAAAGCGAGCACGCAGCTCAATCACTACGGTCACTTCTTTGTTATTACGCGCAGCCTCGACTAAGGCATTTACGATTTCTGAATCTGCACCTGTACGGTATAACGTTTGCTTAATGGCTAACACTTGTGGGTCACGAGCCGCTTCACGCAAAAGATCTTCAATTGGGGTAAAAGATTCAAATGGATGCTGAAGTAAGATGTCATTCTGTTGCATCGCTTCAAAAATACTATTCCCACGACGCAGCGGTTTTGAAGTACCCGGTGTAAAGGGTGGGTATAATAAATTTGGACGATTTAACTCTCCCATCACTGCCATTAAGCGATTCAGGTTTACAGGCCCTTCTACTTTGTAGAGCTCCTGATCGGTTAAGTTGAACTGCTTTAATAGAACATCAATTAGCTCTTGCGGGCAGGTATCAACCACTTCTAATCGAACCGCATCACCATAGCGACGGGATAACAGCTCACCACGTAGAGCGCTGGCAAGATCACTCACTTCCTCAGGATCTACAATCAAATCTGCATTTCGAGTTAAGCGGAACTGATAGCAGCCCTTAACTTGCATACCTGGGAAAAGTTTATCGGCATGCGCATGGATCATCGAAGATAGGAAGACGAAATTATCCCCCACATCACTGATTTCATCTGGAACTCTAATGAGACGCGGCAATGAGCGTGGCGCAGGAATAATTGCCAAACCACCTTCGCGACCAAAGGCATCTTTACCCTCTAGTGAAACAATAAAGTTCAGGCTTTTATTCACTAGCCGCGGAAATGGATGAGATGGATCTAAGCCAATAGGACTGATCACAGGCTGAATCTGGTCTCGGAAGTAATCAAATACCCAGTCAGACTGCTCTTTACTCCAGTTTTGCCGACGTAAGAATCGAATGTTTTCTTCTTCTAATGCAGGAATCAGCACATCATTCAGAATGCGGTACTGGCGTTCTATCTCTACATGACAGATATCACTAATGCGTCTTAACAGCTCTTGGGGCATTAAACCGTCAATATCGCTAGTTTCACGACTGAAGGCAATTTGGCGCTTAAGACCTGCTACACGAATTTCAAAAAACTCATCCAAGTTACTACTAAAAATCAATAGAAATATCAGTCGATTAAGCAGTGGATGAGAGACATCTAGCGCCTGTTCTAGTACTCGAATATTAAACTGTAGGTGGCTTAACTCACGATTAATATACAGCTCAGGGCTGTCTAGATTAATCTCGCTATCAAGCTCACTGGCTGTTTTACCTCGCGTACCGCTGTCTGAGCGATTCACCCGTAAAATCGGGCGAGCTGCACCATCTTGCAGCCCAGTATCCTCTTGGCTTATTTCAGGTGACGTCGTTTGATTTGTCTGATCCATTTATCATCCTCCACTTGTTATTCATATCGCCACCTGAACAAACAGGTTATTGTATTAACCATGTATACCTATCTTTGCATTATCAACGCTGTAACAAAATGGCGGCACGTTTTGCAAAGTAAGTCAGAATGCCATCGGCACCCGCACGTTTAATACACATTAGCGACTCTAATGTAACTGCTTCTTCTGATAACCAACCATTTTGGAACGCAGCCATATGCATGGCATATTCACCACTGACCTGATAAACAAAGGTTGGCACTTTTAATTCATGTTTCACACGATAAACGATATCCAAGTACGGCATACCGGGCTTAACCATTACCATGTCGGCACCTTCAGCTAGATCCATTGCCACTTCATGCAATGCTTCATCCGAATTAGCGGGGTCCATTTGATAGCTGAATTTATTGCCTTTACCCAAATTACCTGCCGAGCCAACAGCATCACGGAATGGCCCGTAGTAGCTAGAAGCGTACTTTGCTGAATAGGCTAAGATCCGAGTATTCACTAAATTTTCTTGTTCGAGCACTCGACGAATTGAGCCGATGCGGCCATCCATCATGTCAGATGGCGCAACAATATCTGCACCCGCCTCCGCGTGTGAAAGAGCCTGCTTAACTAGCGTATCCACAGTACGATCATTTAGCACATACCCCTGTGCATCAATGAGACCATCCTGCCCATGAATAGTATAAGGATCTAGAGCAACGTCAGTTATAATACCCAGCTCTGGGCTTTGATCTTTTAGTGCTTTTACCGTGCGTTGTACTAAGCCGTTGGCGTTATAAGACTCTTCAGCGAATTCTGTTTTCACGTCTTGAGACAGAACTGGAAATAGCGCAATGGCAGGAATGCCCAGTGCTACCAGCTCTTTGGCCTCTTTTAATAGCAGATCCAGACTCATGCGCTCAACCCCAGGCATTGACGGGATTGACTCACGACGATTTTCACCCTCTAAAATAAAAACAGGGTAGATAAGATCATCAACACTCAGTGTGTTTTCGCGCATTAAGCGACGAGAAAAATCATCAGCCCGCATACGACGCATACGTGTTGCAGGAAATTGACGTTGGCTTGAGTTGAACACTATCGCTGGCACTCCAAGATAAAAGGAGAATCACCTGCCCCTATGAAGTATCAATCAGATTTATGACATTAATATTTCATAGAGACAGAGTTCTTATAAATCAATTCACTAGCATAATGGTTAAAGGCAGGCTGAAGAAAAGCAAGTCTAGATAACAGGCTCTACAACAGACTTTCACCAAGGCTAGGGTTACACTCTATTTGACACTATTGATAAAGTTGTTTCACTCACCAAATGCAGGTAGACCATGACTGAAACCAGTATCAGATTGAGCATTTTTATTGCGTTACTGATTATACTCGCTATTGCACAATGGCGCTTCCCTAGACGCTCCCCTTTACAATCCGTTGCAAAACGTTGGCTGACAAACTTTTCTCTCGTTGTTGTCGATACGTTGGTTGTACGCTTCCTTTTAGGTTCTCTACTACCTGTCTCTATTGCTTTTTGGGCAGAAGAGCACAGCATAGGGTTACTCAATCTTTGGTCTATTCCAAATGGTATCTCGGTTGTACTGAGCATTATCGCTTTAGATGGCTTAATCTATTGGCAGCATCGACTATTTCATCAGTCATCTTGGCTGTGGCGATTACATCGCATACACCACTACGACCAAGATTATGATTTATCCACAGCCTTACGTTTTCACCCTATTGAAATCATATTCTCTGTATTCATAAAAAATATTGCGATAGTACTGTTAGGCACTCCTGCAATTGCAGTATTGATATTTGAGGCGCTTCTAAATGGTATGGCACTGTTCAATCACGCCAATATTGCATTGCCAATCAAGTTAGATCAGAAACTACGTTTATTGTTTGTCACCCCAGATATGCATCGAGTACATCATTCAACAGAAACCAATGAGATGCACCAAAACTTTGGGTTTAATCTCAGCATCTGGGATCGTTTATTTCACAGTTATGTGGCTCAGCCAAAACTAGACCATACTGAAATGAACATTGGTCAACCTGAGTCGCCCACTTTGCCCACTAATAATTTAGGTTGGCTACTATGGGGTGCTCTAAAGCAGCCAGTTCATCGTGCAGCAAACCAGCAAAAAAATAAGCAACGTGAATAAATTGAATACCAACTCAGGCTAACCTCTAATCACCTATTCTAAACATTGGCTCAAATGTATTTGGAGAACATCATGCAGAATAAAAAAGTTGCCGTTGTATTATCTGGTTGTGGCGTTTTTGATGGTACAGAGATTTTCGAAGCCACACTTACACTACTAAGACTCGATCAACTTAATTGTAATGTGCAATGTTTTGCACCTGACATAATGCAGCACCATGTTTTAGATCATCGTACGGGTGACTTAATGCCAGAGCAGCGTAATGTGCTTACTGAAGCTGCACGTATCAATCGCGGAAATGTTCATGCACTAGCCGAGGCTAACGCAAATGATTTCGACGCACTGATTATTCCCGGTGGGTTTGGTGTGGCAAAAAACCTTTCAACCTTTGCCTTCTCCGGCACAGATTGCGAGGTTAACGCTGAATTTAGCCGCCTAGTACAACAGTTTCATCAGCAGAAAAAACCTATTGGTATGATCTGCATTGCACCGACTTTACTGCCTAAGATATTAGGTCCTGGGGTTAGTTGTACTATTGGTCATGATGCCGCAACAGCAGGGAAAATTGATGAAATGGGTGGTCTCCATATCGGTTGTGATGTCGATAATATCGTTATCGACTACGAGCACAAAGTCATCACTACACCAGCTTATATGGAAGCAACAAGAATATCAGAAGCGGCTGTAGGCATATCCAAGCTTGTGGATAAGGTCATTGATCTGAGTTGAGTGTAACAGCACAGAAGGATTATAAGGCAAGTGGATTAAGCCACTCTAAGTTGCACCACCATCCTTTCAGCAAAAGGATGGTGGTATGTCATGTTGCTAAATTCTGTTCTTTTTACCCATTTGCAATGCATTAATTCCCCACAATATTGCGGGGTTCACAGCGACTTTATCCTTTTCAGAGCAGGTGGCTCGAATCGAAAATTCTTCAGACTCTGTATTACGCCTACGCGGACTTAAAAACACATTACCATCTGGCTTACGCACACTGGCAACCAATGGCTGTTTTGGACTTTCTGTGCGACCTACCACTACGGCTAATTCACCATTCTGTAGCTTGACGTAAACACCTGGTGGATAGAGGCCAAGTTCATGTACAAAAACTGTCGTTAAGCGTTCATCTACAGTACGTCCACGCTGAACAAAAAGTTCTCTTAGCGTTTCTTTATATGAAACTGGCTGCCGATAAGGGCGAGGCGTCACCATCGCACAGTAAACATCTGCCAATGCAATAATTTTAGCCTCTATAGGTAACGCTTCTGCTTTTAAACGCTTAGGATAACCACTACCGTCTGGGCGCTCATGGTGCTTACGCACAAGCATTAACCACAATTCATCAACCACACCTGCTGCTTGCAATATAGCCGCACTGATATCGGGGTGTTTTTCGATTACACCTCTTTGCTGATCGTTTAGAGGCTGCCTTTGCTGGTGTAGCTTCACCTGATAGGAGTTCATCGCAATATTGCAAGTTAACGCTGCAGCTAACATCGACAAGCGTTGCTCTTGCTCTAGGCCTAGCCGATTGGCAATAATTTCACATAGCACAGCAGACTGTACTGGGTGTAATACATGATAAGGGAAGTTATCTTGAAGATGCACCGCCCCTATCATCGCATCTGCATCATGCGCTACTAAACCTTGCAGGTAGACCACTATATCCATAATCCGCTTATGAATAAGATCTTGTTGCAGGTCTTTCTTTTTTTCTAAAAGCTGAAAGAGTTCCGACAAACGTAGGCAAATATCATCAAACTCAGCAAAAGGGTTCACTGGCCGATTAAATATAATCGGCTTAAGTTTGCCCTCTTTTTCAGACTCATCATCCACTGTTTCTTGGGCGTACAAGCCCACACGAATCAGAATATCGCGCTGACGTTCGGTACGAATAATCGAACCCTTAGCCATTAGCAGTTTGCCAAACTCATCATAAACAGGCCAAGGTACTGGCTCATTAATTTTTAAGTCGACAGGAGCAATTGAGCTAAGCTCAAAATCTTTCATGATCATCGGGTGTTACCTTAAAGCACATTCCTGCACTCAAAACCGCTCATTGCGATAGATCTGATCGATATAATCGCCGCCACAACGCAGTTCACTGAACCAACCTAAAAAACGCTCAACTTGATCCTCAGGGAAAATAGCACCATGCTGCGGCACAATCATTTTCACCTTGAGCTTACGAATCAGGTTGACCCACTTGGCACAAACTTGATTGCTATGCATGTAGCGCTTATGAAAGCCTTCCATGTACTGCAGATGCTCATCAAAATCATCCACAAACATATAACGCTTATTGGGAGGAAAAATCGCCGCACCAATATCACCTGAGAACAAAATACCAGAGCGACTATCATACAAACTGAAGTTGCCTTCACTGTGTAGAAAATGCGCCGGAATCAAAGCGATATAGTCACCGCTATCCAAAGTGATTCGGCCACCGTTATCTGGTACAGCCATCACTCGGTCGATATCCTCCATACCGAAGTGAGAGACAAAATGTAGCCACAATCTAGATATTAGAAGATCCGCGTCTGTTGTTTTCATCCAATATGGAATTGAAGAGCACACATCAGGATCCTGATGGGTGGCAAACAGATAACGAATCTGCCTTGGATTGATGACGCGCATAATGTTTTCTAATACATGGTGGAAAACATAAGTACCGCCCGGATCAAAAAAATACCCTTTGTCTTGATTCACAACTAAGCATTGATTAGTTTGCACAAAGGCGTCTGAACCTTCCTGTTCTTCCCAGCCAAACCAAACCACCTGATGCTCGTCATCCTCATAGAGAATTTTGCTCTCATCAACTCGTGTAATTTTCTGATCCATTGCCCACCTCTTCTTATTGTGATGTCTTAGGCAAGTGCGTTGTCATAGATCTGGTCCAGCAGATCCGTCCCACACTCCAGCTGTTCTAACCATGCAAAAAACTGTGGCACCATCTCTTTCGGAATAATGGCACCGTGCTGCGGCACTATGCTGCTGATCTCTAAATGGCGCACACTTTGAATCCAGCGCCGAAGGGCCAAGTTATTACCCATGTAACGTTTATGAAAGCCTTCCATGTAGGAGACATGAGTTTCCCAATCAGAAACCTCTAAATAACGTTCGCCCTTTGGAAATACGGCCGCCCCAATATCACCTGTGAAAAGAATTTTTGAGCGGGTGTCATAAAAACAAAAATTACCCTCACTGTGTAAAAAGTGTGCAGGTAGTAGCTTGATATACTCGTTACCATCAAGACGAATCTGTTTTCCATGATCTTCGATTGAGACTAACCGGCTGTTATCGCTAAAACCAAAGTGCGATACAAAACGAATCCATAGACGTGAAACTAGTAAACGAGCATTTGTGGACTTCAGCCACAGAGTAATAGACGACAAAACGTCAGGGTCTTGGTGAGTGGCTAAAATATAGCGAATCTGGCTCAGAGGAATATATTTGGCAACTTCTGAGGCAACTTCTGAAAAGATGTACGCTCCACCTGGATCAAATAGGTAAGCGTTATCTGCATTGATAACCAATAGTTGATTTGATTGTACCAAGGACTCGTGCTCGTGATCCTCCCAGCCAAACCAAATAACTTGGTGCTCATCGTCCTCGTAGAGAATTTTACTTTGATCAACCATGATCAAAAATATCCTTATATCCAGTCAAAATAAATATCCTTCACTAAAATCAAGCAATAGCTAAATTGCCATGCCTGAAAAACAGCTGGATTATTAAAGACTAGATATTGAGAGAATAATTTGATCTAAAACAAAAAGAGGTGTGGTATAGCAGATCTCTTACATCTTCTTTGTAAGAAGCTGTAACAAAGTTAAGTTAGAGCCTGCATAAACCCTAACTTAATCTATAAAACTTATTCGTTAGGGCTTTGCTCTGCGTCACGAGAATCGGGCGAACCTTTTTTTACAAATCGCCCCATGATAATACCCAGCTCATATAGTAGCCACATAGGTAGCGCTAATAAGGTCTGTGAAATCACATCAGGAGGCGTCAGTAACATGCCAATGACAAAACAGAATATCACCACATAGGGGCGCTTCTCTGACAGAGACTCGACCGATGCAATACCTGTCCAAATCAAAATAAAAGTTGCAACCGGAATTTCAAAAGCGACGCCAAAAGCAAAGAAAAGCTTCAAAACGAAATTAAGGTAGGAGTTAATATCCGTCATGATGGCCACATCAATGGGGCCTGCCGAAGTAAAGAACGCGAAGATAATTGGAAACACTACATAGTAGGCAAAAACTGCTCCTGCATAAAACAACACCACACTAGAAGCCAGCAGTGGTAACGCGATTTTTTTCTCATTTTGATATAAGCCTGGTGCGATAAAGCTCCAGACTTGATACAGCAGATAAGGCACCGCCGCAAAAATAGAGACCACCAACGTCAGCTTAAAGGGTGCTAAAAACGGAGAGGCAACTTCTGTTGCAATCATCTGCGTACCTTCTGGTAATAAGGTACGTAGTGGCTCAGAAACGATCATATAAAGATCATTCGAGAAATAGTACAAACCCAGAAAGATGGCTAAGATTACTAGCACTGAGCGCAGTAAGCGCGTGCGTAGCTCTATCAGGTGCTCAATTAGGGGCGCGTGCTTACCTTCCTCTAACTCTGGAGGCGGTAACTGAGGTTGTTCAGTTTGGCTCATGTTCAGCTTTTACGCTCCGGCTCAGTACTGCCATAAGGCGAGTCGTCTGCTTTGGAAGGGGAAGAATTTACACTTTGTGCAAGAGCTTCAGTACTAGTCTCTGAAGCAATTTCAACAGAACCATTATGATTGGTTGTGGGCGCATCAGAGTTCGGGCCGTTAGTTTTAGCTGCAGCAATACTTTCATCTGAGCGATCAGGCTGAGTTAATAGCGCCTCTTGTTGGCGCAAAGTGTCTTCTAACTTACGGCGGTTTTCATCCAACTGCCGCTGCATCTCTTCCATGTGCAACTGTTGATTAATTTCTTGCTGAATACTGCCCACGCTCTGTTTGATACGGCCAACCCACATCCCTGCAGTTCGAGCAGCTTTAGGCAGACGCTCAGGCCCAAGCACTAACAGCGCCAAAATACCAATTACCACTAACTCAAAAAAGCCAATATCAAACATCGCCTGCGCTCATCAAAAATACTAGTTCAAAAACCCTTCAGAATTTATGGCTTCTGTTGAGTTTTCTCAGCGGTGCTATCGATCACTTGATCTGATTCTTTCTTCTCGATGCTGGCCTTTTCTACACCTTCATCTTTCTTTTCAGGGTTACTCACGGCTTCTTTAAAGCCCTTTACCGCACCACCTAAATCACTGCCTACATTACGCAGTTTTTTAGTGCCAAAAATCAGAATGATGATGCCAAGAACAATCAACAACTGCCAAATACTGATGCCACCTAACATAAATAGTCTCCCATGATTGAATAGGGTTTAGCGCTGAATTAGCGTCTACTTTCTTGAGGCTTTTTCTTCTAAGCCAGATAAACCAAAACGACGAGATAGCTCATCTAAAACAGCCTGAGGCTGTACACCTAAATGAGATAGCGCGACTAAGCTGTGAAACCATAAATCAGCAGTTTCGTATACTAAGTCATCACAATTACCACTGTTTTGTGCATCTTTGGCTGCGATAATTGTTTCCGTCGCCTCTTCACCGACTTTTTCCAGAATTTTGTTCAGGCCTTTATGATGCAGTTGTGCTACATAAGAAGACTCAGGGTCAGCATTACGACGCTGTTCCAGAATTTGACCTAGCTGTTGCAACACATCACTCATCCATCACCAACCTTTTGTTAACACTTTGTTTTGAAAAACCTTAGGGTCACAAGGTAGCCAAGCATAAAGTAATTTTATGCCAGAAACCACGTTTAACGACGTGCTAAAAGTAGCACGCCAGCCGCCAACAGCCACTGTGCAGAAGTTGGTAATTCTAGCAACCATTGCCAACCATCAGAAGCGGCAAGAATCGCTGCTAAAATTAAAAACCAACCTAAAGAAACTGAACCAAAACGCCGCTTACGCTCACCACTTTCAACCAAACGTGTCAGCAGAGCCTCTTGTTTGATTTGACGACGCTCAGTACGCTGACTTTGCTCCAGTGCGTTGTACACCAAATTCGGTAGTTCCGGAAGTTGCTCCATCCAATTAGGAAATTGAGTACGGATATTTTTCCAAACGCCTTTTGGCCCCATACGCTGTTTAACCCATGACTCTAAAAAGGGTTTGGCAGTGGTCCAAAGATCCAAATCAGGGTAAAGCTGGCGACCTAGCCCCTCAATATTCAGTAAGGTTTTCTGCAACAAGACCAGTTGAGGTTGCACCTCCATATTGAAACGACGGGCGGTTTGAAAAAGCCCCAGCAGAACCTGACCAAATGAGATCTCTTTTAGCGGCTTCTCAAAAATAGGCTCGCAGACAGCACGAATGGCCGTAGCAAATTCGTTAACTTTTGTCCCTTCGCCCACCCAACCCGATTCAATATGCAGACGCGCAACTTCGTTATAATCTTGGCGGAAAAAAGCCAATAAATTACGTGCCAAATATTGCTGATCTTCCTCTGACAAGCTGCCCACGATCCCACAATCAATACCGATATACTGTGGATCATGGGGATGTTCGAAAGAGATAAAAATATTACCTGGGTGCATATCCGCATGGAAAAAATTATCGCGAAACACTTGGGTAAAAAACACCTCTACCCCACGTTCCGCCAACTTTTTCATATTGATACCATGCTCGATTAAACGGTCTACCTCAGCCACTGGTATACCATAGATGCGCTCTTGCACCATCACGCTACGACGAGTGTAATTCCAGTAAACCTGTGGCACGTACAGTGCTGGTGAACCCTCAAAGTTTCGACGGAGCTGCGAGGTATTGGCGGCCTCTTTTTGCAAGTCTAACTCGTCAAATAAAGTAACTTCGTAATCTGCAACAATGGCGACAGGGTGCAAGCGTTGCGCATCAGGCACCCAACGGTTCAGCAGGTGCGCCAAGGTATAAAGCAGCTTGATGTCTTTGCGCAGTACCTTTTTGATGCCGGGACGAATCACTTTTACGACTACTTTTTCACCCGTTTTCAGCTCTGCCGCATGTACCTGTGCAATAGAGGCAGATGCCATTGGCTCACGTTCAAAAAGTTTGAATAGCTCATCAACAGGCTGGCCTAACGCCGTTTCAATCTCTTTTACAGCAAGATGACTAGGAAAAGGCGGCACTTGATCTTGTAGCTTTTTCAACTCATCGGCGATGTCATCAGGCAGCAAGTCACGACGAGTGGATAGCATCTGACCAAATTTGATAAAAATTGGCCCTAGCTCTTCTAAAGCTAAACGCAGACGCTCCCCACGGCTCTTAGCACCTATAGGGATCAAATTCAAAGGCGAATAGCGCAGTAGAAAGGCCGCAAGCCAAGGCAGACGTTCAAGTGGAATCAAACTGTCCAGACGGTAACGGCTGAATACAAACAAAATTCTAAGCAGGCGACGCAGACGGGACACGATGACTCCGAAACTTATCTTGTTGAATCCTGAGTGCGCAAGGATTCAAGTTGGGATTGCAAACGCTGTACACGGGCTTCTAAGCGCTCAGTGGATTGGCGCAAGCCATTGATATTATTACAATAGTAATGAAGCTCATGACGACTAGGCAGCACAGATAGCTCATATTGCAAATACTCTTGCCAATCAGCTTGGCTAGTGCCAAGTGCTTGTTGACGCCATGTCTGTAATGCCTTCAAGGGCGCTAATAATAGTGCCGTAGGCACTGTACCTAAGCCTGACTCCAGTAGCCTAGACCAGTCTAAATCAATTGTTTTTAATATTGTTTGTAAACGCTGTACAAGCTGCGTATCACCACTGAGCTGAAGCTGGCCTTGGAAAAGCAGCCTTTCTTGCTCGGCTCCTGCGAGCATAAAGCGTCGGAACTGGGCGCTTGTACCACAAATTTCTGCATCAACATCAAGCGCTGGAATACTCTCATCCCAACACTCTTTTTCTAAGGACAAGCCTTGAACAGAAGGCCAAACTAAACAGCTAAAAGCAGGCTCAGTACATCGAATACGCAGTACTTTACCCTGCAACTGTTGCAGTTGGGTTTGTGCACCAACATCTTGAGCAATCAGGCCATTCATCGTGACCTGTGCGAACTCTAGTACGCCATGCCACAACATTTAAAGCTTAATGCCTCTGTGCAGAGCCACTACACCACTGGTCATATTGTGATATTCAACACGAGACAAACCAGCGGCCTCCATCATGCCTTTCAAAGTTTCTTGATCAGGATGCATACGAATGGACTCTGCAAGATAACGATAGCTTTCAGAATCGTTGGTCACCAACTTACCCATAAATGGTAAGGCCGTGAATGAGTAAGTATCGTAAATTTTGCTCATGACGGGATTGGTTGGTTTAGAGAACTCTAGCACCAACAAGCGTCCACCCGGCTTAAGAATACGCGCCATAGAACGTAACGCCATATCTTTGTCGGTGACATTACGCAGACCAAACGCAATGGTAATACAATCGAAGGTATTGTCAGGAAAAGGTAGGCACTCTGCATTGGCTTGAACAAATTCAACATTACCGCTACAGCCTTTATCCAGCAGCTTATCACGACCTACTTTCAGCATGGAGTCGTTGATATCCGCCAAAACTACGCGACCCTCTTTACCCACAAGACGCGAGAATTTTAGCGTTAAATCCCCTGTACCACCTGCAATATCCAGCACTTGATGGCCTTGACGCACACCACTCATTTCAATGGTCATGCGTTTCCATAGACGGTGAATCCCCATAGACATCAAGTCATTCATCAGATCATATTTAGCTGCAACTGAGTGGAATACTTCAGCCACTTTTCCAGCTTTTTCATCTACCGCAACTTGCTGATAGCCAAAATGCGTAGTTTGTTTTTCATTACCTGAATCTGACATGATGAGACCTTCACTAACAAAATTGCGTCATTGTAAACCGACAAGGCGCTTTTGTCTTTGTCAGCGCAAGGTGGATTATCAATGGCTTATAACTGTTTGATTGAAATCAGCTTTGGTTCTCGACTGGCGTTCGCTTCCGCCAAACGTTTTAAATACCCTTGCCAAAATACCTCTTTATGGCGACCTATTTCGTAAAGATAGTCCCAAGAGTACAGGCCGGAGTCATGGCCATCATCAAAGATGATTTTGATGGCGTAACTACCTGCAGGCAGAATATTCTGAATGGCGACATATTTTTTGCCGACCTGCAAAACTTCAGAACCTTCACCGTGGCCTTTCACCTCAGCAGAAGGAGAGTAAACCCGCAAAAATTCTGCCTCTAACTCGTATACCGTACCATCAGCATAAGTCAGCGCTAATAGATTAGATTTTTTGCGGTATTTAATATCAGTAGGTACAAGCTGCGGTGCATCAGATGGTGTTGTTTGAGGGGTGTCTTGAGACATAAAAGCCTCCACAAAACTGTGAAAAAGTTGAATACCCGCAAAAACAAGATGGGCGGAAAATCCGCCCATCTGTTCGCAACGGAGAAACTGGCTGTTTTATAGAATAAAGCGACTTAGATCTTCATCACGCGCTAGATCATTCAATTGGCCATCAACATAAGCCGCATCAATGGTAATTTTATCTGTTAGATCACTGGCCTCGAAAGAGATGCTCTCTAACAAACGCTCCATCACCGTATGCAAACGACGGGCACCGATATTTTCTGTGCCTTCGTTAACCTGCCATGCAATTTCAGCCAGACGGTTAATGCCGTCTTCTGTGAATTCAATATCTAAACCTTCAGTGGCTAACAACGCCTTGTATTGAATGGTCAGTGCAGCATCAGGCTCTGTCAAAATGCGTTTAAAATCATCAGGTGTTAAGGCGTTTAGCTCAACACGGATTGGCAAACGACCTTGTAGCTCAGGAATCAAGTCAGAAGGTTTGCTCAAGTGGAAAGCACCTGAGGCAATAAACAAGATGTGATCAGTTTTCACCATACCGTGTTTAGTTGAAACTGTGCTACCTTCGATTAAAGGTAGCAGGTCACGCTGTACACCTTCACGCGAAACATCGGCACCACTACCAGATTCACCACGCTTGGCCACTTTGTCGATCTCATCAATAAAGACGATACCATTTTGCTCAACCGCATCAATCACTGAGCCTTTTAGTTCATCCTCATTTACCAACTTAGAAGCTTCTTCATCAGTCGCTTGGCGCAGTGCGTCTTTTACTTTCATCTTGCGCGTTTTAGTGCGCTCGTTAGACAAATTCGAGAACATACTTTGCAACTGACTGGTCATCTCTTCCATGCCTGGGGGCGCCATAATTTCAACACCCACATTTGGCGCAGCGACATTGATTTCAATCTCTTTGTCGTCTAGCTCACCTTCACGCAATTTTTTGCGGAACACTTGGCGAGTGCTTGAGTCTGCACGAGCAGGTTCCTCATTAAAACCTGCACGCGGCGGTGGCAGTAATGCGTCTAAAATACGCTCTTCAGCCGCTTCTTCTGCACGGTGGCGCACAGACTTAACTGCTTGCTCACGTAGCATTTTCATCGCCATGTCGGTCAAATCGCGGATAATGGTTTCCACATCACGCCCCACATAACCCACTTCAGTGAACTTAGTGGCTTCAACTTTGATAAAAGGCGCATTTGCCAGCTTGGCTAAACGACGAGCAATTTCTGTTTTACCCACACCAGTTGGGCCAATCATCAAAATATTTTTTGGTGTTACTTCCGCTCGTAATTCAGCAGGTAACTGCATTCTGCGCCAGCGATTACGTAAGGCAATGGCAACCGAGCGTTTTGCACCCGCTTGACCCACAATATAACGATCTAATTCAGATACAATCTCACGCGGTGTCATTTGTGACATAGTTTTATCTCTATAATCTGGGCAATCTTGATAAAGCGTTTGTGGTAATCAAATTAAATTCAAGCTTAATTTAGTAAAACGACTTACCAGTTCAATTCTTCAATAGTTGGCGTGTGATTGGTAAATACACAAATATCACCCGCCATTGCCAAACTTTTCTCTACAATCTCTTTGGCTGACATATCGGTATTTTCATGCAAAGCACGAGCAGCAGCTAAAGCATAGTTACCGCCAGAACCGATTGCGACCACACCATGCTCGGGCTCTACAACGTCACCCGTACCTGAGATCACTAAAGAAGCCGTTTTATCAGCTACTACCAACATCGCTTCTAAACGACGCAGTGCACGGTCAGTACGCCAATCTTTTGCCATTTCTACAGCTGCCCGCACCAGTTGGCCTTGGTGTTTTTCTAGCTGTGCTTCAAAACGCTCAAACAAGGTAAAAGCATCCGCTGTACCGCCTGCAAAGCCCGCTATCACTTGATTACGATATAAACGGCGTACTTTACGGGCATTACCTTTCATCACGGTATTACCTAAAGAAACCTGTCCATCACCACCTAATACAACTTGATTATCGCGACGCACAGCAACAATGGTAGTCATCTTTTACTCCAGTATGGACAACAAACACTAAGGTTTGTTGTCTCTAAATCTCTTCACAGATAACGGGTAGAACCACCCCAAAAATAAGAAAATGGTGGCGTTTACAAGGAATTCAAGCATTAGGATAGATTTATTGCCAAAGAGTACCGAGGGCAACTGCAAAATATTAAGGAAAATACGACTGTCAAAAAAATAGCCCCATAAGAGGCTATTTTTTAGAATTTACTTAGGCAACCTAATCAAGAGTGACTGAATATTTTGCTTCGCCATCTGATCTTGCGCTTTATTCAATTTACGTCGATCTTGAAATGGCCCAATACGCACACGATGCCACTCAGTACCAGTCTCTGCTGTAATAGAGGAGATTTGCGAGGTAAAGCCCATCTCCTTTAGCTTAGCCACAAACTGGTCTGCTTCAGCTTTAGTCTTAAAGGAGCCAACTTGTAGCATATATTCCGGCAGGCTTTCATCATCACGCGGCGTTGACTTGTACTCTTCTACCTTATCCATGGTGACCTCTTGCTCTGGCAAGAGGTTGTAAAAATCATAGCGTTTACGATCAGAATCAGATTCTTCTGCCGGTGTAGCTGCTACAGGCTCGACTGCTTGCGGCTGAGGTCTAGCAGGCTGTATAGCCGGCAGATTTTCTACAGGTTGTGCGCTTTCACCTGTCCAGCGCGCCAAACCAAAGCCCAGCACTACGCCAAAAATCAACCAAGTCCAAGCAGGTAAAGACTTACGTTCTACTACCACAGCCTCTTTAGGTCGAGGTGACGCGCCAGCACGCACCGACGTGCCCGCCTCTGGCTTTGAGTTTGCAGCAGAGTTTCTGTTTCTATTGGCTTTGACGTAGGGCTTGCTCATTACAGTTACATCTCTTCCGGCGCTTGCACACCTAATAGACCTAGACCGTTTGCTAATACTTGACGAACAGCATCACTCAGAGTCAACCGCGCGTTACGTAACACTTCGTCTTCTTCCAACACTTTTAAGGCGTTATACCAAGTGTGAAATTCAGATGATAAGTCTTTCAGGTACAGCGCTAAGGCATGCGGCTCATAGTTTAATGCAGCGTTTTCTAAAATTTCTGGATAACGCGCCAAAGCGGTCATCAGATTTTTCTCGTAGTCACTGTCTAAGCGATCTAAGTTAGCCAAGCCCAATGCCGCATCAAACTGCCACTGATGTTCCGCAAGCTTACGCATCACACTGCACACCCTAGCGTGAGCATATTGGATGTAATACACAGGGTTGTCTTTGGATTGAGACTTGGCCAAATCTAAATCGAAATCCATATGCTGATCAGATTTACGGCTGACATAGAAGAAACGCGCAGCATCATTGCCTACTTCATCACGCAGTTCACGCAAGGTGACAAATGAACCTGAGCGCGTAGACATCTGAACACGTTCAGTACCACGATAAAGAATCGCGAACTGTACCAAACGGAAATCAAGCTTCTCTAATGGATAACCCAACGCCTGGCAAACGGCTTTCATACGTGGCAGATAACCATGGTGATCCGCCCCAAATACGTACAACACTTTGTCAAAACCGCGCTCGAACTTATTGTTCATATACGCAATATCAGAAGCAAAGTAGGTGGTCATGCCATTTTCACGGCGCACACAACGATCCTTATCATCACCAAAGGCGGTCGAACGGAACCAAAGCGCACCATCTTCTTGCTCGTAGATGTGACCCGCATCTTGTAGCAGCTTCAGCGATTTCTCAACATCACCGCCACGGGTTAACGAACGCTCTGAGAACCATTTCTGATAACGCACGCCAAATTCAGCCAAGTCATCTTCAATGTCCCAACGAATATCGTTCAATGCAATATCAAATAGGCCTTCGTAGTTCACGATACCTAATAGCGATTTTGCTTTAGCGATTAGCTCGTCAATGTGGATCTCTTTATCGCCACCTTTTGGCTCATCAGCACTCACGCCATCAAAAACGTCTTTTGCAGATTTGATCAAGGCTTGACCAAACTGATCCTGCACCTTACGTGCGATTTCGCGAATATACTCACCTTTGTAGCCGTTACTTGGGAACTCTAAACGCTCTCCCGACAACTCTAAGTAACGTAGCCACACGCTAGTCGCCAGAATATCCATCTGACGACCTGCATCATTGACGTAGTACTCACGGTAAACATCAAAACCAACAGCGGCCAATAGATCAGAAATCGTTGCACCATAGGCCGCACCGCGACCATGACCCACATGCAGTGGGCCAGTTGGGTTGGCTGATACAAACTCAACCTGCACCCGTTGTTTTGCACCTACTTGGCTTAAGCCGTAGCTTTCTTTTTGCGCCAGAATCTGACCAACCACTGCATTGATCGTTTCAGAGCTTGCGAAAAAGTTAATAAAACCAGGACCAGCAATATCAACCTGTGTCACGCTGTCGCTCTTTGGCAAAGCTTCAACCAACTTTTGCGCTAAATCGCGCGGCGCACAACGCGCCTGTTTAGCTAACATCAAAGCGATGTTGGTTGCAAAGTCACCATGCGACTTATCTTTAGTGTTTTCCACCATCACGCGAGCGGTCAGGTCAGTGGGCAACACACCCTGCTGCTTCAGTGTGTCTATGGCGACACCAATCAGTTCTGCAATATGTTCTTTCATTTCAACCTAGATCTGCTAACTAAACGAGGGGGAAGGGTTTACACCCGTTTCAAATTTATAACCCGCTATTATCGTCTTTCTGAGCCTGACTGTTAACTGCTTTTTAAAATCTACTTTTAAATCCTCAAAGCAAGCGTCAATACGCTACAACCTTACAACATCTCTTGAGGGTCAACATCCAGAGACCAGCGCACTTTTCGACTTAACTTATCTTGTTCGATATACCAGACCAGCTTTTCTAAGGCCTGATGTAAAGAGGCTCGACGGCTCGACTGAATCCAAAGTTGCATATGATAACGTCCAAAACGGCGTTCCATTGGTGCAGGCATTGGCCCTATTATCTCAAGCTCTGGCGATGCAGATAACTCAGACTCAATACTGTTTAGGGCCATGTTTAAAAACGCAGATACGTCTTCTGTTTTCGGAGCTTCTGCCCTCAATAGCGCCATATAAGAAAAAGGTGGCAATAAGCCCTCTTCACGCTGCATTAAGAGTTGGGCGGAAAACTCTGGGTATCGGTGTTCGGCCAGCAAATTCAGCAGAGGGTCTTCAGGGTGTAGAGTTTGTACAACAACTTTTCCACGTCGCTGCTCTCGACCAGCCCGTCCTGCAACCTGCGTGACCAGCTGCCCCATACGCTCTAGCCCGCGAAAATCTGAACTATAAAAACCACCGTCAGCATCCAATATCAACACTAAAGACACCGCAGGAAAATGATGCCCTTTCGCCAACATTTGAGTGCCCACTAGAATACAGGGTTGTCCGGATCGCACTGCTGTCAGTAATTTTTCCATCGAACCTTTTCGGCTGGTGCTGTCGCGGTCAACTCGATAAACAGGCCGGTCGGCAAATGCTTGTTCTAACGCTTCCTCTGTTCGCTCAGTTCCTGCCCCCATAGGGCTTAACTCAGGGTGAAAGCACTTTGGACATTGGCGCGGGATAGCTTGCACTGCATCGCAATGATGGCAGTGCAACTTGGGTGGTTCACGGTGCAACGTCATCCTAGCATCGCAGGACTGACACTCTGCCATCCAACCACATTCATGACACATTAAAGTTGGCGCAAAACCACGGCGATTGATAAATACTAAAACTTGCCCACCTGACTCTAAGTGCTCTCGCATCACGGGTAGCAGCCCCAAATCAAAGCCTTGGCGCAGTTTTTTATGCTGTACATTATGCAGATAAATTTCCGGCAAAGTTACGGCCTTACCCGCACGTTCACTCAGTTTCAACCATTTATAGCGCTGAGTTTTAGCATTGTGCAAAGTTTCCAATGCCGGAGTTGCAGAGCCAAGCACTACTGGAATATTCAGCATATTGCCGCGTACTAAAGCCAAATCACGGGCAGAATAACGAATCCCATCCCCTTGTTTATAAGAAGCGTCATGCTCTTCATCTATTACAATCAAGCCCAGATCATAAAAAGGCGTCAATACCGCTGAACGCGTACCGATCAAAATACCTGCTTTACCAGATTGCGCCAGCAACCATGCATCTAAACGTTCTTTTTCATTCAGGCTAGAGTGCAGAGTCAAAACAGGCACAGTGAAACGATGTTTAAAGCGGTCAACCGTTTGCGGAGCCAAACCTATTTCAGGCACCAGCACCAACACCTGACGCTTTTGCTTAAGAACCGCCGCGATAATTTGCAGATAAACCTCAGTTTTACCGCTCCCTGTTACCCCCTCTAACAAGAAGGTTTGATGTTGATCTAAACAGGCTTTAACAGCATCAACGGCTTGCTGCTGTTCAGAGTTAAGCGCTAGACCCACTTCAGCCAAAACGGGCTCTGAGCTATCACGCGCCAGTAGATCAACCTTTGCAGCGCCTCTTTTAGGTTGTAGCACCTTTTGAGCTAAACCTTTATCCGCTAAAGCAGTCATCTGCACTAACGTAAAGTGCAGCGCTCTTAATATAGAGGCGGGAACAGGCTGCTGATGTTTTTGCAGCTCTTTGATTAAAGCGGCTTGCTTGGTGGCATTTTTAATTTGAGATGGATCTACCTGACGACCACTTTTAGTCAGCTGCCAACACACTTCTTCCTGCAAGTGAGCAGGCACCCCTTGGCGCAATAAAGTCGGCAGCATCAAAGTCAGTACTTCACCAATAGGTGCATGATAATAACGCGCCACCCAGTTTGCTAAAGCAATTTGGTGCTCGTCCAGCAAAGGGGTATCGTCCAGTAACTCTTGCACCATTTTAAGCTTTTCAGGCGCGATATCAGGCTCAACATTACGCTGCCAAACCACCCCTACCATTTTTTGATTACGGTAGGGCACTAACACTCGCGCGCCTATGGGCAAATAATGGCGCTGTAATATCGGTGGCAAAACATAGTCAAAGCAACGCCTTAAAGGCACCGGCAATGCTACTCGAACTACGGGGAGGTCATCATCAAATAACGAGGTCATGCCTATCTCTTGCCTCAGAAAAAAACTCTGTTATTATGCTTCACCCTCTTGCTTAGGCGCTAGACTATAGCCGCCTAAAAGAGAAAACCGGTTTTCTGTTACTTTGAACGGTGCTTGGCAAGACCAAGTGGCGGTTCAACATTGATAAGGCTTCATAAAATGAAACAAGATATCCATCCGGAATATAAAGATCTGACTGCAACTTGTACTTGCGGCCACACTTTCCAACTGCGTTCAACTATGAAGAGCGAGTCTCTACACGTTGACGTATGTTCACAGTGTCACCCGTTCTACACTGGCAAGCAGAAGCAAGCGTCTACTGGCGGTCGTGTTGACAAGTTCAAACAGCGTTTTGCAAGCCGTATTGCTCGTTAATACGCAAACAACGCTCGTTAAAAAGCACCTATCTGGTGCTTTTTTTATGCCTAAAATATGACCCTATATTCAGGGTAGTCAAATTACAACATATTGATTCAAATACTATTTTTTGTCATAAAAAAGCACTTTTCTTGTAAAAAAAGTTCTTTGACTTTTGTTTAATATGCGCCTTGTTCCCCCTGTCCTTTTTCTATATGCTCTGAAGTGCTAAACCCTAACAACCGGAACATAAAAATATGTCAGAAGAATTGAAAAAAGCTGCGCTGGACTATCACGCCAATCCGATTCCGGGCAAATTAAGCGTTGAAATTACCAAGCCTGCACAAACAGCTCGCGACCTATCTTTGGCTTATAGCCCAGGTGTTGCCGAGCCTGTTCGTGAAATTGCAAGAGACCCAGAACTGGCCTACAAATACACAGGTAAAGGCAACCTAGTTGCAGTTATCTCTGATGGTACCGCTATCCTAGGACTAGGTAACTTAGGCCCATTGGCCAGTAAACCTGTTATGGAAGGCAAGAGCCTACTGTTCAAACGTTTTGCGAATATCAACTCTGTTGATATCGAAGTGAACGCAGAAAGCCCACAAGCTTTTATCGACACAGTAGCGCGTATTGCTGACACTTGGGGTGGCATTAACCTAGAAGATATTAAAGCACCTGAGTGTTTTGAAATTGAGCGTACTCTAATCGAGTTATGTGATATTCCAGTATTCCACGATGACCAACACGGTACAGCTATTGTAACAGCTGCTGGCATGTTGAATGCGTTGGAAATCCAAGGCAAAACGATCGAAACCGCTAAAATTGTTTGTCTAGGTGCTGGTGCAGCCGCTGTTGCTTGTATGAAGCTACTTGTCAGCTGTGGCGCGAAGATCGAAAACATCTACATGCTAGACCGTAAGGGTGTGATCCACTCAGGTCGTGACGATCTTAACCAGTACAAAGCGATGTTTGCGAATGATACAGACAAGCGCACACTGGACGACGCGATCGACGGCGCAGACGTATTTGTTGGTCTATCAGGCCCTAACCTACTGAGCGCAGAGCAACTGCTGAAAATGGCATCTAAGCCTGTTGTTTTCGCATGCTCAAACCCAGATCCAGAAATCAGCCCAGAACTGGCTAATGCCACTCGTGATGATTTGATTATGGCAACGGGTCGTTCTGACTATCCAAACCAGGTGAACAATGTACTGGGCTTCCCGTTCATCTTCCGTGGTGCGCTAGACGTGCGTGCACGCCGCATCAACGAAGAGATGAAATTGGCAGCAGCACACGCCATTAAAGATCTAGCAAAACTCCCAGTTACTCAGGAAGTTAAAGATGCTTACAACGGTATCGAGCTAGAATTTGGCCCTCAGTACATCATTCCAAAACCAACAGATACTCGTCTGCTGAATGCCGTAGCGTCTGCTGTTGCTAAAGCCGCCGTTGACTCTGGCGTGGCTCGTCTGCCTTACCCTGAACACTACCCACTATAAGTCAGACCGTGCTTGAGATTGTCTAACCGACAATTGTTCCGGCCATAAAAAAACGGCACCTCACAAGGGTGCCGTTTCTTTTATTTATGCTAAATAGATTAGCTTTATCTTTTATCTGCAACGTACAAGACCGATCAAAACAATGCCTCAGCAGCAGGCACATCTTCTTGCACTGGTGCCGAAGGACCACCCTGTATCAGCTCGCGCTCGCTACTAGGCTCTATACTCTCAGATTGTAGCTCCTGCGGTACGTTCTCAACTTTGAACACTTCGAAAATGGCATTCTGCTGACCTGGGCGCGCCCGGTTACCCGTTTCAGGATCAATACGCACGGTAACAATTCCAGATGGTTGAGCCATACTACGTTCAGGCTTGCCAGCTAAAACCACAGACATAAAATCAGTCCAGATAGGCAGCGCAGCTTTACTACCATATTCAGCAATTGTTTCCGGCTGATCAAAACCAACCCATGCTGTCGCAACAACATCCTGATTAAAACCTGAGAACCAAGCATCTTTTTGATCGTTTGTAGTGCCTGTCTTACCTGCAACATCGCCGCGTCCTAAAGACTTCGCATGCTGCCCTGTGCCTTGAGTAATTACGTCTTTTAACATCGTGTGCATGATATAAATACTGCGCTCATCCGCAACGCGCTGTGCCACAGGCCGAACTTTATCGTCTGTCACCACCTCTGTTACCGACGGGTCACAGCTACGACACACCACTGGCGGAGTTGCCTCAAACAATAACTCACCAGCACTATTTTCAATACGCTCAATGAAATAAGGCTCTACTTTAAAACCACCATTAGCAATCACAGCATAGGCTGAAGCCATTTCAAATGGCGATAAGGTAGCACTTCCTAATGCTAAAGACAGATCCTTAGGGAGTTGCTCTGGGTTGAAGCCAAAGCGACTGGCAAACTGTATAGCATCTTTCACGCCGATTGCTCTTAAAATGCGAATAGATACTAAATTTCGAGACTTATACAGCGCATGACGTAAACGAGTAGGGCCATAAAATTTGCCACTGGAGTTACTTGGACGCCATGTTGACTCTAACTCTTTATCATCAAATACCACGGGAGCATCATTGATAATTGACGCTGCGGTAAAACCATTTTCAAGAGCTGCGGTATAAACAAAGGGCTTGAAAATAGAACCTGCCTGCCGCCCACCTTGATAAGCTCGGTTAAATTTATTTTGATAGAAATTAAACCCACCTACTAAAGCCAACATACGGCCATTTTCAGGCGACATTGAAACAAATGCCCCCTGAATAGCAGGAAGTTGTGACAGTGCAAAACCCGACTCTGTTTTCTCAACATAGATCAGATCACCTCGCTTTAGAATATCACTGGTCGCTTTGAGCGATGGGCCAGCCCAATAAGGGTTATGATAAGGCTTAGCCCAAGTGATGGTATCCCAAGGCACATCGACATAGTCACCACTCTCCAGCACCACTTGCAGATTCTGCCCCTCAGCTAGCGTAACAATTGCTGGAGTTAAGCGGCCGTAAGAAGGGGTTTCTCGCAGCACTTTTAACCAATTGCTGATATTTTCACCAATAGAAGCCCCCTCTGAAGCACCCAACCCCTGACCCAAGCCTAGGTCTAGCTCACCCTCAACAGACTGTACTGTAGCTGATGCCTCAATTTGCGTACTGGCTAGAACCTGTGGCACATTGATGACCTGATCTTTGCGCCACCCGTGACGCTTATCATAAGCAAGCAGACCATTGACCAGCGCACTATTAGCGGCTTCCTGTGCCTTACTATCAATCGTTGTATACACTCGATAGCCTGCTGTATAAAGCGCCTCTTCTCCAAGCTGCGCACCTACCTGTGCACGAATCATTTCAGCGACATAAGGCGCCTCAACTTCTGGCTTTAAACCATGATACTTAGCACTAATGGGCTCTCGAACCGCTTGATCATAAGTTGAGAAATCTATCATTTGCAGATCATACATACGCTGAATAATCCAGTTGCGGCGCAACAAAGCACGGCGAGGATTAGCGATGGGGTTATAACGAGAAGGGGCTTTAGGCAAGCCTGCGATCATGGCCAGCTGAGCGAGACTAAGCTCATGTAACTCTTTGGCATAATAAACTTCTGCCGCAGCATCAATACCGTAAGCACGATTACCCAAGTAAATTTTATTAACGTAAAGCTCCATAATCTCTTGCTTGCTGAGGATTTGCTCCATCTGCAATGAGATTAGAATCTCTTTAAATTTCCGAGTAAACGTTTGATCTAGAGTCAGCAAATAGTTACGTGCCACCTGCATGGTAATAGTACTACCACCAGATTGAATATGGCCTGTTTGCGCCAGCTGTACAAATGCTCGCGCCAAGCCTTTAATATCAATACCCGAATGTGAATAAAAACTGGTATCTTCTGCTGCTAAAATGGCCTGAATAAATGCACTTGGAATTTGCTCATAAGTCACAGGCGTACGACGCTTCTCACCAAACTCTGCAATAAGTTTGTTGTCTTGCGTAAAAATACGCAGAGGTGTTTGCAGCTGAACGTCTTTTAACTGCTCTATATCAGGTAGTTGAGGTGTCAGATACAACAGTATGCTAAAAGCGACTGCGGCTGCACCAGCAACCCCCAATAACAGCATGTAGCTGAACCATTTTAAAATATTCAATGTGATCCGCATGAACAGATGAATTCCATTTTATACCAAGCTGCACATTTGCCAGCAAAGCTGCCATTATAGGAATGCTGAGCGATAGATTCCAATTGCAGCGAGTAATTAAACATTATTTAATTCTCGCCGTTACTTTTCAGTAACATAACGAGCTGAATAAACACAAGGATTGTACCTTTGTTTGATTTTTTTCGCGGTAAAAAACAGAACATGCTGGGATTGGATATCAGCAGTTCATCAGTCAAGCTTCTTGAACTTAGCAGCCGCAATGGTCGCCTTGAGATTGAAAGCTATGGCGTTGCTGCGCTACCGGCCCTTGCCGTTGTTGAACGAAAAATCCAAGATCCAGAACAAGTTGGCGAAGCAATCAAACTAGTGGTAGAACGCGCAAAACCAAGCACCCGACACACTGTTGCTGCTGTTTCTGGCGCCTCGGTCATCAGCCGAAAAATTCAACTTAGCGCATCACTACAACCTCAAGAGCTTGAAAGTCAAATACTGATCGAAGCAGACCAGTTTATCCCATTCCCATTAAACGAAGTCAGTTTGGACTTTGAAGTACTAGGCCCAGCCAAAGGTCGTCCCAATAAAAATGAGATTTTATTGGTCGCTTGCCGATTAGAAACTGTTGACCAGCTACAAGATGCTCTTAAGCACGGCGGACTCATTCCCAAAGTGGTTGATGTTGAAAACTATGCCATCGAACGCGCGGTTTCACTATTAAAGCCCCAATTTAAAGTCACAAGCAACGACCCTCTCATTGCGGTAGTGGATATTGGCGCAACAATGACCAACCTGAGCATACTGCATCAGGGTGAAATCATTTACAGTAGAGATCAAGTATTTGGAGGTAAACAACTCACAGATGAGATCATGCGTCGCTTTAACTTGTCATTTGCTGATGCCGGATTTGCTAAAAAGAAAGGGGGCTTACCACCTGAATACCAGCATGAGGTTCTGATTCCCTTCCAGCAAGCAGCCGTACAGCAAATAAACCGCTCCTTACAGCTTTTCTACTCTTCAAGTGCTTTTAATAATATTGATTATATTTTGCTAGCTGGCGGCAGCTCTGCGACTCTAGGCTTGGCCAGCGTTGTCAAAGAGTACTTAGGCGTACCTTGTTCCGTTGCCAACCCATTCCTACTCACTAACATCAACCCGCGCATTAGCAAAGAAGCTTTAAACAATGATGCTCCAGCACTCCTAGTTGCCTTTGGATTAGCCATGAGGAATCTTGATAATGCCTCGGATTAATCTACTACCTTGGCGTGAAGAGCAGCGCCAACAGCGCCAACAGCAGTTTATTCGCATATTGGTATTGGTAGTATTGGTTGCTGTGCTTTTGATTGCAGGTGTAGCTCAACTGATCAAACAGCAGCAGCAGACACAACAAAATCGCAATAACTTTATTCGATTACAGATTGAACAGCAGAATAGCGAAATTAAAGAGGTGCAAGCGCTACGCAAACAGCGCAGTACATTATTGGCATGGATAGACATAGTGCATCAATTGCAATCTGATCGAAGCCATATTGTCAGTCAGCTCAACTTACTGGCTCGTGCTGCTGTTGACGATTTATATTTCACCAGCGTTCAACAAACTGATGGTTATTTAATTATAAAAGGTGAGGCAAAAAATAATCGTCAAATTTCCGATTTAATGCGCCATCTTGCCCATTCAGAGCTAATGAAAGAACCGCTATTAACCGATGTTAGCACCAGCCAAATAAATACAGGCTTTAGCCAATTCACCTTGCAAATATCAAAAGCAGAGCCAGTGCAAAAGGAGACTTCGGCCAAATGAATGCCAAATCTCAAAAAAAGAGCATTGACCTAAAAGCGATACAAGTATACTTGGCTCAAGTTGACCTCAACGATATTGATTTTAAATCAGCGGGATCTTGGCCTTTAGCAGGACGAATAAGCGCCAGTATTCTTGTTTTCGTTATCGCTTTAATATTGGGGTACTTCCTTTACCTTTCGCCATTACAGTCGGAGCTAAAGCAACTCCGAAAGCAAGAGCCAGAGCTGATCCAAACATTTGAGATCAAAGCATTTCAAGGTGCAAATTTGGCGGCCTATCAAGAGCAAATGCGTAAAATTAGCAGCCAAATTGAGGCGCTTGCCACGCAACTACCTAACAATAGCCAAGTACCTGAATTAATAGAAAAAATAGGCGAACAAGCTCAAGTCAATCGAGTAGACATTCGCTCTCTAAAGCTTTTGCCAGAAGAAGATTACCCTCTTTATTTAGCACAACCAATGCAGCTAGACGTGGTTGGAAACTTTCACAACATCAGCCTATTTATCGCAGGCATTATTGGCTTAGAGCGTATCGTGACTTTACATGAGTTTTCTATTACACCAGACCAAGAACAACTCAAGCTAAGCGTGCGTGCTAAGGCTTATCACAGCAAAAAAACCGACTCTAACGGAGATCTAAAGCCATGAGTCGAAACCGTGCTGCGTCAGGTTTTAATATGCATTTCAGCTATCGGTATTTTCTATCCGCACTGGTAGTAATCGGTCTTTCTTTGTTGGCGCTATCAGCCTGTAGTCCACAGCACTCATTAGATGAGCTACGTAACAAGTTGGAGCAGATCAAAAATCGGCCATCGGGCAATATTGAAGCCCTACCCCTAGCACCTAAGTATCAGCCGGAAAGCTATACCGCCAGTGCATTGCGCAACCCATTTCAGCTGAACTTCACAACCGAAGCAAACCACCAGCAAAAAGGCAGCCAACAGAAACCTGATCTTTCTCGTCAAAAAACAGAACTTGAGCTTTTGCCTTTAGAGAGCTTCAGCATGGTAGGCACAATTCAGTTTGCAGATGAAAAAGAGGCTTCAGCATTAATTCAAGATGCTCAAGGCAAAGTATATAAAGTTACAATAGGGCAACATTTAGGCCAAGATTTTGGTAAGATTCTTAACGTCACTTCGCAAGCTATTTTACTTGAAGAGATTGTACAGGATGAGCTAGGTGGCTGGATTAAACGTCCACGACAGATCAAGCTGGTGGGTAGTGAACAGTGACAATGGAACGACCAAGGCAACCCAAGGATCAGCCCTCATCAGGAACGATACGGATGCATATACTATTGCGCCAACTGCTATTTAGCGTTTTGCTACTGATCGCACCATTTAGTTATGGAGAGGGTGCTGCGCTTAAAACAATGGATTTGCGTCAAACTGAAGGTCAGCTCACTGAGATCACTATGGAGCTGGACCATCCTGCTGCCAAAGTACAAAGCTACCAAACCGACAACCCTGCTCGACTGGTCATTGACCTCTTTAACACATCCAACCACCTGCCTCAAAAGCAATACCAATATCAAAAGGGTGTTGTTGAAAGTATTACCGCCCTTCAGGCGGGCAATAGAACCCGCCTAGTTGTTAAACTTGAGCGCTCTGTATCATTTCAAACCATCAACAAAGGCCGTCAGATTAAAATTGAGCTAGGCCACAAGCAACCTGTCATCGTTGCATCAAAGGCTCAAAGAAACACTAATATCAGTACAGAAAGCAGTTTAAAAGCACCTTCAATTCGTGATATCGACTTCAGAAAAGGGACCAATAATGAAGGACAGCTGCTAATCCAACTAGAACACGCAGATACCGATTTTCAGCTTAAGCCGCTAGATAATGAAACATTATTACTAACATTTCAGCAAGCTGAACTGCCAAGAGCACTGCGAAGGGTATTAGACGTGATGGACTTCGCAACCCCTATTGAAAACATCACCGTACAACAAAAAGGATCAGAGGCTCAGTTTTTTATCAAGCTGCGCGGCCATTACAACTATATGGCCTATCAAACAGGCCAATTATTAACCCTTGACGTAAAACCTATTACCGAAGCCGAGAAAGAAGCACAATTTAAACAAAAATTTCCTTATAGCGGTAAAAAGCTTTCCCTGAACTTTCAAAACATTGATGTTCGCGCAATTCTGCAAATCATTGCAGAAACAACAGGACTTAATTTAGTTACTAGCGACAGCGTTCAAGGCAATGTCACCTTAAGGTTAGAGCAAGTACCTTGGGATCAAGCCTTACAGTTAGTAATGGACAGCAAAGGATTAGCCAGCCGCCAATCAGGTAACGTGTTATTAGTTGCGCCAGCCAACGAGCTTAACGAGCGAGAAAAAGAAGAGCTTAAAGCCAGCCAAGAGAATAAAGAGCTGGCCGCATTAAGTTCAGAATTTCTACAAATCAAATATGCAAAAGCCTCTGATATGGCATTGATATTAAACGGTGCAGAAGGCACTGGTGGCGGCTTATTATCCAAGCGTGGCAGGGCGTTAGTGGATGAACGCACCAACACCATTTTACTGCAAGATGTTCCAAGCTCTTTAGAAGCCATTAAATCTGTTATTAACGAATTAGATGTCCCCGTACAACAGGTACTGATTGAAGCCCGCATTGTGATAGCCAGAAGTAATATTGGCAGCGAGCTGGGTGTGCGCTGGGGTGGTGGCGCCAACGCAGCCATTGATAAGGGACTCGCCAAACTAGGTAACAACGATCTAACCGTTGATCTCAGCAGTCGCTCTGGTGGTTATACCAACTTCAACCCCGGTTCCGGCACATTTGCTTTGGGTTATGCGGATGCCAACATTCTGGTTGATATGGAGCTGGCCGCACTAGCCAGCGAGGGCAAAGGTGAGATTATCTCTCAACCTAAAGTGATTACCGCCAACAAACGTAAAGCGCTGATTAAGTCAGGCAAACAGATTCCTTACCGTGAAGAATCATCTTCTGGCGGCACTAAAATTGCGTTCAAAGATGCTGTATTAGCGCTTGAAGTGACACCACAGATTACACCTGATGAACATATCATTATGGACCTAAAAATCACTCAGGATGCTTTAGGTAAGCAAGAGTTTGACGGCGCGCCAGCCATTGACACCAACGCCATTGAAACTCAAGTACTGGTTAACAATGGCGAAACCATTGTCTTAGGTGGGATTTACACCTCCGAGTCATTCGATCAGAATTACAAGATTCCGGTTCTGGGCGATATTCCTTTGTTAGGCGCACTATTCCGCCGTTCCGAAAAATCCCAAGAAAAAGTAGAATTACTGATATTTATTACGCCCAGGCTGATTGAAAATAGCATCAGCCTGAACTGACATGATCATTCAGCATAGAACTTCATGCACTATAACCACACTATCGTCCTAGTTGGACCGATGGGCGCAGGCAAAAGCACCATCGGCCGTTTATTAGCAACAGAACTTGGCCTGAATTTTTTTGATTCTGATCGAGAAATCGAAGCACGCTGTGGCGCCAATATCCCTTGGATTTTTGATAAAGAAGGGGAGGAAGGTTTCCGCAAACGTGAGACACAGACAATCGCAGAACTACTTGAGGCGCCAGACAATATCGTAATGGCAACAGGTGGTGGTGCGATTCTGAAGCCAGAAAACAGGGATATTATCGGTAAATACAGTACGGTGATTTATCTACATACAACGGTTGCGCAACAGTTACAGCGCACAGCCAAAGATAAGAATCGACCACTGCTACAAACTGAAAACCCCGAAGCAGTGCTCAAAGCACTATTTGAGGTGCGCGACCCACTTTACCGAGAGGCCGCCGACATTATTGTCAATACAGATCGCCAATCACCCAAAAGTGTTGTGCGCACCATTATGAAAAAACTGAACTCTCTGTGAGCTATACATGCTGCAAACATTGAATGTTGATCTAGGTGATCGTAGTTATCCCATTTACATTGGCAACAATCTGTTGACACAAGCTGACCTTCTTCGCCCTCATATTGTTGGCAAGCAGGTTATGATTGTCAGTAACACAACGGTTGCACCCTTGTACTTAGCGCAACTGAAAGCGACTCTCGGAGATCAATATCAAGTAGCAGAAGTCATTCTGCCAGATGGTGAGCAATACAAAACCCTAGAATACGTGAATCATATTTTTGATGGCCTGTTAAAAAATCGCTTTAACCGTACCTGCACATTAATTGCTTTAGGCGGTGGTGTGATTGGCGATATGACGGGATTTGCAGCATCAGCCTATCAGCGCGGCGTGAGTTTTATTCAGATCCCAACAACCTTGCTATCTCAAGTTGACTCATCTGTAGGCGGTAAGACCGGTGTTAATCACCCTCTTGGCAAAAATATGATCGGGGCTTTTTGGCAGCCAAAAGCCGTACTCGCAGATACTCAAGTTTTGAAGACATTGCCAGAACGCGAGCTAGCCGCAGGTATTGCTGAAGTCATCAAGTACGGCCTTATTTGTGACCCTGAGTTTTTTCAGTGGCTCAATATTAATATGCCTGCACTACTTAACCAAAATGACAATACCCTTGCTGAAGCGGTTTACCGCTCTTGCCTGAATAAAGCTAGCGTGGTTGCTGAGGACGAAACTGAAACAGGTGTTCGTGCCACATTGAACTTAGGCCATACATTTGGCCATGCCATAGAAACAGAGCAAGGCTATGGTAAATGGCTGCACGGAGAAGCTGTTGCAACAGGCATGCTAATGGCCGCTGAGCTGTCTCAGCGGGAAGGCTGGCTAAGTGCTGAGGATGTTAAAGCTGTCAGAGATATTCTAATTTCAGCAAACTTGCCAATCGTTGCGCCAAGCGACATGTCAGCACAAGCCTTCTTACAACATATGGCTGTGGATAAAAAAGTTTTAGATGGCAGCTTGCGCTTGGTGCTGCTGCACAAAATTGGCCAAGCGGTCATTACCAACCAGTTTAATCAAGATAACTTGATGAAAACCTTGAATTCAGGCGTTCAGCTGGGACAAATTTAGACTGAACCCTTCCAGAAAATGGCATAACAGCCTATTATCTGGGACTTTAATTAATCTAAGAACAGTTGCCAGTAGCATCGCAGCGGGATTAAATCGTCTATGTTCGGAAACAACAGAAAAAATAAGGATTCAGGCATGTCTGGAGACGACATCTCCTTTACTCCAATTACCCCTTCAGTAACCGACGGCGTGATTGAGGAAACTCTGTTTTTTCCGGCACAGCAGCACAGCCAGGTAATTGAGCTGGTGGGCCACCTTAGCCGTTATAGCAACTTGCTATTAACCATCACAGGTCAAGAAGGCTCTGGAAAAAGCTTAATTAAACGCAAAATACTAGAGACAATGGACTCTGGTGTTCAAATTTGTGATTTTGCCGCAGACAGAGTTATTGCCGCACAAGGCTTAATGGGCGAGCTTTCTCAAAGCCTAGGCCTTGGTTTAAGCAAGCAAACTGATCTAAACCAATACCTACAGAAACTGAAACAATATTTAGCACAGCTGCATCGTGACGGGCAGACTTGCTTAATCGTTATTGATGACGCGGAGCAACTCAGCAGTGAAACTTTGGAACTGTTGATTATCTTGTTATCTGATGACGATGAAAATAAACGGCCACATATTCTATTGTTAGGCTCTGAAGAGTTGATTGAGAAGCTAAGGGCATCTCGGTTAAAAGAACGCTTCACCGCAATAGGACACCACTTAAAGCTAGAGCCTTTTGGCACAGAAGAAGCTTGGGGTTACCTTGAATATCGCCTTAGCGCTGTAAGTTTACTTAACCACATCAGCGAAACAGCTAAAGCCGATATTATTCGCGCATCAGGCGGGGTACCCGGCCAGATCAACCGTATGACCAACTTGGCACTAACAGATCCTGAGGGCTTGCAAAAAGTTGCCAAGATTACCGGCATGAAGCCAAGCGCTGCACCTAAGTCCAGCCCCAAAAAAGCAGCTGCCAAGCCTCAGGTTACGGCACCAACCAAAGACAAACCTGCACGTAAATCTAGCCCAATTCCTATTTGGCATATCACTGCGCTAGCTGTTGTTGCATCACTATTAATCGGCGCGTTTCTATATCAGGATGATTTTCTATCAAGCTCAGAAACTAGCAAAGTAGCAGAGAACACTCCGCTTACGGATCTAAACCGCTTGGCTCACCCTGCCGAAGAAACTATCGCAGATAACACTGTATTGTCAGAAGATAGTGCAGCTAATACTGACCAAGAGTCCGTCACAATTATCAAACCTGTATTCCCTCAGACCGAAAGCGACACGACAAAAGATAAGCGTGCTGCTGACGAAGAACTATTAAATAGCAAACCTCAGCCTACAGCTCCCTCCACCGCCATCAGTACAGCACCCAAGCTAGCGACAGTGGAGGACAAACCAAAGCTAGAAACAAAAGCACAACCAACCGTTGCCGTGCAATCAAGCAACCCTGTACCAGCCGTTGTAACTAGCCCTTACAAACAAGAGGAAGCCCTACTTAAACTAAAAGGCACTCAATACACCCTACAGCTATTGGGTATCCACTTGGAAGAGAGCGCAATCAAGTTTATCGACGGATTAAGTGACAAAAGTGGCGTGCGCTACTTCGAAACCCTATACAAAGACAAAGCTTGGTTTGTGGTCATACAAGGCGAGTACCAGAATCGTGATACTGCTATTGCCAGTATCAGCAAACTGCCTAAAGATATTCAAGACCGCAAACCTTGGGCGCGTAGCATTGCAAGCGTTCAAGCCGACATCAAAAAGAAATAGTTACTCCCTCCAAAACTCTTTCCGGCAACAGCAGAATCATCTAAAAACACCTGATGTTGCCGGATATTCCACAACAAACTAGACCTTTTGCCAATTACATTTCTCACGTTACCTATGTTACAGAATGACACAGGAAATATCTGAAGTTTGAGATTACAGCTGTAGATGTGTAGAATCTCTATCCCTTTGCCTCGTGAGAAAGCCCCTGTCAGGACGGAAGTGCGCACTCGACGAACACAACAAAAAGAAGCTTCAGAGGCTATAACAACGATTTTGTACTAGCGAGAGTTAGCTTTATGAGAACTGGTCTGCATCATCCTGGTGAGTTTAGGGATAACTGTGGCTTTGGCCTGATCGCCCATATGAATGGCGATGCCAGCCATAATTTATTACAGACAGCGATCGAAGCATTAACCTGCATGACTCACCGCGGCGGTATCGCGGCTGACGGTAAGACGGGTGACGGCTGTGGTCTGCTGCTGAAAAAACCGGACTCCTTCCTACGCACCATTGCCAAAGAGCAGTTCAATGCTGAATTGTCTGACAATTTTGGCGTGGGCATGGTTTTTCTATCTCAAAACGAAACCAACGCCGACGCGGCACGCGCGACTGTAAGTGCCGAACTAACCGCGCAAGGTTTAGATGTTGTGGGTTGGCGTACCGTTCCAATTGATACTACTGTTTGCGGCCCTATGGCATTAGCTTGCCTACCTCGCTTTGAGCAAGTATTTGTTAACGCTGACAACCTAACTGAGCAACAGCTTAGCGTTAAGTTATTCATGGCACGCCGCAAAGCTGAGATGGCGTTGAAAGATGATCCTGACTTTTACGTGTCTAGCCTGTCATCACAGGTTATTTCGTACAAAGGTTTGGTCATGCCTGCGGATCTACCAAACTTCTATAAAGATTTAGGTGATGAGCGTCTGGAAACCGCCATTTGCGTATTCCACCAGCGCTTCTCTACCAACACGGCACCAAAATGGCCATTGGCGCAACCATTCCGCTATCTCGCACACAACGGTGAAATCAATACCATTGAAGCCAACCGTAACTGGGCGAACGCACGTAAGAGTAACTTCAACAACGAACTGTTGAACATTGATGAATTAGATCAAGTGGTCAATACCACAGGTTCTGACTCATCCAGTATGGACAACATGTTGGAAGTGCTGCTGACAGGCGGTATGGATCTATTCAAAGCCGTACGCTTGATGATCCCACCTGCGTGGCAGAATAACGACACAATGGATGCTGATTTACGTGCATTCTACGAATACAGCTCTATGCACATGGAGCCTTGGGATGGCCCTGCGGGCATCGTATTAACCGATGGCCGCCATGCAGTTTGTATGCTAGATCGTAACGGTCTACGTCCTGCTCGTTGGGTAATCACCAAAAATGGCTATATCACACTAGCATCTGAAATTGGTGTTTATGATTACAAACCGGAAGATGTGATAGCTAAAGGCCGTGTTGCCCCAGGTCACATGTTGGTTGTAGATACCCAAACTGGCGAAGTGATGCACCGTGAAGACATCGACAACCGTCTGAAGTCTGCGCATCCTTATAAACAGTGGCTACGTGAAAAAGCGACTTTCCTAGAATCCACATTAGGTGAGTTACAAGGGCCAAAATTCGAGCCTTTGTCACAGGAAGATCTACAAGCGCACATGAAGATGTTCCAAGTGAGCTTCGAAGAGCGCGATCAGGTTTTACGTCCGTTGGCCGAAAGCGGCCAAGAGGCCGTTGGCTCTATGGGTGATGATACCCCTATGGCCGTACTGTCTCGTCGTCATCGCTTGACCACAGACTACTTCCGTCAGAAATTTGCTCAAGTCACCAACCCGCCTATTGACCCATTGCGTGAAGCAATTGTGATGTCATTGGAAACCTGTTTGGGTGCTGAGCTGAATGTTTTTGAAGACAGTATCGAACACGCAAACCGTATCGTACTAACAACCCCAGTTCTTTCACCTCGTAAATTTAAAACGCTGGTGTCAGAAGAGCGTGAAGGTTTTGCATCACACACCATCAACTTGCAGTATGACCCAGCGAACACTGGTCTAAAGCAAGCCTTGATTAATGTTTGTGAGCAAGCAGAGGAAGCCGTTCGCTCTGGTAAAGTCGTGATTGTACTGACCGACCGCCAGATTGAAAAAGGCTTACTACCTGTTGACGCAGTAATGGCGACTGGTGCAGTACACCATCACTTAAGTAACAAAGGCTTACGCTGCTTATCGAACATTGTAGTTGAGTCCGGCTTAGCCCGTGACTCGCATCAGATGGCGGTATTCTTCGGTTTCGGTGCAACTGCGATCTATCCATATCTGAGCTATCACGTATTGGCAGACCTACAGCGCACAGGCGAACTGCAAGGTGATCCAGCCGATATTCGTGAAAACTATCGCAAAGGTATTCAGAAAGGTCTGTTGAAGATCCTATCAAAGATGGGTATTTCAACAATCGCCTCATACCGTGGTGCACAACTGTTTGAAGCCGTTGGTTTATCAGAAGAAGTTTGCAATCTTTGTTTCCACGGCGTTGCTTCTCGCATCAAAGGTGCAGAGTTTGCTGACTTCCAATTACAGCAAGAGCTTTTGGCAAATGTTGCTTGGAACCCACGCAAAATCATTGATCAAGGCGGTTTACTGAAATATGTACACGGCAGCGAGTACCACGCTTACAACCCAGATGTGGTTAAAGCGGTACAAGAAGCGGTACAAACTGGCAGCTATGACGCCTTTAAACGCTTTGCAAAACTGGTAAATGAGCGCCCAGCTGCGACCATTCGTGACTTGTTGAAGCTGAACAAAGCCTCTAACCCAATTCCGCTAACTGAAGTTGAACCGATTGAATCAATTATTCGTCGCTTCGACTCTGCGGCAATGTCCTTGGGTGCACTGTCTCCTGAAGCACATGAAGCCTTAGCACAGGCGATGAACGAGCTTGGTGGCCGCTCCAACTCAGGTGAAGGTGGTGAGGATGCTGCACGTTTTGGCACCATCAAAAACTCAAAAATCAAACAGATCGCATCAGGTCGTTTCGGCGTAACACCACACTATTTGGTAAACGCTGAAGTACTACAGATCAAAGTGGCACAAGGTGCGAAACCAGGTGAAGGCGGCCAGTTACCGGGCGGTAAAGTAAACGCGCTAATTGCACGTCTGCGTCACTCTGTACCGGGTGTGACACTGATTTCTCCACCTCCGCATCACGATATCTATTCAATCGAAGATTTGGCACAGCTGATTTTCGATCTGAAGCAAGTGAACCCAGATGCACTGATTTCAGTAAAACTGGTTTCTGAGCCGGGCATCGGCACCATCGCAACAGGTGTGGCGAAAGCGTATGCGGATTTAATCACTGTTTCAGGTTATGACGGTGGTACTGCAGCAAGCCCGCTTACCTCTATCAAGCATGCAGGCTCACCTTGGGAGCTAGGCTTACCAGAGGTACACCAAGCACTGCGCATCAACAATCTGCGTGGCAAAGTACGTCTACAAACAGATGGTGGCTTGAAAACTGGTCTTGATGTAATCAAAGCGGCCATTTTGGGTGCAGAAAGCTTTGGCTTCGGTACCATTCCAATGGTTGCATTAGGTTGTAAATATCTACGTATCTGCCATTTGAACAACTGCGCAACAGGTGTTGCTACTCAGAACGAGCAACTGCGTGAAGAGTACTTCATCGGTACCGTTGAGATGGTGAAAAACTACTTCCGCTTTGTAGCTGAAGAAGTACGTGAAATCATGGCAGAGATGGGTGTACGTCAGTTCGAAGACCTGATCGGCCGCACTGAACTGCTATCTGCCGTTACTGATGCACCAGGTAAACTACAAAAGTTAGACCTGACCAACTTGCTACAAAATGACTTTGTACCTGTAGATGCGCCACAAACTTGCCAACAGCCGCGCAATGAACCTTTCGATAAAGGTGCATTGGCTGAGCGTATGGTGACAGAAACACTGTCTGCCATCGAAAGTGGTAAAGGCGGTGAGTTCCACTTCACCGTCACCAACTGTGACCGCTCGATTGGTGCTCGTCTGTCTGGCGAAATCGCCAAACGTTGGGGTGAGGAAGGCTTAAGTGCAAACCCTCTAACGCTGAAACTGAAAGGGGTTGCCGGTCAAAGTTTTGGTGTTTGGAACGCCAAAGGTCTTGAGATGTACATTGAAGGTGATGCCAACGATTACGTAGGCAAAGGTATGAACGGTGGTAAGTTGGTATTGACGCCACCACAAGGCAGCCCATTCAAAACACAAGACACAGCGATCATTGGTAACACCTGCTTATACGGTGCAACTGGCGGTAAGCTATTTGCCGCAGGTACTGCAGGTGAGCGTTTTGCGGTACGTAACTCAGGCTGTCATGCGGTTGTTGAAGGCGCAGGCGATCACTGCTGCGAATATATGACAGGTGGTCTGGTTACCGTACTAGGTCAAACAGGCTATAACTTTGGTGCGGGCATGACGGGCGGTTTCGCTTATGTCTTAGACATGGATCGTACCTTCGTTGACAAATACAACCACGAGCTGGTCGATATTCACCGTATCAGCTCCGAACCGATGGAAGCTTATCGTAACCATCTGCGCAGCGTTATCGCTGAGTTTGTTAAAGAGACCAATAGCGCTTGGGGACAAGAGCTGCTGGAAAACTTTGCTGATTACTATCGTCACTTCTGGCTGGTTAAGCCAAAAGCGGCCAGTATTGGTAGCTTGCTAGACAGCACGCGCCAACGCCCAGAGTAATTAATACGCAGATTTGTGAATTTAAGCTTTTAGTGAGGTGAGGCTGCTATGGCTGGAAAATTAAACAACGATTTTCAGTTTATCGATGTGGGTCGTAAAGACCCACAAAAAACTGCGGCAAGTGTACGCAAAAAGAAATTTAACGAGATCTATGCACCGTTCAAACCAGAGGAAGCAGCAGAGCAGGCACATCGTTGCCTAGCCTGTGGTAACCCTTACTGTGAATGGCGCTGCCCTGTGCATAATTACATTCCAAACTGGCTGAAGCTGGCGACGGAAGGCAATATCATGGAAGCGGTGGAGTTATGCCACCGCACCAATTCATTGCCAGAGGTTTGTGGTCGAGTATGTCCACAGGATCGCCTATGTGAAGGCTCTTGCACCCTTGGTGAAGGTGGGTTTGGCGCAGTAACCATCGGCTCTGTTGAGAAATATATCACCGACACCGCTTTTGCGATGGGCTGGCGTCCTGATATGTCAAAAGTGGTTTGGAGCAGCAAAAAAGTCGCTATCATCGGTGCAGGCCCAGCGGGCTTAGCATGTGCCGACATTCTGGTACGCAATGGCGTTAAACCTGTTGTGTTCGATAAGAATCCAGAAATCGGTGGTTTGCTGACCTTTGGTATTCCAGAGTTCAAACTGGAAAAACACGTGATGACACGCCGTCGCGAAGTGTTCACCGATATGGGAGTTGAGTTCCGTCTCAATACTGAAGTCGGCAGCGATGTTACCATCGAGCAACTGTTGTCAGACTACGATGCCGTATTTATGGGTATGGGTACTTATACCTATATGCAAGGCGGTATCCCAGGTGAAGATCTGCCGGGTGTTTACCCTGCTCTAGACTTCTTGATTTCAAATGTTAACCACTGCTTAGGTTATGAGAAATCGCCTGAAGACTACATCAGCATGACAGGTAAAAAAGTGATCGTGCTAGGCGGTGGTGACACGGCGATGGACTGTAACCGCACCTCTATTCGTCAGAAGGCAGCGCGTGTGACTTGTGCTTATCGTCGTGATGAAGCCAACATGCCAGGTTCTAAACGCGAAGTGGTCAATGCGAAAGAAGAGGGCGTTAAGTTCCTGTTCAACCGTCAACCGATTGCCATTGTGGGCGAGGATAAAGTTGAGGGCGTCAAGTTGGTCACTACGCGCATGGGTGAACCTGATGCGAACGGCCGTCGTAGTCCTGAAGTAATCCCAGGCTCAGAAGAGATTGTACCAGCAGATGCAGTGTTAATCGCTTTCGGCTTCCGTCCAAGCCCTGCTGACTGGTTTGGCGCACAGAAGATTGAAACCGACAACAGCGGCCGTGTGATTGCACCTGAAGACAGTGCGTTCCCTTATCAAACCAGCAACCCTAAAATCTTTGCAGGTGGTGATATGGTGCGTGGCTCTGACTTAGTCGTGACAGCGATTGATGAAGGCCGCAAAGCAGCAGGTGGTATTCTAGATTACTTAGGTTTGTAATCTAAACACTCCTCTGTTTTAGTAGTTTCAAAAAGAACCGCATCTTCGGATGCGGTTTTTTTTGCACCTCGCATTAATTAATCAGATACGATTGATATACTAATTTTTTCTCCTTTGCTTTCTAGGCCAAATACTCTAATCTAGTTTTAATCAACCGATTAAAATATTGGTACAACGAGTTAATTTGATCCCTATGAACGCACAATTCAAACCAGAGAAAGAGAAAAAGCGTGGGCGCCCCACTAATAAGAGCGCTCGCAATGTCCGTGACAGCCTAATTGAGGCTGCTCGTCTTTGCTTCATTGAAAAAAACTATCAGCAAGTCACAACCCGTGAAGTCGCAACTCGTGCTAACTCAACAATGGCCATGATCCATTATTACTTCGGTAATAAAGAGGGTTTATTTCAAGCAATGTTTATTGAAACCTTTGAGCCTGTGCATAAGTTAGTACAGGACGGTTTGAATAACCCGCCAGATAGCTTTGTTGATTTTTTCAAGCGTTACTACGCTTTGATGGCAGAGTATCCAGGCTTTGTCGTGGTTATTCTAAAGTGTCTACTATTTGAAAATGGCCCGCTAGAAGAACGCTTTATCCATGAGCGTATTCGTGAAAAAGGCGAGCCAATGGAAAAGATGCTGAAAAAAATGCAACAGAAAGGCGTTATCAATCCAGAGCTAGATCCAAAGATGCTGCATATCAGCATGGTTAGCTTGATGAATATGCCATTTTTGATGGAGCCCAATCTTGAAGCCACTATGGGGATCAAGCCTGATCGTGACTTCTGGGAAAGAATGGCTATACATCAGTGCTTGCTACTAGAACAAGGTTGTCTAAAAAAATAGGGGTGTGATTAGCCTCTATACTAGGCGAGCTATGATCTGTAAGACCAGCCAAGCATAAATACCTGCCAGCAAATCATCAAACATAATGCCGAAACCGCCCGCCACTCGGCGGTCGGCCCACTTCACAGGCCAAGGTTTCAACACATCAAAGAAACGAAAGAGGATAAAACCGACCAAAGCCCACTGCCAACCCGGTGGTGCCATCAGCATGGTCAACCAATAGCCCACAAACTCATCCCAGACTATGCCTGAGTGATCATGCACCCCCAAATCCTGAGAGGTTTTTTCACATAGCCATACACCCACAACAAAACTAATAGCAATGATCAGGCTAAACGTTAAGATCGGTAGCTGTTGCAGCCATAATAGATAAGGCACAACCGCCAATGCAGTTCCAACCGTACCCGGCGCCCAAGGCGCAGCACCGCTACCCAAGCCAAAAGCCAAGAAGTGAACAGGATTACGCCACACACTGCTAGGGGCACGATTCATTACTGAGCACCTATTGGCTGAGCAAAATGATCAAAACCACCAAGCTGATAAGCCCCTAACCCTTTGATACCAGGTTCTGCTGTAATCACACCGATAGGGTGAATAGCCAAACCACTTTGCTCTGCGCTTACTTCAAGCTCCAAGCGACGTTGAGGACTCACAGTAAAACAGAGTTGGTAATCATCACCACCTGTCAGGGCATATTTCAGCGCGTGCTCTGCACCCACCAAAGTTTTTAGCGCCTCTGAAATAGGAATTCGTTTCAGATCAATCTGTGCTCCCAAGCGGGAGCCTGTCAAAATATGCTGAAGATCAGCAAGAAAGCCATCTGAAATATCAATGGCACTGCTGGCACGACTTGACAAAATAGGTAGCAAATCAAAACGCGGCTCAGGGCGAAGATAGGCTTGAATCAAAGATTGATAAGTTTCATCAGCTGCATGATGAGGTTCAGATTGCAAAATATGCAAACCTCCTGCTGCATCACCTAATGTACCTGAAACATAAATAATATCGCCTACTTTGGCACCTGATCGTAACCAAGCCCCTCCTTGACTGATATAGCCTTGCACTTGGACTGTAATAGACATAGCCCCACGAGTCGTATCACCACCCACAAGGGCAATACCATAACGAGAGGCCAAAGCCGCCATACCATCGGCAAATGCTTTCAACCAATCTTGATCGGCATTAGGAAGGGTTAGTGCAAGGGTAAACCAAGCGGGCTTAGCACCCATTGCAGCAAGATCACTCAAGCTAACGGCCAAAGCACGCCAGCCAATATCAAAAGCAGGGGCATCCTCCAAAAAGTGTACACCTGCGATAGAGGTATCAACAGATACCGCAAGCTGTTTACCTTGCGGCACACTTATCAAGGCACAGTCATCTCCGATAGCTAAATTGATATCTCTACGAGCAGGCTGTAGGACAGAGTTTCGAAAAAATCGATTTATCAGTTCAAATTCACCCACGGAGGATCGACCTTATTAAGCACTGATGAAGACTAATCAGCTTTATTGCGACCAGTCACTTCGGCATTACGCAAACGTTGTGCTAAGCGATCCAAAATACCATTAACGTATTTATGGCTTTCTGTCGCACCAAAACGTTTAGCAAGCTCAATACCTTCATTGATTACAACGCGGTAAGGCACATCTAAACGCTTACTCAGCTCATAGCTGCCGATACGCAAAATTGCCAACTCAACAGGGTCAAGCTCATCAATTCGACGATCTAACAATTGCTCAAAGTTTGCATCCAGCTCTGTTTTATTAGCTGGAATATTATGCAGTAACTCGCTGAAATAGTTCAGGTCTGCAATTTCAACAGCTGAGCTAATATCTTCATACGACTCCAAACCATCATCAGGCTGAGCCATACGAATTTGGCGTTCAACCTGTTGCAATGAGGCAGAAGTCATATGCCACTGATACAGACCTTGTAGCGCCAGTTGACGAGCGGCATGACGCGCTTCTGTTCTACTGGTTTTTTTACCTTGAGACATGAGAGTAGGAACCAAAGGTTAAAGGTTATTAAACAGGCTGACCATTTCCAGAGCACACAAAGCTGCTTCCGCACCTTTATTACCTGCTTTGGTTCCGGAGCGCTCAATGGCTTGCTCAATCGTATCAACAGTTAAAACACCGTTAGTGATCACAACACCAGTTTGTAGAGATAAGCTGCCAAGACCTTTAGCACACTCACCTGCAACATATTCAAAGTGTGGCGTACCGCCACGAATCACTGCACCTAGTACAATCACCGCATCAGGCTGTTGCTTTTCAATGACCTTTTTAGCAACAAGTGGTAACTCCCAAGCACCAGGCGCACGTACGACCGTGATATTGCTCTCATCAACACCGTGGCGACGTAGTGCATCTACCGCACCCTCAACCAAATGCTCAACAACAAAGCTGTTAAAACGGCCAACAACAATACTGTACTGGCCATTACAATTTACAAAGTTACCTTCAACGGATTTGATCGTCATTTTCATGTCCTGATTATTCTTCGCAGGGAATATATTCTTCAATTTCAAGGTCAAAACCAGAAATTGCATTAAACTTCATTGGTGAACTGAGCAGGCGCATTTTACCAACACCAAGATCACGCAAAATTTGAGAGCCTGTGCCAACGGTTAAGTATGCCCCTGACGCACTGATATTTACTTTTGATGGTTGGCGACCATTCAACATCAGCTCTACAGAGTCATGAATGTCAATACGCTCGCTAGAGTCCAGTAATAAAACAACGCCTTTACCTTCTTTAGCAACTTTGGCTAAAGCATTACGCATTGTCCACTTACGCTCGCCATCAGGCAGCATGGCACCTACAACATCACGCAGTACTTCCGTGCGGTTATGAACTCGAACAATAGTGGGTTCATCTGCACTAATTTCACCTAGTGTCATTGCTAGATGCGTGCAGTTTTGAATTTCATCGCGATAAGTAACGTAGTTAAAGTCGCCATACTCAGTTGGCATCACCCCTTCTTGCGCCCGTACCACAGTGTGTTCTTTGGTCGTGCGGTAATGAATCAGATCTGCAATAGTACCAATTTTGATGCCATGCTCTTGTGCAAATAATTCAAGATCAGGACGACGCGCCATAGTGCCATCATCGTTCATAATCTCAACAATCACTGATGCCGCTTCATAGCCTGCCATACGTGCCAAATCACAACCTGCTTCTGTGTGACCTGCTCGACTTAAAACACCACCAGGCTGAGCCATCAATGGAAAAATATGGCCGGGCTGCACAATATCTTCAGGCAACGCGTTAGATTTAACGGCAGTCAAAACAGTATGTGCACGATCTGCCGCAGATATACCTGTTGTTACACCTTTAGCTGCTTCAATCGACAAGGTGAAGTTAGTCGAAAACTGAGCACCATTGCTCTGCACCATCAACGGTAGTTTCAATTGCTCACAGCGTTTACGGGTTAGGGTTAAGCAAATCAAGCCACGAGCGTACTTCGCCATAAAGTTAATATCTTCAGGACGAACTCTCTCCGCAGCAATTACCAAGTCACCTTCATTCTCTCGGTCTTCATCATCCATCAGGATGACCATTTTGCCCTGACGGATATCCTCTAGCAGTTCTTCAACTGTATTTAATTGCATGATTAATCTCTTAGTGGCTAAGCACGGTTAAAGCCGTGTTGAGCTAAAAATTCTAAACTCAAATTCGATTCAGATTTTGCTTCACTAGGCTGACTGATTAAACGCTCTAGATAACGCGCAACAAGATCAACCTCTAAGTGTACTTTCTGGCCTGCATGGTACTGTTCTAAAACAGTGCCTGCTAAGGTATGCGGCACAATATTCAACTCGAAAACATCGCTTTTAATACTGTTCACTGTAAGGCTTGTACCATCTATAGTGATAGAGCCTTTGTCTGCGATATATTTCAACAATTGTGAAGGTGCCTGCACTCGAAAGCGCACCGCTCGACCATCCTCTCTACGATCAAGAATAGTCCCCACACCATCAACATGCCCGCTGACAATATGCCCACCCATTCGAGAGGTTGGCAACAGTGCTTTCTCTAAATTTACTTTGCGCCCAGCACGATAATCAGAGAAGCAGGTATGGCGCACAGTTTCTAACGAAACATCGGCAGAGAAACCTTTTGCAGTCAAAGCTGTAACCGTTAAGCACACACCATTAACCGCAATGCTGTCACCTAAACACACATCAGCCATATCCAAGGAGCCAACTGCAACCTTTACACTGTAATCTCCGCCAGCAGGTTGTAATGCCTCAATTGTACCAATCGCTTCTATAATTCCGGTAAACATTCTTACTGGTTTCCTGAAAATCGTGCCGTTAACATCAAATCTTTGCCGACAACACGGCTAGAGAGTATTTCTAAGGGCTGCTGATCTGCCATTTTATGTATTGTAGGTAAGTTAAATAGGCCGCGAGCACTATGCCCTAGTAATGTCGGAGCCATAAAGATAATTAATTCATCAATAAGGCCTGCCTGCACAAATGCACCTGCGAGTGTCGCCCCTGTTTCTAACAATACATCGTTACACTCTCTCTGATAGAGGTAATCCATAACCGCTTGTAATGACACTCGTCCAACTTCATCTGCAGCCAACTGTACGCAGGTTACACCTTTCGCAAGCAGGGCTTGCTCTTTATCAGCGTTGCTTTGACAAAAGAGCACAACCGTTTCACCTGCTTGCTTCAGAATTTTAGCAGTAAGCGGTACACGCAATTGAGAGTCTAGTATTACACGCAGCGGTTGACGTTGTGCAATCTGCTCAGCCTGCTCTAAATCCAATTGTTCTGCACGAACAGTTAGAGAGCAATCGTCGTAAATGACAGAACTTACACCTGTGATAATGGCAGAGCTTGAGGCTCTCATTCGCTGCACTTGCGTGCGTGCTGAAGCACCCGTAATCCACTGGCTTTCACCAGACTGCATCGCAGTACGGCCATCAAGACTCATCGCCATTTTACAGCGTAAAAATGGGCGCTTGCGCTCCATTCGGCTGATAAAGCCTTTGTTCAAAGCCTTAGCTTCACTCTCCAATATACCCACAACCACTTCTATGCCTGCCGCCTCTAGTTTGGCGATACCACGACCTGAGACAAGTGGATTAGGGTCTTTCATCGCAATAACAACTTTATTAACACCAGCACTCACCAAAGTGTCTGCACAGGGCGGTGTTCGACCTTGGTGTGAACAGGGTTCAAGCGTGACATAAGCAGTTGAGCCTTTGACTTCATCAATATTTACCACGCTAGCTAATGCATTAACTTCAGCATGGCCTTCACCCGCTTTTTGATGCCAGCCTTGGCCAATAATCTGACCATCGCGAACCAATACACAACCTACATTTGGGTTAGGGAATGCAGTGTAACGCCCTAAACGTGCTAAGCGTAGGGCTTGAGCCATGTAATATTGATCAACCTGCGTCATGCCATTACTCTTTTGAAAGGGCTAAAATAAAGTACGAGCAGCACAAAGGTGCCACACAGCTTCAATCCTCTATTTCATCTCTTTGATTACTGTGATGTTCACCTTTTGCAAAAGGTGGATCCTGTGCTAAACGATCAATTTCCGCACGAAACTCATCTAAGTCTTGGAAACTTCGGTAAACTGAAGCAAAGCGAATATAAGCCACTTGATCAAGCAGTCTGAGCTGAGCCATTACTTCTTCGCCGATTAGGCGAGAAGGGATCTCACGTTCACCTTTTGCACGCATTCTTTGCCGAATACGCTCAATGGCAGCCTCAAATGACTCTGTACTAACAGGGCGTTTTTCTAAAGCCCGCAGGATACCTGCCCGCAGCTTTTCCTCTGAAAACAGCTCTCGCGTACCATCATGCTTGACCACTCTGGGCATGACTAATTCAGCAGTTTCATAAGTCGTAAAACGCTCTCCACAGCCTAAACATTCACGGCGACGGCGTACTTGATCACCCTCTGCTACAAGGCGAGAATCAGTGACTTTAGTTTCCTGTGCTCCACAAAAAGGACAGTACATAAGTTGGCTCTACGCTGAATACATTGATCAAAAAACAAGCAGTGCGTTAATTCTGCTTTAGGCTCAGTTATTTTACCTTTTACCTGCTTGTAGATACAAATAAGCCCGGTCTATGCCGGGCTTATTTGTAGTACTATTTTCAGTTAACGGGGTAAATACCCGTCAAAATTAAGCGTAAACAGGGAAGGTTTTGCAGATTGCTTTTACTTTCTCTTTTACAGCCAAAATAGTGTCTTCGTTATTAATATCATCCAGAATATCACAGATCCAGTTTGTCAGCTCTGTTACTTCCGCTTCTTTGAAGCCGCGACGTGTGACTGCAGGAGTACCAATTCGCAAGCCAGAGGTCACAAATGGTGAGCGAGGATCATTTGGCACTGAGTTTTTATTCACAGTGATAAACGCTCGACCTAAAGCTGCATCAGCATCTTTACCACTGAACTCTTTGTCGATTAGATCAACCAAGAATAGGTGGTCATCAGTACCATCAGACACAATTTTGATGCCACGGGCTTTAAACGCTTCAGCCATCGCTTGAGCATTTTTCACAACCTGAGCTTGATAAGCCTTCCACTCAGGCTCCATTGCCTCTTTAAAGCAAACCGCTTTTGCTGCAATTACATGCATCAAAGGGCCACCTTGAGACTCAGGGAATACCGCAAAGTTTAGTTTCTTCTGTAGATCTTCATCTGCACGTGCAGACAAAATCAAACCACCACGAGGACCACCCAAAGTTTTGTGAGTGGTAGTCGTTACAACGTCAGCAATTTGTACAGGTGATGGATAAACACCCGCAGCAACCAGACCCGCGATGTGAGCCATATCTACAAAAAGGTAAGCACCGACTTTGTCTGCGATATCGCGGAAACGCTGCCAATCAACAATACGAGAGTATGCAGAGAAGCCCGCTACGATCATTTTTGGCTTGTGCTCAACGGCCAAACGCTCAACTTCAGCATAATCAATTTCGCCTGTTTCAGGGCTCAAACCGTACTGAACTGCATTATAAATACGGCCTGAGAAAGAAACTGCAGCACCATGCGTTAAATGACCACCATGAGCCAAGCTCATACCTAAAACGGTATCACCAGGCTTGCACAACGCCATGTAAACTGCGGCATTGGCTTGAGAACCAGAGTGTGGCTGAACGTTAGCATAGGTTGAACCGAACAGTGCATTGGCACGATCGATCGCCAGCTGCTCGACAACGTCCACATACTCACAACCACCGTAGTAACGCTTATTTGGGTAGCCTTCTGCATATTTGTTTGTCAGAACAGAACCCTGCGCCTGCATTACACGCGGGCTGGTGTAGTTTTCAGATGCAATCAGTTCAATGTGCTCTTCCTGACGAACTGCCTCTGACTGCATAGCAGTCCACAGCTCATCGTCATAGCCTGCAATGGTCATGTCACGTGTGAACATTCTCTACCTCTAGCCTGAATGTTGAGTAAATTCGAACAGATACTTCTGCTCGCTCAAAAACTGGAAAAGCGGATTCTAACGTACTTAGACACAAGGTTCACTTGAAAAGAATCACTATTGGGACGTAAATAATTCATTTAGATCTAAAACAAGGTGTTTCAACTTCTAATACTTCTCTTTTCAGCAGCATCGCTCTAAATAATCCAGCCCCTTTCAAACGCTTGAAACGAAAAAACCCCAGTCTATCGCTAGACTGGGGTTCTATATAAGGCGCTTGACGATGTCCTACTCTCACATGGGGAGACCCCACACTACCATCGGCGCTGTACCGTTTCACTGCTGAGTTCGGGAAGGGATCAGGTGGTTCCAATACGCTATTGTCGTCAAGCAAAAAAGGTGTAGATTGAATGTCTGCCAATTAAGCCTATCTGTTATTAGGCCTTCTACTTTGTTCGTATCTTGTATTCTTACGTCCAAGCCTGAGCTTGTCGCTTGTAATCTCTGACGTATCCGTCGATTGTTAAGCAAGTCAAAAACTGCTT
>NZ_FUXG01000042.1 GCF_900167095.1 Oceanospirillum multiglobuliferum
TTCAAAAGAACCATTACGATCACGAGGGGTATCCAGCTCAAAAGATCCCGTTGCGGTCTTGATAGTTTTGCGGGAGGCACCGTTCTTACGGTTGGGCTGAGAATCCTGAGCTAAATGCTGATCTAGCTCAGCAGCCAAAGCGGCTTCGGTAATCTGCTTAATCAAAGGGGTTAGTAAGCCATCTTTACCGTTGAGATCTTGTCCAGACTGAAGCGCTTTGGCAAAGGCTTGAATATCAATTTCGTATTTATCAGACATGATGTGTCACTCCCTATAAGGGTTAAACTATAGAGGTGACACAGAGTTTTGAACACTACCAGTGTTGGCAATAAGTTGGTCGTAGCACTAGATGATGGTCCTGCGGTCAATCGACATAAACCATCGGTTGAGGTTTTATACGATTCATTGCTACCAATTGCCTCCAGTTGTGCTGGAGTGATTTTGACTGGAATGGGGGCTGATGGTGCTGAAGGCTTGAAACGTTTAAGAGAAGCTGGTGCAAGAACATTTGGTCAAGATGAAGCAAGCTGTGTTGTATACGGTATGCCAAGAGCCGCGGCGAATATTGGTGCGGTAGAGTTTGTTCACTCTTTATCACAGCTACCCTCTCAAATAGCCAAAATTATTAACTCATGAATATATTAAGGATATGAGGCGGATATGAATATTCAAACAACGATAAATAGAGATCAGAGCTTGATGCGTCTGAATGGACGTTTTGACTTTAACTCACACAAAACTTTTCGTGAAACCTATCAACAGTTATTAGATGATGACTCAGTAAAAGAGATCGCCTTAGATTTGGCTCAGGTAGAATATTTAGACAGTTCTGCCTTAGGTATGCTGCTTCAGTTGAAAGAGAAAGCAGATTCTAAGAGAAAAGTAATTAAGCTTAAAAACTGCTCTCAATTGGCACGAGATGTATTGGCTATTGCTAATTTCGATAAGCTTTTTGAAATTTCTTGATTATTAGGGTGTTGTAATGCGTATTCTTGCTGTTGACGATACTCGTGCTAATTTAGTTTTGCTCCAAGCGATGTTGAAGCGCTCTGGTCATGAGGTGCTGACAGCTGAAAATGGCGAGCTGTGCCTTGAGGTCTTTGAGAAGGAGCACCCTGATCTGGTCTTAATGGATGTTATGATGCCAGGGATGGATGGCTTTGAGGCGGCTCAACGCTTGCAAGAAATGGCAGCACCAAGATGGGTTCCTATTATATTTATCTCCGCTGCGGCGACAGAGGAGTACTACATAAAAGGCCATCAATCAGGCGGAGCAGATTATCTGTTTAAGCCTATCAATCAAGTGATATTGAATACCAAGATTGAGTCGATCAAACGCGTTGTCGATATGCAAAATACTCTTGCAAAACAAAATATGGCACTGCAAGAGTATGTTGAAAAAGATGAGGAAGAGCGGCGCATCTCCCGTCATATTATGGAGCATATGACGGAGAGTAGAGGCTTAGAAGATCCTCTGCTAGAGTATATTTTAAGTCCCGCAGAGCAGTTTAGTGGCGATGTTATATGTGCAGCACGCTCGCCTAATAACCGTTTTTATCTGCTAATAGGGGATGCTGTTGGTCATGGATTAGCTGCCTCTATCACCACTCTGCCGATTTCAGGCACATTTTACTCGATGGTTCATAAAGGGTTTGAATTGCAAACCATTGGTCGAGAGCTTAATCGTCGAGTAAAAGAGGCAATGCCCACGGGTTGTTTTGTTGCTTGTGGCATAGTCATGATTGACCCCGCAGAATCCTATATTGAAGTTTGGAATGCGGGACTACCAACTATTTACTGCGTTGATTCTCATGGGCAAATTGTTGATACATTTGCCTCAAATCAGTTGCCTTTAGGTGTGCTTTCAGCAACTCAGTACAGCGTTGAAAGCCATGCGGCACGCTACAATACCGGTAATCAGATAGTCATATTTTCTGATGGCTTGCTGGAGGCAGAAAATAATAACGGCGAGTTTTTTGGCGAAGAAAAATTGCTCAGCTGTTTAATGAATCCTTCTGATCGTTTAGATAATATCAAACATGCACTGGCAGAGTTCATGGGTGATGCAGTGCCTCACGATGATGTGACTTTAGCTATTCTAAGCATGCCTAGTAAAGAGTCTATCGCAAAGGGTATTCCAGATGCTCTCCCTGTTGAGTCAGTCGCATTTATTGAAGAGTCAGATGAAATTGAGTGGAAAGTCAGCTTTCAGCTAGGCGCAAATGAGATTAGGAGCATGGATTTAACGCCCGTTATTCTCAGCGTTATTAGCCAGTTTAATGGCTTAGAGGCGCATAATCAGAAGCTATTTTTAATTATTTCTGAGCTTATGAATAACGCACTGGATCATGGTTTGCTTGAATTAGACTCTTCGCTTAAGTCTGGGCCAAATGCTTTTGAGACCTATTTGAATGCTAGGCAGCAGCGTTTAAAAGATCTGACCACAGGCTCTATTTCAATTACAGCACATAAAATCCGCTTGCACGATGAGGCGTTGCTTCGTATCACCATTGAAGATACTGGTAAAGGCTTTGATTACAATGCACTGAAAGCTCCTATAGAACAAACACAGATGCATGGTCGGGGCATAAAATTGGTTAAGCAGCTTTGTAGAGCAACTGTTTACGAGGGTAATGGTAATACAGTGACTGTCGATTATTCCCTAGAGCGGCCATTGAGCACGCTATGAGCAAAATAGGCTTTATCGGTATTGGGTTGATGGGGCAACCCATGTCTGCACGATTATTGGCTGCTGACTATGATCTAATGATTTGGAATCGGTCTGTAGAGAAATGTTTACCTCTCGCTGAGCTAGGCGCAGCTATTGCAGATAGCCCAGAAGTGATTGCCCAGCACTGTGACGTAATTTGCCTTTGCTTGACTGATACTATAGCTGTTGAAGCTGTGTTCTCTCAATTGCAGCCGCATCTAAAATCTGGGCAAGTTATTCTAGACTTTTCCAGTATAGATCCATTAGCTACTCAAAAGCTTGCTAATCATTGCTCCACAATTGGTGTTGATTGGATTGATTGCCCAGTTTCTGGCGGAGTGCAAGGGGCTGCTTCTGGTACGCTTGCGATGATGGCAGGTGGTAGGCTTGAAGCGATTGATAAACTAAAGCCTTTATTGGCGAATCTTTCTTCCCGCTTAACTTACATGGGGGCTAGTGGCTCTGGTCAGTATACAAAAATTTGTAATCAAATGCTTGTTAGCTGCCAAGCACTAGTGATCGCAGAGGTTGTTGCTTTTGCTGAGTCTGCAGGTGTTAACAGTCAGCTATTAGCCGAGGCTTTTTCTGGCGGCTTTGCTGACTCTAAGCCTTTGCAGATATTGGCGCCGGAGATGGCCGAACGTCGCTTTACACCTGAGAAATGGCATGTAAAAACATTGCTAAAAGACTTAGATATGGCGGTTGACCACTCGCGTATTGTCCGATCCAGCACGCCTATGTCTGGCTTGGCTGCTCAGCTGATGCGTTTACACGCTGTTGCGGGCTATTCGGATAAAGACCCTTCAACTCTAGTCAATCTTTACCTTGAGCCCCATGAATAATTATCTAGTTGCTAATATTTCATTGCTATACAGTAATAAACCGATGCTAGAGCGCTTCTCCGCTGCTGCTGAGCACGGCTTTACTGCTGTGGAGATCCAATTTCCTTACGAATGGTCTATATCTGATCTTAGGAATGCAGCTGATACAGCTGGAGTAGGTGTTCACTTAATTAATGTTCCTGCCGCAGACTTGCTGCAAGGTGGAAAAGGTTTAAGTTGTCATCCTGAAAATATTAACGCTTTTCGTTCAGCCTGTAATACTGCAATGCAATATGCTTTAGGGCTTGATGCAATGAAAGTTAATATTTTAGCGGGTAACTTAAATGAGACCGACAATAAAGCGCTTTGCGTACAAACCTACGTTGATAATATTCGATATGCGGCAGAGCTATTCATGGCTGAGGGTGTGATGGTGACATTTGAGGCTATTAACAATATAGATATGCCCAATTATCTATATAGTCAGTTTAGTGAGATGTACAGTATTTTTCAGCAAGTCAATCATGCTAACGCAAGTATGCAATATGATATTTACCATATGGCCATGATGGGCGAGCCGATAGCTTTACAGTTACAAGAATTCGCAAATAATATAGGCCATATACAGTTTGCTGATATGCCTGGCCGTGGTGCTCCCGGTACAGGGAGTTTATCAATAGGTGAGTATTTTCAAATCATTGATCGTAGCGTTTACCAAGGTGCAGTAGCCGCAGAATATAAGACAAGTGGGGATGACTTAGTTGACTACACTTGGCTTAATATCACCTAAGGTTTACTTCGCGTCCTTGCTTGGTTTTTACTTTTGACTGTCGTTTTTGGCAGCTAAAAGGTGTACTAATTTAGCGATAATCTTGTCTTTGATCTTCTCTCTGGTCAGTGGTGGAAGTGATGACATGACTTTTTTGTCAAACCGAAAAAGTATACACATCTCACTAGCGATAACATTACTGGTGCGTGGGGTTTTGGTTAGAAATGAAACTTCGCCAAAAAAGTCCCCAGGGCTTAGGGTTGCGAGCTCTTTCCCATTTTCTTCTAGAGAAACACTTGCAGAGCCGTGTAGTAAAATATAAAACGCGGAGTCGGCTTCTCCTTGTCGAATAATATACTCGCCTTTCTCAGCGGCAACAAAGCGGCTGCGATTATCGGCGATCATATTTTTTTCACCGGGGTTAAATGCGCTGAAAAAATCGATTTTATCTAAGATATTTAGTATCTTAACTCGATTGATTAACCGAATACCTTTCATTTCATTCCCACTCTGGATTTGTTTGACCTAGTGTAACGCTAGCCAGTCTCTATGTTCAAACCTTCAAGTTAGATAAAAATCAATAAAAGCTCTATAAATAATACATTAATGATTCTGAAGGGGGACACAAACTGTATTGTTGGCTTAATTCAAGCTAACATTACGACATAATATAATTTGCGAAGGAGACGCCATGTTGCACAAGATGTGCCTACAGAGGTTGAGAAAATGGCGATAAGTGACGCGGGTGATTTGATAAAGGTCACTGCTGATGAATTAATGGTGGGTGATGCGTTACCTTGGACTGTTTATGATGCGACAGGCCGACTACTCATGGATGTCGGTCATGTCGTGAGTTCTAAATCTCGTTTAAATTCTATTATCAACTCAGGCTACAGGTTAGATGAGAAAAATATGCCCGAGACAGCATTTGTTGCTCCATTAGAGTTGCCATCACCCTATTCCTACGCAAAAGATACCAACCCTTTTAATGAGCTAACAGAGTTGTGTCACGAGTTAGAGACACTTTTTGTTGGTATTGGTGGAGAGGGCGCATTTAAAGAGGGGCGCCTAGAAAAGCGGCTATATGATACCGCAGCTCAAGTACAGGGCTTATGCAAGTTGAATGCAGATGCGTTATTAGGCTCAATACATTTGTCGAATAAGTTTAATTACTCCATTAAACACCCGCTTCATGTTGCAATTATCTCGGCCATTATTGCAGAGACTTTGGAGTTGCCACAGGAAAACCAGCTTGCGATTGTTGGCGCAGCACTAACAGCTAATGTGGCGATGAATGCCTATCAAAACTCTTTGCAGGCTCATAAGGGGCCGCTTTCTAGTGAGCAGTTAGCAAAACTCCGCGTAAACCCTCGCCCAATCGGGCGGGGATACAAGCGGGAACCGCGCAGCGGTTCTAATCAGGTGTCGCCTGACTTTGCACATACTCTTTCAGTGTTTTGATCGTTGCCCCGCCTGCACTGCAGGCAAAGTAAGAACGTGACCAGAGCGCTGCACTTTTGCTTTGCCGGGGGATATGGGTATTGAGTATGCGTATCCGGCGTGATGAAACCGATTTCAGGTTGTTCACCATGACGCTGATCGCCAGCTTCGGCGGATAAGCTATCAGCAGGTGAACATGATCTGATTCACCGTCCATTTCCAGTAG
>NZ_FUXG01000040.1:0-4967 GCF_900167095.1 Oceanospirillum multiglobuliferum
GTCTAAAGCGCAAGGTAAGCATCTGGTTAAAATCGACCAGTGGTTTGCCAGCTCCAAGACCTGTTCTTGCTGTGGACACAAGGTAGACACCCTGCCGTTGTCGGTTCGCATCTGGGCATGCCCGGCTTGTTCGGTAGAGCTAGATCGCGACATCAACGCCGCGATCAATATCCGCCAGCAGGGTGTTATCAAACTAAAGGCCGAAGGACTGTCGGTTCCTGCCAATGGAGGCTTGCGTAAATCCGGCCACGCGCCGGTTGCTGCCTGAGAAGTTGGAAGCCTCGCCCGAAAGGGCGGGGAGCAGTCACCGTTACTCAGATCACACTGACTGACACTGCGGGTACAACACTAGCTCCTGTGGGTTATAGCAACCGTGACGGTATTATCGATCAAAGCGGTTTCACCCTGTTTGCTCAGATGTCTGACTCTGAAGCTCAAACAATCACTAAACTGATTACTACTAATGTAGAGCTAGACAACATCGGTTACGGTTCTCAGGGTGCTACTCTGGATATCGGCGGCCAGTCTAACTCTGACAAAGGCGTTGAAGAGTTCAAAATCACCGCTAAAAATGGCGTATGGCTGACAGCTGCAGTTTCTCAGGGTGCGGGTGAAAACAACCACCTAGAGCGTATTGAACTGCAAACGGGTTCTAACGGCTACTTCCGCGTAGGTACTCAAAAGAACGATCCTAACCACGTAGTGGCTTTGGTTGATCAAGACTTCACTAAAGGTGGTCTGGTTGATGTACAGCAGGTTGAAGCTTCTAACGCAGGTTCTGTAGCTATCAACAGCTGGGTTTCTGATGCTGTACTGTCTCGCTATGACCTGAAAGACACTGGCCTGTTCACTACCGATGATACTGATGCACTGATTGACTACAATCTGACTTCAGGTAACGACGTATTGAATCTGGCTATTGATACTGACGTATTGGAAGCGGTTGATACAAAAGTAGCGGTTAAATCTGGCGATGGTAATGACGTTGTTACCGTTATGGCGTCTAACGGCTTGACGGGTGACAAAGCGGTTGCATTGCAAGTCAATACTGCAGCTGCTGGCTGGTTGGTTAACCAACAACTACTAGACAACATCACTATTGATGCAGGCGCTGGTAACGATTGGGTTCTAACTCCAGGTGCAGGCGCAGCAATTATCAATGCAGGTGCTGGTAACGACGTAGTACGTGTAGACAACGCTGGCGACCGTGGTGTGTTTGTTTTCAACAATGCTACTACTGATATTCAAAAGTTGGTTACCAACCAAGATATCGTATCTAACAGCGATGATGCCCTGTCTAACGGTGCTAACGACACAGCGCAAACCTACAACTTCTTTAAAGCCCAAGTACAAGTAAGCTTTAAAGGCTTTGAGTCTAAGTTTGTTACTATTGACTCTACCAACTACCAGACCACGACTAAGCAGATTAATCAGGCGATCAAAAAAGCCGTTAACGAAGACGCGGTACTGAGCAAGCTGATGTTTGCCCATGACAACGAAGGCAACGCACTGGGTCTTGAGTCTCTGATCGACGGCCTGCTGGCAACCAACGAGCTGGTAATCGACATCATCCCACCGGTTGCTTTCGATGCTAACGAAACCGCAGCAGCTAAAGCGGCTCGTGAAAAAGCCGGTAATCTGATGCTGACAACCGACGACCTGACAAAAGCGGATGCCGCTTACAAACAGGCTACGGGTACACTGAACACAGGTGCTATTGATACAGCGGTAACAAATGCTGAAGGTCTATACGCTTCTGAGTTTGGTACGATTAACAGCGCACCATACACGACACTGCCAACAGCAACTAATGATGCAACAGCTTATGTTGCGGGTACAAATGGTGTTGTAACTCTGACTGTAAGTGCCGAAACCACAGGCGCAGGTACTGTAACCGTTGGTGGCAGAACAATCTCTCTTGATGATTTAACTGCTGACGTGAATAACACAGCTGCTGAAATTGCTGCTGAGTTGAACCTGCTGAAAACCAATAGCCCAACAACTACTCTGGCATTTGGCGCAACCAATATTCCATTGAGTGCGATTACAATTGCTAATGCTCTTGCTGCTGTCACGTTCACGGTTGATGCTAACTGGATGGGTGATAATTCCGTTGCAAACTTGACTGGTTTAACACCAGTCTTTGCTTTGGGCACTGCTACTGGTGCTGCTGTTGGTGCTGGTGCTGTTGTTACAACACCAGGTACTGCGACAACACCAGAAAGCCAAACCATCACATTTGCTTCACCAGACAAAGATGGCACTATTACAGTGGGTGGTATTAACGTTGCTGTATTGGCAACAGACACCGCAGCTCAAGTGGGCGACAAAGTGCAAGCGGCTTTGCATGAGCAGACGATTGGTGGTCAGGTCGTTAGCGTAACGGATAACAATGCTGGTGTTGTAACCATTAAGTTCCCTGCTGTTGGTGGTGATGTTGCTGCTGTTACTGTGACACAAGTTGCTTCAACGAATGTCACCGGTACTGCAAGCGGTGCTGAAAGCGATAACGTGATCAACCTGGGTTCCGGTCAAGACGTTCTGACTCTAGGTACTGGTGCACTGAGCAACGATACTGTTCAAATCACTGGTTATGACAACGGTGTTAACACTATCGTTAACTTCACCGCAGGTGCAGTTGCCGATAATAACGGTGCAGATCTGCTGGACTTCAACGCGTATCTGACCAGTGTTAACGCAACCACTAAAGCGCCTATCGCTAAAACAGTATCTGCTGATAATGCTGATGTTGTGGTTGATAACTCTGTTACTATTATTGAGTTTAACGATGGCACCGCACTGGAAATTGCAGATGTTGCTGTAACCTTCGACAGCCTGACCGCTGCGAATGTTAAAGCGATGATCAATGGTACAGAGGTTGGTGGCACACACTACTTCGGTGAACTGGATCTGAACCTGACCGCAGGTGCTGCAAACTCTACCAGCAACTACGTTATTCTGGTGCATGACAATGCACAAGTTGGTAACGAGAATAACGAAGGTGTTTACAAAGCCTTCCACGTCACCAGCACCGGTACTTCTACCGATGCCGCAGATGTGAAACTGATCGGCACCTTCGACTTCGGTGAAACTGCTGCTGGTAATTCTTACCTAGATGGTTTGGTAGCGTCTAACCTTGGTCAAGGCATAGCTTAATCCTTCTGGATTAATAGGTTGTTTGGGTTGCAGTTCGCTGTAGCCCATTAAACCGATACCGAGTTTAGGTATGTAAGACAAAACCCTGCTTTCTTTGGAAAGCGGGGTTTTTTTATGCCTGATGATTTTAATGGTGTATGACGCTGTGATTATGCTTCAACGGTGCATGACGCTGTGCTTATGCACCCTACGTTGCGTTGTGGTGTTTTGGTTTGGGTGTTTATGGTGCATGACGCTGTGCTTATGCTTCGACGGTGCATGACGCTACGCTTATGCACCCTACGTTGGGATGTGGTGTTTTGGCTTGGGTGTTTATGGTGCATGACGCTACGCTTATGCACCCTACGTTGGGTTGTGGTGTTTTGGTTTGGGTGTTTATGGTGCATGACGCTGTGCTTATGCTTCGACGGTGCATGACGCTACGCTTATGCACCCTACGTTGGGTTGTGGTGTTAAGGGGTTGTTGTAGGGTGCATAAGGGGTGAGGTACGAGCCACGTCATGCACCAAACTCTTATGATAAATCATGCTGCGCTTATCCCCCTGCGCTTATGCTTCAACGTAGGGGAGATCAAAATATTATTCATTTTGTAATAACCTCTTTATTATTACCGCTCACTGATAATAGGTTGAGAGGTTACAGGTGTTTAATCCCGTTGTGGAAGGATTGCGCGCGGTAGGTGCCCTAATGGTGCTTGTGCATCATTATGTTTTTTATTTAACGCCAGTCTGGGCTGAGCGTCTATTAGGGTTACATTTTTTTCATGTAGGAGTTGATCTTTTCTTTGTGCTAACAGGCTATCTGTTTGCCCCCCTGTTGCTGGGTTTTCATACTCAAACAATAAAGGTATTCGTGAGACGGCGTATCTGGCGGTTGTATCCTATGTATTTGATCTCTTTAATACTGGCATTATTTCTGTCGGCAGGAGATCTTGGTGAGGACTTGTTTCAGCTTTTACGCCATCTACTCTTTTTACAAGCGGCGCCCGATCAAAATTTAGCTGATGTCGGCTATTTTAGTGAGGTTTATTGGACCTTAACGGTAGAAGTTGCCTTCTATGTACTAATCGCTTTAAGTTTGAAACTACCTCATTCTTGGCTAAGCAGCTCGCAACGATTTTGGTGGTTGGCGGTTATCGCTATGGTAGGTTTTATAACCTTGTACAGCTTTCAATATGCACCATCAAATAAAGATTGGGTGGTGAGACAAGCGCAGTTACCTGCGTTGTTAATAGAGTTTTGGTTTGGTATGGCGGTGTTTTGGCTGCTGAAGCAATCAGGCGATCATTATAAGCATTACTATCCGCTGTTTTTAGGTTTTGGGCTTGTGATTTTAGTGGCACTCTATTGGTATTACCCCACCGCTTTGGCGGAGTCTATTAGTCCTCGGCCATTTGGCTGGTTTAATGTTTTGGCTGCTTTTGGTTTTGCTCTGTTGCTAGCAGGTATCTTGTTAGCTCAGCAAAAAGGCTTACTTTTACCAAAGAGCTGGGGGCAGATGGCGGTTAAAGCTGGTGCCGGTAGTTATGGTATTTATTTACTTCATGACTTTATTGCTCAGCTTGTATTCTTATGGGCAATGCCACCAAATATATCCGTTGTTACTGCGCTTTTATTAACTCTGTGTACTTCGGTGCTTCTATATAAATGGGTTGAAGCACCCTGTCGGGAGTATGGGCGTTCAAAATAGACAGTACATGATGCTGTATTTAGGTTTTAACGGTGCATGGCGCTGCGCTTATGCTTCAACGGTGCATGACGCTACGCTTATGCACCCTACGTTGGGTTGTGGTGTTTTGGCTTGGGTGTTTA
>NZ_FUXG01000040.1:5397-6794 GCF_900167095.1 Oceanospirillum multiglobuliferum
CCTACGTTGGGTTATGGTGTTTTGGCTTGGGTGTTAAGGGTTTGTTGTAAGGTGCATAAGAGGTGAGGTACGAACCGCGTCATGCACCAAACGAATCGTAATATCATTGCAATAGTTAAATTTGAGTATTTATTCTATTGATTGATCGTTAATGTTTAACATTATAAAGCCTGTTTTTTGTGGCATACAACCTAACAATTAATAATTTTATTCAAATCGCCACACAAGTCACAAATAGTGTTTTTTTTATCGATATGGTCTTGCTAATAAGAAATATTCTATCCATATTATATGATGTGTGAAACTTAACAGGGGGCAACCCGACCCCCAAAGGCTGTGACTGATGAGTGATGATAATAACTTACTAAATGATGGCACTTTGCCACCACCACCACCAGATGGTTCTTTGCCACCACCACCAGATGGCACTTTGCCGCCACCACCAGATGGCACTTTGCCGCCACCACCAGATGGCACTTTGCCGCCACCACCAGATGGCACTTTGCCGCCACCACCAGATGGTACTTTGCCACCACCACCGACTGGTGATGGTTCTTTGCCACCACCACCGACTGGTGATGGTACTTTGCCACCTCCACTTTTCCCACCATTCCCCACGGATGGTCAGGAACCAAAACCACCAATTGATGGTCAGCCGCCAATTTTCCCACCATTCCCCACGGATGGTCAGGAACCAAAACCACCAATTGATGGTCAGCCGCCAATTTTCCCACCATTCCCTACGGATGGTCAGCCGCCAATTTTTCCACCATTCCCTACGGATGGTCAGCCGGGTGGTAATCCACCTCCGCCACCACCACCTGGGCCTGTGTTCCGCCCAATTCAACCTGATTTAGAGCAGAAGTTCTCAGGTACAGGGGCGAATGCGGCAGATACAGCGGCTTTTATTAAAGACAACATGAATAACCCGAACGCACTGTACGAGTTTATTCAGCAGAAAGGTTTGGGCTTTGGTCTAGTAGCTGAGTTGTTTGATGGCATGCGTGAAGAAGATGTCGCAGGCTTCTTTGGTAGTCATGGCTTAGGCCCTGGCCTACCGCCAAAACCGCCAGTAGATGGTCAGCCGCCGTTGCCGCCAATTGATGGTCAGCCGGGTGGTAATCCACCTCCGCCACCACCACCTGGGCCTGTGTTCCGCCCAATTCAACCTGACCTAGAGCAGAAGTTCTCAGGCACAGGGGCGAATGCGGCAGATACAGCGGCCTTTATTAAAGACAATATGAATAACCCGAACGCACTGTACGAGTTTATTCAGCAGAAAGGTTTGGGCTTTGGTCTGGTAGCTGAGTTGTTTGATGGTATTCGCGAGGAAGATGTCGCAGGCTTCTTTGGTAGTCATGGCTTAGGCCCTGGTCAACCGCCAAAACCGCCAGTAG
>NZ_FUXG01000008.1 GCF_900167095.1 Oceanospirillum multiglobuliferum
AGTTGGAGTACAAGTCTAAAGCGCAAGGTAAGCATCTGGTTAAAATCGACCAGTGGTTTGCCAGCTCCAAGACCTGTTCTTGCTGTGGACACAAGGTAGACACCCTGCCGTTGTCGGTTCGCATCTGGGCATGCCCGGCTTGTTCGGTAGAGCTAGATCGCGACATCAACGCCGCGATCAATATCCGCCAGCAGGGTGTTATCAAACTAAAGGCCGAAGGACTGTCGGTTCCTGCCAATGGAGGCTTGCGTAAATCCGGCCACGCGCCGGTTGCTGCCTGAGAAGTTGGAAGCCTCGCCCGAAAGGGCGGGGAGCAGTCACCCCTCTTCCAAAAAGCTTGTGCTTTATTTGGTCACCTATTTTATAGGTTAGCTTATTCTCTAGGGACGTATCGACTGATGACAAGGTGCCATAGCTGGCTATTGAGACCGTTTGACTACCGACCCTGAAGTTTAAGGCATTCAGTTGTAAATATTGCTGTACTAAAGGGGCTTTTTGTACGACTAAACCAAGATCTTTTTCCGGCTGCTTGAGCTGAGTAACCGTATTCAAACAGTCGGTTAGCGACATTTCGCCGATAAAGCGGCTCACCTTTTTTCGTTTATCTTCAATTAAACCAGTATCTGTGAGTAACCAGAGCATTTTTTGGGCACGTGTCATGGCGACATAAAATAGTCTGCGCTCACTTTCTTCATTATGCTTATTAAAATCACTGAGGTTTTGATAGCAAGGGAATTGCCCCTCTGTTAAACCTGCTAGCACTACATAAGGCCACTCTAAGCCTTTGGCTCCATGAACTGTGCTGATGATGATGCCTTGATCGGACTCCAAGCTTGCGCCTGCCTCACGCTGCCAACGCACTTGTTCTAATAGTGCTTGTACAGACATACGTTGCTGTCTCAGGTAATTGACTAAACCTTGCAGCATGCGCTTGCGCTCTTCTGCTTGATCGCGGGTTGCTGCTGCTTTTTCAATCAGTTCAAACGCTTCTGTTTCTTGTAGTAATCGTGTTGTTAAAGGGCCAACCGCTTGCTCTGCTGATTCTTTCTGCAATTTCTGCAAAAGCGTTAAGCGTTTTAGTAATCGTTTTCCGCTGTAAGGCTTAAGACTCAGGCTTTTACAAATGGCTTTAGGGTCAAGGCCATTCACAGCCACCAGCTGCTGAATACGCTGCTGCTCTTGTTGTGATAAAAATAGAGGCGGAAAGCTGAGTAATGCAGTAAGTGTTTCCGGCTGAATCGGTGCCTGTACAGGCGCAACCACTAAGTCTAAATAGGCCAAAAACTGTGTGATAAGGGGTTGATTAAAGACAAAGTGCCCTTGCTGTAACAGCTTGAAAGGGATCTGCTGTTGCAAAAAAGCTAATTGTATGGGGACGCTTAAAGCCCAGCTACGTACTAATACTGCACACTGATGAAAGCCTTGTTCAAGCCCTGTCTGCTTTATCAGTGGTAACAGCTCTACAAGCTGGTCTAGCTGTACAATATCAGTATCGGAGTGTTGAGCAGTTGCCAAACAAAGCTGCGCTTCACGTTCTCGATTTTCATTAATCAGATGGTTTGCAGCCAAGGCAAGGGTATGGCCGTAACGGAATGAATAACTCAGGGCATAGCTTTCAGGATTAGGAAACTGTTCTGCAAACTCTGACAGCATAAACTCAGGGCGAGCTCCCCGCCACTCATAGATGCATTGATCCACATCTCCAACGACCATCACCTGAGCGCGTGCACCTGCTAGAACCGACAATAGATAATGTTGAATACCGTTAATGTCTTGGTACTCATCGACAATCACTTGGTCTAAGTGATTGCTGATACGGGCTTTCAGCTCTGGTTGGCTTAATAGCGCCATCACAGGGCGATAGAGCAGATCTGAAAAGGTCATTACGCCTTGATCTGCCATAAGCTGTTCAAGTTGCTCAAAAGCACTGACAAAATAGAGCTGGTCGTCTGGTAGCGCCAGCTGTTTGAACTGTGTTGCTGCGGGGTCTAGGTCTGCTTTAACTCGCTCAACAAATTGAGAGAAAGCCTCTAGATGATCAAGGTCAAGCGCGGTGCGGCGGCTTTGTTCATCACAATCCGCAAGCGCTTGTGTGATCGCTTGGCGCATCAAACGCTCATAAGACCAACCTTCTTGTATCAACTTTCTCCGCTGTATTACACCCCAATTGCTTAAGGTGTCACATAAACGATGGCCGACAGAGTGGAAGGTGCGAATATCAGGTAGTGGCTGTCCATAAGGTGCTAACCGCTGAATTTTATGGGTAAAGTCTTCCTTAGCCGCGCGGTTATACATCAACACCATAATTCGCTTGGGCTGAAAACCCTGCTGTAATAAAAACAGTACGCGATGTACCAATGTGGTGGTTTTACCGGAGCCTGCAACAGCCATGACCCGAGCATGACCTTTGCCATGTTCAACCACCTGTTGCTGCTGATTTGTTAGTACAGGAGGCTGCACCTTATAGCTTACCCAGTGACCAAAACTGCCCAGCGCTTAAAACCCCTAAATGGGTTTCATCTCCAATGGTTTGCTCAACGGCTTGCTCTATAAGCTGATAAAACAGGTTGCGGTGCAAACGACCTTCTAACGCATCTCGCACTAACAGATAAGGTATAGGTTCATCTTGATCATTTAGTGTTACGTGTAACGGATGCGCTGTATCCAGAGGTACAATGTCGCCAACATTGGTCAAAAAGACCAGCGTATCATCAGAATAATTGTGCTCAGTAAGCTGTTGAGTGATTAGAAAAGGAGCGTCTTCAACTTGAATGCCAACTTTCTCAACGGGAGTCACCAAAACATAACCATGCTCTGGATCTTTACGTAGAATCGTTGAAAACATGCGTACTAAAGGCGCTCGGCCAATAGGGGTTCCCATATAATACCATTGCCCATCACGGGCAATACGCATGTCAATGGCACCACAAAAATCAGGGTTCCAAAGATGAATCGGTGGTAAACCTTTTTCACCTTGATTGGCTTCGATCTGCTTGGCTAAGTTAAGCGGAGAGAATGACAGGCTCATAAAGTTCACCAATGTATTGGGCTAGTTGAGGGTAATATTGTAAACTCACCGCCTAAAAACTAGCAGTTTAAAAGCTAAAAGTCGCCCAAACAGGGCAGTGATCTGAGGGCTTCTCCATTGCCCGAATCTCATAATCAATACCTGTCGCACTGCATTTGGCCATTAATGACTCAGTGACCATCAAAGTATCAATTCGTAGACCACGCTTTGGCTCATCATCAAACCCTTTACTGCGATAATCAAACCAACTGTACTGGCTACTATCATCTGGGTGTTGAGCGCGGTAGCTATCAATTAAGCCCCAGTTTTCTAAACGGGCAAACCACTCACGTTCTTCAGGTTGAAAGCTGGCTTTACCTGTTTTCAACCAACGCTTACGGTTGACTTCTCCTATACTGATGTCAAGATCAGTTGGCGATATATTGAAATCACCCATGATGACTAGAGCCTGCTGCGGACTGTACTCCGTTTCTAATAACCGTTGCAGGTCTTGGTAAAAGCGGCGCTTGGCAGGAAACTTCGTTTCATGTTCAACGTTTTCCCCTTGCGGGAAGTAACCATTCATTACTGTAATGACAGAACCATCCGCAGCGGTGTACTCTGCGCTAATCATGCGGCGCTGTGCATCATCAGCATCTGTCGGAAAGCCTTTGCGCACATTCTGAGGTGCCTGTTTAGACATCAACGCAACACCATAGTGGCCTTTTTGGCCATGAAACACCACTTGATAACCCATCGCTTCAATATCAGCGAGCGGAAAAGCACTGTCCTCCACTTTAATTTCTTGCAATCCAATCACATCTGGCGCTTGCTGATCAATTAAAGCTTGTAGCTGGTGAAGACGTGCCCGTAAGCCGTTAACATTGAAACTAATGATTTTCATGCAGTATTAACCCTCTTTCTTACTGATGCCAGAGCGCTCAAGCTTTTTGGCTGCTTGTTCTTTGCGTTGTTTGGCTTTTTTCTTTTGAAATGCAGATTTAGGTTTATTGGCATCATCCGCCCTTTCATGACGCCATTCACGGTAGTCATCTTTTTTACCTGTGCGGATATTAGCTTTGCCTTTCAGCGAGCGGGTTTTCTTAATACGGGTCATGGTGATTAGCTTCACTGTGCGCTTGAGGAAAAAACAGCAGGCTCAGGTTACCTGAGGGGCAAGCATTTTAGGCTACCCAAGCCAAGGTTACAATGATGATAGTAAGCAGGGCGATAATTGAACGAGGCTAACAGACCTTTTAGATCATCTTTTAAAGCTTGAAGGAGGAGCACTAGTTTAAATGCAACCTAGAAAGCAAGGTATACTGCCTAAATTCTATCTAAGAGCTTTCTAAAACAGTGGCAGGTAAGTACTTGGCTTCAAACTCTGCCAGTGGCAGTGGCCGGCTGAAGAAAAAGCCTTGAAACTCATCAACACCCAGATCCTTTAGCATCTGGATTTGTATTTCGTTCTCAACCCCTTCAGCATTAACCCACAAACCTAAACCATGTCCCAGCTCAAGAATAGTTTTAATGATAGCCTTATCTTGTGGGTCTTCATGCATATCCATCACAAAGCTGCGGTCGATTTTAAGTTTATCAACGGGCAATCGTTTTAGATAACTTAATGACGAGTAGCCTGTCCCGAAATCATCCAGCGCAATTTTAACCCCCAGCTGTTGCAATAGCGTTAATGTACTGTAGACATTATCTAGGTTGGCGATCATATTTTGCTCGGTAATCTCGATGCAAAGCGTCTCCGGTGGAATGCGGTATTTGGCAATAACTTTCTGCACAAACTGTGCAAAATCTTTTTGATTCAATCTATTCGCTGAAATGTTGACCGATAGTACAGGTGCATCTATACCTTGATGCACCCACATACTGATCTGCTGAGTGGCGGTTTCTAAAACCCAATCATCAAGCTTAGTAATTAAGCCTGTTTTTTCAGCGATAGGAATAAAATCAAAAGGAGGGATTAAACCGCGCTCAGGATGTGGCCAACGCACCAATACTTCGGCGCCAATTAAGGCTTCAGTGCTCGCATTGAGTAATGGCTGATAGTACAAGCACAGCTGATTGTCAGCGATGGCAACTTTCAGCTCTTTCTCTACTTGTTGCTCTTTTTCAACTTCCAGCTGCATTTCAAGCGCAAAAAAGGTGTAACGGTTACGCCCTGATGCCTTTGAGCGATAAAGCGCCAAATCTGCATAGCGGAAAAGTTGCTGATGCGCATCACCCTCTTCGATAACCTCTTTGGCTTCAGGGTAAATAGCAATGCCTGCGCTTACCGTACAGATGATCTCACCGTTATCAAACTCAACGGGTTTCTGTAGCTCTTCCATTAAAATATTGAGGCGTGCTGCAATTTCGACGCGATCGCTGACGTTCGGTAAGATAATTGCAAACTCATCACCGCCTAAACGGAAAAGCTGCCCTTTACCCACAATCAATTCTTGCAATCGATGTGCCGTTTTAATCAGCAACATATCACCCGTGGTATGACCTTGGGTGTCGTTAATGTCTTTAAAATTATCCAAATCCAGTAATATTAAGCTTAGTGCGCCTAACTCACCGTCTTCTACATCGCCCAGCAGCCTGCCTAGTTCATTTAGAAAGGACACCCTATTAGGCAGGGTCGTTAAGCTGTCAAAATGTGCTAAATACTGGATACGCTCATGAGAGCGCTTATTGTCAGTTACATCAACCACAGAGCCTTCAATATGCTCAGGCATCTCCTTAGTGGCTGCGATTAAACGATTGCTGACCGAGACCCATTTTTTACGCCCATCTCTAGTGCAAATCTCCACTTCATTTAAAGTGAAATAACCTTCACGACGTAGGCGATTCATTGCCTTTAACCATTCGTGGGGGCGCACATAAACCTGTTTACCAATATGTTTGACTTGTTCGATACATTGCTCTGTGGACTCATAGCCTAAGATACGAGCAAGGGCAGGATTCACGTTGATGTAACGACCATCTAAAGTGCTTTGATGCAGGCCTGCTAAAGAATTTTCAAAGATGCTGCGAAACTTATCTTCAGCGGTTATCAATGCCCTCTCTGCATTCTTTTGCGAAGTAATATCATGGACTGTACCAACAACTGACTGCGTTAGGCCATCTTTACCTTTAATAGCGCGGCCATTTAAACGAATCCAAAGACTCTGACCGTCTGTTCGTTTCATGCGTAGTTCCATACCGCGCACTTGACCAAACTGATCTAAGAGTTTGATAAACTCAGTACGATCTGCTTGGTCAACATAAAGGTCTGTAGCCAAGTTTTCAATCTGTTCGCTCATAGCGGTAGCGTTGGCATAGCCAAAGGTATCTGCTAAAGCCTGGTTGGCATAAATCAACTTGCCTTGTCTATTGGTTTGATAAACCCCATCCACCGAGTTTTCTAGAATAGTTCGATAGCTTTCTCTGTCTGTTAAGTTATAGGCAAACAATAACAGTCCGCGTTCAGAAACCGATACTAACTGCCAACGCAGCACCAAGGCTTCCGAATAAGTGGCGTCATATACACTGCCGACTTCTGCATGGGGGTTTGAAAAAATCTGTAGCCTAAAAGGTGCAGGTATCAAATAGGCGCAAGGCTCTATCTTAAGCTCCATGAGTAATTTCTTGGCGGCCTCATTAGACTCAAGGCAGTCCCCTTCATGCGATAGCAGAAGCATCGGTAAAGGTAAGTCTGTGAAGTCCGTTTGCGCCAGAATAGATGTACTCATGAAAAACTTAAACAACCTCTTGAATAGTAGTAGGGGTTAGCCTATGAGGTAATGACACAAAGTACAACACTAAGGCTACAAATAAATTGTTCACTCAAACAATTTGTTACAATTCATTGTGTTAGAGCATCTGGCTTACACAACTTTACATGCGCTCAAGATAGAGCCCGCAAGCAGCTTTATATACCATAAAGCCAAAACTTATGGCAATTCAGCTTAGGAGTAGCACCAGATTCCCCCCTATCCTGTAACGTTTATTATTACTTGCTGGCCTTAGCGCCTTAAAATTCCGTTCCACGCCACTCTGTATTAGAATGTGCGACCCTATATTTACTTTGCCAGCGAGTTATTATGCGAACACCTCATATCGACGACGCAAAAAATCCTGATTTGGAAACCAATCAAACTAAAAATGGTTTTCTGTGTCTGGTCTCTAAACTGGTAATTGATGAGAAACTCCCGATTCGTTTTATGTATAAAACGGTACCCGATCACCTAAATGACACGGGCTGGCGCATGTATACTGGGTATGAAACAGAAGACTTTCTCGAAGATGAGCTACTGAACATGATACCTATGCCTGTCGAAACCATGTGTAAAGCTGATCCGACATTAACCAAGCTTGTAGAATATAACGCAGGCACAGTTTGGGAGCGTCACCCCGGCGCAGATGAGAATGGCTGGGAGCGAGTGTATGATTATAAAATCCCTTCTCCTCAGGTTGACGTCAGTATCACCAATGATGCAGATGAGTTTAACAGTCTGAAGTAGTCAATATATAAAGACCTGAGTATTGAGCATAGAATAGCGCCTGACTCAGAAGCCACTAAATGCTTAGCGATTGAATCTAAAACATCACTTAAACGGGACAGTTAACAATGAGTCTTGATAATTCAGGGAACTTGGCAAATAAAGTTCTAGCGGTAAATAATGATCTGCCTATTCGTACCCATCAGCCTGTTCATAGTGGAAAAGTTCGCTCTGTTTATTGGCTAACTGAAGCCGATAGCAAGCGCCTGATTAAAGAGAAAGGCTACAACGTTGTCCCTGATGCGCCTCTCGCTATCATGGTGATTAGTGACCGTATTTCTGCTTTTGACTGCATCTGGCATGGTGAAGGTGGTATGAACGGCGTACCAGGTAAAGGGGCTGCGCTGAATGCAATATCTAATCATTGGTTCAAGCTATTTCGTGAACAAGGTTTGGCCGATAGTCATATTCTAGACATTCCACACCCTTTTGTTTGGATTGTACAGAAAGCACGCCCAGTTATGATTGAGGCAATTTGCCGCCAATACATTACAGGGTCAATGTGGCGCTCATATACAAAAGGCGAGCGCGAGTTCTGTGGTATTGCAATTCCTGATGGTCTACAGAAAGATCAGAAACTGCCTGAACTACTGATTACACCTTCAACCAAAGGTATTTTGAAAGGTATTCCAGGCGTGCCAGAGGCCGATGATGTCAATGTTACTCGCCAGAACCTTGAACAGAACTTCTCTGCGTTCAACTTCCGTAGTGCTGATGATATCGACCGTTATGAAACCTTATTAAAAGAAGGCTTTGGTGTTATCAGCAATGAGCTTGCCAAGCTAGATCAAGTGTTTGTTGATACTAAATTTGAGTTTGGTTACGTCACTGATGCCTCTGGTACAGAAAAGCTAATCTATATGGATGAAGTAGGCACACCTGATTCGTCCCGCATTTGGGATGGTGCGGCCTATCGAGATGGTAAGGTAGTTGAGAACTCTAAAGAGGGCTTCCGACAGCTGCTGCTAAACTATTTCCCTGATCCAGATATTCTATTGAATAAAGACCGTATGCCAGAGCGTCAAGGTTTAGCCCGTGACAACGCGCTACCTGAATCCGTTCTGATGGCTGTATCAAAAACCTATATTGATATTGCTGAGAAAATTACAGGTGAAAAGCTAAACCTATCTGATAATCCAAAAGCAGAGATCATCGAAGTTCTACGTGAACAATATGGTTTGATTGATTAATCACGTCCTGATCAAAGCAAGCTCTTGATGATAAAGCCGCCAAGGATGGCGCTTTTATTAATCTGTTTTGTTTACTTCTGCATCAGGTAACGAGTTATGATAGTACTCGAACATTTTTTGATAGCCTAACATTGGCAAGTAAAATCCTGCTGAATTTCGTACCAACATACCCCGCTTTCTAAGGGTGTATAAGCCTTGTGCTATAGCCTGATCTAGATCGCCATCAGGCATCAATAAGTAAGCTCCTTGTTTCTTCAAGTTATGCAAAATCTGATTAGCTTCCACTTTTATCTCTAAACTAGTACGTGCTTGCTGCATGTCTTGTAGAAAAATACCCGACAAAACAGATACAGGTAAAACAGGGATCTGCTTCTTAATCTCTCCCGCAAGCTGCTCACCTAATTGATTGATTACGGCAATCCGTTCGTCCTTGCTTAAAGTTGTGATGTCATCAATATTTTGGTCATTTAGCCAGCGTTTTAGAGAGATAGGCTCGCCAAAATTAACGCAAGCATAACCAAAGGGCTTATGCCGATGCGGTAACAAATGTACTGACAACTGAGCAAAAAACTGCACAAAAGACCAAAGCGAATAAAAGCGGTTTTTTTCTTTAAAACTACCATTTTGGTGAGCCAATAGTGTTTTATCCTCTGGTATCTTGTCGTAATTCAAAGCAGAGGGAATAAAAACAATATCTTGACACTCTTCATGCCCCATCGCTTTGATCACGTAATTTAACATCCCTAATTTCAAGGGCTGCATTTTACCATCACGACTTAACCCCCCTTCAATAAACAAGCCTTGAGGCACGCAGTTTGAAACTGCCGTGTATACGTAGCGCTCCAGTAACTTACGATACAGCGGATTACCACTTTCTCGTCGAATAATATAAAAGCCAATTGCGTGTAAAATTTGCCGAAAGGGCCAGCCCCTAGCCCATTCACCAGCAGAGAATGAAATAGAAGAACGCTTTGAGGCTAAGTAAATTAAAAACAGAGGGTCAAAATTAGAACGGTGGTTCGACACTAGTACGACACAAGCATGTTTGTCTATACGATCATAAGCGGTTTCAGCGGAATAGCCGACCTGTATACGGTATAGAAAACGTAGAAATCCACGCGCTAGCCAGTAGCCGACTCGAAAGTAAAGCAACAAATTGAACGAAGGCACCAGCTCAAATGCATATCGTCTAGCCTTATGCCAGCTTTCTTTGAATTGTAGCCCTGATTGTTCTGCATCTTGTGTAATAGCCGCCACCACGGGAGGATCACTTAATAAGCGTTCAATCCAAGATAATCGGTTTGATAAGGCTTGGGGGCGTAAACCATGAGCTAATTTTTCATCTAGTAGGTGGTACGTATGTAATGTTCGTTGGTAATACAGCCAATGGATAAGAGGGTAAATAATGTAATGAATAATACCCGCAGTGGCCCAAAAACTTAATACAAGTACAAGCCATATAGGAAGCTCGACGCTGCTTATTAGCGTGTGAAACATAGTGAAACCCTTTTTTGTTTTTATTGTTGTTTTGACTTTGTTTATTGCTTCAGTGCAATAGTATTAGCGATTGAGAATACCCCAGAGCTGTAATAGCGGCTCATGGTCACGAATCAAACCAAGAGGCACAGTAAAATGCCCCCTCTGGTAAACAAATCGGTTCACAGCAGGTACTTGCCAAAGATCTAAATGCTGATTACCTGAGGCAAAAGGGGTTACCGTATCTTCAGAGCCTAATACGCTAACAATATGGTTAGGTGGCATCACAGGCTCTCCGTAAGGATCAAGCCGTTCTAGCCAGCTGCGTGCTAGCTCTTTATTCCAGCCTTTATCACGCAGTGCATCAGACAACCCCCAAATTTTTGATAAAGCACCATCTAAGGCCGCTTCCGCAATATGGGTGCAATGAGTCACCATATACAAAGCATCGGGCCGTAATATTTCTGGCCAATCTTTTGCACGTACCGCCACAGACTTAGCTGTTTGTGCTCCTAAGCTACTACCACCAATCGCTACTTTTCCTGAGCTTGTTTCGCGACTCCATGCAATCCAGTTTGCCCACTCTTTGGTTTGGCTACTCAAAAACTCAATCAAACCTGCAGGAGAGGTCGACAATAGTCGCTCGCCACCAAAACGACCCGGTAACACTCTGCGACCGTGCCAAGGTGCCTCTGGTCGAATGACACGAATTCCCATGCGATTCAATGCAGCTACTTCATTAATTAAATTGTGATGGTGATCAAACTCAATAAAAATGCCATGGCCGAAAATTAATGTCGGTGGATTTTCAACACCGTAAGGTTCATGGACACGAGCATAGGCCATATCTTGCATATCTTCAGAATAAAAGCGTAACCAGTAGTTCTTACCCTCAGGTACATTAATTGAACGAGAGCGCTCCACTTTCGCTCGCTGCTTGGGCAAGGCAAAGCACTGCTCTAATTGGCCGGGCTGACCATACTGTTGTTCAATTTCCTCTGGTGTCGGTGGTTCTAGCGCGATCGCTGACTTAACATATTTACGCAGTGGCATAAACTGCTTACGCATCATCAAATACGCAGTACGGGTATCAAGACGCATCTCTTCTATGATTTGTAAACGTTGCTCTGAAACCTCCTCTTCTCCGAAAAAGTAGGTTTGCCAAAGCTGCTCTGTCATCTCATTTTTAAGTCGCACATGCTCATAAACATCAAGTAATCGACGTATTTTGGCAACTTTTGATGCAGGGGGTTGAATAGGCGCTTCATGAATAAAACGTTCAACAGAGCCCTCTGCAACATGAGCCGCAGCCCAGAGCCTAGAAAGTGGAAAAAAGAACTTTTGTAATCCTTGCAAAATCAAGGCATCAGCCCAAGGCTGGGTCACCAATCGGCTAAAAGGCGACTGTAAAAAGCGCATGGTGTGGTCAGAGGCAACATAACGAGGGCGGCTCACCATAAACAATATTATCCTTTAACTTTTTACAAGCGACACAATTAATCAAACAAGTATCATGTTCTTGTATCAAATAGGCAAGTATAGGATTGTGTGAAATATCGGGTTATGGGGCTAGATCAATAAAGGAGGATGATTAGTTAACATCTTAGGCTATGTACTCCTCGTCGCTACAGAGTACATAACCTAAGCAAAGATAGACTCTCTAGGCTGTGAACTTAGCCAGCTGATTTTTCAATGCAACGGCAGAGTGTTGCAAGCGCTCTGCAGCATCTGATATTTCATTTGTACTATTAGTATTGTGATGAGTTTGAGATTCAACATTACCCATAAGGCTTAATACATTACGTGTACAGCTTAGTACTTCTGATACATTGGTTGAAGTTTGATGCATTTTATGACGCGTACCATGCATTGATGAGGTACTTTCTGTAACACGTTCAAGCGCCGTATTAGACTCTGTCAGTAGCTTATCAAACTGGCCTGCGCTATTTTTCATTTTGCCTGCAATACCGCCAATTGATACGACAATATTGCCGATAATAGAGCTGGTTTTATCTAAGCTATCTTGTGTACGTGTTGCTAACTGGCGAACCTCATCAGCAACAACAGCAAAGCCTCGACCATGCTCACCTGCACGGGCAGCCTCAATGGCAGCATTAAGCGCCAATAGATTAGTTTGATCAGCAATACCACTGATCACTGATAACACCTCGTTGACGCCTTCAGCTTGACGGGACAATTGATCTAATTCCTCTGAAAGCGCTGACTGCGAACGCGTAGTGTACTCAATAGTTTCAGCAACCTTCTTAATAGCTGCCTGTCCTGCATCCAAACGTTCAACTGAGCGCAACACTTCAGCAACCGCATTAGACAGCTCTGTATCGGAGGACTCCAACAGTTGCCCTGTTGACATTGCATGTTGGCGCACTTCATCAACTGCAGACACTACCTCTTGCGCTCGGATACTCATTTCATGGCTACTGGCTTGTAGCTGATCAGCAACAGCAGCTGTTTCCCATGCGTTTCGAGCGGTATTTGCCAGAGCACTTTGTAATTCAGTCATTAAGTTATTAAAGTCTTTTAATAACAAGCCAATCTCATCAGGGCCTGTTTCAGCACGCAGAGAAAGGTCTCGACTACTGGCAACCCTGCGCATTAACTCCTGTGCTGTAGCTAACGGTTTTAATACACTAGCAACCAAACCATAGGTAATAAGTGATGCAATCACAAAAATCACAAAGCCAATACCACAAGAAGTTAGCAACGTTGCCATTAGCTCGGTGCTGATTTGAGTAATAGCAATATCAGCACCCGCAACAAACTGCTGCCCTGTTGTCGTTGTGTAAGGGATAAAAATCGAACGAAACTCACCCCACTCATCCTTATATTCATCAAAAACGGGCTGCTGTGTTCTAAATGCCTCTGCAATACCGTCGCTAGGGTCTTTATATATAGAGAGCTTCTCGCCTAAATCACCTTTATCAATTTCCTCTTTTTCAGGTGTGTCTAGAACAAACGCAATGCCTTCTGGTTTTTGCACCATTGTGTAAATATAGGTCACATTGGTTGATTGCAGTAGGTTATACACTCGGCGCTGCAAGCTATCAGACTCTTGCTGAGTGAAACTGCCATTTGCTACTCGGTCATATAGAGACTGATCGGTGAGATGAGCAACTGTACGGGCTGCAAAGCTGAGTTGACTGTCTATTTGATGGTATAAATCAGCTTTACGCACTTGATAAAGGTAAGCGGTATAGCTAGCAACGGCTAAGGCATTAAGCAATAGCACGACAACCAACAGGCGGGCGCGAATAGTAACAAACATGATTATTCCCTAAAACATGTTAAACGGAGTTGCAAATGATAGAGTTTAGGTCGCTCTAGAGCAGCTAAGAAAAAAACAGCCGCAAGAGCGAACACCTATTGTAGAGTTAGGGGCAATACTAGTTAGTCACAGAAAGAGTGCAACTGTTTTGTTGCTATATGTTAATAACGTCAGTACAAAAAACACCCAAAGGTGTATAGAAAAATGTCAGGTTGAGACTCTAGCTACTTTAAGCCTGTATGCAGGAGGCGGCCGATAATAGATGCTTCATATCTCTGGGCGAGAAATCAAAACACTTTTGTTCAGGTGTTTATTTATCTTCACAGCCAAAAAACTCAACTTTTGGCAGCTTAAAGCCCTCTGTTATCATTTGTGTGCAACGTGAGGCTTCAACCGGAGGGCTAAACAGATAACCTTGTATCAGATGACAGCGTAGCTGTGCTAGAAATGCCAGCTGTGTTGCTTCTTCTACGCCCTCAGCTACCACTCTCATACCTAGGCCATGCGCCATTTGAATAATAGACTTTACCATCACTGATTCATCACGATGATGACAGATATCCATAATAAATGAGCGGTCAATTTTTAGTTTATCGATAGGAAATTCTTTCAAGTAGCTCAGCGAAGAAAAACCAGTACCAAAGTCATCAAGTGCTAAGCTCACCCCCAGAGCTTTGAGTTCGTGTAACCTATTTTTGACCCATTCAAGCTGCTTAACTGCAACACTTTCTGTAATTTCAAGCTCTAGCCAGCGTGCAGGTAACCCCGTATTTTTTAATGCTTGCTGTACTTGGATAATAAAGTCATCTTGACTGAACTGTATGTTAGAAACGTTAACAGCCATCTTTACAGGCTTGCCTGCATCAAGCCACTCTTTGGCTTGCATGCAAGCTTGGCGTAATACCCAGTTGCCAATAGGTATAATAAGCTGGGTTTCCTCTGCCAAAGGGATGAAACGAAAAGGTGGCACTATGCCTTTTTCTGGATGACGCCAGCGAATGAGTGCTTCGACACCAATTACCATGCCATTGTCTGGGTTGACCTGTGGTTGGTAGACCAAAAATAACTGCTCTTCTTTTAATGCGGTACGCAGATCCTGTTCCATTTCCAGCTTTTGTTTGGCTTGCTCTGTATGGTCTGGTTCGCAGCTTCTAAAGCAGTTGCGCCCAGCCTGCTTCGCCTGAAATAAGGCCATATCTGCGTGCTGTACCAGAATTTCGGAGCGCTCACCATGCATAGGAGAGATGGCGACGCCTATACTCAAAGTAAGGTTTAGTGTTCTATCTTTTAATGCGATAGGGTGTTGAGAAAAATGAGTAATTATTTGCCCAGCTAGTTGTTCCGCACCGTATAAGTTTAATCCTGATGCAGCAACAATGAATTCATCACCTCCAAAACGACTCACTAGAGCGTTTGGTGGTAACAAGGTTTGTAGTTGTCGGCTGACTGTTCGAATCACCTCATCACCAAAGCTATGACCGAGAGAGTCATTCAAGGTTTTAAAGCGGTCAATATCAATAAATAACACTGCTAAAGGTTGATGCTTACCTAATAAAATAGCCAGCGATTGCATAAAATCTAAACGATTAGGTAGGCCTGTCAGTGTGTCATGGTAGGCTAGGTGACGAATTTGCTCCTCTTGTTGCTTATACTGAGTGATATCTCGAGTTGCGCCACGCATCCCAGAAACAGTTCCGTCCACGCCAAAAATTGGTACTGCGCTACTTTTATACCAGTGTTCAACGCCTTTCGAACTACGGCGGCGAAACTCTAAGTCATGGAATGGAATGCCCTTTTCTATAGCACCTAAAAAGACGCTTTTAACACGCTCCATATCTGCATCTGCAACAAACTCAAAGCAAGAACGACCAATATAATTTCTTTCTGCTGGATGGCGGTTTTGGTCTACATCTGCATCTTGCTTGTGATTCTCTTTTGATAAATAGCTATAACATGCCTGTGAATCAGACTCCCAGACGGTTTCATCAAAGGCTACGATCACGTCACGAAAGCGTTGCTCGTTATCAGAAACTTGTTGATAAGCAACAACTAATTCTGAATAAATATCTAATAGTTCTCCAGAAAATAAATGTACATCTTCTTTGCTCAAATCTCGGGTTCTGATTTTTGTTAGAAATAACTTCAAATTCCTTTGGAAGCGACCAAATACTAATTGTGTCCCTAGCATACCCATAATCAGAATTGCAAATATCAAGGGCAGCTGCTTATCTAAAGCCGCTAATAGCATCTGTTGGAAACTTTTAGCAGAGATATTAACCCAGATATGACCAACGACTTCATTGTCTCGGATAATAGGGCGAATCGTCGCTATCACTTGCGTTTGCCGAGTTTGGGAGTAGTCACTAAAGCGATATGGTTTGGCTGTTCTATAAACAACTCGAGATTTAGAGTTTGGAGAAATATCAATTAAACCAGCCTCATTAAAATTCGGGCCGAATGCAACAATTCGATTGAGTTTTTTCGAGTAATAACCCGCACCATACCCAGGAAATGCCTTTGTAATATGGGTGATATCAGGTTGTAGTTGAGCATTGATATCTGCAAGTGTTTTTTCGGTGAGGTCATCTGCCGTGATAGTTGAAAAAATATTCTTATTTCCGTCTAGCTCATCCTCAAGCATTTTAGCTAGTGCGCCTGTTAAATAATATTGCTCCTCCTCTAGAGCAACGCGCATCTGCCATAACTGCATTGCAAAGGTTGCCGCAGCAGCCATTACAATTAATAAAAAAGTCAGGAGATAGAGACGATGTTTTGTCGAAAAATAGCGAGTCATGGCTTATCCATCAGCGCTTTATTTGAGGGTAGTCATATACTAACTAAAAAAGCCCATAATTCCTGTATTTAATATATGGTTTTTTGTAACCAAAAAGCTCTAGAGATAAATATACTTCATTTCATCATTTAGAAAATAACTACTTGCGGCTCTGAGCTCAAAGCAAGTGGAAATGAATGATATACAGCTCTCAAAATAAAAATAGGCCACATGTTAGAAACATGTAGCCTATGTAACTTGCACTTGCAAACCTGTAAGTAAGGTTAGCCGATCAGGTTGTAAACAAACACAATGATTACAGCTACCGGAGTCACATAACGGACTACGGTGTAGAACAGGTTAAAGCGGCTTTCTGTCATTTCAAGCTCAGTTGCCACTTCGTCTTTCTTCATGATCCAGCCGACATACAGTGCCGCCAGCAAGCCTGCCAATGGCAGCATGATGTTAGCAGTTAAGTAGTCTAGAAGATCAAAAATGGTTTTGCCTTCAAAAGCAGAGAACATACCCAGTGGGTGGAAGCCTGACCACTCGTTCAGCGACAGAATAGACGCAATACCCAAGAACCATACAGCAACACCTGCTGTTAACGTTGCAGTCGTACGTGTAAAACCGCTGCGCTCTTCTAGCCATTCAACTGAAGGCTCTAGCAGAGAGATTGCAGAAGTCAGTGCAGCAAACACCAGCAGTACGAAGAACAGAGTGCCGATCAGCGTACCCATTGACATGTGACCGAACGCCAGTGGTAAAGACTGGAAGACCAGGGCCAGCACCCGGCTCCATGCCGTTTGCAAATACGATTGGGAAGATCGCCATACCTGCAACCAGTGCCACAACGGTATCCATTACACCAACCGCCATAGAGGTTTTGGCAATTGAGATGTTGCGATCTAGGTATGAACCGTAAGCCATCATCACGCCTGTACCTAAGCTCAGTGTGAAGAATGCGTGACCTAGCGCCGTCAGGAAACCTTCGGTGGTGAGCTTAGAGAAATCAGGGGTAAATAGGAAATCAATACCACGACCAAAAGAGCCAGTTGTCATTGCGTAGATCACCATGATCACCAGAATCGCAAACAGCGCAGGCATCAGGTAAGTGACCGCTTTTTCAAGGCCGCCTTTTACACCACGTACCACGATGAACATGGTCACCGCCATAAATACGCTGTGCCAGAATAGTAGCGACACTGGGTCAGACAACATACCGCCAAACAGTGCGCCAATATTTTCACTGGTTTCACCAGTAAACGCACCGCTCACCGATAGGCCCACGTAGTTGATCGCCCAACCACCAATCATGCTGTAGAACGACAGAATCAAGAACGCCGCTAAAGTACCCAACGCACCAATAGAGATCCAGCCCTTACTAGCATTATGGCTTTTCACCATATCACGCATACTGGCGATAGGACTTTTGGCACCTTTGCGACCCAGTAACACTTCGGCCATTAAAATAGGCAAGCCCACTATTGCGATACAAGCCAAATAGACCAGTACGAAAGCACCGCCACCATTTTCACCAGTGGTGTAAGGGAACTTCCAGATGTTACCTAAACCAACCGCAGAACCTGTTGCGGCCAAAATAAAAGCCCAGCGTGATGACCAGTGCTGGTGTGTCCCACCTGCCGCTGAAGCAGCTGTAGTTGTTGTATTAGACACTTGTTTCTCCTCGGGTTTAACAATGAGTATGCCTAAGCGTTTGAGATGACGACGCTTAGGCAAAATTAAAAGTTAAGCGACTTGGTGTGTTAGGTTGGATAACCGACCTTCTGGATTAGAAAAACGTTCTTTAGCCACCTGATCAGCGACGACCTGAGTGCTACGCTGTTCGCGGTCTGCGCGAGCGAAAATCTCTGTCAGCGTGTCGTGAATCGACTCGATGTGCTGATTGAGTGCGCCTGCGTTTTGATTCCCCAAATGCTCGTAGCACACATCAATGATGCCGCCCGAGTTAATGGCATAATCTGGTGCATATAAAATACCGCGTTGACGCAGTTGCTCACCGTGAATAGGTAGTTCAAGCTGGTTATTGGCCGCGCCGGCAACAACAGTGGCCTTGAGCTGGGCGATCGAGTGGTCGTTTAGTACGGAGCCAAGTGCACAAGGTGCAAATACATCGACAGGTAGGCTGTAAATCTCATCAGCCGCTACAGCGGTTGCGCCAAGTTCATGCACGCAACGCTGTACCATATCGTCATAGATATCAGTTACCCAAAGTTCTGCACCTGCGTCTTTAAGCTGCTTGGCTAAACGGAACCCCACGTTGCCTACCCCTTGGATCGCAACTTTTAAGCCTGCTAGGTCGGAGCGACCTAAACGATACTGAACCGCAGATTTAAGGCCGATAAACACGCCATAGGCAGTAGAAGGTGATGGATCTCCGCTGCGCTGGAGGCCGTCCACTCCGATTTTGTCCTTGATACCTGCAACATAGCGGGTTTCTTCTGCCATGACTTTAAGGTCTGGAACGCTTGTGCCCGAATCTTCAGCCGTGATGTAACGTCCGCCCGCAGACTCAATCAATCGACCCATCGCTCGCATCATGTCAGCGGTTTTGTGCTGGCGAGGATTGCCAATAATCACCGCTTTACCGCCGCCTAAAGGCAGGTTAGCAAGCGCTGATTTATAGGTCATACCCCGAGACAGACGCAGTACATCGCGTACCGCTTCTTCGTCAGAGCTGTACGGCCACATACGGCATCCGCCCAATGCTGGGCCAAGATTGGTGTTGTGAATGGCGATGATGGCTTTCAAACCGGACTGGGGGTCGCAGCCAAAGATAACCCGCTCGTGGTCATCAAAATCGGGATGGCTAAATACGTTCATGGCGTACTCCTTTCTTATTAAATCGGCTTTTGGCCTTATGTTCAGTTTCGCTTTTGGCAAAATCTGGCACCCATGCTGTGTCAGTTGTTTAAAGCTTAGCTCAGATTGAGCGGCCTTATTGGTGCAACCGAAGTGGTCAGTTGAAAACGGAGGGTGTTGTTTTCAACCGTGCATACACAGAATTGAGGCAAAAGATTAACACATTGTATGCCAACAATTAAAAACCTATATTTTTCAATAGTTTAGTCATTTTTAGCATGACTCATGCCATATGGTTATGAGACTTTGGTGTTACCAGAGTACACGCCTATGTTACCAAATAGACTCAGGATGATTAAACTGAATATTCAAAATTATCAGGTCATGCAACTATTTTTCTATCATAAATCAGATTATTTAATTTGTTTTTAATTGAGACGTATCTGTAGTAGTGGAAAGACCTATAATGAAGGCAGGGATAGCTATCAACGGGGATTACTCATGATTTATTCAACAGCTCAAAAGCGATACTCAAGCAGATTAAGCTATGCGGTATTAATAACGGGGATTATGTTGTCACTATCTCTTGCATGGGAGGTTGATCGTATTAAACAAGATACGTTTAATGTTCAACTTACGGCAGATATGAAGGCATTATCACACCACTTGTCTCGTGAGCTATTGATTAACTTTGAGTCACTGTATGAGCTGAAAGGATTTGTTGATAATTCAGAACAACTGGATCAACAGGCTTTTAATAATGTGGCAACAGGTACTTTGGCACGCCATCCGCAGATACGCTATTTACAATGGGTTGCAGCCCTACCTTTATCAGCCCAAACAAACATCCCTTTAATATTGCAGAACCAGCGCTACCAACTATCAAATACCGCTATTTCCTCTAATGAAGTACGCGTCTATCCCTTAATTTTTTCCGCTCCAAATTTAGGTGAGGTTAATCGGCTTGGGCAGGATGTTGGGCGTATTCCTGAGTTGAATAGCGCGTTTCAAACAGCTGTAAACAAGGGGCAGCTTGTCATGTCATCACCCTTTATCAAAACTAGAGGAGATATATCAGAAAAAGTTTTTGTGGTGACATTGCCTGTTTTTCGAGGTGAATCAGGAACCCAAACTGCACGTAGTGAAAATATAAAAGGCTTTATTGTCGCAGGCTTTAATATGAACAGCATTATTCGAGAGGTGATGTCTGGATCAAGACTATCAGGACTACATTTAAGCTTAATTGATCTCACCGCCCTTGAAGAGCAGTTTCAAGAGTCTGCCACTCTTTATCAGCAACAGCCTGCCACACCACCTATGACTGAATATCAACAGCGTTTCTCTTTAAGCAATATCGGCAACCATCAGTGGCAACTGCTTGTTGCACCATCAGAGGGTTTTGTTAGCGAAAACAAAAGCGACCTAGCCTACATCGTTATGTTGTTTGGTTTAGTGGTAACAGGACTACTATCAGCTTATTTAAGAATGACATCTAAACGAGCCTTTGAGATTGAAGAAATAGTCACACAAAGAACCCATGATTTGCATGAAGTTACTAAGCAGCTGAAACACATTTCACAAACAGACGAATTAACAGACATTGCTAACCGTCGCCATTTTGATCATGAGTTTGATCAAGAATGGAAGCGCACAAGACGAGAGCAGCAGCCTATATCGCTGGTGCTCTTTGATCTTGATTTTTTCAAGCAATACAACGATCACTATGGCCATCTTCAAGGAGACGAGTGCCTCATAAACATCTCAGAGTTAATTAAATCGGTTATCAGTCGACCTGGCGATCTTTTTGCTCGTTTTGGTGGGGAGGAGTTTGTTTTATTGTTGCCAAATACACCTATTGAAGGTGCTATGAAGATAGCTGAAGAGTGCAGGCAGCTAGTTGAATCGATCTCAATTCCACATCAAAAATCATCAATTTCTGAGGTTGTCACTATCAGTGCTGGTGTCTATACATTAATACCTAATGGGGAAATTGATAGAGATCAAATGCTAGATTTAACAGATCAAGCCCTATATCTGGCCAAAGAGCAGGGTAGAAATAGAGTCGTTAACGGATTGTTGGCAAAAATTGAAATCAGGCCGAGTAAATAGTCTAAATAATCACACACTCCCATATCTGAACTTTTATACTGAAACAGCTTAGGGGTGATCTAAGTCAAGATTACTATCATCCCTATTGCCTAGCTAGTCGATCTAATCTATAAACAGGTTTACATATATTAATAAGCCTCATGTAAAGCGTTACCGTAAAGAATGTTCATATTTTTCCAATCATTGATCGGAAAATGCCGAAATACTTTTTGCTCAGTGCTTATTGGCGTAAAAAATAAAAGGGAATTTATAATGAACGAATCATTTCAACACTCTACGATCTTAAGCAAAGGCAGTATTGATAATGTGCAAGGTGTTAAGATCATTAAGCTATCTGGTAACTCCTATGAAATTGGTTTTCAGCATGGTTACCTTTTAGCAGACAATATTCGGTTGATGATAGAGCAAACATTACCTGCGGCAGCTGCCGTTATTGCAAAAACATTGCATAGTGATTTCGATACAGCATTTGAAAAAATGCAACGCGCAGCGAAGCTGGCCCGTCCTTATCTGCCTGAGGAGCTTGTCGCTGAGATGAGGGGGATTGCTGATGGCGCAAATGCTGCGGGTTATTCAACAAATTTTGAGACTATCCAGCTATGGAATACCATGTATGACCAGTGGTGTATCTATGCTCATCCACATTATTGGGATATAGATAATCCAGAGCGTAAAGGCCAATACCCTAATGGTAAGGCTGGTACTCATGTTCTAGCTGGAGCGGGATGCAGTAGCTTTTCAGCATGGGACGAATCCGCAGGTGGCGATGGAAAGCTTATTTTTTGTAAAAACGAAGACAATCTGAATCTCCCTGCTCAATTAGAAAACCGCTACCTTTTTGTTGTTAACCCTGATATTGGTAATGCCCACTTATACCTATGCTTTCCAGGCATGATTGGTATGGATGGTGGTTTTAACGATAAAGGCATTACCATGATGACGCAGTATAGCGCCTCTATCCATGAAACGATGGAAGGCTGTGGTATAGGTGTTTTTACACGTTTGCTGCTGACTCATGCGAATAATTTAGATGAAGCCAAACAAGTATTCTTTGATCATCCCCGTTGTACAGGCATCGCTTATCACTGTGCTGATGCCATTAATAAGAAAGCCTGCGTAGTAGAAACCTCTGCAAAAATGGTGACAGTTCGCGACCCAATGCCTAACTTTTCTCGGCTATGGCAAGCGAATGATTCAATTTGCTACCCGGGTTATCAAGCTTATTACGGCTACAACATGGTAGCTGATCAGCAGCTAGTATATGAGCTTGCTGATGTGAGTAGTATTCAGTCTTATCTCGATAGTATGAAAGCGCCATACAACATGGTTGTGCCTGCACCCTGCCGATTTGAACGTTATGATCAGTTACTTCAGAACTATTATGGCGAAATTGATGTGAATGCTGCTATCAGTATTGTGAGCGACCGTTTCGATCCTTACACCAAAATGACGCGCCCGAAAGATGCGCCATCTTATACCAATAATATTATGGCCAGTATCAGTGCGAAATATCCTGAAGACCTCTTCACAGAAAGCCCTAATGGCAGCTTCAAAGCTGGAGTCGCCAATCTGTGGAGCCTAATTGCCTATCCAGAAACAGGAGACTTTTGGTTGGCAATTGAAGACTTTCCTGCGAATCAAGGTGAGTTTCATCAATTTAATTTAAATAACTTACTGGGTCGAAAGTAACTCGAACCTGTCAACCTCGGAGATAAAAATGTCCTTTAGAGCTGGCTTGCTGTCTGCGCTTATATTCATTTCAACCAGTTTGAGTTTTTCACTTTATGCCGCGTCAAACTCAAAATCAGAGCAAGCCGTTGCACATGCACAGCAGTATCGTGGCACCACATTAAACGTGGTGTGGAATAAAGGACTGATGTCAAAAGAGGTGTTGCTTTATTCTGGACCATTATGGGAGCAGCTAACAGGGATAAAGATCAACGTGATTGAACTGGCTATCCCAGAGGTTTATCCATCAGTTGAGAAGGAACACTTTAAGCGATCAGGCAGTTACGACATCATCAGTATTGTACCGAATCGACTGCCTGACTATATTAACCTTGATGCATTAGAGCCATTGGATGCTTTCCTAGATCAGTATCAGTACCGCAATGATTTAGACGATATTACCCCTGCTTTTCGTGACAACTGGATGAGTGTGAACGGCCAAATTTACAGTATTCCAGACGATGGCGATGTGTTGCTGCTGTACTATCGGAAAGACCTGTTTGAAGACCCTAAAAACAAAGCGGCCTTCTTAAAGCAGTACGGCTACCCCTTGGCTCCACCCAAGACTTGGCATGAATTTGATCAAATTTCAGCTTTCTTCTCAGTAACTTATGCCCCTCAAATGTACGGTAGTGCATTTATGCACCAAGAGCTGTCTCATTATTTTTTCTCTGAACAATTCCGCATCAACGGCGGTGTTTTCTTTGATGCCAAAACAATGCAAGCAAAAATCAACTCTAAAGAGGGGCTGAAAACTTTAGAGCAAATGATTGCGCGCCAAAGCTCAATGCCTCCTGGTGTTGAAAACTGGAGTTTTATGGATGTGCTGGGTGCCTTTATTCATGGACAGCTGGCAATGACAGAGTTTTGGCCGCCAATGGGGCGCTGGGCGGAAGGCTACGGTAAAGACTCTGAGCTTTTAGCTTGGGTACCTAAAAGTCTTGTAGCAGGAAAAGTAGGATATGCCCCCTCCCCCGGAGGACATGGCGCATTAGCCGCAGGCTTTGGCTTATCTATCGCAAGTACCAGCAACAATAAAGATGCGGCTTATTTGTTCATACAATGGCTCAGCAGCCGAGAGGTCAGTTTGAATCGTGTGCAAACGCCCTATAGTCTGCGCGATCCGTATCGGATCAGTCATTACAATAGTGCCAGTTATAGGAATTTATGGCCAAGTGCAGGTGACTATCTAGATACCTTGCAAAAGTCCACCAAAAATGGGCTGTTAGATCTCTCTCTGTTACAGATCAACTTGTATGAAAAATCATTAATGGAGGGTTTAAAAGCAGCATTCACTCGAAAAATAGAACCTCAGCAAGCACTTGATCACATCGCACGTCAATGGAACCAAATTACGCAGAGTATTGGTGTTGAAAAACAGCAACATTATTACAAAGAATGGATGAGCAAGCCTTTAGCTTATCCTTAACAATGGATGTGATTAGATGTTTTCTAATATGAGAATCAGAACAAAGGCGGTGGCTTACACCATTTTTGTTGTTTTATTTACAGCGGCAGTCTCTTTGGTAGGCTCTTTGATCATCAGTATTAGTCAGACTACTGAGGACAATCACCAACGCCTAAATACTGCAAGCTCTATGTTTATTCGTAGTTTTAACCGTCTACCCAGCCAGTTAAACGCACGTTATGAGAATTTTCAGCAGCAAGAAAATCTTGCAATTCAAACTCTGAAAACAATTGAAGCAGGTTGGAGCTTAGAAGTAGGGTTGGCATTTACGGGCAATTTTGACCTATATGATAAAATTCTACTAGGTGATCAAACATTAGAACAGTTAGCGTTTTACTACGCGCCAAAACTGGTGGGAGAGGAAAAGCTAGCGCTGTACTACGACAATAAAATTGGTGCTTTGGTACAGATTGAAGAGCAGCAGCATTTTAAACGCCTGCCGATTGGTCGCCAACAGATCAAAAACCCAAATATATTTCCTGAGCGCTACAAGCCCTCCGACGAATATGCCTTACAGGTGCGAGGCAATGATATTGTATTAATCGCAGAAAAGTCTTACTCCATTGAAACCGCAACCGACCCATATCCTAAGCATATTGGTACTTTTGTATTCACTAAAGCGGTAAATCTAAATCTTGAGGCACTGAACAAGGAGTTGGGCGTCGTCATTAACCTCTACGACATTAATGGCAAAGCCGCCTCAGGCGAGGTTGAGATGCCGGATTTAGATCTCAAGCAAAACTATAGCTTCAATCAACTGACGCTTTTGAGTGATAAACAACAACAAACTTATGATGCCATTTTGGTCCCCTTAGTTGTGAATCGCTCAACGGTAGGCTACGTGTCTGTGAGTATCTCGCAGTCTCTTACCATGCAGCGCATTTTTGATACTTTAAGCCTGTTTGGTTTATTGGCCTTAATCACAGTCGGCGCGGTAACACTGCTATCAGGACTATTAGTGTCACGCTGGAGTAACACCATTGCAAAGCTTAGCCGAGTCGTAGATGAGTTTGCTAAAGGCAATCTCAACGAACCAATCGAGGTTAAAGGTGACGACGAACTGGGCGCACTTGCCAGTAATTTTGCTGTAATGCGCGATTCCCTTAAAGATCAAATGAGCCAGCTGCAAAGTAAAAGCGAAGAGCTGGCTGAGATGAATAACAACCTTGAGCAGATGGTGGCGCAACGTACTGAAAAGTTAAACCTGTTACTAACAGAGCTAGAAGCCGCTAAAAATAAAGCCGAAGGCGCAGCCCAAGCTAAGTCTAACTTTCTAGCCAACATGAGTCATGAAATCCGCACTCCCATGAATGCTGTCATTGGCTTGAGTCGCTTGCTGCTAAATACCAAGCTCGACGAGATGCAAAGTGATTACCTTAATCGTATCCAAGAAGCATCTGACACTTTATTGGCGGTGATCAACGATATTCTTGATCTGTCTAAAATTGAGGCTAACAAACTTGATCTTGAGAACACAGAGTTTGAGCTAGAAAATGTAATTAAAAAAGTGGTGAATGTTTGTGCTTACAAGCTTCATGAGAAAGACCTAGAACTGGTGGTTGATATAGCGCCTGATGTACCTTATGTACTATACGGTGACCCTCTACGCCTGCAACAGATCTTAATCAACCTTACAAGTAATGCCGTTAAGTTCACCGAAACGGGTAGCATTTATTTCCATATTTCTCGCCTAGAGGCTGAAGATAATCACATTAAACTTCAATTTCATATCAAAGATACTGGTATTGGTATGACAGAAGAGCAGCGTAACAAGCTCTTCTTATCGTTTTCTCAAGCTGATGAATCTGTTACCCGAAAGTATGGTGGCACAGGGCTAGGTTTAGCCATTTCTAAACAATTAACTGAGATGATGGGTGGTTCAATTTGGGTTGAAAGCGAGTTGGGCAAAGGTTCTAGCTTTACTTTCACCGTCGTATTGGAGCATCAGCCACAGGTCAATAGTGGGCAGCATTTAGTTAAGTTAGCGCAGGCGAAGTTAAAAACCCTAGTCGTAGATGACTCTGACATCGCCCGTAAAGTGTTATTAGAGCTACTGAATGCACTGGGTATAGAAGCTGACAGCGCTCATGACGGCCAACAGGCAGTGGATAAGGTGATTGCCGCAGACCAAGCCAACGACCCATACGAGCTGATTCTTATGGATTGGAAAATGCCGAGAATGGATGGCATTAACGCCGCTAAGCAAATTCAAGCCCGCGTAAAGCATGATGCACCACATATATTAATGGTTTCAGCTTATGATAAAGATAAAGCCAAGCGCTTAGGTCTAGAGGCAGGTATCAAACGGTTTATTGAAAAGCCTATCAGTCAATCCTCTCTTGTGGATGCCATTGTCAGCATGACTAGAGGTCAATATGACTTCTATGATCAGAATAACGTTATAAACGCCAGCGTCCCAGATCTTAGCCAATATCGTTTGTTACTAGTAGAAGACAACGAAGTTAATGAAATTGTTGCAAGAGGCTTTTTAGCCAGCACTCACGCACAAATAGACAGCGCACAAAATGGGTTAGTCGCACTACAACGTTTACAAGAGCAGCACTATGACCTTGTTTTAATGGATATTCAAATGCCCGAAATGGATGGTTTAACCGCTGCAGGTAAAATCAGAAATGAGCTAGGTTTAAAAGATTTACCTATTTTGGCAATGACAGCTCATGCCATGGCGGGTGACGCGAAAAAGAGCCGCAATGCGGGGATGAATGACCATATTACAAAACCGCTCAACCCAGACATCCTCTTTACCAAACTCGCACAGTATTTAGGGCAACATATCCCTGTAAATACAGCGCAAGATACCGCTCAAAGACCCATGAGTGCGTTAACAGCAGAGCAGGCATTACAGTTAGACCAGCTTAAAACTCAAACCTCACTTGAGGTTGATGTTGCCATCTCGCGCCTTCAAGGCAATGCAACGCTTTATTTAGAACTAGTCACCTCCTTTTGGCAGGAAAAACAGCAGAAACAGCAGCAGTTAAAAGCATTTCTCGATCAAGAGAGTTGGGATAGTCTTTATCGTGAAGCCCATACCCTAAAGTCAAATGCTGAATATATTGGCGCATCTCTGCTTTCGAACGCAGCAAAATCATTAGAGCTAGCAGTAACACAACAATCTTCAGATATTGAGTGGCTACTAACACAAGTTTTAAATGAATTGGAACTGCTTTTGACCCCTTTAAATAGAGTGTTGAATCAACAAACACTAAATAAAAACAAAGACACCGATAAAAATCAGCCTCAATTGACCCCGATGACTGACGCAGAGCAGAGTAATATTGTTGAATTACTGCAACAGTTGAAACCTCTGCTACAACAGAATAATACAGATGCAGAAGCACTTGCGGACTCATTGTTTGACTTAACTAGGCATACCTCAGTCGCCAACTTAGGCGAATGTTTGTACGAATTAATCAATGATTTTGAGTTCAGCGCAGCACTTGAGTGTTTAGTTCAAATCGAGCAGCAAATCAAAATAATAACAACTGAGACACAGCGCGTTTAATCTATGAACCCTAAAGATATGCTTCCAATACAAACTAACCATTCAGAACATAAGTTCACTATTTTGTGTATTGATGATGAAACTAGCAATCTCAAAATTCTCTCTACATTATTGAGAGGCGATTACCAAGTTATCGCCAGTAAGCAGGCGTCAGAAGGGTTAGCAAAAGCCATTGAAACGCAACCCGACTTGATTTTACTTGATGTGGTGATGCCTGAAATCAGCGGCTTTGAGCTTATTGTGCAGCTGAAAAACCACCCAAACCTGCACAATACACCTGTCATTTTTATAACTGGCTTACAATCTCCAGCGGATGAGGCGATGGGCCTAAAGCTGGGAGCCTGTGACTATATTCATAAGCCTTTTAATGCCAGCATTGTATTAGCAAGAGTTAAGACTCACTTGGAAATTGTGCGCCAGCGGCGATTATTAGAGCGCTATGCCAATATAGATACTTTGACGGAGCTACCTAATAGAAGAAAATGGGATTTAGATACAGCGGAGCGCATTAAGGTTTACAAGCCCCATCCAGAACTATCATTTGTTGGCATCATAGACATTGATCACTTCAAACTTTATAACGACCGTTATGGGCATCAAAAAGGCGATACTGTTTTAAGGAAAGTCTCTAATCAAATTGCGCAATACCTGCATGCATTTGGTGGTCATCTGTATCGTTGTGGAGGTGAGGAGTTCTTTTTTTTCCTGCCTACCACTCAAGAAACCTCTATAGAAAAGCTACTACAAGGCTGCTTACAGGCAGTACGTGCTCTTGCACTCGAACACGAGGACTCACCTACAGCACCTATTGTCACCGTTAGTATTGGCGTGGCAACTTGTTCATTTGCTAATGCTGCGGAGGTCAATAGCGCACTTAATCAAGCCGATCAACTCTTGTATCAAGTAAAACACAGTACTCGCAATGATTATTGCTGTAATGTTCAACTCCAAAATAGCTAGGCTCCTACGTATGTTTTTACCAAGAGCCTCTATATTTGATAATCCCTTACCGGGAGTTTTGTTCAAGCGTTATCTTTGACTTCAATATTGTACCGTGCCACTTCCCATTACCCTTAAATAGATAAATAGGGGTGGCACAGTTATGAATATTTAAAAATGGCTATACGCTGAATTGCTGTACCATATTTTCTAAGCGGTGAGACAGATCAGACAATGTTTGGCTGCTTTGCTCAACTTTATGGGAGGCTAAGGCAGTTTCAGAGTAACGTTGTCGAATATGACTAACATTCCTATTAATTTCTTCAACCGTTACGCTTTGCTGTTCTGTAGCGGTTGCAACTTGAGTATTCATATCTGTAATTTTGACAATAGACTGGCTGATCTCATCTAGTGCTGTTTGAGCATTGTCGGCATGTTGTGTACTTTCTCTCACCTGATCAAAGCTATGCTGCATGACCTTGATAGTTTGATCTGAGCTTAGGCGTACACGACTGATCACCGCCTCAATCTCTCGGGTTGAGTCTTGAGTTCTCTGCGCTAATGTACGCACCTCATCAGCAACCACCGCAAAGCCCCGCCCCTGTTCACCGGCACGAGCAGCCTCAATCGCCGCATTTAACGCAAGTAGGTTAGTCTGCTCTGCGATAGTACGAATAACGTCAACCATACTTTCAATATCTGCGGTATCAGCACTTAGGCTGTTCACTGTTTTACTTGAATGCGCTAAATCTTGTTCCAACTGACGAATGGCTGAAATGGACAAACCTACAACGCTTCGACCTTCCGCCGTTTGCTGATTCGTATTATCAGCTTGTAGCATAGCATCAGCTGCATACTGTGCTACCTCTTGCACAGTGCTATGCATCTCTTCCATTGCAGCCGCTAGCATTTCAACTTGTTGGTGCCCCTCACTAATGTCGTGCTCCATTTGATGAGAGACTTTTAGCGTATTGTCAGCAGAGGCTGACAATTGCGTACTGGCCTTACGTACCTGCTGAATAATTTCAACAAAGGCATCCAACATGTTGTTAAAAGAATGAGCGGTTTGTCCAATTTCATCACGACTGAAGACAGGGATACGTGGTCTCAAATCGTGCTGCTGTGCAATTTTCATAATCATCTGATTTAGATTGATGAGCTGCCCTGAAATAATACGAATCACGCTCAGGCTTAATAAAATAATCGCTGCGACCATACCGATCTGTATTCCCGCAAGGGTGATTAGACTATTCTCTGTAGCAAGCGCTTTTTGCTCAACGCGTTGTATGAGTGTATTAGAGCCTTGTTCACTCAGCCGATACAGCTGCTCTCTCCAGCTTTGGCTAAGCTTATGCCAGTTTTCTTTAGATTGGCCTATCCCAAAATTACCATCTAGGTATATCTGACGTATGCTGCCATGTAGCTTATTGATCTCTTGACGAGTTTGGCTCTTTTCGATCTCTAGCAATGCTGCTTTGAGTGATGAGTCATCAACCAGATCCGAAAATGATGTTAGATAAGTCGCTTGCTCACTAGAGAGTTTGATAAAACGTCCATAATAGCCATCAGGGAAAGAGTCATTACTGAAAGTGTGACTTAGAATCCACTCCTCCTGTGCCGCACGCACTTGCGCAGATAGAAGCATTGTTAATGCATTTGCAATAGGTGCGGTCTCACTATGAGTATTCATTCGACTTAATTGGTCGACAACATTTTTGATCTCTGTAATGAGTGCAACATAACCCTGTGACATTTTTATCGGGTCTTTATGCTGCTGAGCCTGAGTTCTAATTTCAAGCAACTTTTGAAGTGAAATCTCTAGCTGTTGTAGCTGACGTTGTAGGTCGGCATGACTGAGCTGTTGTACTGCGACCTGCATAGCTGATCGAAAACGCTCAAGCTGCTGGTCTGTGCGCTGCACGGTGTAGGCAGTATCAGTGTCAGATTGATAGCTACTAGCTTCATTCATAAGCTCATACGAGGTATGAACACTTTCCGTCAACAATTCGGTCGAGAATTGTAGCTGTTTCATCTCCTGGTTAAGTTTTAAACGATCATAAAAAGTAATGCCTGCGTAGTAGAGCATGCCCGCTAAAGGCAAGAGTAATACAGCAAACAGCTTGACTCTAATAGATAAGTCTTTGATTTTCTGCAGCATATAGGTAGATCCGGGTTCTGTCGCTTTGCGCTAATTTATTGTTTTTAGAATGACCATATAGTCATGCTGTAGACTATAGTATAAATTTTAATGTGATACATAATTCTTTTTGTTTTTATTTATTATGAATCGAAAAAGGATAGACAAAATTAGAAGTGGAAACTGCCGATGTAGCATTGTGATTAGGCTAGTTGAGACAACAGAAGTTTAAGAGACGCTATGCACTTATAAGATCAAAACACTTTACTCAAGTGCACAGCTATTTATGAATGGGGGGGTAAAGCATTATCGCTCAGCGTTTCCAACGAAACTGTTGCCATTGCAGCTGCTGTGGAAGATCCATAAAGCTCCAAGCAACTATACGACTTACTTTTTGCCCTTGTTGCATCTCTATGGTTTGAACTTGTTTGGCATTAACTGCTTTTAATGCTTGATAAAGTGCGGGTAAATTTTCTTTTTTAGAAACTAGACTGCTAAACCATAAGCATTGCGCTGCATACTCGGAGCTTTCTTTAACCATCTGCCGCAAAAATGCAATTTCCCCCCCTTTGCACCAAAGTTCGGTTTGTTGGCCGCCAAAGTTAAGCGTTGGTTTTTTATTTGTTTTCGAGGAAGGCTCTCGGCTTAGGTTTAAATTACGTAGTTTACGCTCAGTACCTGCACTAGCCTCTGCTTCTGAGCTATGGAAAGGAGGGTTACACAATGTCAAATCAAAGTGTTCACCAGCCTGAATAATATGTTTGAATATTTTCTGGCTATCGGTTTGCAGGCGATACTCGATTTTGCCTGATAAACTTTGATTGGCTCGTATTAGCTGCTTCGCACAGTTCACTGCAATAGGGTTAATATCAGACCCCACAAAAGACCAGCCGTAGCTTTGGCTGCCAAGAATAGGGTAAACGCAGTTAGCTCCAGCACCAATATCCAATACTTGAATATGCTTACCCCTCGGGGGCTGTTTGGCATGCGGTTGTGCTAATAAGTCCGCTAAATAATGGATGTAGTCAGCACGCCCTGGAATTGCAGGGCATAAGTAGCCTTCTGGTATATCCCAAAAAGAAACGTTGTAGTACTGCTTCAGTAATGCTCGATTAAGGTGCTTTACTGCTTCGGGGTCTGCAAAGTTAATAGAATGATGCCCTTTCGGTGTGACAACAACAAAAGGTTTTAAGTCTGGTAGTAGGGCCACTAATTGGTCAAAGTCATAACCTTGATTGTGGGGGTTTCTGGGATGTAATCCATTTTTTAAAACTTGCTGTTTTTTAACCATTACACCTTGACTCATTATTAACTTTTTAAGCGTGCGCATTGTAACAGCCTAAGCAATATTATCTACGTTAGGGCATAATAGCGCCCTACTCTAAGCTCGATGGCGTACGTAACTGTGGAACTATTAAAAACTGATTTTTTGGGTCAACCCTTGCGACTAGAAGCCTCTATGGCAGGCTGGCAAATACTATATTGGGGCGATCAGCCCGTTGCAGGTAAAGATGCTGACGGTCAAGCTGATGGAGACTTCAGTTTGAGTTTTGATCTCAAAGATCCTGATAATGGCAATGTATTACACTGCACGGTTGATTTTCAGGTCAGTTGGCAGCCTTTTCTATTCAGTTATCAACTGAAAATAAATAATGACACTATCCATGAGGGACTGCGTAGCACTAAAGATATTGAACGCCAGATACCTACAATTAAGCCCCAAACTAAGCAAAAGCCGAGCATGGTAGGCTTGCTCTCATTGGGTTTTAAACTCTTAAAAAGTGCAAAAATAATTAAGGTTGTCTTGGCTGGTGCGAGCTTGGCTGCATATTCATGGCTGTTCTCTCTACAATTTGCATTAACTCTAATTGCCTGTTTGGTGATACATGAGTATGGCCATATCCGAGCTATGAAATATTTTGGCATGCCAACCAAAGGCATCTACCTGATTCCTTTTATGGGAGGGCTTGCGCTCAGTGATGGCAAAATAAACACTCGTTGGCAAGATGTGGTGATCTCTTTGATGGGGCCATTCTTCGGCCTTGGGATGTCAGTTTTAATGCTGATCGCCTATTGGATAACAGGTAATCAGTTCTTTGCTGGTGTTGCAGCGTTCAATAGTTTGCTCAATCTGTTTAACTTGTTGCCTATTTTGCCGCTCGATGGAGGGCATGTTCTAAAAAGCATTAGCTTCTCTATGAACAGCGTAACTGGGTTGATTTTATGTGCGCTTGGTGCCGCATTGGGGATTGCAATCAGCTATAGCTTTGGTTTGGCATTATTGGGCTTTTTGTTGTTGGTTGGCAGTGTTGAAATTTTCTTCGAGTGGAAAACACGCCATGCGAGTCATTTGCTGCCATTAGATCGTTATGGCCAGATTGTTTCAGCATTATGGTATGTTGCGACCGTAGCAGGGCTGGTTGCTATTATCATATATTTTGCTGGTAGTGGTGATGCAGTCTTAGGCTTACCGCTTAAAATATTAAATGCTTAGTTTATTATTTGAAACTAAGAGACTTTTCGATAAAAAAGCGCCTGTTAGTCATCTAACAGGCGCTTTTGCTTTATCACGTAGAATGTTAGGCGCTTTGTTCCGCAGTTAATACTTGTGCAATCGCATCGCCTAGTTTCGCCATACCTGCACGAATATCTTCGTCAGGGATAATCAGTGATGGTGCAAAACGAATCACGTTCGGGCCAGCTACTAACATTAACAAGCCATGTTCGCGGGCAGCAGCTAAGAACTGTGCTGCCTTACCATGCCATGCGGGTACTAGCTCGGCTCCAATTAACAAACCACGACCCCGTACTTCTGTGAAGATGTTGTACTGGTTATTAATTTTCTCTAGTTCTTCTTCAAATACTGCACGTTTAGTTGCAACGCCTTCCAGTACTTCTGGCTGGTTGATAATGTCTAGCACTGTTTCTGCCACCGCGCACGCTAGAGGGTTACCACCGTAAGTGCTACCGTGAGTGCCAAAGCCTAAGCTTGGTGCTACTTTGTTAGTGGTAAGCATTGCGCCTATAGGGAAGCCACCACCAAGTGCTTTTGCTGTCGACAGGATGTCAGGTGTTACACCCAGCTCCATATACTGATACAGACGGCCTGTACGGCCTACACCTGTTTGTACTTCATCATAAACCAGTAGTGCATTATGTTGGTCACACAGCTCACGTACGCCACGGGCAAACTCTGCATCGGCAGGAATTACGCCACCTTCACCTTGCATTGGCTCCATCACAACCGCACAGGTCTTATCTGAAATAGCCGCTTTTAAGGCTTCTAAATCGTTATAAGCAACATGAGTAATAGCACCTGGTGCAGGCTCAAAACCTTCACGGTACTTGGCTTGGCCACCGACTGATACAGTGAATAATGTACGGCCATGAAAACCTTGGTAGAACGCAATAATTTCGTTTTTGTCTGCACCAAAATTATCGTATGCAAATTTGCGTGCTAATTTGAAAGCGGCTTCGTTAGCTTCTGCGCCAGAGTTACAAAAGAACACTTTGTCTGCAAAAGTTGCATCGGTTAGCTTTTTGGCTAAGCGTAAAGCAGGCTCATTAGTGAAAGTGTTACTTAAGTGCCACAGTTGATCCGCTTGCTGCTTCAGCGTTTCAACCATTGCAGGATGGCAATGGCCTAGTGCATTAACTGCAATGCCGCCTGCAAAGTCGATGTATTCGTTATTGTCTTGATCCCAAACGCGAGAGCCTAAGCCACGAACTGGCACCATCTGCTGTGGGTTGTAGTTAGGCACCATGACTTCGTCAAATAGAGCGCGTGTTACTTGCAGTGTGGACATACCGATTTCTACCTTATTGATTCAGCCTATCAGTTTGGCTGAAGTATGAATATTGTTATGAAAAACCGCTAGATACAGTATCAATAAAAGTTCGGCACTATAACATAGGCAGATTTACATATGAGCGACATAAATTTGCGCTAAGCTGACATTTAACAAAGATCCGAAGCAATATTAGACATAAGTCGGTATCCTAGGGGTATAAACTTTAGTCAAATAATCGTGCAAAGGAGATTGTCATTTGGTCAGCACCGTCGATGCTCAGTCTAAACAGAGCCGCCCTCCTTTAAAGTACGGCTTTTTGCTTTTACCCAACTTCTCATTGATTGCTTTTTCATCTGCGATAGAGCCTTTGCGGATGGCAAACTGGGTAACGGGCGACGAGTGCTACGAAACGATATTGATCAGTCACGACGGTGAACCTGTTGCCAGTAGTTTTGGTGTTAAAACTATCGTCGATTGCAGTCTGGATAATATTCCGATGTTAGATGCTGTATTTGTGTGTGGCGCTAGTCCCATCGCCCGCACAGGTAACGATGCCATTATCGCTTGGCTTCGGAAACAGCGTCAAAGTGGTATGGCTATTGGCGGTATAGGCACAGGTTCTTATCTTCTCGCCTGTGCAGGTTTATTAAATAACCATAAAGCGACCATCCACTGGTGGGATATTGAAAGTTTGCGTGAAGACTTTCCACTAACACAGGTTACCAATAATTTATTTGAGATTGATAATAAGCGTTATACCTGTAGTGGTGGTACTGCTGCGATGGATATGATGCTGTTTCTGATCAGTCAGCGACACAACATGGATTTGGCCGCATCTATTTCTGAGCAGTTTGTTTGTGAACGTATGCGCGCCAGTGATGATCAACAACGCATTCCACTTAAAGCGCGTATAGGCGTTAGCCAGCCTAAACTCATTGAAGCGGTACAATTAATTGAAGCTAACATAGAAGAACCTCTCAGTGCGGATGATTTAGCACGTCATGTCGGTGTCTCTAGGCGTCATTTAGAGCGCTTATTTAAAAAGCACTTACAAACAGTACCTTCTAAGTATTACCTTGAGCTACGCTTAGATCGTGCTCGTCAGATGCTCAGGCGCACAGATAAGTCGGTATTACAGGTGGGCCTAGCCTGCGGTTTTTCCAGTGCTTCTCATTTTAGCACCGCTTATCGTAGTCATTATGGCTTAACCCCGAGGGAGGAGCGTAAAAAACTCAGCGAAGTAGAAAGTCATGAGTTAAATGTTACCTCCAGATCAATTTTGCTAGAAAATCATTAATTTTTAGTGTTATCAATCAGATAGAGATGATTTAAACTATAGGCACTTAATGTCTTTATTGTAGAAATACTCCAGTAGATCACCCTGATAGGGGGTCGCTTGAGGTGAATTCAATGGCCGATTTTGAAAATATACAACACGGCTATTCTGATACTCTCAAATTAAGATCGACTACCTTAGACCGTACCACAAGTTTCTCGTAGAACCTTGGAGCGCACCGTAGTCTCATATCAGGCAACCTAGAGAAGAATAACATGCCAGAAAATAGCGTCATTTGCTTAAAGAATATTCATAAATCCTTTGGTGACCTGAAAGTCTTAAAAGGTATCGATCTACAAGCCCATGAACATGATGTGATCTCAATTATTGGTTCCAGTGGTTCTGGCAAAAGCACTTTTTTACGCTGCATCAATCTACTGGAAACACCTACAGAAGGGGAAATTTGGATCACGGGCGAGAAGTTAAAGTTAGCCCGCAATAAGAAGGGGGACTTAGATGCCTCTGATCCTCGTCAGCTGGCCGCTATGCGTGCACGGGTGGGTTTTGTATTCCAAAACTTCAACCTCTGGCCCCATAAAACACTGCTAGAAAACATTATTGAAGGCCCAACTCAAGTATTGGGTAAAAGCAAAGATGAAGCTATCGCTTATGCAGAGCAGCTTTTACGCCGTGTCGGCTTAGAAGAGCGCAAAGACTTTTACCCAAGCCAAATTTCTGGTGGTCAACAGCAACGTGTTGCTATTACCCGCACCTTAGCAATGGACCCACAGTTAATTCTGTTTGATGAGCCAACCTCTGCACTTGATCCTGAACTGGTCGGTGAAGTACTAGGCGTGATGCGCGACTTAGCAGGCGAAGGTAGAACTATGCTGATCGTAACTCATGAAATGCAGTTTGCACGGGAAGTGTCTAATAAAGTGATGTTTCTACATCAAGGTCAAGTAGAAGAGTTTGGTCATCCTGATCAAGTTTTTGGTAACCCTACCTCTGAACGCTGTCGTGAATTTATTTCTTCTGTTTACTAAGCAGAACAGCTTTCATTCTTTTTGATTTGAGGTACTTCTGATGTTTGATCTCAAAGGCTTTGGTGATCAACTGCTAGCAGGCACAATGGTGACAATTGAGTTGGCTTTGGCCAGTTTGGTTGTGGGTTTGTGTTTGGCAATTTTAGCAGCCACCGCACGTTTATCTGATAACTGGTTTGCTCGAAATATCGCACTGGCTTATACCAGCGTGATTCGCGGTATTCCTGAGTTGTTAACCGTTTTAATCATCTACTTCGGTTCTGCCACTGCGATTATGGCCGTAGCAAGACTATTTGGTTACGATGAATATATCGAAATTAGCCCATTTGTAGCCGGTGTGATTGCATTAGGGCTAACCTTTGGCGCTTATGCCAGCGAAGTGTTTCGTGGGGCAATTATCGCCATTCCAAAAGGCCAGCGTGAGGCGGGTTTAACTATTGGTATGTCACCGCTCAAGATTTTTTGGCGCATCACTTTGCCCCAAGTTTGGCGCTTGGCTTTACCTGGTTTAGGCAACTTATTTCTAGTGCTGCTGAAAGATACTGCGTTGATTTCGGTGGTTGGTTTGCACGACCTAATGCGTAAAACCACTGAAGCGGTAAGCTACTCAAAAGAGCCATTCTTGTTTTACAGTGCTGCTGCCTTTATCTATTTAGCACTCACCATCCTAACGATGGTTTTTATCCACTTTATGGAAAAACGTAACAGTCGTTGGGGGGATAAATAATTATGGATTTTAACGTTATCATTCAATACTTTCCGCGTTTGCTGGAAGGTGCAATGACCACTCTAGAGTTGGTGGTGGTTTCAGGCCTAATCGGCTCGTTGCTTGCCTTGCCTCTTGGTCTTGCCCGTCACTCGCATCGCCCTTGGTTATATGCTCTGCCTTATGCCTACATCTTCTTCTTCCGTGGCACGCCCTTGCTGGTGCAGATCTTTTTGGTGTACTACGGTTTAGCTCAGTTTGAATTTGTGCGTGAGAGTGCGCTTTGGCCTTATCTCAGAGAGCCGTATTGGTGTGCGATTATCGCATTTTCACTGAATACCGCTGCTTATACCGCAGAAATATTGAGAGGGGCGCTGGGTAACGTACCCAGAGGTGAGATTGAGGCCGCCAAAACTATTGGTATGCGTAGGGTGATGCTTTACCGTCGTATTATGCTACCAAGAGCATTTGGAATGATCATGCCTGCTTATGGTAATGAGGTGATTCTTATGCTGAAAAGTAGTGCCTTGGCCTCGACAATTACATTGTTAGATCTAACGGGGACTGCACGTACTATTATCGCCAGAACTTACACCCCAATTGAAATTTTCTTAGCTGCTGGCTTTATCTACCTAATGCTAAGTTTGATCATCATCCAGTTCTTCCGCTTTTTAGAGAAGCGTAGTAATAGACACTTGGTCAGTACTCGCTAACTTTCTCGCTTCAGCGCTATTGAAGTTGTCTATTTGATAACTTCAATAGCGCCTCTTCTTTATCGCCTATTAACCAAATAGATGCCTGCTGCAACCAATCCCAGCGCTATTGCAAAATCTAAGCTTAAAGGTTCGTTCAAAATCAACCACGCGAATAACACACCAAACATCGGCGTCATAAAGCTAAAAGTGGCAATCCGAGAAGCTTGATAGTGACGAATCAACCAAAACCAGCCTAAGTATGATAAGAATGCAACCACCACAATTTGAAATAGCATGGCAAGCGTAACACTTTGATCAAGCATAAAGATGCCTTGCTCACCCATTAACACTGAAGCGACAGGCAAAATCACCGCAGAGATACCAAGTTGATAGAGCAAAATACGTGCAGGCGAACTGGCTGCTTGTGGGCTGGCTTTAATCACCAATGTGGTTGCACCCCAAAGAATAGCTGCACCTAAAGCCAAAAGATCTCCCATTAAGCTGTGTATGCTGGAGGTGTTAGCCTTGTCTGAAAAAGCTAAAACAACCCCAACAAAAGCGCACATCATGCCGAAAAAATGTGCCGGACGCATGCGGTCAGTGGGCAACAGAATTTGCGCGCCTATGGCGACAACAAAAGGAGAAGTGTATAGGAAAATGGTCGCCCGAGCGGCTCCGGTATATTCCAAAGCGATATACAGCAACAAAAATTCAGCCGCAAATAAAAGCCCTGCCAATATACCCCAAAGTTCAGCGCCATCTCGTTGCCAAATTTTTTCGCCTTTGTAACGCATCCATAACATCAACAGAGCAGCAGCGCCGATAGAACGTAACCCCGCCTGCATTACGGGAGAGATCCCTTCAAGGGCAAATTTAATCGCGATCTGTTGTAAACCAAAGTTAATACAGAGCAAAGTTAACAGGCCAATGGCCAGCGCATCTAATCGTTTTGCGATCATGATCAGCCTTAAAAAAAGATAGGGAGCCGCAGAATAAAGGGTAGGCCAGATTATTACCAGAGAGGAGGACAGAGAATGGTTGTTCAGGCCGAGAAACCTGAACAACCAAAATGCCAAATTAAGCTTCAGGCATAGTCAAAGCTTCAGGAGATACGATAATGCCATTGTTATCGGCATAAACGAACTCACCCTGGCGGAAGGTTACACCGCCAAATGTTAACTCAACACCCAACTCACCAATGTCTTTTTTCTCGCTTTTCATTGGGTGAGAGCCTAGTGCTTGAACGCCTAGATCTAACTCAGCCAGCACGTCAACATCACGTACACAGCCATACATAATAATGCCTTCCCAGCCGTTTTTAACGGCTTTTTCTGCCAGCATATCGCCTAGCATTGCACAGCGGAATGAACCACCAGCATCTACAACCATCACCTTACCTTCGCCCGGCTGATCAACCATTTGCTTAACTTTTGAGTTGTCTTCAAAGCACTTGATCGTAACAATTTCACCACCAAACGAGCTAATACCGCCAAAGTTAGTGAAAATTGGCTCAACAGCCTTAACCAAATGCGGATAAGCATCACATAGATCAGGTGTTACATACTTCATATTTTAAACTCCCATTGCCCTTTTTAATTAACAGCCAAAGCTGTTATCTACGATTAACAGAACACACTGTGCCAATATGCCCTGCTGATTGCTTTTATAATGTGCCGCAGGCATTTTCACACAAGCGTTGGCAAGGGTCACTTGGTCAAAGGTAATAATTGAGCATGAAACACCTTGATTTAGAAAGAATAAATAGACTAACCCTATTAATTTCAGAGGCTTATTTGTCTTTTTCTAAGCATATGATCTGCTTTAAAAGCGGAAACTTATTGGTTTTGTCATGTATCCGAACTATTATTTCCGCCTTTCTTAAGCGGCCAGACAGATCCCAATGTTACAAAACAGTGAATTACTCAAGCAGCTAAAACAACAGATTCAGGAAAGTGTGCCTAAAATTGAAGGCACAATTAAAGCCACTGAAAAAAGTTACGGCTTTTTAGAGACCGATAAAGGTAAAAGTTACTTTGTCGCGCCTCCTGAAATGAAAAAAGTGCTGCACGGGGATCGTGTGATTGCCAAAGTAATATCAAAAAATGGCAAAGACTCGGCAGAACTAGAATCATTGGTCGAACCAGCGCTCAATCGCTTTATTGGTCGAGTCACTTTTTACAAAGAACACCTACAAGTATTGCCTGACTACCACCTGCTAAATCGGGCATTGCCTGCTGTTGCTCCAGACCTAAAAGAGATTGAGTTTAAGGAAGGGGATTGGGTTGTCGCTGAATTAAAACAGCACGCGATGAGTCAGAATCGCTTTCAGGTTTGCATTACTCGTTGGATAGCCCGTGACCAAGATAACGGTTTACCTTGGCTGGTTGCCTTGGCAAAACACCAGTTGCCAACAGATGCACCACAGGCAGAAGAAGGTGCACTGGTTGAACTGCCAGACTGTAGCCATCGCCGTGACCTAACCGCATTGTCAATGTTTACCATAGACAACCACAGCACCCGAGACATGGACGATGCATTGTATGCAGAAGCTTTGGCAGAGGGTGGCTGGCGCTTAGTCATCGGTATTGCTGACCCTAGTGCCTACGTAGCGGAAGGTAGCACGCTAGATAAAATTGCCCGTGAGCGTGGTTATACCACCTATCTACCGGGAAAAAACGTACCGATGTTACCGCGTCAATTAAGCGATGAACTTTGCTCATTGCAGGCACATGTACGTCGACCTGCGTTGTGTTGCGAAGTGCTAATTGGCACTGACGGCAGTATAACGGGTACCCCAAGCTTCTTTACCGCTTGGATCGAATCTAAAGCGAAACTCAGTTATGACGAAATTTCAAACTGGTTAGAGCTAGGCGAGCCGCTATATCATGACATCAACCTGCAAACTCCTTTGCAAGCTCTAAAAGAATTGGCCGAGGCCAGCAATCTATGGCGTCAAAACAATGCAGTTGTATTCACTGATCGCCCTGATTATCGCTTTCGTTTTGACGCTGAAGGCAAGGTTTTCGCTGTAGTGTCTGACCCTCGCCGCATCGCACACCGCATGGTAGAAGAAGCAATGGTAGTGGCTAATATTTGCGCCGCACAGTTTTTAGCCAAGCACAATGTCGGTTTGTTCAATACCCATATCGGGTTTGAACCTGAAAAACTGGCCGAAGTGGTTAGCCTACTAATAGAAAACGGTTATAGCACAAGCGTTGAAACCTTAGGCACCATTGAGGGCTATAGTGCTTTCCGTCGCCAGTTGCAAGCAGACAACAACCTTTGGTTAGAAATGCGCCTACGTCGCTATCAAGGTTATGTATTAACCCAGAATCACCCCGCTCCGCATTACGGTATGGGTTTGTTGGGTTATGCCACATGGACTTCGCCAATTCGTAAATATAGTGACTTGCTGAACCATCGCCTAATTAAAGCCATCTTGTCTGATGAAACTCCTGTTAGTCCAGCGCCAGAAGTGGGTGAAAAGCTAGATCAGCAGCGTATAGCCAGCCGTGTTGCAGAACGCGATGCTAGCCAGTGGTTATATTGCCAGCTGCTCACCTCCGCGGTAGAGGCTGAAACTGTTTTTGAGGGTGAAATTTTTGATATTAGCCGTGGCGGTATGCGAGTGCGTTTGGTGGAAAATGGTGCTACACCTTTTATCCCCGGTGGCATGATTCATAGTGAACGCAAAGAGATGACCTTAGATAACCACTCGGGCTGCATTATGATCAAAGGCAAGGCAGTTTATCGTCTAGGCGACTTAGTGACTGTACAACTGATCAAAGCAGACGAAGTGCGCCGTAGCTTGATCGGCAAGTTGGTGTTACCTGTGGAGGATAAGGCAGCAATCCCTGATGAGACTCAGCAACAAACAGAGGTTACTGAATAAGCATACTTTTTAAATCTCGACTTAAGCTTTAAAGCAAGGACTATTTATTGCATTGGATAGTCCTTCCTATTATCTGGCTTAATATAAAGAGGATTTCAAATATTCACATGGCGGGACAATAGCAATGTTTTTAACAAAAAACAGATTCAAAAAAACACTTTTAGCTTGTACTGCGGCAGGCCTTTTACTAAGTGGACAAGTTGCTTTAGCACACAGTCATCACTGTAAAGACACTGAATTAAGTAAGCTAATGGAAGGCATGAAGGATGATTTAAAAGGGTATGTGGCGGCATTTAAATCTTCCAAAACTGAAGAGATGCAGATCCGAGTACAGCAGTTGCTAGATGCCACTATAGCAGCTAAAGACCAAATACCTCTGAAGCTGCAAGAAGCACAGCCTATGCCTAATATGAAAGCCGATGAACATAGCAATATGGCAAATATGGCGGGCATGTCTCATGGCGAGCATATGGAACATATGCGTTATTTAGAAGGCATAGATAAACTAAACCAACTACTAGCGGATCTACAAGCCGCAGGTACGGATAGCAATAAAATTAAACCGTTGCTAGGTGAAATTAAACAACACAGCAAATCAAGCCATGAGGCGTTCCGAAAAGAGTGTAAGCACTCGTAGTGTGTACCAAGCTTATATAAACAAGGGCTGAAACAGCCCTTGTATTTATCATATTAGTGCTATAGTGAAGTTAATAAATGGGTTCAGGGATGAGCCAAGTTGTTATGCTCATAATAATAGGCACTAGACTATGAAAATTTCCCAGAAAATCGCACTATTAGCCTCGGTGACCATAGTGGTTACCTTTACAGCTTATTCATGGCTGCAATATCAAACTGTTAAAAACACTTTATTAGAGAAAACCCAACAAACCACTCAAGAGGCAGCTACAGTGTTGGGCTATCAAATCACTAACTGGCTTAATGCCAAGTTAGGGCTAATTGATTTAATGGCGCAGACTATTGATCAAGATTTCAATGCTGACACTATTCAACGTACTTTTGATCTGCCCATGTTAAAAAAGGAGTTTATTTTAATTTTTGGAGGGTTAGAAACAGACGGTAAACGTATTACCAACGATGTGAGTTGGAACCCCCCAAATTGGGATGCTCGAAAACGTCCTTGGTATCCCTACGCAAAAAACAACAAGCAGGCGGTACTGACAGACCCTTATCCTGATGCAGCAACCAAAGAGATTTTAATTTCAGCGGTAGCCAACTTTTCAAAAAACGGCCAGTTTATGGGAGCATTTGGTGGAGATTTAAGTTTAAAAACAGTTTCTGACGCACTGAATAAACTTAACTTTCACAACACAGGTTATGCATTTTTGGTAGATGCTAAAGGCAGTATCATCAGCCACCCTAATGCCGATTTAAACAGCAAGTCTTACAGCACACTTTTTGATGGCCAATCTCCTACTATGTCGACAGACCTACATGAAGCTAGTGTTAATGGCGATCAAGTTTTAACAGCTTTTTACAAGCTGGAGAACTTATACGGCAGTAATTGGCTGGTAGGTGTAGTACTGAATAAACAACAGGTAATGGCTGAAGCAAACAAACTAGGTATTACCGCAGTGATTGCTACACTGATTAGTGCGCTAATATGCAGTGCTGCGCTTTATATCACCTTAACCAAGCAGCTGGCACCACTGCAAAATTTACGCAAATCCCTACAAGAGATTAACAGTGGTGAAGGGGATTTAACTCGCCGTTTACCTGTTGGCCGCTTAGATGAGTTTGGGCAAGTATCGACTGACTTCAATCGGTTTGTTGAATATCTGCAAGGATTAATTGTTCAGATTAAGCAGATCACCTCAGAAGTGAGAGACAACAGCGCTTTAATCTCTGACTCTGCATCAGGCGCTTCTGGTCATCTAACGGCACAACTGTATGAATTAGATCAGCTGGCAACGGCAATGAATGAGATGTCGGCCACAGCACAAGAGGTCGCACAAAATGCTCAACATGCCGCAGATGCAGTCAACCAAGCAGATGCAGCTGCCGCAGCTGGTGCTGATGTAGTGGCGCACACCAGCTCGGCTATCGAATCGCTGTCTAATGATATGGAAGGGGTGGTAAAAACCATCAACGATTTAGCCAGCTATAGCAATAATATTGAGTCTATATTGACGGTGATAACAGGCATTGCTGAACAAACTAATCTGCTGGCACTCAATGCCGCTATTGAAGCCGCCCGTGCAGGAGAAACAGGTAGAGGCTTTGCGGTTGTGGCGGATGAGGTGCGCGCCTTGGCTTCTCGTACCCAGCAGTCGACAGAAGAGATTAAAAATATGATTCAGCAGTTGCAATCTGGGGTTAGAACTGCAGAAAGCACTATTCTAAAAAGCCGAGATCGTGCTAAACAAACTCAACTTGAAGCCAGTAAAGCCAATGAGGTGTTAACCAGTATTCGCACGAGCATCTCTGACATAAGTCAGATGACGATTCAGATTGCCACGGCGGCTGAGCAGCAAAGCGCAACAGCGGAGGAGATCAACAGAAACGCGTCTAATATTCGTGACTTAGGGCAGTCGGTGGCAGATGGCGCTAAAGACCAAGAACAAAGTTGTAAAACAATGGCAGGATTGGCCTATCAGCAAGATGACTTGTTAGGCAAGTTTAAAGTTTAACAAAAACTGTACGCCCCACATTTTGCTTCTTGCGGTATGCATTGATGCAAAACAGTACAGGCAGGGCTGAGATTTTATACTCAGCCCTGTTTTTTATAGATCGAGCCGACAACAGCTATTTCAATCTAAACGGTGGGCTAAGCTGTTTTAATTCACCTTGCTTCTGTGTCACACCACGAGCAACAAGTTGAACATGGTGCTGCGCTTCATCAAAAGACAATACTGGCTCTACACAAGCATCGACCTCTGAGAAAACTTCACACCAATGAGAGAACGAGTGGCGAAGGAAGGCTTCTGCAATGGCTTTTTTCACTTTGGCTTGGCTTTTAGGTCTAAAGTCTGTACAAGCTTCTGTTAAGCTTTCTAGATTTAAACAAGCCAGTAAACTTTTCTGAAACTGTGGTTCTAAGCTGCCAACGGCCATATAGCGCCCATCTTCTGTTTCATAGTAGTCGTAAAAAGTACCGCCATTTAACCAGCCTGTTTCCGCCTCAGGTTGCTCACCGCCTGCTAATGCAGTAGCGCCTGCCATTGCGTTTAGAGCGAAGGCTGCATCAGTCATACTGATGTCTATATATTGCCCCTCACCTGTTGTTTGACGATGTATCACGGCGGCTAAAATAGCCATTACAGCATGGTGAGATCCACCTGCAACATCTGCAATCTGCATCCCTTGTGGCACTGGTGCATGGCCCTTTCTACGGCTGTAATGTACAAGCCCACTGAGGGCTAGATAGTTAATATCATGGCCAGCACGATCACGATAAGGGCCAGATTGGCCGTAGCCTGTAATGCTGCAATAGATGATTTTAGGGTTAATGGCCTTAAGTTCTTTATAACCCACGCCCAATCGAGACATAACCCCCGGTCGAAATTGCTCGACAATAATGTTGTACTCTTGAACCAGTTGATGCACTTTAGCAACAGACTTAGGGTCTTTTAAATCTAGTGCTAAGTGATTCTTTTTTTGGTTGAGTTGACGATAGGCCGCAGATTGTCCATCAATTTGAGGCTCTAAGCCTTTGACTAGATCAGGGCGGGTTGGAGACTCAACAGATAAAACTGTAGCGCCCATATTGGCTAGCAACATTGTGGCGTAAGGGCCAGGTAATAATGTGCTGAAATCTAAAATTTTCAACCCTTGCAAAGCTTTCATGTACAACCCTTTTTAGTTTTTATAATTTGAGACTTATCAGTGCGGATAAAAATTATGGTTTAGGCTTTATCTGCTAGGCGTTTTTGTATTTCGATTACTTGAGGTAAAACTCTTTTAAACGCCTCTACAACATTAGGGTCAAAGTGTTTACCTTTTTGCTCTTCAAATAGTGCTAAGGCTTGTTCTGTTGACCATGCTTTTTTGTAGGGGCGAACAGAAATCAATGCATCATAAACATCTGCAATACTGGCAATACGTGCGGTAATGGGGATGTTTTCTCCTGATAAACCTTCAGGATAGCCGCTGCCATCCCATTTTTCATGGTGGTAAAGCGCCACCTCTCTTGCAACTGTGAGTAGTTCTGAGTCAGGGTGTTCTAAAATTTGTGCACCAATCAGAGGATGAGATTTAATCACTTCAAACTCTTCATCGGTCAGCTTCCCTGGTTTACATAATATGGCGTCTGGAATACCCAGTTTACCAATATCATGCATAGGTGCTGCGGATGCTAATGTTTCCGCATTTGCAGGGCTGAAACCCAACTCTAATGCGACAAGCCGAGTATATTCAGCCATACGCTGCACATGTAAGCCTGTTTCATTGTCTTTGTACTCTGCGGCTAAGCCTAGTCGTCTAATCAATTCTTTTCTTGAGTTAGCCAGCTCTTGGGTTCTAGCTTCAACTTGAGCCTCAAGATTTTTCTGCTGATTAAACAAAGCTAAGTGTGTTTTTACGCGGGCCAAAACAATAGGTGGGCTAATAGGCTTTGTAATATAGTCTACTGCACCAAGCTCTAAACCCTTGGCTTCATCACCGACATTACTCATAGCGCTGATAAATATAATGGGAATATGCTTGGTTCTTGCATCTGCTTTAAGCCGACTGCACACCTCATAACCATCTATACCGGGCATCATGATGTCCAGTAAAATCAGATCCGGCAGAACTCCAGAGTAGATTCGATTCAATGCCTGCTCGCCATCTTTGGCTACAATCGTACGGTAATTGTCCTTTAATAAACCTACCAGCACACTGATATTTACCAAAGTATCATCAACGATTAAAATCGTTGCTTTGGTTGCTAAACTCTCCTGAGACTGCATTCTGATGATCACCTTAGCTCATACGTTGTTCAAAGTTAGCAAGGAGCGCTAGCGCTTGGTCAAAATCGAAGCTTTCAACTAACTCTAACGCTGCCATTGTTTGGTTAAGCATCTCTTCATTAGATTGCACCAAGGCCATTAGCTCTGGCAGTTGATCTAAAACGTCTGTGTCCCCTTCTGTAAGCATGGTGCGGATAGTGCTTAACAAAGGTTTGACTACATCCATGTCAATTTTAGCGTTTTCTATTGGCATCAATGCATTACGAAACTGTTGATCTGTTTGTTCTTTAATACCTTGCGACTCTGAAAGCTGCTTCTCTTCCATGCAATGCAGAACATTCTCAATAACCTGTATCAGTCTGTGCTCTAAAGGCTCTAAATTCTGATCACTAGGAAGTTGTTGACTCAAGAGCATTTTTTCAACTTTAGCGGCTTCATCTGCAACATAGGTCATGCCCAAAGTCGCAGAAGTACCTTTCAGAGTATGTAGCCATAGTGCCAAAGCTTCCCATTGGCCTTCTGACATCATCTGGCGAGCAGGTTGAATATTGTTCTGATAGTCGACGCAGAACTGATGCATTAGCTTTTGTAACAGTTTTGTATTTCCACCTGTTGAGCGCATCGCAAGGTTAAGGTCTACACCTTCTAGATAACAGGGCATATCAGGCTCAATATTATCGGTTAAGCCTGAGTCATGTACTGCAATAGTACCCGATATAACCCTAGGTTCGACCCACTGTATTAATATGGTTTGTAAACGTTTTGGATCAATCGGTTTAGATATGTGATCTGACATGCCTGCATCTAAACAGCGCTGTACATCTTCAGCCATTGCATGGGCTGTCATCGCAATAATAGGTGGTGTTTTGGGCAACCTCATTTGCAGAATTTGCTGGGTGGCTTGAATACCATCCAATTGTGGCATCTGAATGTCCATCATGACTAAATCAAACTGTTGCTGCTGTATTAATTCAACTGCAGACCGACCATTGTCAACCAATGTTATCTCAAGGCCGTAAGGTTCTAGTAGACCTTCTATTACCTCTTGGTTAATGCGATTATCCTCAGCGATTAATAACTTAGCACCTAGCAGGCCATTAATTTCATCACCTTCTCTGAAAAGGCCACGCACAGTTTTTACTGTTTTGAGCCGTTCTCGGCGCTCAGATAAGGTTTGAGCAACGGTATCAACTAAGTGAGAAGCTGTTACAGGTTTAAGTAAAACTGCATCAATAAGTTCATGATTGATCTGTCGTTGTAAATCTTCACCACCGTGAGCTGTAATTAAAATAATGGCGGGTTGAGTACTCAGGGATGAGTTATGACGAATCGCTTTAGCAACGGTAAAGCCATCCATGATGGGCATTTTCCAATCAACAATTACCACATCAAAGGGCTGTTCTCCTTCCGCCTCTGTATTGACAAGACGATTTAAACCATTGGGAGAGCTAGCTTCACTCACTACTGTTATCCCTTGAGATCCAAACTGAGCTACTAAGGACTCAAGCATAGTTTTATCATCATCAATGCATAAAACACGCACTTTACTCAGGTCGATGGGCTGTTGCTTTTCGTGATGATGCACACCAGCTTTAATGGTAAAGAAGAATTCACTGCCAGTACCAACAGTCGAGAACACGCCTATATTCCCACCCATCAGCTCTACCAGCTGCTTACAAATGGCCAATCCAAGACCTGTACCACCATACTTTCGTGTAGTAGAACTATCTGCTTGTGAGAAGGCTTTAAATAGTCTTTTTTGCTGCTCATCAGATAAGCCAATACCTTGATCTTTTACAGAGAAACGCAGTTCATGTTCAGCATTACTGCTTGATAGTAGCGATACTTGAATATGAACTTCACCTTTATCAGTAAATTTAATTGCATTATTAACAAGGTTTAACAATACCTGCCCTAGGCGTAAGGCATCACCCTCCATCTGATTGGGTACATTGTCAGCAATATCAAAAATAAGTGGGATATTCTTTTCTTCTGCTTTAACTCGGGCAACATCTGCTAAGTGATTTAAAACATTGTCTAATCGGAAGGGAATGTGCTCAACCTGAAGCTTGCCAGCCTCTATTTTAGAAAAATCTAAAATATCATTGATAATTCCTAACAGGTTCTGAGCTGAGAACTGGATCTTGTCGATGTAATCATCTACTTTTTTATCTTTGTTTTGCAGGCGTGCCAAATGACTCATACCGATAACTGCATTCATCGGTGTACGAATCTCGTGACTCATATTGGCTAAGAAATCACTTTTTGTTTTATTGGCAACTTCGGCTCGCTCTTTCTCTGCGGTTAACGCTTTCTCAATCTCTTTCTGTGGCGTAATGTCTGTGCGAATGGACATTAACTCTTCAATCTCACCGTCTGCATTTAAGATGGGTACAACAGTTGCGTTAACCCAATACAGCGTGCCGTTTTTGGCACGATTGCACACCGCACCATGCCAGACCTGTCTTGATAATACGGTTTGCCAAAGCTGTGTAAAAAAGCCCTTAGGATGTACGCCAGAGTTAATCACTGCATGACTGCGGCCAAGTAACTCTTGTGCGTTATACCCGCTGATTTCAATAAACTTTTGGTTTACGTAAGTGATTTGACCTTTGCTATTGGTGGTGCTGACAATTGCGTGTTGATCAAGCGCAGTTTTAAAAGAGTCTAGACGGTTAAAGCTGGTTAATAATTCATCTCGTGTTTTTTTCAGCCGGTACAACACCAATACCATAATGCCCAAAAGTATAAAAATAGCGAAAATCAATGCAGATTTGCTATATCTTTGTTGCTCTAGGGTATCAATAAACCATTGGCTTAAAATTTGATCAAACTGGTTCAACTCTGTAAGCGCTTGGTTTTGATGCAAGATTTGTAGCTTTATTTGTAAGTTTGAAGCATGTTCAATAATTTTTTTGGAGTGATCCTGAATATGCTGAAATGCCATTTGAGCTTCAGCATAGGGTAGTGTGCGAATATTAATAGCACTGGTTGTTAGTGCACTATTCAAATCTATAGACGATGTATTAGATGGTTCAGCGCTGTATTTTAGCACCTTGACAACTAAGCTGAGCAGGTCGTTCTCAAGCTGTTTTTTTGTATTTACAGGAATGGGAGCGTTATGAATCTCTTGTAAACTTTTAGGGTAGCGTTTATCCAGTAAATGTATTTCAAGGGAAAACAGCGCAGAGTATGAGGCCAGCTCTAAAAGATGCTTGCGTGTACGCTCGATAGCCTGTTCATACTGATCCCATTTGCTGTTGACCTGACTAAAATCATGCTCTCGATGCACCTGTAATATTTGCCGCACATGCTGAATACTGTTGTCCAGTTTTTGTAGCTGCTGTTGTAACTGTTCGGGATTAGGATCTCCCGTTGCAGAGGCTAGCTCTGAAGCATAGGAGTTTAAACTGCTAAGCAGCATTTTTTGCTTAATAGTTTCTTGTTCTAAGCTCTTGATATGATTGTCGTAAACGGGATCTATAAAGAAAACCAATAATGGTATCAGCAATAAGAGCCCTGTTAGACTTGCCCATAAAATGCTGTCAAATAAACTGCCAAAAAAATGCTTAATGCGGGGCACGAAAAACCTCACCAGATGAATCTGATATAGAACTGGAATGCGTAGAAAGAAAACGGGCTATCTTATCGGCTTCATCTTGGCTTAAAGCACGATAGCTATAAGTCTTTGCCATAAAGTCAATGGTATTAATCAGAGAGATTTCACGGCCATCATGTAAATAGGGTGCAGTAAAGGCAATGTTGCGTAAGGTTGGCACTTTACGCCATACCTTTTCATTGTTGATCTGAACAGGTGCGGTCGTAAGACCACCTAACTCTGATCCGCTATGACAGTGGTTGCAACCATGTTCCATAAACAACTGATAGCCAGCCCGTTCTTCTTCAGAAAGAGCTTTTGTATCGCCATTTAAGAACTGGTCATACTTTGACTCACTGAACTCCAAGTCAAGCAGATATTGCGCAATGACCTGATAGGCTGAACCTGCGCTAAGACGACCAAATAGCTGGTTAAAGTTAGTTTTTAAAACATCATCACTTTGCAGTACAAACAGCAGTTTGGCGGGGGTCACATTCATGTTGTTTTGAAAGCAATGTCTGATTTGATTCACTAAGTTAGGATCCTGACGTTCTATGCCAAATACAATTTGATGATTAAGGCGTACTAAAGCAGGTGCATTATAGCGGGTTGCTTGCCCTGTAAAAGTACGATTAAACTGCTTCGAAGAGGCAAAGCTACGGCTGGCTTGATGGCAGCTGCTACAGCTAATGTTATTGACGCCCTGCGTTTTAAAATCAAGATTAAAGAGTAAACGTCCTGTTTCGGCAGCCTTTTCGCCGCGGTGCAGTTGCGTTATAGATTCGGCATGATCGCCCCATGCCTTTGGCAGGATGAAAAACATGATGAAGCATAGCAGTACAGCAAGCTTTCGGCATGCTGTACGAAAAGTTTGCGTTAAGGCCGTCAAGAGATAAAAATCCATAAGCTCATTTACAGAGGCGCACCATTATCCATATTAGAAGTATGATTTAAACCTAAACATTAGCTGGTTACGACTTTAATATCTGTTACGCTCAGCTCAACGTGGCAATATCTAAAGCAGTACTGTTGCATTTGGCCATTTAAATTACATATCTAGGCTTGTGGTCGTTTCAAGCTGAAAGTCTGGTTACTCTCGCTATACCTGTGACCACCCAACTTAGCAATTAAGTTCCATGCGTCCATATTCACGCGACCATTTTGCCAGACATTGTCATCAATATGGATGTTGACGATTTCACCTAGTACCAAATTACCTGCTAATGGGCCATCACCTAAGCGTTGAACGCTGTGTAAACGACACTCAAACCATGCTAATGCTTCCTTTATAGCGGGGCTTGACCCTGACGCAACTCTTAAAGGTGTTAAGCCAGCTAGCTCAAACTCGTCGACCTCGGCAGGTAAATCTGCACTGGTTTGATTCATCTGTTCGGCATGGCTTTTGTCGACCATATTCACGACAAAATGTTTACTGGCTTTTAGATTGATTAAGCTGTCTTTCTCTTCACCTTTGGCATTCAGTAAAACGGAGAAGCTGATGATAGGAGGGTTAACACTGGCAACATTAAAGTAAGAGAAGGGTGCTAAGTTATTGATCCCTTCAGCGCTTTGTGTTGAGACCCATGCAATTGGGCGAGGGTAAACTGTGCTTCCTAAAAGATTGATGGTTTCAATGGGGGAAAGTGACTCGGTTGCAATATCCATAATTTAGGCTCTATTGAACGGTGATGATAAATGAAACTGTATAAAAAAAGCCGCACAAGGCGTTGTGCGGCCAAAGCAAGGTGAAAGGTTTATAATCGTGAATCAGGATAAGGTTGATTAACGATTTTTGAACTCAGGCTTACGTTTTTCAACAAAGGCTTTCATGCCTTCTTTCTGATCTGCGGTGGCAAAAGTAGAAGCAAAAGCGCGACGCTCAAAACGTAAACCCTCTTGCAGGCTGGTTTCAAAAGCCACGTTAACCGCCTCTTTAATCATATAAACGGTTGGGCGTGACAGTTTTGCGATTTTACCAGCGACTTTTAGAGCTTCTTCTTCTAGCTGATCCGCAGGAATAATTCGGCTTACCAAGCCTGCACGTTCTGCTTCTTCAGCATCCATCATGCGACCTGTCAGACACATTTCCATCGCTTTAGCTTTGCCAATTGCTTTGGTTAAACGCTGTGTACCACCCGCACCTGGCATTGTGCCAATATTGATTTCAGGCTGGCCAAATTTGGCGGTATCGGCGGCCAAAATAAAATCACAGGCCATAGCCATTTCGCAGCCACCGCCTAATGCGAAGCCGGCCACTGCGGCAATAATAGGCTTACGTGCTGTATTTAAGCTGTCCCAACCATCACGACGGTTGTAAGGGAAGTCTGCGAGAAACAGATCAATAAACTCTTGGCCTTCCATGTCTTTAATGTCAGCACCTGCGGCAAAAGCTTTGGCATTACCTGTGATGACCATTGCGCCAATATTGTCATCCGCTTGGAACTGTTCAATGGCTTGGCCTACCTCTGAAACCAAAGCATTGGACAAAGCATTCAGCGCTTCAGGGCGATTGAGTTGAATCCAGCCTACTGCACCACGGGCTTCAGCAATGATATTTTGATAAGACACAGTGTGTTCTCCACTTATTCGTTTGCAGTGATTGTTTTTTGTAGTTAGGGGACGAACGCGCGAGTTAACGAATCAGTCTTGCTGTTTAACCGCGTATAAAGGTTTCACATCAGGTATATCAATGCGCTTTCGATCTGGTTCAACCTCAGTTAAAGGTGCTACCTTCTGCATAGTTTGTAAGCTACGAATCGAAAGGTTTTGATATTCAGCAGTGCCTTTACCCTTCCACTCGATCTCTTTGTCGGATAGCTCTCGGATAATTTTAGCTGGCGTACCTGCCAATAATGAGCGGGGAGGGCAATCAAAGTCGGCTTTAACAAAGGCGCAAGCAGCAACAATTGAGGCTTCACCAATACGAGCATTGTCCATCACTACGGCATTCATACCGACCAATGCATTTTTACCGATATAACAACCGTGTAACACTGCGCCGTGGCCGATATGACCGTCCACATCCACAACGGTTTCTGTACCAGGAAAACCGTGCATCACACAGGTGTCTTGCACGTTTGCACCCTCTTTAATTACTAGACGACCAAAATCACCCCGTAAACAGGCATTAGGGCCGATATAGCAGCGTGGGCCGATGATGACATCACCAATTAGAACGGCGGTAGGGTGTACAAAAGCGGTAGGGTCAACAACAGGAACGATGCCATCAATGCTATAGACTTGCATAAAGGAATCCTTTGTTTGAGAAGGTTTCTTAACTCAAAAGCCTGTTAATATCAGATTGATTTTGTCTGAGGCTTGAGCAATAACGGCCAGCGTATACGCCAGCCGTTAGATTCAGAGCAATACGCGCTTACTGATGGCGACGGCTTTGAACAGTGATGAAACGACGTGATACAAAGGCAATATCAGTCAAAGATGCGTTAGAGGCTGGGTTGCCACCTGTGGCATGGAAATCACTGAATGCAGCCGATTGATTGACAAAAACACCACCATCTAGGTTGCAAGACAGGGCTACACCCACATCCATTGCCAACTCTTCAGCTTGCTCTAAAACAGCAGCATCTGTTGAGTAAACACCTAAGGTGATAGCGCCTTTTTCGCTAATCACTTCGCCTGCTAACTGCAAGCTGTGCTCAGTGCTGTCAGTGGCAATAATGAAAGAGACTGGGCCAAAACGCTCTTCGCTGAACGTTTCTTTATCTGCCGCATCCACTTTTAAAATCAGTGGAGTGTGAACGCGCGCATTCGGGAACTGTGGATGTTCAAGCTTGGTGCTGGCCAATACCACTTCACCCAATGCTTCACACTCTTTAATACGGGCTTCAGTTGCACAAGACTGTATTGCACCTAGCACCATAGTTGCACGGTCAATATCAGACAAGAACTTGGAAGTAGCAGTTGCTAGGGTTTGTGCTACATCATCAAAGCTCATTTCACCGTCAGCAGTTTTAATGCCTGTGCGAGGTACATAAATTGCCTGAGTTGTAGTACACATTTGGCCTGAATATAAACTCAGCGTAAACGCAAGGTTACGGGCAACAGCCTTAATGTCCGTTACACTGTCGATTACAACAGAGTTTACACCGGCTTTCTCAGTGAACACCTGTGCTTGGCGTGCATTGTCTTCTAACCAAGTACCGAAGAAGTTAGAACCCGTAAAGTCGATCAGTTTGATATCTTTATGGGTCGCCAGCTCTTTGGTGATAGGTGCTTCAGCAGTATCAACAACCATAGACACCAAGTAAGGCGGGAAGCCTGCTTCTTTTAATACGTCTTGCGCGATCTTGATTGAAACGGCTGCTGGCAAAATGGCTGCAGGGTGTGGCTTCACAATCACAGGGTTACCCGTAACAAGAGAAGCGAATAGACCTGGATAAGTATTCCAAGTTGGGAAGGTTGAACAACCTACAACCAATGCAACACCGCGTGGAACGATGTGGAATTTCTTTTCCAGTACCAACGGATCATGTTTGCCTTGTGGCTTAGTCCAAGTTGCGCTTTCAGGTACTTCTTTCATAGCGCGATAGGCATAAGCAACGGCTTCCAGACCACGGTCTTGAGCGTGTGGGCCACCTGCTTGGAATGCCATCATAAAGCCTTGACCTGAGGTGTGCATAACACCATAAGCGATCTCAAAGCTGTTTTTGTTTAGGCGATCAAGAATTTCCATACAAACGCCAGCACGGGTGTCTACACCCGCATCACGCCATGCTTTCATCGCTTTTTTCATTTCAGGGATCAATACGTTGTGATCAACCTGAGGATAGCGCACACCCATTTCAATACCGTAAGGTGAAGGCTCTCCCGCTACTTCACCTGTAATGCCTGGCATTTCAAGCTCGAAATAGTTGCCTAGAGTCGCTTTGAAAGCTTCCTCACCTTTCTGATTGGCATCTTCACCATAAACGCGTGGGCTTGGGTTTTCAGAGTATGGCGTCCAATAGTCGCGACTCTGAATAGCGTTTAACGCTTGCTCTAATGTATTTTGGTGACGCTGGAAAAATTCATTTTGACTCATAGCAGTATTCTCTCCTGAAAAACTCGTATCACATTATTATTTTGAGCAGAGTGATACTATAAAGATAATTAATAAACAGTTTTAAAGCAGTGTAAACTTGTTTGGTTAGAGTTAAAGCTCTTTTAGCCACTCATTGACCCATTCTAACGCATCTTCATCTGGTAGCGGCTGTGTGCAAGCGTCGATTTCTAAGCGCTCACCCACTTTAACGGCACCTAATGAGGCTAGTAGTACGTCCATATCCTTACCTGCTTGACAAAAAGTCTGATGGTAAGTTTGGTCGCCTAAAGCGATAACGCCATATTTAATATGTGATAAATCTGGCTTTTGTTCTTTAAGTGCATCGTGGAACGGAATAATGTTGTCTGGCAATTCACCATCACCATGAGTAGAAGTACAAATGAGGATCACTTCTCTATTTTCAATGTCGAAGCTATCTAGATCAGCCTCTTCTACTAGTTCACACTCATGCCCTTGACTCAGCAGTTCGTCGTTTAACGTGTCTGCCACCATTTGAGATTGGCCGGACTCTGTACCAACCACAATTACGATATTAGTCATAGAACCTCACAGGGATCTGTGCTTGATGCTAGATCAGCCAGTTGTCAGTTTTTATTGTTTGCAAGGAGACACCCCTCGTTTATTTGCTCAAGATACACCATATTTTGCGATACCGAAACCCTTGTATGCAATTTAACTCTTGTATCCCTTTCTAGGAATACGGTAGTCTTAAGGGAACAGAAAAAAAACAATCACGTCCGGACGTCTTAGTACCCACGGGCACCTTAAAGAATTAAGCGGGAGAAGCGACTATGACCGCGGACATCCAGATTCTGATCGACCGTATATCCAAAGGTGAAAAAGTTTCACAAAGTGACACACTGCCGACAGGATACCGTAATGAATTGATGCGCCTTATGGTGGTTTTTGTTGATTCAGAACTTGCAGGGGCAGCAGGGTTTGCCTCTCAAATCAACTCAGCACCGGGTGTTAAAGAAAGCATTCTTGCTTCTAGCATCGTTTCTGAGAAGTTTTCCAGTGCCGATCGCATTCTTAACCTATTAAAAGGTTTTGGTGTTGATCCTCAACTATACGTAGCCTCGCATGCTTGGTCTGCTCGGGTTGCTCGTAGCGTTGATCTAGGCCAGCGCCGCATCGGTGGTGATAAGCGCCTGAATGTATTCCACTACCCGCTACAAGGTTGGGTGGATTCGTTGGTGATGAACTTAATGATGGGTACAGCCTCTCTAACACAACTGCGTGAGTTACAAAATTGCTCATATCAGCCGTTAGCAGATGAAATGGCTCAAATTTTAAAAACTGAGTCTGCTCATACCGAGGCCGGTGAAGAGGGCTTAAATCAAGCCATTTCCAATGCATTCTCTACAGATGAAGCGCAAAACAGTGTGAATTACTGGTATCCACGTGTTAGAGCTGCTTTTGGCCGTGCAACGTCTGATCGTGCTGACCTGTATCGCAAATTAGGTTTGATGCGTAGTTCAAATGTTGATCGTTTAGCGGCATGGGAAGGTGAAATTAATGATCGGTTAACCCGATTAGGCTTAACTGTTCCTGAACTAGACTGATTCGTACCTCTGTTTTCTATATTTTAGAAAACAGAAAACAAAAACCGCAGCGTTAAATTGGAATTAACGCTGACGGTTTTTTGTCGTGCGCCTTAAAGCTCCAATACTGCAATGGGGTTGCTACAAGTGATAAACGAAATGACTTTCGAAACAATTAAAACAAGCTCTGCAAAAGGTGTTCTAACGGTTACTTTGAACCGTCCTGAAGCCTTTAATGCACTTAATACATTGCTACTAAAAGAACTTGCCGACCTACTTGAGCAAGTTGAACAAGACCATGAGATCGGTGCCGTAGTGGTAACTGGTGGTGCAAAAGTGTTTGCGGCAGGGGCTGACATCAAAGAGATGGCTGCACTAGATGCTGTAGGCGTAATGAATGATGCTCGCCCAAAACACTGGCGTCGTATTTATCAGTTCTCTAAGCCATTAATCGCGGCTGTCAATGGCTATGCCTTGGGCGGCGGTTGTGAGTTAGTGATGCACTGCGATATCGTCATTGCAGGCGACAACGCACTATTTGGCCAGCCTGAGATTAATCTAGGTATTATCCCTGGAGCAGGCGGTACACAGCGCTTGATTCGAACTGTGGGTAAACCTCTGGCGATGAAAATGGTACTAAGCGGTGAAATGATCGATGCTAAAACCGCCTTAAGCGCAGGTTTAGTAGCTGAAGTAACCATTCCTGAGAAAACCATTGAACGTGCCACTGAGCTAGCTCAAACCATTGCTCGTAAGCCACCTATCGCGGTACGTTTAGCCAAAGAAGCCTTGCTCAAAGCCTTTGAAACTGACCTAGAGTCAGGCTTAAACCTTGAGCGTAAATCTTTTACCTTGCTGGCTGCGACTGAAGATCGCCAAGAAGGTATTGCTGCTTTTATGGAAAAACGTAAACCCAACTTTAAAGGATGCTGATCCATGTCTTTTAACAATATCGAATTCGTAATTGAGGATGGCGTTGCCATTCTGACCTTCAACCGCCCTGATAGCTTGAACAGCTTTAATGCTGAAATGCATGCTGAAGTGCGTGAAGCTTTAAAAGAAGTGAAGAAAAACGCAGAAGTACGTGCGCTGGTCATTACAGGTAATGGTCGTGGTTTCTGTGCAGGTCAAGACTTAAGTGATCGTAACGTTGCGCCAACGGCAGAAGCACCGAATTTAGGTGAGTCGATCGAGAAAAACTACAACCCTATGATTCGTACCATTCGAGCCTTAGAGATGCCGGTAATATGCGCTGTAAACGGTGTGGCGGCAGGTGCAGGTGCCAATATTGCACTGGCTTGTGACATTGTTTTTGCGGCACGCTCTGCAAAATTTATTCAAGCATTCTGCAAAATTGGTTTGATTCCTGATTCAGGTGGTACTTGGACGCTACCAAACATGGTTGGCCAAGCCCGTGCTATGGCATTGTCTATGCTGGGTGATCGTGTTTCAGCAGAGCAAGCGGAACAGTGGGGCATGATCTGGAAAGCGGTTGACGATGAAGACGTGAAAAATGTCGCTATCGAAACGGCTAAGCAACTGGCAACACAGCCTACAAAAGGCTTAGCACTAATCAAGCGTGCGATTCATGCCTCTGCCACCAATACAATGGATGAGCAGTTAGATCTTGAACGTGACTTGCAAACCATCGCGGGCCGCACAGAAGATTATCGTGAAGGCGTAGCCGCATTTATGGCAAAACGCCAGCCAGAATTCAAAGGCCGTTAAGATGACCGTAGCAATGAACCCTTTAAGTAAAAATGATGTGGTTGCGGTTATCGGTGCAGGCACTATGGGCGCAGGTATTGCACAAGTTGCCGCACAGTTTGGTCACAGCGTACTGTTGTTTGATAAAGCGGAAGGCGCCGCACAAGCGGGTCTCGACCGTACCGCCAAAGGTTTGGTGCGTTTGGTTGAAAGCGGCAAAATGAGCGCTGAGGCAAAAGATGCCCTGTTGGCACGTATTCAGCCAACAGAAACTATTGCAGATTTAGCGTCTGCACGCTTGGTGATCGAAGCGATTGTTGAGAACTTAGCGGTTAAACAAGCGGTGTTTTCAGAGCTTGAAGGCTTATGTGCTGAGAATACTATTTTAGCCACTAACACCTCTTCAATCTCTGTGACTGCGATTGGTGCAGGTCTGAAGCGCCCTGAAAATCTAGTCGGCATGCACTTCTTTAATCCTGCGCCAGTCATGAAACTGGTTGAAGTGATCAAAGGCTTAGCGACTGATAACCAAGTGGCGCAGCAGGTGTTTGATCTGGCTCAGGCTTGGGGCAAACACACTGTAATGGCAAAATCGACTCCCGGTTTTATTGTCAACCGTGTGGCACGTCCATTCTATGCAGAAGGCCTTCGGGTGCTGCAAGAAGGTGGCGCTGATGAAGCCACAATTGATGCCATCGCCCGTGAAGCAGGTCAGTTCCGCATGGGGCCATTTGAGCTGATGGACTTGATTGGTCATGATGTGAACTATGCTGTGACCTCTTCTGTTTTCGATGCTTACTATGGTGACCAACGTTTTCTACCTTCTTTGATTCAGAAAGATCTGGTCGAAGCGGGTTTCCACGGTCGTAAAACGGGTCGTGGTTTCTATGACTATGCAGCAGAGGCCGTAAAGCCAGAGCCTAGCACTTTTGATCTGCAAGATGCGCCAAACGCCGTGACGGTTGTAGGTAATCTAGGGGTTGCCGAAGCTTTGGTGGCTCGCATTGAATCTGCGGGTATCAGCCTAACGCGGACTACAGGTGTTGAAGATCAAGCGGGTGAAATTCAAATTGGCAGCTTACGTTTGGCGCTGACCGATGGTCGCATGGCGACAGAGCGTAATGCAGCGCAACCTGACCAAGAGTGGGTGCTGTTTGATCTGGCGTTAGACTACAGCAAAGCCACGCGCATCGCTTTGGCTGCTGCAGATCAGGCTTCTGAACTGGCGCTTAAACAAGCCGCTGGTTTATTCCAAGCCTTAGGCATGAAAGTATCTGTCATTGATGATGTTGCGGGTATGGTTCTGATGCGTACCGTGGCAATGCTAGCTAACGAAGGCGCAGATGCGGTTAACCAGCAAGTGTGCGATGTGGCCGCAGTTGATATTGCGATGCAAAGCGGCGTGAACTACCCAAAAGGCCCTCTGGCTTGGGCGGATCAAGTGGGCTTAGCTCACGTTCATCAAGTGCTGTGCAATCTTGTGATCACTTATGGTGAGGACCGCTATCGTCCATCGCCGTTGCTACGTCGCAAAGTATTTGGAGCGCAAAACTTCCATGGCTGATCAACAGACTTTAGATGCTGCCAAGACATTGGCTGAGAACTGTGCCCATGCCATGTATCAACGTGACTATGCCGCCATTGCCCTTGAGATGAAAATTCTTGAAGTGGATGCAGGCTTTGCTCGTCTAAGTATGGTGATTCGCAAAGATATGTCTAACGGTCATGGCATGTGTCACGGCGGTATGATTTTTAGTTTGGCGGATACAGCGTTTGCTTATGCATGCAACAGCTATAACACGACTACTGTTGCTGCGGGCTGCAATATTGAATACATCGCTCCGGGTATGTTGGGTGATACTTTAATTGCAGAAGCGCGAGAGGTAACGGTCAGTGGCCGCAGCGGTATTTATGATGTCGCTATCCGCAATCAAGATGGTAAAGCCATCGCTTTCTTCCGTGGAAAATCGCGCCAAATTAAAGGCACGGTTATCCCTGATCAGGAGTCTTAAAATGAAAGATGCTTTTATTTGTGATGCGATTCGCACCCCTATTGGCCGTTATGCAGGCACCTTAGCCTCTGTACGTGCAGATGATCTTGGTGCAGTACCTTTAAAAGCACTGATGGAGCGCAACCCATCAGTTGACTGGTCAAAAGTTGAAGACATCATCTACGGCTGTGCAAACCAAGCAGGTGAAGACAACCGTAACGTAGCGCGTATGTCGGCACTGTTGGCGGGCTTGCCGACCACGGTTCCGGGCACCACCATTAACCGTTTGTGCGGTTCGGGTATGGATGCACTGGGCATGGCGGCGCGTTCAATTAAATCAGGCGAAACTGATCTGATGATCGCCGGTGGCGTTGAGTCCATGTCGCGTGCACCGTTCGTAATGGGCAAGGCAGAGTCGGCTTATTCACGTACACCAAACGGTTTATATGACACCACCATCGGCTGGCGTTTTATCAACCCATTGATGAAGGCTGAGTTTGGCGTCGACACTATGCCAGAAACAGCAGAAAACGTGGCAGAGCAGTTCAACATCTCCCGTGAAGACCAAGACGCTTTTGCACTGCGTAGCCAACAGCGTACTGCTGCCGCACAAGAGAAAGGTATTTTTAACGACGAGATCGTCCCTGTTGTGATCCCTCAGCGTAAAAAAGACCCTATCGTTTTCGCGCAGGATGAACACAACCGTGCCGACACTACTCTGGAAATGCTGGCAAAACTGCCAACGCCTTTCCGTGCAGGAGGTTCGGTAACCGCAGGCAATGCTTCTGGTGTTAACGATGGGGCTTGCGCCATTTTGGTCGCATCTCAAGAAGCCGTTGAGCAATATGGCTTAACCCCTAAAGCCCGTATTGTAGCGATGGCAACTGCGGGTGTAGAACCTCGTATTATGGGGATTGGCCCTGCGCCAGCCTCTAAGAAAGTATTGGAAAAAGCAGGCTTAACCATTGATCAGATGGATGTGATTGAGTTAAACGAAGCCTTTGCATCTCAAGGTTTAGCGGTTCTACGTGAACTGGGCTTGCCGGATGATGCGCCTCATGTCAACCCTAACGGTGGTGCTATCTCTTTAGGACACCCGCTAGGCATGAGCGGTGCGCGCTTGGTGACCACTGCAATGTACCAATTGCACCGCACTGGCGGTCGTTATGCACTGTGCACCATGTGTATCGGTGTGGGCCAAGGGATTGCGATGATTATTGAGCGGGTTTAACCGATCCGTTGTTTTGGGCTGTGATGCACAGCCCAAAACAGACAAGCTATAAAAATTATAACGACCGAAATGACACAGACCTAACGACAACTATTATAAGAAGAATATTGGAGAGAATAGCAATGATTCTTGACAGACCCTTGAAAGGCTCGCTAGACCCTATGGAAGTTGCCAGCATTGATCAACTGCGTGCTCATCAGCTGGAGCGTATGCGTTGGAGTTTAATTCACGCCTACAACAACGTCCCACACTATAAAAAGGCTTTTGATGAAAAAGGGGTTCACCCTTTTGATCTGAAATCACTGGATGATCTCGCCAAATTCCCATTTACGGGCAAAAACGATCTGCGTGAAAACTACCCGTTCAATATGTTCGCAGTACCGATGAATGAAGTAGTACGTGTACATGCTTCAAGTGGTACTACAGGTAAGCCAACCGTTGTGGGCTATACCCAAAACGACATCAACGACTGGGCCAATGTTGTGGCTCGCTCTATCCGTGCCGCAGGTGGTCATGCGGGCGATAAGGTGCATATCTCTTACGGTTACGGCCTGTTCACTGGCGGTTTGGGTGCTCATTATGGTGCAGAGCGTCTGGGTTGTACCGTTATTCCAATGTCAGGTGGTCAAACAGAGAAGCAAGTACAACTGATCCGCGACTTCAATCCCGATATCATCATGGTTACGCCATCGTACATGCTGAATTTGGCAGATGAGATGGAGCGTCAGGGGCTGAACCCTCATGAGTTGGCGTTGCGTTGTGGTATCTTCGGTGCTGAGCCTTGGACAGGTGAGATGCGCCGTGAACTAGAAGCGCGTTTAGGTATTGATGCAGTCGACATCTATGGTCTATCTGAAGTAATGGGTCCAGGTGTGGCTCAAGAGTGTATCGAAACTAAAGACGGCCCAACCATTTGGGAAGATTATTTCTATCCAGAAATTATCAACCCAGTTACAGGTGAAGTACTGCCAGATGGTGAGTACGGTGAGCTGGTGTTCACGTCACTCACTAAAGAAGCGATGCCAGTGATTCGTTACCGTACACGTGATCTAACCCGTCTGTTGCCAGGTACTGCGCGCCCAATGCGTCGTATAGACAAGATCACAGGTCGTAGCGATGACATGCTGATCATTCGTGGTGTGAATGTGTTCCCAACACAGATTGAAGAGCAAGTGCTGAAAATGCCAGCGCTGGGTGGTCACTATGAGCTGACTGTCTTCAAAGAGGGTAACTTAGACCACGTTGAAGTGCGTGTTGAATTGAAAGAAGCAGGTGTGAGTGATGGCACTAAGGCTGAGATTGCAGCTGAACTGCAACACCACATCAAGTCTTATATCGGTATTAGCACTAAAGTGAAAGTGGCCGATTTAGGCACTTTGGCGCGCTCAGAAGGCAAAGCCAAACGCGTTACTGATTTGCGTAACGCTTAATCAAAATCAGCCCCGTATGCCATGCATACGGGGTTTATCCCGCGTGCTTTTGATGCCCACTTCACTTACCCAATCGTTTCTCTCGTGGTACTAGTCCCTTAATCAGATGGGACAGTAAGGCTCTGATATTACGTTTATTGGGCAACTGATAGCAGGCTTGGCAATAAGCTTGTATCGCCTTCCAGTATCCACCTTTTTGCACTTGCCAATTTTCAGCTTGTGCCAGTTTTAAGCGCGCCACCGCTGGTGCATAGCAGTGTGGGTTAAGCTGCTGCATGGGTTGTTTAAACCTTTCTAGAATGCTTTGGAAGCTAGCAATACGCCGTTCAGCATTGCGTGAAATGGAGTTACTGCGCACTAAGTAGCCCATGTAACTCTGGTTAATGGCAACAAAGTCACCATAAGCCAGTAAGCGCAGCCATAAATCCCAATCACTGGCAGAGTGCAGAGACTCGTCAAAGCCTTGAGCCAAACGCAAACACTCTGTTTTCACCATAACAGTTGAGGTGCCGATCACATTTTCTTCATAAATTGCTGTTTTCAAACGATCTGCCAAGCGAAGCTGGTAAATACTGGGTTTAAGGTGGCGATAAAAACTAGGCCAAAACTGAAAGCATCGTCCAAGATCAGCACCTTGTTCAGAAAAATGGTCGTAGTCAGTAAAGCTTAATACCAGCTCAGGGTCTGCCAGATGTAGTGTTAACTGGTGTTGTAATTTCCCTTGATACCAAAGGTCATCCGCATCAATAAAAGCGACGTAATGCCCTCTAGCATGACTGAGTGCTAAATTGCGTGCAGCAGAAACCCCCTTATGCTGCCCTTTTAATACCACCACATTCTGATGCTGAGCTTGTAGTTGATTGAGCCAATGATCACTACCATCAGTAGAACCATCATCAACGATGATCAACTCTAGATTCACGGCTTGAGAGAGTACGCTGTCAACCGCTGCAGGTAGATAATCCAAACAGTTCCAAGTAGGCATGATAACGCTGATTAATGGATTCATAATCTATTCCTCACTGATAAAGAGATTGCCAGCACTTGTTAATGCACAACTTGTGCGTTGCATTTTGGCTTTGGCACTCCCTTTGCTCTATCGGTATTAAGGCTCAAGAATCTATTTTGGTTTGCATTTTGAAATTGGTCGTTTGAAAACAAACCTTTTGTTCTTAATCAAGCATCTGCCGTGCCAGCTCATGACAGATCGACAACAGCCAAATCACTAGGCTGAGGAGTTGATCATGAAAACCATCGCCTACTTAATGCCCAGCTTTCCTGTGTTGTCAGAAACCTTTGTTGGTAATGAAATACGCGCTATGCAGGCGCAAGGTCATCATATTGTGCCTTTCGCTTTTGAAAGAAATGAAGGTATAGCGCAACCCATTGATTTAATGTTGGCAGATCAGCTGCAACTATTAATTGAAGCCCCTGTAGCCAAAACTTTATGGCAACTCAGCGCAAGTCCTAGTCGTTTGCAATTTGCGATGCAGTTTGTCAATCAGCAACAGGGTTTACCTAAACGCTCATTACTTTGGTATGGCGCGCGCTTAGCTGCTTTGGTTGAAAAACATGGCTGTCAGCACATTCATGCACATTTTGGTTTGGCTTCTGCTGCTACAGCGATTGTTGCAGCGCGCTTGGCGGGTGTAACGGTTTCGTTTACCTGTCATGGATACGATGTATACCGTGCGCCTGCAGATTTGCCGCTAAAACTGCGCGCGGCGAACTTTGTGGTTGCAGTGAGTGATGAGATGAAGCGCGATATGTTGGCGATGGCTCCTCAGGCCAACATCAAGCGTATTCGCTGCGGCGTTGACCTCGCACAGTTTAAAAGTACAGTGCATAACCCATTTAATCAGAAACGGCTGCTGTATCTCGGTCGCTTGTCTGAAACCAAAGGGGTCGATCGGCTGCTCCATGCTCTGGCGAATATTCCTGCCCGTGATCGTCCGAAGTTAGACATTGTGGGCGACGGCCCGCTGCGCTTGCCTTTATTGAAGAAAATGATCGCGCTAGACCTGATCGGTTATGTCTATTTTGTAGGGGCTAAAAGTAGTACATGGCTCTGCAATAACTATCAACGTTATACCGCGTTGGTAGCGCCTTTCATAGTTACAGAAACGGGGGTAAGAGATACTGGCCCCCTAGTTATCAAAGAGGCAATGGCGCTGCACCTACCTATTATCACCACGAATATAGAAGCCTGCCGAGAGATGTTATGTGACGCACAAGGGCAGTTTATTCCCGTTGGTGCAATGGTTGAGTTTGGTAATCACTTTGCCTTGTCAGCTGCCATTAGAAGCTTGTTAAACCAATCCCCTCAGGTACTACGCGCAATGGGCGATACAGGCCATGAGCATCTACTGGCAAACTTTCAGATTAGTACACAAGCTGCGCAACTGTCTCAAGCTATCGCATCCTGTCAGCAGGAGGTACATCATGTGGCCAATGCCGATTACTAAAAGCTTGTTAAAAGCTGATCAGCCTGTAGAGCGAAGCTCATCAATGCACCGCCAACTCAGCAGTGCTTTAGGTCAGCAAGCCTGTTATGCCGCAGGTTTGTTTGGCATGAAGGTGATTAGCTTTTTTCTGCTGCCCTATCTGGCCTCAACATTAGGAACCGCAGAGTTTGCGCGTATGGAAACGCTGCTGGCCTTGGTGAACGGTGCAACAGTTGTAGTGGGCTTTGGTTTAGTGAACAGTTTATATCGTGAGGCTGGTTTAGCAGATTCAAACCAACAAGCCCAGATCGCTGCCACTATTACAGGCAGTGCATTAAGCATTGCTGGTTCGGTGCTGCTGCTAGCCTTAGTGGCTAGCCCTTGGTCACTACCTTGGCTGAATCAGTACTGGCCTATATCAACCCTTGAGTACTGGCTTTTGATGGTCTTGATCAGCACAGAGGGCATTCTAGCCGTGCCTTTAGCATGGCTAAGAATGCAAAACCGAGCAGGGCGCTTTTTACAAGTGATGCTCACTCGCACATTGCTTTATGCCCTGCTAGCTTGGGGATTGTTAAGCCAGAATTGGGGCTTACTAGGGGTTTTAAGTGCTGCCTGTATAGCCGTTAGTTATCAAGTTCTGCATTTACTTTGGCTGCAATACCATGACAGTGGCATTAGATTTAAGGCTAAACCCTTATGGATGCAAATGCGCTATGGCCTGCCCTTTATCATCAGTGGATTGGCGATGTATGCCAGCCAAGGACTCGATATCGTTTTACTGTCGCAACAGATCGATGCGGAGTCTTTAGCGGCTTATAGTATTGCCATCAAGTTTTTTCTAATGGCTGCACTATTAAGCCAACCCTTTCAGTTGTGGTGGTATCCCCGACGTATTCAGTTGCTCAAACAAGTTGATGGCCAACAGCAGGCTGCTGAAGGGGCGGTAAAAGGAGCATTACTAGCCTTAGTATTGGGCGTAATGGTGGTGGCGGTTGCGCCTGTGGCGATTCGCTTATTTTTTGCTGAAAGTTTTTGGGTGGCAGAGCAGTATCTGCCTTGGTTAGTCTGCGCAGGCATTTTAAAACAGTGGGGGGCCTTGTTTAACTTAGGTTGCTTTACAACAGATAAAAGTGAAATTCAGATGAGCATTGAGTTGAGCACTGGATTGTTGTGCTTTTTATTACTGCCATTTGCGATTGGCTATTATCAGATTACAGGAGCACTGGCTGTTTTGCTGGTCAGCCAAGCCTTGCGATTAAGTGCTTATATTATCATCAGCCAACGCTTGTTAGCCCTAAACTACGCTGTCAAACGGTTACTTTACTTATCTCCTGTCGCCTTACTGTCGATGTTCTTTCCGCTGTACTTCGCACAAGCGTTTCCAAACTTGGCACAAGAGTTGACTGTATTGTTGCTATGGGCTGCTTTATGGAGTGGCGTCACGGTGTTAAGCCTATGGTGCTTATTCGTTAGGCACACCTAAGCAATCAGCCGCTGAAAGTCAGAGAGGTGGAGCATGAAATTTAAACATATCTCTAATCCTATCTCTCAGCGTATGGCGGATGAGTCAACAGCAGTGATGCCAATGACCATCTGCTTAGCTCTTGGTTTTTTATGGTGGCTAATGCCCCACCCTCTACTGATTCTACCCCTTGCTATGTTGCCCTTATTGGCTTGGGTGGCGGTGAATAGCACCGTTTGGATCTGCCTAGGGTTTATTATCTTTTCTTTTTTTCGCATTCACGAAGCTTTTCCGATGCTCTACCCCTTTAAAATTCCACAGCTATTGGCCCTTGGTGCCCTTGCCGTAACGGCTTGGCATATGCTGATTACCCGAGAGATTCAGGTGTATTGGAACAGTCACTTTACGGGGATGGGTATTTTCTTTGGTCTTGTGACCTTGGGCTTGCTCTTTGCCAGCAATCGGGGGGAGGCGATTGCCTCTTGGAGCGGTAATTTCATCAAAATCGGTTTAATGACGCTGATTATTGCTTGGTTGCTAAAATGCAAACGAGATTTCGCAATTTGCAACTGGAGCATCTTATTGTCTGGAGTGTTGATTGCTATTGTCGCGCTCAATAACAAAGCCAATGGGATAGGGCTGGTTGAAGGTACTAGGGTGACCATTGGTCGGAATATTGGTTCAATGTTGGGTGATCCTAACGACTTGGCTTTGGTACTGCTATTTCCCACCAGTTTTGCTTTAGCCTTGATCTTTGCTTACCAAGCCAGCAAGAAAAGCCGTTGTTTAGCACTGGTGGGGTATTTGATCATTGTTTCAGCCATTATAGCGACTCAAAGCAGAGGAGGGCTGTTGGGTATTCTTGCGGTCACAGGGGTATTTGCATGGCAGAAGGTTGAAAACAAAGTTTTGCTGATCTCTTGCGGTGGAGCTGCTGCGGGATTACTTCTGGTATTAGCAGGGATATCAGACCGTGCGTCCGGCGGCGCGGCTGAAGAGGGTATTGATGCTTCTGCAATGGGGCGTATTTATGCTTGGCAGGCGGCTTTTAATATGGCCCTAAGTCATCCGTTAAGCGGTGTCGGCTTGAGTAATTTTTATTTCAACTACTATCTTTATAGTCCTCATTGGGATGGTAAAAACCATGCAGTGCACAGTACTTGGTTGGGCGTTCTGGCAGAAACAGGTTTTGTTGGTTTTATTGTCTTCGTCACCGTGGTTATTCGCCTATTAAAAAACAATATTCAACAGGTGCAACAGATCAATCGCTTGCTTTATCCCAAAGCTCCCGAGAATTTCAGCACAGGGAGACCTTTCGTTAAAAAAACTGTCCCTCAGCCTAATCTAGCCAGTGCTGACGCCCCTACGGCTATTGTCACCAGTGCCCAAGCCACATTAGCGGGTGTGATAGGCTTTATAGTTTCAGGTACTTTCTTAACCCAAGGTTTTACTTGGCCAATCTACATTCTCTTCGCACTCAGTATGGCGGTGTCTCATACCTTAAAACCTTGGCTAGAGCGCCATCAAGTAGAGCCTAGCGCAGTGCAAAATGCGAATGGCACAGAAGCTGCAATTATCCCTTCAGAGCCCAATGTAAAATAAGTTTTATCGATCATCAGAACATTGGGGTAGGAGGCGTTATGACTCAGACCAGCTTAATGTTGCAGATGAAAGGCTGGGCAAAAACCAGCCCCAATCCTATCGCAAAATTTATTCGAAATAATTGGAAGCAGTTAAACCGCATTGAGCTTCCGGTTATACCCGTGCTGCATCCTTTGCTTTTTCAAGTTCATCGCAGTATTAGCCAACTGAGTCATACATTGGTTAGTCGACTGTACTGGTTACCGCTATTTAAAAGTCAAATCAAGGGCGGTAAGCGGCTTTACCTCTATTCTGGAATGCCACAAATATTAGCGCCGCTACAGATCCAAATAGGTGATGACTGTCGCATATCCGGTGTTAGCACTTTTTCAGGTCGCTGGTTTAGTCAGAAAACCCCTGAGCTGATTGTAGGTAATAACGTTGATATTGGTTGGCAAACCACTATCGCAGTGGCTGATCAAGTGATTTTAGAAGACAACGTGCGAATGGCAGGTAAAGCATTTCTGGCAGGCTATCCCGGACACCCTGTTGACCCCATCGCTAGAGCAGAGGGTAAACCTGATCTAGACAGCCAAACGGGCACTATTCACTTGAAACAAAACGTTTGGTTAGGCACAGGGGTTACGGTGCTTGCAGGCGTCACTATTGGTGAAAACAGCATTATCGGTAGTGGTAGTGTAGTGACTAAAGATATCCCTGCTAACGTTATTGCCGCAGGCAATCCTGCCAAAGTGGTGCGTCATTTACTCTAGGTTGTTGGTACAAACCGAGCTTAATCAGAAAGTTGAATGTTATCCGTTATAAAAGCTACTTTGTCGGGGTCAGTATTATGCGTTGGATCGTTTTTGGTGAAGATTGGGGACGCCATCCCAGCAGTACACAGCATCTGTTCAAACAGATTATCCCTCAAGATGAGGTGGTTTGGGTTAACTCTATGGGGTTACGTTTCCCACAGTTAAACAGCCATGATCTACAGCGGGCCAAAGAAAAACTCAGCGCAATGCTGAAACAGGCAAGCCATCAGAAAGGCACTCACAACGATGAACTTCAACCACTGTTACAGCCTCAACATCTGATCCAACCTAACACTATCCCCCTGTTCAAAAGTAGCAAGGTGCGGCAGTTTAATTGTCATCAGCTGCGTAAACAGCTTGTGCGGCTACCGAAAGCTGAAACGTCACCCACGGTTTTATGGATCTCACTACCCAGTGCGGTAGATATGGTGGGGTTGTGCAACGAAGACTTCTCGATCTATTACTGTGGCGATGACTTTAGCTCACTAGCAGGTGTTGACCACGATGTGATCAGTAAAATGGAAGCGGAACTTGTTGAACGTTGCGACCTAATTTTAGCTGCCAGCCCAGCTCTCGCTGAGAAGTTTCCTGTTGGAAAAACACGACTGCTAGAACATGGCGTTGACTATGACCTTTTTAGCCAGCCAAGAACTAAACCTTATCACTTTTCTGAGCGCCCAGTTATTGGCTTTTATGGCCAATTAGCCGATTGGGTAGATATTGAGCTATTAGGGAAAATAGCAGACCAATATCCTGAGTACGACTTGATGATTATTGGTGCAGTTAATTGCAGTACTCAAATCTCAACAGGCGATCTGCTGTCAAAAAGTAATGTGCACTGGATATCTGCTCTGCCCCACCATCAATTAGCCGCTTATTGTCAGCATTGGCAAGTGGCTTTGTTACCCTTTAAAGACTGCCCACAAATTCAACACTGTAATCCATTAAAACTACGAGAGTATCTAGCCTCTGGAACCGAAGTGCTCTCAACAGCTTACCCTGCTGCTGTGGCTTATCAAGGCTTGGTGCATTTAAGTCCAGATTATCAGCACAGTAGTTTTTTAAACAGCTTAAACACAGTGCTAGAACAACAAGCCTTACAATCAACTTTGGCCCAACAGCAACGCAAGCAACAGAGACAGCAAGCGGTTATCAATCAAAGTTGGACGCAAAAAGCCATAGAGGTTAGACAGCATGTTCTGCAAGCTACGGGGGCAGCAGGCTCAATAAGCGCTCCGCTCAATACCCTCCACTATATGGGCTAAGTCATGATAATTTATCCGCATTTGGCAATGTTTTATCTTGTATTAACTCTGACTCTGCTCAATAGCACTACAGCGCTGGCAACAGAGGCAGCGGCCAAAATACTCAGTCCTCTGACTGAGCCTTATGGCAAACAATATTGGACACTGCCTACAGGAATTGAAAAAGGGCAGCAGTTAATCATTCATGGACAAGTCATTGGCAATGAGGAAAAACCTCAGCGGCTATTAATCAGAATCGACAGTCAAAATAGCCATAATTACCAAAGTCGTTTTAATTTAGAGCTGCTATTTCCTGCGGGAAATTTCCGCCATCAACTAGACTTGGACCAACTGTTCACCAGCGCCAAGAAAAGGTTGCTCAGCACAGATATTCGACAGCTTTATATTGTTCCCCTAGACCAAGACTTTCGTTTTCAGAAGATTCAATTACAAGTTAAACCTCAGGCACCTGAGGGGATAATCGGTTGGGATTTTGGTGCAAAAGATCAAAATCCTGCTTGGGGATTTACTGCGGTCTCACCGGATAGCACAACAGCAGGCATACAGATTCAAGGGGCGAGTCGTGTACGTCAACGTCCCTATTTTGATGATCTAATTCAAGATGGCATTGAAGGTTTAACCGACCTTCAGCTGCCCTTAGCCAACGGTCTTTGGCACCTCAGATTATGGACTGAAGACATTGGCGAGTGGGAGTATTTTCCTCACGCCCTAGAACAACGTATTAAAGTGAATGGGCAGACTATTTATCAGCAAAACCTGACGCCAACACAATGGATAGCAGAGCATTATCTAACAGCTCTACCGATTTTAAATACGGGGTTTGCCCCAAGTTTGAAACTGGCACAGCAGCGCTTTTGGTACAGTATAGGCAGTAAGCGTGGCAGACCTGTCGACACATTGGTACAAGTCAATAATGGTCAGATTCATCTTAGTTTCAGTAGCCCTGACTCGGCTGGGCGCTTTATTTCAGCACTTATCGCTGTTCCAGTAGAGATGAAATATCCAGAAAGCCGAAAGATTTTGAACCGCTTTGAGCAACTACGTGCAGACCAGTTTGCCAACCACTGGCCTGTAGTGAACAATCACAACCTGCTACAAGCTCTGCCCAAACCTTATCAAGGGGAAACCCTAGCTTATGCGGATCAAGAAAAACTGATTTTGCACTTCACCTTTGAACGGACTTTGCCCGCATTAAATGCCATTAATCTACCCGTTAATAACCTGCAGCTATATCAAGTACGCCAGCAGCTTAAACGTGTTGGCGGTCAAGAGCAGGCACTGCAACAAGAGGCTATTTTAGATCCGTTACCAATCGATAATCTAAGCCTACAACAGCTTCAGCCCAAAGCAGGCGAGCATTGGCTGTTAGTTGCTGATTTTGATGCGTCTCAATGGGTTGAGCATCAACACCGCAATGGAGCGCCGTGGGGGCTTGAGTTTGGCACGCAAACAAGAGCTATCACCTTACAAGCACTAAATCTAAAGCTGCCACCTGCACCTGTACCCGTCGGTATCTATCTAGATTATGCGCCTCATCTCACTTGGTTTGACTCATCTGCCGCTCAACAACAAAGCCAATGTGACTATCGACTGCTCAAAAAGCTTGGTTTAACTGGAGTTGCGCCTGCATTACCCACACCTAGCCTGAACCAAGAGCAAGTGTTTAAACAGGCTGTGCAGCAGCCTCTGTTAGCTGGTTTATTACCACCTTTTCCCGCTTACACCCCCGTCAAACGCTTGCTTGCCCAATATGACCAATCCGCTAGTTTGCAACAACTGGCAAAACTCAGCTCAGTCTCTCCGTTACTGCTATGGTCATTGGCTGATGAACCTGGTTTACACCCTGAACAAGACCAACAACTGAGTTTACTTGGCCAAAGCCTGCATCGCGTACTCCCCAAAGCACAACGCATGGCGCAGTTGAATCAAGCAGAACATGACGCAAGACTAGAGCAGTTTGATGCGGTGTTATTGAATCAAGGTTATCGACTCAATGCTCAGCGTTTGGCGCAGCTACAACAGAAAAACAAAGCGCTTTATCTATATAACTTACCCAACTTGCGTTTAGCAGCGGGTTATTACCTATGGCGAAGCAATGCCAAAGGCTTTTGGCAATGGCATGGCCGAATGCCGACCGCTCACCCTTTTGACCCCACCGATGGCCGAGAGGACGACGTACAGTTTTTGCTACCCAGCGCGGAAGTGTGCGGTGCAACCCAGATTAACAGCCGGCTCATCAGTTTAGTTCAAGGTATAGAGGATTTACGCTGGCTCACTTGGTTAGAGCAACAAGCACAGCAAAACTTAGACGCTGCGTTATTACAACAGCAAATTCAGCAACAGATAAGCTTGAACTGGTCTCAAAACACCATGACCAACCAACAGCTAGACCAACTGACCCAGCAGATCAAGCATCTATGGCAAAATTTTAGTTTCGCTAAACTTCAAAAAATACAGTAAGTTAAAGAGACTATAGATCATTCTGAGGTGGTTATGAAAACATCACTACAGCAGTTAAATGAACGCAAAACCATTGCTTTATTTGTTGATGGAGATAACTTCTCTGCCGAACTGGCACAACCTATGATCGAGCAGCTAAAAACCTTAGGCACGGTGCCCATTCGCCGAGTCTTTGGTGATTGGGCAAAACCTAATAACCATCTTTGGGTAGAGCGCCAGTTTGAAGGTAACTTTCAGCTGGTACATCAATCTAGACTTACTTCACAAGGTAAAAACTCATCAGACATCGCCCTAGTGGTGGACGCCTGCATAGAAGCCTTTTCAGGACGCTATAACGCCATTGCCATAGCAGGACAAGATACCGACTATACCCCCTTGCTTATCCGTTTAGGGCAGCTAGGATTTGAAACCATATTGATAGGTGACCAAAGTAACACTCCAGACGTGCTGATCAGAAGCGCCAAACATTACATCCCCCTAGAACAACCCAAAACACAGTTTCAGCCATTAGTGCGAGTGATTGACGACATTGAAAAAGAACAGCGTAAAACCCTCACCAGCACTTACCATGAGGCTCTATCACTACAACAAAAAAAGAAAGCCGGACGCAGTTCAACCCAATGTAATTTCAGTATTTTTTGTGCCTTGATCAAGCGAAAGGGGCTATTCCCACAGGATTTTGTCGCCAACCAGAGTAAATGGAAACCTGTGTTAGAACAGCTTTTTGGTAACAAAGTACAGTTTAGCGAGAACAACCAATACTTTAGCCTAGGTGGTAAATAGCTTGTTATTTTTCAAGGATCACGCGGGCATTTTTGTTACTCAGCGCCCGAACAATAGTATTTCGGTACTGTTTAAGTATTCTGCTAAAAAGTAGGTATCAATCAATAGGTTCTCGACACTCATAAATAATGGTCCACGGGCTATATATAGACAGCGGTAACCAAGGAGAGTAAGAAGCTATGACATTAAAACCTGAAAGCTCTACCGTAACAGTATCCCATTGCTGATTAGCGCAGCTATAACTCACATCCAATGGTGGGCTATATTCAACTACGCCGCTTAAACCGAGGTGATGCCATGTTTCGCGCTCTACGGTATCTTCCATTTCAGGACCGTTAACAAAGTTCATTGTACTACAGGCAGTAAGGGGTAAGGAGACAACTAGAAGTACCAACCGAAGCCATTTATTCATTTTTCGCTCCTTTACACCAAACTCGCGCAGATCTTTCTTCACGTATACCAAAAGTAATAATGGTAAAAAACAAGTTAGATAGTGTCGATACCGACTGCATCTGTTCAACTGCACGCCCCTGGCAAACTTCACGCACATTGACAGAATGTTCTCCTTTTAATCCCCACCACCAATAAACATAGGTTTGTTGGAAGTCTGGAGGCACTTTTGTTTTCCCTGCACTATCTGTCCGAATAGTAACGGACGTGCATGCTGCCAGTGCAAGCACCAAAACTAAAACTAACATTCTTTTCATTCATCCCCCTTTTGAGTTGGAAAAGTCAGAGTAAAACAAGCGCCACCCAGTGTAGATCGACCAGCGGTAATACCACCGTCATAACTATTTACGATATCAAAAACTACAGAAAGCCCTATACCTTGACCAAAGCCTTGACTATCCAAACGCTCTCCTCGCTTAAATATATGTATGGCTTGATCGTTAGAGAATCCTTCGCCATCATCCTCAATCGTCAGTATTAATTGCTGAGAATCTTGTTTGGCGTATATATTGATAGTCTTTTTTGCATACCGGAATGCATTGTCTAGCAGGTTACCTAATATTTCCATTAGGTCATTTTCGTCACCATAAAATTGAGCATCTGAATCAACATCAATTTCAACGACTAGGTTGCTATCTCTGTAAGCATGATTAAGCACATCTATCAAGTCGTCTAATACTTCAGTGATGCTTGTACCTTGATGAAGTAAACTGTGTCCCGAAATAACTGCTCGGCGCAGTTGATACTCAATACTTTGATCAATACGTACCATCGCTTTTTGTAGTACATCATTCTTATTAGGTAAAAGCTGTAGTTCGCCTTTTACTATCGCTAAGGGCGTTTTTAAGCTATGCGCCAAATCAGCCATTGCGGCTCGGTATTTTTCCCTTTGTGTATGCTCTTTGCGAATCAATGCATTAAGGTTAGTTGTTACGCCGAACAGCTCAGCAGGATAAGTTCTAGATAGCTGTTTTTGTTCACCTTTCTCAAGGCTTCGAATTTCCTTCTCAAGCGTGTTAATTGGCTTAAAAGATGAGCGAAGCACCAAGTGTTGACCTAACAACAAACTCAAGGTGATTAAGGAAAACCCACTACCCAACCACCAGCGGAATCCTGTTAGCTCTTGCTGGATAAACGTTTCATCTTCCGCTACAACAAATTGATAGCGCTCCAACCCATTAGGTGTATCCCAAGCAATTGTGTAACTCATTGTCAGCAATACTTGGCCGTTAATGGTTTGCTTTTGCCAGACCCAAGTACCGGTTTCTTGAGTGGTAGAATTGAGATCAGGTACTTGTCCCAGAGATAGGGAGTGCCAAAGAGGTTGTAGCTGATAATCTAGTACCAAAGCCCATAGGCCTGAATTTAGTGTATTAAAGCGTGGGTTACGTAGTATATCTGGTAACGATAAGGAGTGAGGCTTCTTTTCAGCAACTGATAATAGATTAAAAATATGTAGACGTAAGCGTTGAGCCGAAGACTGCTCAAGTTCGGAGCGATAGCTATAATCCATGACAAATAGGCTTACGCACATTACTATAACTAGCGTAATCGCGCTGTGTAAAAAAAAGCGTCGGCGCAAAGATATTTGAGTCATAATTCACTTTTTATTGAAAAGCGATAGCCACGTCCGCGTAACGTCTCAATAGGCTTGATAGTGTTGGTTGGATCCAGCTTGCGTCTTAAGCGCCCTATAAGCACCTCGAGCACATTCATATCTCGATCATTGTCGTCATTATACAGGCAATCCATAAGCGCAGCCTTAGATATAATGCGTTTAGAGTTCCTTAAAAAATAATCAAGTAACTTATACTCAAACGCAGTTAAATCTATTTCTTCATCATTCACCCAAAGCTCTTGGGTTTGAGTATCAAGTTTAATTGCACCATGTTGAATTATATGAGAACTATAGCCAGATGCACGTCTAAGTATTGCCTCTACCCGTGCCAATAGCTCTTCAATTTCAAAAGGTTTAACTAAATAGTCATCAGCTCCAGCCTTTAAGCCTTGCACTTTATCTCGCCAACTACTGCGAGCAGTCAAAATTAGAATCGGCAAGGTGTTGTTTTCTGAGCGCAGGCTTTTGATCACTTCCAAACCAGATATCTTAGGTAAACCAATGTCAATAATGGCCATATCATATTCATATTCACGAGCACGATATAAACCATCGTCACCATCGGAGCTTATGTCTACTTCATATTGCTCTAAAACTAAGTTCTCAGCCAACTGGCGCTGTAATTCAAGGTCATCTTCAATGATTAAAATTTTCATCTTACTTGCTCTCATCACTGGCGTTTGAAGCATTAACTGTAATAGTTTTTACCACACCTTCTTCAGAAATAATTCGAACGAGATAAGTCGCAACACCATTTCTAGTTTGTTTTTCCGCATTAAGTACCGTGCCTGGGTAAAGGATAGAAGCTTGTTTAATCGCTGAACGTAAGTCCAAAGTTCTAGATGTGCCATCTTTAGACAACGATCCCTTCGGCGTGCGAATCATGGGTGAGCGTTGCACACGTTCTTCAACCCAACGGGTAAATGGCCAAGTAATACGTTCGACTTTGTTCGTTACATCATCGTTATCGCTATTGTACTGTTGCTCAGTATCTGATAATGGCTTATCACCAACATTCGATGGCAGATTATCAGCTAACACAAAAGGAGGTAGTGCTAGGATATTGATTAATAACAACAAATTGAGGAAGAGTTTCATCAGTGCAGTAACGACCGTAATGAGCTATATCTATTTTCTTGTGGGCTAAGGCACCCTTCACTAGACAGTATAACCTCAGTAGTTGAACTGAGACTGACATTTGGTACAAGTGCTGCAAATTATTTCTGAAAAAAATACCACTTTCAGGTTCAGTTCAGCTTTTTGCCAGTTTGAGTTCAGGCGAGCGCTGTAAAATTCATCTTGTCATCAGATTTTAATCAGCTCATAGCGGCTAAGCTTAAATAAGAGAACCTATCATGCTAACCAACTATATCGACAAGACACAACAATCAGCAGCAAATAATGGTAAAAACTGTACTATTCGCACCTCTGCTAGCTTGTTACTCACAGGCCTAATTTCATTTAATGCAATTGCCAGCGATAGTGACTCATTTGCACCAGGTGATAGTGGTAGCAAATGGGTTGTTGGAGGTTATGTTGGCAGTTTTAACAATCCTCTCATCGGTGAAGGTAGGGAAGGCTATGCTGGCTTGAATATTGAATATCGTGGCGAAAAACTTTTCGTCAAAGATAATGAGTTAGGTTACAACTTGTATCGCAATGCTGAGTTTAGCGTGGGTGTACTACTGACAGGCAATGGTTCATTACTGTCGGATAAAAATGATTATAAAAATAATAGCAAGCTTGTAGGGCTGAAAGAGCGTGATGGTACATTAGATGCGGGCTTTTATCTAATGCATAAAAATGAGCGAGGCCGCTTAAAAGTTAAATTATTAGATGAAATAACAGGCAAGCATAGTGGCATGTCTGCGAATGTGGACTATATGTTTGACTACAAAGTAAGTGACTGGAATATTACCCCATACTTAGGTGCAAACTGGAATAGTGCCAATATGGTTAACCATTTTTATGGTGTGAGCATAGCAGAGGCCACTGTGAACCGTGCAGCTTACAGTGGTAATAGTACAGTCAACCTCTATACAGGTATTAATGGCCGCTATGACATCACACCACATTGGGATATTGAAGTGGGTGCTAGTTATATTCATATTGGTAAGGGGATTCGTGACAGCAGTATTGTTAACGATAGTCATGTAATCGCAAGCCATGTTGGTGTGAACTATAACTTCTAATTTTAAGTCAACAAACTGGCTATTATTGAATCGGTCGAAATTATATTTCAGTGGGTTCTAGCGTCAGGATTTAAAAAAAGGCGCAGATACAATACTGTATCTGCGCCTTTACTCTCAATATTGAACGAGATGTATAACAGAGGACAATGAACACTGATGCTCTCAGTCTTTTTCAGGTTGTGCTGATGAAAAATAATTGTTCAACTGAGTCACCAGCATAGATTTATCCCCTTCGTTAAGAATAACTTTGATATTACTGTCAGGTTGCTCAAAATCACGTCTCAAGGCTAAAGCGCTGGCGCCTGTAATACCGCCATTTCTAGTCGTTAAACGCTGAGAAATTACAGCATCAGAGGCATCAATAAAGATCATCTCCATATTGGGTATATTTTTGCAAAGATACTCTCTATGACGTTGTTTATAAACGGCCTGTGTTACTACTAAAAAATTATGATGCTGACGTAAATGCAAAATTTTCTCAGTTATGATAGGAAAATAGCGATCTCTCATCTCATTGGTAAAAGGGCGCTTCTCTTGCAGCGCTAAAATCATTTCATCGGTAATATCATCATCAGCATGATAGACATAACATCCTGTTAGCTCACCAATAAGATTGCCAACATAGGATTTTCCCGATCCAGACAAACCAAATAAGAATAGAATTGCTGGTGCGGAACTAAGATCTAAAGTCTGACTCATGTTGTGCATAGCTCATTATCAAAACAAATTTTCTGGTGCAAATGTGATTTATACAGACAAATCAGCAACCACTGTTTTTTAGCAGGCGTAGCCTACTTTTTGATGGCACCGAAGAAAAGCACATTTTAGTGCCAGATAGATGAAAATGCTTTTAAAATCAGAAAGAAAAGAGGAAATCAGATATCCATAACGCAAAGTTAGGACTCAGACTAGACAAACGCCTTATTTAGTTATGGCACTCTTCAGTGCCACCCTAGCCAAATCTAGGTCTAGAATCGCTCCCCCCTTTAGATAAAAAAAATAGTCAAAATACTGCTCAATCTCAACGAATTAGACCAGTGGGTCACTAATGCTACAGAAATAATATATCTATTAACATATTATTACACTGTAACTCCTGATAGAATTTTGCACCAATTTTGGGCGTGCACCATCGCTATATGCTCTAAAGTGTCAAGGATATGACGCCCACCATGTGTTTCCCATTTTTGACCTAAAACAAAATTCCATTTTTAACTTGGCATATTTGGCCGAATTGTTCGCCCCTACCCCACAAATGTACAAAGTATTGGAGATACTGTTATGGATTCCATTTTTGGAGGAATGACTGTAAAGCGTAAATTTTTGCTGATTATTAGCTTAACGGCTATAGGCATGCTGGTCATGCTGTCCATCGCACTGTTTGCGCTTAAAGCAAACCTGTTGGATGATCGTAAACTGAAAACTCGAAATGTTGTCGAAACGGCTCATAGCCTTGTTGTTTACTATCATGGTTTATCAGAGCAGGGGGTACTGTCCTCAACAGAGGCACAGGCTCAAGCCATGAATGCTGTCCAAGCACTGCGTTATGAAGAAAAAGATTATTTCTGGATTAACGACATGTCACCCAAAATGGTTATGCACCCATTTAAGCCTGAGCTTAATGGTCAAAATTTAACTGATTTCAAAGACCCTGACGGTAAGCGTTTATTTGTAGCCTTCACAGAGAAGGTGAAACAAGAAGGCTCAGGCTTTGTACCTTACCTATGGCCCAAGCCTAAATTTGACCAGCCTGTTGAGAAAATCTCTTATGTAAAAGGTTTTCAGCCTTGGGGCTGGGTTATTGGTTCAGGTATCTACATTGATGATGTAGATGCTATTTTCTGGAGTAAATCAGCACAACTCTTGACAATAGTGACCGTTATTCTGGCAATGATGATGGCGCTGTCTTATTGGGTTGGCCGTACGATTACAGGGCCAATTCAAGTGCTACAGAACATCATGCATGATGTTGAAACTAATGGTAATTTATCTAATCGTGCTCACATTGCCCAAAAAGATGAACTAGGCCAAATGGCGAGCACCTTCAACAGCATGCTAAACAAACTACAAAACTTTGTTTCTGGCGTAAATAATGCGTCTCACCATCTGACTGAGTCCGCACAAAAGCTTACAACAGTAAGTGAAGAAACCCATCAAGGCGTGATGCAGCAAAATGCAGCTACTGAGCAAGTTGCCGCAGCTATGAACCAAATGTTAGCAACGGTGCAACAAGTTACAATACATGCTCAAGATGCAGCATTTGCGGCACAAAGTGCCAATGGCGAAGCCCAAAGCAGTCAAGGTATTGTAGATGCAACTATACGTTCCATTAACTCGCTGGCAGATGAGGTTGAGGGCGCATCAACGGCTATAGCCAAACTAGAGAATGACACTCAAAATATAGGCCGAGTACTCGAAGTAATTGGTGGTATTGCAGAGCAAACCAATCTTTTGGCTTTGAATGCTGCTATTGAAGCTGCCAGAGCAGGCGAGCAAGGTCGCGGGTTTGCTGTAGTAGCGGACGAAGTTAGAACCTTAGCCCAAAGAACACAAACTGCTACTAAAGAGATTCAAACCATGATCGACTTACTACAAAACACCAGTAGTACAGCCGTTGATTTGATGAAAAAAGGTAACGCACAAACCGCTATCTGCGTTGAACAAGTCGCGAAAGCAGGCAGTTCTCTGGCAACAATTACGGAAGCCGTAAGTCATATTAATCAGATGAACACTCACATCGTAACAGCAGCTGAAGAGCAAGCAGCAACGGTTGAAGAGGTAAATAGAAGCATTGTACATATCAGCCATATTGCGCATAAAACCACCGATGGTGCCAGTAAAACTGCTACCACCAGTGATGAGTTTATCTCTTTGGCTCTTAATCTTAAAAAGCTATCTAACCAATTCAGTGGCTGATATTAACTTATCTGCTAAGGATGTTTTGAGTCATTCGCTTGTATAGAGCTTTTTGGCAACACTAAAAGCTTAACTTAAGTAAACTCTGATCAGCCTAAAGCCGATATAGGTAAACTGGGGTTTGGTAAAAGTCAGACACTTTTACCTTCTCCAGCGCATTGTGATTAGGTAGTGCAAAGCAGATGCTGATTAAATAACTTGGACGCCAGTGCTGAACTCGTCCCTGATCAGCCAGTTTTGTCATCCCCTCAGGATAAAGATAACAAACAACAATATCTGCAGACGGTAATGGTTGTTGCAAAAAGTTTTGCCGATAGAGCTTTAGGTTATGTAGCCTGAGCACCCTCTGTATGACTTTGGATGTAAACCAAGGTAACCAAGATAGTTCATAGCCTACAATTTGACATTCAGGAAAGCGTAAAGCGAGTGGAATGACCAACCCACCCCAACCTGAGCCTAAATCAACAATGGTTTGCTTGGGGCGGGGTGAAACTTGTGCTAAAAACTGCCAAACCTCTGCTCGTGCCTTAGCAGAGCTGGGCATTGGGGAAATGCCCGTTTTTAATGTGTAATAAACTATACTACAGAGCGCCAGCAAGGCGCTCGTCAACAATACAAGCTCAAAGGCTGATATCACAATAACCTTATATGCTGTAATGCTTAGCCAGCTCTGCAATGCGCTGTAACATTGAGTGTAAGCCGTTGCTACGAGTAGGGCTTAAGTGCTTATCTAAGCCTAATTGTGTGAGAAAAACAGGTTCAGTCGTCAAAATTTCTTGTGGGGTGCGATTGTCATAGACTTTCAGTAATAGAGCGATTAAGCCTGATACGATAGCAGCATCACTAATGGCGAATAGCTTGATCTTTCCATCGTTCAACTCATGATGAATCCAAACCTGAGATTGGCAGCCTGTAATCTTATTGGCATCTGTTTTCCATTCATCAGGAAAGCTAGGCAGCTGCTTACCTAAGTCGATGATGTACTGATATTTGTCCATCCAATCATCAAAAAAATCAAACTCATCAACTAAGGTTTGCTGGGCGCTATGAATATCCGACATTTAAACTCCAAGAGGGTTAAAATTTGCAATATTGTACTTGAAACAAAAACCACCGCCATCAGCAGTGGTTTGTAATTATGGTAAATAAGCTCAGATTTTTTTAACCAGCCCATGCTGATAAATTAACGAGACCCATAGACTGGCACCTATGGCTAAAATCTGGTCGTTAAAATCATAGTGAGGGCTATGTAGGCTGCAAGTGCCTTCTGTTGGACCGTTACCTATCCAGAAATAGCATCCGGGCACCGCTTGTAGGAAAAACGAAAAGTCCTCAGCGCCCATGCTTGGTGCTAGCTTATTGTGTACTTTATCATCACCTAGCAGGCCAATTGCTACAGTTTCTAACGCTCTAGATGCCGCTCGGCTGTTAACTGTAGCAGGATAAGTACCGCCAAAAATTACTCGACCTGTTGCCCCATAACCTTCACAAATACCATGTACTAAATCAATCATGCGTTTATGTAGGTATTGATGGCTTTCATTGTCGAGGGCACGTGTAGTGCCTCTTAATGTGACAGTATCAGGAATAATAGTTGCAGCAGTACCTGCTTCCATTTGGGTAATACTGATTACGCCAGACTCTAAGGGGCTGATGTTACGGCTGATAATGGTCTGCAATGCCGTAATAATTTGTGCTGCAATCACCACTGGATCTGTACCCATATGGGGCATCGCGCCATGAGTGCCATTACCATCAATAATAATATCAAAGGTATCCATACCTGCCATAACTGGCCCATCATGTACTGCAATTTCACCTGCCGCTAACCCTGGCCAGTTGTGCAAACCAAAAACATAGTCTGATGGATACTGATCAAATAGGCCTTGATTGACCATTACTCGTGCTCCACCTTCTCCTTCTTCGGCAGGCTGAAATATTAAAACAACCTCCCCTGCAAAATTAGGATGTTCAGCCAAGTAACGTGCAGCACCTAGCAGCATTGTCGTATGTCCATCATGGCCACAAGCGTGCATTTTTCCTTCATGGCAAGATTTGTGAGCAAAAGTGTTTTTTTCTGTCAGAGGCAACGCATCCATGTCTGCTCGTAGCGCAATAGTAGGCCCCTCACCCGCAAGCCCTTTAATGCGACCGACTACACCTGTTTCCGCCCATTGGGTACTGACTTCAATACCCCACTCTTTTAATAGACGCGTCACTAATTCAGCTGTTTTGAACTCTGCAAATGACAGCTCTGGATGAGCATGAATATGATGCCGCCATTCAATCATCTCCAAGTGGCGGGCAGATCCCTGCGCTATCACCGGAGTAAACCTTATATTTTGATTAGACATTTTCAGGACTCTTCTACAAGGGGAGTTGGCGACGGATTAATTGCATTATGCCAAGCGTCGTCCTCAGCATGGAAATAAATCGCAGTAGTTTCAAGTTTACTATGTCGTGCTGTTTTACTCACTAGCCTTAAGTCTACACCTTGATCTGCAAGGTGGGTAATAGCAGTGTGTCTAAACCAGTGTGTTGATGCTGTTCTTAATCGACTGGCTTGTTCTGGCTCGCTATGCTCTATTTGTGCTGCGGCATCCAAGAGTATCTTTTTACTAAGACGATATACCATATTGGCACTGATGCCTGATGTTCCTGCAATAGAGCGAATGAAAGGTGTGTCGTCATTTGGCTCAGGTAAAGGTGACAATTCCAAATGGCTGCGATAGCGCTGAATATAGCTTAATAATGCATCAGGCACTGGTATCTCAGCATATTTTTTACCTTTACCTAGCACTCGCCACCACCAGCGCCCTCTACGTTGAAAAAAGTCATTCATTTTACAACTAGCTACTTCACTGGCTCGTGGTGCCAGATAGTATAGAAAGGCAAGTAAAGTACGCTCCCGCAGCCATTCACGGTGGCTTTTGGCGTTGTCAGCCTGCATAGGCAGCTGCTCAAATAGCAGCGCTATATCGGCCTGTTCTAAATAGCGCTTTGTTTTTCGTGGCGTAGTCTGTTTGGTTATCGACTTAATTAAGGCCAGAGGGTTTCCCCGTAGATAGTCAGCATCTCTCAAATAATTAAATAAGCCTTTTAATATGGTTAAGGTTTGCTTCTGACTGGCTAAACTTAATCCGCCTTGAAAAGGCCTCCAGTGTGGTGAGGTACGAGGGCGCTTGTCACCACACCAGAGGCTACGAGGTTGAGGATCAGCTAAAAAAATTTGATAGTTGGCAATATCTTGACGGTTAAGGTCAGACAGTGCCCGCCCTTGCTGCTGCCAACACCACAAAATCAAACGCTCAGCCTCTCTTTTATAGCTGCGTAAAGTTTCTGGCGAGTCTTTGTATTCATTAAGCCAGCTTTGTATTGCTTCAAGATCATGGTTTGCACCAATTTGCGGGGTGCTGTCTAAACGATTCTTGCCCCAGTAACCTAACAGGCTTTCTGGTAGTTGATGGCTCATGGCAATCAGCTTTTCAAGTGGCAATATCGCTACAGGGTAGTTTGATTGGTCTTTTTCTAATCCCTGCTTTTCTGGCAGGGGTTCATCTTGCTGATGGCCAGCATGTTCAATCAGCATCTTTACCCTCTCGTTTATTCAATGCAGCTTAACTTTAACATTTTGCCTGTGGACTGCAGTTTTGTCGCTTTTGGCCCAGTTTTTCGTAGCCTGCTTTCTTAGCTTATTTCGTAATGGCCTAGTGTAACAGTGTAAAACTAAAAATTCATGGTTATAGCCGTTACCGTGAAATTTAATGCATTTTAATAATTATTTTTACGTAATACATAATACGTATTATAATGCATAAAATAGATCAGCCCACCCTATAAGCGTGAGAATTCGTGAAAAATGGCTAGAACAGGCATTACTTATCAAGATGTAAAAACAGCAATCGACGAACTGCTAGCTGAAGGGATGAATCCAACAATTGCCGGATTAAGGGAACGACTTGGCACTGGCAGCTTCAGTACCATTTCAGAACATTTGAAACAGTGGCGACAAGAACAGCATGACCGACCATCGCTGACTTCTCGCACACCTGCTCCAGATGCACTAAGTGGATTGATGCAAAGCCTCTGGTTGCAAGCTAAAGATGAAGCCAGTAAAGAGCTGGCAGAATACAAAGAAAAAATTGAACAAGAGTTGCGCAACGCGCTAGAAGAGAAAAATCAGGCGCTCAAAGCTGCATTAGATACAGAAAGCAAAAATCGCTGGTTAGAAGAGAAAAACAGCCAGCTCCAAACAGAGTGTCAAAGTCAGCAGCATGAAACAGGGCGGCTACAGGCTAAAATTGAGCACTTAAAAGAGGCTAATTCAGAGGCTAAAAAACAATTAGATGCCAATAAATCTGAGTATAAGCAGCAACTTCAAGATTGGCAGGATAAAAATGCATCCCTACAGCAATTGTTGGCCGAGAACAGGCTTGAAATACAAAAGCTGGCAGAGCAATTTCAACAACAACTGAAAGAAGAGAGAGATAGAGCAGAGCAAACAGATCAACGCTGGCTGGCGCAACTAGATGAAGCGCGTCAGAAAATAAAGCAACTTGAAACTGACTGGCTAGCATCTCAGAAAAAGCAAAGCCAACAACAGGCTGACCAACACAAACAGCTGGCAATACAGCAGGAACATCTACATGCCAAACTTGAACAGCATTCTCAAAAATTGCAGCAGGTAGAGGAAGCGCAAATTGAGCGCGCAAAAACTATGCAGCAGGCTGTTGAGCAGTCAATGTTGAAACTCCATCAAGAACAACAGGCTGACATTCAACAGTTAGAAATGTTATTCCGAAAGGCTAGTCTAGTAGGTATCAATTGGCAGTTGGTGTAGTTAAAACTTAATTGTTGCGTAGCGGCACCAGTAACGACTCAAGTCCGTTAATTTGCAATTCCAGCATTAAACCCATTAATACGCCAAGCTCACCGTTGGGGAAGCCTTTTTTACAAAACCAAAGTAAATAAGGCTCAGGTAAATCCATCAGCACCCGCCCTTGATACTTACCAAAGGGCATTTTTATCGTCGCCAATTTTACTAGATGCTCCGGTCGCAACTCATTCATTTTTAAATCCAATAAAAAAGCCGATAGAGGCTATCTCTATCGGCTAGATTTTAACGCTAAAGAAACTAAGCTAGTCGATCCAGCTTCAAAGTACGCAAGGTGCGCTCACGAACTGTTTTCAATAACTCAGCATTACCTGTCAGAGATTGACCATAGGAAGGCACCATCTCTTTCATCTTCGCCTGCCATTCAGCAGATTGCATACGATCTGCGAAGCACTTCTCAATAATGCCGATCATCGTGTTCACTGACGTAGAGGCACCTGGAGAAGCCCCTAACAAAGCTGCCAGCGTACCATCTTCAGAAGAGATCGCTTCCGTACCAAACTCAAGCTTACCGCCACCGTTCGGATCTTTCTTAATGATCTGCACACGCTGACCCGCCATTGCCAGTTCCCAGTCATCGTCTTTTGCTTCTGGGAAGAAGTTACGCAATGAATCACAGCGTGCCGTATGTGATTGACGCACCTCACTAATCAGGTAGCGCGTCAAATCCATATTATTCATTCCCACCGACATAATTGGGAGCAAGTTACCCGCATTGATGCTCGAAGGCAGATCGAAGAAAGACCCCTGCTTCAAGAACTTTGTCGTGAAGCCTGCAAAAGGCCCGAACAACAGCGCTTTTTTGCCATTGATCACACGGGTATCTAAATGAGGCACAGACATTGGTGGCGCACCAATTGGCGCTAAGCCATACACCTTCGCCATGTGCTGTTCAACAATGGCAGGGTCTTTACATACTAGCCACATACCACTTACAGGGAAGCCGCCGTAACCTTTGCCTTCTTTAATACCTGACTTTTGTAGCAGCGGCAACGCACCACCACCGGCACCCAAGAACACAAAGCCTGCATTCACAACTACAGTTTTACCTTGTTTGTTCTTCAGGGTTACAGTCCAGCGTCCATCCGAACCTTTTTTCAAATCTTGTACATTGTGACTCAACAACAGCTCAAAACCTTCTTGCTGTTGCAGATGCTTCACCATATTGCGAGCGACAGAGCCAAAATCCACATCAGAGCCGTAACGCACGCGCGTCGCTGCAACCTTTTCATTAGGGTCGCGGTTTTTCATCACCAGCGGCATCCACTGACTGATAATGGCATGATCTTCGCTATACTCCATATCTTCGAAGTTAGCGGTTGCTCTCATCGCTTCGTAACGGGCACGCAGAAACTGAACATTTTTCTCGCCCCATACAAAGCTGCTGTGCGGTGTTGGATTAATAAACTGTTCAGGAGAGGGCATCGCCTTCTGTTCAACAAGATATGACCAGAACTGAAGACTGACTTCAAAAGCGGAGTTAATGGCAAAAGCTTTGGAGGTATTAATCGAGCCATCAGCTTGCTGAGGCGTATAATTCAATTCACAGTAGGCCGCATGACCAGTACCAGCATTATTCCAGCCGTCAGTACTTTCGTGCGCAACATGGTCTAAACGCTCCACCATGATCATATTCAATGATGGATCTAGCTGCTTCAGCAGCATGCCTAAGGTAGTGCTCATCGCACCAGCCCCTATCAGCAATACATCTGTAGATTTTGCGGTCATACGAGCTTCGCCATTGGTTTAGGTTGGGATTGAACCGACACCAGAAGTTAGCTTTTGGCTTCATCAAAAGGTCATAAAAAACCTTTAACGTCTCTGGATATCCCTGTTGTAATTATAAATCAGGCACCTCATCTCTGGCCTTGTAACAGACGTAGAGATGTATCTTTTTGTCCATAATGCCTTTGGAATGCCGCGAATTATACGGATTCTAGTCCAAATGTCTTGGTATAAAGCGGTAAAAAGCCTTATCAATTTGGCGAATAACACCTCTAAAGTCTTAGATATAACTTACTGTTAATACGTGACATTTTGAAAAATGTGACTCTACAGCCATTTCTTAGCACTTCAGGCCTGTAGGCTTGTGTAAACAAAAGTCTACAAAAAGAATTGCTAGCCGTATAAATGGCTATAAATGAGTGTTGCGGCTAAACTGCCAAGCAAATAAGTATTGTTGAGCAAACTAAAGGGGCTTTAATGTCAATTTCCAATAGACAAATTAAGTTGATTCAGAAGAGCTTTGCTCAAGTTGAACCTATCGCGGATCAAGCTGCTGAGATTTTTTATAGTTATTTATTTAAGTTTGCGCCTCAAGTTCGCCCTATGTTCAAAGGCGATATGAGCTCGCAAGGTAAAAAGCTGATGGCAACTTTGAAAATAGCCGTAAAAAGCCTTGAGAATTTGGATGCATTAGTTCCAGTGTTACAGAATTTAGCTAAGGGCCATGTCAAATATGGCGTTAAAGCTGAACACTACACCCCTGTAGGTAATGCACTGCTTTATGCTCTACGAGACGGCTTGGGCGAAGACTTTACTCCAGAGGTACGCCAAGCGTGGATTGATGCCTATCGTTTAATGGCAAATGTTATGAAAGATGCAGCTTATCACTGAGCATCAAAAGCACCTGATATTCTCGCAAAAAAGCTGTAAATCTAGTGAGTTACAGCTTTTTCATGGCTAGTTTAAATGCTTATGCAGCTGTAGTTTCTGTCGATAGGATTTGTTTCAATGCTTGTGCATGTTCAGCCGCTTTTAGACCTAATGAGGTCAGATAGCCACCGTCATGCAAGGTGATAAGCCCTTTGTCAAATAAGCGCTGTGTAGCCGCAACCAGTTCAGCATCTGCGCCGGAGTGTACTTTAATGCCTTCTTGCATACTGGACAGATTGAACTGAAGCAAAATGTTCATTTCTTGGTGTTGAGCTTCTGATAGTCGCATAAAATATCCTCTACGTTCTTATTTTTCTCTGGTTTTCCTTCTCTCCGAGAGTAGCACCCTTTTGGGGGGAATCACCAACAATATTATGCAGTTATCAGAAATTCTTAATTACGCTTTCACAACTTTGTAACGGCTTTCCAGCTGACTAATCCCAAGCCCACCCAGTTTCTGTACCCGTATTTGCACTGGAATACGTTCCTTCATCGCTTCGATATGACTAATCACACCTATCATTTTTCCGCTGGCATTTAAGCTGTCTAACGCATCTAGGGCAGTTTCAAGGGTTTCACTGTCAAGGGTGCCAAAGCCCTCATCTAAAAATAGTGAATCAATTTTCACTTTATGACTGACCATATCCGATAAGGCGAGAGCCAAGGCCAAACTCACTAGAAAACTCTCTCCGCCCGATAGGGTTTTAATATCGCGCAATACATCTGCCTGCCAAGTATCGATAATAGCCAGCGCTAACTCTTCATCGGCCTTGCGCTGTAATTGGTAGCGATTGTGCAACCGCTGCAGTTGTCGATTCGACAGCATGATGAGATGGTCTAAGGTTAGCCCTTGGGCAAAACGACGGAATTTAGCCCCATCTGCCGAACCTATTAATTGGTTCAAACGTTCCCAGTCGGCAAGCTGGCTACGTTGTTGATCGATTTGTTCAAAGAGTTGCTGCTGCCCCTGCCTGCGTTGTTGATCGGTGTCGAGCTGTTGTTGAATCTGCACACTTTGGGTTTTCAGCTGCTCTTGTTGCTGACTTAATTCTGCCAGCTGCTGCTCTAGGGTAAGTTGGGTTTGTAATGTGGCACAAGCCTGTGCGTGGGTTTGCTGCACCTCCAGTTGCGCTTGATAAAGCGCCTCTGCTTGATGCAAGGCTTTATCGAGTTGCTGTTTTAATTGTTGCAGTTGCTGTAGCTCATTTTCTGTTAGCAGGGCTTTTTGGTACTCCTCCTCAGTATCAAACGGGCTGGCTTGCAGGGTTTGCTGCCAAGTTTCAATATATTGTTGCAAAGTTTGTTGGCAGGCTTCATCTTGCAGTGTTAATTGCTCGACTTGGTCGCTCAATTTTTGCGCGGCTAACTGGCTTTTCTGCCACTGTTCACGACTTAGGCTTAAGCGGCTTTCTGAATCGGCAACTTGTTCAGCTAAACGGGTGCGCTCTTCTGCAATGCTGGCAGAACCAAAGCTTAACATCCGCGCTTGCTCAAGCTGCTGTAGCTCCACTTTCTGCGTTTGTGCGCTTTCTTTCAGCTGATTCAGTTCAGGCTGATGCTGTTGTAACTGCAGATCAAGTTGAGTCAGGTTTTGTATCACCAGTTCATGCTGATGCTGCAATGCCTGATATTGCGTTTGATTGGCTTTAAATTGATCACAATCTAATTGACGAGTTTGTAACCATATCTCAGCTTTATCCGTCGTTGGCAGTGTTAAACCATAAACACTGAGTTGCGTTTGTAATGCTGACTCCAGTGTTGTGAGTTCATCCTGCGCACTGGTTTGCAATGCCTGTTGGTGCTTGATCTGCTGCTGCACAGAAGCAATATCAAGTTGCTGGCTATTGGTTTGATGCTCTAGTATCTGTAGATTTTTTTGCAGCTCAAAAAGGGTCTGCTGATTAGTTTGATACTGTTGCCATTGCTGGCTGAGCCGAACTTGTACCTCATGCCGCTGCGTTAACTCAGTGCTGAACTGGATGAAAGCCTGCTCAAAGCCTTCCTTATTTTCTAGAGCTAAGCAGGCTTGTGATTCGCTAGAGAGCGCCACTACTTGTGAGTTCCACTGTTGCGACAATTGCTGTAGCTGAGCCTTTAGTCTCTGCTGCTCGGTGTCAGCTTGCTGTAGGCTGAAGTTTAATCGCTCTATCGCTTGTTTATTACTATGACCCTCTTGCTCTAGCTGCTCTAAGGCGAGCTTTTGAGTCTTCAAGCGCTGCTCTGTTTCCGAGGATTCAATCTGCTGATAAGCCTCTACCGCAGGATGCTGACAGGAGCCACAGAGTGGACAAGGGCTGTCGGGTTGTAAACGGGCGCGCTCAGCTTGCAGACTGTTAATCAGCTTTTCTTGCGCCAGTAGGCGCTCAAGATCTTGAACTTGCTGCTTGCACTGCTTGTAATCAGCGCGTAATTTCTCTTGTTGTTGCTGTTTTTCTAATAACGCGGAGCGGTCAATGTGCTGCTGTTGTTCTAGCGCACGTAGCTGCTGCTCTAGCGGCTGATACTGTTCAACAGCCTGTTGCAGTTTTAACCAAACAGACTCTAGCTTTTGCTGTTGTTGCCAGCGCTCTACACTAAGTTGTGCCTGTTGTTGTAGAGTTGAGCTTTCCCCCTGCTGTTGAACTTTGAGCTGTATAGGCTGTAGCTCAAAGCGAGCTTGAGTCAGTTTATGCTCAAGATTGGTTAAGGGTATTGTTTTGCTGTTTAGCGTTTGCTCAAGCGTTTGTAAATTACGCAGGCTTTCATGCAAGCTGTGCTCTATTTTCTGACGTGTTTTCAGTTGCTGCTGCCAGTGCGGCAGTTGTTCTGCCATAGCCTGCTGTGCTTGATGCTGTTGTAGAAACGCAGCTAATTGAACAAGCTGAGCACTGATACGTTGCTCTGTATTAAAAGCCTCTGTACGGCTCTCTTCGGTTTTGGCACACAGTTCTTCCTGCTTTGTTACTTGCGCCATCAACACCTGTTGCTGCTGTGTTAAAACTTGGATTTTCTGATCCAGTGGCACCATGATGGTGTCAATTTCTTGCTCTGCTTTTACCTTATGCGCTTTGTCTGCGGCTAAAGCCTGCTCAGCTCGGGTGAGTTGTTGCTGGTACTGAACTTGTTCGGCCTTGCTTTGAATTTGCTGTTGCTGAACACGAATAAGCTCATTCTTTAGTGTTTGACTTAAGCTGTGTTGCTTTTGTAGCTGTTCAAATAGAGGCTTTAACTTTTGCGCAGGGGCATGAGCAGCTAAACGACCAAACGCGGGGGCCTGTTCGTGCAATGCCTGTTTGGCTTTTTCTAAGGTTTGTTGATGTTGCTCAAGCTGCACTGTGCTCTGGTTTAAATCGAGCCACAATTTAATTTCACGCTGAGCACTACTGATATTAGGCGTTAAAAGCGCTAGTTCATTTTTTTTCTGTGATAATGTATCCGTAAGATCTGCAAGTTGCTCAGCGCTGAACAGTTCGACCCCTTCGGCTTTTGCTTGTAAGCGCTCTAAGGCGTTTTTTTCTATTTTGCAATTTTCAAACACCTGCTTTGAAACCGCACCATAGATTTCAGTCCCCGTGAGCTCTTCTAGTAAGTCTGCCCGCTCATTGGCACTGGCATTTAAAAAGGCTGAGAAGCGACCTTGCGCTAACATCATTGACTTGGTGAAGCGGGCAAAATCGAGTCCGGTTAGGGTTTCCATTAAAGCCAGTTTATCTTTCAGGCTGCTGGCTAAAATTTTACCGCTGCTATCCGCCAGCTCAACCTTTGGCGCTTGCAGCTTACCTTCTGCACTATTTCTGGCTCGCCGTTGAGACCAGTAAGCACGATACTGCTGGCCTTGCACCTCAAATTCCACCTCTGCTTCTGACTCTGAAGTGTGGCGCGTCATCGACTCATTCTGAGAGGCGTTAATCTGTTGCAGGCGAGGTGTTTGGTGATACAGCGCTAAACAAATGGCATCAAGTAGGGTGGTTTTTCCAGCACCAGTAGCGCCTACAATGGCAAATAAGCTGCTGTTGTCAAAAGGAGCTTGGGTAAAGTCAATCTGCCACTCCCCTTTAAGCGCGTTAATATTTTTTAGACGTAGGCGTAATATTCTCACAACGCATCTCCTTGCATTGTGCTTTGCGCAGTGTCTTGCAGCTGCTCTAGAGCTTGCTTAAAGCAAACTCGTAGGCGCGCTTGATATTGTTCATTCAATAGGGGGTCTTCAAGGCTAGGCTCTTGTTGCAGACGACGGTCAAATACTTCTTCAACGCTTAATTCATGCAACTGTTCTTGTTGTTGTGCTGTTATAGTTTGGTTTTTTAGAGCCCGCTCTCGACGTATCAACAAGACTTCAACGGGTAAGTCTGCGCAAAAAGCTTCTATTCTGGGCTGTAAGTCAGAGAGGTAATCTTGGTAGCTGATCACAAGATCCAGCCAAATATCAACACCTGCACCTATTGATGAATGATCACTTACCAGTTGTTCTATTTGTCGTTCAATGCTGACAAGATCGCCTTTTAAACTTTGCATGGGCTGGAAACAGGGGACTTCAATCGGGGTCACAGCGGTCAAAGCCCCCTCGCTGAAATCAACTTGTAAGATTGATTTGGCTTGTGTGCACTCGTCAAAACTCAGCATAAAAGGTGAACCGCTGTAACGGATATGATCACTTTTGGCCACCGCTTGGCTTCTGTGAATATGCCCAAGGGCAATATAGTCCGCAGGCGGAAAGGCCGAGGCTGGGAAGGCTTCTAAGCTGCCAATATAGATCTCACGCACTGAGTTTGAAGTGCTAGCCCCTACTGTGGTGAGGTGCCCAGTTGCGATAATTGGTAGCTTGTGTGGCTGCTCGTTATTTTTGGCCTGCGCCTGTTGAAACAGTTGTTGATAGTAGTCCGCAATTGCGTACTGCAAAGTCTGTTGTTTATCTTCCGCTGTCTGGCCAGCTTGGCTTAGCACCAAATCTTTGGCGCGAATAAAAGGAACCGCACACAACCATGCCCCGAGTTTCCCCATTCGTGTTGAGAGCGGAATCAGGGTACTAGGATCTGTTTCGGAACGGTCAATGCCTGTGACCAGATAAGCCCCTAAGCGACGAAATAGCGCTTGAGACTCGTTCAGCACTGCCACTGAGTCATGATTACCCGCCAGTAAAACCAAAGTGCAGCCAGCGGTGGTTAATTTTAAGACAAACTCATTCAGCAGGGTGCGTGCATAACTGGGCGGTGTTCCAGTATCAAACAGATCTCCTGCCACAACTAAACAATCAATCTGCAAGGTTTCAATCTGTTGCAATAACCAATCTAAAAACGCGCTTTGCTCATGCAAACGCGTTTTACCATAAAAATACTGGCCTAAATGCCAATCTGAAGTATGTAGAATGCGCATTGCGATCCCTTGCAGAGTGTCAAATGATAAATGCAGTTGCCCTGCTAATGGCTTAGTTTTATGGCTATTGGCAGCGATAAACTCTGATCAAATTAAGGTTTTAAGCCAACTTGCACTTGGCCATTGTCAAAAAATTGCGCCACTTGCTTACGCTTGCGACCGACTAAAATAGGGCCGTCATCCATAAACAGAAAGTTTTTCCAATATTTTTTGAAGATCAACCAAGTCGTTTCAATAACATGGTCACTTTCATAACAAAAATATACCACCGTATTATCCTCCCACTGTAGATGGTCGGCTAGTAACTCTGGCAGGTCGTTATTGTCACTTTCCCAGCGCTTCTGCCAGTCCACACTTTCTAACCAAGTGGCGGTATCATAAGCCCAGTCTCCTTTTTGAAACTCAGAGTAGTGCTCACTTAACTCACTAATTTGTGTTTGCCAAAGTTGTGAGGCACGGTGAGGCGTCATCGGCTTGATAAGAGGCAGATCGGCCTCATCAACAGGAAGATCTTTATGGCGAAAAATCCATGCTTTGCTGTATTCAGTTAAAGGGATGTAACTCATCTTGGTCTCGGTTTATTTGGCAATAAGACTTAAAGCAATAAAGCTTGTCGTACGCTGTAAACAACCGCGTTTCAACAAGCTTGTATGACTGGAAAGTAGGAAGTGTAAGCAGCTTACGGCTCACTTTTAGCAATAGCCCCTTTTTCGATACCTTCATAAGCACGTACTCGGGTATTGGGCTGGTTGATCTGCTCACAAATAAAACGTGCAATCAACTCCACTGTGGTATCTGTGGGCATCAGTGTGCAAATTGACTTGGGCACTGTAATTTCAAAGTGCCCTTGGTTGGCTTGATAGGCGAAAGTCAGGCTGTGATCATCTTCTGCTTTGATATCTTCAACTGTGCCGATGTAACCATTTTTTAATTGCTTCGCCCACTGTGTTTCTAAAGCTGTATTGCGCTGGCCTGCAGTTAAAATTTCAATTTGTGAGCGATGCCCGTGTGCAATGCGCTGGCAGTTGCCTTCATGTTTTTTAAGGCCATGACTGTAATGATAATAGGCTTGTTCACTGGGCAGTTTTTCAGCATGTAGAAAAAAACGTACCGACTGAACATTAGGCGGTAAAACAGCACGAGCAGACTGCTCCAACCAGTAAGCAACAGTTTCAGCACTGATGCGCTCTACGGCTAAACGCTGTACCGCACAATGCGGGCTTTTATGAATAAAAGTACCCACTTGGCTTTGAAACCGAAGGCTAAGTTGATCCTCGCACTCTTGTATTAATTGATAACTTGGAGCGCTCTCTGGCACCAGCAAGGCATGATCAACGGTGCTGTCGATCAACTTTTTTAACGTTTTTTTAACATGGCTAAAGTCAAACAACATTCCTTGTTCATTCAGCTCACCATCTAGTTCAACATCCACATACCAACTCTCGCCCACTAAGCCAAGTTGATCATCAAGATAAGAGCAGTCAATAACAGTCAGTTGTCTAACAAAAAGCGTGGTCATAAAAAGTGATATTCCTAGAGCCTATGCTGTAATAAGTGATGTGACAGATGCAAATCAATAAAGCTGATTGTACTTGTTTTTATGGACTGCCGCACATGCTGAACATGTCTTCATCTAAAGCTTAAATCAAGACTGTACTGCTACAAGCTATTTTTTGGGTGTTGGGCTAATGCGCGAATATCTTCACGTAATGCAGCAACTTGCATTTCAGAACGCTCATAAAGCTTTCTAATTTGACTTAGCTCATCTTTATAAGTCTTATTTTCTTCAGTTAATCTTTTGATTTCATTGGCTTGCTCCATCGAAAGCTCTAAAGCCCAACGGCGATGTGCCTGGTCAGCTTTTAAAGCATCTTCTTTGATCGAGAGATCATACTGCAGATCTGATATTTCCTTTTGCAGTTGTTTAATTCTTACTTCTGATTCGGTGTCAAAATCTAAAGCAGCATCAGGTTTAGGCGTGCTAAATTTAGACGTATTGACTGAGTTTACAATTGAGCTATTGCCATACAGCGCCTGCAAAGACCTATTTTTTATTTCAGACTCTAGCAATCTAACTTTCTCATCCATCTGTCTTTGAAGCTGTGCATTCTGCTTTAACGCTTGGTTCCGCTCATCTGCCAACCTTTCATAAGCTAACTTTTTTTCGCTGAGCTGTTCAGAAAGCGCTTTAATTTGCACTTTATCCTGTTGAGACTCTGCCTCCAGTAAATTAATGTCTTTCTGTTTGGCTAGCCATAAATCACGCCACACCTGATCTATAGCGCAAGTTAAAGCCTGTTTTACCGATTCGGGAGGTGTAGGAATGGCTGGGGGATTCAACGTAGAGGTATAAGATTGGAGCGCTTCAACCGCCTGCTCAAACGACCCGCCCACTTGGTGCTTTAGCATATTTGCAGTTAATGACTCTAACGGCTTACCTTCTGATAACCAGCTGTTGATCTGTTCAAAGTAGCTTTCTTTTGGCATTGTAGACTGCGACATTAGTAGACCTCCCGTTAATCTAATAAAAAATCTGGTGAATAGTTTACATACCAACCTATCTGTGACGAATCCATATCGCTATTTTTTCCAACTTATCTTTTTAGTATCTACTCCCAAGCCCTCATTGAAACACTAGATAACCAAGGAATTTTGTAGGCATTATGGTATCATAGTAACATTCAAAAAATTTTTGGCGGCCTGCTCATTCAGGCTGTTTTTTTGGGCTTAAATAGCGTCAATACAGCGGCGCATTTCGCTATGATCACTTGGAGAGTTAGGGTGCGCGATCTACAGACTATTAGTGCAAAAGTTGTACATGAAAACCGAATGACTAGATTAGCCGCTCTTTTAAAGCCTCTTATGCTGATATTGTCAGTACTTTTTGCGTCGCCTGTTTTTGCAGATAGTGCTAAACCGCAAGACTCTACGACAGTTAAACCTCTGGTTTATGTCAGTGTATTACCGCAGAAATATCTATTAGATCAGATTGCAGGCAACAGTCTTGATATTGAAGTATTAGTGCAAGCAGGTCATAACCCTCACAGTTACGATCCTTCTGCCAAGCAGGTGGCGCAGTTATCTAAAGCGCAGATGCTAATGACAACCGGAGTGCCTTTTGAGCGTGCTTGGCTACCAAGGTTAACTGCACTGTATCCTCGTTTATTAGTAGTCGATACAGTAGCGGCGATACCTAAACCGGAACATACCGAAGAAAAACTTGAACACAAAACAGAAAAAGCACAAGCAGAGCACCATGGTCATGATCATAGCCATGATGGCTTAGACCCTCATGTTTGGATGAGTCCAGTAATGGCGCTTATACAAGCTGAGACTATGCTGAATGCGCTAAATCAACAGTTTCCTGAACAAAAAGCAGTGTTTAACCAAGGCTTTGCCAAACTGAAAACACAACTCACACAGCTAGACCAGCAAATACATCATGACCTAGCGCCTTATGATGGCCGTAGTTTTATGGTGTTTCACCCTGCATGGGGTTATTTTGCTCAGCAATATCATCTAGAACAGTTGTCGATTGAGTTTGAAGGTAAAAGCCCAAGTGCGCGTAAGCTCGTTGAGCTTTCAGAGCAGGCTAAGGCTGAAAAAATAAAAGTGATTCTGGTGCAAAGCCAATTTAATCAACGTCCTGCGGAACGTATTGCAAGCCATATTGGCGCTGAGGTTATACATGCAGATCCTTTGCCTTATGACCTACCAGCAGCTTTAACACAACTGACTGGGCAACTATTGGAGTCCTGGCGTTAATGGGTAAGTTTGCTAAAAACATTATTGAGTTTGATCGGGTGGGTTTTCGCTATCAAGCGGCTCCTGTGCTTAATAATATCACTCTAGCGGTACGCGAAGGTGAGTTCATGGGGTTAGTTGGCCCTAATGGTGGTGGCAAAAGCACCCTGCTTAAGCTGATCATGGGCTTGATTACACCTGATACGGGCAATATACGAGTTTTTGGCACCAGCCCAAAAAAAGCCCGTGCACGCTTGGGTTATGTGCCACAATTTGCACGTTTCCCGTCTGACTTTCCCATCACGGTGGAAGAAACCGTTCTTTTAGGCCGTTTGCGCGCAGGCCGCATCTGGCAGCGCTATAACGCTCAAGACCGTGCTATCGCTGCTAAAGTGATGACCGAAACGGGGATTAGCGAGTTTGCACAGCGCCCCATTGATCAGCTTTCGGGCGGTCAACTGCAACGGGTTTTAATTGCGCGAGCCTTAGCCTCTGAGCCAGAACTGTTACTACTAGACGAACCCACAGCCAGCGTTGATGCACACCAAGAAAAAAGTGTGTTTGACCTGTTTCGTGAGCTAAACAAGCGCATGTCCATTATCGTGATTTCCCACGACATTGGTTTTATCACTGATTATGTGGATCGCGTAGCCTGCTTAAACAAAGAGCTACTCTGCCATGAAACACAAGCCATCACCCCTGATGTGATAGAGCAAATGTACGGTGATCATGTGCATGTTATTCATCATCACTCCCACGCGCTATAAGCAATAGTTTTAATATTTTATAAACCCAATGACTCAGATTGAGAGATCATGATGGAATTTTTTGCCGCCTTAGCCGAGCAAAGCTTTTTACAATACGCATTAATTGCAGGTGTACTGGCCAGCATCGCCTGTGGACTGATCGGCACCTATGTTGTGGTCATGCGCATCAGTTATCTTGCCGGAGGCATTGCACACTCCGTCATGGGCGGCATGGGTATCGCCTATTATTTTGGTGGCTCGCCTTTTGTAGGTGCATTAATCGCAGCGGTGATTTCCGCCTTATTGATTGGGCTAGTGAAGCTTTACTGGCAAGCCCGTGAAGACACCTTGATTGGGGCGTTATGGGCCTCTGGTATGGCGCTTGGTATTTTATTTATCAGCCAAACACCGGGGTATCAGGTAGACTTAATGAGTTATCTTTTTGGTAATATTTTATTGGTGGCAGATGGTGATTTATGGCTGATGGCGGGCATGGATGGCATTATTATTCTAACCATCCTAGTACTTTATCGACCCTTTCAAGCGGTAGCCTTTGACCCTGAGTTTGCCCGCTTACGGGGCTTGCCTGTCAATTTGCTATACCTGTTATTACTCTGCATTGTGGCACTAACAGTGGTGCTGCTAATTCAAGTCGTGGGGCTGATTTTAGTCATTGCCTTATTGACACTACCTGCTGCAATTGCTGGACATTATGTCCGCACTTTGTCCGCTTTAATGGGGTTAGCCACTTTACTTGGTTTGGCATTCACCTCAGCAGGCTTGGCAATCTCTTATCAGCCAGACTTACCAGCGGGCGCTACCATTATTTTATTAGCTGCTGGCAGTTTTATTATCTCTAGTCTGATTTCGGCCCGTAAAAAACCGGTGCAAAGCCCTGACTCGGCCTCAAAATCAAACATAGCTAACTGAACCCAAAGGACGCACCATGAGTGAATCATTCAATTGGAAAACCGTAGAAAAAGCGGAAACTAATCAAGGCTTTAACTTGCAAGAAGCCCTAAGTAACATTAAATATAATGCTGATGGTTTAGTACCTGCGATTGCTCAGCAATATGATACTGGCGAAGTTTTGATGATGGCGTGGATGAACTTGGATTCGATTCAAGAAACCCTACGCACAGGTCGAGTGTGCTACTGGTCGCGTTCACGTCAAGCCTATTGGCGTAAAGGAGAATCATCCGGTCAAGAACAACACCTAAAAGCGCTGCGTTTAGATTGCGATGCCGATACTATCTTATTATCGGTTGACCAAACTGGAGCCGCCTGTCACACCGGACGTCGCAGCTGTTTTTATGCTGTGGTGGAAGGCGAACAGTTGAAGGTAGATCAAGATCCTTTGGTTGATCCTGCGCAACTTTATAAATAAAGGCCCAAGGGTTACCACAACAAGTCGTTAAGGCCAAAACAGTAGGGCTAGCACAATGAAATGGTTACTTAAATTACTGGTCAAGTTTTATCGCTATGTCATCAGTCCCGTGCTGCCTCAACGCTGTATTTATTACCCGACCTGCTCAGGCTATGCTCTTGAGGCTCTTGAAACGCATGGGGCAATTAAAGGTACATGGCTTACAATTAAGCGCATTGGCCGTTGCCATCCTTTTGCCAAGGGCGGCTATGACCCTGTGCCTGAAAAATGCTCATCTGCGCAGCCTTGCCAACACCATACCCAAACTCAGAAAAAAGAGCCGTTTGAATAGTTATTATGGCGCGTATTGAATCCCCTTGTATCGGTTTATGTAGCACCACTTTGGGTGATGAATATTGCCGTGGCTGTAAACGTAGTGCAGATGAAATTTTATCTTGGGCAACACTGAATCAAAACCAACGTAACCTTGTACAGCAGCGTATAGAGCAAGCCTCGGAGACAATTGTGGGGCGCTATTTCGTTTTACTTGATAAAGATCAATTAGAGCAGCAACTGCTTCAGCGCAGAATTCGTTATACTCAGCGTTTTTCCCCATTGTGCTGGGTGGTTGATTTATTGCGAGTAGGCGCACACCGTATTCAAAATATTGAGGCTTACGGTTTAGCGCTCACTGAACAGGGTCAAAATCAAAGTTTTGAACACCTTTACCGACAGCTCAATCAGCAGATTTTAGATGAAATAAACAGGCTAATTCGTGAAAAATAATATAGACCTATTACTTGAAGAGATGTATCAATTTCTACCTTGTCGTACCCCTGCGCTTTGGGTAGAGCAAGCGATCGAAAATCTTGATATTTTGCTGATTGATCACGCGCAATGTGAGAAAAAAGCGGCATCTAATGCCATGAACTTGATGTATCGCTACGTAGATCGCACTGAACTACTGAAGAAAATGTCACAGTTAGCCCGTGAAGAGCTACTGCATTTTGAACAAGTGGTGGGCATTCTTGAAGAGCGTAAGATCCCTTATGTACACCTGTCCGCTGCACGTTACGCCAATGGCTTGCGCCAGCACATGCGTAAAGACCATAACGGATTAATTGATATTCTAATTATTGGGGCATTTATCGAAGCTCGCTCGTGTGAGCGTTTTATGGCGCTTATCCCACACTTAGATGCACCACTGGCCAAATACTATCGTTCACTTGTGCGCTCTGAAGGTCGTCATTACCGCGACTATTTAGAGTTAGCCAAACTCTATTCGAAAGAGCCTATTGAGGATCGCATTGCGTTTTTTGCTGGTATCGAAAAAGAACTTATTGAATCTGACGACGATACTTTCCGCTTTCACAGTGGCCCAGTAGTGTTAAAGCCTGAGTTGGCAGCTACTGAGACAGCAGCTTCCTAAACGACTTTGAACTGGCCTAATCATGAAGCGCTAACGAAAGCGCTTCATGATTGCCGAGGCGATTGTTTGGTCGGCCATTACTCGATTTAACTTATTTAATTCAACCCAGCAGCGTTTGCGCTCTTTCTGCTCTGGCCAACGGCGCAGTGTTTTTGTAACTTTAATAACAAAAACCCAAACCGTACGCTTTTTATTTTTCATACCCGAGCAAGTTGAAATTTTGAACTTTGAACTTTGACTTAACCTTCCAATCATGCCCGCTTCTTCATAAGCCTCAAGCCGTGCAACGCCTGCTTTAGAAAGCTTTTTCTCTGTTTTACCCATCGGAATCATCCAGTGACCATGCTTTCTACTGGTTACTAAACATACCTCTGGTGCACGATTTTTCCGATGTCGAATCAGCAGAGCGGCTATACGTTCCTTGTGATCAGCCATAATAATTATAAGCTCTCTAACTGCTGTTGAATTTCTTGCCATAAGTTTAGATAGGCTTCCCCACCTGCTGTTTTGGCTGCAAAACAGGCAACAGGAGTGCGATGCTCGCCCATTTTTTCAATATCACTTGAAAAGGGCACTTGGGTAATCAGCGTTCGTTTGTATCGACTCTGCATCCGCTCAATTGTCGTTTTATGTAGTTGCTTCTGCTTTTGAACCATTGAAAAGAATGGGTAAACTTGACCAACAGGAAGGTCTTTATCACGGAAAAACTCTAGCAACTGCTCATAAGTGCGCTCAGAAAGAGTGGTTGGTATTACTGGTACAACAATCATATCGGCAGCTTGAAACACCGCCTCACTGAGATAGCTTAAACTAGGTGGGCAGTCCAAGATTATCAAGTCGTACTCTTTTTTTAGTCCTTTCAGCACTTGGCGTAAGCGGCGTTGGCGTTTGTTTATATCACTTAGAAAAACATCAAAATGTCGGAACGACTGATGGGCAGGAATGATATCTAAACCATCAAAGTCAGAGGCTTTAATTTGCTTTAAAAGACTCTCATAGGTATCAAAAAAACGCTTTCCCCATTGCTTTTTACCGGAGCGTACACGAAAGTAAAAAGAGGATGCGCCTTGTGAGTCTAAGTCTATTAATAGCGTGCGATAACCTGCTTGAGCTGCGTTATAAGCTAAATTCACAGAGGTTGCGGTTTTACCAACACCGCCTTTAATACTGTAGCAAGCGAGTATCTTCATACTTCAATCCTTTTGATGTGCAGGCAGGGTCGTAGTTTCAGGTTTTAAGTACAGCTGCGCTAGAGCTAGACTCATATCATTTTCAATAAAAGCCTTCAGTTGGATCTCTGCATCAAGACGTTGGTCTTGTTGTTTTACGAACAAAACGCCAGACAAGGCATGCACTGCAGCAACAATACTGTCTGATGACTGGGCACCACTATGGTTTTCTAGCTCGCCAATGTCTGGGGAGCTGATCCAGTGCTCAAGATACTCTCGCTGTACGGCAAAATCGTTAAAATCCCCTAGGCTATCTTGTAATTTTTTCAGTGCCTTAAGTAGTGTTTTCAAGCTCTTTCTTGCCTGTTTTTCTTGAAATAGCCCAGTAAAAAACTCTAGTAGATAGCGAAGCTTTTTCGCCTCTAGACGAATATCATGGATCTCATCATCAACAGACTGCGGTGTAATAAGCTGAGCTTGAGCAACGATTTTTTCGTAACTCTTAAGCAAACGCTTGGCGGCTAGCTTTTGAACGGGCTGAAGTGCTTGTTTACTTTCTTTAAAATCAAGGCTAGCAAGTTGCTGCTCGATTTCTTCAATTTTACTTTGATAGGCAGGGCTTTTTATCCAGCGCGCAAGTGAACGATGAGCCAACTTACGCTTATTAGCAAACTCGCTAAATAGTTCATCAAGCCCTTGATGAAACTGCTGTGGCAGCAGCTGTTTATATTCATCTTGACGCTGAAGATAAACGTCTAGGTCACGCAGGGTATTAGTTCTACGTGCCAGATCACCTAAACTGAGTTTAAAATACTGGCTCGCTTCTATACCTACAACCTGTTTAAGCTGAGTAAACAAAGCTCGGCTACGACGTAATGCAACACGGTATTGATGCAAAAATAGCTTATCCCAGTCAGCGGCAATACCTGTTTCGTTTAACCGTACATTCTGCCAAAGCGTCGTATGAATACTGGTTAGCGCTGTTGCGGCATTGTCATTCTCACCCATTATAAATACAGGTCTGCGGCTATAGCAGGTTGGGCAGATAGCCAACAGCTCTAAACTGAGCTGAAATATGTGACGCTCTAGACTGTCTGGCTCAGAGGATAAAATAACACCTAGTGCTTCTCGGTATTCCTTCTCATACCCACGCAAACCACTTAACTCCAGCATCGCGCCTAAGCCTGTTTGTGTGATATTCAAATCACACACTTTTTTCAGGTCTTCATTACGCAGTGCATATTGATAGTATTCAACCTCCATATCGGCCATTGGAAATAGACGACGAATATCAGTATGCGCAGAGACATAGGCTTTTAGCTGAGGATCGACGCAGTTCTCTGCATAACTAGGCACAGGTTCTGCACGATAGACATTAAGGTCAAGGTGGTTAATAAAGAAGGTTAATCCTTTATGGTTACTGGCTAATAGTCTATTTTTTTTCCAAAGACGCCATTCAAAATCATCATAAAAGGTTAAGGTTTCTTGCTGAATCTGCATCGGCTCAAGGGTAAAGTGCGCTTGCAGTTTTTCCAGTATCTGTTCGGTTTTCTGACTATCCTGAACCAGCCACCGGGAATGCTTAATCATTTTGACTTACTTCCATTTGTTTTCAGTTTTACCCTTCCAGCAAGATAATCTTCGACCAGTTGCTCAACAATTTTTTGAATGCTACTGTCTTGCTCTATCGCTTTGATCTTTAAGGCTTTAAGGGTCTCATTTTTGAGCCTGAGCGATGTGTTTTTTTTGGTTTTTTCGCCAGATTCATCTTTATCCATCAGGCGTTACTCATTCCAATCATGACATAATGACGTCATTTATTGTGCAAAAATTGGCATGCATAATCAAATGACAAAATAATGACAACCTGCAAATATAACTGAAATGCTTATATAGCCCCTATTGATCTAGCTGCTGCTGAAAGTAATCCATTAACTGGCCAGATATTGCGTAACTACCAGGACGTGCAGGAAAGTCCTCTAACCGCCCCCATCGTGCTTCGACAATCTCATGACCATCAACCTTAACTTCACCACCTGCATACTCACAGATAAACCCTAACATTAATGAATGTGGGAAAGGCCAACTTTGGCTAGAAATATAATGCAGATTTTTAATTTCAACGCCCACCTCTTCTTTGACCTCTCGATGAAGCGCTTGTTCGGCACTTTCACCGGGCTCAATAAAGCCAGCAATACAACTGAAATAATTGCTCTTAAAGCTGGCATTTCGCGCTAATAACACTTGGTCACCTTGAGTAATCAACACGATGACACAAGGGTTGATACGTGGATATTGACGATAACCACAGGCACTACAGCACATTGCATTTTCGTGCTGATGAATATGAGTACGAGTACCACATCGGCAGCAATAGTTATGGTCTTGCTCCCAAGTCAATAGTTGGCTGGCACTGGCAATAAGTTCAAAACAGGATGCGTCGATACTCATCAAGAGCGATCTAAAACTGGCTTGACTGAAAGGCTTATCTTCAAGCCAGTCTTGCCATTCAGGACTGCGGGTACAATAAACAGGATAGCCTTGATATTCCGCCACAAAACGCCATGTTTGCTCTGGAAGTTCATGTGCGACTTGATTGGCAGCCAATAGCGGTGACGCTTGATCTACCTCTACGATTAGATTATGACCGATAAAAATCAAGAGTCTGCTTTGGACAGGTAGCTCTGCTGTTCCACAATGACGAGTCCACAACATGATGTTTCCTTAATACATTTGATTAAAGCAGTTTATAACAGGGACAAATGAATGACAGCCCTAAAGTTATTTCTCTCACCGATTCATCGCGGTATGCTCAGATTCCGTTTATAATGTCCGCTCAATTAGTCAGCAGGTGTGTTATGAGAGTTTGTGGTGTTGAACTGAAAGGCAATGAAGCTTTAATTTGTCTGTTATCCAAGTCTGGGGAGCTGTTTGATATCCCTGATTGCCGTCAAGTGCGCTTCAGCATCAAAGACAGTGATGATCAACAGCAGATGCGCTTTTTTCAACAGTCTTTCCGTAAGCTAATGGAAGACTACAAAGTAGAGCAAGTCGTGATTCGCCAGCGCTTGCACAAAGGTAAATTTGCAGGCGGTGCAGTTGGTTTTAAGCTTGAAGGCGCTTTACAGGCTTTAAGCAATATGCCAGTTACAATCTTCGCTCCAAGCAAAATTAAAGAGCAGTTGAAGCACACTCCGCTGCCTATCGATTTCTCACAAACAGGCTTAAAAGCATTTCAAGAAGTTGCGTTTGTGACGGCTTTTGCGTTCCTCAACAAGCCTGAAATTGTTGCTTTGGCTAACAAAACTAAACCCGAGCTTAATACTGCAAAAGCTAGTGATGCTGTCGAAACAGCAAAAACAAAACAAGCAGTGGAAACTCCGATAGAACAACCAGCTGCGGCTCAAGAGCCAGAGAATGCCTCAGCAGAAAAATTTAACCCATGGAAACGTTAATCTACCAATAGCGTTTTCTACATAGCATCATTAAAGGTGTCGAGTGCCAAGGCGCTCGATACCTTTTTTATGACCAAAAGAGATGCTGTACCAGACTTTTTCTCGACTTAATAACATGCTATTTTCAGCAGCATAACGTTTCTTATTTAGTCTTATGAGAAGGAGTTTTACGATGAAAAAGCGGCCTCCTGGATTTTGGGGTGGTATTTCTATTGTCGCCGTTATGCTATTGATTTTAATCTGGTTTACACTTTTGGCCGATGAGTACGCGGCATATTTTAACTAATCAAACTAAGGCGATAGACAGTGGCAGGCATTGCGTTTTTAAACGGTTATTCAGAGACTGTTCTACAGCAAGTGCAACGCTTACTCGATGATCATCAGCTGGATGCATACCTTAAGAAGAAATACCCCAGTAGTCACAACATAGTTACAGATGCACTTTTGTATGATTACGCTATGTCGCTAAAGAATAGCTACATGAAAAAAGCACCACCTTTGCGCCGTATCAGCTTTGATCCAAAGATCAGTGTCGAGCACCATGCACTTGGAATCAATGCCCATATTGCCCGTGGTCATGGCGGAAAGCTCAAAGCCAGTCATGAAATACGCATTGATCCTGTCTTTAAGCACTGCCCAGAACTATTTTTACGCATGATAGTTGTACATGAGTTAGCGCATTTGAAAGAACGTGAACATAATAAAGCGTTTTATCAACTGTGCACTCACATCGAACCTGACTATTTTCAGCTAGAACTTGATTTACGCTTGTTGCTACTTTGGCAGTCTCAGTCTAATGAACGGCTGTATTAGGTTGCTGAAGAAGAATCTGCAATAAAATCAGGCCGAATCTAGCCTATATTAATAATTAAAGTACCTTGGATATTGATCAATAAGGATTGGTGGCATGAGCATGATCCACAGTTGGAAAAACCAAAAAGCTGGGCAGAAACCTTATGTCATTCCCTCTAGACCCGAGTCATTGGTTTCTATTGTTGAACTTATGAAGGCTCAGGAGCCAAATACTGAGCAGATAGCTGCTATTTTACGCAAAGATGTTTATCTATATAGCAGTGTGCTAGCCGCAGTAAACGTCCCAGTTTTCGCCCTCAATCATAAAATCACCGACATTAATCACGCTATTACACTTTTAGGCTTAGACCGTTTATTTTCAATTGTGCGTTTAGCCGCCTTAAAGAATAGTTTAAGCACTACAGAGCGGTTAGACCGCTTCTGGGATAGTGCTACAGAGGTTGCGGAGATTTGCGCAAGCATTGCCGTAAAGTATACAGGTCTTGACATTCACACAGCCTACTCTATAGGGATGATGCATGACTGTGGTATACCGCTGATGTTAGAAAGCCATCCTGATTTCAAAGCATTTTTACGCGAAGCAAATGCGCAAGACTTATTGTCATTGCAAAATGACGAACAAAAGCGTTTTGGTAGCAACCACTTTCAGGTCGGCGCTGAAATAGCACATCTATGGTATATGCCAGATTCAATCTGTGAAGCGATCGCTTACCAACCAACAGTTATAACTGTTTTAGAAGGCACGCTACCATGTTCGGATGAGGGCAAACTTCTACTATCAGTACTCACTTTAGCTAAAGACATCAGCACCGTTTATCGACGTTTCTGGCGTATTTATGACAGCAGTGAACCTGTGCCCCAGCTCAGTGTGGTTCTAGAATATATAGGGTTACCCGACATTGAGTATTTGGATCTGCGTGAAGACTTTATCAGCCTACTAGAAAGTCGAGAGAATGACTGAATAGCAGCCATTTGAGGTGTTACTGCATTGAGTATTATTGTGCGCACAGTTTTGGGCACTGCCCTTAGTTATTTCATTCTGGGTATGCTTGGGCAGCTTATTGCTATCCCCCCTGGCTTTGCCACTATCATCTGGCCTGCATCAGGTATTGCTTTGGGTGCGGTGCTTCTTTTAGGCCGCTGGTCTTTATTAGGTGTCTTTCTTGGCTCTTTTTTAGTTAACACTTATATATCTTTAACCACTAATACACAAGAGCTACAGTTTTTAATTCCAGCAGCAATTGCAATGGGAGCAAGCCTACAAGCATGGGTTGGCGCTTGGGCTATTAGATCTTTTGTAGGGTTTCCTTTTTCGTTTAACAACTTAGCTCTCTCAGCAAAATTTCTCTTCATTGGCGGCCCAATCAGCGCGTTGGTAAATGCCTCTCTAAGCTGTAGTACTTTATTAATGCTAGGTGTTTTACCTAAAGCACAGTTTTTAGGCAATTGGCTCAGTTGGTGGGCCGGAGATAGTATCGGCATTATTGTTGTAATGCCTTGGTTACTCGCACTGTTCCCTAAACTCACGCACTTTGAGCTGTCTAAGAAACCCCTATTAATTGTCGCTCTCGCAATTATTACCCTAGTGACCGCAGTATTATCTGTTATGGCCGCTGGTTTTGAACAAAACAAACAGGCCAATGAATTTAAAAACAACGCCAAATTATTGAGCGAATCATTACAAGCACAAATTCATAATGCAGCAGATGTACTCTATGGATTGAAAGGTTTACTGCGTGTCTTACCCAACCCAACCCCCGATGAGTTTTATCAATATACTCAGCCTATTCTAACGCGTAGCGACGTGCTACACGGCCTATCTTGGAACGCCGTAGTAACAGGTTCAGACTTACCTAAGTTTAATCAAAAAATGCAGCAGCTTTACGCTTCGCAAGCACTATCTAAACCATTTCAAGCAATGGAGCGCGCAGCACATGGGCAGTTAGTCCCAGCTCAGCCTCGTAAGCAACACGTAGTGGTCAGCTTAATTGAACCATTTGGTCGAAACCAGCAAGCCCTTGGCTATGATGTTTATTCACAAGCCGATCGAAAAGCAGCTCTAGATCATGCAGCAGAGCTTCGAATGGAGTACCCCACTGCGCCTATACAGTTGGTGCAAGCATCAGGTTCTCAGGCAGGCGTGCTAATGTTTTTACCTGTGTTTGAGTCAGAGTCCTATAACGCCTCATTACTAGGCTATGCCACTGCTGTACTAAAAGTAGGTGATATTGCTAAAAAAGCATTTTCTGACGAACTACTACCTAACACAAAGCTGGCATTGTTAGATATTGATGCGCCTGAAGGCAAAAAACTCTTATTTCAATCGTCATGGAGCGATATTGACGCTGACGCTGTTGCCTTAGAGCACGACAGTGCTACCTTTCCCATGTACCAAAGTCACCATATTGCGGTTGGTGGCGACCAATGGTTACTTGTTCAAGTCAGCGAATCAAGCTTTATCCATCAACCTTGGGGCGTGCATTTATTACTTGCCAGTGGTTTTCTAGTATCGGGTTTACTAGGCTGGCTGGTCATTATTGTCTCTAGCCATACAGCTGAAATTGAGCGCCAAGTGCGTGTCCGTACCGATGATTTAATATCTGCCAACCAACGTTTAAAGCGCTCAGAAATAGAGCAAACTAAAACAGCGGAGGCGGCTGAGGCAGCCAGTAAGGCTAAAAGCGAATTCTTGGCGAATATGAGTCACGAAATTAGAACACCTATAAATGGTGTCCTAGGCATGATTGATCTTTTACTAGACAGTAATCTATCAAATGAACAGCGCCAGTTAGCGCAGATCGCTCAAACAAGCACCCAGTCACTTTTGAGCATTATTAACGAAATTTTAGACTTTTCAAAAATTGAAGCTGGCAAACTTGAAATAGAAAATGAGCCTTTTGAACTGACAGAATTACTCAGCACAATTCACCAAAACTTCGCGCTACAAGCCAGCTCAAAGGGGCTAGGCTGGGCCTGCCCTGCTAATCACGTGCAAGCACAATGCTTTGAAGGCGATATGAATCGCATACGTCAGGTACTGACCAACCTAGTGGGTAATGCCCTCAAATTTACCCATCAAGGGCGAGTTTCGGTTTATTGTGAAGTAGAGCCAATGCAGCTGGCACTTGAGAACGCAAAGCTATCGTTATTGCACTTCCGTGTTGTAGATACAGGGATAGGTTTAACTGTTGAGCAACAAGACAAGCTATTTGAGCGTTTCACTCAAGCTGATGGCTCTGTAACCCGGAAGTTTGGCGGCACAGGTTTAGGACTTGCGATTTGTAAGCAGCTTGTTGAAATGATGGGAGGACATATCACTGTTGAGAGCATTCCAGAGATGGGCAGCAGTTTTATTATTACTTTACCGCTCAATATGCTTGAAAATACCTGTGATAAATGCAAACCAGTAGAGCCTAGTCAATCACAAGCATTAGTACAGCATTTTCCTGACAGTAATGCAGCGCCTAGCTTCGAGCAAGTAAACTCATGGCAAGGTCGAACAGTATTAATAGTTGAGGACAACTTAACCAATCAACTTGTTGCCCAAGGGGTGATGAATAAATATGGCTTTGACGTAGATATCGCCAATAACGGCGAAGAAGCCGTCGAAATGATTACAGAAAATCATTACGACCTTGTTCTAATGGATTGCCAAATGCCTGTGATGGATGGCTACGAGGCAACTCGTCGTATTCGAGCTAATGAAATTACCCGCGGAGTTCTACCAGAACAAGCCCTGCTTATCATCGCAATGACAGCCCATGCGCTACAAGGTGACCGAGAGGCATGTTTAACTGCTGGTATGAACGACTATATCAGTAAACCCATAGAAAGAAGTATTTTGGTACAAACCTTACAAAAATGGCTACCTGCCAATGCAGAAGGCACCATTGAACAACCTTATGTATCATCGAATAATGCGCAGGTAAAGACATCCATAAAGTCTACAGAGCCTGTAAAAACGCCTACCGATTTTGACATTAAAGCAATGGAAGCGCGGCTATTGAATGAGCCTGAGCTGATTCGAAATGTGCTGGAGGTTTTTCAACAAGATTGCGACATTGATATTATTGCTTTACGAGAAAGCTTTACAGAACAAAAGCTTACGGCAACCGCCAAGCTTGCTCACAGAATTAAAGGTGCTTCCTCTAACGTGGGGGGCATTAAAGTACAGCAATTGGCATTAGAGCTAGAACAAGCGGTTAAGAATAAAGACATCGAAAAGAGCAACCTGTTGCTAACAGAGTTAGAACAAAGCTACCAAACACTTAGAGAAGCAATGACTGAGTATCTATCCAGTCAAAAGCGATAAAACGTAACTAGGGCTTACCTTTGAGAGGTGAGCCCTAGTCACTTAAAAACCAAGCTTTAACCTTTACCGCTGCTCATACGATTGAACCTAGTAAAGAATGCATCACGCCAGCTTATTGAGACAATGACACCTGAAAACCAGGTGCATTTTTTGGATGGTTTTCTTGAGTAAAGACACCACGGTCATTTTTCAGTGCAAGCACTTCAAAGAAGGGACGGAAGCGATCTTCTGCAATGCCAAATGCTTGTAGGAATTTGGCAAACATAACTTGCTCTTCAGGCTCTGCTTGGCCATCAGAAAGAGAAGAGTCTACCAAGTTTGTCAGAATGCACATCTTCTGAGCGTCAGACAGCAAAGGCGCTGCCTCTTGCAAGAACTGCTCAACCGTATGGCTACGGATATAACGCTGAGCAGAGTCTAGTAACGCACGGTTATTGGCGCCAACACCAATAGAACCACCACTTTTCTCACCACCTAGCACTGACAGTAGCTGGCCAACTTCTTCATTATCAAACTCGCCATCTGCTGCAATCATGTACAATAAAGAGGTCGCAAACGCCAGATGAGGTGTCATCTGAGTGCCAGTATCCCCTTTAAACATATCAAACAAACCCATTTCGTGACTCCTGTTGATAGTGATATTACTTTGCGACAGGCTTGGTTTCGCCTGTTTGCCCTATCGTAGGCCATTAATTTGCGTAAAAGTTCCTAACACAAGAAGAATATTTTAAAAGCTATGCGAGGAGTAAGCGCTATTGCAATGTTGATTTTTCAGATATAAATGAGTGAGTGTCCGAATTTTCCGTTAGTAAATTGGTTATCATCAAGGATGTAAACATGATGAGTTGCAGTGATTATGACTACATTGAGATAGTTTGTTTGTTCAAGTATCCAGTGGAGCTGACGATGAAGTCGGGCTCAATAATCAGTGGAAAAGCTATAGATACAGCTCGAAATCAAGCTAATGAAGAATGTATCAAGCTTCAAACTAAAGGTGTTGATCTCTTAGTGGTTTTAGATTCAATAAGTAAGCTGAAGGTGTCGGTCAATAACCCACATTTTCAAGAGGTCTCCTTTGATTGAGAGCCAGCACCTAACAAAGCGTTCAAGAGGGATTCGATAGATTATGTATGGCGTTTTTGATGAAAAAAGATAAAGCGCTTAATCCAGTGAATATACGTTTTCTCCGTTCGCATACTGTAGCCGCGCAGCCGTATCTCTGATCGGATACCTTCCAGAAATGGACTTTTAGCCATAAATCACCCTCCATGTGATACTTGTGCTTTTATGGTTTAATATACAGTATATTTTGGTTTTTGCAGGAAAATGTGCTCAGTTTGCTCGACTTAATACTCGGTTTACCAGTACGATGAAACCGGATAAGCTGCAAAATCAATGATTTATAGAAATCGTGACCGAAATAACAGGCGCACGGTTATTTGTGATAACGCGCATGCGCGTTTAGCAGGGAAGCAGTCAGGTCAGAAAATGGATTTTTCCTTTCTAATCAAACACTTCTTTGTTTATATGTCGGTATATTGAAATCGGCAAAATGAGCATGCCTGATATTAAAATGTTATGTGCAAAAGAACCAACCGGACACGTAAATAATGGAGAAAGTAATTACCTCGTTAATTGAGCAATGGCCCGCATTGACGGGATTGATTGTGATTGCTGGCGTATTCTGGGTGTTGTTTAGGCGCTATCTTGATGAAAATAAAATATTGTTAGAGGGCGTAAAATCACTCTCCTCGGAACATAAAGATAGCATTAACCAAGTGCTGGATAGGTATCGCGTTCTTTCCGAAGACCAAGTTAAAGAAATTGATCGGCTGCGAATTCTGGTGTCATCACTAGTTACTGAAAATGAAAAAATCGGGAAGAGATATGATGATATAAAGTCAGAGTTTCATAAGGTGGCTTTAGAAAATGGAGCATTAAAAAGAGCCATAGACAACCTTGAAGAAATGATGCGAGCAACTGGTGGGGACGTCAAAGTCATATCTACTCAATTAAGAAAAACACAAGAAGATATAGAAGATGTTTCAAGCAAAATCATGCTGTTGGAGCGACATTCAGATGAATCCAGCACATAACAATGCCATAAACTCGGACGTCAAAAAGTTGCGCCGCTCGTTCCTTGCTCTGCAATTTTTTGCCTCCGGTTATGGCTGGCGTTCAGGCTGTAGAAAAACCTCCAGAACTATGCTCTGATCGGGTTTTCAAACGCAGGAGGCGGTGATGGCTCGATTCAGGCACTACGACTACAACCAAACGTCGATGGTGGTGATCAATTATCAGGATCAGTTGCAGCTCGGTACTTTTGAGCATGCCCTGCATTATCTGATCTCTGAAAAGTTGAATCTTTCCGCGTTTCATCAGCCTTACAAAAATGACCGAGAAGGCCGTCCGGCTTATGATCCGGCTATTCTGCTGAAAATTATCCTGTTTGCTTATTCTAAAGGCATCACCTCCAGCCGTGAGATCCAGTGGTGTTGTGAAACCAACATCATCTTTAAAGCCCTATCCTGCGATACGGTGCCGCACTTTACGACAATCGCTCATTTTGTCAGTAGCCAACCCCAGTCTATTGAAGATCTGTTTGAACAGGTACTGTTGGTCTGTTCTGCTCTAATCAAACAGGACACTTTGAGCTTTGGCTGCTAGGGCAAACAAAGGATGTTCAGATTAGTTTTTGGAAAAAATTGAGAAGTGGGTAGACGAAGATTCAATGCCAGAATGGTCAGTCTTTGAAGTTGTAATACTCGCCAATCCTGATTTTGACAATATCGAGAAGTTATCAGTATCTATTCACAGTTTATTTGTCGAACTATCAAAGGAGATTTTTGAAGCGCTAGAGGCGTACGAGTAGTGGCGCATAACAAACCAATTAATCCGACCGCAATACGCTGTACTCCTTTCGGGGCTGGGTCTCGCTACGCTCGGCCGCTGCTTTGTGCGTTAAATATTTAGAAAATCTAATCTAGCGATGAAATACCCATAGAGCTGACTAAAATCTTATGCAACTCGCTTATTAAGTTTGCGATTCAACCAATCCACGTCAGATGGTTATCCCAGTGCAACTGGTCAAAGCGCGTTTGCCACATGATGTTGCCAGTGCTGGCGTGATACACCACTAGATCGCCCTCTCCATTGCTGACAATGTAAAAGGGTTTCGAAGGATGGGCGCAAACCCCAGCACAATCGCTTAGTTTTTGCCTTGCAATAAGTTGTCCTGTAGTACGTTGCCAAAAGGTGACGCTATTGGCTTTAGGCGCGGTAATGCAGAGAGTGTCTTGTTTGGGATGTGCCGACACACTGGCAATATAGCCTTGCAGCTCTGCCCAAAGTGCTGGCTGTGCATCAACCTCTTGCAGCTTTTTTTGCCCTATGCGGTGATTAAAAATTAATGTTGGGCTTTCATGAACCAAGCCTTGATACTGAGCGCCCACCCAAACCTGACCATCTTCTGTCACATCAAGGTGCCTTAAAGAAAGCTGATGATGGTCGGGTTTAACCTGATCAATTAAAGCGCCACTCTGATCAATGTAACTGAGATTAGGCTGCATACTATCAGGGTTAAGGATGATGCGCGGATAGTCTGGATGAGTTTCTAAACCGCCATTGGCAACCACCATAATTGGATTTGGTTGCTGGTCGGCTTTAGGCAGCCATGCTATTTGATGTGGGCCTATGCCGTAGCTACTCCACTCATTAATACGCTTAAAGCCCGCATTGACATCATAAACACCAATAACGCCACGGGCATTATCGTAATCATTCTCAGGGCAATAGAATCTGCGTTGATCGGCAGAGAATATGCCATGCCCGTAATAATGACGCTGCTCTGCGGCTTGTACTCTAAAATGTTGCCCTGTAGTTTGGTCTAAAACTAATAACTGTCGCCCCGGACGACGAGCAATCGAAACCAAATAGCGCTGATCTGGGGAGACGGCAACTTGGTGTCCCCGCCAGCCACTTATCGTTTGCCCTAGGGTAGCCCCCTGCAAGCTGAGTAGCTGATGTTGTTTATCTTTCTCTATCTTTTGGGTTGCGCTACTAGCGAGCTGCAAATACTGCTGCTCTGGCTGGCTAGATGCTTGTGTACTTTGGCTGAATAATGTCAGGCCAGCCCCTCCTAGGCCGCTAGCAGACAAGCCAACTGCGGTGCTGCCTAGCGTTGAAAGTAGCTGTCGTCTAGAGAGGGATTTGCTCAACATAGCTTAGTCTCCATCTTTAGAGTTAAAGCGTTGCGCTAAGCCGAAGTGCGGTAACGTTTGCTTCAGCGCCTTTTCAAACTCTACAAGATGCTGCTGTAATTGCTCGGCTTGCTCACGACCTTGCTCATCAATAAAAGCATGTTCGCCTAATTGCTCAAGCTTTAAACCTTGCTGTTTGAGTTGGTTAAACGCCTGTTCAATTTGAGTCGCCTCATCAGCGTAGCCCAGATGGATTAAGAGCTGATGTAGTGAAGCCTGTTGAGGTTTTGAGCCAAAGTAAATTTGGCCTAAGCTGTTAATGTTAAGGTTTAGATTGGATAAGCTCTGACCACTACGCCAGTTTTCAGCTAAGTATCGGTTGGTTTGTCCGCCTTTTTTGTCTAATCGAAACGGCTTAGTTAATTTATCCTTGGCAATTGTTTCCGCACTTTGGGCTAAGCCCTCTAGTAAGTATCCTGCCGCCTGCTTGGCACTGGCAAAGCTTTCATTACCTAAAGCTGCGTCGTGCCAGTCCGACAAAAAGACACTTTCTTGCCAACGGCTGAGTAGATCTTGGCTATTGAGTAAGCTTTTTTCACTGATCGCTATCAGGCTGGGACAAATTTCGGTATTACGTTTTTGCTGTAATAAGACAGGGTCAAATAGTAAATATTCACTGGCAGCAAAACCTTGTACTGCAACGCCGCCCTTATCAAGCTCAGGCTGTTGACCTTGAGCCAGCAGCCCCTTTAGCTTTTTCTCAACCAAGTTTTTACGATCAGGCCAGAATGTAATGTTCAGGCGCACGCTAGCATCGGTGTTAGGGCCAAGCGGGTAGACCTCAAGTTGCTGCCAAATGTGTACGCTATTTAGCCACTTTTGCTGTAGTTCAGGTAGAAATGACCACTGCGCCATCACTGTGGGTGCTGCTCTGGTACTACAGGCCATACGAACCTGTGAACCGAACTGCCGATTAGTTTGAATCAGCTGTCGCATCAACTGTTCAGGATAATGAACGCCCTCTGCAATCATCTCGTCGTAGTCAAAGGCAAAGCTTGATGAGCTAATCAATGCAACAGCAATACCGCTGCACAACGCATGGCGTGAAAATAACATCTATAAAGACTCCAAAAATTGAATCAGTTGTTGCCGTTGCTCTAAAGAAAGAGCTTTAAAGCCTTCCCGACTACTTTGAGCCTCACCACCATGCCACAGAATCGCTTCTTCTAGTGTGCGTGCTCGGCCATCATGCAGATAGTTTTCTTGCCCTGTCACAACTTGATTTAAACCTATTCCCCAAAGTGGTGGCGTACGCCACTCTTGACCATTGGCAAGAAATTCTGGGCGCTGGTCTGCTAACTCTGATCCCATATCGTGCAGAAGCAAGTCAGTAAAAGGGCGAATACTTTGTTGTGACAGCTCTGGCCTGTCAGCGGCTTGCCCTGTTTGCCAATGTTCAATATGGCAGCTCTGGCAACCGAGGGCATTAAACTGCTGATAGCCTGCCTGCACTTCAGGTTTTTGAGTGTTGCGCTGTGCGGGCACTGCTAAGTGTTGAGTATAGAAGGTGACATGGTTGAGTATTTTATCAGAGACTTCAGGCTCACCACCAGATGCACTCAAATGACAAGGTTGTGCAGCGGTACAGTCTGTTTCAGGATGCAGCCGAGTGGTTAAACCCATATCGCCTGCAAAAGCCCCTGAGTTTTGTTGTTTCAGTGTGGGTTGACCGGCTTTCCAGCCAAAACGACCTAGTTGACTAGACTGTTGCTCAATATCCCACACGCGATTTGCTTTACCTGATATACCGTCTTGGTTGTTATCCTCTGGATCTGCATTGGCTAAAATAGCCGCTTCTGGGATCAGTTCTAGCAGACCTAAACCAATCATCGCAGGCGCAATACGTGGAGACTGCTCTAGCCCTGCTGAGGGCTGCCCATAAGCCAAGCGAATGATCTCATAGTGAGGAACACGCAGCTCAACCTGATGACCATCAGCGTAGCGCACCTGACGAGGCTGATAGCTCAGTTTCATTTCTGCTTCTGGCGTGATCTGCGTGGTTGCAAAGTTTTGCAGCTGCCCCCCATAAACAGGATCATTCAGCGGGCCAAATTTTTCCTGCTGCTGCCTCTCTTCTGGCGTTAATGCAGGTCGACTTAAGCGTAGAAACAAACTTATAGCCTGTTCTGTATTGGCCTCACGCTGAGCATTGTGAGTCGGCACCAACCCTCGGCCATCTTTCACATGACAGTTTTGGCAAGCATTGGTATTGAAAAGAGGCCCCAACCCATCACGAGCAGTAGTGCTAGAAGGTGCCAGCACCCAAGGTGCTTTGAAAAAGCTGTTACCTACTTTGAAATCCAACTGGCGCATAGGAGAAAGATTAGCAGCAGGCAAAGAGAACGCGTTGCGATCCTGCTGATCTACACTGGTTTGGCCCCCTAAACGGGCTTCAGGCGCAATACCTGCAATAGCGGAGTGGCTGATAAGGGTGCCAAGTAGAAAACAAGTTGATAAATTGATCTGCATCAGAAAACTATCCTTGCTGAAAGCAGAAAACGACCCGTAGGCCGTTTTCTATTGGAAAAATAGGCTGTGATTAGAACTCGTGATCAGCCGTGTCAGGGTTTAATGCATCAACCTTTAAACTTTCTGCCACCTGTTCAATGGCGCGTGTTTGTTCTACTAAGGCGAGAATACTTTGATTTAATAACGCTTGGCCTTCTTCATTGTCAGCGGCAATCATCATATCAAACTTAATCTGACGTGGGCCTTCTGCCAAATCAACAATGGCTTGCAACGCTTTGTCAGTGTTATCGAAATGATTACGTACTTGCAGATCAAGACTTGAGTTTTGCGCGGCTACTAGATCGCTCAAACTTGCGCCGCTCACTAAAGAGCCGTCCATACGCTTATACTGACCTAAGTAAATATTCTGGATACCTTTAGCATCATAGTAATGCGAGTAATGGGTGTTGTCTGAGAAGCAATCGTGTTCGTCCTCTGTTGAGTTAGCCTCTAACGCCACTTTGATGCGCTCGCCCGCTAGTTCGCCTAAAGATAAACTACCCATGCCGTATAGCATTTTACGTAGCCCTTGTTCGGCGGGTTCTGACAGCAGTGTTTTACGGTAGTTATCTCCACCTTCGGCCCATTGCTGGCGCATCCAATCTAGATCACTCACCAATAGTTCAACGGCTGCTTTTAAGTATTGACCGCGACGACTACAGTTGCCCCCTGTGCAATCTGCACCTTGCAGATAGTCGGTATAAGGACGTTCACCAGCCCCTTTATTGCTGCCATTTAAGTCTTGCCCCCACAGCAAAAACTCAATGGCATGATAACCTGTTGCCACGTTTGCTTCTGATCCGCCTAGTTCATTTAAGCTGGCCAGCTTCTCTGCCGTGATTTCTGTGAGCGACAGGGTTTCAGAGCCAAACTGAACGTTTTGATTGGCAATAATGTTCAATTCTGAACCAGGGTTTCCAAGCTCATGCTGGTAGTAATCAGCGCTAACGTAGTCAATTAACCCCTCATCTAGAGGCCATGCGTTGAGCTGGCCTTCCCAGTCATCAACCACGGCATTACCAAAGCGGAACACTTCACTTTGTTGGTAAGGTATGCGAGCTGTTTTCCACTTATTTCTCAGCTCATCTAAACCTGCAGCGCTTGGTTGCGCTAAGAACATATCCACTGCGTTTTGCAGATCAAGTGCGGTTAAATAGGCATCATCAAAGGTGGCATAAGCTAAGTTAGCATAGTTTTCGACCACTGCTTGCTCAGCACTTTTAGGGGCATTTGAGGTGCTCATCAGGCTGCAACCGCTTACGCTGACGGCCAATGCAATTGCTAATGATAGGGTGCGCTTTTTCATAAAAATCCTTTGATGATTTATTGAATCTGAGTGCTTGGCAGTTAATGGGAGTGCTGCCTAATTAATCCATAGTTTTTATTTTAAATACAAATGATAAATATTATCAATAGTATTTTTGAAGATAAATCATATCAACTGATTAACAGAATCAATTTTTTTAAAAATTTAGTATGATCAGCCACTTCTAACCTAATGCACCGAAAAAGGACGTTTATGGATCAGTTTGCTATTTTGATTTTGGATGTTGCGGTTATTCTTTTTGGTCTTGTCTTACTGGCAGGTATTGTCTCAGTGCTGGTGATGTACATAGTGGACAAGAACCAAACTGACCACACAATTCGTCGAAACTTCCCTGTACTTGGGCGCTTCCGTTATTTCTTTGAGTATATGGGGGAGTTTTTCCGTCAGTATTTTTTTGCAATGGATCGCGAAGAGTTGCCTTTCAACCGCGCCCAAAGAAGCTGGGCCTATCGTGCCGCTAAGAACGTTGATAACACCGTTGCTTTCGGCTCAAGCCGTGATATTCATAAGCCTGGTGCGGTATTTTTTCTAAATACGCCATACCCGACATTAAAAGAAGATGCGGTTGAGTCTCCAGCCCTAGAGGTTGGCCCTTACTGCCGCCAACCATTTATGGCTAAATCAATTCTGAACATCTCAGGTATGAGCTACGGTGCATTGTCTATTCCTGCGGTTACAGCTTTGTCTACCGGCGCTAAAATGGCTGGCTGCTGGATGAACACGGGCGAAGGCGGGCTGTCCCCTTACCATCTTTCTGGTGGCTGCGATATTGTGATGCAAATTGGTACGGCTAAATATGGCGTACGTGATGAACATGGCCAGCTTAGTGATGACAAACTGCGTCAGTTGGCCGCTATAGAACAAGTTCGCATGTTTGAAATCAAGCTCAGCCAAGGTGCCAAACCTGGTAAGGGTGGTATTTTACCTGCTGAAAAAGTAAATGCTGAAATTGCAGAGATTCGCGGTATCCCAGTAGGTAAAGACTCCATCAGCCCTAATCGTCATCCAGAAATTAACAGCCCACAAGACTTGTTAGAGATGATTGCTCGCGTGCGTGAGGTAACAGGCAAGCCCGTGGGTATTAAGTTTGTGTTAGGCACACACGATTGGTTAGATGAGTTATTTACCGAAATTAACCATCGCGGTGAAGCTTCTGCCCCTGACTTTATAACCATTGATGGTGCTGAAGGTGGTACTGGTGCGGCGCCAATGCCACTGATGGACAGCGTCGGCTTATCCTTGAAAGAAAGCCTGCCTTTGGTTGTCGATATGTTAAAAGCCTTTGGCTTGCGTGATCGTGTACGCGTTATCGCATCTGGCAAACTGATCAATCCAACAGAGGTTGCTTGGGCTATCGCCATTGGTGCAGATTTCTGCGTAACTGCCCGAGGTTTTATGTTTGCTCTGGGTTGCATCCAAGCACTTCAGTGTAATAAAAATACCTGTCCGTCAGGCATTACCACCCACGACACTAAACTTAACGGCGGTTTAAACCCTGCGGATAAATCTGTGAGAGTGAAGCAATACCATCAAAATTTAATCAATGAATTGGGCGTTATTGCACACTCTTGTGGTGCAAAAGAGCCAAGAGGACTGCACCGCCACCATGCTCATATGGTGACTGCAACGGGCTTATCAGAAAACCTTGCTCGACTCTATCCAGGAAATTACATCCCGTTGCGAGAAAAAAACTGAGCTATTCCGCAAAAGCTGCGACAATAGCCCAAAATAGGTGATTGATAGTACATAAAGAGAGGGCAGAACTGCGTGTTCTGCCATACCAAGCCCCGCTAGAACGGGGCTTCAGGAGACGAGATACAAGTGACCAACCCAACTGAAAACCAGCCACGTCGTAAACATTTCAGAAAGAAAAACCATCAACGTCGCCGTCCAGAGCACCACTCACGACAGAGTGCACCTAACACTGATCAACAAACATGGGATATTTCACAGTTTGAAGTGCCTGAGGCAGAAGGCCAGTTAAGATTCCATGACTTTGACCTGCCAGCTGAGTTGATGCGTGCCATTCAAGACTCCGGCTTTCATTACTGCACACCGATCCAAGCCCAATCTTTACAGCATACTTTGTTAGGTAAGGATCTGATCGGAAAGGCGCAAACAGGAACAGGCAAAACAGCGGCATTCCTGATCAGCATTATGAGCTACTTCCTAGAAGAGGAAGCGCCTGGCTTACAGAAAAACGGTGCACCAAGAGCGTTAATCATAGCGCCAACGCGAGAACTGGTGATGCAGATTGCCAAAGACGCGGAGCAACTGAACACTTACTGCAAGCTCAATGTAGTGACGATTGTTGGTGGTATTGACTATCAACGTCAGCGTGAACAGCTACGTGGCAAAATCGATATTATGGTGGCAACACCGGGACGCTTGATCGACTTTTACCAGAAGCGCGACCTAAACCTAGGTGAAGTTGAAGTATTGGTACTAGACGAAGCTGATCGCATGCTCAGCATGGGCTTTATTCCAGACGTAAAACGCATTATTCGTGCTACGCCACGAAAAGAAGAGCGTCAAACCTTCCTGTTCAGTGCAACCTATCCACAAGATGTTGAAAACCTTGCCTCGATGTGGACGCTGGAACCTGCTCGAATTGAAATTGAGTCTGAAGAGCAAACCAACGTTAATGTTGAGCAACATGCTTACATCGTAGCCGACTCAGACAAAGAAAAGCTCTTAATCAGTCTAATGCGCAAAGAGGGTTGGGATCGCGTTATCGTATTTGCCAACCGTCGTGATCGTGTGCGTGATTTATGCGAACAGCTCACCAAAGCCAATGTCAGTGTTGCCATGTTGTCTGGCGAAGTTGAACAGCGTAAACGCATCTCAACGTTAGAGCGCTTCCGTGAAGGCAAGATTCAAGTACTGGTTGCAACAGATGTTGCAGGCCGAGGCATTCATATCGACGACGTCAGTCATGTTGTGAACTTCACACTACCCGATGATCCAGAGGACTATGTTCACCGTATTGGCCGTACAGGCCGTGCTGGCTCACTGGGCGTTTCAATCAGCTTTATTGGCGAAGAAGATGCTTTTGTACTGCCAGACATTGAAGAGTTCATTGGCCGTAAGATCGAGTGCCAACATCCCGACATGAGCTTAATTGATAACGATTGAAGGCTACTTCGATTAGCTCAGAATAAAAGTGAGTCATAAAACAACCCCGCAGCTCAATGAGTTACGGGGTTGTTTTATTTGGTGAGCAACCCCGTTCTGTAACATCCTTTTATAAAGATTTTAGTGATAAAAAAACCGACTCATTGAGTCGGTAATAAGAGCGGGTTAAAACCCTGAACAACAAGCAACTGCTTGTTAAGGAGAACCACATCACAACCTACAGCCCTTAGAGGCCTGAGTGAACAGCACAGGCGCTTTCATTTCGGTGCGTAGTTATCACTTTAGTTGGCTTTTTTAATTTGTGCTTAAAAAATTGCGTGTTTTAGCTGAATTTTATTTTAAAGCTGCCACTTCGTAAGCGGGATACCAGTGCGCTAAAGAACGGACAAACTCATATTCGCTTAGCGCAATCTCTCTCAAAGGGTTCTTGCGCCACTGGCTTAGCATCTCCGCCATGCTCAACCCCTGTTCAGCACCTTGTTGCATCACCTTATCAAGCCACAATAGATATTGCCGAGTTTGGGCTGTAGCCGATCGGGTTTGATCTATAGGGCCATGACCTGCAATTAAGGTTTTGTAAGGTAGTTGATCCAGCTGATCTAAACTGGTCAACCAGTCTTTTAGTACAGCATGAGGGGTTGTAAGCGCCCGTTGGTAGAACACCAAGTCGCCAGTAAACAACACACCTGTGCTGTGATCAAACAGCACTAAATCGGCGTTGGTATGGCCGTTTAAGATTTTAATCTCTAGCTGATGCTCCCCCAAATTAAAACGTTGGTTGGTGGCAATTTTTTCAGGGGTGACCGACTGCGTGCCTTGCATTTTGGCACCCACCATACGGTAAAGATTTTCCGCCAGATCAGAACCCTCTTCAGCGATAGCATCACGGGTGGGTGCTGCGGCCATGAGAGCAGACTTTTGAAACACCTGATTGCCCAAAAAATGATCAGGGTGTGCATGGCTATTGAGCACATAACGCACAGGACCGCCCCCTTGCGTTTTAATCCAAGCGTTGAGCGCATCGGCAAAGCCTTTTGATGGGCCAGAGTCAAAAACCAAGCTGGCTTCTGCCGTAATAATAACGCCGATATTGGCGATATGGCCGCCATTTTTAGCGCTGAATATCTCATTAGCCCCCCAAAGCACCCAAGTGTCTTTGGCAATTTTTTCAGGGGCAATGGGGTAGTCGATGTTGGCATATAGCGAGCAACTGAATAACAACGCTAAGCTGACTAAGCACTGGTGCAACACTCTAGACGGCAAGGTTTGGGTGATCTGTACCATTAGCGTTCTCCCTTGCTGTGTTGAGTTGTGGTTTCCAAGGCGTTGCTATTCACAGCAGATTGATAAAGCGGTGACTGAAAGTGATTGCCATCATTGTCTCGCATCGACAATTGAAGACCTTGGTTCTGCACCTGCTTAAAGTTTAAAGTGAGTCTTGGATTAGCACTGACAGGTTCAGAGAGTCGCAATAGCCCCAAAGCGGTGCCTTGTTCGTTCTGTACCTCAATCTCGTTCAGCCAAAATGCAGGCGTGCCGTCGATTAATCCTGTATCCATTGGATGGAATATTTGCACTTTTAAACGCTGTTGATTGGCATTTTGAAAGAGCCGCCCGTTAACTTGTCCTAAATTGCTCGACCAGTCCTCATTATTGGCCGCTACTTTGGGGGCGCTACAGCCTCCCCCTGCCGCATCAACATAAGCGCGCCCCACATGCCAAAGTCCGGTTTGGTCTTGTACTAGTGCATGTACAGGGGTGGCTTGTTGGACACGAAACTGTAACGCAACATCGGGCAGCTCACCTTGCTGCACCTGATATTGGGCGATTTTTTGAATGGGGTTAAGGTCAGCAAACAAAATCAGCTGTTGTGCCTGCGGAATGTTGGCACTGACCATGACAGGCACTTGTGTAGAATCTTCGGCAAAACTAGGCAGCGTGATTTTAACCTGATCGCTATATTGCCAAGGCTGGCTGCCAATGAATTGCTCGCGCATAAAATCCCACATCACATCCATCAGTGGGTTGGCGTTTTGGGTAGTTGGCGCATGGCTTTCAGCATTGAGGCTGTGATTGTCGCTGTAGGCGACACCTGAACCTAGCACACCGCTTAACGTGAGCAGTAAACAACTGTCCCTGAGTTTCTGTTTCAACATTTTTGCCTCCTTGCACCGCTTACTAGGCCGTCTTTGGGCTTTTGGTCGGTGCGCTATGTTTTTATTGTTGTTCTTATAACAGGCTTGATACCTGTGAGGTCTTACGCAAGCTTATTGACCGAGTTTCACTGAGTCGTTTTATAAAGGTCTGGCAGTAGATAGCTTACGCCATACTTCTGGTTAATTTTTTCGATTACACCGTTTTTAGCCGCTGCTTCAACCACATCACCTAAGGCATAGGCCAATTGACGATAGTTGTTGTGAACCGCTAAACCAATATCCCAATCCAGCTTATGTAACCCTTGTAGTGCTACGGTTGCCAGTTGGAATTTTTGCTCAGGGTGCTGAACTTGTAACCATTGAAGTTGGCCCTGCATTCCCATTAATGCCGCCACTTCTTTCTGGCTTAACGCCTCAAAAGCGGCCATTAAATCAGGAAAGTGCTTCACTTGATTACGCATCTGACCGTTGAAAACCGACAGCAGATAGATATCTGGTAGGCTGTCAGTTTCTACACCAACGGGGTAATAGCGCAACACTGCAAGGGTTTCTAGGCTTTCTATTTGATCTTGATCAAAGCCAACACGCCACCGCTCCTTTTGATAGGGCGCAAACATGTGGACTAGATCGTTTTTAACTTGCCCGAATTCATCCGTTTGAAAGGAATACTCTCGGTCATAGGGTACGCGCATCATCACATCGGCAATACCGCCACCTAGATAGTGGCCTTTCCAAACATGGTTGCGCAGATCATCGTCAAGGGTTTCATCTGGTGTGATCCAGCGCAAACGTAGATCTAGGTTCATCTCTTTAGCGATGTGCTGAGCCAGTTCAACGTCGATGCCTTTTTCGGCACCTTGCGGATCTCGATAAGAGTAAGGCGGGAAGTCTTTATAAACGGCAATTTCGATAAATTTAGAGGCCACCACGTCATCATAGCTACGCGCCAGCGCAGGCATAGCCTGCACCAGCGTCATAACTATAACAGTGGCGATGAGTGCAAGTCGGGCGAAACTTGCCTTGAGATCAAACTGCGGTTTGATCTCTACGCCAAACTGATCACTGCTCGACATGCTTGCTTACCAACCATGCGCGAATTGACCACAAAGTTTCTTGGCTCAGGTAATCTGCCATTTTTGGCATATAAGGCACACCGTTACGGACTGCGCCGTTACGTACACGGTAAACAAACCACTCGTCACCCTCAATTCCCGGTTCTAAATAGCGTAAATCTGGGGCAATACCACCAGAAACAGCATCTAAACCATGACAGCGCGCACAGTTTTGGGCATAGGCAGACTCACCAATTTTTAAGGCGTCTTCATTGCCGACATAAGGATTCTCTTCAACCCACTCTTCTCCCAGCTTAGGTAGCGCTGAAACATCCATTTTCTGTGGTGTAACATCACCATGCGCAAAGGCTTGTGTTGCCAGTAGGCTACCTAGAATTAAGGTTGCGCTGGTACGCAGAAAATTGGCTTTAGCTGTCATTGTTGTTCTCCAAGGGTTTCTGGATGAGTGCTGGGCATTCAGCAAACAGATCCAATCAATTTAAGTTGTTGTTATCCTTGTTGGGTGGGAGATCTCTGCGACAGGGCAGTGACAACAAAGATCACCCGTTTAACCGACTAACCGTACTTTTGTCGTGCAGCTCTTAACGCACCACAAAGTTACCAGTCATCCCTTTATGCTCTAGACCGTCGATGTAAAATGGAAACTGGCCGGGTTTAATCGGTACAAAAAACAGTTCCGCTTCGCCTGCGTCTTCAAACTCAAGTTCGGTTAAAGAAACCGCTTTAATCTCTGCTGCACCTACCTCAATTTTGCGTAGATAGATCGAAGTGAAAAAAGCAGGGGCTTTCAGCGCATAAGGCTTTAAGCCACTGGCGGTTACCGTTAAACGGTAGGCTTTGCCAGTTTCTAGCTGATATTCGGTTTGAGATAAGCCGTAACCACTCTCTTCTGTACCTAGAATTAACTCAGGCAACTCAACGGGCTTACGGGTTAAATCTCCCTCGGCTAGAGCGGTGCTGGCGCTAAGTAGCAGTAGACTACTGGCTAATAAATGTTTAACTGACATCATCTTTTGCTTCCTCTCAAACGATGAGTCAATGGTAGAAACAGCAGGGCGCGCAAAATATGCTACTTGCGAACTAGTTTCTTGCTTCTTTGTTCTCATTCACCAAAGGGGCTATCACGCCTACTCTGGCAGGGTCGAGTGATTACTCTTGAACTAGAGGTAAGCAAATGCGGATTAATACACCAAGGCGCCAGACAGCAGCAGGGTTAATTTTATTGGCTGCTTGCGTGGTCACCGCAGACCAAAGTTGGGCGGCTAAAAAAGCACCGTTAGAGATTCCAATTTATTATTTTCGCTTTGTACCAGAAGCCAAGCCTTTACTGTCGAACTTGACCCCTCCCCCTAAAAACAGTGGTCAAGCGGGTGCAGAGTTAGCAATACAAGACAGCAACACAACTGGGCGATTTACAGGCCAGCATTATCAACTTACAAGCCAGCAGTTCACTGATATTGCGGCTTTAGAGCAAAGCTTAAACGAGCAGATTAAAACCAACAGCTTAGTGCTGCTAGATGCACCCATCTCTGTATTAAAAACAGCCAACCAATTTGCTCAGCAGCGTAACGCCTTGATATTTAACGTGGGTAATGCAGATGATGAGCTACGCACCAAAACCTGCCTGAATAATACCCTACACACCTACCCTAGCCGTGCCATGTTGACCGATGCGTTGGCACAGTGGCTGGCAGTACGCCGTTTTAATCGTTGGTTCTTAGTTGAAGGGCAAACCGCAGAAGATCAAGCCTATAGCACGGCGCTGCACCGATCGGCTAAACGCTTTGGCAGTAAAATTGTCGCGCAAAAGCAGTGGACTTTTGCAACCGACCTACGTCGTACCGCGCAAAGTGAGTTACCCCTATTTACCCAAGGGCCTGAGTATGACGTGGTGATGGTGGCCGATGAGGCGGGGGATTTTGGGCATTTTTTACCCTACAACACTTGGCTGCCACGGCCTGTGGTGGGTACTCAAGGTTTAAGTGCAACCGCATGGAGTGGGGTAGTAGAGCAGTGGGGCGCAGCCCAGCTACAAAGCCGCTTTAACAAACTACACCAACGCAAAATGAACGACCGAGACTATGCCGCATGGGTGGCCGTTCGAGCCATCGCTGAAGCTGTGACACAAGGCAAGCAAACCCAGGCTACAGGGTTAAAAACTTACCTGTTAGATGAACAGTTCCACTTAGCCGCTTTCAAGGGGCATAAGCTGACCTTCCGAGCTTGGAATGGGCAGCTACGTCAGCCTATTCCATTGGTACAGCCTGAATCTTTAGTGTCACAGTCGCCACAGGCAGGTTATCTGCACCCTGTCACTGAGTTAGACACTTTAGGATTTGATCGCACTGAGAGCCAATGTCAGTTAACTCAGAGCCAATAGCCATTTCATAACAACAATGACAAAAGGTACTCACATGTTTAAACGCACTGCACTATCACTGATTTTCAGTACTGGGCTAGCCCTTTCACAATTTGCTACGGCTGATATTGCCTATATCAGCAATGAAAAAGACAACAGCTTATCGCTGATTGATCTCAATACACTAGAGCTTAAAGAGACCATTAAAGTCGGCCAGCGACCAAGGGGTATTATCTTTAGCAAGGATTACAGCAAGCTTTATATCTGCGCCAGTGATGATGACACCGTGCAAGTGCTTGATGTTAAAACCAACCAAATCATCGCCAACCTACCCTCTGGTGAAGACCCTGAGCAGTTTGCCCTAGCCCCTGATGATCGCCATCTATTTATCGCCAATGAAGATGATGCCTTGGTGACCATTGTGGACACACAAACTAAACTGGTTGTCGCGCAAATTGATGTAGGGGTAGAACCTGAAGGTATGGCGGTTAGCCCAAATGGCAAAATAGCAGTCAACACTTCAGAAACCACCAGCATGTTGCACTGGATCGACACCCAAACCAATGAGCTTTATGACAACACCTTAGTGGATCAACGTCCCCGCCACGTTGAGTTTAACAAATCGGGTAACTTGCTATGGGCGTCATCAGAGATTGGCGGCTCAGTTGTGGTGATCGACACTGAAAGCCGAGAGATTAAGCACAAGCTAAAGTTTGAAATTCGAGGTATTCACCCCGACCGTATTCAACCTGTAGGCGTAAAACTGACACAAGATGGGCGCTATGCATTTGTGGCCTTAGGCCCTGCCAATCATGTTGCTGTTGTTGATGCAAAAACATTTGAGGTGATTAAATATTTAATGGTGGGGCGTCGAGTTTGGCATATGGGCTTCAGCACCGACGAATCAAAGTTAGTAACTACTAACGGCATCAGTGGAGACGTATCAATTATCGACGTTAACAAACTGAAAGTGGTTAAAACCATTCGAGTGGGGCGCTACCCTTGGGGTGTTGCGGTATTACCTGCGGCTTATAAACCTTAACAGGTTTGACACAGCCCTTACTGAATACAGCCCTATAGGCCAGAGACAGTTTAAACATTTCAAAGGTTAATTTGATGTCTGATAAGCCCCTTTACCTAGCAACATCGCAGCTCAGCTATCGCTATGGTGCTAAGCAAGCGCTACACAACCTTGATTACCAAATAGTTAAGGGACAGTTTAATGCGCTTTTAGGGGCCAATGGGGCGGGTAAATCAACCTTGTTTAGTTTATTGGCGGGATTGTTAAAACCACAGCAAGGGCAAATTATTTGTTATCTGAACGGCAAACCGAGCCAACTAAAACGCCCAAGTCGAGAATACCTTGCACAGTTGGGCGTTGTGTTTCAACAAAGCACCCTAGACCCCGATCTAAGCGTAGGCCAAAACCTGCTTTACCATGCGGCATTACAAGGCATGGCACCTAAAGCGGCACAACGATCTATTCAAGTGGAATTAGAGCGCTTACAGCTGTTCGACCGACTCAACGACCCTGTACGCACACTGAATGGCGGCCACAAAAGAAGAGTAGAGATTGCCCGAGCCTTGGTACATCAGCCCCAATTCTTAATGCTAGATGAACCCACCGTAGGGCTTGATTTAGACACTCGCCAACAACTCACAGCCTATCTGCACGAGCGCTGCCAAACACAAGGTTTAACCGTGCTCTGGACAACGCACTTAATCGAAGAGATTGCCCTAGAAGACCCCGTGCTAATACTGCATCAAGGCCAAGCACAACATGCTGGCACTTGTGCGAACTTATTGGCACAAACAGGAGCAAACGACCTTAAACAGCTGTTACAGCGCACCGCAAGCAACAGCGCTCAGGAGCCTAAACTATGATTTGGTACTGGCGTGTATTTTGTGGCATCACCCAGCGGGAGTTTCTACGTTTTATTCAGCAGCGTAGTCGCTTTCTGAGTGCGTTGGTGCGCCCGTTACTTTGGTTGATTGTATTTGCAGCGGGTTTTCGAGCGGTGTTAGGGGTTTCCATTATGCCGCCCTACGGTACTTACATCACCTATCAGGTGTATATCGCCCCCGGCTTAGTGGCAATGATATTGCTGTTTAATGCCATGCAAAGTGCGCTTTCAATGGTATACGACCGTGAAATGGGCAGTATGAAACTGCTATTAACCAGTCCCGCACCCAGAAGCTTTTTACTGATCAGTAAACTGGTCGCCACAGCATTAGTCGCACTGCCACAGGTTTATGGTTTTTTATTAATAGCCCTATGGGTAGAGGTAGACCCGCCCTTGATAGGTTACTTGGCCGTACTACCTGCCTGTTTGTTGGTGGCCTTAATGCTAGGGGCAATAGGTTTGTTAATCTCTAGCTTTATCAAACAGTTGGAGAACTTTGCAGGGGTAATGAACTTTGTCATTTTCCCCATGTTTTTTCTGTCTAGCGCACTTTATCCGCTTTGGAAGATGCAAGAGGCAGGGCCTTTGCTTTATACCATCTGCGCCTACAACCCTTTTACCTACGGTGTAGAGCTGATCCGTTTTAGTTTGTATGGTGAACTTAGCCTATCAAACCTCGTTATAGTGACAGGACTAACGCTAGTGTTCACCTTGTTGGCCACCTTAAGCTTTGATCCTCAACGAGGGCAAAAACCTAAACGATAAATAAGCGACGCTTTAAAGTCCCTTAATAACAAAAGCCCCAATCAGTTGATTGAGGCTTGATGCTTAGCTTCTATCGAGCATTATGCAGGTTAGCTGCCGCGTTTTTCCAAACGCAGTAAAAACTCTTGCATGATGATGGTGTAAAGCTCTTCTTTTAGCCAAAGATCTTCTACTTCGTAGTCGATACTTGGGTTGTCATTCACTTCAATTACATAAGCTTTGTCGCCAGCTTGCTTCAAGTCGATACCATAGAGGCCATCACCAATTAGGCGACTGGCTTTAACTGCTGCATCAATAATGGCGCGAGGTACTTCAAAGGTGGGCAGGGTTTCAAAACCGCCTGATTCTGCACCAGTGTCACCATGCTGATAAATTTGCCAGTGATCTTTCACCATAAAGTAACGGCAGGCAAAAATTGGCTTGTTATTCAGTATGCCGATACGCCAATCAAAGTCGGTATACATAAACTCTTGCGCCAGTAGCAGTGCTGATTTTTGGCTCAGCTCTTTTACTTTCAGCGCCAACTCTTCACGATTGCTGACTTTTACTACGCCCTTTGAAAACGCCCCATCAGGGATTTTCAGTACAATTGGATAGCCCAAGTCCTTTTCCAACTCATCCAATGCCGCTTTTGTATGTTGGCTGATGATGCGGGTTTTAGGCGCAGGCACCTTATTCACCGCCAGCAAGTCTGCCAAATACACTTTATTGGTGCAGCGTAGAATAGAGGTCGGATCATCCATCACCACCAAACCTTCAGCCTGTGCTTTTTTGGCAAATTTGTAGGTGTGATGGTCAATATTGGTGGTTTCGCGGATAAAGAGCGCATCGTATTCCGCTAAACGCATATAATCTTTTTTGGTGATCAGCTCTGCGTCAATGCCCAGTTTCTCAGCCGCCTTAATAAAAAACTTCAGCGCGTCCATATCGCTAGGTGGCATCGCTTCATCTGGGTTATACAGAATCGCCATGTCATATTTAGCGCCTTTTTTCGGCTTGGTTTTACGCCAAATTTTACGGCTGAAATGATCAAAACTGCTCGCAAAACGCTGCTGATCATCATCTGTTTTCAGGTCTTTTAAGGATAAGAAGCGCAACTTATCCAACTGCCACACTTTACGTTTGGATAAGGTGAGTTCTAGCACTGGGCTGGCAAAACGCTCAAACAGCACTTTACCTAGTGCTTTCAGTTCAGGAACTGAGGTATCACCAAAAAAGATACGTACCACTTGCTGATCGCTATCTGAATCTACGAAGGCTTTGTTAGCCAACTCACTTAGATTTTCAACCTGCATTAGGTAGAGCGACTTTTTGCCTAAATCATTAATAGATTGCACAGCAGGCAGCACGTTATGACCACGCGCCTCAGCCAGCAACGAACAATAATAACCACGACTTAAATACTTATAATTTCGACACAAATTGATCACACGCACGCGCTCGCGCTTACGCACAGGCAGCGCCATATATTGATCAAAGGTTATGACGTCACTACTTGGATAATAGGGCTTCCAATCATCTAACTCATCCACGACGACATAAAGCGTTGACATTGGATAAAGGCTCCTTAAATTAAATAAAGACTGCATAAACAGTCAGAAAGATGGTTATTTTCAGCCTGAAAACATGCAGAGTTTGCGCTTGATTTAGCCTGCTTCGCAAGAATTATTTATTTAATTTTTGATCTGTTTTATTGCTAGTTTTAGGCGTAATATTCGCGCGTTTTTTAGCCTATAAAACGCTACTTTTTACAGCTCTATCTCTTTGTTCTTTTTGGCCAACCATAAGGTTGTGAGGCTTTATATTATGCACTCTTCCGCCGTTGTTGAACCTGTACAATCCGCCTCTATTCTGATTCGTATTGCATCCGCCCATGACCTAAAAGCGCTGTTGCAATTAGAGCTGCTTTGTTTTCAAACCGATAGGCTGTCAAAAAGAAGCTTTAAACACTTTTTAGCCGCACCTAGTGCTAAGTTGGTAGTGGCTGAAGTAGATGGCAAAATTCAGGCTTATGGTTTGCTGTTATTTCGTCAGGGTACGCACTTAGCACGGCTCTATTCCATTGCGGTTGATCCCGCCGCTCAAGGCAAAGGTATTGCCCGTCAATTAATGGCCTATTTGGAAGAGCAAGCCACGGAACAAGGCTGTGTTTATTTACGCTTAGAGGTTAGGGCAGATAATCAGGCCGCCATTGCACTTTATCAGCAGCGTGGTTACCGCAAGTTTGGGCAAATTCCAGAATATTACGAAGATGGCGCTTTGGCCTTGCGTATGGAGAAACGCTTAAGCCGACAAGTGGCGGCCACACCGACTAATATGCCCTATCACGGCCAAAATACAGAGTTCACCTGTGGGCCTTCTGCGTTATTAATGGCGATGAAAAGCTTAGATAAACAGATCCAGATGACCTTAGAGGAAGAACTACAAATTTGGCGCGAAGCCACCACTATTTTTATGATGTCGGGTCATGGCGGCTGTTCGCCTCATGGTTTAGCGCTAAGTGCGGCCAAACGTGGCTTCGCCGTTGAGCTTTACGTTAATACCGAACAAGTGCCCTTTATTGAGTCGGTAAGAGATGAGCAGAAAAAGCAGATTATTGAAGCGGTACACCAAAACTTTTTGGATCAGATCGCCCAAACCGACATCGCCCTGCATCAAGAGGACTTAACCCCTGAGCGTTTAAAAGCACACTTAGAGCAAGGTGCCAGTATTTTAAGTTTGATCAGCACATGGCGCTTTAACCGCAATAAAGTGCCGCACTGGGTCACCATTACCCGTGCCGATGAGCGTTACGTCTACATGAGCGACCCAGAAGCCGATACAGACCTAATGCACACCGCAACCGACAATATCGCCGTTCCGATTTTGTTAGAAGAGTTTGCAGGTATTGCCTGCTTTGGACGCCAGCGTTTGCGCTGCACCTTGGTGCTGTCTAATCAATAGCGTTGTCTAATCAATAGCACTGTTGAATCAAAGGAACCATCCGGCCTAATCCTGCTGACCGCCTACTCACCACAAGGTCGGCAGGCCAACTGTATTAAACGCCCCAGTTTGTAGGTGCGCCGTGCCGTAAGTAATGACTGCGAAACACCACCCAAAATGCGGTTCATCAGCTCATCACTGCCTTCGCTGATCAGTTTTTCCTGCGCTAGGGTTTCTACCCCTGCCACTAACATCACTGTAATCAACGCCTGTTTAAACAGTCTAAATGCACTGAGGCTGGTGGTTTCCAGCCCGTAAACTTGAGCAATTGCCCTTGTCATAGCACGAGAGCGCCAGAGCACCACTAAGCCATCTAGCCCCGCGTGAGGTATCACCATAACAGCAGTGCCTGTGGTTAGGCTGTAATGCTGAATCAGCTGATCCGCTTGCTGATCTAAGGGGCGCAGCACCATCAGTTGATACAGTTGCCAATACTCTTCTGCCGTGTTGCGTGTCTGTGCAGTGGCTTTAAAGCTTGTTATCAGTTCTGGGGCAACTTTCGCCTGCCGATTAAGCCAAGGCGTTAACGCGGATTTAAGATCGGTTAGATTCTCAGCCCTCAGTGCTTTCTGTACGGTTTCCTGTTCAGCTTTCAACTGATCTACTTCTCTGAGAGCACCGCGTTCATGCCGCCAAACACGAAGCGTACCCAGCACGACCAACAGCAACAACAGTGTACCTAGGCTGCCCGCTATCCAGTGGTTTTGCCATAGCGCCAGCAGCTCATTCGTCAGCATCATCAGTAACAGAAGACCCGCAAAGCTGAGTACGGTTTTGCTAATTCCCCCGAAGAAAGCCTCTGTTGATGCTGCCTTTGGTGCTGTTGCTGTGATAGAAGAAACAGCAGAAGCCTGCTCAGGCGGCTGTTTCAGGCTTACGCGTTCTGTTTCAGCAGCATAGCCAGGTACTCGACTATCTGCCGACTCTTGGTCAATCGCCTGAGTGTTATTCTGATCTTTAGTCGGTAGCTCACCTTTGATATAACCCGGTTTTTGCGTCATTTCAGATCATCCTTTAACAGATCGTTCAATACAGAACCCAACTGATAAGCAGGCAGAAGCTGGTTCACATTGGCCACTCTGGATAGTGGACGCCAGCGTTTAAGTTGCAACTGCTCCGGCAGGCTTTGCCAGTCAATCGGCAAACGGTCTGGCACTTGTCCTGAATAATAGGGCTGCTGGCGGCCATCTTCCTCTTCTCCCAACAGATATTCATGCCCCTGATCATCCACTAGGCTCTGAGTGGTTTCCAAGGCGGCAATGGCGCGATAACGCACATTGGCCCTTGCACGCACATCGTTACTGGGATCGATCTCGTTCAACAATGCCCCCAACAGTTTTTCCAACCGAAGGCGCTCAGACAACACCAACTGATCAGCCTTAGTCGCTGCAAAAACCACGCGGTCTATTTTTCGCGTCAGCCAACGCAATACACCCCGTTGATTTCCATAGCGGAAAAAGCGCAATGCCGCTTGCATCGCCTGCTGCAACTCTTTAAGTGCGGCCTCGCCCTGCTCTAAGGCCGCCAATAGATCCACCAGAATAATCTGGCTGTCCAACTGTTGAAAATGCCGCCCCAGCCGAGACTCTACCTCTATTTTGTAGGCATCAAATAGCTGACTAAGGCGTCGTTGTAGATCGGGTAACGTTAGGCTGTCTGGCACGGGAAAAAAGCCCAACATCGCAAAATTCTGCATCTGCCCTGGCACCAACACCCGACTGGGTTGATTCAGCACAAACCCCTGTGCTCTGGCTGCCTTCAGATAATCCTGCCAAGCATCGGTCAGTTTACGCTGCACAGCCTCTGGCACCGGATCGGGGCCATGCGCGGCAACTTCGGTTAAAAGCTGTCGAAACGGTTCACTCAGGGTTTTACGATGGGGCTGCAACGCCAACTCCCAAGCGGCTTGAGACCATTGGCTGAACGATTGCTCAAACAACGCCAGATCAGCCAACCACTCACCGGGGTAATCCATAATCTCCAGATGTAGCCTGTCTGGTGTCACCAACCGTTGCAGACTGTGCGCCTGTTCTGCGCGTTTAATCTCCAGATCCAACCACGCCAAATCTTGAGTTGGCTCCGGCCAACGCCCTTGCCCCATCAAGCTGTCTCGGTGGCGGAAAAAATCAAACTGGCTACGTCGAGCCAAACGATCCTCTCTTAAACGCGCAGGTTTTAGTAAACCCGCATCAAACAGGTCTAGCCCTACCAGAGGATGCCGACTAACGCCCTCTAGTAACGGCTCATCAACCCGCAACACACTCTGCGTCAACTGCGTGATAAACACGGTTTTGCCCGCTCGGGAAAAGCCCGTCACCCCCAATCGGTGCCTTTTGTAACGGTGCAGGTTTTCAGCCTGCTGAAGCAGTTTATTGCCTGCCTGTTTCAGATAACGTTTCACCCGAATAGACTCCTTTGCTTTAAATATTGAGTCGGTATCGTCAATGATGAGCGTAACTGGCGCCTTTGCACAATAGAGAGGACAGCATACGCTCTCAACCTCAGAGTACGGACACCTAATTCGTTGGAAATTTTAATTAAAACGTGAGCCTTTTCTGTCGTATCTACGCTAAACCTTCTGCAAAACTGCGGATAGGCTGCGGCTAACCATTCTCGCATCGTGCTGGCTTTGTTATACTGCGCCCCCCGCCAACCTTGGGTTGGCCATTTTATTTGCCAGATCAGATCGAGTACCCCGTGACAGATACCTGTTTTTCTAGCTTAAAGCTACCTGCCAGCCAACTTAAAAACCTGAACGACTTGGGCTACGCCCAGATGACGCCCATTCAACAACAAAGCTTGCCTTATGTTTTGGCGGGTAAAGATGTAATCGCTAAAGCCAAAACGGGCAGCGGTAAAACAGCGGCATTTGGGATTGGTTTGCTGGAAAAGCTGAACGTACTGTCTTTTGCGTGTCAGGCATTGGTGTTGTGCCCAACCCGTGAGTTGGCCTCGCAGGTGGCGGAAGAGATTCGTCGTTTGGCGCGCTATCAGGCCAACGTTAAGGTGTTAACCCTGTGTGGTGGTATGCCGATTGGCCCGCAAATTGGTTCTTTGGCGCATGGCGCGCATATTGTGGTGGGAACACCGGGGCGTATTCAAGACCACTTGCGTAAAGGCACCTTGGTGATTGATCAAGTACAAACGGTGGTATTGGATGAAGCCGACCGTATGTTGGATATGGGCTTTTATGATGCGATGTTGGCGATTTTAGAGCTGACGCCACCACAGCGCCAAACCTTGCTGTTTTCGGCCACTTATCCTGAGCAGATTCAAGAGATTAGCGGTCGTTTTCAAAATAAGCCCATCTCGGTTGAAGTTGAGTCGGTACACACTCATCAGCATATTCAGCAAAAGTTCTATCAGGTGGATAAAAACCATCAGAAAACAGATTTGTTGGTGCGCGTGCTGGCGCATCACCGCCCCGATGCAGCGGTGATTTTCTGTAACACCAAGCAAACTTGTAACGAAGTAGCGGCAGTGCTGAAAGAGCAAGGCTACTACGCGCAGGCTTTGCATGGTGATTTAGATCAGCGCGACCGTGATCAGGTTTTGGTGCGCTTTTCAAACCGTAGCTCACAGTTTTTAGTGGCAACCGATGTGGCGGCACGTGGCTTAGATATTGATGATCTGCCAATGGTGATCAACTTTGACCTGACCCGCGACACTGAGGTGCACATTCACCGTATTGGTCGTACAGGTCGTGCGGGTAAATCAGGTTTGGCGATTAGCCTTTGCACCGCTTCTGAGCAGTACAAGCTAGACGACATTGCCAACTATATGAAAACCTCGGTTAGTGTTGAGCCAGAAGACAGCTTAGAAGATGGTGATCTGAGCGTATTAGATCTGCCGCCAATGGTAACCTTGGGCATTGATGGCGGTAAAAAACATAAGGTGCGCCCCGGTGATCTATTAGGCGCATTAACCAGTGACGGTGGTATTTTAGGCAGCCAAGTGGGCAAAATTAACGTCTATGATTTTTTCACTTATGTTGCCGTCGAGCGTTCAGTGGCGAAACAAGCCTTAGCGCATTTGCAAGACACTAAAATCAAAGGTCGCAAGTTTAAAGCCAGACGCATGTAAGCCTTTGTTAGATCAGAACAGGAATAGACAATGAGTAAGTCTTTAAAAGATCAGTTTTTGAAAATGGGTCTGACCAACGATAAAAAAGTGAAGCAGGCCGAAAAGCACATTAAAAAACAAACCAAAATCACCCGCACCACGGGTGAGGTAGATGAAACCAAAATTCGTGCCGAGCAGCAGCGCCAAGAGAAGGCCGAACGTGACCGTCTGTTAAATCTGCAAAAAAAGGCAGAAGAAGAGAAAAAAGCGGTGCGCGCACAGGTTAAACAGTTGATTCAGATGAACCGCCTGACCGACTACAAAGGTGATGTGCCGCACAACTTTATCTTTGAAAAGAAAGTTAAAAAGATCAACGTTACCGCCAAAATATCTGATCAACTGGCCAAAGGCCGCCTAGCCATTGCAGAGTTAGAAGGGGTGTTTGAGTTGATTCCACCTGTGGTGGCGGAAAAAATCCGTCAGCGTGAACCGGACTGGCCGATCATTCTGAACGAAAAAGCCCCTGATACGGGCGATGCGGAAGAGGATGATCCTTATGCCGCTTATGAAATTCCAGATGATTTAATGTGGTAAAGGGTATTCCCACGCTAGGTTAAAGTCTTACAAAGCCCCACTTTCAGGTGGGGTTTTGTTTAATTCCCCGAATATTAACAGGGCTGAAAATGGCAAAGCTGACGTATCGACAAATTGAAGCCTTTCGCGCCGTGATGATCAGTGGCACAACCAGTGGTGCCGCTGATATTTTGTGTGTGTCGCAGCCTGCGGTGAGTCGCCTGATCAGTGATTTTGAAGATACGGTTGGGGTGTCGATGTTTGAGCGCCAAAAAAAGCGCTTAGTGCCAACGCCAGAAGCACAAGTGTTCTACGCTGAAGTTGAACGCTCGTTTGTATCTTTAGAAAAACTGATGCGCGCAGCGGATGATTTACGCGGCTTTCATCTGGGTTCATTGCGTATTGCGTCAATGCCTGCCGTGTCATTAGAGTTTGTGCCCGCAGTTATTCAGCAGTTCAGTCAGGACAACCTTGGGGTATCACTCAGCTTTCAAATTCGCAGCACTCAGCAAGTGGCAGATTTAGTAGCCAGCCAACAGTTTGACCTTGGCATAGTTTCGGCTATTCCCTTAGCAGATGCTGCACTTAGGGTAGAACCACTTGCAGACAGCCGTATGGTCTGTGTTATGCCTTCCAATCATAGGTTAGCGGAGCAGGAGGTGATTCGGCCTCAAGACCTTGATGGGGAAAACTTTATATCAATGGGCGTTGATCAAAGTTTACGTCACAAAATTGATAGCGTATTCGACTCTGCTGGGGTCAAACGTCAATTGAACATCGACACGCAGCTCTCTTACGGAGCTTGTGGCTTTGTTCAATCAGGTATGGGTGTGTCATTGGTAGATCCTATTACCGCACTGCATTATCAAAAGCTGGGGGTGGTGGCTCGTCGCTTTGAACCCAGAATTGCTTATCGCTATAACTTGATATTTCCTGCTCACCGCACTCCGTCAGCACTCACTAAAGCTTTTGTTAAACTGCTGAAAGCCCGTTTGACGTTACTCAGTAAAAGCAGCGCGGGTGTACTAACGCTAGACCATTGAATGTTTATGTGATTCATCACTCTGATATTAATGTCCGACACTTAAAGAGCGCAGCAATAGAAATATTAGATGCTATGGCACGAACTGCACTGTTTTCATAATTTAAAGTGCAGCCCATAAAAAAGGCTCAAACAGCACTGGAGTACGCGGTTTGAGCCAAAGCATGATTAACAATCAACTATTAAACAGGCGCAGTTAAACCTTTTGAGCGGCCACTACTGAGATTTCAACCAACAACTCTGCCGATGCCATACGAGCCTCGACACAAGCGCGTGCAGGGGCTGCACCTTCTGGAATCCAGCTATCCCATACAGCATTCATTTCTTGAAATAGCGCCATGTCTTTCAAATAAATCGTAGCGGATAAAATGTGCTCACGGTCACTGTTAACGGAGGCCAGCAATGTATCCACTTTGGCTAGCATGGTTTCAGTTTGACCTGTGATATCAGCCGTGCGGTCCGCAGCCACTTGTCCGCACAGGTAGACCGTTCCGTTATGTACAACGGCACGGCTCATACGGGCACTAGTTTCAAAACGTTCAATCGACATGGGTATTTGTCCTCTGTAAATAATGCTGATAGCAGGTGCGGATTAGTCCGCCAAGTCTGCCAGTTCAGATAAAGTTAATGGCTTAATTGGGCTGCGAATTTGATAATAGCCGACAGCCTCCACAGTGCGGTTTTGCTCATCTGCAATTAGATTGGCAACGGTTAATCCGCACATACGGCCTTGGCATGGCCCCATACCTGCTCGACAAAATGCCTTAGCCTGATTAGGCCCTGCCACTCCTTGGGCTGCAATTTTTCGAATTTGATCGGCACTGATCTCTTCGCAGCGGCAGACAATTGTATCACCTAAGGGCTTTAGAAAAGCCTCAGCAGGTTGATAAAGCTGATCTAAAAATGGCCGAATGCTAAGCTGTTTGGCTAAAATTCTCTGTATAGGTCTAGTCTGTTGTACAAGCACCTGCGGATTAATTCGTTCTAGTTGCTCAGCAATTTTTAATGCTGCCAGCTGACCTTGACATTCCGCGGCAACAGCACCAGCTATACCGCCACCGTCACCTGCAATAAAAATATCTGCATGGCTACTTTGCCCCCATGTGTCACGCACAGGTGACCAGCACTGTTGTAACGCTTGCCACTGGTGTGCCAATCCTAATGCACGACTAAGCTGAACATTTGGCACAACACCTTGATGCACCAACAAGCTGTTGCAGTCGATCTGCTGAACCTTGCCTGACACACTGAACTGTACTTGTTCCAGCTGGATTCCTTGCTCACAAGCGATGGCTTTTAAATCGCTAACCTGACGCTCATAACGAATACCCGACTTTTTCAGTTCTTGAAGCAATCCTAAGCCTTTTTTCAGCAGAATAGGATTTTTTAGGGCACCCCAAAGATATTTCGCTGCTTTTAGATAGCGCCCCTTAGGAGTGGTGTCTAAAACCGCGGTAATGGCAACTCCTGCTCTATTGAGCTGCGCTGCAATCAATAATAAAAGTGGCCCACTACCTGCCAAAACCAAAGGCGCTGCGGGTGCTAATGCGCTTTGTTTTAACAAAATTTGTGCGGCACCACAGGTCATCACACCCGGTAATGTCCAACCGGGAAAGGCCACAGGCCGCTCCATTGCACCTGTTGCCAAAAGCACTTTCTTTGCCCTTAAACGGTGACTGATTTCACCACTGCTGAAACTGACAACCAGATCATCTTCAACAGACCACACCATACTATTAGGAAGGTAAGTTATTTGTGACTGCTCAGCATTGAGTTGTTGTTCAAAAGCGGCCAACAGGGTTTGCCCCGCGTAATAATCAGCCCCTAATATCTGTTGATATTGTAGCGCTGTATGTTGAATAGCGCGGTAAATTTGGCCTCCGACCGAGCATTGCTCATCCATCAGCGCCACTGTTAAACCTTCACGGGCTGCCGTGCTGGCCGCCGCCATACCCGCAGGGCCTGCACCGATAATAATCAGGTCATATTGACTGTCGCCTTGAGTATCAGGCACAGAAGATTTTGTCATGATGCTCTCGTTTATCTCTGTTGGCGTTAATCATGCTGTGAATCGGTCAATAAACGCGCTTGTTGCTGACGTTTAATCTGCATACCTTCGCGTACCAAAGTCATGCAACCCTGTGTATTGGCTTGGCCATCTATCTCTACTAAACACTCAAAGCACACACCCATCATGCAATAAGGCGCTCGACCTGAACCGGTTATAGGCGTCGTGCGGCTATGGCCTAAACCAGCAGCCAATATAGCAGCGGCAGCACTGTCGTGAGCTTGCACTTGAACCGCTTGGCCTTCTACGAAGACGGTTACACTGGCGTCATGCCGACTGGGCAGGCGTTTAAAGTTTGAAACGTTGGTCATTGAACACCTCCAGAGGCAAATCGGTTGAACCTTGAGAGATCCAGTCTGCAATAGGACCTTCATGCAAAGCTCCTAAGGTGATGCCACTATGACAAGTCACCAGATAAGCGTTGCGATGTACTTCAGACTGTTGATAAATAGGGTAACCATCAGGGGTCATCACTCTTAATGCGCCCCAAGCCCGTACCAAACGTACTCGATTTAAAATGGGGTACATTTTGCGCGCACGATTGGCAATTTTGGCCATCACTTCAATACGAGTGCCACTGTCAAACCCTACATCTTCTTTGGAGTCACCAATTTGCACCGTACCTTCACCTGTTTGCCGTACATGGCCTGTGGGATAGGTCAAAAACGGCTTCACACGCTCACTGATGAGCACTTGCCCACGATTGGGTACAACAGGCGCATTTAGTCCTAGCATCGGCGCAAGTATTTGGTTACCAAGCCCTGCACACAACACCACTTTTTGGCATTGCCATAACCCATTTTGTGAGGTCTGAATCTGAAAGCCCTGTGTCAGGGCGCGAATATCTGACACTGTACCACTATGGATAATCTGACCTCCCTGCTTTAAAAACGAATCCGTTAAGGCTCGAAAAAATAGCAGCGGATTTAAATGCCCATCTTCTGGGAACCAAGTCGCCCCTGCCACTTCTGGCCCAGCTTCTGGCTCCAACTCACGCAGTTGTTGAAGATCTAAAACTTCAAAAGGGTAATCCCCTCCTACTGCCACTTGCATCTGACTGAGCATCTGCTTTCGTGCTTGTAGCTCTGCTTCTGTCAGGCAAAAAAATAAGCCGCCTTTTTGTTGTAACTGGATGTCGATTCCCGTGTCTGCTTGCAGGCGCTTAGCTAAAGGTTGCCACAAACGGGCCGAACGTCGACTGATCTGTGCATATTGGGCAAGGGAATCGCCCTTACCTTGAACCCATACCAGTCCGAAATTGCCACGAGACGCTCTAAAAGCCAGATCGCTTTCATCCAGAACACAGACTTGATGGCCATTTCGAATCAAGCCCAGTGCCACTGAAAGCCCTACAACGCCGCCTCCGATGACACAAATTTCAGCTTGGTTGTGGTTGCCAGATAAACCCATGATTGCAGTGATCCTTGGTCAATATCTTGAGTAGAAGAGGTGTACTGAACAGCGTATCAGCCATTCAGTACACCCTACTTAGCGGAGTGAACGTCTTAGTTCAACGCTTTGTCTAGTACGTTTTGAGCCCAGTCATGGCCAATATCATCGATGATTTCAGGCCATACTTTTTCGCGTACAATTTTGGCATGAGCTTCAATTTGTGCCTCAGAGACAGGCACAATATGCGCGCCCGCTTTGGCCAAAAGCTGCTCATTTTTCAGCTGATCCTTACGGGCACTACCCCAACGGGCTTGCTCAAAGCGGTCAGCAGCGGCTTGCAGTTTTTGCTGCTGCGCATCTGATAGCTCACCAAGTACCTCTTTATTGATAATCAAGTACCACATTTCAAAGTGAGTATTAATCGGTAAGTAGCTTTTGGTCACATCACGGAAAGAGGCATAATAACCCTCAGCACCAGATCCCATTACACCGTCTACGACACCCGTTTGTACCGCAGTAAAAGCTTCAGAGAATGGCAAAGGTGAGCCAATAAACCCGATATTGTCTGCTGTTAACTGGAAGGTTTTAATCGGAGGCACTCGTAGCTTGGCATTTTTCATTACGCTCGGGTCGGCAGCTTCTGCAATCTCTTTGTTCAGTGATACACCACCAAAATAAACAGGCCATGCGGCTAAGACCTCAATGTTTTGTTCGCCATAAAGCTCAGAGACTGTGCCTCGCATTGGTGAACCTTTGGCAAAGACTTTTTGAGCATCGTCCCAAGTCTTCACCAAGTACGGCATATATACGATTTGAAAGCGTTTGTCCGCACTTGAAGCCGGAGGCTGTACCGCCATATCAATGGCACCAAGGCTGACACGCTCTTGCACAACGGTGTAATCACCAAGGGCACTGGCAGCATAAATTTTGATTTTCACTTTGCCATCAGTCGCAGACTTCACATCCTCAGCAAAACGCTTGGCATCCAGATCAATCGCAGTGTCTTGAGGACGAACATGCGACATCTTTAAGGTAACGGCCTGCGCCACAGAGGTCAGTGACGCAGACAGCGCAACAGCTAAGGCCAGTTTTTTCATCAGGCTTGTTTTCATTATTTTCTCCTGGGTTTGAGAGTGGCTCTGGACGCCTCCAGAGCTAGGCTTCGAAACGCGTATCTGTGCAGGCTTAATAGCCAAAAGCACGGGGAATGTATTCGGATAGATCAGGCCATACTGAGACCAGTACGACCACAGGGATGTAGCCAAACAAGATCAAGGTCATGGCAGGTTTAACCACTTCTGTAAACTTCACCTTGCCGATACGCGCTCCCAAATAAAGGATGCTGGCATAAGGAGGTGTCACACCGCCCATTGCAGTATTCACGCCCATAATGGCCGCAAACTGAATCGGACTAACACCCAGTGCCGACATTAAAGGCAACAGTAAAGGCGCGGTTAAAATGATGGCGGTAATGTCGTTCACAATCATGCCGATACCAAACAAGAACAGGTTAGTCATGATTAACAACAGCACTTTGTTGTCTGTAATTTCAAAGATTTTATCCACCATCATCTGAGGAATATCTTCCATTACATAGATCTGGCTCAGCATCAAACTGAACAGAATCATAATCAGAATGGCACCCACCGCAGAGGCAGACTCTTTGCCCGATTCCAACAAGGTTTTAAAGGTCAGCCCTTTGTAAATCATAAAACCAACGGGCAAAGCGTAAATCACAGCAACGGCTGCGGCTTCAGTAGGGGTCATAATGCCGCCATAGATACCGCCTAAAATGATGATTGGCATCAGTAAAGCAGGGATAGCGTTGATAGTTTTTTTGCCGCCTTGTTTCATCAGCGCAGAGAACTCTAGCGGTTCATCTAACACCAGAGGGAATTTGCGAGACATGACAAGGTTCACGATTGAAAAGCTCACCATCACCAATAAACCTGGCCCTAAGGTGGCTAGAAAACTGGCTAGAATTGACGTATCTGTCACCCAGCCATACACAATCATAGTGACACTAGGTGGAATCAATAAGCCTAGTACAGAAGAGTTAGCGACCAGTGCAGTAGCATAAGCCCGCGGATAGCCTTTGCGCTCCATTTCAGGAATTAACAAGGGGCCAATCGCAGCAATACCAGTTAAACCGCTGCCAGAAATCGCGCCGATAATAGCGCAACTGACCGCCGCAACAACGCCCAACCCACCACGAATGCGACCAATAAAAATGTTCACAAACTCAAGTAAGCTGGCGGCTATACCACTGACACTCATAATAGTGCCTGCAAACACAAATAGTGGAATTGCCAATAATACAGGGTTGGTCAACTGACTGAATCCCCACAGCATCATGCCACGCATGGTGGCTTCACCCACTAAGGTCATCACCATTAAACCTGCGCCAAAACAATAAGGTAATGGCACACCTAGAGTTAACAGCACCACGAGTACCGCAAAGGCTAAGATTGCAATCTCGACCATGTTATTGCCCCTTCTGATGATGATCGGTAGTTAAAATCTGCATTTCATTCAACTCAGACGTACTGAGTTCATCCGTGGCGTGCGAAGGCATAGGTCTATAACCCAATAAACTTTGCACGTTGCGAACTAAATGCCACAGGGTGAACAGTGTCATCATCGCCAGCCCTAAAAAGAGCGCAGACTCATAGATAAAAGTAGGGATGTACAGGGTTGGGCTTTCTTTACCAACACGCAGGGCGTAGCTGAAGTATTTCCAAGCCCACCAGCACAGCCATAAAGAGATCACAACACTGATCACTTCAGAGATGATATGTAGAATTAAGCGAGCCTTATCGGTACTGAGAAAAATCTCTAATACGTTGGCTCGAATCTGTGTGTCTTCTCGGGATGCGTTCACACTACCAAGAATGTATAACCAGATCGTAGGAACCAAAGCGGCTTCTTCTAGCCCCATAACTGGCATCTCAAAGACATAACGGGTCAGCACTTGCACAAACTGACAAGCCGCTACGGTACTTATTAATATCGTTAGGGTGTAACGGAAAAAAACCTCCATCAAAACCTCGCATTTTTATGTTTTTAGTTGAGGGGGGATTGGAGGTAATCATGAAAGCTAGACAAAATAACATCAAATCGTTTTTTTACATTACTTGATAATATCTTATTATGTTTATTGCATTAAAAATCCACCAATATGACAGAGCTTAAACCTACGAATTTTGAACTTGGTCGAATTGCCATTTGTGTTCTATCAAGGGAATGTTTACCCTTTGTCACCATGTCTTTATTCAAAAGCACTCTAAAATCATCACCATACATGTCATCAAGGACGTTATATGTATATTCAAGAACACAACGAGCTCGGCTATATTTGCACGCAGTGGCCGATTCAGCCTGAATTGCCAACCCTAATTTTGATTCATGGTGCGGGCTTAAATCATGCCCAGTGGCAAGCTCAGCTTGAAGGCTTAAGAGACAGCGCCAATGTGATCGCCCTTGATCTACCCGGCCATTCATTAAGCGCCCACCACGAAGGCGAGCAGTCTATAGCGGCGTATAGCCAAAATATTGTTGAGTTGATGGAGGCTCTGGCTTTAAAACAGGCCATATTGGTAGGGCATAGCATGGGTGGGGCGGTTTGCCTTGAGTTTGCAACACGTTACCCTGAGCGCGCACAAGCCTTGGTATTGCTGAACACGGGCGCCAAGCTGAAAGTACAACCTGCATTATTAGAGCAGATCCGTGACAACTATCCTGCTTATGTCGATATGATGGTGCAAAATACCCTTACCGATGGCGCGGCACCTGAAATTGTAGAGCCTTTTGCCGACTTGCTGCATCAAGGTGATATTGAGTCTGTAGTACGTGATTTTGAAGCCTGTAATGCTTTTGATCGTTTAGATGTTTTGGCTGAGATTCAATGCCCTGCGTTAGTACTTAGTGCTGAATTGGATCAAATGACGCCGCCTAAATATGGTCAATATCTGGCTGATCAGCTAGACAATAGCCAATTTGTGGTCGTGGAAGGCGCAGCGCACTTAAGCCCAATGGAACATCCTGACGAAGTGAATCAAGCGATTACTGATTTTATTGATCAGCTTTCTCGTACATATACCCGCCAAACAGCCACCGCTTAATCATTCTAACCCGCGCACTGGTTTTGACTTTGTCCCTGCTCTGGTAAACTGAAAACAATATTTTTGGTTTACCAGTAACAGGATATCGTCATGCAGGATACAAGCCTTTGGTTTCCCTATGCCCAGATGAAGCATCTGGAAGTGAACTATGAAGTAGAAACCGGAGACGGCCCCTATATTCAGTTCACCAATGGCATGCGCTTACTGGATGCCACTTGTTCTTGGTGGTGCATGATTCATGGTTATCGCCACCCTGAACTCACTCAAGCCTTGAAAGACCAAGCCGACAAAGTAGCGCATGTGATGTTGGGCGGTTTAAAAAACGCCCCTGCTGTGGCTTTGGCCAAGAAGTTGGTTGAGATTACCCCTAAAGGTTTAAACCACGTGTTTTACAGCGACAGTGGTTCCGTTGGTATGGAAGTGGCGATGAAAATGGCCGTACAGTTTTGGCAGAACCAAGGCTGCACTGACAAATACAAAATGGCCTCACTGACCAAAGCCTATCATGGTGATACCACGGGCTGCATGTCAGTGTGCGACCCTACAGAAGGGATGCACAGCCTATTTAGCGGCCTGCTGCCAAAACATCACTTTGCTCCGGCACCCACGGCATGTTTTGATGCCAGTGCAGAGGCCGTAGCCCAAGACATTGCCCAATTGCGCCAACTGTTTGAACAGCATCACCACGAAATTGCAGGCTTTTTAGTGGAGCCGCTACTGCAAGCCGCTGGCGGTTTAAACATGTACAGCCCTATCTATCTGCAAGAAGCCCGCAAGCTATGTGACGAGTTTGAGATTTTATTGATCTTTGATGAGGTCGCCACAGGTTTTGGCCGTACAGGTAAGCTATTTGCCGCAGAACACGCCAATGTTTGCCCCGATATAATGGTGCTAAGTAAAGGCTTAACAGGCGGCTACATCGGCCACGCCGCCACCCTTGCCAACGACAAGGTGTTTAATGGCTTCTGGTCTGATGATAAACAAAAAGCCTTTATGCACGGCCCTACCTTTATGGGCAACCCTATCGCTTGCGCTGTGGCACTGAAAAGCATCGAGATCTTTGAGCGCGAAAACTACCTTGGCAAAATCGAAGCACTGAACCAAGTGCTGAAACATGAGCTACTGGGCTTTGAGCATCCCGCCGTAAAAGACACTCGCGTGTTAGGCGCAACCGCAGTCATCGAAGTACACAACGCTGAAAGCCTGCAAGGGGTGCAGCAGTTTGCTGTGGAACAGGGTGTTTGGCTGCGTCCTTTTGGCCGCTTCTTGTATACCATGCCGCCTTACATCATCACCGAGGCTGAGCTGACCAAGATCACTCAGGTGATGAAAGCTTGGTTTACACGCTAATAGCCTTTGGTACTCCCCCATATTTTATGGGGGAGGATTACCGGAAAATCTCTCGGTTTACTTCAAATACCCAGAGCAAGTGCGAAGAGCGATTTATACAACGAATGCAGTTGAAGGCATCAGAGAAGTGGACACATTCGGTGCAAAACTGGAACCTGACATTGTCTCAGAAGGCCGGATAGACCAGCACGTTGATCTTTAAGAAATGGGTGACACAGAACTATGAACACCCTCCAGTTGAGCATCGCAAACTGTTTTTTGTCCTTGTTTAATAGCTTGTTATGTGCATTTATACGCTTTCCAATTTACTATTTTCAACAGAAATATGTATAACTTTCTCTGGTGTATTTAATTCAGGAAATGTCTTAGCAGTATAATCAGCAATCTGTAACGCACCTGCCACTGTTGATACAACTAGGGCAGTTTTTGCCATAAACGTCCAGAACTTCTTCATCTCTGTATTAGTGTCTTTGCCATCAATCAAGTCTTTTGATAATACCGCCTTACCGAAAGTAGCTTCGACGATACTTACAACTTCAGAAGAGCCTGTTATCTTATACTCTTCAATTGAAATTATTATTTTACGAAGTTGTTCGGCAAAATATTGTCTAATATTACTCGGTAAATCAGAATTAATGATCTCATCAAGAAGTTCTTTCGCGCCACTATAAATTTTGCTTAAATCTGATTGAGGTAAAACAGGTTGAGGTCTATTTGTAGAAAGCATACCTGCTGTCATGTGAAGATAATCAAAAACAGGTCTTAGCGGCAAATTCTGAGTGCAACACCTAATCCAATATCGGGTAAGGTGTTGTTATGACATACAAAGAACTCAACATAGAAGAGCGTGCCACTATTCAAATTGGCCTGCTTCACAATCTCAGTCTGCGAAGTATTGCTCGCCTACTTGATCGAAGCCCCTCAACAATCAGTCGAGAGATTCGTCGTAACCAGCTTGCCGATGGCCTATACGAAGCACCTAAGGCTCAAGCCAACCGTCAGGCTCGAAGAGTAGGCTGTCGACCAGTGAAAAAGCTTGCTCAGGGTAATGAACTGTTTGACCTCGTGATTTTGATGCTGCGTCAGAGGTTCTCTCCACAGCAGATT
>NZ_FUXG01000007.1 GCF_900167095.1 Oceanospirillum multiglobuliferum
CTTGCTGTGGCACGTCTACAGCTTTCTGGGTGCTATTTCCTTGCGTTGAACTGGGTAACTGTTTAGCGCTCTTAGCACCTTTGATCTTGGTGCTGACACTAATTTCAACATGCTGGCAGTGCTGTCTTAACAGTGTAATTTCATTCTGCGTTTGAATTGTAAATGCATGCCGCCAAAAAGGTGATTTAAGCCAGCTGATATCTAGCTCAACCACTCGCATTCCTACTCGTAGGTCACTGACCGGAATCCGTTGTCTCATAAGTGATTAGATCAGCCCAATGCTTCGCTTTGTACCACGCTATCATCCCGTGTAGTAAAGGTGTTAATCAAACGATCACTCCATTGGATCGCATTTTGATAATGGTGCTGCATTCGATTTCTTCGTGCGCCACAGTCTGTGCACATAAAGCAAGTTTGACGGCTGAAACGATCGGCACATTGTGCTAGGGCTTGGTAGCTTAAAGCGCCTGGGTTATTTGGCTTGGAAAATAAACTGTTCATAATGTCGGTTGAAAGCTTCAGTTCATCAAGCAACCCTGCAAGTGACTTCCCCATGGCATTTGCAATGGAATATAAAACGCCTACTAGAAAGCCTGTGTCTGCTTCCAGTTGGTCAATATCAGCCGCGGCTGACTCGGTCATGCTTGCAACTATGAACATCTGTCCAATTGCGGCATCAGATTGAGAGGCCATACGAGTGACAGACAATAACATTAAAAAAGCTTTCAAACGAGTTAAGCCGATCATCATAACTGCTTGTTTTACTGATTGTAATTTTATTTCTTTTTTCAAACACAGGTTAGATGCATAACGCATCAATCGGAAATAAAGGATGGGATCCTGCTTAATGACTTGCTCAAGTTGGTTAATGCTGACATTTGGATCACAAACTTGGTGGAGCAGTTGGAAAATTTGAGCTTGTGATGAGTGGAAAGTTTTGCCGTTAATATTTTCAGGTTTAGAGAAGAAGTAACCTTGAAATAGGTCAAAGCCCTGCCTAACACAAGACTGCCACTGTTCGAAGGTTTCAACTTTCTCTGCCAACATTATTGCACCATAGCTTTTCAGCTCTGCCCAGTGTGTTGCAATTGTGGGCATATCCATTGCCAATAGGTCTATCTTAATAATATCGGCGAAGGGGAGCAGTGCTTTAGTGTTGTCATTCAATATGAAGTCATCTAATGCTATGCGATAGCCTTGTTCTTTCAGCTGTATAATATGCGCAATATTATCAGTACTGGCAGGTACGTCTTCTAATATCTCTAGTACAATTCGCTCTTTGGGCGCAATCCATTCTGCAGCTAACGGTAAAGCTTCAGCTGGAATGTTGATATAGCAGTCGCTGTTGTTAGCATAAAGCTGTATACCTTGTTCAATGAGGCCTGACACAACCACATTGGCCGTTGCTAACAATGGATTAGAGAAGTGGCTGCTTTGTTGCTCTGGATGATCTCTATATAGCAACTCATAAGCGACAATTTCAGAATGGCGCGACAATATAGGTTGGCGGGCAAAGGCAAAAAAACGTCCAAGTTGTTCGGTTTTATCTTGATTTATAACATTCACGCGAGAGTACCCTTTGCATAGGCTAAATGATCCTGTCTCGTACAAAAAGTTTGTCTTTTTAAAGCATGGCAGTTTTAGCGCAGGCTAAAGCATCAAAAGAAAGCGCAAGGGTCACTTGGTTACAATGACTTAGCTAACAACTGTCTTTTGCAGATTTTTTGTACTTACAGGCACCATCCCTCTGGCGCGATATTTGCTCATCCTATGAGACTTGCTGATTCTAAACAAACATTCATATAAAATACAATATAGATATTTCGGGTTCTATCTCTGATAATATAGGTAGTGTGATCTAGGTCAATTACTCTACTTTTGGTTTTCTTATAAATCTAGAAGACGGTCTGATTTGATGTAAAAATTCTCTGTTAACAATGGATTAACTGAACTAATCTAGCATCTGAAAGCCTAATGACAGTCTTTATTTGCAAAATCTTCATATTAGATTAAAAGCAATTACTGAAAGAGGATATTCGCTTGTCTGAATACTTATTCTGGATTCCGCTGTTAACTTTACTTGGCACATTTGTGCCGTTGTTAACCGAAAAGCTGAATCGTAATCTATGTGCGTTACTCACATCTATCGCACCTGCACTGGCATTGTTGCTGGTGTTGCAAAGCGCAGAAGCTGTTTTTCATTCAGAATCGCTTCGACAAACGATGGGTTGGATTCCTGTAATGGGTCTTGAGCTGGCTTTTCGCTTGGACGGTCTATCGCTTTTATTCTCTATATTGATCATTGGCATTGGCTTGCTGGTGATACTGTATGCGCGCTACTACTTATCTGAACAAGAGTCTATAGGGCGCTTTTACGCTTATCTTATTCTCTTCATGACTGCGATGCTGGGCATTGTATTGTCTAATAACCTGATTCAGTTATGGATGTTCTGGGAGTTGACCAGTGTCAGCTCTTTCTTACTGATTAGTTTTTGGGGGCATAAGTCTGAGGCTCGTAAAGGCGCGCGGATGGCGCTTACTGTCACAGGCGCAGGTGGTTTGGCTTTATTAGCTGGCCTGCTGCTGATAGGTGATATCGTTGGTAGTTATAACCTTGATTTGGTATTAGGCAGCGGTGACCTGCTTCGCGAGCATAGTCTATATCCTGTGGTTTTGGCTTTAGTACTGCTAGGTGCATTTACAAAATCAGCACAGTTTCCGTTTCATTTTTGGTTGCCTCATGCAATGGCGGCACCCACCCCAGTAAGTGCTTATTTGCACTCTGCAACAATGGTAAAAGCGGGCATATTCCTATTGGTGCGCTTTTTTCCGGTATTGTCAGGTACAGAGCTTTGGTTCCTAACCGTTAGTTTAACAGGTCTTACGACTTTGCTGTTGGGTGCTTATATTGCACTGTTTAAACATGATTTAAAGGGTTTGCTAGCCTACTCAACGATTAGTCATTTAGGTTTGATCACGCTTCTACTGGGAATGGATTCACCTTTAGCTACCGTTGCGGCAATTTTCCACATTATTAATCATGCGATCTTTAAAGCATCATTATTTATGGCGACAGGCATCATTGACCATGAGTCAGGTACAAGGGATATGCGCCAGCTTAATGGGCTTTGGAAATATATGCCCTATACCGCAACATTGGCGATGGTGGCGGCAGCCTCTATGGCGGGCGTTCCGTTGCTTAATGGTTTCTTGTCTAAAGAGATGTTTTTCACTGAAACCTTGTATCAAGGCTCTTTAGGTTCGCTTTCTTGGATGATTCCGGTATTAGCAACCTTAGGTGCAGTTTTTTCTGTTGCTTATTCGACACGCTTTATCCATGACGTGTTTTTCAATGGAGAGCCGATTAATTTACCAAAAACCCCTCACGAACCGCCTCGCTACATGAAGGTTCCGGTTGAAATTCTGGTGGCGCTGTGTCTTTTGGTTGGCATGATGCCTAATTTCATTGTGGGTGACTTGCTTTATTTTGCTTCGGCAGCGGCCTTACAAGCAGAAGTGCCCAGCTACAGTCTGTCAATTTGGCACGGTTTTAACTTTCCGCTAATGATGAGCTTTCTGGCTATGCTGGGTGGCTTAACTTTATATTACAATCGCCACGTCTTATTTAGATTCCAGTCTCAATTTCCTGATATGGATGCGAAGTTGGTATTTGAGGCCTTGATTCAACGTTTGGTTCGTCATGCTCAGCGCACAGTTGAGTTATTTGAGAACCATTCTCTACAGCGTTATAGCTATCTGATGCTATTTTTTGCCACCATTTTAATGGCAGGCCCCTTGTTAGATCTTAGTGCAACGGCAGGCTTAAGACCTGAGCTACCTATTGATGCTATTTCTATAACAGGTGCGATACTACTAACGGTGGGAGCACTAGTAACTGTAATTTGGCACCATCAGCGTATGGCTGCACTGTTGGCACTCTCTATTGTAGGTTTGATTGTTTCGCTGATATTTGCACGTTATTCCGCACCGGATCTGGCCTTGACACAGCTTTCCGTAGAGGTTGTGACTGTCATCCTGTTGATGTTGGCGCTGTTTTTCTTGCCGCAAAAAACACCTGAAGATTCCAGTCCTCGTCGCATTATTCGAGATTTGGCGCTATCGTCCATGATTGGTGGTGTGATTGGTACTATCTGTTATGCCTTACTCACTCGCCCTTTGAGTACTATTTCTGACTACTTCTTACTGCATAGTAAAACGGGGGGCGGCGGTACCAATGTGGTGAACGTGATCTTGGTTGACTTCCGTGGTTTTGATACTTTGGGTGAAATCACGGTGTTAGGTATTGCGGCGCTAGGTATTTTCAAACTGATTAGTCGTATGCGCTTGTATATGCCTGTAAGTGACGAAACTGGTCGTCTATGGGCTAATGATCGCCATCCATTGCTGCTATCGGTTATTTCACAGAGCTTGCTGCCATTAGCGCTATTGGTGTCGGTCTATATCTTCTTGCGCGGTCACAACATGCCCGGTGGGGGCTTTATTGCAGGTTTGATTACCTCTGTTGCGATCATTCAGCAATATATCGCTCATGGTGTGGAATGGGTTAAACCAAGAATGAAACTGAACTATCAGTGGCTTATCGGTAGCGGTATTTTGATTGCTACACTGACAGGTTTAGGTAGTTGGCTCTTTGATCGACCATTCTTAACTTCTTGGTTTGATCACTTCCATTTGCCAATTTTAGGTGAGTTCGAGTTAGCTAGTGCCATGCTATTTGATCTTGGGGTATACCTCACTGTTATTGGCGCAACACTGCTGATATTGGCTAATTTGGGTAAACTCACGACTGTACATAGAGCAACTGATATGGAGCAAGAATAATGGAAGCCCTTTATGCCTTCTGCGTGGGCATTATGACCACCTGTGGTGTCTATCTTTTGCTGCGCGCCCGTACTTTTGCAGTTGTACTCGGTTTAACGCTTTTGTCTTATGCCGTGAATTTGTTTTTGTTTGCCAGCGGGCGACTCAAACTCAATGGTGCTGCTGTTTTGGGACAATCAGAGCAATATGCTGACCCTTTACCTCAAGCGTTAGTACTTACGGCAATTGTGATTGGTTTTGCGATGACTGCATTCCTGGTGATATTAGCGATGCGTGCCCGAGCAGATCTTGGTAATGATCATGTGGATGGCCGCTTCCCAGAAACACCAAATAACAACAATAAGCAGGAGAAAAATTAATGGCTCACCTGCCTATTTTACCGCTTTTATTACCACTTTTAATGGGGGCGCTTTTATTGCTTCCCCCTTTAGCAAACAATATTAAGCGTCAAAGAGTTGCTACTTTAGTGACTATGTTTGTGTTGTTGGCGCTCAGCGTAAAATTATTGCTGACAACCCATGATACTGGTACACAGATGTATGTTTTGGGTAACTGGCATCCTCCGTTTGGTATTGTGCTGGTGGCTGACCAACTGTCTAGTTTGCTAGTGCTACTGACAGCTGTTTTGGCTTTTGCAGCTTTGCTTTATGCGTGTGCAGGTAGCGACCAAACGGGGATGTATTTTCACCCGCTATTTATGTTTCAGGTGCTGGGGATTAATGGTGCATTTTTAACAGGGGATATTTTTAACCTGTTTGTTTTCTTTGAAGTGCTACTAATTGCTTCTTATGCACTACTTGTGCATGGCGGTGGTAAGCAGAAAACACAGTCTGCGTTGCACTATGTCATTTTAAACTTAATAGGCTCTAGCTTATTTTTGTTTGGCTTAGGCATCTTATACGGCACAGTCGGTACACTGAACATTGCAGATATGGCGGTTAAGATTGCCCAGCTGCATGGTGGCGAAGCGATTCTAGCTAAGATCGGTGGTTTGCTGTTGATGTTGGTTTTTGGCTTGAAAGCAGCACTACTACCATTACATTTTTGGCTGCCTCGCACCTATGCATCAGCAAGCGCCCCTGTAGCGGCACTTTTTGCCATTATGACCAAAGTGGGTATTTATAGTCTGCTACGGGTACATACAGTGATTTTTGGTGATCATGCGGGTGACTTAGCCAATATTGCCCAACCTTGGTTGTGGCCGCTTGCGGTACTCACTGTTTCTGCGGGTACTTTGGGTTTGCTTGCCAGCCGTAGTTTACGCTTGCTAGCAGCCAATTTAGTTGTAGTTTCTGCCGGTACGTTACTTATTGCTGTAGCTCTACAAACAGCTGAGGCAACAGGTGCTGCGCTTTACTATCTTATTCATAGTACGCTAGCAGCAGGCGCGCTATTCTTGCTGGCAGACCTTATTAGCATTCAGCGTGGTAAAGCAGAAGACCGCTTTGTAAAAGCCAGATCTGTACTTCAGCCAAAACTATTAGGCAGTTTTTTCTTTATTTCAGCACTTGCGTTAATTGGTTTGCCTCCATTATCTGGTTTTGTTGGCAAGGTTATGTTGCTGCAAGCTACCGCAGGGCAAACCACAACCCTTTGGGTTTGGACTGTGTTGTTGGGCAGTGGTCTTTCTGCACTAATTGCATTATCTCGTGCAGGTACCACTCTGTTCTGGCGTACAAACTATCCTCCTGCTCACTACCAATTAAAGCCAAATCAGTCGAACCCAGTAACTGCCGCACATCCATTACAAATCGCCGCTATTGTTTGGCTGTTACTGGCATCGCCATTATTGGTGGTGTTTGGTGGGGATATGACGGCTCTTACGGCAAGTGCTGCACAGCAATTACATGATATTGATCAGTCTGTTTATGGGCTGTTACCGCCTGTATCGGGTTCTCCAGCACAAGGAGCACAATAATGGCGACGCCAACTGGTTTTAAGTTCTTTCCAATGCCAATACATAGCGTTTTGCTATTTGTTGTATGGCTGTTGATGAATAACACTTTAGCTGCGGGTCATATTTTTCTAGCGCTCATACTGTCGATTACAATTCCTTGGTTGCTGGCAGGGCTGCAAAGCGCACACCCTCCCATACGAAAACCTTGGCTAGCAGTACGCTATAGTTTGATGGTGATAATGGATATTGTAACGGCTAACTTTGAAGTGGCATTAAAAGTTATAGGACCTATGGCAAAGTTGCAGCCGGGCTTTATTGCAGTGTATTTAGATATTAGTTCTGATCTTGGCATCACCTTATTGGCGAGTACTGTATCGTTAACTCCAGGTACTGTGAGTGCTGAGGTCTCTGAAGATAAAAAGTGGCTTTATATTCACGCCCTTCATCTTGAAAACGAACAGGCGCTAATTGATAGCATCAAACAACGTTATGAGAAGCCACTGTTGGAGATCTTAGGATGCTAGACAAAGTGATCTTAATCGTCAGTTTTATGATCTGTGTCGCATTGTTTTTAAACTTGTGGCGTTTATTGATAGGCCCTTCTGTGTCGGATCGAATTTTGGCATTAGACACGCTTTACATTAACAGTATTGCTTTAATTCTTTTATATGGCATTTACTCTGGCGGCAACCTCTACTTTGAGGCAGCGCTGCTAATTGCCATGTTAGGTTTCGTCAGTACTTCAGCTCTATGTAAATATATTTTACGTGGCGACATTATTGAGTAACGCCCTAAAACAGGTCAAAAAAGGTGAGTTATGCCATTTTGGTTAGAATTGATTGTTTCTGTATTTTTACTTGTTGGCGGTGTTTTTCTGCTAGTAGGCTCTATTGGTCTAGCACGTCTGCCCGACATTTATACACGCTTACACGCGCCGACTAAAGCGACAACCCTTGGTCTGGCTGGTTTGCTTATTGCTTCGATGCTTTTATTCAGCTGGCAGAATTCGACCTTAAGTATTCATGAGCTGCTGATTGCGCTGTTTTTATTTATCACGGCACCTGTCAGTGCCAATATGATTGCAAAGACTGCACTACATCACCGTTTACCTGCATTAGAGCGCACCCAAAATCAAGATCTAGCGGCAGCAGCTCGAGAGCGCTTAACCCCTGATGCACCAAAAAAGAAAGGTAAAAAGTAGATATCAGATTATTTCTCAGCTTTTTAGAGACTTTAGTCTATAGATGTTGAAATCTATGCTGTACAATATTTGGCCTCTGAGTTCGTAAGCTTTCAGTTAATGGACTCAGCTAGGCTGAAATATAACTTTGGGTTCCCTCACCCCAATTAATAAAAAAGGTATTACAGATGAACTCGTATTCCTCTGCGCAGCAGCGCAATGCTTTAACTTTCTTGGTGTTATTCCACCTTCTGATTATTAGCTCCAGTAATTATTTGGTACAACTCCCCTTTACGGTGGCGGGGTTACACACCACTTGGGGGGCATTCAGTTTTCCTTTCATCTTTTTAGCAACTGATCTAACGGTGCGCATATACGGTGCGGCGCTTGCGAGACGTATTATCTTCAGGGTGATGCTTCCAGCTCTGTTTGTTTCTTATGTGCTCTCAGTGCTTTTTTATCAAGGTAGTTATCAAGGGTTCGATCAGTTGATGAACCTTAATCTATTCGTTGCTCGCATTGCCATTGCTAGTTTTATGGCATATTTGTTAGGGCAGATTTTAGATGTGCAGGTTTTTAACCAGTTCAGAACGAGTAAGCAGTGGTGGCTGGCACCTACGCTTTCAACGTTAATGGGTAATGCTTTAGATACATTGGCTTTTTTCGGCATTGCTTTTTATCAAAGTCCTGACGCCTTTATGGCAGAACATTGGGTAGAAATTGCAATGGTAGATTATGGTTTTAAGTTACTGATTAGCTTAGGCTTATTTATCCCAATGTATGGTGTGTTACTCAATTATGTTGCGGGTAAGCTCACGTATATCACTCCTGATAAATCTGCTGTTAACCACTTATCGTAATGATCCGTACAGTTTAAATAGGAGGAGGGTTAAGCCTCCTCCTGCGCAGTCTTAGGCGATATTCTTAGCTTGCGTATACTGAATTGCCACGACCTACGGCATAATACAGTAGCCCTGCTTGCTGTACTCTTTTAGGCTCGAACAGATTACGGCCATCGACTACAACTGGTGTTTTAAGCTGCTGCTTTAACCACTCAAAATCGACTGTGCGAAATGCTTTCCATTCGGTGCAAATCACTAGTGCATCTGCGTTGTCAACACAAGCATCACGCTGTTCACATAGTGTCAGTTTAGACTCATCGCTATACAGCTTTTTACATTCGGGCATTGCAATAGGGTCAAAAGCCTGTACCCGCCCACCAGCTTGCCATATGGCTTCCATTAGAATGCGGCTAGGCGCTTCACGCATGTCGTCTGTATTGGGTTTAAAAGCTAAGCCCCAAATGGCTATGGTTTTATTATGCCATTGACCGTTAAAAACTTGGTTAAGCTTGTCGAATAACAAGTGCTTTTGACGCTCATTTACACGCTGTACAGACTGCAATAATTCAAGGTTAACCCCTGTAAGAGTGGCGCTATTGAGTAGTGCACTTACATCTTTTGGAAAACAAGAGCCTCCATAACCACAACCGGGGTAAATAAAATCAAAGCCAATTCTTGGATCAGAGCCAATCCCCTGACGTACTTGCTCGATATCTGCTTGTAGGTGCTCTGCTAAATTTGCTATTTCATTCATAAAGCTGATTTTAGTGGCGAGCATGGCATTAGCAGCATATTTGGTTAGCTCAGACGCACGAATATCTAAGAACATTAATTTATTACGATTACGGTTGTAGGGAGCATAGCACTCGCTCATCAGCTGTGTTACACGCTGAGAGTCGGTGCCTATAATGATGCGGGCAGCTCTAGTAAAGTCTTCAATGGCCGAGCCTTCCTTTAGAAACTCAGGGTTAGAGCACACGTCAAAGTCAATTAGATGATTATGGTGTTGTTGGCGCGCAACGATTCGCTGTTTGATCTGTTCTGTTGTACCAACTGGCACAGTTGATTTGCTAATCACCACTTTATAGTTATTCATGTAGTCTGCAATGCTGTCCGCAACGGCGAATACAGATCGAAGATCAGCCTGGCCAGATTGATCTGACGGTGTACCTACAGCAATAAATATTAGCTCAGCCCGCTGCACAGCCTGCTTCGCATCTGTTGTGAATGAGAGCAAACCCTCTTGTCTATTTCGGTTAATAAGTGCTTCTAACCCTGGCTCATAGATCGGGATATTTCCTTGATTTAAGTGCTCTATTTTATGGCTATCAATATCTATACAGCTTACTTTGTGCCCAACATCAGCCAGACAAGCCCCTGTCACTAGCCCAACATAGCCGCTGCCAAAAATTGCAATATTCATGATGGGCTCCTAAACAGCTTGTTGATATATGTGATGAGAAAGTGCATGACTGGATTGTAGCATTTCTAGTAACCCCTGCCCTAAATCATACTCAGCACAAGATTGGAATTGTTGTACTAATCGAGAAGGGTCGCCAAGCGAATGCTGAATATCGCCCGCTTTTTTAGCGGCATATATAATCTCAACTTCATAACCCAATATAGAAAATAAAGTTTGAGCCAGTCCCTTAATGCTACTGGCCTTCCCTGTGCAGATATTAAATACAGGTGCTTTTATATCGGCCTGCTGCATCCCTAGTAACAGAAAGCGCACAACATCTTGGACGTAAACAAAATCTCGAATTTGGCTGCCATCACCATAAATAGTGATGTTTTGATGTTGGGCTACTCTATTTGAAAAAATAGAAATCACGCCACTATAGGGCGAAGAAGGATCTTGGCGAGGGCCAAATACATTAAAAAATCTAAAGCCTAAGGTCGGTACTTTATGAATTCTTCCTGCGACTTGGGCTTGCAGCTCACAGGCTAGCTTATCAACGCCATAGGCGGTTAAAGGGCGTACAACACTGCGTTCAGTTAGAGGCATTGCCGCGTTATCGCCATAGACAGCGGCAGAAGAGGCATAAATAACTGGCACAGGTTTTACAAGCCCTGCACTGGTTTCAAATAGATTGATAGTACCACTTTGATTCGTCATATGAGTCTCGCCCCAAGCTTCGTTCGAGCGCACAACAGAGGCGATTGCGGCTAGATGGAAACAGCCAACAACTTGAGACATCAACATTTTGGTTAACATTTTGTCGTTGATATCACCGACATATAACTGAGCTGAGGGGTTTAGATTTTCTAATTTCCCCGTTGAGAGATTGTCCAGCACTAATACATCATGCCCTTGATGGATGAGTGCATCACAAAGGTGAGATCCGATAAAGCCGCAACCACCTGTCACAAGGTACTTAGCCATGATAGCCCCCAACCTCTTCTTTCAGAGTGAAATGGATTTACAGACGAGATATCAATGAATGTGCCAAGTATTTTTTGTTCTATTAATTCAATTGGTTAGGTTGATTTTCGACCAGAATTAAGAAAGGTTGTTGGTTTGATTTTCAAAATACCGCCATTTGCATTGCAAAATGCAAATGGCATTGCTGTTGCAGAGCCTATAGGCAATAAACTTAGTAAGCGCACTCTGTTCTTAAAGGAGCTGTCCATGAAGCCTATTATTCTGTTTATCGACAGTCGTGATATGGGTGGTATTGAAAGCCATGTATTGAACTTAGCTTTAGCCTTAAAAAAACAACATCACCTTGTAGAGGTTATATTCTGGCGCTGTTATCAGAGCCAAGCCAAGCATAACTTTGGATTACAACATCATCCTATTTGGCCTCTGCTGTTGGCTGAAGGAATCCCTGTGAAAAGTGTACAAGGCTCTATTTCTACCTTGCTAAAATGCGTACCTAAAGGGGCGATAGTACATAGTCACGGTTATAAAGCGAATCTGCTCAACAAACTACTCTGTTCTATAGGGCGGTGGCATGCACTACCAACACATCATAATGGAGACCTTGGTAAAGGCTTATTACGAATCTATGTTGCATGTGATGAGTTAAGCTCTAAGCTGTTTCATCCTATTTCTGTGAGCGCGCCTATTTATCAGCGTTTAGCCTATGGAGGTAGTCTGATTACTAACTTTGTTACCTTACCTGAACGCGACGCTTTAGAACGACCCTCGCAATCTGCAAACCAAATTGCTTTTGTCGGACGTATTAGTCCTGAGAAAAATGCAGAGGGTTTTTGTTTGCTAAGCCAATACTTGGATGGGCAGCAGTTACACATCTATGGTGAGGGGGTAGAAAAAGAGTTGCTGTCAAAGCAATACAGCCAGCACTATTGGTATGGGCAGCAAAATATGGCTGAGCACTGGTCAAAAATAGATTTGCTGGTGATGCCTTCTTTAGAAGAGGGGCTACCGCTCGCTGCATTAGAAGCGATGGCGCATGGTATACCTGTATGTGCCTTTGCAGTGGGGGATTTACCAGCCCTGATTAGGGATGGTGTTAATGGCTGGTTAATACCTAAAGGGGACTTAAAAGCGATGGCTAACCGTATCTGCCAGTGGCAATCATTGGGCGATCAGGAAAAACTAAAAATACGTAAACAATCTCAGGCTATTATCAAAATACATTACAGTGTTGAGGCTGTTTTACCTGCAATAACAAATATTTATCAGCAGGTTAGCTTAAAGCCTAGCTTGCTAGGCTGATTGAAAAACTAAAGCTTTATCTCGACCTGTATTTTTAGCTTTGTACATTGTTTTGTCTGCCGCATCTAGCAATGCTTCCGAAGATATAAATGGATTGCTTGCATCTGGCATTTGAGTGGCAATGCCAATGGATGCATTAATAGTTAGCCGAACATTATCCGACACTTTAACAGGATTGCCTTTTAACATTTCCCGAATACGATTAGCCAAAGTTAAAGCTACATCACTGGTCAGTCCGGGCATAATCACGACAAACTCTTCACCACCGTAGCGTCCAACATAAGATTTTTTTCCAGTGACTTGCATTAAAATACGGGCAAAGAGTTTAAGTGCCAAATCCCCTGCATGATGCCCATAACGATCATTAACCTGTTTGAAGTGGTCGATATCTAAGAACATTACGCTTAACGGTACATTTGCGCTTTTGACTTTCTCGAAGGCTTTATCAGAAATATTTTCAATATAAGCGCGATTATAAACGCCTGTTAAAATATCTTTTTTCAATTGGTCTTGTAAGCTTTTTTGTTGCGCTTTGGCTTCTGCAACCTCTGTTTGAGCCTGTGTAAGCTGCTGTAGTAAAGCGAGATTGCGCTCAACTAGCAGTTGTTTAGCTTCTTCAATTAAACTCCCAGACGTAAACTCGGTGCTGATATTCGTTTCAAAGATTTGATTCATCGTTGGTAGTTGAGCGGTTACGCGATCAACTAGCTGATTAATCTCTTCAGCTTTGAAAAGTTTGCATAGAGTACTTTGATTGATGAGTTCGCTCATTAATTCATGGCGTTTATCATGATCCCACAGTTCTGCAAAACGCCCAGAGAAGTAGATACACTTTTCTTCCGCCGTGCTTTTGGCGGTACAGGTTCCATGACTCTCTTTAATCAGCTCAACATAAAACTCAGGCATCCCCCAATGTTGCAATAGCCAAGCGCCAGCTTCAGGGTGGGTAGTTTTAAACTCGGCTTTCTCAAACAGTGTTAACTCATTGTGGCTAGAAGCGCTGTGATAAATTACACCATAGCGATCTGACTCTAACTCATTGATGGCTAACATACCGATATCTTGGATTAAACCAGCTAAGAAAAAGCGTTCAGGTTTTTCCAGCTTAAGCTGCTGAGCTATGGTTCGACAGATAACCGCTGACAACAAGCAGCGTCGCCAAAAGACTTCGTGATCCATTGAGTTTAGGTTGCTGTTGTGCATCGCCTTCGCAAAAGAGAAGCTCAATGCCAGTGTCATGGTCATTTCAAGACCGACACGGGTAATGGCATCGCGCACAGTCACAATAGGGGTGCGAGGCATATTGGCGGCAGAGTTCGACAGCGCGACAATCTTTGACGCTAGCGCAGGGTCTTTTTCTAAAATATCAGCGATTAACATTGAATCACTGGTATTTTTTTTAGCCTCTTCAATGACCCTCATCGCAACGACAGGCAAAGAGGGGAGTGTTTGGCAGTTTTCTAGTCTCTTGATAAATGCCGAATCCATCGAACACTCCTGAGAAGAACCGAACCAACTACTATAAAATAGCTGCTATATAGCGCATAGGATATGAAGTTATGCGCAAATTAACAACTTAAAAAGTAACTGATCGACTCTCCTTTCCCTTTTGTATCATTGTGTTAGCAATATGTATTGGAAGTGCAGCTTCAAAGCCCCTTTAAAGCTTCGATATGGCGATGTGCGGAGTGAGCCAGTGCAGTTAGGCTATAACCTCCCTCTAATACCGAAACAATTCGACCATTAGAATAAGTTTTTGCTACATCCATAATCATTTTGGTAACCCAGAAGAAGTCATCTTCGGTGAGATTCACTTCACCCATAGGGTCATCTTTGTGGGCATCAAAACCTGCGGAGATAAAAATCATTTCAGGGCGGTGCATTTGTAGCGCTGGCAGCCAACTTTGCTCAACCTTTCTGCGAAAAGTTAAACCATCACAACCCGCGTCCAAAGGCGTGTTAATGATGTTATCCCATTCCGAATCTGCATAGCGCCAAGGGAAATAGGGATGCTGGAAACTAGAACAAACTAATACGTCAGGATCGTTCTTATAAATATCAACTGTGCCATTCCCATGATGGACATCAAAATCTATAATAGCGACCCTCTTGATGCCAAAGTTATGTCGAGCATGCTCAACACCGATGGCAACATTATTCAAAAAACAAAAACCAAGGCTCTCAACTCGTTCTGCGTGATGTCCCGGTGGGCGCACAGCGCAAAATACGTTGTCAGCTTGATTCTTCAATACTTGTTCAACACCTCTGACTACTGCGCCTGATGCTAGTGCAGCTGCATGCATCGTCTTAGGGCCAATTAGAGTGTCGTCATCAATTTGAACAAGTGGGCTACCTTCATCCGGCTGACTCAGTTCAAGGGAGCGAACATGGGCTTTCGGGTGTACTCGATAGATCTGCTCATCGGTAACAAGCCGAGCGCTGTAATGCATCAATTCTTGTGCTAAACCAGAGCGTTCTAGCTGTTGGTTAATTGATGAAATACGATGCGGACTTTCAGGATGCCAAGGCCCCATGTCATGAAAGCTACACTCAGAGTGGCTAATGTATGATGTGATCATTTATTTTCTCCCTTATGCCTAAAGTTTAATGTAGAGGACATTTGGGGGATACTGGCATATAGTCGATATATGCACCGCAGCAAAGCGGTCGAAAGTGATTGATATACTCAGCCTTTATTGAACAACAGCTGTATTCATCACTCTAAAGATGAATTCTACTTACTGTCCGGAGCACTTAGTGGGCACTCGTTTTCTAAAATATTTTTTTGAACCTAAATCTGTTGCTGTATTTGGCGCATCTGAAAAAGAATTCAGTATGGGCGGGCAGGTGATCCAAAATCTGCAAGAGGGCAAGTTTCCCGGCAAAATTTTTGCAGTCAACACCAAAGGTTATGATCAGGTTTATGGAGTGCAATGTTTCCCACGGGCCGAGGCATTGGTTGAAATTCCAGATTTAGCCATTATTTGTTCACCGCCTGATGTTATTCCAAGCTTAGTAGGGCGTCTTGGTCATTTAGGTGTAAAGGCAGCACTTGTTCTAACTGGAGGCCTATCGCGTGCCAATGGCACTCATTCGCAGAGCTTAAAAGAGGAGATGTTAACAGCTGCTCGTGAGTCAGGCATTCGTATCATGGGGCCTGAGTGCCTTGGCATTTTAGTACCTGGTCGTAAGCTAAACGCAAGTTATTCTTCACGTAATATTAAATCAGGTAAAGTCGCCTATATCGGCCAGTCCGGTATGCTGGGCAATGCAATGATTGACTGGGCGAATGGTCGTGGCATAGGCTTTTCTCATGTAGTCACCTTAGGTGATAGTGCCGATGTGATGCTGCCCGATGTTATCGACTATATCAATCGACATAGTCATGCCCAAGCCATTTTGCTACACCTTGAGTATATCAGCGACGCCCAGCACTTGATGACCGCTATTCGTGAAGCTTCACGTAACAAACTGGTTTTGGCGATTAAAAGCGGTCGCATGATTTCATCGACTCTAGAACCCATGCTTACAACACCCGGCTTGAGTAATCGAGACGCTGTCTACAGTGCTGCACTGAGTCGTGCAGGTGTTGTACGTGTTAACAATGTTGAAGAGCTGTTTGATGCATTAGAGTCATTGTCACGTATTAAACCAGTCTCAGGGGATCGCCTTGCTATTGTCAGCAATGGTGTTGGCCCCAGTATTCTTGCCGCAGATAAACTTTTGATGTCTGGCGGTCATTTAGCCCAATTAAGTGAAGAAACTTCTGAAAAGCTTTCGGCATGCTTACCTCAAGGTTGGTCAGGTGCTAATCCGGTTGATATTGGTGGTGATGCTAACCCTGCCCGCTTTGTTGATGCGTTAACTGTGTTGGCCAACGCACCTGAAATTGACGCAGTATTAGTCTTACATGCGCCCACTCGCTTTGCCCCAAGTGCAGAGGCAGCTCATGCCGTTATTAATAACCGAGGTAAGTTTAGAAAAAGTGTGCTGACTTGCTGGATGGGTCTGGAAGAGGCTCGCCCAGCGCGTCATGAGTTCAATTTAGCAGGTGTGCCAACTTATATTTCACCAGAGCATGCAGTGCAAGCTTTTATGCATATGGTGAACTACCGTCGCAGCCAAGCTTTGTTGCAAGAAGCACCGCCTAGTATTCCTCATGAAACGCCTTATCAAGTACGACGTGATGCTCGTAAATTGACCGAGAAAGCTAAGCAGCAAGGGCGCAACGTACTGACCCACGAGGAATGTACACAAATCTTGGCCGCCTATAGTATCCCTGTTGCACCAACGCGTTATGCTGCTGATGAAAAAGCAGCTTTTGATATTGCAACTGAAAGCGATCAGCCGTTAGCGGTTAAAATTATTCATGAGACTAACTGCCGGCCCTTTGTTTACCGTAAGCACCCCCACAAGCTTTCCGCTGGTTTATTACAAGATATTCGCAGTCCAGAAGAAATGGGTACTGCGGTTGTCAAGCTAAGAGACAAAGTGGCGGAGAAGTTTCCAAATAGTGAGGTCTACCAATATTGCATTCAGCCGATGCAACGAGGTAAACATTCGATGATGCTAAATATGGGCATTACTCGAGATCCTGTCTTTGGCCCCGTGATTTTATTTGGTGTTGGTGGTTACAAAGAAAACGTAATGGCCGACCGACAAGTGGCATTACCACCTTTGAATATGACATTAGCATTAGAGCTGATTCAACGCTCTCTCGCCTATCGACTGATCAAAGAACACAGCGATCATCCTGAGCAGGATATAGCCGAAATTTCAGAGGTGCTGGTCAAACTCAGCCAAGTTGCAGCTGATATTCCAGAGCTAAAAGGTTTGGAGATCAATCCTCTGATCACAAACCGTGATGAACTGTTAGTAGTTGATGTTAAAGCAGACTTAGGCGAACCCGCGAAACATGCGATTATGCCTTATCCAGAAGAACTGAGAGAGACGGTTACGCTAAAATCTGGCCGCACCGTTGAAGTTCGCCCTATTCGTGGTGAAGATGCCCCTGCTTTAGTGCAGTTCCACAGCCGACTGAGTGAACAAAGTATCCGGTTCCGTTACTTCCACAACAAATCTGAGTTAAGCAAACGCGACTTAGCGACACTGACCATGATCAACTATGACCGTCAAATGGCTTTTATTGGTGAAGAGGTCAAAGAGGATGGCCGTCGTGAAATTTTGGGTGTCGTTCGCGTGTGGACTGACCCTGACAATATTAGAACAGAGTTTTCTGTTCTGATCCGAGATGACTTGCAGGGTGAAGGCCTAGGCGCACTGTTGATGCGCAAAATGATCAAATATTCCAAAAGTGTTGGCACACTGGAAATGGTCGGCAAAATTTTGGTTGAAAATAACCCAATGCGCGGCCTGATGCGGTACTTAGGCTTCGAGTGCCACTACAACCCTGATGAACAGGTTATTGATGCTATATTACCGCTTAACGAACCTCAAAATGAGTGGCAGCGTCACCGCCTAGAAACAACCAGCGGGGTTTAATAGGCAGGGCCAATTAATATCAGAGAAGCGAAGGGCGTTGTGTTTCCAGAAAACAGCGCCTTTTCGCTTGTGATGATTATTTTGCTCTAGATTATAGGTACTCCTTCCCCACTCTCTTTTTTCTCTCGATTCAAGACTCAGCCTCTATTATCAGTGTCGAAGATAGTCGGCAAAGTTAATGTCTCGGGCTGCAATGACGGCTTGAATACGATTGGAAACCTTCAGTTTACGCAGAATAGCTGAAACATGAGCTTTGACCGTGGTCTCAGCAATCGACAGATGATAAGCAATCTGTTTGTTCGACTCACCAAGTGCCATTCGCTGTAAAACAATAATTTGACGTCTAGTTAACGATGACAATAACTCTGGATCAATGGTTTCAGACTGCTTTTGTTGACGGAGTGCCAGTGCGCCAGAAGTAGCAATTGAAGCACTCGAATCACCTCTAATAATGTCTGAAGGTAAATAAACATTACCTGACAAGATTTGATCCAATGCCTTGTGCATTTGGTCTCTGGGCGAGGACTTGGTGATAAAGCCAACGGCACCAAAGGTAATGGCTTGCAGTACAACTTTCTTATCTTCTTCAGCAGAGACAATAACTACAGGTATTGTTGGTGCAATTTCTCTTAATCGCATTAAGCCTTGGAAGCCGTCCATGCCATCCATATTCAGATCTAATAGCACTAGATCAATATCATCATCACCTTGAACCAAGTTCAAAGTGTCTTCTAAATTGCAGGTTTCCAGAATAGCACTATCTGGATAACGGCTACGAACCACATTAGCGATCGCTTCCCTAAAGATCGGGTGGTCATCGGCAGTCACTATTTTGTACACGGTGCACCCCTTATTCTTATCAGTTGTTATGGGTTTGGTAGGTTTCAATTTATTCAATAGTTTTTGGCTATATTGCCGTTTTTAGCCTTTACTGCATACCCGACCTTGGTCAGGTTTTAAATCTTAACCTTTTGTATTTATTAGGTTTTATCTATATTTATGGTTGTATGGATTGTGCTGATACCAATGGTAAGCCTGCTTTTTGCCAACCATCTATACCTTCTGAATACCAAAGTATATTTTGGTAACCCTCTTCAGCCGCGCGTCTACAGGCGTTCCAAGACATCCAGCAATCTGTTTTGCAATAGAATACTAATTTATGCTGCCGATTACCTGCTGTTAGCTCATGTAGCTTCTTGGCAAAGTAAGCTGAGGTAAAAGGGTCAAGTACGCCTTTGCCTGTATTAGGTAGCCAATTGCTATTTGGAATATTTTTATGGTCAGCCGTATCAATAAACTTGCCCGCTCGAAAAGGTGTTGGTAACACGTCGATGAGCAAAACCTCGTCCTCTTTTATAGCTTGTTGTAGTTCAGCTGTTGAGAGCGTAGTTGCATAGGGCGCGATACTTGGTACTGGTGCGCGATAATTTTTTATCCGATAGCCTGCGTGATTAAATAATGATTCATCTGACAGTAGCTGTTGATCTGACAATGTTAGCGCTGAATAATATTCGGGAGAGTTTGATTTTTGATCTTGGGGTGAAAGCGTTATACAGCCTTGTAAAGTTAGCGCTAAAAGTGCAAATAAGAAGCCGCGAATTATTATCATTATATAGCTCATCAATATTCATGGTTTTAACTTAAACCTTACGCTAATTTAAAATAAATAAACTGCTGCTTTGGTGGTTCGATTGTAGTACTAAAGTGCTATATATCCTTGTATGGTGCAGGGTTAAATATCTGGCCAAGTATTAGGATTCTATCTCAGTTGCTGGGAAAAGAATGACCTACCAAATAACTAAGGCATTCCCAAAAAGCTTGAATTGCCATAAAATACTCTAAGTTTCCATTTTTAAAATCAGGTATTTAAGCATGTCTGCGATTATCGATATTACCGAAAGCGCTCAAACCTATTTGGGCGAGTTACTGGCTAAACAGAACGCGGATGGTATAGGTGTACGTGTTTTTGTGACTCAGCCGGGTACACCTTATGCTGAAACCTGTTTGGCCTATTGTCGACCAGGGGAAGAAGAGGAGGGTGATGTTCAACAAGAAGGAGCGACCTTTCCAATTTATTTAGATAAAACTAGCGCACCATATCTGGAGGAGGCGGTAGTAGACTTTAACCCTGATCGTATGGGTGGTCAGCTGACGATTAAAGCACCTAATGCAAAAATGCCTAAGGTTAATGCCGATAGCCCACTCGCAGAGCAAATTAATTATGTGCTGTATTCTGATATCAACCCTGGTTTGTCGGCTCACGGCGGTGAGATCAAGTTGATTGAAATTATAGATGATGAAATAGCGGTGTTGCAGTTTGGTGGTGGTTGCCAAGGGTGTTCAGCCGTTGACTTGACACTGAAAGATGGCGTTGAGAAAACTCTACTAGAGAAAATTCCTCAGCTTAAAGGCATTCGCGATGTGACAGACCATACTGTTACAGATAATGCTTATTTTAAATAGCTTTTAATGCTTCTTAGGGTTCTGTGCTTTGAGATTTGCATAGAACCCTTTATCTTTAGATACCATTGTCCAGCTTTATCGTTATTCAGAGTCAGTCTAAATATAGGATAATTACTGTTGCTCAAGTATCTATCTTCTTTTAAATCTATTGTTGTAATCGGCCTGATTTGCTTGATCCCCGTAGTTTTTTCATATGGTCTAAGCTTAAAAACTCTACATGCCAGTGCATGGCAAATGATTCAGATCAAAGGTGAAACTTCTTTTCATCTTATTCAAACAATGCGGCTTTGGAATGCTGGTCATGGTGGGGTATATGCTCTCGTTACAGTGCAAACACCAGTTAACCCTTATCTTAATGTTCCCGAAAGAGAGATTGAAACACCTTCTGGAAAGACGCTAACAGTCGTTAATCCCGCCTACATGACTCGACAGTTAGGTGAGCGCTTAAAGGATACTCAGGTCGAAATCCACCTTACCAGTCTCAAGCCTTTGAACCCTAACAACCAACCTGATTCATGGGAGCGAGAAGCCTTATCAAGCTTTGAACAAGGCGAGCAAAAGCGAATGATACTATCTAACGGGGTTTACCGTTACATGCAGCCTTTGAAAGTAGAGCCAGCTTGCATGGAATGTCATCAAAGCCAAGGTTATCAGGTTGGTGATATTCGTGGTGGTCTTAGTATTAGCTTCCCCAGTGATGATATTAATGAATTGTTAGCAGGGTTGCGTGCAGAAATTATTTGGGCGCATCAAATCGCTTATGTTTTACTATTATTAATTGCGCTTTTGGTACAAGTATTGATACACAAACTTGCCACTAAGCTGCAATATGCTAAAAGCAGACAAGATGAACTCAACACTTTGGCAAGTACAGATGAGCTGACGCAGCTAGCCAACCGCCGTCATCTTTTAGCTTCATTTTTTGAGCGTTACCAAACAGTAGAAACTCAAAATCTGCCTTTTAGTGTACTGATGATAGACATTGACTATTTTAAGATGGTCAATGATCGTTATGGTCATCAAATGGGTGACCAAGTACTCAAGCGCTTTGCTAACGAGCTGATGAAAAATCTTCGTGACCATGATCTATCAGGCCGCTATGGCGGAGAGGAGTTTATGGTGGCACTCAATGCTAATATAGCTTTGGCTAGTACTGTGGCAGAGCGTATAAGGCAGGCTGCAGAAGAGATAAGCTTTTACGCGGAAGAGGCATTTACCATATCTGTCAGTATAGGCATCGCTGAACGGCGGTTTAATCAGCCAAAAGGGCCTGAGGACTTGATTCGAATGTCTGATGAGGCGCTCTATCAGGCTAAAGCACGCGGTCGCAATCGTTTTTGTGTCGCCACCCAAAATGGTAGCGTCATCATTAATGATTAAACATTTAAGTAGTAGCTCTTAGATATTTTCCGGCCAGTAGTCGGAAAATGTAAAAGCTCTTTGTAGTAAAACCTCGGAGTGAGTTTAATCCTGCTTGTTTACGGTAATCAATCTACACTTAAGTTGATAGAAAAGGTTACATCCTATTTTTGTTCTTGATCCGGCCTCAGAGAGGATCTGTATAGCAATGCATCAACTTTATCGTCTTGTTTTAATATTAACGGTCAGTGCCATTAGTGCGTTAGTATCGGCTGCGCCCAAAATAATTACATTAGGCACAGGTGATTTAACAGGTGTTTATTACCCTGCTGGAGGTGCTATTTGCCAAATATTGAACCACTCCATAGCCGAGCATAATATTCGTTGCATGGTTGAAAGCACACAAGGTTCTGCGCACAATCTTAATGCCCTTTATGCTCGAGAACTTGATTTGGCAATCGTTCAGGGAGATCAGTTGTTCCATGCTGTGAATGGCTCTGATAGCTATGCTGAAAGTGGGGCTCATACACAACTTAGAACCTTACTTGTACTGCACAGCGAGGCTTTCACTCTTGTCGCTAGGGCAGATAGCGGTATTAAAACCTTCGCCGACTTAAAGAATAAAAGAGTCAATATCGGCAATATTGGTTCCGGACATCGCAAAACGATGGATCAACTGATGCAAATACAGGGATGGCGTTACAAAGACTTTGCATTGGCGGCAGAATTGCCAGCTTCAGAGATGTCGCAGGCACTCTGTGATGGTAAGATTGATGCTTTTGTTTATATGGTTGGGCATCCTAATACATCGGTAAAAGAGGCTACAAGCTTTTGCGACAGTCGTATAATTGCTTTGTCCGACACATTGATTGAGACGCTTAGCCGACAATATCCATATTACCAACCTTCTCAAATTCAAGGGGGGCTTTATAGCGCCAATCCTGATGCTATCTCTACTTTCAAGGTCAACGCAATATTAGTTGCCAATTCTACGCTTTCTGATTTAGCGGCTTATGCCATAGTTAAGAGTCTTAGCATGAATATTGAGACGCTTTCTACTTTGAATTCAGCTTTAGATAATTTAACTCGTCGCTCTATTCAGCCTGTACAACCTAGTTTAGCCCCAGTACATGCTGGTGCTAAGCGCTGGTTTTATGACGTAAAAGACTGAACTATTTCAATAAAAAGTGAGATTTTTCAATAAGGTATTTGATTTGCTGTGTTCTAAGCAATACTGAGTATTGCATCCTTAAGGGGCATTATAGATGTCTAAATTAGACCGAAAAGAGGTACGATTTGAAGTGATCTGGAAAGCAAAGCTTAGGGCAGATCAAGGGGCAACATATCATGCTTGTATACACAACGCTTCTGCCAGTGGTCTGCGTATTATTAATGAGCAGCCGCTAATAGAGGGTAGTACGTTAGAGATTCAATTGCTTTGTCGACTGTCACGGCGCATGTCTGTATTTACTCTTTCAGGAACAGTTGTTTACTGCACATACTCTGAGTCTAATATTGGCTATAAAATTGGTGTCAACTTAACCCGAGATTGTGAGTCTTACCAAAATCAGATTAATCAAATGCTTGAAGATGGTTATCCCGTTTACGATTAGCTAAGTCTAGTTTCAACAGGCTGAATAAAGAGATTCACACTAGAGTTGATTCGGTTTTAACAAAAAAGGCACCGCATAAAGCGGTGCAAGGTTCCCAAGAATACGACTTAGCAGGACAAAATGACGATTCAGTATGCGGATCACGCGGTACCAAATCGAAAAAGCGCCGTGAAGCACTTTGAAAATAGCAGCAGGGAAAAACCACCGGAGGCTGTGCAGACCTCCGGTGACAGCGTCTAGACTTAGAAGAAGCCTAGAGGGTTGATGTCGTAGCTGACCAGCATGTTTTTAGTTTGCTGATAGTGATCCAACATCATTTTGTGAGTCTCACGACCTACACCAGACTTCTTGTAACCACCGAATGCCGCGTGTGCTGGATAGTGGTGGTAGCAGTTAGTCCAAACACGACCTGCTTCGATACCACGACCCATGCGGTATGCAAGGTTCATGTCGCGAGTCCAAACACCAGCGCCTAGACCAAACTCTGTATCGTTTGCAATAGCCAGAGCTTCTGCTTCATCTTTGAATGTTGTTACAGACACAACTGGGCCGAAGATTTCCTCTTGGAAAACGCGCATTTTGTTGTGGCCTTTCAGCAGAGTTGGCTGGATGTAGTAGCCATTGCCCAGTTCTGGAGACAGTTGCTCTTTATCACCACCGATCAGCACTTCTGCACCTTCATCACGGCCAATTTGCAGGTAGCCCATGATCTTATCAAACTGCTCCTGAGAAGCTTGTGCACCTACCATCACTTCGCTATCTAGTGGGTTACCGCGTTTGATCTGAGCTGCACGCTCAATCACTTTACCGATGAACGCATCGTAGATATCTTCTTGAATCAGTAAGCGAGATGGGCAAGTACACACTTCACCTTGGTTGAAGAATGCTAGAACAGCACCTTCTACACACTTACTGATGAATGCGTCTTCTTGATCCATAACGTCTTTGAAGTAGATGTTAGGAGACTTGCCGCCCAGCTCAACAGTAGATGGGATGATATTTTCAGCTGCACATTTCAGAATGTGTGAACCGACAGGAGTTGAGCCTGTGAATGCGATTTTTGCGATACGCTTGCTGGTCGCTAATGCTTGGCCTGCTTCTGCACCAAAGCCGTTAACAATGTTCAGTACACCAGGTGGCAATAGATCTTCAATTGTTTCCATCAGTACCAGAATAGAAGCTGGAGTCTGCTCAGCTGGCTTCATGACGATGCAGTTACCTGCTGCCAATGCTGGTGCAATTTTCCATGCTGCCATCAGCAGAGGGAAGTTCCAAGGGATGATCTGGCCTACAACGCCCAGTGGCTCGTGGAAGTGATAAGCAACAGTATTACTGTCAATCTCACCAATAGAGCCTTCTTGTGCGCGAATGCAGCCGGCATAGTAACGGAAATGGTCAACTGATAGAGGTACGTCTGCTGCCAGTGTTTCACGAACGGCTTTGCCGTTATCGTAAGTTTCGGCCACTGCCAGTTTTTCTAAATTTGCTTCTAAACGATCAGCAATTTTAAGCAGCAGGTTTGAACGCTCAGTCACAGAGGTTTTGCCCCAAGCGTCTTTTGCTGCGTGAGCAGCGTCCAGCGCCAGTTCAATATCTTCTGCGGTTGAACGTGGGATCTCACAGATCACTTGGCCGTTCACAGGTGATGTGTTTGTGAAGTATTGACCTTTTACAGGTTCAACCCACTTACCACCAATGAAGTTGCCATAACGCGCTTTAAAGTTAACAACTGCGCCTTCTGTACCTGGTTGTGCATAGATCATTGTAATAGCCTCTATTTGTTGTTTTCATGTGAGAGTCCTCTGGCAAGGGAGTTCTCTCAGGGCATCGCTATGAATTGTGCTTGCATCGCTCTCTTTAACCTTAAGTTGGGCTAGAGGTGCTGCAAACGCTGTGTATTCATATTGGTGGATAGAGGCGGTTCTCAACATGGCACTTTGGAGTGCAAAAAATAGTACCTTGGTACTAGATGGCAAGCCAATAAAGGTATTAATTACCTAGTAGAGATCAGGCCGCAGACAGCGGCTCATTTGAGGATTAAGGTGATAAAACTGGGTTAGTTAACCAATCAGTCGTCGGGCTTCGATCAATGCCTTATACCAGTCGCGCTTTGGTGCAACGACCACAGGTGGTCTTAAGCTCAGATAGCTGATCTGTTTGTCTTTGGGCTTGGCATATTGATTGATTTTGTTTAAACGAGACTCTCGGGCTTGATAGTTGTCACGTAAAAAAGCGATGGCTTCCTCACTCAATTCCAATTGATAGTGTCTGACCAGTGCAATTGCCAAACGTTCTGCGGCACCAGAAAAGTCATGCGCCTTTTCTGCGGCCATAGCCGCGCCCATAGCGGCTTTGGTGGCGGCGCTCATGCCAGGCTCTATGTCATTCATATAGATAGCATTTGTGCTGTAGATCGCTCGCTGAATCTCAGGGCGACTCAGATGAATGTGCGGCTCCAAAATAAGCGCAATTTCAATGGCGAGCTGTTTGGCTTGCTCTGGAGAAATGTGGTCATCATGGATTGTTTTTGTTGCTGCACGTCCTCTTTGAGCTTTATTGCGAGCTTTATTTTGAGCATCTGGCGTAAGGCCATGTGTATTCAGAAATACTGCGAGTTGCTGGCAAACGTCAGACTTTTGCTCTGCATCTAAGGCAATCTCTTTTTCTAATACTTTTAAGCCTCTCAAACCTTTACCAATCTGTAACTTATCATCTGATACCGCAAAGGTTGAAATAAACTTCTCCCAGCGTTCAGATGCTTTGATTAAAACAGCATGAATACGACCAATACGCTCATAGGCTTTACGAATTTCTTTCCAAAGCGCTAAAGACTCAGACAAAACATCAGCTTGTTCTTTTACCCAGCGCATATCAGCACTTTTGGGTTGTTTTTTCGCTTTCAGGCAATACGTCATTAAAGTTTCAGCTTTTTGATCTAAGAAGCTTTCCGCTTGTTCTACCAATAAGTCTGCGGAGTGATTGATTTGTAGTAAAAAGGTCTCTTGCTCAGGGTTTTGCTTAAGGTTCTGATTATTAACAAAACTGGCCAAGGCGCGAATACGGCTTAAGCCTGTTGCTTGGGCAATGCGATATTCACTGCGGGCTTTTTCCATGTTGTCTAAAGCGGCTGCTAGCTCCCAGCGGCCTCGGTAAGCAAACACTAACATTGGTATTCTGCGACCGCATAAAAGCTCAAAGGCTAAAACAATCATCTCTTCAACGTCTTCATCCGTCATTAGTAGATCATTTTCTTCTTCAATGGCTGCAAAAATCCGCTCAATAAAATTTTCTTGGCGTGGCATACCTGCCTTCTGATCAGGACTATCACCTTGCAGGCGTGAACGTAGCAAAGGAATGGCGTCTGGCTCTAGGCTTTCCAGTTCTGTCAGCACATGGCGAATCAATGCCAAATAGTTCTCAGTTAAGTCATCAATTCGACGATCCATACCCACCTGTCGATAGATCTCAATTTGAGCTAGTAATCGAGCAAATGCCTTATTGCCTGTTAAATCAAATACCGCTTGCTTGAGGGACTCTGGATCGAGGTCTGCCTTTTGCAGCAACACCTTAGCCACATGGCGTTGACGTTGTAGAGGGCTTAAATGATGGGTGTATAAATCGAGCACTTGCCAGCGTAACTCTGGAAGTTGCTCTAATACCATTGAAACTTGTTTTTGCTGAGCCTCAACTTTTGGCTCTTTTGTCAGCTTGTATGTTAACTGTGCTACGATACCCGCAACCCCAGTTATCACCGTATAAACGAAGAAGAAGATCAAATTTTCTTGCGTTGGAGCCTTATTGTAGCCCAGAAGATAACTGATCTGTGCTGCAAAAAGAGTCACTGGGCCTGCTGTCCAAGCTAAAGAGATTAAAGATAGACTCCAAGGCACAGTGCTAACCGCCTCACTGATTTGACGGATGTGCTGATTACCTTCCCTCTGGATTGTAACTTTTTGGGTTTGATAGCCTTCTTTTTTCCAGCTTGGGAAACGCATTTTTGATTCACTGTCCTAGTGTTAGAGATAGAAAATCTAGTCTAAGGTCTAGGGTTAAGACTCGCAATCAATTCAGTAAAAACAACTAGCAACAAAGTAGATGTCTGGTTTTTAGGGGGCTAAAAAAGGATAGTCTTGGTGCGATAAGCCATATTTTTTAGAGTATATCTTAAAGTTTATATCGCTAAAGTGTCCCTCTCTAATCTGTGAATCAAATATCAAACCGCTGGTCTCATGAGCCCCAATCAGCGGTAAACGCATTGATCTTGGCTCTGGATTAAAGCCATTTAGATGGTCAAACATATAAATTACAGCCCAGGCAGCAGACATATAATGGCCGCCATAGCTGTTCAATATTTGGCCTTTCTGAAGACGTTTTTCAATAAGCGGCAAACGATCAAATCCAACGACAAATGTATCCAGCCCGGGCTCTTCACCTAGCTCAACTAGTGTATCAATGGCACTGATTGCTATTTCATCACTTGCCGCCCAAAACAACTGAGCATTAGGGTAGCGCTGTTTAGCAGCCAGCACTGCATTTCTTGTATCTTTTCGCCTCCAATGGGTGGTAAAAACCTGCTCTACCACTACTTGTTTACCATAGTCATTGACTGCATCGTAAAAGCCTAGCAGTCTCTCACGATTGACATAAGCGCTTGGCGCGCCCTCAAGGGCAACGATGCGAAGGGGGGTAGGAAGCACTTTCAGTCCAGTTTCTATCAGCTCTTTTGTTAAACGTTTACTGGCCTCTTGGTTGTAGCTTAGTAGTTGCCCTTGCCAATAATTAAACTGTTTACCAGGCTCGCCCACCCGTTGTTCTGGAGCAAAACCATTATCAAATACAAAGCTTTTTATCTTGTATTGCTCTAGCCGTTTGAGAATATCATCGCCAGTATTTTTGAAGTTAGAAAAAATTACGGCATCAGGTACTCTATTACTGGCTAATAATGTCGATAAAACTCGCATAGGTCTTAACGGGTTGTTCTTCAAGTTGATGACTTGTAACTCAACACCTAGATCTTTCGCGGCCGCTAGTGCAGCATTTTGACTTAACAGCCAGAACTGCGAGTCATTATTATTGACCATCAGTACAAAGCTAAGCTTATGCGCGTCTTTATGCTGCTCTGTACTTTTGTTGATGGCATAGGCACCCTTACTGAATAAGAGGGAAGTACTCAACAACAGCCATAACAAAGCTGTCACTTTTAGCATTAAACTTGATCCTTACTAATGTGTATACGCACCAACTCAGGCAAAGAGGTTGCCCCTGTTTTTTTCATCAAGTTGCTCCGATGATACTCAACCGTTTTAACTGTAATACTAAGAGCTTGGGCAATATCTTTATTAGACCTGCCTTGCACGAGTAGATCTAAGATTTGCTTTTCACGCCGGGTGAGAGTGCCTAACACTTGGGTTGTTTCTTGTTCTTCTAATTTCTGTTTTTTACTGGAATGAAAGTGTTTTAAAGCCGCCTCAACCTTGAAAACCAGCTGGCTGTGATCAATAGGCTTCTCTAAAAAATCAAATGCCCCTAGTTGAATAGCTCTAACAGCCATAGGCACCGTTGCATGACCTGTAATAAATATAACGGGTGCGATGACATTGACAGCTTCAAGCTGTTGGTACAGTTCAATCCCACTCATACCTTCCATGCGAACATCAAGCAAAATACAGCTTGGTTCCACACTAGGTGCTACCATACTTGCTAGAAACGCTTCCCCTGAAGCGTGAGTGTCAACACTATAACCATAAGACTCTAATAGCATTTTTAAAGAGGCGGCAACAGAAACCGTATCATCAATAATTTGAATGCGTTGAGGTAATGCAGTGCTCATCGGTCAGATCCTTTTGAAGGAGTTCACTCTATAATTACGAAATCAAACATTGTGTTCTTAATCGTTAAATATTGTTTAATAAACTGCGCTCTGCTGTACTAATTAAAGATTGGCTAATGACAGCTTCAGCTGTATGCATTGGTAAGCGTACTGTGAAGTAGGCACCCCCTTCGGCATGATTTTCAGCATGAATACTGCCTTGATGAATTTCTGTAATACTGCGACAAATTGCGAGACCCATACCTAAGCCATTTTTCTTTGTGGTGTAGTGTGTGGTAAAAACACGTTTTATATCATAAATGCCTGGGCCGTTATCAAGTACGCCAACCTCATACAGCTCTCGAACTTTTTTCAGTGATAAGGTAATACGACCTTTCTGCTTACTTTCGATCAAAACCTCAATAGCATTACTGATTAGATTGATAAAAACCTGTTTTAACTGGATATCATTGCCAATAATCCAGGCTTGGTTAAGTTGTGTATGAAACTGTATTTTGATTTGGCACTTTTCTGCACGTAAGCTGCAAAGATCAATAGTGTTTCTAATTAACTCTGTAAGGTTAAGCACTTCCTGTGGATAGTCGTTACGGCCAAGCTGTGACCTAGCCTGCTGAACAATGCCTGATGCTACATCGGCTTGTTTAACTAGTTGCTGCAAGCTGTAAATGATTTTCTCTCGATCAATAGGGTCTTTCTGGCTGAAATTAATTGCTGATAACGCATAGTTCTGAATAGACGCAAGGGGCTGATTAACTTCATGGGCAATAGTTGTTGCCATCTCTGCAATCGCCATTTGATTCTGGCGAAAGTTCATGAGTTCGTTGGCTTCTTTCTCTAATTTTTCTGCTCGAACACTGTCCGTAACATCACGTAGGGTGACATAAAACAAGCTGTGTTTTTCAAACAAAACCATATTGAAATGTAAGTCGATCTGTATTGAGCGCTGTCCCGAAATAGGTGCCACTTGCTCTTGGCCAAGGCGGTACTGACCATTTTCTTTAGGGGTAGTCCCAAATAGCATCTCAAAATCTTGATTGATTAGATTGTCTAGAGGCTGATCTAATACTTTTACAGCGGCAAGGTTGGCATCAATAATACGATAGTGCTCAACCTCGTCCAGCCTAAATGGTTCAACTATTAAAAGCGCATCAACATTCCGATGAAATAGAGCTCGATAACGCTTTTGACTACTTTGTAACATTGTTGTTAGCAAGCGAGCAGACTCTCGACTTTCTGCGACTTGTTGATTGCGCTCAACTAGCTTGTTATGCACTTCTTGTTGACGTTCGTGATAGTGATGATTGTTTGCCTGCAATAAATTATAAGCTTCATTCAAAGACTTAATTTCTAAAGCATCACTCTCATGACCTGTCATGTCATGATACTCTCCTGGCTTAACCTGTTTTAAACCATCCATTAACCTCTGCAATGGCAGCTGTATTTTGTTTCGTAGAAATAAAAACATTGCAAGAAGGGGTAAGGTTATTTTGAAAATTCCAACTAAAACAATGAGATACCATTCTGATTTGTCGGTAGAGAACAGTGGCGGCATACGATAATGAACCGCAATGTTACCCATCAATAACCGTTGTCCGTTAGAGGTTTCGTAACTTACAGGTCTGTTCACAACCAAAAGGGAGGAGGGGAAGTTAAAGCCTGATGCATCATTTCTAGTGCGTAAATAAACTCTGGAAAACTGATCAGAGATCATCAAATGCAGCACCTGACGATCCTTAAAGAGGCTGTCTCCAAGCAAAGAAATGCCATCAACATCTGCGTCATACAGAGCTTTAGCTAAAGCAGGCAGCATCTGTTCTGTTTGTTTGGCTAGAAAATGCTCCGTTTGAGCTTTCAAAGAGCCATGAATAAGCCATAACTGTACAGCGGAAGCCGTCAGTATTAATAGCAACAAAGGCAAAATAACTTGCCTAATTAAGTATGCCGAAAGTCCGAGAGGTCTTTTTACAGACATAAAATTTACCTAGAACAGATTCAGTTCAAAGTATACCTAGCCTGAATAAATATTACCCTAGGGAAAACCCTGAAAAATCAGGTAATAAGCCTAGTATTCAACTAAATATAAAGCATGCAAAATGGCATCCCTAAGACAACGATAGCCAAAAACAATAAAAAACACAGGGACTCTACTGATGTTGGCGCAAATAAATGAGCAAGGTCAACACAAACTCAGCTCGCCTAAGACTGAAGAAACAACTGCCGTTGTGCTTGAAATAACAATGGATCAACAGCTTAAGAACATCGACTCGCTAACTGGCTTACAGTGTCGGTCTAATTTCGAAATGCAAAAGTTATCTGCAACCTTCAATCAGCAGGTGCAGGCCGCTATCTTGATTGATTTTGATCATTTTTCTCAAGTGAATGAGACCTATGGTCGTGTAACGGGTGATTTTGTATTGTCGCTACAAGCTGAGCGTCTACAGCATGACTATGCTCACCTTGGAATGATCTATCGCTATGAAGGGGATCGTTTCTTGTTGATTGTAACAAGTGACTCCGATACAACGGAGCAGCTGATTTTACTCGGTGAAAATATTCAGCAAACAATGAATAAGCCTGTGAAACTCAGCCAGACTGAGGTTATCACCACATGTTGTATTGGTTTGGCAGTGAAAGATAAAAAAATGTCACTAGGTCTACTGATAACCGAAGTGATGATTGCCACCGAAGAAGCCAAAAGCAAAGCCAAGAATAGTATTCAGTTGCATAGAGGCTTTCAGGCCAGCAAGCTGATAAACGAAATACATTAGTCAACTTACGATTTACTGAAGCGAATACAGCATAGTGCTGTTGCTCTTTGGGGGAGCATGAAGCTCCCCCTTTTTTTATGCCCTAGTTATCCATATTATTTCTTGAGTTACTTATTTGAATCACCGCAGCAATATTACGTGCAGTGCCAATCATATTGGCTTGAGCTTGCTCCAGTGCATCTTCTAGTGAGCAAACACCTTGAGTAATGCTAAAGACCGCATCTATACCTTCGGTATAGACAGATTCATAACCTGAACCTAAACCTCCCGCCAAAGCAATAACCTTTGCCCCATGCTTTTTGGCTGCTCTAGCAACACCAACAGGAGTCTTGCCAAAGCAACTTTGCGCATCTATTCGCCCCTCACCCGTAATAACCCAGTCAACATTTTTGCAATGTTCATCAAATTTGCTGTAACGCAAAATCAGTTCAACACCCCTGTGCATACGCGTATTTAGAAAACCCAAAAATGCAGCACCTAGCCCTCCTGCGGCACCCGCTCCTTCCGCGTCCGCAATATTAATACCCGTTTGGCTGAATACTTTTTTAGAAAAATGCTCAAGCCCAGCTTCAAGTTGTTGCTGCATTTCATGATCTGCACCTTTTTGAGCGCTATATACCATGGTTGCGCCCCTTTGACCCAGTAGAGGGTTGTCAACATCACATGCAACATCAAACTGGCATTCTGACAAGCGGGGATCTAGACCTGACAGATCAATGTACTCCAGTCTTGATAGCACACCTCCACCCAGTGCTAAAGGTTGATGATTGCGATCATAAAAACAAGCGCCTAAAGCCTGTAAAAAGCCAACGCCTGCATCATTAGTTGCACTGCCACCTAAACAGATTACAAATTGACGCACACCTTGGTCTAAAGCTTTTAGTACTAGCTCACCCACGCCATAGGTTGTAGTAATCCAAGGATTGCGCTGTTCAGCTGATAATAATTCCAGACCTGCGGCGGCTGCCATTTCAATGACAGCAACTTTAGCCTCACCTTCAGTTTGCCCTAATAAACCATAAAAGCTTTGGCAGGTTAGTCCTAGTGGTCCTGAGACCTCGCATCGCACTAGCTCACCCTGAGTGGCTGCGACTAGCGCTGCGCAGCTGCCCTCTCCGCCATCTGCCATCGGCAATAATTGGTATTTAGCATTGGGTAAACATTTGTGCAAACCTACCTGAATTGCCTCTGCAACCTCTAAAGCAGAAAGGCTATCTTTGAACGAGTCTGGGGCAATCAATATATTCATATCAAGCACTCATGGAACTGATAAAAACCGTACTAAAACACAAGGTTATCACTTATGCTCACAGACTGTTACTTGAGCTAGAGCAATGAACTGGTTACCCTGTTGATGATCAAAATCGAATATTCTATAGTGATGGCCTTCATCTTATGCTTCAAAAAGAACCGCTCAGCACCGCAGTGACAGGAGGTCAGACAGTGCAACAATACATCCATCTACTATTCCGAATGCTCGGTATGATTAGCTTTTGTTTGCTATGCATCGCACTACTTAATCCAGTTTACGCTGCAAAGAAAGAGCAAAAGGAATGCGAAGACTATAAAGCGAAAATAGCAGCAGACAAACTAGCAAAAGCTTTTTTAGGCAAGAAAAGTGAAGTGTTCCAACAAGCGATTGTGCTGAAGCGGCATCATCCTAGCTTACAAAAAGAGGTGGCCAGCTATATCAAGGCTGATAATCAGTACTACACAATGTTTTCCATTGTAAATAGTAGCTGTACCGCTTTTTTTATCAAACGGGCAGGCCCTAGATAGCCCAGCCTCTACACTGGCTTGGCACTTGGTGATCAACCGGAAACACAAAGGCTGCTTCCTTAGAAGCGGCCTTTGTTTTTTCACTGTGCTGTCTAAACTTACGCCCAGCGTTGGGCAAACAGCGGTTGAGGCTGATCAAGCGCCGCTTGATAGCTGACAGAGAAAGGCTTCATTGCTGCCAATGCTTCCTCAATAGAGCGATCTGCACGTACCGCAAAGCTGTTAAAACCGCAGCGATGCATAAAGAACAACTGATCCTGCAAAACATCACCAATTGCGCGCAACTCTGCTTTAAAGTTAAAGCGCTCACGCAGTTGACGTGCCAAAGTGTAACCGCGCCCATCAGAGAACACTGGGAAGTCTACGGCAATAACGGGTAAGGCATCTAAAGCTTTGGCTTGCTCATCCAATACGGTGTCATTGGGTAGCCAAACACCAATCGCTTCAAATGCACTGATGTCCACTTCACCGCTTAACCATAGAGGGTAAGGCAGTAACACTTTTCCGCCTGCTGGTAGCTCACCGTCAAGACTAACCAGCTGCCAATTATCGTCTACAATTTGGCCATTTAGAATGATATTAGGCATATACGCGCTCCTTAAACTTCTCTTGGCCGATGCGGTGGTAAGTGTCAACAAACAACTCACCGTCTAGACGATTTTCAACGTAAACTTTAATCACTTTTTCAATCGCATCAGGGATCAACTCTTGTTTCAGTGATGGGCCTAAAATCTTACCGACGTTGGCTTCATCACGACCCGCGCGTCCACCCAATGACAGTTGATAGAACTCTTCACCTTTACGATCAACGCCCAACAGGCCGATATTGCCGATGTGGTGATGGCCACAAGCGTTCATGCAACCAGAGAAGTTCAGTTCAATCTCACCTAGATCATAGAGGTAATCCAGATCATCAAAGCGCTCTTGAATCGCGGCAGCCACTGGAATTGACTTCGCATTAGCCAGACCACAGAAATCACCACCTGGGCAGCAGATCATATCGGTCAGCTTGCCAATGTTAGGGGTGGCCAAACCGTTGGCTTCTAGCGCTTGCCACAGGGCATACAGTTCTGATTTTTTCACATCTGCCAGAATCACGTTCTGATGGTGGCTAATGCGCAACTCACCAAAACTGTACTGGTCGGCTAGGTCTGCAATCAGATCCATTTGTGCATCGGTTACATCACCCGGTGGTACGCCAGTCTTTTTCAATGACAGCGTTACGGCAACATAACCTGCTTGTTTGTGCGCAGTGGTGTTGTTGGTCACAAAGCGCGAGAATGCTTTGTTATCGGCACGCTGCTGTGCAAAGTCTCCCTCTGAAGGATTAGCTTCGTAAGCGGGATCAAGGAAGAAGCTAGCCGCTTTATTGATCACTTTATCCGTTAAAGTAGAGGGGCTGTCGACCAAATATTGCCACTCAGCCGCAACACGCTCAGCAAAAGCTTCAACACCAAGCGCTTTTACCAAAATCTTGATACGGGCTTTATACTTGTTATCTCGGCGGCCAAACTGGTTGTAAACACGCAAAATGGCTTCTAAATAAGTCAGCAGATGCTGTGGGGCTAAATTCTGTTTAACCAGCTCGCCAATCAGTGGCGTGCGGCCTAAGCCACCACCTACGTAAACATCAAAGCCGATTTCGCCCTGTTCGTTTTTAACCAACTGCAAGCCTACGTCGTGGAAACGAATCGCTGCACGATCCTCTGTTGTGCCACTGATCGCAATCTTGAATTTACGGGGTAAAAATGCAAACTCAGGGTGGAAAGTTGACCACTGACGCACAATCTCACACCAAGGGCGTGGGTCGGTCACTTCATCACCGGCGATACCTGCAAACTGATCCGTGGTGGTATTACGAATACAGTTACCACTGGTCTGAATTGCATGCATTTGAACCGTTGCCAGCTCTGCAAGAATATCGGGCGTGTCCTTCAATTCCGGCCAGTTAAACTGTACGTTTTGGCGGGTTGTGAAGTGAGCATAGTTTTTGTCGTAGGTACGTGCGATGTGCGCCAGCTTACGCATCTGAATCGAGTTCAACATGCCGTAAGGAATCGCCACACGTAACATCGGTGCGTGCTTCTGAATGTAGATGCCATTTTGCAAACGCAGCGGCAGATATTCTGTATCGGCTAATTTGCCGTCCAGATAACGCTGCGTTTGATCACGGAACTGAATCACACGCTCATCAACTAACTTCTGATCGAAATCGTCGTACTTGTACATTTTTTTTCCTACGACTAGGTAACTAAAGCTCTGTTGTTATGACTCTATCTATATTGAGTTAAAGAGGGCCATAACCATGTTATAGGCACGCACGATACCAGTACGGCCTTATTCTTAAAATGAATTTATATCTATATATTTATTTCGAAAAGTAATAAAAAGGTCAAGTTTTTATTACCCTCCATGCTTTCACTCGCCAAAGCCAAACAAAAGCAACTGCATTTAATGCACGATATAACAGTTGCACTAGCCAAATACCCGTTAAGCCAAAGCCTAAGTAAGGGCCAAAAATAAAGGCTAAAGGTAAAAATACCCCCCATTGCAATGAAACCGAAACCTGCATTACCAGTGCACTGGCCCCAGCGCCCAATAACGCTTGTGTTAGCACAATGGCGGAAGCATCAATCACCATCATCAAGGCAGTTAGCTTAAGTGGCATCAGCCCCAAGCTTACACCTTGAGGTTCAATAATAAATAGGGACAGAATTTGCTCTGATAGTAGGGCTAAGGGTAAGGCTATCACTAACAGCAGCAATACCGCAGTTTTGGCGACATCAAAGCCCCATCGCTGTGCTGCTTGATGATCTTTTTGTCCTAATGAACGCCCTACCAAACTGGTCGCAGCCATACCTAAGCCCACGGCAGGTAAGATCATCAGCAGCGACAAATTCACCAATATATGACCAACAGCTAAAGATAGAGGGCTAATCAAACCGATAATCCAAAATAGGGTTAAATAGCCCATCGCAAATAAGGTCTGTTGAATAGAGTTAGGTAAACAGAGTGCTGCCAAACGTTTTAAATCTTGATACTCAGGCAGTCGCCATAGAAACAAACGTGCAGATAACTGGTGCAGGCTATAAGCCAACCAGAACAAAGTGCCTAGGGCGATAGATAGGAAAGTGCCTAACCCAGCGCCTTCAACCCCCATTCTGGGTAAGCCCCATTTGCCATAAATCAGCCCGTAACTTAAGGCAATATTGCTCAAGTGAATAATGACGATAATTTTGAAATAGATTCGGCTGTGATGTACACCATTCCAGTAACCTCGAAAGGCAAGGTTCAAGCCTACGGCAATCAATGCCCAAATTCGCCAGTTTAAATAAGGTGTCGCCAGCTCGACCACCGCGCCACTGTTGTTTAAATAGCTTAGAATCTGGTGGGCAAACGGATTCGCAATAACCGCTAAAGGAATGCAAAGCAGCAGTGCTAGCCACAGGCCTGAGTTCAAGGTGTTCATTTGTGATTGCTGGCACTGCGCACCATAGTGATAAGCCGTTGTGGCTTGCACCCCAGATGACAGCCCTAAAATCAATGCCGTCAGCACAAACGCCACATAGCCTGAAATACCCGCAGCAGCCAAAGCGGTGCTGCCTAATGCGCCGACCATGTAGGAGTCAACCAGATTGATCAGGCTCTGAGACAACATACCACCAATAATCGGCAGCGCGAGACGGATAATCTCGCGCAACCGATCAAGGGGAATGAAAAGTGACGGCACAGTGTTGGGTTATTCTGGGTCGTAAGACAGCACAGGGGCCAGCCAACGCTCCATCTCTTCAAAGGATTTGCCTTTCCGTTGAGAGAGCACCTCTACCTGATCACGATCAATCTTGCCCGTACCAAAGTATTTGGCTTGCGGGTGAGCAAAATACCAGCCGCTAACGGCAGCAGCAGGCGACATCGCAAAGCTTTCTGTTAGCTCTAGGCCACTGTTTTCTGTGGCATTTAATAGGGCAAACAGTGTTTCTTTTTCTGTGTGATCAGGGCAAGCCGGATAGCCCGGTGCAGGGCGAATCCCTTGATACTGTTCTTTGATCATCGCATCGTTATCAAGCGCTTCATCAGGTGCGTAACCCCAGAACTCTTTACGTACACGCTCGTGTAGGTGTTCAGCAAAGGCTTCAGCCAAACGATCCGCCAAGGCTTTCACCATGATTGAGTTGTAGTCATCACCCGCGTCTTCGTACTGTTTGGCCAGTTCATCAGCGCCAATACCTGCGTTAACCGCAAAACCACCAATGTAGTCGACTTTGTCACTGGCTTTAGGCGCGATGTAATCCGCCAAGCTTAGGTTGGGTTTATCGGCCAGTTTCTCAGCCTGTTGGCGGATATGATGCAACTGCGCTTTAACCTGACTGCGGCTGCTGTCTTCATAAACTTCGATCAGATCAGGCTCAGTGGTATTGGCTGGCCAGAAGCCAATCACGCCGCGGGCTTTGATCAGTTTCTCGTCGATAATCTTTTTCAGCATCACTTGTGCGTCGGCAAACAAGCTAGTGGCGGCTTCACCCACAATTTCATCTTGTAGGATACGAGGATATTTGCCGGCCAGATCCCAAGACATAAAGAACGGCGTCCAGTCGATGCGTTCCACTATTTTCTCTAGTGGATAATCATCAAAAGCGCGCACGCCTGTGAATGTTGGCGTCACGGGCATAAAGCCTTCCCAATCCAGTGCCAGCTTATTATCACAAGCCTCTTGGTAGCTGACACGATCTGCTTTAGCGCGGCGGTTGGCGTTACGGATACGGGTTTCTTCGTATTCGCGACGGCGGTCGGCTACAAACTCATCTCGTAACTCATCGCTTAACAGGTTGCTGGCAACACCTACCGCACGTGAAGCGTCGGTCACATAGATCACAGGGCCGCGTTTATACTGTGGTTCAATTTTGACCGCAGTATGGGCTTTAGAGGTGGTGGCACCACCAATCATCAGCGGCAGATCAAATCCTTGGCGTTCCATCTCTTTGGCGATATGTACCATCTCATCCAAAGAAGGGGTAATTAAGCCTGACAAGCCAATAATATCGGCTTTTACTTCACGGGCGGTTTGCAGAATTTTTTCTGCTGGTACCATCACCCCTAGGTCGACCACTTCGTAGTTGTTACATTGCAGCACCACACCGACAATATTTTTACCAATGTCGTGTACATCCCCTTTCACGGTTGCCATAACAATTTTGCCTTTGGCTTCAATCTCACCGCTTTTTTCCGCTTCGATAAAGGGGATCAGGTGTGCCACCGCTTGTTTCATCACACGGGCAGATTTCACCACCTGCGGCAGGAACATTTTACCCGCACCAAACAGGTCGCCCACGACGTTCATGCCATCCATCAACGGCCCTTCGATTACCTGAATAGGGCGGTCAGCTTCAATTCGAGCGGCTTCGGTGTCTTCTACAATAAAGTTGGTAATCCCTTTCACCAATGCATGTTCAATACGTTTGGTGACAGGCCATGAGCGCCACTCTAAATCTTCTTTTTTGGCCTCAACACCATCACCACGGTAGCGCTCTGCGACTTCTAACAGGCGGTCAGTGCTGTCGTCACGGCGGTTTAGCACTACGTCTTCAACAAGGTCACGTAACTCTGCGGGCAGGTCATCATACACAGCCAACTGCCCCGCGTTCACAATCCCCATCGTCATGCCTTCTTTGATGGCATAGTAGAGGAAAACCGAGTGAATCGCTTCACGAACAGGGTTGTTTCCTCTGAAGGAGAAGGATACGTTTGATACCCCGCCAGAGATCATGGCGTGTGGCAGGTTGTCTTTAATCCAACGTGTGGCTTCGATAAAGTCAACGGCATAGTTGTTATGCTCTTCAATCCCTGTTGCGACCGCAAAAATGTTCGGGTCAAAAATAATGTCTTCCGCAGGGAAGCCCACTTCGTTGACCAAAATATCGTAAGAGCGCTTGCAGATCTCAATTTTGCGCGCAAAAGTGTCCGCCTGACCGGCTTCGTCAAATGCCATCACAATAATGGCGGCACCATAACGCATACAAAGTTTGGCATGATGACGGAAGGCGTCTTCGCCCTCTTTCATCGAGATTGAGTTAACAATCGGTTTACCCTGTACGCACTTAAGGCCGGCTTCGATAATCTCCCATTTTGAGGAGTCGATCATGATCGGTACTTTGCAGATTTCAGGCTCAGAGGCGACTAAATTCAGGAAGTTGACCATCGCGGCTTGCGAATCCAACATGCCTTCATCCATGTTGATGTCGATCACCTGCGCACCGCTTTCAACCTGCTCCTGTGCAATTTCCAGCGCAGTGTTGTAGTCCTCCTCCACAATCAACCGCTTGAAGCGTGCAGAGCCGGTGACGTTGGTACGCTCACCCACATTGACAAACAGACTGTCGGCACTGATGTTGAAGGGTTCTAAACCACTCAAACGGCAAGCTTTAGGAATCTCTGGAATTGGACGTGGCGGGTACTTCGCGACCGCTTCAGCAATGGCGCTGATATGTTCAGGGCTTGTACCACAGCAGCCACCGATAATGTTAACAAAGCCACTGGCGGCAAATTCTTCAACAATCGCAGCCATCTCTTTGCCGGATTGATCATATTCACCAAATTCATTGGGTAAGCCCGCGTTGGGGTGTGCAGAGACAAAAGTATCCGCTTTGTTTGACAGCTCTTCCAAATAAGGGCGCAACTCGGTTGCACCCAACGCACAGTTCAAACCAATAGACAGCGGTTTGGCATGACGTACAGAGTTCCAGAAAGCCTCTGTGGTTTGACCCGAAAGGGTACGGCCACTGGCATCGGTAATGGTGCCGGAGATCATGATCGGCAGTTCGACACCTAAGGTTTCAAACACCTCTTGAACCGCAAAAATCGCCGCTTTAGCGTTTAGGGTATCAAAGATGGTTTCGATCAGAATAATATCCGCACCGCCTTCGATTAAGCCTTTGGTGGCTTCACGGTAGTTCTCTGCCAACAGGTCAAAGCTGACATTACGGAACGCCGGATCATTCACATCGGGTGATAAAGAAGCGGTACGGCTGGTTGGGCCTAATACACCGGCAACAAAGCGTGGCTTATCTGGATTTTGTGCTGTTTTCTCATCTGCCGCTTGGCGAGCCAGTTTGGCCGCAGCAACGTTCAACTCATAGACAATCTCTTCCATGCCATAGTCGGCTTGCGACAAGCGGGTGGCGTTAAACGAGTTGGTCTCTAAAATATCGGCACCTGCATCCAGATAAGCCATGTGTACGGCTTTAATCACATCGGGACGCGTCAGCACCAGCAGGTCGTTATTCCCTTGAATATCAGAGGGCCAATCCTTGAATCGCTCTCCACGGAAATCAGCCTCAGTCAGGCGATAACCCTGAATCATCGTACCCATACCGCCATCTAAAATCAGAATTCGGTTTTGAATGGCTTGTTTTAACAGTTGTGTACGATTGTCCAGACTCATTGGGTTAAGGTCTCCGGTGTGCGTATCGGTCAGCGCGAAGCTCAATTGAATAAGGTCGCAAAATTAAAGCCCAATCACTTGAGCGCTGAAATTATAAGGTTGGGCTATTCTAGCAAAAGTAAAACAATATTGAGAGATCAGATACTTATAAGCTGATAGCGCACTGATCTGCTCACTAAATCTTTGCTACAAAGATTTGCCAGAATGAACGGCGCACAATACGGCCAGAGTTTGTTTAGGTCAAATGAGCTAGATTCAGGACAAGATGAGAAATATTAAATTGCTAATCACCCCCAATGGCTTCAGATTAGACTTTAGCATGATAATACTGTCACATCTCTCTTCGACCAAAAGGTTTGCTTATGCGTCACTGGATCAATACCGCAATTAATAAGATCAATGCAGACTATCAGCGCTCTGCTGATACGCATCTGATTAAGCTAGAGCTGCCTCAGTTGCCGGGTATCGACCTCTATTTAAAAGATGAGAGCACCCACCCCACAGGCAGTTTAAAGCACCGCTTGGCACGCTCACTATTTTTGTATGCGCTGTGCAACGGCAAAATTAAGCGAGACACCACTATTATTGAAGCCTCATCAGGTAGTACAGCCGTTTCAGAAGCTTATTTTGCGCGCATGATTGGTGTGCCTTTTATTGCTGTAATGCCCAAACAAACGGCCAAAAGTAAGATCCAACAGATACAGCATTATGGCGGGCAGTGCCATTTTGTTGATAGCGCAACGCAGATGCACGACACCGCTGTGCAACTGGCAGAGCAGTTGAAAGGCTATTTTATGGACCAATTCACTTATGCCGAGCGTGCAACGGATTGGCGGGGCAATAACAATATTGCCGAGAGCATTTTCCAGCAGATGAGCTTGGAACCTCATGCCATTCCGCATACGGTCGTGATGAGCGCGGGTACGGGAGGTACATCCGCCACCTTGGGACGCTATATTCGATTCAAGGGTTTCTCGACTGAACTGGTAGTTGTAGACCCTGAACGCTCGGTGTTTTATGACAGTTATCATTCAGGCGATACGGCCTTAACTTTACCTGTCGGCAGCCGTATTGAAGGCATTGGTCGACCCAAAGTAGAAGCGTCATTTCAACCTGATGTGATAGATCGAATGATCAAGGTGCCAGATGCTGCCAGTATCGCAACTATTCATTGGTTGGCACAACTCACAGGGCGCAGAGCAGGGCCTTCAACGGGTACTAATCTTTGGGGCGCATTGGAGGTGGCTAAACAGATGCTGGCCAATCAGCAACAAGGCTCCATTGTGACCCTAATGTGTGACAGTGGGGAGCGGTATCTGGACACCTACTATAACCCTGTCTGGGTGCAAGAGCAGATCGGGGATATTCGAGCTTACCAACAGTCGTTGGCGCTTATTGCTTAACCCCTAACGAAAATAAAAAGGGTCAGCTATTGCCGACCCTTTTCTATAATATTCAATTGCTTGGATCTATTACCTTTTGATTTAAAAGGCCATGTTATAAGCAAAAGACACCACATCAGCACTTAGTTTGTAGTCTGTGCTTAGCTTCCCACGAGACGCGTCTTCGGCTAAAGCTCCTGTACGGTTAACCGATACGTCGTCAATTTTCACATGGGTATAAGCCATAGTGATTGAGCTGTCGTTGCTGAAACGGTAGCTTCCGCCCAAAGATACCCACTTGCGGTCACCATCAGGGGTACGTGCTGAACGGTACTCATCTTTTGCAGGTGAGTTGTCTACAGCAACCCCTGTTCTTAGGGTTAGGTTATCACTGGCTTCGTAGGTTAAACCCGCAGAGTAGAACCAAGCATCTTCAAACTTGAAGGTCAGCACTGAATCAGGCTGTTTAATATTGTCAGGCCCAGGTGCAAAGGCGATACGCATTTCATCTAGTGAGCTCCAGCCTGTCTTCATAGCAGTTGCACTGACTTGATAACGTTCACCAATTGACTGTTCTAGGCTAACCGTCAAGACAGATGGAAAGTTGATCTGATCAAATAAATAGGCTTCGTCTACCCCTAGGTTTTTCAACGTAGGGCTTACGTTGGTATAAGTAGCATCGCCTTCAAAGGTGAAGTCCACCTCACTACGATAACCAACACCCAAGCGTGTACCTTCTATTGGCTCGACTAAGAAGCCAATAGAATATGCCACAGCAATGTCTTCAGCGTATAGTTCGCCATAGCCGTCACCTGCCGCACTTTTGCCCCCTGCAAAGTCGGTTAAGGCTGAAGCAAGCAGCACACTGCCTTTGTGGATTTGTACGCTGGCACCAACAGAGGCTATAGAACCTAATGTTTGTGCAACAGAGAAAGAAACGGCCATGTCTTTAACAGCGGTTTCAGATGAATGGTAGCGTCCAGCCCAATCTTTACCGTATTTACCTGACAGTCCAAAAGGTACGTTAAACGAGGCGCCTAAGGTTGTGCTTTCAGTAAGCGGATATGCAAAATATATTGAGGGCACAACGGTAGTATCTACCACCTTGCTAGAAGGTTCACCCGTCAAGCTATTACCTGCAGGATCGCTGGCAGAGTTTACAGTGACATCCATTTTAGGCAAAACCACTGCCCCTGAAATATACAGCTCAGTCGACTTTGCATTGCTCAGCAAAGCTGGGTTCCAGAAACTATACGAAATGTCAGCACTGCCTGCTGCCGCGCCAGCCAAAGCATTGCCAGAGGCAGTAGCACTATGATCGTTTAATGCAAAGCCTGCCGAGAATACAGTCTGGCTGAATGCCATCCCTACTGTGGTTAAAAGTGCTGTTCGAATCGTTTGAGACAAAAGCTGCTTTTTGAAAATCATATTAAAACTCCGTAATTGTTGTTGTTCAGAGAGTTGTTCTTAGTTTTGTCTCGCACTTATTGCACAACATTGCTGTTGGTGACGGCGATCTGCTTTCCTGCACTTTTAATGAAAGAAATTGCTTGGGTTTGCATCTCAGTTGTTGCTGCTAAAGCAGAAGCTGCATCTTGAGTAACGCCAGCACTTTCAGAAGGATCTAATAGAGATGTGTGCTTGCCAACCGAGAAGTTGGTATACACTTTTAATCCTGATGCACTAGCCGTTGATGCCGAAGCTTGGGTTAAAGACAGTGCATTGATTAATCCCATAGTGCCGCCTAAAGGGAATCCATTAGCAGTTGTGCTATTCGGCACGGTTTGATCTGCCAAATTAACACCATTACCAACTACTTGAGTCACCAATACAGGTGTGTCTGAGTTTATTTTTCCTGCCCAAGCCAAAGCATCACCACCATCGACCACTTGCTGAGCACCTGCTACGAATGCTGCGGCAAAGTTGGGATAAGCCACATTCGCTAGGCTATCAAATGCCGTTGGATCAGTACTGCGCAGTGTTATAAATTCAGTTGGCGTATAGCCTAAGTTGCTGGCAACCCCAGCTGCAAAGGCATCACTCTTCTTCAACGCTGATTTCACAATAGGGCCAAAGCTGTTGGAATACCCCATAACAGCCGCTGCTTGAGTACCACCCACGGTGAGTACCGCTGCGTTGAAGTCAAACGGGTTGGCGCTATCAATCTCAGGTGTACCATCGTTATTAGCATCATAACGGTCAGAACTACCCAAAACGGTTGTACCAATAATGGAGCCTAAAGATACGCCTAGTAACGAAACTGTATTGCCGTTTAGGCTAAGGGTGCTGCCTCCACCAATAGTGGTGACGGCATTATTAAGTGCGGCACGTAATGCCAGTAGATCAGAGGTAGATTGACGTAAATTGTCGCGTACCGTGCGCAAAGCCCCTAAGTTAGCAAATACTAACGGGCTACCATTCGCATAAGCTGCGCCACTACTTTTATCGGTTGTTGTCAGTTCATAAACACCATCGGCATTCAGATCAATACTACGAGAACCATGCAGAGGTAGATCAATGGCGACCAGTGCTATGCCTTGTGCTGCTAGATTACCTGCAATGGCAACCGCCGTTTCTTTATAGGAGGTGATGCCATGTACATATAACGCAACAGGCCAGCCGCCTGTGGGTGCCGTACCATCCGGTAATGAGATAAACACTTGTAGGTTTTGGTCGGATTGTTTTTTCGGACTGTAATTAGCAGGCCGTAGAACGCCATCATCACTGGCTTTCCAATGGCTGGTCAATGCATCGCAAGTGCCTGTGGTGGCTAGAGCAACGCCACAATTGGCTGCGGTAGGCAAGTCTAAGAAGTAAGGAGCCGTTAGGTTGCCGAAATAGATCAAAGGATCATGATTAACCGTTGCACTTGCTGCAACTGCACCTTGTCCTATGCCTGTCAAGAAGCTACTCAGTTTTGAATCTGAAAGTGTAATGCCTTTCGCGCCTAATGCTTGCTGAGCAGTTGCAACGTTATTGACAGACGGATTCGCAGTTACGATCTGCGCCATCACTTGCTGCATCACTTTTTCAACACTTTGCGTAGTAAAACGCGTGGAGTAAATCAGATTGCTATCAGCAGCTTTAAAGTTACTTAATACAGGATTAATGCCAGTGAGCAATGCTTTTATACCTGCAAGTTGCGCTTGCTGAGTGGTGTTTGCTGTTAATGTAGTAACATCTGTCGCGCTATTTGACAGCAGGTTATACATTGTTGAAGCGGTCAGTTTACGACCTAATGAATCAGAAACCGCATCGGTAATACCTATTAAGTATTGGTTCGCGGGTTTAAAGGCTTTTAAAGGAATAATATTCAGACCCGAGCTACTACCTTTTACAATGTAGTCCACACCATAGGTCAGCTGTTTTCCACCAGTCGCATCAAATAATACCACTGCGTTTGCATTTTCAACGCTAGCTGTATCTAAACTAACCGCACCGTATTTTTTACTCGGAAAGGTTACGCCTATCGCGATGGGTGAACCAATACCCCAGCCGTCTAAGCTATTGAGCGATTCATAAATATCCCCTGTTTTTGGAATGTTAATCAACCCTGTTGTTGAGCTTATTAACAGATCTGTCGGCGTAGACAGCTCTCCTGTAGTGGGGTTGAAGGCAACACTAGATACTGGGATGCTACTCACACTTGGCGTAGCGGTTTGGTCTACATTATCTTTATCAACCCAATCACTTTTACAGCCTGTGAGTGCTAGTGTACCTGCGATAACACTGGCAAGAACTTTCTTTTTCATCGTATTACCTTTTATTGTTATTGGTGATCCACAAGTGATCAGAAAGGTTTAAGCGATGATGCAAAAGTTATTTTTATTCTCTGCCATCAGCGCCAATTTCAAACAAATGTTTGACAAGAATTGCAGTCCCACAGAGTCTTGTCAACGACAGGAAAAAAGGAAAAAAGAAAAAATTAATGTCACTTCTGAGGATTTTATTAATTTAAAACAGAGGTTATTTCAAAAGCTCATGATAAACATGCCTCTAAGTAATTTTTTCAAACAGCATAAACATGACCGTTTAGTCACATCTAAGTTAATTATTGTTCCCCGTAGTCGTGTGAAACACCTTGCTTCATAAAGAAACAGCGTCACCTCAGACGTGCTACATTAATCAAACCTATCTTTTTGATGAATAAATACGCTTTCTCTACTAAACGCTCATCACTATGATGCGCAGTCCATGCTCTGCCAGCCTGAGCTTACCGACATCTAATGCTATGCTGATAGTCAATACATCATGCCTTAATGCAACCTTCACTCTAAGGAATTTATCTATGCTCATCCGCTCACCCGTATTTGTGATCGTTTGCGCGTTAGCTTCAACTGCGCTTCTGACAGGTTGTCAGAAAGAGCCGATGGAGACTGTGCAAGCGGAAGTTATCCGTCCTGTAAAACTTGGCACTATCGGACACCAAAGTGTATCAGTACGCTATTTCCCAGCTGAGTTTGTGGCCAGCGAGGAAACAGATTTAGCCTTTAGAGTGTCGGGTCAGCTAGAAAAGTTACCTGTATCCCAAGGGGTTACCGTTAAAAAAGGGAGTCTGCTAGCAGCGCTTGATGACGAAGACTTCAAACTTAATGTGAGCCAGCGTCAAACGGCTTATGATCTGTCTAAGCTGAAGTTTGATCGCATCAGTTTGATGGTGAAACAAAAAGCGGCCACACAAGCGCAGTTAGACGAGGTAGAAACTGCGCTCAAACAAGCTGAGACGGCACTCCAGCAAGCCAAAAATCAACTGACTTACAGCATGATCAAAGCACCTTTTGATGGCGTGATTGCCAAGGTTTATGCTGATAACTTTGAGTTCGTCAACGCCACTGCTCCGATTGTAAAGCTCGAAAGTGCTGAACAAATCGATGTGCGCTTTCAAATCCCAGAAGACTTGGTGTCTCGTATTCAGCGTAATAGAACGGGTTATCAGCCTACAGTTCTGATTGACAGCTTACCGGGGCTTAGATTCTCTGCCGCATATAAAGAACATAGTACAAACCCTGATCCTAGCACCAAAGGCTACGACGTTACCCTAACCATGCCTCGTCCAGATCCTAAAACCGTCACACTATTACCCGGAATGACCGCAGAGGTTGTGGTGAATGTGAACGAACTATTGGATGACCCAAGCTTTTGGTTAGTACCTGTCGAAGCCGTTTTTGCTGATGAATCAAAACCAATCAGTGATAAAGCTCGATTTGTTTGGGTTTATAACGCTGAAACTCACAAGCTTAATAAACGAGAAGTCAGTGTGGGTGATTTGCAGGGCAGCCAAATTGAAGTGTCGTCAGGCTTGTCTGCGGGCGAGCAAATTGTGGTGGCAGGGGTACACGCCATTCATGAGGACATGGAAGTACGTCCTTGGGTAAAAGAGCGAGGCCTATAAGTGAGCATTGCAAAGTATTTCATCGAGAAAAAAGTTTCCAGCTGGATGGTGACTTTGATTCTGCTGATCGGCGGTATTGTGGCATTCAGTAAACTTGGGCAACTTGAGGACCCTGAGTTCACCATCAAAGAGGCTTTAGTTGTCACTTATTATCCTGGCGCAACCCCTGAGCAGGTTGAAGAAGAGGTGACATACCCTATTGAACAGGCAATCCAAAACCTGCCTTACGTAGATAAAATCACCTCAACCACCAAAGCTGGCTATTCAAAAGTTCAGTTAAAAGTGAAGGATCGCTATCGCGGTAAAGAGCTACATCAAATTTGGGACGAGCTACGCAAAAAAATGCGTGACCTTGCACCCAGCCTACCTAAAGGCAGCTCCTCACCAATGGTTGTAGATGACTTTGGCGATGTTTATGGCGTGCTATTGGCCATATCAGGCGAAGGTTATCGCGACAGTGATCTAAAAGCGTACGTTGATTATCTGCGTCGTGAATTGGTACTTGTGCCAGGTGTTAGCAAAGTGGCGATTGCAGGCGAACAGCAAGAGCAAATTTTTATTGAAATTTCACGAGCCAAGCTGGCTGCGCTCGGTATTACTACAGGCCAGTTAGATAATCTTTTAAGTTCACAAAATACCGTCTCGAATGCAGGGCGCATGAAAGTAGGCTCTGAGTATATTCGCATTCACCCGACGGGTGAGTTTCAAAGTATTAGCGAGTTAGAAAATCTATTGCTGCCCAGCCCTACAGGTAAAACCGTTTATCTGGGTGATGTTGCAGAGGTACGCTCAGGCTATAAAGCACCCTCTACCCATCGTGTAGAATTTAACGGTCATGCCTCTCTCTTGCTTGGCGTTTCTTTTGCCTCTGGGGTCAATGTTGTTGATGTCGGTAAAAAGCTAGAACAGCGCCTTGAAGACTTAAAGTATCAGCAACCTGTTGGTATAGAGCTGAATAGCATTTACTTCCAATCCCTAGAAGTTGATAAATCAGTCTCTTCATTCTTGTTAAACCTATTTGAAGCCGTTGCCATTGTTATTGTGGTTTTGCTGGTATTTATGGGGGTGCGCTCAGGTGTATTGATCGGCTTAATTCTTCTGCTCACTATTTTGGGCACCTTTATTGTGATGCAGTATCTGGGCATCAATTTACAAAGGATCTCGTTAGGTGGCTTGATCATTGCGCTTGGAATGTTGGTTGATAATGCCATTGTTGTAACAGAAGGGGTGTTAATTGGCTTGAAGCGAGGCTACAGCAAGCTACAATCTGCTGAAGATGTGGTTAAACAAACAAAATGGCCGCTACTAGGTGCAACCATTATTGCCGTTGTGGCCTTTGCACCTATCGGGTTATCACCTGATGCGGTGGGTGAGTTTGTTGGTTCACTGTTTCAGGTGCTACTGATTTCGCTATTGCTCAGTTGGTTTACAGCCATCAGTTTAACGCCATTCTTCTGCGACCTGTTTTTTAAGGAGGAGATCAAAGCAGAGCATGAAATAGAAGACCCCTACAAAGGCTTTCTATTCACAGGTTACAAGTGGTTGTTATCGCGGGCGTTGCATTATCGCTGGGCTACAGTCACTTTGTTGGTCGTTGCGCTGTTAGGCTCAGGTTATGCGTTTAAATATGTTAAGCAGGCATTTTTTCCACCCTCAACAACGCCTTTATTTTTTGTAACCTTGCAGATGCCAGAAGGCAGTCACATCGACAATATTCAGCAAAAAATGCAAGAAGTGCAGCAGTTTATTCAACAAGATGAACGTGTACTTTATGTTGCAGGCACAGCAGGGCAGGGAATGCTGCGCTTTATGCTGACCTATAGCGCTACACAGCCTAATAGCAGTTATAGCCAACTGGTTGTGCGTGTTCACAATGGTGAGGATATTCCAGAACTCATTAAGAAAACTCACGAATATCTCGCGCTCAACCATGCCGACTTAGAGTTCAAGTTGGAGCGTTTAATGTTAGGCCCCTCAACAGGCTCTAAGCTTGAAGCTCGATTTATTGGCCCAGATCCAGATGTGCTACGCAACCTATCCGCGCAAGCTAAAGCTGTTTTTGCAGCGGATGGCGGCATTGAAGGCATCAAAGATAACTGGCGTCAACGGGTCAAAGTGCTGCGGCCAGAGTTTAACGAGGCTCACGCACGCCGCTTGGGTATCACCAAAAAAGAGGTTGATCGAGTTCTACAAATGAACTTCTCGGGGACACAGGTGGGTATTTATCGTGATGGCGCAAAACAGATTCCAATTATCATGCAGCCCCCTGAAAGTGAACGTTTGGCCATTGAGCAAGTACGTGACCTGCAGGTTTACAGTCAGGCAACGAAAAGCTATGTGCCGCTAAGTAGCTTGGTTTCAGGCTTTGAAGTGGTTTGGGAAGATCCTATTATTGAGCGTCGTAATCGTAAGCGCTCAATCACCGTAATGGGTGACCCGCTAATTATGGGGAATGAAACAGCAAACGCAGTGTTTCAACGTATTCGTCCAAAAATTGAAGCAATTGAACTACCACGCGGTTATGAAATGGAGTGGGGGGGCGAGTTTGAAAGTGCCCGTGATGCCCAACAAAACATTTTCAGCTCACTGCCGATGGGCTATCTGTTTATGTTCATCATCACCGTTTTACTGTTCAGCTCATTCAAAGCTTCAATCGTGATTTGGCTTTGCGTGCCATTGGCACTGATTGGTGTGTCATCAGGGCTATTACTGATGGACTCAGCCTTTGGTTTTATGGCGCTGCTAGGTTTTCTCAGCCTTTCTGGCATGATTGTGAAAAATGGCATCGTATTGTTGGATCAGATCAACTACGAATTGGCACAAGGAGTAGAGCCTTACGAAGCTGTTTATCACTCAGCGGTAAGTCGAGTACGCCCTGTGTGTATGGCCGCCATTACCACCATTTTAGGAATGGTACCTCTGTTGTTTGATGCTTTCTTTGAGGGCATGGCGGTGGTGATCTCATTTGGATTAGGTTTTGCCACCATCTTAACCTTGATCGCAGTGCCTGTGTTTTATGCGATGCTTTTTAAAGTGCCTTATAAAGCCCATCCAAGTATGAGGGTGGTTTAAACAAACGCTTAAAGGCAGAAGCCACATGCCGCCAAATGAATAAGACGGCGTGTGGCGCCCATTCTATACGATACCAAATATATTATTGAGTATATTTTTTGATTATCCGATTTCTGTAATCACACATAAATTCCATATAAAAAGTATATTCGTTGACTGTTACGTATTGTAATGTCTCGATAATTTATTTATACAGTGTCTTATTCCATCTGTAGTCTGAATTAGCAACGAGACAGAATAACTATGCAGAAAATCAAAAGAAAAAACTTGGCGTTAGCTCTGGCTGTATTGAGCAGCTCGATTACAACTTATGCTTATGCAGAAGTTCAACGTCCTTTCGAAGTTCGTTTTCAAGATAATCTTAATGGTAATATTGTTTTCACGGGCAATAGCCTTATGGCTCCGAAGTCCGATGGGAAGAAAGCGCCAAGTGAAAATATCAATAATGATCGCGTTGATATGCAGTACATTGATATTGATGATGATGCGAAAACCAATAAATCTAGCCAAGCTTTGTTAGATATTCAGTCTAATTCTGAGGTTGTTTATGCGGCGCTATACTGGGGTGGCCGCTTATCAGATGTTGATAAATATGGTAGAGAAGCTTGGCTAAAAGCACCTAATAATGGTTATGAAGTAGTACAAGCGAACTGGGTTGCTACGCCTAATAATACCAATTATTACGCAGCGTTTGCCGATGTTACCGAATTGGTACGAAAAGGTGGAAGAGGCTTTTATACGCTTGCTAATATTGGAGCACAAACAGGTGAAGATCGCTTTGGTGGTTGGTCGTTAGTGGTGATTGAACGGAATGATTTATTCCCTTTCCGTAATATCACTTTGTTTGATGGCTATGCCTCAATTCCTGAGCAGGTTGATATTAAAGTAGAAGGTTTTGTCGCACCTAGATTTGGCGCATTTAATGCCTCTATGGGGGTGGTGGCCTATGAAGGTGATACTGCTCATGAAGGAGATCAATTTCTCTTTAATGGTGAGCCACTATCTGATGCAGTAAAGCCCGAGGATAACTTTTTTAACTCTCGCTTTAGCCGCTATGGTAAGCCTTTTACACAGCGTACACCGAATTACACCAATTTGATGGGTTTTGATATTGCTCAGGTTGATTTAACAGGGCGATTAAAAAATGGTGACACTTCTGCTGTGCTATCATTTTCAACAAACAAAGATTGGTATCAGCCGACAGCTGTAAGTTTTATGACGGACTTTGATACTGACTTATCTTTAAATATGAGAGTTGAGTACCCAGACTTCTTAAAGCCTAATGATAAAGTTACCTTAGTGACAGAGGTTGCTAATAAAGGTATTCAAGCATATGAACAAGTCAAAGTTCGTTTGAATATTCCAGAAGGCACAAAATATAACGCGAATTCATCTAGCTTAGATTGGCAACCACTGACTGATGCGGAAGATGATGATGCAGCCTTGCAGCAAGCCGATGGTTCTATTCAAGTTTCTATTCCTAGGCTAAGAGCAGGAGAAACAAGAACTTTACGCTATGATGTTACGTTAACTGATTTCGCGGCACTGCAAAAAACGGTGCGTATCCAAAACTCAGCGTTGTTCACCATTCCAGAGCTTCAATCTCAAGCCAGCGTTTTAAGTGATGCAAATGCTGAAGTGGCAGGTATTCAACCAGCGTACCTATTTCCAGTCTCAATCACGTCTCCAGAAGAGGTTGCAGAAGGTCAGCAGGGGCAGCTACAAGGTCATATCCTTGAAGGCTTAGCTCAGGCGCTTACCTTTCGCTTACAAGAAAATAGTCTACTTAGCTGGCCGATAGGGCAGAAGCAAGCCAAGACGGCTATTATCACTCCAGCTGATGATAAATATAAAACAGCACAAGTGCAGTCTTATTATGTTGAGCAGCTTCTTGCTACGCCAGTAGATTATCATCCTGTTGTGTTGAATGGTTTTGCATCAACAGCGCTACAGGTGAAAGTAAAAGATCAATTACAGGTCACCACACTGACTTTGTCGGCCCAAGATGTTTCCGAAGGCTCCATTGGCGCATTGGTTTCTGCCCAGTTGTCAGAGCCTGCACAGACACCAGTGAAAATAACTCTAGATCAGGGTGAAGTGATTCAAATTGACCAAGGACAAACCTTGGGACAAATTCGTTTAGCAGTACCAGAGAATGATGTTTATACCAGTCAAACAAAGCTAACCCGAGTGGTAACCTCCGTTGAGGGTGGTAACTTTGAAGAAGTGGATTTCTCTAAAGCCAAAGCGACATTTAGTGTTTTAGACACTGAGGATAAGACTTATCTATCGTTGCTAGCAGACGAAAGTGTTGATGAAGGCGGGGTGATTAACTATACCGCGAAACTGTCTCATGCGCCTCGTACAGATTTACATTTAAAACTGAGCAACGGCTTAGAAATGACTGTGCCGGCAGGTCAAACAGAAGTTAACGCACAAATTTCAGCACCAGAAGACAACCCTTATATTAACTCAAAAACTTTGCGAGTTGCCGTCATATCAATGGACGGTGGTGGTTATGAAAACCTAGTAGGCGCAGACTCTGGACAAAGTCTAGTCGCTACTACGCATATCAAAGACACTATTAATACCCAAAATGTGACATTAACAGCAGAAAGCATAGATGAGACTGCTGGTCAGTTGCGTTTTACCGCAACACTTCAAGCACCTGCATTAACGGAAACACGACTGATTTTAGATCTTAATGAGGAGATTGTAATTCCAGCGGGAGCCAGTGAAGGCTTTGTTGATATTAAAATTGCAGACAATGATGTTTATACAAACCCTTATACTTTACGTCGAACTATTGTCGATGTGATAGGTGGTGGCTTTGAAAGCCTAAACTACCAGCAGGTAGGTACTAGTGCACATGTAAGCGATTATACTGACGAAGTCACGGTCGCAGTGAGTGTAGCTAATCATGCGACAGAAGGTGATACGGTTACTTTTACAGCAAAAACGAGTCACCCACCTCGTACAGATCTTTTACTAACGCTTAATAACGGTGGTAGTTTAACTGTTCCAGCAGGCGAGACTGTGGGGCAGTTAAACTTCCAAGTTCCCGTAAATGATCCATATATTAGTGCTACACAACTTAGTGTTAATGTGGCGAATGTTTCTGGAGGTAACTTTGAGTTACTTCGAGTTACAGAGGGGGCATTGGATCGCCCGTTAAAAATTTCTGTAGCGGATAAAATCGATCAAACATCAGTTCAATTAGTCACTTCAGACGTTACTGAAAACGATCAAAACCTTGTCTTCACTGCCTTGTTGTCGAATCCTGCACAAACGGATACTAGAGTGACGCTAGATGGTGGCGAAGTAGTGCTGATTAAAGCAGGTGAATCCTCTGGGTTTATCACCGTTACAAAGCCAGATCCTGATGTTTATGTCACCACAACTGATATTTCTCGCAAGATTGTACAGCTCGAAGGGGGGAATTTTGAGGAAGTTGATCTTAGTAAAGAGATCGCAACTGCCCGTATTCTTGATGTTATTGACACCACAACATTGATGCTTTCTGCGGATCAAAACACTACAGAAGGTGCTCAGATTAATTATCAAGTGCGCAGCGACCATCCTGTGCAAACTGATATGCAGGTGACGTTGAATAGTGGAGAAATATTAACGATTCTCGCGGGTCAGCAAGTTGGTAGCTTACAAGTAGATGCACCGAAGAATGATGTGTATTTATCAGCCCATACTTTACACAGGACTATTGTTTCCACCTCTGGAGGTAATTTCGAAAACCTAGAAATTGCCCAAGGTTCTGAAGAGCAGCCTATCCGTATACAAGTGCAAGATAGCCTCGACTTAAACAATATTCGCCTCTCAAGCCGTGATCTTTTCGAGGGTGATAATGGGGTTGTATTAAACCTAGAGATGGATTATCCCGCACAAACTGATGCGAAGGCTATTTTGAGTACTGGTGAGACAATTAATATTGCTGCGGGCCAAAAGCAAGCTGAGCTGAAGCTGCCTATACAACCTGATGATGTTTATCTGAGCGAAGCTCAGCATCATTGGAGTATTCAAGGCTTTAGTGGAGGTCATTTTGAACAGGTTGATTTCAGCCGTGCAGAAACTGCTTCGTGGGTACGAGATACCACCGATACAACAGTACTTAAGTTAACCGCAGCACCTTCAGTTGAGGAAGGTGGACGTGTTACTTATACCGCAGAGGTTAGTAATCCTGCTAAAACACCAATGGTTGTTCAACTGAGTCAAGGCTCTCGTATTGTAATAGAAGCTGGGCAAACAAAAGGCCTTGTAGTTGCAGACTCTTTACCTGATGACCCCTATCAGCTCACACGAACTCTCTCTGTTGTTATTGAGGGCTATACTGGAGGTAATTTCGAACGAGTCCAACTAGAGGAGGGTCGCAGTGATCAGCCTGTTATCACTCAAGTGATTGACCGCAATGAAGTGACTTGGTTAGAGCTTAGTGCATTGAACGTTGCGGAAGATAAAGGCTTTCTCGTACTTGATGCGCAGTTAAGTGAGCCTACGCTTACACCAATGCAAATTACGCTAGACAACGGTGAAAGCATTACTATTGCAGCAGGTGATAGAAGCGGTCAAGTAAGAGTGCCTATTCGTGATAACGATCCCTATATAACCAAACAAACGCTTCAACGTAGTGTTTCATCAATAAAAGGCGGTGGTTTTGAACAAGTTGACTTTAATAGAGCCAAGGTTGACGTTTCAGTTTATGAAACCTATCAATCGACCTATCTAACCATTAACGCGGATGATCGTGTTGCAGAGGGTGGTGTGATCATGTATGAGGGGCAGCTTAGTGAGCCTCCACGTTCAATGTTTAAAGCTGTTCTGAGTAACGGGGCCGAGCTGAACTTTGCTAAAGGCGAGCAAACCGCAACAGTTGAGTATCCAGCGCCTATTGATACCGTTTATAAAGATGCTCAGGTTATATCCACGCATGTTATCGCTGCTGAAGGTGGTGACTTTGAGCGTATTACGCTAACAAACGCAACTCCTGCATCGCCAGTCTCAACGCAAGTGGTTGATCAAGCATCAGAGGTATTATTAAGCTTGCATGCACAAAGCAGTTATGAAAACTCAGACACGGTAAAGGTCACTGTATTGTTATCTCATCCAACAGCAAGTGCAGCAACGGTTGCACTTAACACAGGTGATGAGATTACCTTTGCTGAGGGAGATCGAGCTGCAACGGCAGAGATTAAACTACGTGATGATGACCCATACCTGAATAGTCAGCAGATTGAGCTAAAAGTAGCTGCTTTTACAGGTGGTAACTTTGAGCAGGTTAACTATCAGCAAGCCAAACAATCTATTACGCTACAAGATACTTCAGATCCAACTTGGGTAATGTTACAAGCACCTGCACAAGTGAAAGCTGGAGAAAATATTCGCTATGTTGCAACAGTTTCTAATCCTCCTCAGCAAGGCGTAGGCTTAATTTTAAGTAATGGCCAAAAAATGGTAATACCTGCTGGAGCGCTAGAAGCCGTACTTGATATAACGGCTCCTGCCCCAACGCCGTACCAAAAAGATCTGCAACAAAAACTCAGCATTGGGCGAGTGACAGGGGGGAACTTTGAACGCTTGGCTATACGTAATGGAGGGTTAGATGAACCTGTTATTACTGAGGTAATACAACCTCCGCTGCCTGTGAAAGCAACTTTGCAGGTAACCCCTGTTGCAGATGAACTATTGCTTGCAGTGCATTACTCTGCAATTGCGATGGGTACAACTAAGGTTATGTTGAGCAGTGGGCACAAAGTAATCATTACTGATGGAGCTGACTCGGCAGTAATTCGCATACCAGCCAATGAACTTTCAGTTGCACCAGAGTCAATCCAAATTCAAAGCGTTGAAGCTAAAGGTTTTAGAGAGGTGCAGTGGTGAGGTATCAGATAGGAATATCAGTAGGTTTAGCTTTTGCTTTGTCTGCATGTATGAATGCTCCTGTTCAGCAACAAACTGATGCGCCAGAGCAACCGATAGTAGAAACTCCCGCGTATGCGGGAGGGGCTATGCCCGATGTGCCTAAGTCATATACTCAGCTTGAAAGGAGTAATCTTTCCATTTCTGAGAACGCTGGCGCAGACTATCCCCTGGGCATTAAGGCTTCTAAGGTATCAGCAAAGCCTAGTGAGCGATTTCAGGTAAACTCTGATGGCTGGATTAAAGATCTAAAAACTGGGCAGACTTGGATGGCCTGCGCCATAGGTCAAGTTTGGGCAAAAGGGTACTGTCAAGGTACTGCTTTGCAATTCGACTTGGATTCGGCTCAACAGGTTGTGCAGTTGTCTAATCAGCAGCAGGTTTTTGGCTTCAGCAACTGGCGTTTACCTTCAATTGAAGAGTTAAATACGCTAGTACAATGCCAGAGTGTGGTGACAGAGTTATCATGTGAAAAAGTGAGTAATGTACCCACTATTGCGCAAGAGAGCTTTACTAATACGCCGGCAAGTCAGTTCTGGAGTAGCACTGAGGCTAAAGATGATCAAGCGTTTTATTACGCATTAACCTTTAGATATGGGCTTGTGCAAAAGTGGCATAAAAACAGTCAGTTTGCATTGCGCTTAACTCGACCTTAGTTTTCAGGCAAAAAAATACCCTCATAGAGTTTTTTGTGAGGGTATTTGGGCTCGTTATGCACTTAGCTAAAAGTGCATAACGCTCATAACCTGAGTCTTACTTAGCGCGAGATTTGTACTCGTGAGTACGAGTATCAATAACAATCTTGTCACCGATCTCTACGAAAGCAGGAATCTGGATCTCTGTACCGTTAGGCAGGCGACCCACTTTCATCACTTTACCTGAAGTATCACCACGAACCGCAGGCTCAGTGTAAGCAATTTCACGCTCAATTGAGTTTGGAGGTGTGATAGAAATAACTTTTCCGTTGTAGAAAACAGCGTTGCAAACGTCTGCCATGCCATCTTCGATGTACATCATCAGATCGCCCAGATCGTCTTTTTCCAACTCATACTGCTCATAATCGCTGTCCATGAACACATACATTGGATCAGCTTGATAAGAATAGGTTACTTCTTTCTGATCCAGAACGATGTCTTCCATTTTATCTTCAGCTTTGAAAGCTGATTCAGTTTGTACGCCGTTTAGCAGGTTTTTCATTTTCATTTTAACAACGGCTGCGTTACGACCTGAACGGCTGAACTCAGACTTCTGAACCACCCAAGGAGAGCCGTTAATCATTACAACCTGACCTGCGCGTACTTCTTGTGCTGTTTTCATGCTTCTATCCAATTGAAAGAATACGGTTAAAATTGGCGCAATAATATACTGTTTTTTAGCCTTTTTCAGTAGCTCTTTTTTGACAAAAGTCGAAGAGCTGGCTTGACAAATCATTCTGCTGCGACAATTGCTTGCACCAGCTTTGGCTTTGCCGCTGCCATTGCGGCCATAATTTAAGACAAGTTTGCCAATGTTCACTGACATCGCCACCTTGATTCCAAACCTGCCAAAGATTAGACAAAGCAGATTGAAGCATAGGTTCTGTCTTTGCGAGGTAATGGGCTAGGAAGGCATTCAACTTAACCATATGGTAATCCTCATCTTGAGGGTAAATATGCCAGACCATAGGTTTTGCAGCCCATTGTGCGCGCACGAATGAATCCTCACCGCGAATAAAGTTAAGGTCACAGGCCCATAGCAAATGGTCATACTCTTGTTGGCTGACAAAAGGTATCGCGATTAACGTGAGTGCACCTATTTGTTGCGCTTGACCTACTTCAAGAGGCTTATTCAATAGAGGATTAAGGCTGGTTAGAATTTTGCCAAAAGGTACAAGGCACATAACTGGTGTTTTTGATTGTTGCCATGTGTGAATTAATGAGGCCACCGCGGTGTTTTCATAAGCAAATAAAGATACCAGCAATGTTTCTTTTGTTCGCTGGTTGACTTGATCTAAACCCAGCTGTGAAAAGAAGGCATCTTGTTTTGAGTAGTCACCCTGAAATGCTGCGCGGTGTTCAAGCAGTGTTTTCTCTCGTAATATGCCGCCTGTCTTTTCAGTAAAGCCAGGAAAGAAAAAGGTTTTATTCATGCCTGTACTAGGGTGCATCGAGAGCATTTTATGGCAACCTTCAACCCAATCCTCTGCGCTCAGATATTCTAAATTTAGCCAGACTGAGGGCTGTGCTTTTACCTGCATAGCAGCCAGATAAGTGGTGGGCAACTCACAGGCAAATGCCTCAATTACCACATCTGCAGGTTTAACCTCTGCTGGAAAGTTTTCGCTCCAAACACAAACCTCGACTTGCTCCAAGTATTGTTGGCTTTGCAACTGAGTCTCAGGCCAAATCTGTTTTAACGCTGCCAGTTCGTCGACCCACAGCCGTACTTTCACAGGATATTCTGCCGCTAACTGACGAGCCAAACGCCAACAGACACCGATATCACCATAGTTGTCGATCACCTGACAGAAAATATCCCAATGTGCTTTGTTCATTTTTTTCCCAAGGTTGGAGTAGTGTTTAGGCTTTGTTCGTGCCCAATGGTAAGTTAGCGCTCTGCTTTAGAAAATAGTTTCAGTGTGTTGCTATGTTGTTATTGGTGTATGAAAAGCAAGCAGCAGAGAATTCATGGTGATTAAATTGCTATATTTCTTTATTTGTAGTGAATTAAGTTAAATTCGCTGATAATCAGTTTGATTTTTGAGCAAAAAAGTTAGCGCCGATTAGCCATAATAGGCTCTGTTACCACCTCAGAGTTTAATATTATGTCGAGCTTCTCCTCTCAGCCTCCCAGCCCTTCTGTATTGCATGTTCAGCATATGATAGTTAACCCTAAAGTTAAGCTATTGGGCATAGGCGCTGCATTGCTGACGGTATTGATATGGTCAAGTTATTTTCTATCTTTGCGCTTTGGTGCACATTCTGCGTTGACTACTTATGAAATTGCACTATTTCGTTTTGCAATTCCAGGGCTTATTTTAGCGCCCCTGTTTTTCCGCAATTTAAATAAAATTGCACAAGTACCTAAACTTTATTTAGTGGGATTGTTAGTAGGAGGCGGTTTACCCTTTTTCCTACTGGGTGCATGGGGGATGCAGACAGGCCAAGTTGCTGAAGGTAGTACATTGATTCCAGGGGTAGCCCCTTTGTTTGTAACCGGTTTAGCGGTGCTTGTTTTTAAGCAACCTTTGTCTAAATGGCGGCTTCTTGGGCTGTTGTTGATTGCATCAGGAGTGTTCGCTTTTGTTGCCAACTCTGTATTAGGTGATGGTAACTTGAAAGCTCAAATGGTGTTTTTGTTGGCGAGTTTGTTTTGGGCGCTATTTGCAATTTCATTGCGCCAGTGTGGTTTAAAACCACTTATTGCAGCCTCTGTTGTAACACTGCCAACGGCTCTAGTTTTAATCTGCTATGGCCTTACTATGCAGCCAGCACTAGGATGGTCTGATGTATCAACCACTGAGTTGGTTGCTCAAATGTTGACGCAAGGTATTGCTGCGGGCTTGGCTTCAAGCTTCTTATTTGCCTTTGCTATTTCAAAGCTAGGTGCAGAAATGACGTCTGCTATAGGCTCATTAACACCTGTAGCAGCTTCTGCTATTGCGCTGGTTTGGTTAGGTGAACTACTAAGCAGTAGTGTTTTGCTGGGTATTACCTTGATTAGTTTTGGAGTGCTATTTGCGAGCGGTTTGGTGACAACAAAACGATAGTTTTAACCCAAATAAGCACTTATAACAGACGTTTTTTACAAATATTTCCCCATCGATAAAAACAGTAAGGGACTCTCATGCTGGAGGGTTTTAGTTATAAAGCGCTCAGGATATTTGCTCCATAAGCTCTGTTTGTAAAGCTGAAGGTAGACCTGCTCAGAACTAGTAGATGCTTAATAAAAGTTCTACTAGTTCTATTAAAATCATTGTGTTGATAGTGACCTGCAACCTGATAGATCAGGCCGAACGAAAGTTTATATTGTACAAATTATCCTAGTCGTTATGCTCAACTAAATAATTGAATTGACCAAGGATGATTAATGGCAACGGCCAATACTTTTGAACGCTATGCTTTTATAGAAATGCTGTGTTATTGGCAATCTTCTATTCGAAATAGCGACTTAATACAGCAGTTTGAAATTACCCGACAGCAGGCTTATAACGACTTAAAGAATTACCAGCAGCTTTATCCTAATCAACTGGTACAAGCTCAAGACAAACGTTATTCCTTCAGTACAGATGCTCTACTACATCACTTTTCCGGTGAAGTTGAACCCTATCTTGATTGGCTACTCACGCAGAACTTCAGCGCAGCCGTCAACCGCTCATCACAACCTATTGCCCATGCCCTTGTTTTGCCAACACGGCAGGTTTGTCGCCATACTATCGCCACACTAACAGACGCGATTAAAAACAAACACCGCATTGAAGTGGGTTACGTTTCACTGTCAAACCCTGAACAAGATGGCCGCATTTTTCACCCCCACAGCTTTATCAAAACGGGCTTACGTTGGCATGTGAGGGGCTATTGCGAAAAATCAGCGGGTTATCGAGACCTTGTGCTGAGCCGCTTCAGAGGTGAGGCAGAGTGTTTAGGGGCTTCACATCATCCCGTGGAGGATGACCTTGCATGGCAAACACCAATCACCCTTATTTTTGCCCCTGATCCTAGATTAACCGCAGCCCAACAAGAGGTGCTGGCACAGGATTACCAAATGGAGGGCGGCCAACTGTTAATCAAAACCCGAGCGGCCTTAGCGCAATACCTTTTAAAAGAGATGCAAGTGAATACTAAGTTTTTAGAAGGCACCCCAGAAGCGCAGCAACTGGTACTGGTCAATAAAAATGACATCAAACCTTGGTTGTTTGGTGATTAAGTCTCGAATTAGCCAGAATCGGTAAAGTTATTTTACCTGAGTGAAACCACAGTATTGGCAAATAAAATCAGGTGCATAGGATGACCTGCAACGAATATAAAGGAATATGTGATGGACGACTTTTCACCTTCAGATCTTAAAACCATTCTGCACTCCAAGCGTGCCAACCTGTATTACCTTGAATATTGCCGTGTGATGCAAAAAGATGGTCGCGTGTTGTATCTCACTGAAGCACAAAAAGAAAACCTCTATTTTAATATTCCCATCGCCAATACCACCGTACTGCTATTAGGTAACGGCACCTCAATTACACAGGCGGCTATGCGAATGCTGGCACAAGCAGGCGTATTAGTGGGCTTTTGTGGCGGTGGTGGTACACCTCTCTACATGGCCTGCGAGGTTGAGTGGCTAACCCCGCAAAGTGAATACCGCCCTACAGAATATCTACAAGGTTGGATGCAGTTCTGGTTTGAAGATGAAAAGCGCCTTGCCGCTGCCAAATATTTTCAGAACGCACGTATTCAATACCTGCAAACCGTCTGGCAAAAAGACCGTGATTTAAAGCAAGAAGGCTTTCAAATTAACACCCCTGAGATTGAAAAAGCCTTAGCAACCTTCCACACCCGCACCGATGCCGCAACCCAGTCCTCTGAGCTGTTGCTAACAGAAGCCCAACTGACCAAGGCGCTGTACAAATACGCAGCGAACAACACCCAGCTAAGTCATTTTAGCCGCCAACATCAATCACAGGACAAAGCCAACAACTTTTTAAACCACGGCAACTACCTTGCCTATGGCTTGGCGGCCAGTTGTTTATGGGTACTGGGCATCCCCCACGGTTTTGCCGTCATGCACGGCAAAACTCGACGTGGCGCTTTGGTGTTTGATGTGGCGGATTTGATTAAAGACGCCCTTGTACTGCCTTGGGCCTTTATCTGTGCCAAAGAAAATGCCACCGAGCAAGAGTTCCGCCAGCAGGTATTGCAAGCCTTTACCGACCATAAAGCGTTGGATTTTATGTTTGATACCGTCAAAGCCATTGCCCTGCAAAACCACTCAGCAGAAGCAATAGAGGCACAGCAACTATGATGGTCACCTTCGTCTCACAATGTGAGAAAAAAGCCCTACCCAGAACTCGCCGCGTGCTGGACGCCTTCGCCAACCGGATCGGCGACAACACTTGGCAAACTTTAATAACTGAAGATGGCCTGCTAACCGTCAAAAAAATGCTGCGCCAAACCGCCAGTAAAAGCACCGCCGTGAGCTGTCACTGGATACGGTCACGGTCAAGAAGCCAGTTGCTTTGGGTGGTGGGTAATAGAAAGAAATTTAATAGCGAGGGCGTAGTGCCTGTGAATAGAACCGAACAAGATCTACCCAGTAACGATAATGCAGACAATTGGCGCTACTTGCCGTTAATCAAAACCTTCACCGGACTAGCGGCGCTACTGCATGATTGGGGCAAAGCCACTAAGTTGTTTCAAGATAAGCTGAAGCCTAAGTCGAATAATAAATTTAAAGGTGATCCGCTACGCCATGAATGGATCTCCAGTTTATTGCTGATGTCACTGATCCGTTCCTGTGAACAACCGGAGCAGGATCAAAGCTGGTTAAAACCTCTAATTGAACAGAGCTTAGATGAAAGCCAATTGAAGGCTTTTTTATCAGCGCAAAAAGATCTACTTCAGCCGTTTTCTGATTTGCCAGACGCGGCAAGTCTAGTGCTTTGGTTGGTATTGTCTCATCACAGGTTGCCAAAGCCAAAAGAGAACGCGGCATATGGCGATAAAACCAATGACTCACCTCAGCAGTTACTCAAGCGGATAACTCAGCAATGGGGCTATGAAAACCGTTTTGACGATGATGAGTTTCAGAAACGTCTGCCAGATTGTTTTGTTTTCCAGAAGGGCTTGTTAAGTGACTCTTCCAAATGGAGGGAGGAGCTTAGCAACCGTGCTCGCCAACTAAGTGAGCAGCTCCCTCTGTTTTCGGCAGCGGTTAAAGATGGTAGCTGGCGCACTATTGCTCATCATGCTCGCCTGTGCCTGATGTTGGGCGACCACTATTATTCCTCAAAAGAGCAGGATAAAGCTTGGGACTCTCCTGTTGATTTGTATGCCAATACTGGGTTGGATCAAGATCACCAACGGCAACTAAAACAGAAACTGGATGAGCATCTGGTCAAAGTGGCTGAAGCAGCCGTTAAAACCTGTTGTTATCTACCAGATTTTGAGACTCAGCCTCCTGTGGCGCAGGATGTGGCGGAGCTTGCACCGAAAAAAGGTTTATCAGAGGAGCTGAAAAGTCAGTTTGGCTGGCAGGATAAAGCGGTAACAGTTCTCGAGAACTACAGGAAAAAAACAGAAGATAAAGTCAGCGGCTATTTTATCGTTAATATGGCCAGTACTGGGCGAGGAAAAACCTTGGCTAACGCCAAAATTATGCAGGCGCTTTCACCAGACCAACAAAGCCTGCGTTTTATTCTGGCATTAGGGTTGAGAACACTGACGCTACAGACGGGTGATGAATACCGGGAACGTATCGGCCTTAAAGATGATGAGCTAGCAGTGTTGATTGGATCGAAAGCGATTTTGGAGCTGCATCAAGGTTCATCGGTTGCTCATGATAAAGACGAGCAGTCATTAAACGAAGAAGACTCGGGTTCTGAATCAACGCAACCACTTTTAGATCCAGAAGAGCAAATCGACTGGTGTAGTGGCGATGAACACTGGCAAAACCTATTGCCGGAAGAAGAGCTAACCACGGTACTAACCGGTGCAAAAGAGCGGGCATTGCTGTACGCACCAGTATTAGCCTGCACCATTGACCATGTTATGGGTGCAACAGAAACCACCCGAGGTGGTCGTTATATTTTGCCTAGCTTACGCTTAATGTCATCAGATCTGGTCATTGATGAGATTGATGATTTTACAGGAGAGGATCTAGTCGCCATTGGCCGCCTGATTTATTTAGCAGGGATGTTGGGGCGGAAAGTGATGATCTCCTCTGCCACTATCCCTCCAGATCTTGCCTTGGGCTATTTTACCGCCTACCAAAAAGGTTGGGCGCTTTTTGCTACCAGCCGTTATCAGAATACTCAAATAGCCTCAGGCTGGGTGGACGAGTTTAAAACAGAGCTAGTTACGATCAATCAGAGCGATCTAGCCGTAAGCAGATATCAGGCTGCACATCAGAGTTTTGTTGAAAAACGTGTCACAAATTTGAGTCACCAACCTGTTAAACGCAGGGCTGATATTCTGACACTGCCTGATAAAAGTAGCGTTGGCTCTTTTGAGCGCAGTTTTTTCTCAGTGGTACAGAAAGGCATTATTGATAAACATCAGCAACATCATGAACAGGATAGTCAGACCGGACGCAAAATTTCTTTTGGTGTGGTGCGCTGCGCCAATATCAAGCCCTGTGTTGAGTTGACAGAATATTTATTAGATGCCGAATGGCCAGAGCATATACAAGTGCGCGTGATGGCTTATCACAGCCAACAGGTGCTGCTGTTACGTCATGCTCAAGAGCAACATTTGGATCAGGTACTGAAGCGCAAAATTCCTGTGAATGATCCAAAAGGCGCTTTCTATAACCCGTTAATCCGCCAACATATTGATAGCTGTGATAATCAAAATTTAATTTTTATTTTAGTCGCAACGCCCGTCGAAGAAGTGGGGCGTGATCATGATTTTGATTGGGCAGTAGTGGAGCCATCTTCATATCGCTCAATTATTCAGCTAGCAGGTCGAGTGCGGCGTCATCGTGCTGCGGCTGAAAACGAAGCGCCCAATATGGCGTTAATGCAATACAACCTAAAAGGCTATCGCGGAGAGAGTAAAGATGTTTTTAGCCGCCCTGGTTATGAACAGGGTAGGTGGCAGTTAACCCCCTCTAAATCTATGGATGATGTGCTGGACGTTAAGGTCATGCTGAACGGTGTTGATGCAGTGCCTCGAATTATGAAAGACACGGCAGCACCTTCTAAAAAGCTGGCTGCACTAGAGCACTTTGTGATCAGTCGTACCTTGGGATGTCATTACCTCACAGGTGAAGCCAAAGGGGAAAACCCTGCTGGCAGTCCAAAAAATATTTGGGGTTATACCGATGATTATTGGTGGATGACTGCATTGCCACAGCAGTTCAACCGCTTCCGTAACAGCGCGCCCAGCCTCAATCTTTATCGAGTGATAGATGATCGTGGCGGTGTGGTATTCAAGATTTATGACCAACGTAGCGGTTGGGTCACTATCGAAAAAACCTTAGGTATTCAGCATCAACCACTGAGCACTGAGAGAAGCGCTCGCCTTTGGCTTCAAAGGGATTATGAAGCGTTGGTTGCTGAACAATGTGAACAGTTAGGGGGCGATTTAGAGTACAGATCAAAGCAACTGGGCGAATTGAGCCTAAGTTTTCATAAAGACGGTAACCGCTATCGCTATAACGATCAGCTGGGGTTGCTTAGAGCAGATAACGTGTAAAGGATATTAGGAGAACACTATGTCAGATCCAGCAATAGAAGCCTTCTTTGCAGAACGCAAAGCAGGTTGGTTAAAGAAAAATCTGAAAGCCACAATGACCGAGGAAGAAGTCAGAAATGCAGAGTTAGAGTGTGAGGAAGTTTTTGCCCTCAAGAACTGGCTACCGAATGCTGCAAAACGTGCGGGGCAGATTTCGCTGTCTACGCACCCTTGCACTTTTAGTCACCCTAGTGCGCGTAAAAATAAAAATGGCTATGTCAGCTCTGTACTTGCACAGGCTGACTATAAGGCAGATGGTTTTTTTCGTAGTGGCAATCTAAAGGTTGAGCCAGATGCATTGGGCAATGCCGCAGCATTGGATGTCCATAAGTTTTTAACACTGGTGATGCATGATGGCAGCACTTTATTAGAGCACCTACAGAAAAACTCTGATCTGGCGGTGAACCTTTTAGCTGCTGCGGGTAATGTCGAGGACTTAAAAGAGGGTTTGCTTGCAATGGTTTCAGCAAGCCATGAAGTTGTCACCAGCTCTAAAATTAAACAAGTTTATTTTCCCGTCAGTGATGGATCTGCAAGTTACCATTTACTCTCTATCCTGAGTCATTCTGGTCATCTGTTTGAGATGCGCAAACGGTTAGATCATCTGCGCTTCTCAGAAGAAACTAAATCTGCTCGAGAACTTAGAAAGCATAATCATTTTTCTGAAAGGAGCTATCAAGAGATCTACAACCTGACGACCATCGGCTACGGTGGCACCAAACCGCAGAATATCAGCGTACTGAACAATCAGAATGCGGGAAAAGCGCATCTGTTACTTTCTATGCCACCTGAGCTGTCACCTAGAAGTGTTCGCTTACCTAGCCACAATTTCTTTGGTGATACGCTTTATCCGAAGCAACTACAGGAAACCTTTCAAGCGTTTCACCGTTTGATGAGTGCTGACTATAACAATCTTAATATTCGTAAAGGTCGAGATTATCGTATTCAGGAATATCTTGATCACCTTATTCTGAAAATGTGGCAAGTGCGTAAGGCATTTGCTGAGCAAACTCACAGTAGACCAGAGACATTGCCCAGCTATCAGAAAACATGGCTGCTCCCTGAATATGAGCAGGAACGGCTGGAAAGTCAGGGGTGGTTGAATGAACTGACTCAAGAGGCTACTCGCTACTTTTATGCTTGTTATAAACGCGTGATAGGTAATTCTGCGATTGTGCTTGGTGACACTGAATATATGGCTTTTGCTCGAATAATTGAACAGAACAAGGAGGCTCTGTTATGAGTACTCGTCGTTTTTTAGTGTTACCGCACTTAAAGGTGCATAACGCTAATGCACTGTCCAGCCCTTTTACCATCGGCTTCCCTGCTATGACCGCTTGGTTGGGGTTTGTCCACGCCTTGCAGCGTAACTTAACAGCCTGCTATCCATCTCTACAACTGATCGCAACAGGGGTTATCAGCCATCAATGTGATCTGCAAACCTATCAGGGGCCGGGAGATTTTGTACATTCTATTATCGGCACAGGTAACCCTTTAGATAAAGAGGGCAATCGATCCGCTTTCATCGAAGAGGCTCGCTGCCATCTGGACGTTTCTTTGTTAATTGAATATCAGGCTAATGAACACACTCAAGACCTAATGAACCAGCCTGATTTTTCGGTTGCTGTTTCGCAGCAGTTGATGCGAATGAAAGTGGCGGGTGGTGATCTACAACGCTTCAACCTCCCCATGTTGCAAGTGTTAGATGATAGTGATGAGCAAGCTCAAAGCAAACTGATGCGCTCATTTATGCCCGGGTTTGCCTTGATTGAACGGCGTGAGCTGCTTCAACACGAAATGGAACAAGGCCTTGATGCACTAGACGGGATACTGGAATACCTGACAGTGCACCATACCTGTACACAGGATGATGACGGCAATATCCATTGGAAAAGCCAACGTAAGGTTGACAGTAACGGTAAAAAGCCCGGCTGGATTGTGCCTATTGCAACAGGTTTTCAGGGTATTAGTGAGTTGGGTCAGGCCAAGAATCAGCGCGATTCAGACCTACCTCATCGATTTGCTGAAAGCATTGTTACCCTTGGTGAGTTTCGTATGGCGCACCGGATTAAACAGCTTGATGAAGTTTTATGGCACTACCACGCCGACCTCAGCCACAACCTTTACCTATGTCAACAAATTCAAACTACAGAAATCGATAACGATGGCTTTTACTAAGCCAGATTAAGGAAAATGGAGAAATAACATGGCTAAAACAAACGATATTGCATCAGTGCTGGCATTTGAGAAAAAACTGGTTCCATCAGATGGTTACTTTTATGGCACCACATGGGCGAATAAAGAAACTTGCATGCCTTTGGCTCTACAAGAGAAATCAGTGCGTGGCACCATTTCGAACCGTCTAAAAACAGCCGTTAAAAATGATCCGGCCAAACTGGATGCAGAAGTGGAGAAACCCAACCTGCAAACAGTAGATGCCTGTGCATTGGGCACCGATCAGGATACGTTGAAACATTACTTCACGCTGAAAGTGCTAGGTGGTGTTGAAACCCCATCGGCCTGCAATAATGCCATTTTCAAAGCTAGCTATCAGCAAGCTGCAAGAGCCTACATTGAAAAAGAGGGCTTTAAAGAACTGGCGCGTCGCTATGCAATCAATATTGCCAACGCTCGATTTTTATGGCGCAACCGAGTAGGTGCAGAACAAATTGAGGTTCAGGTAAAAGCGCTCAACAAAGGTCAGGAGCAAAGCTGGACATTCAATGCCGCAAGTTACAGTACCCGTCACTTTGATTATGGTGATCAACAACTTCAGGAGTTAAGTAATCAGATTGCCCAAGCACTGTCTGGTGGTGATAGTTATTTAATACTAGAAATCACCACCTACGCTCAGTTGGGTAAAGCGCAAGAGGTCTATCCATCGGAAGAGCTGGTGTTAGACAAAGGCAAAAGTAAAAAGAGTAAAGTGCTGTATCAGGTACAGGGATATGCCGCGATGCACTCACAAAAAATTGGCAATGCGCTGCGCTCTATTGATACTTGGTATCCCGCTTTTGACGATGAAACCGTTTCTGCTGGACCTATCGCCATTGAACCCTATGGCGCAGTGACCAACTTGGGCACAGCTTTTCGTACACCAAAAGAGAAGCAGGACTTTTATACCCACTTTGATAAATGGGCACGTGGTGAAGCATTACCACGAGTTGAAGATGAGCATTACGTGATGGCCATTCTGATACGTGGTGGCGTCTTCGGTGAAAGCGACAAGTAGGCGTTAACTATGAACTACTACCAAGACATCACGTTGTTACCCGACACTGATATTGCACTGGGTTTTCTCTGGCAAAAAATCTATCAGCAAGTGCATATTGCTCTGGTTGAAAATAAAGTAGATCAACACCACAGTGTCATTGCGGTTAGCTTTCCAGCTTATGGCGGCAAGGGCTTCCCGTTGGGCAATAAGCTACGAGTGTTGGCTAAAGAAAAAGCGCAACTGGAAAAGCTTAATCTGGCGGGCTTTCTGGCTCGATTTGAAGATTACACCCATCTTAAGTCGATTCAGCCAGTGCCTGAGGACGTGCCTCATATCGCTTTTGTGCGTCAGCGAGTAAAAGGACAGACCCGTATAGATCAAGATATGGCGTCTAAGGCTAAACGCTGGGCAGAAAAGTCTGGGCAAACAGTGGAGGAATGCTTGCAACAGCTTGCAAAAACCAAACCTTTTCCCCACTCAAGCAACGCTTTTATCTGGATGGAAAGCTTACAAACCAAAGCAAGCAACCCAGAAGGTTCTGCCAAGTTTCCGCTTTTTATCGAAAAGGTAGAGGTGAATGCAGCAAATCAGGGGCTTTTTAACTGTTACGGGTTAAGTGCAGCGAAGGGCGACAATATCGCAACAGTACCTAACTTTTGACCTAAAAATTAGCTCTTTAAAAATAATAAATAAAAACAGATAGTTACAACACGGCTAAAAATAAAGGTATTTTTCGATATTTTTATCTAACAGCTTGTTGTAACTATTTTTTATGGTAAATTCTTACTGTTCACCGCCACACAGGCGGCTTAGAAATGCGAGAGCTGTAACATTGTTATTAGCTCCGGGTTCACCGCCACACAGGCGGCTTAGAAATCAATCAGTGCATTAGACTTCCAGACCATTCCGTTCACCGCCACACAGGCGGCTTAGAAAACATAAATAAGTAACATCTGCATACCAGAAGCGTTCACCGCCACACAGGCGGCTTAGAAAGATTGTGTGCTCCGGTGTTTTCATCACGTAAGGTTCACCGCCACACAGGCGGCTTAGAAAAGAAGGCGAAGTAATCGGAGATTGGCGCGACAGTTCACCGCCACACAGGCGGCTTAGAAATAGAGCTTGCCAAGCTTGAGCCGTCAAACCGCGTTCACCGCCACACAGGCGGCTTAGAAAATGACGCAAGCCACGAAATATAAACTCTGTGCGTTCACCGCCACACAGGCGGCTTAGAAAAGCACGAAGTAAAGCGCATCACGCTGCGCGTTGTTCACCGCCACACAGGCGGCTTAGAAACACCAAGCGAACCAAAGTGCAAACCGAAACAAGTTCACCGCCACACAGGCGGCTTAGAAAGGAATGTTACCGACTGACATTGAGTCAGTTTTGTTCACCGCCACACAGGCGGCTTAGAAAAACAGCCTACAGCAGACATGTTCACTTCTGCTGTTCACCGCCACACAGGCGGCTTAGAAATACAACGGTGTGATGAGCAGCGTTAGCGATAAGTTCACCGCCACACAGGCGGCTTAGAAAAGTCGCTCTAGTTTGCCGTCGTGCAGCGTCTCGTTCACCGCCACACAGGCGGCTTAGAAATTAACTCAGGCCAAGTCTGATTTATCTAGACTGTTCACCGCCACACAGGCGGCTTAGAAAATTGACGACAATATTAGACCAACCTTGTGTGAGTTCACCGCCACACAGGCGGCTTAGAAAGAGCGCATCAGACATGGCCACCAGCTCTTTGGGTTCACCGCCACACAGGCGGCTTAGAAATGCTCCAGAAGGCCGCGCAAGTATCGCGGCTCGTTCACCGCCACACAGGCGGCTTAGAAAATCCGTACGCGCAGGTTAGCTGTCTACGCACAGTTCACCGCCACACAGGCGGCTTAGAAAAGATTTGATCTTTTCTATATCTATGTTCATAAGTTCACCGCCACACAGGCGGCTTAGAAACTAGTTGACTAAAATTGAAAACAAAAAAAACCGTTCACCGCCACACAGGCGGCTTAGAAAATAGTCCAGCCATTTTTCTGCGACGCCACCGAGTTCACCGCCACACAGGCGGCTTAGAAATGACGTAGGCGACGGAACGACTTGGCTAAAACGTTCACCGCCACACAGGCGGCTTAGAAAAAGCAAATCAACATCATAGTGCTGTTGTCTAAGTTCACCGCCACACAGGCGGCTTAGAAAGATCAAAGCGGCTCGGATTGCCTGAAAATTCAGTTCACCGCCACACAGGCGGCTTAGAAAAGCTCTTGCGCTCAGGTCGTTCGGTGTCGGATGTTCACCGCCACACAGGCGGCTTAGAAATGAAGGCTGCTATCAGCCTTCTCTCTTCCTCAGTTCACCGCCACACAGGCGGCTTAGAAAGCTTAGATAGTCTTCGATCAGTTCTTGCAGTCGTTCACCGCCACACAGGCGGCTTAGAAACGTTGTAGTCAAGCAATACAAAGCGATTGCAAGTTCACCGCCACACAGGCGGCTTAGAAATATCTCAAGTTAGCGAGCTTACAGGGCAAAGCGTTCACCGCCACACAGGCGGCTTAGAAACATAGAAAGCAAAAGTAAACACATTTTTAGGTGTTCACCGCCACACAGGCGGCTTAGAAAAATTAAAGCCATAATGCCACCTGCTCAAAACTGTTCACCGCCACACAGGCGGCTTAGAAATTCATAAACCATTCAAAAACTTCTTTTGTATCGTTCACCGCCACACAGGCGGCTTAGAAAACCGACCGATTCATGTCGCCAGTTGATCAGGCGTTCACCGCCACACAGGCGGCTTAGAAATCTGCGACTTATAGAAATAAGTTGCCTAAAGAGTTCACCGCCACACAGGCGGCTTAGAAATTAATGTGAACGACCGCAGGTCACAAAAAGAAGTTCACCGCCACACAGGCGGCTTAGAAAGCTTGCTTGTCTCAAATCAAAGGTGGGGCTAAGTTCACCGCCACACAGGCGGCTTAGAAACGAAAAGTCTCATACATAAGACAAAGTAACGGGTTCACCGCCACACAGGCGGCTTAGAAAGCTTGCATCCCATTCTCGAATTACTTCTTTATGTTCACCGCCACACAGGCGGCTTAGAAAAACTCTCGCCGTGCTCACAGATCAAAGCCGTTGTTCACCGCCACACAGGCGGCTTAGAAATCTTGGATCGCCCGGGTAACGCAGCCTTTCACGTTCACCGCCACACAGGCGGCTTAGAAAAGCATGGAGCGCTGGCACTTATAGCAGAGGTTGTTCACCGCCACACAGGCGGCTTAGAAATTAATGTAGTTGAACGGATATTCAGTAGCAGGGTTCACCGCCACACAGGCGGCTTAGAAATATAATACCTTTTTTGTTATCTATACTATCCTGTTCACCGCCACACAGGCGGCTTAGAAAATCAACCTGTCGGCTGTCGGTTGCAGCTTGTCGTTCACCGCCACACAGGCGGCTTAGAAACCTGATGCAGCTAAACAACAAGTGATCAATAACGTTCACCGCCACACAGGCGGCTTAGAAAAGATGATTTTAAAGCTGGGCGCTGCGCTTGAAGTTCACCGCCACACAGGCGGCTTAGAAAGATTATGGTTTCAACTGGCTCAGTTACGCACCGTTCACCGCCACACAGGCGGCTTAGAAATACAGTATTTCAAAGCACCGCAACGAATACTAGTTCACCGCCACACAGGCGGCTTAGAAAATAAAGAAGTTTTCAATAAAAAATAAGGTTGAGTTCACCGCCACACAGGCGGCTTAGAAATTCATGTCCGCGCTCTACAGTCCACTGATCATGTTCACCGCCACACAGGCGGCTTAGAAATTACGATGAAATTCGATACTTAAAGCAGAGCCGTTCACCGCCACACAGGCGGCTTAAGTTCTTAGTGAAACCACTCAAATACCTAGGGTTTTTACTAGTTGTTATGCAAACAAATAATATGTAGTTTTAAGAGCAGTTTGATAATTATCCCAAATATATTTTTGGCAAGTAAACTAGTGTTTTTTTGTATGTTTTTCCATAGAAATGCTGTTCTACAATGCAGGGTTTTTTATTTATTTTTGGTTCTATTTAACTTATTAAGTGAAAGTTGTATTTTAATATAAAGGTGTTGGCATGATTGAAATTGAAATGACTACATTGTCTTCTGCATCAAAAGCTATAGATCATAATGCTGAGCTGTCAACGCAGTTGTTAAGTAAGTGTACAGATATAGAGAAAGCAGTTAAGGCGCTTAAGCCTGGGGCGCTGAGCAAGATAGTAACTGCTATGAAGGGGGTAGGTACAGCAATTAGTATTATTACATTTTTCATGGAGTTAGGGCAGGAAAGTGATACGGACAGAATATTGAAAGAAATTTCTGTGCTCAGTGGGAAAATAGACAGACTTCAAACCCTTATGATTAATAGGTTTGATAGAACTGAAAACTATATTTCTGAGGTTGCTGCCAAACAAACTCTTTCTTCTGCAATAGCTAATATCAGCTCTGCGTACACTGCGGTTGATACTCTCAGAAAGGCAAAAAATAAGCTTGAGAGGGAGTTTGCATTAAGAAATATAATGGAAATTAATTTGCAGTCGATACGAACCTCTGTTCAAGAGATTAATTCGACTATCAATACAAGTAGTACAGGTAATAAAATTTTCAAAAGTATTCTTGCAACATCTTATGGTAACGCTGACACAATCAATGGTATCGGGATGAAAGTTTATAGTGTGTTGCAAGAGGCATATTTGGTTGACATTGTGGTTTCTATACTTAGATCTTGCCATGGAAAAAATGTTTTTTCTAAGCTGGATGTGAATATGAGTATAGAAAGTCAAATAGAAAAGTTAGAGTTAACACCTTTGCTAGAGGCCGCTCATAATAATTCATCAGACCACTATATCCCAACGATTGATATTCTTAATGAAGAGTGGTTTGCTGCACTTAAATCTTGCAAAGACGACTCTAGAAAATATATCTGTAGTTATTTTGAAACAGAGGCATTGAATAATATTGAGCCAAATGAAAAGCAGAAATCGGCTTCTATTCTTGTAGAGTCTCTTAAAAATAGATGGGGTTGGATAGATTTTTTCTCGGTTATATATGAGAATGTTAAAGGGTTTAATAATCATATATTGCATGCATCAAGTAACAATAAGATAGTGTGCTTTAGGAAAAATATTAAAAATGTAGAGTGCAATATTATTGTAGTATGGGTAGAAAGTACAGAAGATGAAAAAGGAAGTCAGTATAGTGACAGGGTTAATTATTCTGTTAAAGAAAGAAAAAAACTTTATGACTTAAGTTATTTTTATAGTCCGGGTTTTATTCATAGTCTTGTTAATAGAATGGAGGCTGAAAAGAAGGATAGGCATACGATCTCAGATACACCTCATTCTGATCTAAGGGATATGGTAAAAGCTCTAGATGGAGCTGTTAGACAAAGTAATAAGTTGTTTATATTTGCATTTAAATCAAAAACATTCAATCCATTATCTCCAGTGAAAAATATGGTGTTCACCCAAAGAGATATAGGTCATTCATGCAGTAATCCAAATCGCTTAAAATGGGAAGATGGGAAATATTTTGCTTATGGCTTATTTGAGTAAAGAATAGGGTTCATAGATAATGAGCCTCTTTAGCTTCTAAAGAGGCTCATTTTTTAGCTTTGTGTGCTGCAATGTGATTACAATCGGGGAGACTTTTTTCGTTCATCAATCTGCTCACTAGGCTTCAATTCAATCACGCTCTGTAAATAGCTTTGTTGTACTTGTAGTTGCAGTGCTTGTAGTTCTGAAACTGAAGTGTTGTTTTGCTCCGCTTGTTCTATGGTTTTACAGCAGCTACTTAGGTTTTCTAAGCCGAAGTTTGCAGCTGAGCCACTCATTCTATGGGCAAGCTCAATAATTTGGCTCCAGTTTTGCGCCTGTATGGCTTGGTCTAGGTTCTGTTGTAGTTGTTGGAATTGTTGCTCAAATCCTTGCACTAATTGGGTAAATTTCTCAGCACCTAACATGCTGACATGCTGTTGAATTAAGCGGTGGTTGATTAAGGCTGTTTGGGGCTGGTTTGCTTCTGTCTCGCTGTTTAAGGCATCAATCTTCAGGCTATCAGTTGCTGCTGTGGTAAAGGCTGTGGATTGGGGGTGATGTCCTGCTAAGGATAAAAGCAGTGCTTGAAGTTGTTCAAACTGCAAGGGTTTAGCCAATATACCGTTAATGCCTGCGTCTTGATATTGCTGCACCTCTTTGGGCGTTAATGCTGCGGTTAATGCGATTATGGGTACGGTGGCCTTTTCAGTTTGGTGATGTTGTCGCATACGGCGTGTGGTTTCCATGCCGTCCATATCGGGCAGGTGGATGTCCATTAATACTAAGTCATAATGATTGTCATGGTGTAGCGACAGTGCGGTATAACCGTCTTCTGCTATGTTGACCTGATGGCCGTCACTTTCTAATAAGCCAGCTGCGACCTGTTGGTTAATTTCGGTGTCTTCAACTAGTAAAATATTAAGGCTTGGCAGTTTGCTGCTTTGTTGGCTAAGAATAGGTAGCATTCGCTCAGGGCTAGCAATAGCCTGATCTATAATCGGATACTGAAGCTCAAACCAAAACAAGCAGCCGATACCTGTATCACTACTGAATCCGATTTGACCGCCTTGTAATTCAACCAACTGCTTGCAGATCGCCAAACCTAAACCTGTGCCACCATAGCGGCGGGTAATTGAGCTATCCGCTTGGCTAAATTGTTGGAAAATGCGTTGATGCAGGGCTTTGTCGATACCAATACCGCTGTCTTCCACTTCAATACGCAGGTAGGCCGTCTGATCGTTATGCCTTTGGCAGAATAGGCGTAAGCTGATAAAACCTTGATGGGTGAATTTAACGGCATTGGCGCAAAGATTCAGTAGTATTTGGTGCAGCACTCGCTGATCACCGAGTATCAGCGCGGGTAAGTTATCTGGTAGTTCAACGCTAAAATGTAGTGCTTTTTCATCGGTTAAAGGTTGAATAACGCCTTGCACAGTGTGCAAGGCTTCGGTAATGGAAAAGGGCTTTTGCTCTAGTTCTACTTGTCCCGTTTCGACCTTGGTGAAGTCGAGCACATCATTCAAAATGGCCAGCAAAGATTGACCTGATTGATAGAGCATTTTGATCTGGCGTTGCTGTTCAGCATTAAGCGAGCTGCGCATCAGCAGTTGTGCCATACCTAAAATACCGTTCATCGGTGTACGAATTTCATGGCTCATAGTGGCTAAGAACTGTGATTTTGCTTCGCTGGAGGCTTCTGCTTTTTCGCGATTTTTACGCTCGCTAATATCTGCGATAGAGCCTTCGTAGTATAAAATTTGCCCTTGTTCATCTAGTACTGGGCGAGCGGATAGGCTCACTTCAACCTGTTGGGCATCTGCCTTTAGCCAAGTGGTTTCAAAGGCTCTAACCTGAGCCTGTTCTACTAAGCTCTGCATAAACTGTTGCTGCTGTGGTTTATACTTGAAGCAGCCTTGTGAAAGCATTTTAACTTGTGCCAAAAAGTCAGCGGCAGACTCATAGCCTAATAGCTGGCTAAACGCAGGGTTGACCGATAGAAACACGCCCTCTGGATTGGTGCGAAAGATGCCTTCTATGGCATTTTCAAACAGTGATCTAAAGGCTTGTTCAGATTTTTGTAAGCTAAGATAAAGCTTGGCATTTTCGATGGAGATAGCCGCCTGTGCCGATAATATCTGCAAAGTTTCAAGGCGCTCTCGGGTAAAAATGTCGCTGCTCTCTTTGTTTTCAAGGTAAAGCACTGCCGTTAGCTCGCCGTGGTACAAAATGGGCATACAAAGCAACGATTTGGGTTGATGCAAGCGTATATAGCTGTCATGCATAAACATTTCATGTTCTAGTGCATTGCTGAGCACAACGGTTTCTTTGGTGCGATAAACATAATGCACAATATTCACAGGCAACTTCTGATTTTCACCTTCTATGGGCAATCCCGTTATAAAGTGCTCTGAACGATGAAGGTCGGCTTCTGCTTCTATAAATAAGGTGCCCTCTCGCTGTAAGGCTAAAATGCCTCTTTGTCCACCTGCATTTTCCAGCGCTAGAGTCATCAAACGGCTTAATAGGCGTTCTAAGACAATTTCATCCGCAATGGCGTGAGAGGCTCGAATAACCGATAGAATGTCTAAGGATTGGTTATTGTGGCGTTGGTCTGTTTTATGGTGATGCTGCTCTGATAGAGAGAGGGGTTCTGCTTTACTTTCTCTTAGCTGATATTGATTAATCAGTTGCTCGGCTTTGGCGTGTGCGCCTAAATTGCGATAACGCTGCAAGGCTATTTTCAGATAGCTTTCGGCGATTAAAGGTTTTTGCCAATCTAAATAGAGCTGGGCGGTTAGTTCATAGGCTAGGGCTTGTTCAAGCACAATTTCAGAGTCTAACGCGGCACTGATTGCTTGCTCAAAAAGTGACATTGCTTTGTGGTAACGCTTTTGCACTCGGGCACTTTCAGCTTGAATCAAGAGTACTCGATGCTGATGATTTTTAGGGCAGTGTTGTGCCCAGCGTTGCACCTGCTTCAAACAGCCTTTCACACGGTGTAAGCGGGTGGGCTGTTGCAAAATACTGGTATTGGGCAGCAGCGCCAGTTGGGTCATGGCCGCAATAAACTGAAACCAAGCAGAGGTATAAGTTGCGCCAATAGAGGGTAAGTCTTTCTCGCAGGCGAAATTGTGGCGCTCTGCACGGTTGTAGTCACCAAAAAGATAGCTCAGCAGGGCTTTATAAAAATGATGAATACAAACCGCAGTGCGGTGGTTGTTGCGAATATGCAGTGCCAACATAGGGGCTTCTTGATTGTAACGACCATCTAACAACAGTGGATTGTGGTTCAGCCCTCTTAAGTTATCTAAGGTTTGTAACGCATAACGTGAGTAGTACTCAGACTGTTTTTGCCCTGTATTGCTGATCTGTTTAAGAAAAGCGTCTAAGCGAGGTTGCGCCTCTTCAAGATTATGTGCCAAAGGGAGCTGATATTGAATATAAGCCGCTAGGCAGTAGGCCGCCCACTCAATATCTCCGCAATCAAGACCTGCATGATAACCTTGTAATAAAGGAGCTAAGGTTGCTGATAATGGCTCCTTCCAGTGCCTAATATAAGTGTTAAACAAAGACAGCGTTTTATGGTGAGTGAGTTTTGACGGTTGCTGTTGGTCAACCGAAAGCGCCACTAATCCAAGCTGATAACCTTGATTGATACGCCCATATTGCCCACAAAGTACACCGCCATAACCTGCAAAGGCCTGTGCTGAGGCAGGCATTAAACCGTATTGCAACGTTAGCTCGACTTGTTTTGCCATCACTAAAGGCCGTAGGCCGGAGCTAGAGAATTTAATCACGCCGAACATACTGGCCATTATAGGTAGGGCTGCTTTGATGTAGGGGTCAGTGATGTCTGCAATTTTACGGCTGCGCTGTACGGAGAGGGGTTTGATCAACCATTGGGTTTTCAAATAGCTGTACCAGCATTTGAGCTTATTGGGCTGCTCAGGCAGATTAATACCTAACAGTGACAGAACTTGCAGTGAGGTTTGCAAGGCCGCCTCAAACTGATTCTGTGATACTTGAGCTTGTATCTGTAGCTCATACACCCTGACTTGATCTAGTAATGAGCGGGCGTTGGTTTTGACCTGCTCAATCATCTGTTCCATCAATGTAAATTCAGACTGAATATAAGCAGCTTCTGCGGCATTTACGGTTAAGGCTAACGTCAGCGCATAGCGCGACTGCCAACCTTGGTTGAGCATCTGCAAACCATTCTGAAAATAATCGAAGGCAGCACCAAAAGCCGCAGAATCCCGAGAACGCTCGCCCGCTTCAAGGTTAAGCTCAGCCAGCGCCTCCCGCTGTTGAGGTGTTTGTAAGCCTGACTGCGCTTGATTGAGGTGGTTGGTAATTTCAAAAATATGCTGATGGCGCTCAGTCGCTGACAAGTGATGTTGTAGCAGTTCGCCTATTTGCAGATGTAGCCCCTGCCGTTCATGAATCGACAATAAGCTATAAGCGGCCTGTTGAACTCGGTCATGAACAAAGCGATATTGAATCAGTGTTGTCTCATCTTCTTGCTCAAGTAGCTGTAAATCAAGCTGTCTTATCAAACGGTAGTTGTCGTTTACAGGTGTAATCAGATGCTCTGAAAGAGCCTGCCACAGATCATTCGCACTTTCTTTAGGGGTTTGTTGATTAACAATGGCAAGGGTGCGCAGACTAAAAATATTACCGATACAAGCGGCCAAACGCAGCACCTGTTGTGTTGCAGGCTTTAATCGCTGAATTTTACTGATCATCAAATCAATCACATCAGCGGATAAGCTTTGTGCTTGAATCGCTGCTAGATCCCAATACCAACCATCTTGATTGAAGTAGATCAAACCATCTTCTTGTAACGTGCGTAAAAACTGGCTTAAGAAAAAAGGATTGCCTTGGGTTTTTTCCAAACAGATCGTTGCCAGATCTAAACAACCATTCTCTGTCGTATGCAAGGTATCAGAAAGTAGTTGTGTTACTTGCGCTAGGTTCAGCGCCTGTAACTGTAGCTCACATAGAGTGCTAGACTGCTGCCTTAACTGATCAATGGTGAAACGCAGCGGATGGTTATTACGCACTTCCTCATCACGATAACTGCCAATCAGCATTAGGTGCGCCAAGCTATTATCATCACCTGTTTTGTTTTGTGCAAAGGACTCTATAAGGGCAAGTGAAGAGAGATCTGCCCACTGTAGATCATCTAGAAACAGCACTAACGGTCGATGATGGGTGGCAAAAACACCGAGCAAACGCTGAAAGAGGCGAGCAAAACGGTTTTTTTCTTCCGCAGGCGATAGCTTGGCTGCCTCTGGTGGCCTGCCAATGATCAGCTCTAGCTCAGGAATCAAACGTGTCATGACCTGTGCATGCCCTGCGAGGGCTTTTAAAATCAAGGTCTTGCAGTGTTTGACATTGGCTTCAGGCTCTGTGAGCAGTTGGCGTACTAAGCTTTGCAGTGCTTGAATGATGGCCGCGTAAGGTCTGTTACGATCAAACTGGCCAAACTTGCCACTGATAAACAGCCCTTTTTTCTCTGTAATATACTGGCGAACCTCATGCACTAAGCTGGATTTTCCAACCCCAGCATAGCCTGAAATCAACAGTATTTGTTGTTGACCTTGTGCCACTTGATCATAGCGTTGTATTAAGGTTTGGATGGTATCTTGCCGTCCGTAAAGCTTTTGCGGTAAGACAAAACGCTCTGCTATATCTGCTTCAGCCAACGTAAAAGTCTTGATGTTGGATTGCTGCTGTAGCTGCACTAAGCACCGCTTTAAATCATGGCTTAAGCCGTAGCTAGATTGATAGCGCTGTGAAGCATCTTTGGCCAATAGCTTTAAAACAACATTGGACACCACCTCTGGAATAGCTGGATTGATCTGGTTCAGTGGTCGTGGCAGTTTGGCAATATGGGCATGAATTAACGCCAGAGGATCCTGTAAACAGAAGGGCGGTTGACTTGTGAATAGCTCGTATAAAGTAGCACCCAAGGTGTAAAAGTCGGTGCGGTAATCAACATTACGGTTAATACGCCCCGTTTGTTCTGGTGCGATATAAGCCAGCTCAGCCAGTTTAAACTGAGGGGGATGCCAACGGGGTTGTTCACTTTCTAGCAAAGTGGCTTGTGTAAAGTCGATCAGCACCACTTTGTTAGTCTCTGTATTTAACAGTATATTACTGGGCGTGATCTGCTTATGAATCACTCTTTTTTGATGCAGCAACCCTAATAAATGGCTCAACTGTTCTGCAATGGCTAAGCCTTGCTGCCAGCTTATGGCTTGTGCCTTAAGCAGTTGATTTAAACTGGTGCTCTGGTCATCTTGAAACAGGCTGATTAGCCCCTCATCCGTTTGTTGTAAAGCGATTGGACGAGGTATGCCTGCGATATCGAGCGACTTTAAAATTTCATATTCATGTTGTAATAGGCGTTGCGCTTCGGTGCTGAGTGTGGAATCTACAGGCTGTTTAATAATAACAGAGCCGACACCGTCTAATTCAGCACGAGTCACCAAATAACGTTCACCATTATGCAACCGCTTCAGCGGTGTTAATCCTTGAATACCCACCACAGGGCTAATCCAACTTGCCAGCGAATAAGTAACCTGCGCCATGCGCGGTCAAAATAAGTCGAGGGTTTGAGGGGTTATCCCGCAGCTTTCGGCGTATTCTACCAATCAGCACATCTACAGAGCGATCGTTGGGAGTCCACTCTCTACCATGAATCTCATCCATCAACTGATCTCGGGATAAAATCTGTCCTGCATGGCGTAACAGCGCATATAGCAAACGATATTCGCCCTCAGGTAGGCGCTCTTGTACTTGGTCAGGGGCTTGTAGTAATCGCTTGTTGCCATCTAACAGCCAACCTTCGAAATGCAACAAGATTCGATCTGGTGTAATTAAAGCCGCACTTTGGCTATGTACATTTTGGTCACGTACTCGCCAAAGTAAATTTTTCGCACGCACCAGTAGCTCACGGGGGTTAAAAGGTTTGGTGACATAGTCATCAGCCCCTAGTTCTAAACCCACAATTTTATCGATCTCATCAACTTTGCTGGTGACTAAGATTATGCCCACCTTTGAGTGCGCCCTTAGTTCTCGAGTCAAGGTCAAGCCATCTTTACCGGGCAGGTTGATATCCAGCAGTACCAGATCAATTTGCTGCGCCTGTACTTGCTGCACAAGATTATCCGCTTGTGCGGTTTCGCTGACCTTGTAGCCCTCTTTTTGCAAATAACTGGCTAACAGTGAGCGCGAAGCCAAATCATCTTCAACGATCAGGATATGTGCATTATTTGTTGTTTTTATAGACATGGTGGTATCACGTAATGGGGATGAGATGAGTCTAGCAAAAAATGCGGTGGAGAAAACTACAAGTGAATAATCTATTTTTACAAGATTAACTCTATGTTTATCAATTGGTTACGCTACATTTTTGCAAGTTTGTTACATCTGAATACAACTTTGCACAAATGATTAGAACTCTATTTACACCTTAGGCGTAGTTTAAAGCTGTCTCTGGTTTTTGCAGTACCTGTTGGGCGACCAAGAATCCCCTATAAAGTAATCCCAGTTATGGCGACCAGTGCAGGTCAATACCTGAAAAGCAAATTGTAGGAGTGATGGCTTTGAAGAAAAAAAATAATATGACACGGGCGCTACTGAGCACAGGTGCCTTGGCCTTTATGGGCATGGCGACCTCTTCTGCACAAGCAGCAAGTGGCGAGTCTATCATTAAAGATCGCTGTTTAATCTGTCACACCGAAACAGGTGATGCCGCTGCGCCATTTTCACGGATCAGCCAGCAGCGTAAAACCCCTGAAGGTTGGTTGATGACCATCAGCCGTATGCAACAACAACGGGGCTTGGTAATTTCACCCGATGAAAAACGCGAGCTGGTGAAATATCTTGCGGACAAGCAAGGTCTAGCACCTTCAGAAACTGAAAACCTGCGCTATGTGCTAGAAAAAGAGCCCAATGTGGTGGAGTCGTTTGAACCTCTGCTACAAGAAACCTGTGTGCGTTGCCACTCTGGTGCGCGTATCGCGTTACAGCGTAGAACAGAGGATGAGTGGAAATGGTTGGTACATTTTCACATGGGACAGCAACCGACCGCAGAACTGCATGCCGGTGCCCGTGATCGTGCTTGGTTTGATATCGCATTAAATCAAGTTGCGCCTTATTTAGGCCAGAAATTCAATTTCGATACCGACGCTTGGCAACAATGGCAGGCACAAGCAAAACAACCACTGTCAGGTCGTTGGGCAGTACATGGCTTCTTACCTGAGAAAGGTAATTTTGACGCCACCATGCAAGTCACTATGCAGAGTAAAGACCACTACCAAATCAGCCTAGAGGGTAACTATGCCGACGGCTCACCTTTAGCTGGTCAAGGTAAAGCAGTGGTTTATACAGGTTATGAGTGGCGCGGTACTGTAACGGTTGGTGGCGTTCAAATGCGTCAGGTGTTTGCAGCCTCTGCCGACGGTCAAAGCCTTGTAGGACGTATGTATCCTAACGAAGATGATGTGATGGGTGGCCAGATCAAAGCGGTTAAAAAAACGGCCATCACTGCGATTACGCCCTCCTATATTAAGCAAGGTGAGCAAGCCCTGTTGACTGTTTCTGGTTATCAGCTGAACGGTAAAGTGAACCTAGGCTCAGGCTTAAAACTGCTTGAGGTGGTTTCTAAAAATGACAACCGTTGGGTGCTGAAAGTTCAAGCCAGCCCTAAAGCCAGTGTGGGTACTCGTCATATTAAGATTGGTAATACCTCTGCATCAGAGCCACTGGCAGTTTACGATCAATTGGCGCGTGTTGAGATTACACCCAATGATTCTATTGCCCGTGTAGGCGGCGGTGGCGGCAAAATTCCAAAACAAAAATCAGTGTATCGAGCAGTCGGTTATGCCGCAGGGGCTGATGGCAAAGTAGGAACTTTAGACGACTTACGTTTGGGCTATATGACGGCTAACTGGTCACTGAAGCCTTTTGATGAAACCGCCGTACATGACAACGACATCCAATACGCAGGCCAGATTGATGCCCGTGGCATCTTTACCCCAGGAGATGCAGGCCCCAATCCTGCGCGCAAAATGTCGACCAATAACGTGGGTAACTTAGGCGTGGTTGGCACTGTGCAGGAAGACGGTAAAAGTATCAGCGGTGAGAGTCACCTATTGGTTACGGTACAGAAGTTTGTACGCGCTGTTATTGAATAGTCTTGATCAGCAATACCTCAAAGCCCGTCACAACAACCTGTGTTGATGGCTGGGAATAACAAAATTAAGTGAGGTGATTATGGGTGCTTTATCTTTGGTAAAACCCAATGTGCATTTGGTGAACGTGGCATCACGGCAGATGATGTTTCACGTTCCAACCAGCAGTTTATTTGAGCTGGAAGGAGTAAGCCGAGAGCTGATTGAGTTATTCAGTACTCAAGGCCAAGTAACGGCTCATATGATTCGTGACCGCTTTCAGGGGCGTTATGCCGCTGACGATGTGATGGAAACCATTGAAGAGTTGAAATCACTGAAAGTGCTATCTGATGGCGGTGTGGTACAAATCAATCACAGCCCGCAAGCGGTGAAAAACTTTCCGTTAACCACCATCGTATTGAATACCAATACAGGGTGTAATTTGAGCTGTACTTACTGCTACAAAGAAGATCTGACTACGCCGTCGAAAGGCGACAAAATGTCTTACGAAACCGCCGTACAGTCGGTGGAGATGCTGTTAAAAGAGTCACCCAATCAACGCCAATACAATGTGGTGTTTTTTGGTGGAGAGCCGCTGACCAATATGCCACTGATTCGTGAAGTGGTGGCCTACTGTGAAGCGCGTTTTGCTGACCTTGAGTCGGATGTCAGCTTCACCATGACCACCAATGCCACGTTGCTGACAGAAGAGTTAATTGAGTGGTTTAACGAACACCGTTTCGGCATCACCATATCGATGGATGGACCAAAGGCGATGCACGATAAAAACCGCATCACCGTGGGCGGCCAAGGCACTTATGAGGTGGTTAAACATAAAGTAGGTTTGCTGCTTTCTCGCTATAACGCGCGCCCTGTGGGTTGTCGAGTCACGCTGACCAGTGGCATTACCGATGTTGAAGCGATTTTTAAGCATTTACACCATGACCTAGGCTTTGCAGAGGTCGGCTTTGGCCCGGTTACTTCTGGTGATATCACGGCCTTCAATCTTAGTGCAGATGAGATGCTTGAAGTTTTTGCAGGCATGAAGCGCTTAGGGCGCGAATACCTAAAAGCGGCGCTTGAACATCGCAACTTTGGCTTTGGCAATATGCATCAGTTGATGACTGACCTGCATGAAGGCAATAAAAAACAGCTGCCCTGTGGTGCCGGAGTGGGCTTGTTAGCGGTTGACACTAAAGGGGGTATTAACCTTTGTCACCGCTTTACAGGTTCAGAGTTACCTACTTTTGGTGATGTAACAGAAGGCATCAACAAACCTCAATTGTCGGCTTTTGTCGAGCAGCGTCTAGATCGCAGTAATACTGGCTGCGAAACCTGTCGTATTCGCAACATCTGCTCAGGTGGCTGCTATCACGAAAGCTATGCCAAATACGGTGATGCTTCAGTGCCGTCTTATCACTACTGTGACTTACTACGTGACTGGATCGATTTTGGCGTTGAAGTCTATTCGCACATTATGCTGGAGAACCCTGCGTTCTTTGATACCTACGTATCTCCCAGAAGGAGTTCCTAATGAAATATCTCAAGTCATTGAATAAAAAAGCCAAAATGTTAGATCAAGCACTCTCCCCAAGTGACGTGGAAGAAGTGGTTGCGATGCAATCTATCGTAGGTTGCACCTCGGTGAATGATCCTGGTTGGGAGGTTGATCCTTTTGGGGGCTTAGGCTCCTTATGTCAACCCATGGAGTCTGATCTGTATGGTTGTGCAGATGCCTGTTGGTGGCCTGCACAAGTGCCCGACACTATGAGCAGCCATTCAACTTGGTCAAGCGATGTTTCAAAAGCTGATGCTGACTGGCGCAAACTTGACAGTATATTCCCTGAAGAGTAACGGAGCAGAGTGTAATGATGATCACGGATAAAATAACAGCACCCCTCTCTCAACTGAGTCAATCGAAGGGCTGGAAAGGTTTAGCCTGTGCAGGCTTGTTAACGGTTGGTGCAGTGTTGGCTGGTTGCTCTGCAAACTCTTCTCAGCCTATGAGCCAAAACGCATTACCTAATGGTATGCAAGGCAATGGGCATGAATATCTACTGACCGTCACGCGGCCTAATCAGCTACATGTGATTGATACAGAAACGAATAAACTACTTAGAAGCTGCGATATTCCCGGTAGTTTTGGTAATGGCAGTATTGCGATCTCTCCAGATGGCCGCACGGCGTTTGTGCTCAGCAACAAGATGGAAGATGTTTATGGTATCGACATCACCAACTGTGAAACCACTTTTTCAGCCTTACAGTCATACGACAATGTACAAGTGAAAACCTTTATCTCTATGGCGATCAGCCCAGATGGTAAAGAGCTGTACACCATACAAAACCCAGTCAGAAAACTGCGTGACCGTTTTGAAACCATGGCACCACGCTTAGCGGCGTTTAATATTGCCGATGGTTTAAATGCAAAGCCGATACGTACCTTTCCTGTCGATCGTCGTATTACCAAAATTGCTACCCAGCAAAATGGTGAGGTGATCTTAGGGGGCGGTGATATTAAAGCCATTAATCCTAAAACAGGTGAAACGCGTTTGATTACAGCGTTGCAAAACTGGGAGCGTGCCCCTGATAAGTGGGTACCGCCTGATGCTTTTGCCATGCACACCATGGGGGAACATATCGGTGAATTTGTGATGCCTTACTTCACTATTCGTTGGAATGGCGAACCGGGTGACGAATCAAAAGCGGATTTTCTCTGGGGACATGTGCGTATTGACCTGAAAACAGGAGCGGTCGAAAACTTTGAGACAGTACCTTTTGAGTTCATCGTTTTCAACTGGGTGACTGATCCGAAAGACAAAGATGTGATGTATGGGTCATTTAACCAACTATCGAAACATAACCTGAAAACGGGTGAAACACTGAATGTACTCGGCATGGACCACACCTACTACAACCTGAATATGACCACTGATGGCAAGAAGCTGTATGTAGGCGGAGCGGGTAACAATATCTCCATTCATGATCCCGACACTTTAGCCAAGCTGGGCAGTATCCCACTGGTAGGCGATATGTCGACTGCTGATCTACGTCTGGCGGTTTTGAAATAACAGCGTCAGACGACAGAAAGTTTTGGGGTTAGTCAATAACCCCATTTTCCCCAACTGAACAATAGAAGCGACAAGGCTTCATAGGTTTTTTGCGCTCAAATTTCGGCTGTTAACCCTTTGAGCAGAACGAATAACAATAAAATTATACGATGAGAGTAGGTGAAAATATGTTCAAAATAACGATCAAACCAATCTGTGCCGCACTCTTTTTGGCAAGCTTACCCGCTGTAAGCCAAGCCGTAATGTTATCTGAAGCAGATAACAGCAGTGTTGCCTTTAACCTTGAGGCTGCCGCCTCTGCTATGTCCTTAGGCGAGAATTACTCTGGTACGCCCGGCTCAAAAAAATGGCAAGAGTTTTATCTTAAAGGCGATTTAGTGGCGACCCGACAGCTGAATGCTGAGCACAGTTTTTACGGCAATTTAGGGTTAATCACTCAAGGTACACTAGGAGATGGAGATGGTGCAGGCTTTACTGATGGCACCGAACGCAAAACTCAGCTTGAAAACGCCTCTATAGGTTGGGTGTATCAAGGCGGTTTGGTTGATCTGTCTATTGGTAAACAAAAGTTTGTACTGGGTGATGGGTTTCTGATTGCTGGAGACTCACTGAATGTAGGTAAAGGGTTTGACAGTTTTTCTAATGGCAGCCTAAACCGAGGTGGTGCCTACTACCTTGCGGCGAGCAAAAGCTTTGAGAATTCAGTGGTGCTGAAAGTTGATCCAGAAGGTCCACTGCGAGGCGACCTATTCTGGTTAAAATCGAATAACCAAATTCAGCAAAATACGGCCTTGGCTGGGGCGAATATTGAGTATGTGAATGAGCAACTAGGCACTGTTGGCCTTTCAGTGTTAAAAGTGACCGACGTTGATCTAGGTGCAGGCTTGGCACTATACGATAACCGCAAAGGTATGGATGTTGTCAGTCTAAGAGGCCAAGGCAGCGCAGGGGTTGAAAATTTATTTCTAAGTTTTGAATACGTCAAAGAAAGTGGTGGCGATCAAACCAAAAAAGATGCCAATGCATGGACTGCTGAGGCAGGCTGGACTTTTGCGGATAGCCCTTGGACACCTATTATCAACTTCCGTCATGCACAGTTCTCTGGCAATAAAACAGGCACGAGCAAAGACGAAAGCTTTGACCCGCTCTTCTTTGGTGTCACGCGCGGTTTCGGTACTTGGTTCCAAGGTGAGATTGCAGCGAACTATGCAGGGCCGTTCAACTCAGGCAATGATGTGAATCGCCTTGATCTGACCTTGTCACCACAAGAAAACATCGCCATTGGTGTGCAATACTGGCAGTTTGGCGCTAAAGACAGCAGCGACTTTAAAGCCACAGAGATGGATATTTATGCGTTCTGGGGGGTGAATGACAATCTAAGTTTGATCCCATTGATCGGTGTTTATAAACCTAAAGGTGTGAATAACCTTGCCAGCCAAGGTAACGACAACAGCAACACCTATTTGCAAATGATGGCCGTGATGACTTACTGAGTTTGATGGCTAAATTGATCTAATGCTGCGTCCACAGCAAGACCGCAACCTGTTTATCTGTTGATACAGATAAACAGGTTGTTGAGTTTTTTATTTTTATGTCCTGTGTCGAGTATGGAGTTTTGAATGATCAAATGGCTTAAGTGGATGATTGATCGCTCTAATGCCAGCCCCGATAATGAGGCGAATCGAGAAGCAGGCTTACGCTGGTTATTCAGTTTTATTCGTCCGCAGCGCAACGCCATTATTCTAGTTCTACTGCTGTCCGTACTGGCTTCGGCTATGGTGTTACTACAGCCTTGGCTGACCAAAATGCTGATTGATGATGGACTGCTGGCAAAAGATTACAGCATGTTGTTACAGCTCTCAGGGTTGATGATCGCCATTGGTATCTTTAACACAGGGCTATCAGGCTTCAATCGCTACTGTCATACCAAATTGTCAGGCCAGATCTTATTTGCCCTGCGTGAAGATCTGTACCAGCATCTGCAAAAACTCTCTCCTACTTTTTACGCACAACGTCGAATCGGTGATTTATTGTCCCGTATGGATGTCGATGTCGCCCAAATTCAACGCTTTGCTGTTGATGCACTGTTTGCCTCGGTTTCCTCTGTTTTGGGTTTGCTAGGCGCGATTAGCATGATGCTAATATTGTCTTGGCAGCTGTCGCTAATGGTTGTGGTGTTAATTCCCTTAGAGGTGATTTGGCTACGCTGGATGCGACGTAAAGTTGAACAGCAGGCGAGGGGATTAAGAGAGCGCTCTGCGGATCTCTCCTCTTTCTTGGTTGAAACGCTACCTGTGATGAAGTTTATTCAATCAGTTGGGCAAGAGCCCCGTGAATCACATCGCTTGCAGCAGTTTGGCGGACAGTACCTAGACCAGCTGTTAATACTACAAGTGGTCGAATTTTTCACCCATGCACTGCCCAGCACTTTAACCTCTTGCGCCCGTGCAGGGGTATTTTTAATCGGTGGTTATTGGGTGATTGAAGGGCAATGGCAGTTAGGGGCTTTAATTGCCTTTTCAACTTATTTGGGCATGGCGCTAGGGCCAGTGCAAAGCCTGTTAGGTTTATATGTGGCGATTCAAAAAATGGTGGTCAGCCTAGATCGGGTGGCCGAGTTAAGACAGCAGCCTGTTGTGGTCGACAGCCTAACCGATACAGTCCCACTGTCTGAACATGGCGTAGGGACATTGAAGTTAGAACAGGTCAGCTTTTGCCATCACAACCGTACAGAGGCGATTCTTAGAGAGGTCTCTCTTGAGATAAAAGCAGGCTTAAAGGTTGCAATTTCTGGAGCATCTGGTGCAGGCAAGTCGACCTTTATTGATTTACTACAGCGCCATTATGACCCTGACACGGGGCGAATCTTATTCGACGGGGTTGATCTGCGACGCTGTCATCTTGCTGAGCTGCGTCGTCGTATTGCTGTGGTCAGCCAAGATATTGTGCTGTTTAGAGGCTCTTTACTCGACAACCTGCGCTATGCCTGCCCAAGCGCTACTGATGAGCAGGTGAAAGCTGCCGCTATTCAAGCCCAATTAGGCGAGTTAATCGCTGCGCTACCTCAAGGCTTGCTTACACCTTTAGGCGAGAGAGGGCAGCAGCTTTCAGGTGGACAAAAGCAACGTATCGCCATTGCTCGGGCGCTATTGCAGCAACCTAAAATCCTTATCTTGGATGAGGCAACCTCTGCCGTTGATGAGCATACAGAGCAAGAGATTATACAAGCCGTTGATCAGCTGTTCTCTGGGCGTACACGCATTTTAATCAGCCACCGTCAAAGCACATTACAAGATGCAGATCTGTACCTAAAATTAGAGCAAGGGCAGTTAACGGAATACCAAAACTGGCCACAGGCCCAGCAAAGGCCAGCTGTATGAGCCAAAAAACAATTAAGGTAGGCGTAGTAGACAGTGGCTTTTCACCCGCTCAACAGGCGCTAGTGCAAGACAGTGCCGCGTTTATCATCGCAGATGGCCAACTTTGGCAGAGTGAAGCCGACTGGGATCAACTCGGTCATGGTAGTCATGTGATCTCCACTATTTATGCCAGTGCACCTGAAGCAAGGTTCTATGTTGCTCAAGTCTTTCATGACCGCTTGAGCACTACTGCCGTACAAGTTGCTGCTGCTATTGACTGGTTAGTTGAGCAAAATGTTGACGTGATCAACCTAAGCCTTGGGCTACGCAGCGATCAAGACAGTTTGAAATCAGCCGTTGCTCGCGCCATCAAGCAAGGAATTGTGCTTTGTGCCGCCTCTCCCGCTAAAGGTGATCCGGTTTATCCTGCAGCTTACTTTGGGGTGTTTCGTATGACGGGAGACGCTCGCTGTACAGCACAACAGTGGTCTTATTTAGAAACTGCCTACGCTGATTTTGGGGCAGAGGTTAAAAGTGCCGATGGTCAGCAAGCAGGCTCTAGCATGGGGTGTGCAAGAATGACCGGACATATTTGTCACTATTTGGCTCAGCATGAAGCCACCGCTGCTAAGCCTGTAGCCTCAATTCTTGCCATACGGCAATATTTACAGCAAAACGCCCACTACTTCGGTGCCGAACACAGAGGATAAACAGTATGCCGCACTCTATTGTCGTTTTAGGGGCAGGGCCTGCGGGCGCTGCTGTGGCATTGGGCTTAAAAGCTTTGGGCTATCAGGTGACTGTGGTGTACACCGCTCGCGCTTTTGCATCGGTAGAAGGTATATCGAGTCGAGTCGTCGAAGGCTTAAAGCATGCAGGCTTTAAACGTGCTTTAACCGCACTGTCCGTTGCATCTCCCAGAAACGCCCATTGGAATAACCAGTTTAACCAAGCGAATACAGAGTATTTGATTGACCGCCAGATATTTGATCAACTGATCATAGAAGACTTACACGCAGCGGGTATCAGGCTTATTAATACATCCGCCAGCCAAGTAAAAACCCCTGATAATGGCGACGTAGTAGGTATCACCTTGCAAGATGGGCAACAGATTGAAGCCGATTTCTTAGTTGAAGCCAGAGGCCGTTCAGCGCCATCTGCTCATCTGCCACGCATTCGAGGCCCCGAGACGCTGTCATTGCTACAGCGCTGGTCGGGTGATCAGAACCTAGAAAACTGCGCGCCCAGTTCAGCCGCTGTCAGTTTGTCAGAGGGCTGGGCATGGATGGCAAAACTCAACAATGGCCAACGCTACTTGCAACTCACCCTAGATGTTGCCAGTACGCAGCTTCCGCCAAAAGCGGAACTCACAGAATATTGCCGTCAAAGGTTTTTAGCCTTAAAACAAGCGCAGCCCTTTACCCACAATGCACAGCCTGTTGGCACCGCTTATGGCCGTACCAGCACGGCTATTTTGTGCCAAAAAACAGTTGGCCCTAACTGGATTCGTGTGGGGGACGCGGCAATGGCCGTTGACCCTTTATCAGGTAACGGTATCTTTCAAGCACTTTCATCTGCTCTGCAAGCACCGGCTGTGATTAATACTTTATTGCAGCACCCTGAACGGCGCGCATTGGCAGAAAGCTTTTATCACAGCCGCGTCGAAGGGCTTTTTTATCGCTTTGCCCGTATCGGGCGTGATTTTTATCGAATGGAAACACAGTGGCCAGAACAAGCGTTTTGGCAACATCGACAAAGCTGGCCAGACGATGAGCCCATGCATCAAACACAGCATCTGCACCAACTGACCATCAAAACCATGCCCGTTGTAAATAATGGGTTTATCGAAGCAAAAGAGGTAGTGGTTAGCCCTGATCAACCTCTAGGGATATGGCATCTCGCGGGGGTTGAACTGGCATCTATAGTTCAGCAGATACAAGCAGGGCAACCTTTGGACAAGGTACTTGAGAGCAAACTATTACCACCTGCTGTACAGCAAATTATTGGCGGTTGGTTTGCGGCGTTTAATTTATAACATAGGGTGTAGCGCTTAAGTTTAACCAGCATTTTTAAAAAGGTAAGATTACAATCGGTAAAACAAGTAGTTACGATAATTGGTTTTACTCGTTTGAAGGTCTTTTTGATGTTATTGTCTATCACTCGTATGGCATATCAATCTGATGCTAAGCTTGTTGTAGTGTGCGGACTGTGCGCACGAAGAAATCGAATGCAGCACCATTATCAAAATGCGATCCAATGGAGTGATCGTTTGATTAACACCTTTACTACACAGGATGATAGCGTGGTACAAAGCGAAGCATTGGGCTGATCTAATCACTTATGAGACAACGGATTCCGGTCAGTGACCTACGAGTAGGAATGCGAGTGGTTGAGCTAGATATCAGCTGGCTTAAATCACCCTTTTGGCGGCATGCATTTACAATTCAAACGCAGAATGAAATTACACTGTTAAGACAGCACTGCCAGCATGTTGAAATTAGTGTCAGCACCAAGATCAAAGGTGCTAAGAGCGCTAAACAGTTACCCAGTTCAACGCAAGGAAATAGCACCCAGAAAGCTGTAGACGTGCCACAGCAAGGTATGTCTAAACCTAATGCATCTATCGTAACACATCAAAAAATAGCGCAAGCACAGCAACACTTACAACAAGTTGCTGGAAAGATCACCGATGTTTTTGATGATGCCAGAACAGGCCATGCGTTAGATGCGCCAAAGCTTCAGAATTCTGTAGAACTGCTCACCCAAGATGTATTAACCGATACCAACTCACTGTTATTACTAAGTCAGCTACAAAATAAAGATCAGTCTCTATCAGAGAAATCAATTAACGTCTGTATTTTAACCTTAACTTTTGCAAAACATCTAGGGATTAAAAAAGACCAACTTCATCAGTTGGGCCTAGGTGCGCTGCTGCATGATATTGGAATGTTACGGGTTCCAGCTTCTTTATTGAACCATAAAGGCACTTTGAACGCTTCTCAGAAAGCTATTATTCAGCAGCATGTTATTGATGGTGTTAGCATGGTTGCTCACCACGATAATCTTGCTGATATCAAAGATATGATTGCTTACCACCACGAACGTTATGATGGCTCTGGCTACCCATACGGTTTGAAAGGGCGCGCGATACCACTTTTTGCCCGTATTCTTGGTATTACAACCACTTATGAAGCGATGACTCGCGAACGTTTTTTTAGCTCAAAAACAACACCAACCCATGCATTATCAAAACTCTATGCATGGCGACATCAGCTTTTTGATGGGCGTTTGGTTGAAAAGTTTATACAGGCACTCGGCGTTTATCCTCCAGGCTGTATAGTTCAGCTCAATACAGGGCAAATCGCAATAGTGACAGAGATAAACCCTGAAAAACGCACTCGTCCTGTGGTAAGACTTTTAATGTCTGAAGATAAGGTGTTGTTAAAAGAGCAGCCAGAGATCAATCTGATTATGAGTGAATATGAGTGGATCAAAGTTCAAAAAATTCTAGACACCCAAGAACTTGAACTCACCAAGCTAATCTAAATCTGCCAACTCGTTAGTACCTGAAAGGGGCACTAAGACCCTTTCAGGCACTAGAGGTTATTCACGCACCCAAGAAGTCCCTTCACGGGTGTCTTTCAAGGTGATGCCTTGGCTGAGCAGCTCATCACGAATGCGATCAGACTCTGCAAAGTCTTTATTTAAACGCGCTTGTTTACGCGCCTCAATCATCGCCTCGATCTGATCTGCTGTTAAAGCGCCTTCTTGTTCAACCCCTTTTAGGAACTCTGTAGGGTCTTGGTCGAATAAGCCCAGCACTGAACCAAACAGTTTTAAGTAACCTGCCAACTGTGCAGCTAAGCCGGTATAACCCTCTTTTTTGGCGATATTCAGTTGCTTGGCAAGGTCAAACAGCATGGCGAAGGCTTCAGCAGTGTTGAAGTCGTCATCCATTGCGGTTTTAAAGCGTTCAACCCATTCACCTTCTGCAACCACTTCCGCCGCTTGCACACCTTCTAAAGCCGTATAAAAACGCTCTAAAGATTGGCGTGCCGCTTTAAGGCCATCTTCTGAATAGTTGATTGGGCTACGGTATTGGCTGGCGAGTAGGAAATAACGCACCACCTCTGGGTTATACTTTTCCAGTACATCACGAATGGTGAAGAAGTTGCCCAAAGATTTTGACATCTTCTCTTGGTCAACCCGTACTGCACCTGCGTGCATCCAAGTGTTAACGTATTTCTCACCAGTTGCGGCTTCTGATTGGGCAATCTCGTTTTCATGGTGTGGGAAAGGCAGATCTGGCCCACCGCCATGAATATCAAAGGTGTTGCCTAAGCAGCAAGTCGACATGGCAGAGCACTCAATATGCCAGCCCGGACGACCTGCACCCCAAGGGGATTCCCAACTGACTTCGTCGGCTTTTGCTGATTTCCACAGCACGAAATCCATTGGGTTTTCTTTGGCTTCTTCAATGCCAATACGCGCACCCGCTTGCATATCTTCAAGGTTGCGATTGGTCAGTGCGCCGTAGTTTTCAAACTTGGTGACGCGGTAATACACATCGCCATTGCTGGCAACGTAGGCATAGCCTTTGTCGATCAACGTTTGCACCATATTGATAATGTCTTGAATATGGTGTGTGGCACGCGGCTCATGGTCTGGACGTAATACGTTCAGCGAGGCTTCGTCGTCGTGCATCGCTTGAATCATACGCTCGGTGAGTGCATCAACAGGTTCGTTGTTTTCTGCGGCACGGCGGATAATTTTGTCGTCTACGTCGGTGATGTTGCGAATGTAGTTCACCTCATACCCGCGATGGCGCAGGTAACGGGTGATCACATCAAAGGCCACCATGACACGCGCATGGCCGATGTGGCAAAGGTCATAAACCGTTACCCCACAGACATACATTTTGATCTTACCCGCTTCTATAGGTGTAAAGACCTCTTTCTTACGCGTCATTGTGTTGTAAATATGAAGCATGGCTTTGGCTTATCCTTTGTTCTGAATCTTGGCCCAGCTGTCTTTCAGACCTACTGTTTTGTTGAATACTAATTTGCCGTCAACACCGTGATCATAACGGTCTGCACAGAAGTAACCGATGCGCTCAAACTGGAACACCGTTTCAGGTGCTGCGGTTAATAGGCTAGGCTCACAGTAACCAGTGGTCACGGCCAGAGACTCAGGGTTGATGTGCGCTAAAAAGTTCACTTCTTTGTTTGAGTCTGGGTTTGGATCAGTAAACAGATTTTCATACAAGCGCACTTCAGCTGGCACTGCATGAGGCTCAGACACCCAGTGAATCACGCCTTTCACTTTGCGACCTTCAGGGTTTTTACCCAGTGTGTCGGCATCATAAGTGCAGAGTAACTCAATGATTTTGCCGTTGGCGTCTTTGATCACTTCTTCGCACTTGATCACATATGAGTTACGCAGGCGCACTTCACCACCGTTGGTCAGGCGGAAGAATTTCTTCGGTGCATCTTCCATAAAGTCTTCCGCTTCAATCAGCAGGTTTTTGCTGAACGGAATCACACGCTCACCCATGCTTTCATCGGCAGGGTGCGAAGGCACTACGTACTCTTCAACCTGATCATCTGGGTAGTTAGTGATGGTGACTTTAATCGGGTCTAGCACGCACATGGCTCGTGGCGCATTTTGCTCAAGATCTGCACGCAGTGCGTGATACAGCATACCCACATCCACCACGCCATCACTACGGGTTACACCCACCAAGTCACAAAAGTGGCGCAAAGAAGCTGGCGTGTAGCCACGACGACGCATACCGGAAATAGTCGGCATACGAGGATCATCCCAACCTGACACAAAACCTTCATCAACCAGTTGCTTCAGCTTACGCTTGCTGGTCACGGTGTAGTTCAAGTTCAAACGTGAAAACTCAATCTGTTTAGGTTTTGCAGGTACTGGCAAGTTGTCAATAAACCAGTTGTACAGCGGGCGGTGATCTTCAAACTCTAAAGTACAAACAGAGTGCGTAATACCTTCAAGGGCATCAGACTGACCATGTGCAAAGTCATAGCTCGGGTAGATGCACCATTTGTCGCCCGTTTGGTGGTGTGGCACGCTGCGAATACGATACAAAATTGGGTCACGCAGATTGATATTCGGCGCAGACATGTCAATTTTAGCGCGCAGCACCTTAGTGCCATCGGCAAATTCACCCGCACGCATACGGTTAAACTGGTCGAGGTTTTCTTCTACGCTACGGTCACGGAATGGACTGTTTTTGCCCGCTTCAGTTAAAGTGCCACGATATTCGCGCATCTGCTCGGCATTTAATTCGCAGACATAAGCTTTGCCAGCCTTGATCAATTCAACCGCATAATCAAAGAGTTGATCGAAATACTCAGAGGTGTAGCGCACCTTGCCAGACCACTCGAAGCCCAACCAACGCACATCTTCTTGAATAGAATCAATGTACTCTTGGCTCTCTTTCTCTGGATTAGTGTCATCAAAGCGTAGGTTACATTCGCCGTTGAAATATTCCGCTAAGCCAAAGTTCAAACAGATAGACTTAGCATGACCAATGTGCAAATAACCGTTTGGTTCTGGCGGAAAACGGGTGATGACCTGCTGAACCTGGCCTTCAGCCAGTTCCTCTTTAATCAGGTTACGGATAAAATTCGGGGCAACAGTTGCTTCGGTATTGCTCATAGTCTTTGGCAAATCTCTAAAAAGTAATCGTGTGAATTTAAGCAGGCTTTAGCCCATCCACTGGGGTATTTGGCGAATATTAAAAAAGCAAAATAGCACTCAACTATTTGAGTCCTCTCCCTTTTCTTTTGCCAAGCACACAAAAGCGGTATTATAGCGCGAGGGCAGCCCATTAAGCCATCCTGTATATCATTAACTCTCACTGACTTTTCAGTTTATATTTGAGGATCACTCATGATCGTTTTACACACCAACCACGGCGACATCAAGATCGAACTGAACTACGAAAAAGCGCCGGTTACTGCGAAAAACTTTGAAGAATATGTCACAAGTGGTCACTACAACGGCACTATTTTTCACCGTGTAATTGGTAATTTCATGATTCAAGGCGGTGGCTTTGATGCGGGCATGAACCAAAAGCCAACCCGTGATCCAATTGAAAACGAAGCAGATAACGGCCTTTCAAACGAAATCGGCACCATTGCAATGGCACGTACAATGGACCCACACTCTGCAAGCGCGCAGTTCTTCATCAACGTGGCAAACAACGCATTCCTAGACCACTCTGGCAAAAACATGCAAGGTTGGGGCTACTGCGTATTTGGTAAAGTAGTAGATGGCATGGATGTGGTGAACATCATCAAAGAAGTGAAAACCACTTCTAAAGCAGGTCATCAGGATGTACCTGTTGAAGATGTGATCATCGAGTCAGCAGAAGTGGTAGCCGCAGAAGCAGAATAAGCTTAACTGCTTATTGAGCGTTACCATATCGTCAAAAAGGTCGGTTATCCGGCCTTTTTATTGCCTTTAGCTTATTAATCACTGTCGACCTGCGTGTTGGCGATAGCGATTGTTGCCGTGATTTATGAAACAGATTTTTATCTCAGACCTGCATCTTAAAACCTTAGACGATCCTATTACCGAGCGCTTTTTCACTTTTCTAGACCAAGTGGCGATCCGTGCCGATCAGCTGTATATCTTGGGCGATTTCTTTGAATATTGGCTGGGTGACGATTACCAAACACCCCTCAGTATTGCGGTTGCTGAACGCCTGTCTTATTTGAGTCAACAGGGTGTCGCGCTGTTTTTTATGGCAGGTAACCGAGATTTTCTATTAAAAGACGACTACGCCAAGCAATGTGGCATGACTTTATTGCCCGATCCTTACGCGTTACCCGCCCCGCAGCAGCACATTTTACTCAGTCATGGTGATCGCTTATGTACGGATGATGTTGAGTATCAAAAGATTCGTCCGATGCTACGCAACCCCCAGTGGCAAAGTGAGTTTATTGCCAAGTCGATCCCTGAGCGAATCGCTTTTGCCTCTCAAGCGCGTCAACAAAGCCAAAGTAGCCAACAGCAAGCACAAGACAGTGGCTATGGTTTGGTGGATGTTAATTTAGAGGCGGTAGATCAACTCATGCGTGAATATCAGTGCAACCTTTTAATTCACGGTCATACCCATAGACCAAAACAGCACACTGCTTGTGATGGACAAGCTTTGCGATTGGTTTTAAGCGACTGGGATAATCAAGTGTTCTATATAGAAATCAATGCCAACCAAACACCAGAACTTAAGCACTGGCATTAATAAAGTCTGCAGTATTAGAGAGAGAGAAGGCTTGCAGCTAGCCTGCAATAAAAACACGCCCAGCATCTGTTTCTAAGCAACGAATAGGATGCTGATAAAGCTGGCTGAGTTTTTCTTCGACTAATAGGTCAGCGACACAACCTTGCTCAGGGGGTTGATCGGGATACAGCAGAATCAGTTTATCGCAGAAACGCTGCGCTAAATTCAGATCGTGCAAACTCATTAATAAACAACCTTGCACCACTTTGATCTGAGCAGTAAGTAGGCTTAAGAGTTCTATTTGGTGATGTAGATCAAGATGGTTTGCAGGTTCATCTAATAACCAAACTTTAGGTTGCTGCACCAATAGGGTCGCAATTTTTAGGCGTTGGCGCTCCCCCCCTGAAAGTTGCTCTATGGGCCTGTGAGCATAGTCAGCCAACCCAACTTTAAGTAGTGCTTGTTCAGCTAGCAGATAGTCTTCTGGGGACTCCCATTGCCAAAAACCTAAGTGAGGATGACGCCCTTGCAACACGGTTTCTAATACCGTAGCAGGGAATTGCGCTTGATCATCTTGCAGTAAGAACCCCATCTGCTGAGCGCGTGTACGCGGTTTAAGCTGAGCAATGGCTTGGTCAAAAAGCCTGATTTCTCCCTGATCAGCTGCTCGAAAACCCGCTAAAGTGTGCAGCAATGTTGTTTTGCCTGCACCATTACCACCTAGAATGCCCCAGACTTCACCTGCATTCAGCTGAAGATCAAACTGCTGGCAGATAGTTTTGCCACTGATACTGATTTTGAGTTGTTTTGCCGTTAAACAGTTCATCATAACTGGCCTCGATTACTCTTTTGCAGTACCCACAAAAACATTGGCACGCCGATAAAAGCTGTAATAACCCCTACAGGTAACTGCTGCGGTGCTATTAAGGTACGCGCCAGTGTGTCTGCCAGTAGCAATAAAGTACCTCCGGCGAGAGCCGCAGCAGGCAGTAAAACACGATGATCTGTTCCTATACTCAAGCGTAAAATATGCGGCACAACCAAGCCTAAAAACCCTACGCTACCCGCCTGAGTAACCGCCGATGCTGTTAAAGCAGAGGCTAATAGATAGAGTGTTAGTTGTATTGGATAAACCGAAACGCCTAAAGCCTTAGCCTGCAACTCGCCCCGTAGCATTAAGTTTAAAGGGCGAGCTAATGCCCAACTCAGCGCCAAACAGATCAGTAAAACCGTTAAATTCACACCCGCTAAACTGGCACGCGATAGGTCACCCATTAACCAGAACAACATGCCACGGAGATGGCTATCCTCACCTATTGATAGTAAAAAGCTTACTACAGCTCCCCAACCTGAAGCGGTGACAACCCCCGTTAATAACAAACGTGTGGGCGACCAACTGCCTTGCCCATGCGCCAAACCAAAAACGAGTAACAGGTTTACCAACGCCCCTACAAAAGCACTGCCTGATATCCAAAAAGCTCCCAAACCTAATGAGATACTGCACAGCGCACCCACCGCAGCGCCACCAGAAACCCCTAAGACATAAGGGTCTGCCAGTGGATTACGCAATAACACCTGCATTAAACAGCCTGCTACAGCCAGCTCTGCGCCTACAATCAGTGCAGCTAAGGTTCGTGGCAAACGCAACTCCATCACCACTGTGCGCGTTAACGTCGGCTGATCATGGCTCAGTAGTTGCCACAAATCGGCAAAAGTCACTGAAATACTGCCTGACAGCAACGAGAGTGCCACGCTTCCCATGGCAGCCACACTAAGTAAGAGCAACACATAAAGTGCTTGTTTACGCTGTAAAGCAGGTTTAAATGTGGGCTGCTGGTTACTCATTAGATGCCTTAGATAAACGTTGGCGGGTTTGCGCCAACTGCTGACACATCAAAATGGCTCCCTGAAGCACTCTTGGCGTTTGACGTTGAATTAAATCAGGTGGAATAAAGTGCAGCTGTTGCTGTTTTACCGCGTTTAAACTCGGCCAATACTGCCAAGCATCTAGCCACTCGGGTCGCTGCTCTTCCATACCACTGGCGATAATTACATCGGGATTGGCTTGTAATACCGCCTCAACACTGATACGAGGGGCTATGCTATTCAAATCGGCAAAGACATTTTGACCACCACAAAGCTCTATCACTTGTGATATCAAGTTTTCCTGATTGATGGTAATTAAAGGCTCATCCCAGACTTGATAAAACACCCGCACAGGTCGCTGTTGACTATACTGCTGTTTGAGCGTGACAAGACCTTGATGAAGCTGTTCAGCTATTTTTTCTGCACTATCAGCATGCCCTGTTAGCAGTCCTAGCTTTCGCACCGTAACAGGTAGCTGCTCTAAATACCGGGTTTCAGTCAGATAAACAGGCATGCCTAAACGCTTTAATTGCTCAATAGCTGCTGGACTATTACCACTATACCATGCCACAACAAGATCAGGGTTAAGTGCCAATACAGACTCTAGATCAACTTGATTATAGCTTCCAACCGATGTGATTCTCTGCGCTTCTTCTGGGAAGTTACTATAACTCACCACCCCTACCACTTGCTTGCCAGCGCCAGCACTAAACAGTAGCTCAGTCGTACTGGGCGCTAAGCTAACAATACGCTGCGCGGGTTGACTGAGTTTAACCTTATGCCCCCTATCATCTTGCACCTCTATCACAACAGTGCTTGCAATCGCCTGCGTGATGGACAAATAAGCAAGCAGAAAAGCGGATAAAAGATGATTCAAGGCTGGCATTCTCTTTTAAAGCAGATGTTATGAGTGAACATTTCTGTCATACAGTAATGTTTGGGGTGGCAAATTCTGAGTGCTCAAGATAGGTTTGTAAAGCTAAAGGGTGTCTGCTTTGAATACAAAATAATATCTGAGACACAGCACTATTTGCACTGCGCCCCAGATACTTGGTTTCTCACCAAGGTAGAATGCGATTGACCTTGGTGAGTAGTACGCAGAGAGAGAAATCTATTTCAATGTAACTTACCAGCTAAATGAAGCACCTAGTGCTAACTGTGTTGTATCTTTAGATGCTGTTAATGACATCACGTCATACTCAGCAACTAATTTTAGGCTTTCGTTAACATCATAGAATACTGCCGCCGCATCCAACTCTTTCTTAGAACCGCTAAAGTCAGTCTCACCGTGAGACAGCACTAATTTTGTTGCCCCCATAACATAAGAGCCTTGAACTAACATGCCATCACTTTTAGCTTCTGTTGCCAAAACCTGATCAGCAAGCGCAGTGCTGATACCTTTTTGATCGAAGCCTGAAACTGTGACTTGGAAACCAGACATCGCCACACGCACACCATAAGCAACACCTGATGCGTCAACATCTGTCGCATCATTTTTCCCTGATGCTACACCTACCCATGCAGATAGCTTCGCACCTTCAATCTCTTTTGCATAAGTTGCTTCTGCTTCTACGCGCAGTGAGTTATCGGTATTGGCTGCAGTCTGTTCTCCCGATTGAGGGTCTAACAGAGATACCGCAACCTTTAAGCCACTCATATCGTTAGTACGGTAAGTCAACTGCGCTTTAGGCACAGCATAAGGGTAACCTGTTGAAATATTACCAAAAGTCACGCCGCCTGTGTTCTGCATAGGTAGACCTGTGCCAAACAACAGTTCATCATTGAAGACATTAGAGCGCGCATAGATACCAAAATCTTTACCAAATAGTACCTGACCAAAGCTGCCATCAACTGTTGCGTAGAACTGGCGAACATCAATCGCTGTATCGGTAACATTATTGCTACCATCATTAATGGTCACCCAGAATGAAGAACGACCACCCAATGTTAGGTCGCCCGCTTGCTTGCTGACATTAAAGCCGATGTAGTTAGGCAAAAAACCCATACGCACTCGGGTTTGCGTTTCTTGAGTCTGCTTATCATCAGTGTGTGTCAGAAAAGTGTTGAAATGGCCATCTGCAGAAAAGCTAGTGCCATTTTGATCATACAGAGACACCGCAGCCTGAGCCTGAGAGGCAACCGCGATGGATAAGGCGATAGGAGATAGTGCTAAAAGGATTCTGTTACGTTGCATAATACGCTCACTGTATATTGTTATTTTTGTTCACATTGCCCTGAGGCAAGATGATTATTTGCAATAACCGTTGGGCGGCATATCAAGCTTTGAGTCTAATTATCTTGTACTTTACGATATAGCTATTTAGGTGATAAAAGGACTACATCTAATAGCCATAGTAAGTGGCTTCTCGGCCTATTTTCCTGAAATAACTACAGTCCACTTTGCATTTCAGCAATCATCCAGTCTTTGAACACCTTCATACCATAAGAGAGTGGGCGCTGCTTTTGATACACCAAATAAAAAGATTTATGTGTATCCAGCTTAATATCAAATGGCATGATCAATTTCCCCTGCTCAATTTCACGAGAGGTCAGTGTACTGTCTGCTAGCGCAACACCTAAACTTTCCTGAGCGGCACCTGTTGCAAGCTGGCTACTAGATAACTGCAATCCTCTGCTGAAGCCTTTATATTCTACCCCTGCCAGTTGCAGCCATTCCGGCCATTCATAGGCCCGCTTGCTAACATGGATTAATGTATGGTGGCGTAAATCTGCAGGCTCGTTCAGTGGATGTCGCCCTTTTAATAACGCTGGACTACAGACAGGCACTAGCCAAACATTTCTCAGAAAATGTACTTCAATGTCATGCCAATCACCATGACCAAAATACACTGCCATATCGGTATTTTGCTTATTGAAGTCGATCAAGCCAGAAGATGCACTGATTTGCAGCTCAACATCTGGATAGAGTGCCTGAAATCTTGTCATACGAGGCATCAACCAACGAATCAAAAAGTTGGGTGCAACGCTAATGGTCACAGTATCGCGCTCAGGATTCGCTGTTAACCTATAAGTAGCGGCTTCAATTTCATCTAAAGCACTTCGTACAGATTGTAAGTATTGAGCGCCTGCCGCGGTTAGCTCAACTTTGCGTTTATTACGGCGAAATAAACTTAAGCCCAGATAAGTTTCTAAGCTTTTTATTTGATGACTGACAGCTGACGCAGTGAGAAATAGCTCTTCAGCAGCTATTGCAAAGCTTTCATTGCGGGCTGCGGCTTCAAAGATACGAATGGCATTCATTGGGGGGAGTCGGCGCATACTAGTCTGTCGCTTTTAGGGTCAGGCTTAATAGTAAATGACAAATTAATGATTGGTTAGTTTTTTTCATCAATCAGGTTAAAAAAGGTCGTTTGTTTCCCTATAAGAATCGCTCTACCATAGCGACATACTTTAGATCGACCACAAATAAGTAAGTGCTCGAAACTAGCTAAAGCCCTTATTCTATCGGATATACAGGACAATATTATGAACCACGAAATCAAAAAAGACAGCCTTGGCAATGTTGATGTTGAATTTTATATTGCAAAGGCAAAAGCAGAGCGTGATGCTGCCATTTCAACTTTTTTCACCAATCTGCAAGCGGATATTATGCGCAAAGTGAGCTTTAAACTGCCTAAAATCAACTTGAACTTTGGCCGTCATGCACACTAATTATTAAGCTAGACAATAACGGCAATGCAGTAAAATATTTCTAGAAGAGTGTACCGCCTGATGGCAGAGCAATAACAAGCAAGATACTTCTGTCAGATACAACCGCTATACTTACAGCTGTAAATGGGTTGCTTTCTTTTGATACAAGCAACCCATCATGTTCTATCCCTCACTATGATTCCTTTTCCCCATCCTTTTTCATCTTGAAATTACTATTCTAGCTTGAAAAAACTAGGGTTTACCCTAGTAACGAAAATCATTTCCATTGTCTATGTTTACTTCAGATGCGCCATAAATAGTATTTTTACTCTAACCATGGCTGCATATTTCTAGAATTTGTCATTAACAGGAGTAATGTGATGACAACCCAAACATCAGACTCGCACTATGATGAAACACTAAAAGAAACTCCCTTCAAACTCCGGCTATCGCTAGGATTTATGGTACCACTAGCCACTTTATTGATATTAGGCATTATTGCGCTTTGGGGCATTAAGGAGGTCTCCGCAGGTTTAGAAACCGTTTACAAAGATCGTGTTGTGCCGCTAAGCAGCCTCAAAGTTATCTCAGATGATTATGCGGTATTGATCATTGACAGTATCAATAAAGCAGATAACGGTATGATCACCGCTGAGAACGCTTATCAGAAAATTCAGCAGGCTGAACAACGTATACAAGGAATATGGGCAGCATACCTTAAAACAGAACTCACTCCCGAAGAAAGCCAGCTGGCGACAGAGGCAGAAATTCTTTTTGCTGTCGCAGACGCAGCTGTTCAGCAAGCGTCAACACAGTTGAAAAACCTCTCTGGTATCACGACTCATCAACTAAGTGAGCTTAATGGCCCAATGTATCTTGCGGTAGATCCTGTCAGCGAGAAAATCAACCAATTAGTTGCATTACAATTAAAGGTTGCAAAACAAGAATATTTGAAAGCAAACGCTCACTACGCAGAAGTTCGTAACATTATCATTGCACTACTATCCACTGCATTTTTAGGCAGTTTAGCCGCAGGCATTTATATTATTACCTGTGTTTCCCGCCAGCTAGGGGAGGAGCCAGAGCGAGTTCGGGTACTAACATCAAGAGTTGCCAAGGGCGACCTAACAATACCAACTGATCACAATAGCCATCCAGATAGTATCATGGTCGCTGTGAGCGCAATGGCTAAAGACCTTGAACAAGTTGTGCAAAATGTCAAAAACTCTACCCAGGAAATTGCAACCCTAGGCACTCAACTACACCAAAGAACAGAAGCAACCCGACAGCTCTTGCAAATACAAAGTGATGAAACACAGCAGATATCTAGCGCGATGACAGAGATGAATGCCACAGTTCATGAAGTTGCCAGCAGCGCCACAATGGCTGCTCAGGCAAGCCACAAGGTAGAACATGAGATGGAAAAAGGGCTTGTTGTAATCGAAAAAAGTATAAACAGCGTACACCATCTCGCTGCAGAGGTTAACCAATCAGCTTTAGTGATTAGTAAGCTTGCTGAAGATAGTGAGCAGGTTGAAACTATTCTAAGTGTTATTGGAGGCATTGCGGAACAAACAAATTTGCTTGCCTTAAATGCTGCAATTGAGGCAGCAAGGGCCGGAGAGCAAGGTCGAGGATTTGCAGTTGTAGCGGATGAGGTGCGCACATTAGCAAGCCGTACACACCAATCAACAGAGCAGATTCATACTATGATTTGTCGCATACAAGAGGGTGTCGCGAGCGCTGTTAAGGTGATGCGCAATAATGAAGCAGTTGCCAAACAATCTGTACTATTGACAGAGTCTACTCGGCAAAGCCTGTATGAAATTAACCTTTCCGTAAAAACTGTTAATGATATGAATACCCAAATTGCGAGTGCAGCTGAAGAGCAAAGCTTAGTCTCTGAAGAGATTCACCGTAATATTGCTGCGATTAATGATATTACATTACAAAGTAACGAAGCGTTCAATGAGGTTTGGCAAGCAGCGAGCAACTTAATGTCAATGGCTGAAAACTTAGAAGCTCAAGTCAGCTATTTCAAGTTAAAGCCTAACCAGTGATAGCGCCTATGATTACACCTGCTGTTTGATAATGAACAAAAAGCACCTCAAAGTTAGTGCCTAATATTCATGCAGTTAGGCATTAACTTTACAAGCAGTTCAAGCTGCTGTTTTGCAATATTAACCTCATCTACCCCTGTAGTAAGCGACCAGCCCGCATTCACTCGAAAACAGTCTTGATAGAGTGGTAAGGTAGAAAATGCGGGCCCTATACGAATATCTAAACTCTGCTCACAAGCTGCCCGCCATAAAGCTTGGCTATTGAGGTTTGGAACTTGAAGCCACAAAACCAAACCGCCAGTGGGACTACTAATTGCCGTTTCTATTGGTAAGCGCTCTGATAGAAAGGCTCGGTATTCTCTAATATTTTGCTGAAGCCTCAAGCGAGTTTTCTGTAAATGGCTGTGATACTGCCCGCTATTAATAAAGTCTGCTAAACCTGCCTGCACAGGCGCGCTAACACCAAAATGGCTAATCCCATGTTGCTTAAGATAAACTGGAAGGTGACGCCCCGCTAAACACCAGCCCAACCGAAAGCCAGCAGTTAGCGTCTTAGAAACAGAGCCACACCACAATACATAACCACCTTTATCCCAATACTTAGCAGGCAATGGCATAACCTTGCCATGCCCAAGCTCCATATAAATATCATCTTCAATAATGGGTATTTGATAGCGATTGGCTAATGCTGCCAGCGCCTGCTTTTGCGAAGGCGACATACTGATTCCTTGGGGGTTCATATGAGAGGTGCTAAATAAACCTGCAACAACAGTACCTTGAGCCAAGTGTTGCTCTAATTGCTCTAGGTCGATACCTTCAGAGGTACTCGGAATCTCAACCACTCTTCGCCCCAATCCCCCTAGCAACTCTAATAAACCACTGAAACAGGGGGAGCTGATTGCAATAGCATCACCTGTACTAGAAATGGCCTCTAATGCAATCCGCACGGCATCAATACATCCATTAGCAATCACTAACTCATTGGCAGAAAAAGGAAAACCATAGTGTGCAAAGTGCTGTTCTAATGAGCGTCTCAGTGCAAGATCTCCTTGGCGATCAGGGTAACGGTGTATCTCATGACCGAGCCGCTTAAGGCCACGCTTCATACTATTGTGCAAGGCATTAGTCGGCATATCGCTAGGATTCAGTTGTGAGATACCAAGCGGCCCAGAGTATTTTGGGTGGTGCAGATCAGATTCTTGAATGGCGACATGAGTGGGACGGCTGAGAAACTGTGGTAAACAAGGTGTACGCTGTTCAGACAGCGGCAGTGCCACATAAAAACCAGACTGCGGTTTAGCAATAATCCAGCCCAGCTCCTCTAAAAGATGGTAGCAATTCAATGCGGTCGTCATGCTAACACTGAACAAACGGGAAAGGTTTCGAAGAGAGGGCATCCTAGCCCCCAGACTGAGCTTACCTTCTCTAATATCCTCGATAATCTGCTCTGCGATTACTTTGTAACGCACTTGCCACCTCTGCCATCTTAAGTAGGTACTTATTTTCATACTCAAGCTTTAAATTGTATACTTTTTTATTTAAAAAATTGCATCTGTGTCTCTTTTTAAATCCTCTACATACTCTACTTGTCTTAACGAGAATCAGCTCAAGCAGGAGAGAGGCAATGCGCACAAAAGATTTGTTACTGGGTATATCTATTATGTGTTTATGGGGGTTTAACTTTTCAGTGATCAAACTAGGTGCTGATCAAATCAACCCCATTTTATTAACTGCACTAAGATTTACCTTTGCCACAATTCCAGCGGTCTTTTTTGTCAGACGCCCTAAAGTGGCGCTGAAGTACTTAATCGCTTACGGATTTACTTTTGGTGTGGGTGTTTGGGGTATGATGACATCGGCTATTACTGCTGGCGTATCGGCGGGGATGGCAGGTGTTTTGATGCAACTCAGTATAGTCTCAAGCTTATTCTTAGGTTGGTTCTACTTGAAAGAGCGAATCAGCTTTCAGAAAAAGATAGGAGCTTTACTGGCACTACTGGGATTACTCGTCAGCTTTCAATTACAAGATGGATCAGTTAACCCTACGGGCTTAGTGCTTGTGCTGATAGGCGCTTTTAGCTGGAGTCTTATCGGCTTGATTGTGAAAAAAGCGAACACTAAAGAGATATTTGCATTTAGTGTTTGGGGGATGTTATTTGCGCCCGTGCCGCTTTTCGCACTGGCATTGCTTAATTATGGTAGCGAGGTGTTCTTACAACTGCCTGAACAAATAAATGCGTCTGTGTGGTTTTCAGTATTGTTCCAAGCCTACCCGACTACACTTCTGGGTTACTGGTTATGGAACCGATTGATAGTACAGTACCCACTGACAACAACGGCACAACTGACCATGTTAACCCCTGTTTTTGGCATGATTGGCAGCATGATTTTTTATCAAGAAGACATTGATTCTGTTAAGTTTGCAGCTGCACTTTTAATTCTGTCTGGCCTTCTGGTTAGCCAATGGCAAAACCGCTGGTTTGGATCAAGTGTAAAACAGGCTTGAATACAGACATTAAGAGACAGTTTACAGATGAGGTTATAAGATTTTTTTTGAAGATTAAGCTAAGAGCGCTGCTGAATTAAAACTATCAGAGACATAAGTTAGTCTCTGATAGTTTTAGCAAGGGCTTTTATGGGCTTTTAGTATTTAAAGCGCTGCACGCTCTTTGTAAGATGCTGGGCAACCTCTTGAATTTGCTGGCTACTGCTAGCTGTTTCTTTAGCGCCTTGCAGTGCTTGTTCCGCAACATCATTAATTTGCTGAATATTGCGTAGCAGCTCTTCAGTTGTTGCTGACTGCTCTTCAGTTGCAGAGGCGATCTGCATATTCATCCCTGTAATTTGCTTCATCTCATCTTCGATTTGTAGCAATGCTTGGCGAGACTTTTCAACCTCACTCACACTTTCTGTTGATCGACCTTGGCTGCGTCGCATCTGCTGAACAGCTGTTTCGGTTTGTTGCTGCAATTTGGCAATGGTGTCTTCAATTTCCTGTGTCGAGCTATGGGTTCTAGTCGCAAGTGTTCTAACTTCGTCAGCTACAACCGCAAAGCCACGACCATGCTCACCTGCGCGGGCAGCTTCAATCGCAGCATTCAGTGCTAATAGGTTGGTTTGATCCGCAATCTCTCGAATAACATGAATAACAGCGCCAATCTCTTGGCTTCCTTTTTCCAGTTCAGCAATTGCATCTGCGGCACTTTGAATATCTTGTGCTTGTAGTTGGATGCTTTTCACTACGCCATCAACAATTTTTAAGCCATCTGAAACTTGACGATTACCTTTTTGCGCTGAGTCAGAAGCTTGCTGTGCACTGCCAGCAACCTCTAGTACTGTCGCATTCATCTCATTCATTGCCGAGGCTACCATATCTACTTCTCGACGTTGAGACTCTGAGCCTGATTTTGCATCTTGGCTGTGCTGCTCCAGCTGGGTTGAAATGCTGGCCATTAACTCACTACGTTGCGCGATATCTGAGACCAAGGTTCTAATTTTCTCGGCAAAGGTATTAAAAGCTCGGCTTAGTGTTGCCACTTCATCTTTACCGTTAACCTCTAATCGACGAGTCAAATCACCATCACCATTGGCAATATCATCCAGTGCTTTAGCCAAATGACCCAATGGGCTAGAGATGCTTTTTGCAACTGCAACAATCACAACCACAAGCAATACTAAGGCACCCAAACAGATAAGAAGAATATGATTGACTAACTCGTCAGCTTCCTCTGTTACCTTACTCATTGGCACTGCAACCGCTAAGTTCCAATGGTAGCCAGTATCAGCCAAGTCAATTCGATCGTTAAGAATTAAAGTACTGCCGTCAAATAGAGGCGTATTAGTTTCAACGTCAAAAGATGTGCCAGAACGGATGGAAGCTAATAAATCAGGCAATGCACTACCTGAAATATCACCTTCTGTATCAGCTGCATTTTTACCCAGACGCTTACCATCAGGATGCGCAACTATAATGCCATTATTAGTAAATAGAGCCGCTACGCCACTTCCGTAAGGATGAATTTTAGAGACTTCTTTTTGAATATTATCGACCAACAGGTCAACACCAACAACGCCAACAAAACGGCCATTTTCTATAATAGGTACAACGATAGAAGTAATTAAACGCTGCTGCCCTGATATTTCATAAAGATAGGGATCTAGTATCGTGGCTTTGTTACTTTTTTTCGAAAGTAAGTAATAATCGCCAGCACCCGGTGTTTCGTAATCAATGGAAGCCTCTGCAACTATTTTACCTTCAGTATCAGGGTGCCAATAAGGTACAAAGCGTCCTGTTGCATCATGTAGTGGACTATTTTTGAAACGATCATCTAAGCCATCAAACGCATTTGGTTCCCAAATAGTCCAGCTACCAATCAGCTCTGGCCGATCAATAAGGTACTGTTTAAGCAAGTTGTTGAAATACTCTCTTCTATTTGCGGGGGAAATTTGTAAACGTGCCTTAGCAACACTTGCCAAACCTTTAAGTTGTTGCAATTGCTGGTTCAGAGGTGCCACTACCTTCTGCCCTTCTTCAGTCGCCAGTAAGTGTGCCGTATTAACGGCTTGAGCAGTACTAGTTTCCGTTACATCAGTTTTCAGAATAAGTGTAATGGCAAGCAAAATAGCCACTATTAGCGGTACTAATGTCACCATCATTTTTTTGGTCATCGACAGAGAATTCAGCATTCCCCTACCTCCATGCATATTGACTTAATGTTGCCAAAAATTTATTGGCAATAAACGGAACTTTTTTACATATATTCCTTACATAAGATAATACGCCTAAAACGAAGGATATTGTTGTAATATGAGTGACGAAAAAATGACAAAAAGTCACCTAAAATAACCATAACTGACTATTAGGGCTATTTTAAGTGTAGAAAGCAGAAAGCCACGTCTCTCAACGTGGCTTCTGGTTTTCAATTGCTTGGTATCAGTTGATAACTGCATCAACAAAGTAGTGATCAACCCCATCAATCTTCTCACGTACGAGACCATGTACATCAGTCTCAAAACCTGGGAAGCGGGAGTTAAAGTCACGTACAAACTGCAAATAGCGGACAATCGTTTTGTTAAACAGCTCTCCCGGAATCAGCAATGGAATACCCGGTGGATAAGGCGTCACCAACATTGCGGTGATGCGCCCCTCTAGATCATCAATTGCAACACGCTCAATTTGACGGTGAGCCATTTTCGACCAAGCATCCGCAGGTGTCATCGCAGGTTGAATTTCTGACAGGTACATCTCTGTTGTAATACGCGCCAAATCATACTCTTTATAGACATTATGAATGTCTGTACAAAGATCTCGCAGGCCCGTTTTGCTGTACTTAGGATGACGGGCTGCAAACTCAGGCATTACACGCCAAATCGGTAAGTTCTGATCATAGTCATCTTTAAACTGTTGTAACTCGGTCACCAGTGAGTTCCAGCGGCCTTTGGTAATACCGATGGTAAACATGATAAAGAACGAGTACAGACCTGTTTTCTCGATGATAATCCCATGCTCAGCCAGATATTTGCTGACAATAGACGCTGGAATACCAATTTCATCAAAGTTACCATCAACATCCAAACCAGGGTTGATGATAGTCGCTTTGATTGGATCTAACATATTGAAGCCAGAGTCGATCTGACCAAAGCCATGCCACTTGTCGTTGGTATGAATCACCCAGTCATCGCGCTCACCAATACCTTCATCAACAAGGCTATCTGGCCCCCAGACTTTGAACCACCAATCTTCGCCAAACTCCTCATCCACTTTGCGCATCGCACGGCGGAAATCAATCGCTTCAAGGATAGACTCTTCAACCAATGCAGTACCACCCGGTGGCTCCATCATAGCCGCAGCAACATCGCAGGATGCGATAATGGCGTACTGAGGGCTAGTAGAGGAGTGCATCAAGTAAGATTCATTGAAGCGGTGCGTATCTAATTTACGCGTTTGGCTATCTTGCACCAGAATCTGAGAGGCTTGCGAAAGACCTGCCAACAGTTTATGGGTCGACTGAGTAGCAAACACCAGCGTTTCCTCTGAGCGAGGACGGTCTGCCGCAATCGCATGCATATTGTGATAAAACTCATGGAATGCCGCATGTGGCAGCCAAGCTTCATCAAAGTGCAGTGTATCAATCGTGGAACCCAACATACCTTTAATCTCTTCCACGTTATACAAAACACCATCATAGGTGCTTTGTGTAATGGTCAAGATACGAGGTTTTTTGTTGGCCGCTTTGCTGGCAAAGGGATGCTTCTCAATCTTCTTACGGATCGCCTCAGGGTCAAACTCCTGTTTTGGAATAGGCCCGATAATACCGTAATGGTTGCGCGTAGGAGTCAAGAAGATTGGAATTGCACCCGTCATAATAATCGAATGTAAAATCGACTTATGACAGTTGCGGTCTACCACCACCACATCACCCGGTGCAACAGTTGAGTGCCATACTACTTTGTTAGAGGTTGACGTACCATTGGTGACAAAGAACAAGTGGTCACAACCAAAGATACGGGCTGCATTTTCTTCACTGTCGGACACAGGGCCTGTGTGATCAAGCAGCTGACCTAACTCTTCAACTGCGTTACAAACGTCTGCACGCAGCATGTTTTCACCAAAAAATTGGTGGAACATTTGGCCAACAGGGCTTTTCAGGAACGCAACACCACCTGAGTGACCTGGGCAGTGCCATGAATAAGAACTGTCGCTAGCATAATCCATCAGCGCATTGAAAAATGGAGGCGCTAGAGAATCTAGGTACTTATTGGCTTCACGAATAATATGACGCGCCACAAACTCTGGCGTGTCTTCAAACATATGAATAAAGCCGTGCAGTTCACGCAAAATATCATTAGGGATATGGCGTGATGTGCGGGTTTCACCATACAAAAACACCGGAATATCCCGATTGCGCTTACGCACTTCATTTAAGAAATTACGAACAGCAGTTAAGGCAATATTCGCATCATTCTCGTCATTGGTGTCAAACTCTTCATCATCGATCGACACAATAAAACAGGAAGCACGGCTGGCCTGCTGTGCGAAGGCTGTCAGATCACCATAGCTGGTTAAACCTACAACCTCCATGCCTTCCTTGCTGATAGCCTCAGCAAGGTCCCTGATACCAGATCCTGAAATGTTTTCAGAACGAAAATCTTCATCAATGATGATGACGGGAAAGCGAAATTTCATCTATTTAAATGCCAGTTGTTAGAGGAATGGGTACCGATTGGCGGCGGTTCTGCAAAGGGCCGATATAATTTAAACTCAGTTCACCTTTCAATGCGGATATTAACAGCAACTGAAAAATGCGAAAGAGTTTAAATTTATTTTTTCACTCCGCCTCGAGCTAAAGCATATCTGACGTTGATGAACAGATTATTGCTGCTCTAGTCTTAACTGACGCTGTTTTTAAAAGTGCTATGCTTCTCTTCAACCATCTGATCAAGTAGTGCCATCACTTGATCACTAGCTGATTCAGCGCGCTTAACTGCCGCAACAATTTCAGTGCGTGCTTCAGCATTGTTCAGCCAATCACCTTCAGCCAGCTCCACCGCATAGCGAGCACATTTATGCACTGCCTCATGAGGCACCTGCAATTGCTTAAAGCTTTTCAAGTGCCGGAACTGTTCGTAACCAACACCCTCGTCATACCAACGACCTAAACGACAGTTATGGTGATCTACATTTACGGCTGTCACTTCTTGTTGATGCAGGTTGGTATCCTGTATCCCCAAATAGGTGCGCTGTTTATAAACGATATGGTCAACCTTGGCTAAAATTGTGAAGTTTTTATCACTGGCATGTGCTAATCGTTTATGAGTATCAATAGCTGAGTGGGCCAAACGAGAAAAGGTCTGATGAAAGCCATCGATATCACTATTCAAGGTGGCAGCCTCATGACCTGCTTTTTCAGAGGCAGACTTCATCTGTAAAGAACGCTGTCCAAATGTTTCTATAATACGGCCAATGTTGTCAGCGGCGGTTTTAGAGCGTCCAGCGAGTGTTCTAACCTCATCGGCGACAACAGCAAAACCTCGGCCATGCTCTCCAGCTCTAGCGGCTTCAATGGAAGCATTCAATGCCAACAAGTTGGTTTGTTCTGAAATATCTGAAATAAGCGCCAGTGCCTCTACTACTCGCTTACCATCTAAATCAAGCTGTTCAACTAAGGTTTGCATATTACTGAGCACCAAAGTGATATTGCCAAGCTGTGCCAGCATACTGTCAATCACTCTTTCGCTGGCTTGTACGTCATGACGGTTTTCACTGGCGGTGTTCAGTGCAATTTTAATTTCATCAATAACGCCTGTTAGGTCACTCTGGATAGTCGTTAGATTGGGAACCAAACAACCGACATTAACGCGACTGAGTTGAGACATTAACTCATTCTGTGAAACAGACTTTTGCACCTCTAACATTGCGCTTAACCCCTGATTTAGCTGCTCCAGAGAGCGCTTCGGTAAACCAGAAACGGCTGTGGTTAGGGCGTAACGATGATGCTTTCCTGCTTTTACATCCTGAAAGGCACAATCTGCTTCCAAGTAGAAACTGTGCATTTGGTCTAACAACTCATTCATTTCCCATGCAACCTGTCCAACCTCCCCCAAGCCTGCAACATCATTAACACGGTGGTGCAGCTCGCCCATTTTTGAGCGCTTTACCGTGTGATGGATTCGGTGCAAAACGCTCAGGGCCTTGAAGATAGTGCGACGGATATACAACACCAATAGCAATACCACTACAGGATAAAGCCAAAATAGCAGACTGATGTTGTAAAGATACTGACCTACAGCTGTCATCGAGAATGCAAGTAATATATGCGCCGCTTGAACAAGGTTGATCTGTGAGCCTAGAAATGGCCAAGTAGAACTCTGACTAGAGGTTTGGCGAGCATAAGTTGGCTTATATTGGTGGTCTTTATTGTGTGCTTTTGGCTGATATTGTCGGTGCGCTTCTAGTAAGTATTCGCTGTAACTGCTATGCCCAGCAGCAATCAAGTGTTGATCAAGTAGCGCTAAGCCGGCATCGTAGTCATTTTGCTCAATCTGCTTAACTTTATCGTAAATAGGGGAAACAAGATTCACCATCTCTTGAGTAGCAGGATAGTGTACTGCTGAGTAACCTATTTTTTGGCCAGCAGCATTGAAATTAGGGTAAAGAGCAGAAAACACCCAGTATATTTTACCCGCAGCAGTTTTGTTTTTAACTAGAACAAATGACTCATCATCTTTTAAGAGACGCTTCCAAACCCTGTGCCATACACTACTTGGCATAGACTCATGTTTAACGACACTATGCTGTCCGCCTATTAACTGTTTTTCACTGTAGCCTGATACTTGCATAAAAATGCGATTTACATAGGTAATTTTGCCTTCAAGATCTGTCATCGACACCATGGTCTCCCCCATTGGGGATGTATTAATCAGGTGTGGGTCATTGTCGAACATCAAAAGCTCCTACTAAGCGTATATATTTCTGATGCCAGCAGCCTAACAGTTTGATATTACGGAACATAATATCATCAGCATCTACTAAATAGAGAGATTAATGGTAACGACCTACCTAAAGGTCAACAAGGTGAATAACTGATATTATTGATTTGCGACAAAAAGATACTTTTTTTAGACATGATAATTTGCTCGATTAAGAAAGGGCATCATCGGATGATTGGCGGTTCAAGGGGGCTCTAAAAGCCAGCTTGACCTGCACCCCAGCTACAAAGTACTAATATTAGCGTTTGTAGAAAAACGGCGAATGAATAGCTTTTTAATCGCACTGGGCCTCCAAAAAAACTGTCAAATCAAAAAAATCACTTTAATCAGCATTCTGTCATAGCATAAAGCAACCTTCATAATGCTGTATTTGTTCTCTAGTGTCATTTCTATTACTCTGAGACAGAGTGAACTGTATTAGAAATACATCAAAGGAGCTGTCTGCTCACTTTGGTTGATAATTGAATGATCCATTCGATCACTACAAACCATGGAGTCGGCACTGTGTTAACTTTTTTATGCCAAACCTGTAGCATTGCCCGCTATTTCTTGTCTCTATTTGTACTGCTGACCGCCGTTGTTATAAGTTTGCAGTCATCTTTATTGCAAGCAGGTGTAATCGACTCCAAAAATTTGATTACTCAACGTCAGCTGTATCAGCAGGCACAGCAAGCGGTGCAATCTAATGATAAGGTGCTACTAGAGAGCACATTATCCCAACTTGAAGGCTATCCTCTTAGCGCCTATATAGAAGCACAGCAGTTGAAACTTATGCTGGGTGATGCCGACATCCCGCTTAGTCGTATACAAACCTACCTCCAAAAATATCCTACACTCCCTGCTAGTGAGGCACTACAGCAGAACTATTTAAACACCTTGGCCAACCAAGAAGACTGGGCAACCTTTCAAAAGGCATTTGAGGCTTATCCAGTAAGGGGTAGTCATTACAACTGTTTAATGCTGCACGCTATTTTACAAGAGCATCGCTCTAAGCCATTGCCTGTAGATATTGAGCATCAGGTTATGACTAATACTACTGAAATTTGGCAACAAGGGCAGCCGCAGCCCAAAAGCTGTGATCCAGTGTTTGCTTACTGGCAGAAAAAAGGGGGATTAAGCTCTAAAGTAGCTGAAATTCGCTTTTGGAATGCCATTGAAGCACGTAACTTTGGTTTGGCGCGCTATGCACAAAAAAGTATCACAGATAAATCTGCACTTAGAGATGCCGATCTGTTTTGGTTGGTACGCAAAAACCCTGCTAAAAATTTAACGGCTAAGCTTTTAAATAAAGAAAATCCACATCATGAGCAAATTATTGAATATGCATTGAAGCGCCTAACCTCATCAGATTTACATGCAGCTATAACACGCTGGTTACAACTACGAGAGCAGTTGGATTTAAATCCTGTACAACAAGCCTCTTTGAATCGTTATTTATCTATCAAGCTGGCGACTCGATTTGACCCTCAAGCACTGAGCTTAATTGCAGCGCTAGACCCTGGCTACCAAGACAACGAAGTGACAGAGTGGCGTATTCGTTTGGCATTAAGCGAGTTTAATTGGCAAGAGACCGCTGTTTTTATTAGCAAACTTGAGCCTCATGCTCAAAACAGCAGCCGCTGGCAGTACTGGCTTGCTGTTGCGAATGAACATTTGTTAGGCAAAAGACAGCATCAACATTTCGAAAAAATCGCCCAAGATCGTAGTTATTATGGTTTTTTAGCATCAGAACAGCTTAAGCAATCGTTTAAACTTAACAACGAGCCTTCACAGCTACCAGCTGCACTAAAAGCAGAGCTGCTGAGCCACCCTACGGTACAGCGTATTCAAGAGCTGGTGTTTCACGGTGAGTATTACTATGCTCGCCAAGAGTGGAATGACCTATTTCCAACATTACCAGAAATCAAACAGCATGCTTTGGCACATTTAGCACGCGATTGGAACTGGCACTCTCAGGCCATTATGGCGGCAGCGGCTTTACAAAAGTGGAATGACTTAACTTTACGTTTCCCTGTGCAATATCATCATCTTTATCAACAATTCTCTCATTTAAGTAAAATTCCTTTAACTTGGGCTTTATCAATCACTCGCCAAGAGAGTGCATTTAACCATGAAGCTCGCTCTGGGGTAGGTGCAATGGGGTTAATGCAACTGATGCCGAAAACAGCACGCCAAACAGCTAAAAAGCAGCAGGAGCCTTTAGACTCAGATGACCAGCTATTAGAGCCTGAAACAAATATCGCACTGGGCACAGCTTATTTGGGACAAATGCTAGAACGCTTCAATGGTAGTCGAATATATGCAACTGCGGCTTACAATGCAGGCCCAAGTCGCGTAGATCGTTGGATTAAAGCTCGCGGCCATTTGCCACTGGATATTTGGATTGAGCTAATTCCCTTTAACGAAACCAGACGCTACGTACAACGAGTATTGGAGTATGGCGTGGTTTATGATCTATTGGCAAAAAGGCCTGCAAGACTACTACAAGATAATGAAGTTGACCTACTGACATTGAGTTTGCTCTATGCAGAAAAAACAGGCTCATCCAATAGCCAAGCCTTTTAACCAGGCAATTCAACCGTCTGTCATTATTTTGAAAATATAGGTCGCTTAGAGTGAGAAATTGATGTGGTATTACGCGTATAATCACTCGCAATACAGCATCATCCATGCCCCACTCTTGCTTTAAACCTGCCTAGCTGAGAATAACCTATATGAGTAAAGTACAATTTGAAACCCTCAAAGAGATGGGGATCGAAAATGTCAAAGATATCGAGAAGTACAGCTCTCGTATTGAAGGCGATATTGATATTCTGAAAGTCTATTTCCACCGCCATTCTGGTGAGTGGTTTGCTAAAAGCAAAAAATACAAATTCAAACGCTTCCAGAAAAGTTTAAAGGTTAACGAAGGCACCGTTAAATATCGCACAGTTACCGAGCCTTCAGCTTATTTTCTAAGGGCTGTAGCAGAGCTGGATCAGTTGGTAGCCGTTGAGCGTAAAACAGAAGACAAAAAGGCCTTGTTACTCGAAGAAGTAGAACATCTAGAAAAAGTAATGCAGCGTAAAATTGACGATATTCGCCGTCAGATTGAAGAGTTGTAAACACTTGTTAGAGGCGTTGATTTAAACGCCTCTTTACTATAAAAATCACTAAGAATACTTTAGCTAAGCCTTAAGCCTACAGAAGAGTAGTGTTTATCGCCTAACCCTCTCCCAAAAAACCACCTGTTTGATGCTGCCAAAGCTGGGCATAAATACCGTTTTGCGCTACCAACTCAGCATGAGTACCTTGCTCCACAACTTTCCCTTGGTCTAATACAACCAAACGATCTAAAGCAGCAATAGTAGAAAGCCTGTGGGCTATGGCGATGACCGTTTTACCTGCCATCAATTGATACAGACTGGCTTGAATAGCGGCCTCAACTTCTGAGTCCAGTGCCGAAGTGGCTTCATCTAACACTAAGATAGGCGCGTCTTTCAATAGTACCCGTGCAATGGCGATGCGCTGTCGCTGCCCTCCTGAAAGCTTAACACCACGCTCACCAACATGGGCATCATAGCCTGTACGGCCTTCAGGATCAGTTAGTGAAAGAATAAAATCATGGGCTTCAGCTTTTTTGGCTGCTGCAATCATCTCCTCTTCAGGCGCATTAGGACGACCATACAAGATATTTTCCCGTACTGAGCGATGCAATAAAGAGGTATCTTGGGTTACCATTCCGATATGCGCGCGCAATGAGTCTTGTTGAATCTGTTGGATATTTTGCCCATCCACCTTGATGGTGCCTGACTCAACATCAAAGAAACGCATCAATAAGTTAACCAAGGTTGACTTACCCGCACCAGAGCGTCCAACTAAGCCAATTTTCTCACCTGATTTAATACTCAAACTAAGCTGCTCAATCACGCGCTTATCTTCACCGTAATGAAAGCCCACTTGATCAAACTGAATCTGTCCTGTTGGTACTTGAATCGGTAGTGCTTTAGGCTGATCTTGCACTTGTAGGGGTTGCGATAAGGTATTCATGCCATCAGCCACTGTACCAATGTTTTCAAATAAGGCACTGACCTCCCACATAATCCAATGCGCCATACCGTTCAAGCGCAAAGCCAAAGCTACGGCAATCGCTATTGCACCTACAGAGATGGCTGAATCGAGCCATAGCCAAATAGACAAAGCCGCAACCGAAAAAGACAGAATATGATTAATACTCTGTACACAAAAGTTCAGCTGAGTCACCAAGCGCATCTGTTTATATACGGTTTGCATAAAGCCATCCATGCTTTCACGGGCATAGTCTGACTCACGCTCGGTATGAGAAAACAGTTTGATTGTATTGATATTGCTATAGGCATCAACAATACGCCCACCCATTAGTGAACGGGCATCGGCTTGCTCTGTTGCTATCGCTTTGAGCTTAGGCACAAAATAGATCTGGATACTGACATAAAGTGCCAACCAAACTAGCATAGGCAAGGCCAAGCGCCAGTCAGATTGCATCACCAGAACCAGCATTGCTGTGAAATAAACAAGGATATAAACCAAGACATCCAGCAGCTTCATCACCGTTTCCCGTACAGAAAGCGCTGTCTGCATCACCTTCGTCGAAATTCGACCTGCAAAATCATTGGCATAAAAGGACACGCTCTGTTTTAACAAGTAACGATGTGCTAACCAACGAATTGACATTGGGTAGTTACCCAATAGAGTCTGATGGGTAATCAGTGAGTGCAAGAGACCCACAATGGGCAATGCAACTAAGGGCACAAGACTCATCAATATTAAAGTACCAGACTCTTCAGCCCAAAAAGTCGCCGGGTCTTTGGCGGAGAGCCAATCCACCAGCTGTCCCATAAATTTAAATAACGTAACTTCTAATACTGCCACTGTTGCCGTGAGCAGAGACATCAAGATGAGAGGGACTTCAACGCCTTTAGAGTAGTGTCGACAGAACTGAAACACACCCTTAGGAGGTTGTGTAGGCTCTGCATCAGGAAATGCGGGGATCAATCGCTCAAAAAAGCTAAACATGAACTTATCCTATTGTGTAACTGAGCTGTAGTGTCAGCCATATAACGCCCAGCCTGAGTCAGTAGGCCTAGAGCATCAACTCTGTTTAGAACATCCTTACATATTGATTTTTATCAAGAAACCAACATAATAGTGCGCTAATTTTACAGATATAGGCATACAGAAGTCGCTGAAAGAGTGAATATTATCGTAACACTTTGTCCGTAAAGGGATTTATTTTTACATTTTCTAAAAGGATAGTTTTATGCTCCCCCACAGCATAATGATCTTTTATACAAAACTATTGAAGCTGCTGCTCACACTGGTACTGACTTGCCTCGGTTATTTTCTAATCGCCAATCATGCCAGTGCCTATATCGTGGTACCTGCAAAAACAGCACAAGACAACTACACTCTTGTATTACAAATACAACAAGATGTATTGCTTTTACAGCAGTTTGCTAATCGCAGTGTCAAGCTACCAGACGTCGACGTTATTGCCCCCAAAGAACCTCGTCACGTCTATCAAAAAGCATTGGAAGTACTTGCTAAGGTCAATCGCTACCGGGAAATTAAGCAGTTAGGGGCTATTACGACTCCTCTATACCCTACCCGAGAGATTACCCCAGATGAGGTGCATACTCTCATTCAACACTTACAAGGTGAGGTCAGACTGTTATTACCAACACACTTGCAAGCCAATAAGCCGATTGAAAAATTACAGTTATCAGTTAGCCCTACCAATGTCTACCAGCAGCTCTGGCGCATCTCTTTAGCGTTTGACCCTTTACTAGGAGTACGCGGCTTCACACCCTCAGATGTTTATCAGCAGGCTGAGTACTTAGTTGATCTGATTAAGTTTTTACGTCTAAGTCAGAATTTACCTAATGATGTAGCACCACCCAAATTAGGCAAGGGCAAACACCCTAACCATGCTTTAAAATCAGCCTATCAACTGCAAGGCCAAATTTACCAAGTACAGAAAAATTTATGGATGAAAGCACCAGAGTTGGCGCCAACAGTACCTAAGCGTGTGATTACACCAACCGATGTTTATGACGCCCTGCAAGTAAATATTGCCGAATTACAGCGAGTAAAGTATCGGTTAGGCATAGAATTTGAGCAACGGATGCCAGAATTAAAACGAAACAAAACCCCAGACGATGTAATACAAATGCTCTCTTGGGCAGAAAAAATGCTACCAACCTTTCAGGTTGATGGCCCTATATTTCAATATCGCCGCGACACGTTACAAAAGAACCTTTCTGATATATATCAAGTGGTAAATCGACTACGCAACCAGCTCAGTGCTTTACAAAAGGCTCGAGGGGTAAGGCTAAAGCTCTCTTTAGTGCTACCCACAACTGAGGTTAACCTGCGCCACGTACTGCAGCTGAACTTGCAGAGCTTACGGCGAATGAATTTATTGCGTAAAAGCATTAAACAGCTACCTACTAATGTGCCGCACCCACCATTGCATAAGGTGACACCTACAGAGCTTTATGAGATGGCATTACGTTTAGAAAGTGAGCTTGCAAATTATTTTGATCATATTGGTTTCACGCCGGTCACCAATACTCAACTATCAACAGTAACAGAGCCGAGCGAAAAACAGCTCTATGCTGAGCTACACCAAGTGTCTCAATATCTTGATGCTCTTATCAGTAAAAAAGACTTTAGTCTTCATATGCTCTACCAAGAAGCCCATGATATACGTACAGAGTTGCATGCGATTTATCAACAGATAGGTCGTAATCCTACAGCATTTGTGGCAGATGATTACGTAATTAATAATGGGCAAGATAATAGTACCTTACTATCAAAGTCTCTGGATCTGTTACAGGCCGTGCAAAAAATACATTCAAGAGCGGGCGCTTTTCTACTGCCCCCGCCTAACAAACAAAATATCAGCACGGCAGCCTTATCGGATATTGAGACCAATCTCAGCTTAATCCATGACGAGCTTATCGCGGTAAAGCCATTTTTTGGTTTGTTCTCTATGAGTTCATTCACCGCTGTCAGCCAAAAAGGTGTGTCACGAGAAAAACTAGCACAAGAGTTGGCTTATATAGAGCGTTTGATCAATGACCTGCTAAAGCCTGAGGCTGAATAATGACAAAGAAACTCACATGGTCAGTTCCAGTTAAGTTTGGCTTACTCTCATTAGGTATCAGTTTGATAGGGATGCTGGGCATTTCAAGCTTGATCTATAGCAATTCATCTGAGTTACTAGAACAACAAGCACTGAATCGCTTACACGATGACTTACAACGTGAAGAGTCTATGTTACTTAACAACGTTAAGACTCTGCATGAAGATTTAGGGCTTTTATCCCGCGACTCGGCTATACACGGCATCATTCGTGCTCAAAAAAGTGAAGGGTATGATGAGCGTGAAAATATGACCTTTGCCATGTGGCAAGAGCGATTAACCACACTTACGGGCACAATGTTAAAGCAGCGCCCTTCTTATTTAGCCATTCAACTGCAACCTATTGCCACAGAGCAGGCCACACTACTAGACATAGAGCGACAAGGTGGCATTGTCCTAAGCCGTCAAAATGAGACCCGTCAGTTGAATCGTTTTGATACACGCTATCCTGATGACTTAAGCACGGTTGTATCTGATCGCATTCGATTCACAACACCTCGACTGTTAAAACAAAATGGTCGCATTATTTTTCCGCCTCAATCCGTTGTTTATGCCTCACAAGCTATTCGAGACCAGCGGGGTGCTATTTATGCGGTATTAACAGTACAAATTGATTTTGACCAGATGTTCAGCGCCCGTGATCACTCAAATAGCAATATTAATTATTTTGCAACAGACTTAGAAGGACATTACTTCACCCATCCCAATATTGAGAAAAACTGGGCTTATGAATTATACCCTGATCAGCACTTATCCAATGATATTCCAGAGCTGGTCGATGCAGGGCTTTTTAGGTTAAGCCAGAACGAACCTGAGCTTTCAATTCGCTCAGGTGATGAAGGCGTTGTGTTACGCTACGTACAACTTACCGATTTTGGTTTCAAGGATAATATATTACTAGGTGCAGAGACTGACCTTGATTACCTGCACCAAGAGTCTGCTGGGCTATTAAAAACGATCAGTATTTTGATGCTGTTCGGAGGGTTCCTACTCGCGATTGCAACTACTATTATTGCTTATGGCCTCACACGTCCATTACAGCGCTTGAAATTAGCAGCTGACGAGGTAAGCGCTGGCAATATCAATGCCGACATACCGATCACAGGTGATGATGAAGTCGCCTCTCTAGGGCGCTCCATGCAGGCAATGCTGGAACACTTGAAGCGCTCTCATCAGGATCTAGAGGAAGTTAATGACTCTCTGGAGATGAAGGTTGAGCAACGTACCTCTGAATTAGAACTTGCACTTAAGCAGGCAAAGGCAGCAGCGATTGCAAAAGCCCAGTTTTTAGCCACCATGAGTCATGAAATTCGTACACCATTAAATGGCGTACTAGGCATGACAGAGCTATTGCTGAGTACTCCGCTGAACATGCTACAACGCAACCATCTAGAGACTGTTAAGCGGTCTGGGGAGACACTGCTTAATCTGCTGAATGATATTTTGGATCTGTCTAAAATTGAAGCCGGAAAGCTCAGTATTAATATCACCGACTTTAACCCGAATGAACTTCTTGAAAACTGTGTAATGTTATTTGCGGACACAGCTAATCAAAAAGGCTTAGATGTTATTCCCGTCACACTGCCTAAATTGCCACAAATGCTAAAAGGCGACCCAGATAGAATAAGCCAAGTACTGATGAACCTCGTCAATAATGCCATTAAGTTTACCGATAAAGGAGAGGTTGTCGTTAAGCTAGATACGTTATTAGAAGACCATCAAAAAATCGTACTTCGCTTTAGCGTAGCTGATACAGGCATTGGTATATCCAACGAAGCTCAAGCTCGCCTATTTCAAAAATTTGTACAGCTTGATAGTACCTCTACCCGAAAATATGGGGGCACAGGCCTAGGGCTAGCCATTTCACGTCAGCTCGTCGAGCTGATGGGTGGTGAAATCAAATTAAACAGCATTGAAGGGGCTGGTACTAAAATTTGGTTTGATCTGACTTTCGAAAAGGGCAAAAAAGCCCTTGATCTAACGGCTGAGTATCGAGAGCTGTTACAGCAAACATCAACTCTGATTGTTGACGACAACAGCACTAACCGCGAACTGTTGCAGCATATTGTCGTCTCTTGGGGTATGAGCAGTGGCTCTGAGGCTTCAGCTGAAGATGCATTGGTACGGCTATTGCGCCGCGCCCAAGAGGGCAACCCCTATCAGTTAGTGCTGTTGGATCAAATGATGCCTGACATTGATGGTTTAGGCCTAGCCAAAATGATTCAGCAACAGCCTACCTTAGCAGGGCTGAAGTTAATCATGCTCAGTTCAATGGATCTACCAGACCAGAATGAGCTAAATGCGCTTAATATACACACTTATTTGCGCAAGCCCTTCAGACAGTCTGAGCTTTATAACGCCATCATTCATACTATGAATGATGAGTGTTTGGACTCTGTCAGTACACCATCTAGCCATAATCCCATAGATGTTAACGATGCATTAGCTGCGCGTATAGGTGCCAAGATTTTGCTAGCTGAAGATACCCCTGTAAATCAACAGGTTACTCTAGGTATGCTGAAACAGTTAGGGTTCAGTGCAACCCTTGCAGAGGATGGCGCTCAGGCTTTTGCCGAATACCAAAAAGAGCTGTACGATCTTGTTCTGATGGATATTCAAATGCCTATCATGGATGGCTATGAGGCAACCTCTAGTATCAGAGCATTAGAAATGAAGCTTGGCCGACATACACCTATTGTTGCCTTAACAGCACATGCGATGAATGGTGACCGAGAGCTTTGCCTTGAAAAAGGTATGGATGACCATTTAGCAAAACCTCTGGCCAAACAAGCGCTAATTGAGGCTTTAATCCGCTGGCTACCCGTACATCAAGGTGTTTCTTCTATCGAAACGGCTGATAAACAGCCCGCTCCTGTAGAGTATTTGGCACCTGCAACATCTCAAGCTCAAGAGAAGGTTGAAGTTAACAGCGAGGCTAAAGTTGAGGTTGAAGCTGTAGTTAATAATGCTGAAGCATCGGCTCTTGCAACGTCAGAGCCAAGAAGTGAGGCCAACCATGAGGCCTACAACATAAAAGTGCTTAGACAGCTTTATAATGATCTTGGTCACATGAGCCTAAAGCCTTTACTCACAACTTTTGACTCCAGTTTGCCTGAATTATTTCAGCAACTTGAAAGTAGTATTGCTAACCAACAATCTGACCAAGTGAAAAAGACCTCTCATCGTATTAAAGGCAGCGCAAGAAGCCTAGGGGCAATTACATTAGGACAACAGGCAGAACAGATGGAGCACTGTGCATTGGACAATGATTATCAAGGCATGGCACTTAAATTAGTTGAAATTAGACAGAGTATAGATGCTCTTCATCAAGCACTGTCTAGTCCAGAGATTACGGAGTTGTGCCATGAATAAGCTATCAATCAATACTGAATATAAGAAAATATTATTAGTAGATGACGATCCGGTCTTCTTGATGATGTTGGCACAGTTCCTCAATGGTCATCACTACGAAACGGCCAATGCCAGTTGTGGGATAGAGGCACTACGCCTATTCCAAGAGTTTAAACCGGATGCAGTGTTATTAGATGGTGATTTACCTGATCTATCAGGCATTGATGTCTGCCAGATGCTGAAAAAGCTCGCCAACGGCGATACTACGCCTGTCATCATGGTCACAGCCATGAATGAAGAGCAATTTGTGGATGATGCGTTTCAGGCTGGTGCCAGCGACTATATCACCAAACCAATTCACTGGGCGGTGTTAAAGAACCGTCTCAGCTATCTTTTACAAGTTAAAGAAGCCACTACCGCTTTGCAGTTTAGTGAAGCGCGTAAAAGCGCTATTCTAAACGCTACCGCAGACGCTGTTATTACAGTGACGGAACAGGGCGACATTATAGACCTAAACCCTGCTGCACAGCAGATCTTCTGTTTAGATGAAGCAAGCCCACATATGCATATTAGCGGTTTAATTCCCTCTGTTATGACTATGATTCAGAATTATAAAAGTGAGTCTGGCATCACAGAACTTAAAGCAATTCGCTATAATGCAGAACACCCACAAGGTGAGCGCTTCACAACAGAGCTATCTTGCAGCCAGATTTGGCAACATAAGACTCCACTTTATACGCTTACAATTAGAGATATTAGCACCCGCGAGGCTCACGAAGAGGCCATGCGCCTTGCCAGTTCGGTTTTTAATAACACTTCTGAAGCGATCATTATTACCGACCATGAAAATCGCATTCATTCGGTTAATCCTGCTTTTAGCAAAATTACAGGCTATAGCGAGGCTGAAGCTATAGGGCACTCCCCTGCATTACTATCATCAGGGCGTCATGGCGATGATTTTTATGAACAGATGTGGCAAACCCTAAAGACAGAAGGGTCTTGGCAAGGCGAGATTTGGAACCGTAGAAAAAGCGGCGAACTATATCCTGAATGGTTGTCAATTAACACGGTACGCAATACAGAAACCCACGAAGCAGTGCGCTACATCGGTTTATTTAGCGACATTACCCAGCGTAAAAAATATGAAGAAGATATTTGGTATCAAGCCCACTACGATGCCTTAACCGATCTACCAAATCGTTTGTTATTTTCAGCTAAACTACAAGAAGCAATTGCCAAGCAGAAACAAGAAGCCTTGCCTTTTGCTCTACTATTCATTGATCTTGACCGTTTCAAAGAGGTAAATGACAGCCTTGGCCACTCTTTTGGTGATTTACTGCTATTAGAAGCTGCTCAGCGCTTACAACAAGTGTTTGGCCGTAATAATGTAGTCGCACGTTTGGGGGGTGACGAGTTTACCGCAATTCTGTCAGGGCTTCATACCGTTGGAGAAATTGAGTCTTACGCAGAAAAAGCGACCAGAGAACTGAGAAAACCCTTCATATTGAATGGTGAGGAGCTGAATTTTATCAGTGGTAGCATTGGCATTACACTTTGCCCTAACGATGCCAAGGATATGGAGACTCTTCTCAAGCATGCTGATATGGCAATGTACCGAGCCAAGGAAGCAGGCCGCAATACCTATCGTTTTTATACCGATGAGATGAACCAACATGCCATGCACAGAATTCGTCTTGAGGAGGAGTTACGTCATGCTATCAAAGAACAACAGTTCCAATTACATTACCAACCTAAATTAGATCTAATAACACAGCAAATTGTATGTGTTGAGGCATTAATTCGCTGGCAACATCCTGAAAAGGGAATGGTCTCACCGATGGACTTTATTCCCTTGGCAGAAGAGACTGGGCTGATCAATGAAATTGGCTTTATTGTTTTAGAGCTAGCCTGCCAGCAATTACAAACATGGCGCGCCAACGACTTCTCTATAAAACAGATTGCAGTGAATGTTTCCAGCGTTCAATTTGAAGAGCCTGAAGCCTTTTTTGCGCGCTTTAATCAAATACTGGCTGAGCATCAGCTCAGTAAAAATGACATAAAAATAGAGATTACAGAAAACCTGCTGATGAAACAGAATGAACAAGTTATCAATCAGCTCAACCAACACCGTGATCATGGACTAAGCGTCGCGATTGATGATTTTGGTACAGGTTATTCATCTCTAAGCTATCTGCAAGTATTCCCGCTGGATGAGCTGAAAATAGATCAATCTTTCATTCGCCATTTAGACGATGCCCCACGCAATAAAACGCTAGTTCAAGCCATTATCGCCATGGGTCATGCGTTAAATATGAAAGTAATTGCAGAGGGCGTAGAAAACCAGTCTCAAATGGATTTCTTGCTAGCTAATGGTTGCGATGTGGCTCAAGGTTATTTGCTGAGTCGTCCAGCGTCTGCATCAGAACTGGAGGTTTGGCTGAAAAAACATACTACATAATCGGAGTTATCGGTACATCGTGTGTTTATAAGGGATAATATAAGGCGCTTTCACTTAGTATGACAGCGCAAGCACAGAGTTATACTCAGATTATGTTCAACCGTATTTAAGCAGCTGATCAAAAGGCATCGGGCGGGCAATATGAAAGCCTTGTCCGATATGGCAACCTGCTTTGCTCAAAAGATTCATCTGTTCTTCGGTTTCAATACCTTCTGCGACCACTTTTAGCTTTAGACCAACCCCTAGACCAATAACAGCATTTACAATGCTCTTACTGCTTTCATCATTATCATCTAAGTCTGCAATAAAACTTTGATCTATTTTTAGGGTGTTCACAGGGAATTGTCTTAAGTAGGCCAGTGAAGAATAGCCCGTACCAAAGTCATCAATTGCTAACTGCACCCCAAGTTGACGTAGGTTTGCCATTGCTTGACGAGCCTCATCAACCTTATCCATCAACATACTTTCAGTGATTTCAAACTCAATTAAAGCAGGGTTAATATCACTACTACGAATAAAGTGGGCGATAGTGCTAATCAGTGCAGGATTACGGAATTGCCGCACAGATAAGTTAATGGCAATTTGCATTGGCTTTTGGCGCTGGGCATTGATTTTTAGAGTATCCTCAATTGCTTGTTGGATAATCCATTGACCAATAGGGTTGATCAAGCCTGTGTCTTCTGCAACAGAGATAAACTCAGCAGGTGAAATCATTGAACCATCGTTTTGAGGCCAGCGTAACAAAGCCTCCATGCCCACTAGTTCTTTGGTTTTTAGATCAAGTTTGGGTTGGTAGTAAAGCTCAAACTCTTGCTTTTCAACAGCACGATGCAAGCGCGCCTCTAAGCGCACCCTATGCGCGCTACTAATATTAAGGTCTTCAGCAAAAAAGCGATAGCCGCCTTTACCTTCTATTTTGACAAGATCCAAGGCAGTTTCTGAACACTGCAACAAAGCATCTTCATTTTTAGCATTATCAGGGTAAATGGCTATACCAAGACTGGCAGACAAGTAGATGTCTTCACCACAGACTTCAAATGGCTCTATAAATGCACTCAATAAGCGACGTGCAACAACGGCGGCATCTTCTGGCGCTCTCAACTCACTCAGAATAAAACTGAAGTCATCACCACCAATACGAGAAACAAGGTCTGAGTCACGCTCTGTACGTTGCTCTTGGCGTGCCAATAAATCTGTACCCCGTACACGGTGGCGTAAACGTTCTGCAACTTGTACTAGAAGCTGATCGCCTGCCGCAAAACCAAAGGCATCATTGATAATCTTAAAGCGATCTAAGTTCATCAATAGTAAGCCCGTGCGCGAATTATGGCGATTGGATATGAGAAACTCATGGCCTAGACGGTTACGAAATAAGATGCGGTTGGGCAGATTGGTTAAGGGATCGTAATGAGTTAAGCGCTCTAGCTCTTCTTCCGTACGCTTTTGCTCGGACAGATCACTAGAAATGGAGAAGTAGTGAGTTGTAATACCTTGCTCATTTTTTATGGCTTCAATGGCAAGATGTTTCATAAAGTAGCTGCTGTCTGGGCGTTTATCCCAGATCTCACCTTCCCAGTAGCCTGAGTCCAACAGGTGCAACCATAAGTTACGATAGAACTCTTTTTTATGACGACCTGATTGATTAATCTTGGGTGTTTTGCCTTTAACATCTGCAAAGCTTAAGCCTGTAAGCCTAGTATAAGCTTCATTGATATAGAGTATCTGCTGATCCGCATCGGTGATCATCACCGAAAAGTGTGCTTTGTTAACGACATGGCTAATCAGATCTAAGCGCTCTGCTGTTTCTTGGTGACGCAATGTTTCTTGCTGTAGCCGCGCTCTAACTTCAGCCAGCACTGACTGTAGATTATGATTTTCACAATTTGAAGGGCATACGGCCTGTGCGTAATCCGAGTCCATTCCATATATTCCTATTGACTTAGGGTTTATCACTCAGCTCTATTCGCGACAAGTGGCTAGAGCTGAGTATTATATACACCTATTAAAGCACTCTAATCTATTGTTTTATAGGTTTTTTATGCTGACACAGTTATTTTCTCAAGCAAAAATGCAGGCGCTGGTCGACCTAAATAGTAACCTTGCGCATAATCTATACCCAAAGCTTGAACAGCCTGCATAATCTCTTCATCTTCAATAAACTCAGCGATTGTCTTGATATTAAGATTTTGCGCTAAAGTTACAATACTTTTTACAAATGCCATATATTTATCATCTTGCAACATATTACGGATAAATTCACCTTCGATTTTGATTACGTCAATCGGGAAGTGCTTGATGTAATGAAAAGATGAAAATCCAGAACCAAAATCATCAATTGCAAAATTAAAGCCTTCTAACTTTAAGTCTAATACGAACTTTTCAAGTAGTGCTAAGTTGCTTACAGTTTCACGCTCGGTTAACTCAAACACTATTCGGTCAGAAGCAATTGCATAATCTACGGCCAGCTGTCTGATTCGACCAATGAATTCACTAACAATCAGTGACTTAGGTGAAAGATTGATAAACAAGGTGCCCTTATAGCCTTGTTCAACGACTTGCTGAAAGGCTTTTTCGATCAACAAGTAGTCCATTTTATGCACGACGCCAATACCCTCTGCAATATCAATAAACTCTCCTGCAGGGATAATTTTGCCGTCTTTTTCAATTCTCATCAGCAATTCATGAATAATTATCTCACCAGTATTCACATCTATAATGGGCTGAAAGAAAGGTACGATACGCTTCTGCTCTAATGCTTCAAGTACCATGATATTTTTGGCACCCGCCTCTTTATACACCTCGGCAACTTCATGTTCTTCAGGTACAGCAATGGCGTTGCGACCATCTCTTTTGGCTTTGTACATCATATTGTCAGCCATTAAAAAAAGGTCTCGCGGATTTTTGGCATGCTGAGGATAAACGGCAATACCGATAGAACTAGTTGCACGTACAAAACCTGAATCAGGAGTGCGCAGCTCTAATTTTTCTAAATTTGATCGAATGCGCTGTGCAACGGAGTGCGCTTGCTCCTCTCCTGCTTCAGGCAGAATAATAGTGAACTCATCACCGCCGTAACGCGCTAAAAAATCACCTGGGCGAACACTTTGCTCTAACACTTTGCCAAAGGCCTGTAAGAATTGATCGCCAAAAGCATGACCGTAGCGATCATTCACCGTTTTAAAGTTATCGAGATCTAACATCAACAGGCTGAAAGATTCTTCATGGCGAGTGGCGCGTCCAACTTCATATCCTAATAGCTCTTTAAACATCCGCTGGTTATGTAAGCCTGTGAGCGGATCGCGGGTGGCGTAGTATTCAAGATCTTTGGTGTATTTGTAGATCGCTTTAACAGAGCCAACTAAGTTTAAAAGTGTTGTTAAAATACCATCAATGACAATATGGCGGATCGGGTCACGCGCTAAATCTGACTGAACGCCAATACCCACAACCCCACCAATTTTTGGCGCTTCAAGTAAGAGTGATTTGGTTTGTAGTTCAATATCTTTAGGCGCAATATTGAGCTGCACTTCCATCTGCTGCTCAGGGCTAGCGACATGATGTGTAATACTTAGAATAGAGGCTCCTTGGTGAAAGTGGTCGTCTCCTTCAATTTGTTGACGTAGGTAGTTCTCAAAATCTTGCCTGGTGGCATCTGGCACATTTTGATACCAAAAGACCTCTAATTCATAACCCTCTTCTTCTACTTGAAAGATGGTGACTAAGGTATGCGCCTGAATGATACTGTTGATATCAACCAACAGGTCTTTAATAAAATCTCGCCAGTCACGCACCACATCAGAGGTAATGATAAATTTACTGAGTAGACGGATCTCAAATTCTAAAATATCTTTATCAACTGCTACATCTTTAAGCTTTTCCATCAACTGGCTGACATGATCAAACGCACCATTGAACTCGTCAAAGTAGAAGTCTGCTTTCAAACTGTCCATCTGCCGAAAGTCTTTAATGGTATTCACTTCTGCCAATTGGCTTTTAAACTGTCCAATGGAGCGCTTAATTTTTACGGCAATAAATCCAGAGAAAACTAGTGCCGCAAATAAAATCAAAATTGAACACAGCACAAATAGGGCAATGTAGTTTTGCCTCATTTCATCGCTGATCGCTTGCATGTCCTGTTTAAGGTCAATAACACCTAAAGTGTCACCTGTCTTTGCGTTGGTGTGGCAGACAGTACATTCAGCTCTGGCGGTGAGGGGATAAATACGTCGCATAATATGCCCTGTCTGACTCACTTGTTCAGCACCGCTGGCGAATACTTGTTCAATATTTACATCGAACTTTGGCTGGTTAATGCTGCCAAAAAGTTGCTTGACCTTCTCACCTCGGTAGATCTCAATTTCGAATGGCGTATTAGCAAATGAAGATTTGGTTGCAGAGATGAAAACTTCTAAATCTTTGCGCGTCCAGCCTTGGCGCATCACCTGAAACATACCATTGAAGGTATTACTTGCAATGGTTTGCGAGCTGGCCTCAGCCTGCCGTTGAATAATGTTTTCGTATAGCAGTGTGACGGCTAAGGTCACACTAAAAAAGACCGTCAATGACACGAGCATAATCGACACTAAGACATAACCTCTCAGTGTGCGTAAAAATCGCTGCGCTTGTTGAATTAACTGCATGTCTGCCCCAGTTTGCTGTAAACCCACTAAATTAATTAGCCGATTTAAGCATGGCTATAGCTATAGATTGCTGATGCAACTCAACATGCAGGCACTAAAGTGCAAAAGTTAGTGATTTAGCCATATATAAGTGACACTGACTGCCAATTTTGGTGATAAACCCTACTTTTCTGCCTGAAGAGCAGCACTATCTATGAAACAGTTATAAATAGCGCCTTCAGCAAACAAAAACATTACTTTTAAGCTATTTAATAGTCATATACTCTTAAATAAACCAATAAAATCAAGAAGTATGCTAAAAACTTGTAACAGAATAATAATGAAAATAGGTTGCTGCCAACATGACATCCCTAAAACAAATTGACCGTATAGACCGAAAAATTCTGCATGAAATTCAACGTAATGCTGATATCAGCAATTTAGAACTGGCAGAGAAAGTAGGCTTGTCGCCTTCACCCTGTGCCCGTCGAGTTAAAATCTTAGAAGATGCGGGCATTATTCAGCAGCGTGTTACTCTACTCAGCCAAACTGCACTTGGCCTAGATCTAACGATCTACATTCATGTCTGTTTAGAATGCCAAGTTCCTGAGCGTCTTGAGCATTTTGAAAATAAGATAATGAGCTATGACCAAGTCTTAGAATGCTCGTTAATTACGGGAAGTGATGCTGATTTTCTGCTAAAGGTCGTAATGCCAGATATGCCGGCCTATGAACAGTTTCTGCTAAAAGAGTTGAATCAAATAAAAGGGGTCACCAGTATTCGTACTAGCTTTGTACTTAGACAGGTCATACAGCGCACAGCTTTGCCTTTAGGGCATATAGGCTAAAATTTCTATTTCATAAACCCCAGTTTGCATAACGCAAGCTGGGGCATTTGGTGATTACATAATCAAACTTTAAAAACAGAAACTGCATGACGTCAATGTACTACTAGATAATAAATCATCTTTAATCCAGCCGCTTTTTAAATCTTAAGGTGGCAATGGTCATCCCCACCGCAATAAAGCCCAGCAGATAGCCCACGTCAAAATGTAAGTCGCTCCAGTGGGCTTCTCGTAACACCACGGCGCGAATCATCCGCACGTAATGAGTGGCTGGCAGCAGTTCAGAGATCCACTGTGCAGGCTCTGGCATTGCCGAAAACGGAAACATAAAGCCAGACAGCAAAATAGAGGGCAGTAGGATAAAGATGGTCATCTGCATCGCTTGCAGTTGGGTTTGTGCTTGAGTGGAGATGACCAATCCCAACGTTAAACTGGCCAAAATAAAAAGCAGCGTGATGACCAGTAGTGAGAATAGATCGACAGGTAGTGGCACCGCAAAAAGTCTATTGCCCAGTGTTAAAATAATACCCATTTGCAGTAGGCCCACCAAAATATAGGGCACAATTTTACCCAGCATCAGTTCAATTGGTCTGATCGGGGTGGTTATCAGAAACTCCATATTGCCCTGTTCTCGCTCACGCACGATGGCGGCTGAGGTAAACAAGATCATGGTCATGGTTAGGATCACCGCGATTAAACCCGGAACGATGTTAACGGCAGAGCGTTTTTCAGGATTGAAGTAGTTCACAATCTCGAACACAGCGCTGGAGGTGTCGACACCTTGCACGGCACGCGGATCGGAAAGAGGCATTTGACGTAAGCCACTCACCGCACCGCTAAGTACGGGGTCGCTGCCATCGGTGATCCACTGTCCGATCGGCGCGGTGGACAGTTGTAACTCACGGGTTAACAGGCGACGTTCAAAGTCTGCAGGCAGATACAGCACTGCTGCCACTTCGCCGTTGGTGATGGCCGCTTCAGCTTGTTTTAAGTCGTCAAAGCGACGGATAAACTGCACCACTTGGCTGGCCTCAAGGTCTTGCACTAAGGTGCGCGATTGTGAGGTCGCTGCAAAGTCGAGCAGGCCAGCAGGTACATGGCGCACATCGGTGTTGATGGCGTAGCCAAATAACATCAGTTGGGCAAAAGGGATCATCACAATCATGGCGAAGGTGATGCGGTCTCGTGCCAGTTGGCGCAACTCTTTGATCATGATGGCGATGGCACGGGCAGCACTAAAGCGGATGGCGTTGGACATAAGCCGCTCCCGTATTGGCAACAAACACATCTTCTAAACTGGGTCGGGTCTGTTCCACCTGATGCTCTGTACTGACCTGCGCTTTCAGCCAAACCTCTGGTTGAGGTTGATCTAGACTGACCAAAACCCGTAGACGCTCACCAATTTGTGCGGTTGAGATGACCGATTCTCTCGCCATTAGAGCGTTACGCAATTGGCGAAGATTGTCTCCGCTGACTTCAAATACGGCGGCGTGCATCTGTGCGATCAATTGTTTAGGTGTACCATCTGCCCGTTTTTGTCCCTGCTCTAAAATTGCAAGGGCATGACAGCGTTCAGCCTCATCCATGTAATGTGTGGACACTAAAATGGTGGTGCCTTGGTCACTCAAATCAAATAAGCGCTCCCAGAACTCGCGTCTATTTTCAGGATCAACCGCTGAGGTGGGTTCATCTAAAAACAGGAGTTGGGGTTGGTGCATAGTGGCCGCAGCCAGTGCCAAACGCTGTTTTTGTCCACCACTGAGCGCACCCGCCCGTACTTTGATTTTATCGTTGAGATGATACAGCTCAGCCAGTTCGGCAATTCTGGCTTTGCGAGCACTACGGGTTAAGCCGTAGATCTGTCCAACAAAGTCGAGATTTTCCAATACCGACAAGTTGTCATACAGAGAGAACTTCTGCGTCATATAGCCAATCTTCAAACGCAGTTCATCCGCTTGCTCGGGCAGTTGATAACCCAACACTTTGGCAGAGCCTGCACTGGGCGTTAATAACCCCGTTAACATGCGAATGGTGGTCGACTTGCCGCAGCCATTGGGGCCTAAAAAACCATAAATCGTCCCTTTTTGAATCTGTAAATCCAGCTGGTTGACGGCAAAGTAATTCTGAAAGCGCTTGCTTAAACCTTGGGTTTCAATGGCCAGTTCAGGCTGAATAGGACTCATGGCAGTTCAACCCTAACAGGGGTGCCGCTGGGCAGACGAGTACTGTCGGGCAGGGCTATTTCGGTTAAGTACACCAAGCGTGTCCGCTCATTTTGATGCAATGCAAAGTGAGGCGTAAATGCAGGGGTTGGGCTGATAAAACGAATTTTTCCCGGGATGACTGCTGATGCGCCATCCACCCAGACGCCGATGTTTTGTCCCACTTGCCACTGGCTTAACATGCGTTCTGGTAAATAGATTCGGGCATAGGGCTGCTGTGCTAAGGTCTGTTTTAATACCACAGCACCAACGGGCACACGTTCACCCTGTTGCCAAGGTAAGGCCTCAATCATACCAGCATTCTGGGCATATAAGCTTAAATCCAGTAGGCGTTGCTGCGCTTGTTGTAAACGAGCTTGAGCCGCCAACACCCCTTGAGCGCTTTGCTCAAGTTCTTCAGGTTGATTGCCGTGAACCAGTTCCGCCAGTTGTTGCTGTGCTTGCACTAACTCGGCCTGAGTGACTTGATATTCCGCTTGTACGCGCTCTAGTTCACCTTCAGCAATATTGCGTTGTTTTTCCAAAGTCTTAGCGCGTTTTAAAGACAAGCCAATCTCTTTTAGCTTAGCCTGTACGCCATCAATCCGTGCTTGGGCCGCGATGAAACGCTCGGTACGCGCCCCCTTTTGCATCAAAGCATCACTGGCTTTTTTCTGCGCCAACTCGGCTTCAAGTTGGGCGATCATTAAGCGTTGCTGCACCTCATCAAAACGCAGCAACAATGCACCTTCTGCCACTTGTTGACCTTTTTTAACCGCGATCTCTACGATGGGCTCGCTTGAGGTTGCACGGTATAAGATTGCGTCACGCTCTAGGGTGCCAAATGCCGAGGGCGGCTCTTGCTGCTGACAACCCGCCAATAAAAACACACAGGTTGCCAATACCGCTAACTTACGCATCATCAGAAGCTCCTTGCTTAGGTGCCGCGACCAGACCTGAACTCAACAGTTGTTGATTGTGCTGTGCAAGGACAGCAAAAAACGAGGCGTCGGGCGTTACCCCTAGTTTGTCGGTTAACAGTTTGGGAATCAAAAAGGGGAAGACGGTTAAACTGACACAAGAAATTAACGCCAGTTTAATATCGACCTCCGGTCGTAAAACGCCTTGCTGAGTTAAGGCTTGAGACAACCTGCCAACAGCGGTATCAATAAAGCGAGAGAACACTTGAGAGACCATCTCATGTTCCGCTGAATGCGTGTCGTATAACGAGCGGATAATCAAACGAGGTAGGTCGGGGCTTGGTGCCATAATTTGTGCATACAAGCTGATAAAAGAGAATAGGTCTTTAGGCGGCTGGTGCTGCACATCGGCTGAGAGCGCATCTAACATTGGGGCGATCGTTTCTTGCAGAACCGCTTCAAACAAACCGCGTTTGTCCACAAAGTAATAGCGTATCATCGCAGGAGTTAACCCCGCCTCTTCGGCGATGATACGTGTGGTAGTATGGGTATAGCCATGACGCACAAATAATTTACGTGCTGCCTTTAACAGCTTGTCACGATTATCGGCTTCACCCTCCTGCTTGGGTCTGCCCATCTCTTTTTTCATTGTGCCCTATCTCTTTGCTCAAAGATTAATTATCCATCCGGTTAATAGATTATGAGCAATGGGCACAGAATCACAGCGGAAAAATTATCCAGAAGCTGGAAAAATGGATAAGAGGTAAGCACTTGAATAAAAGTATGTTGGTATTTACTGACTAGCGACTAGAAAACACGAAAGACTTCTGTGTGATAAGAAAATTGATATTTTTAGTAAAATTCTTCCAATACTTAGGGTTTTTACTAGTTGTTACGTAAGTTAATCACATGTAACTTAAATATAGAGCTAAAGCAATATACCTAATATGGCTGCTTACCCTGATATATAGAAAAGGATACTTATATGAGTCGTAATACACTGATGGTTGGTTACCTACAAAGCTGGTCAGACATTACTTTTACACAAGCAGCGGAGCAAGGTTATAGTGCGATTGTGATGGCATTTGGTAAAATTGATGGTGCCACTGTTGGTATTTTTGGTGATGTATTTGCTGCATCTCCTTCAGAGACTGCGCTGAAGGCAGACATAAAAAAAGCTAAATCAAAGGGCGCAAAGCAAATATTATTTTCAGTAGGTGGCGAACACAATACTTATAATCCAAATGGCGCTCCAGCAGCCGTACTTGCTAATAATCTGGTTGAATACCTTACAGATTATGGTTTCACTGGTATAGATTTTGATTTGGAAATAAATGGTGACGGAGAGTATTTGAATGAGCTTTGCCAAGCCATAAAAAAACTTGCCCCAACATTGCTTATTACAGCGGCTCCTCAGATAAATCAGGCAGATCATGCTAGTAATTTATTTTTGGTTTCCATCGGCAATGCACGTATGTATGATCAAGCAATGAATAATAATTTTTTTGATTATTTGTTTATTCAGGCATATAACAATCCATGGCCTGAGATTGATGGAAGTAAAGAAATAAATCTTGACTTTATATCTAAGAGTTTTGCTAATTTAAGAAAAACTATCCCTGCAGAAACCAAAATTGTTATTGGTGAGCCAGCTAATAGCGATGCGGCCGGAACAAGCATTTTTACTACTCCTGATGCTCCTGTAAATATATACGAATTAATTAGCTATCAATACCAACTTATTTGTAAAGACCCACAGTTTGGAGGTGCTATGGTTTGGAGTGTTAATTTAGATGCACAGACAAATTATCAGTTTGTTAAAACGATTAAAGATGTCATCTAGTACTTTGTTGATTAGTTGTAAAATCTATTTTTTCACCCTAGAACTATTGTAAGCGTGGGTGTTATTTGAGTGTATTGGTTTCTGTTTCTTCTACTAACAGAATGTATTTTTTATCAATTATTATGAGTTAACCGCTCATATAGACGTAGTTTAGTGTAGTCGATTATTATGGCTGTTCCCTAAAGTATAGTTGTCACCCAGTGGCTGCAAGCTTTGAGTTTAACTGCCTTTTATATGTCCTAATTTGTTATTTTAAAGGATTTTTATGTCAAACAACGGTATCGTATTAGAGCATGCTTGCTTGGGCCACTCACATACTGAGACGGATACTCTTACTTGTTCCTGCTGCAGCCCAATCTGGAAATATTTTCTTTCTCCTAAAATGTTTGAAAACCAGCATCAGTCAGACAGATCCCCCTTAAGTGAAGAGCCAGCAACGCAAATATTTCGTGTGAAAAAGGGCTTAAATGGGCTGGGTCATATCTACACGTTAGCTGGCGGCAAGGATGTCTCTGTGGAGGCTATTGGTATTCAAAATGGCCGTATTGTCGCAACAGGGACTTATGAAGAAGTGAAAGCAGCTATGCCAGACTGTATGTCAGAGCAGTCGTTAGAGTCAGGCCATACTCTTATTCCGGGGATGTTTGAACCTCACTTACATATTATCACCTCAGCTGTTTTTAATACTATGGTAGATGTAGGGCCTTTCGAAGGCCAAACTTTAAGACAAGGCTACACTCGTGATTTCGTCATTGAAAGTCTGAAAGACTATGTTGAAAAGGACGAAATGAAGTGGATTCTTGGTCGGAATGTTGACCCATCTTTGCTCAAGGGAAATAAAGTCTTTAATGAATCTACTCTTAATGAGGCTTCTGAAAAAAAACCTATTTTCTTAATGAACTCTTCTATGCATGTTGGATATGTGAATAGAGTGGCTATTGAGAGGGTGAAGGCATTTTTTGCAGAAAAGGACGAGAAAGAAAAAGTAGCCTTTTTAGATACCTGTGATGGTATTTTGAAAGAGCTGCCAGAGTTAGGGCCTGTATTACAGGTGATTGCCGTAGAGAATCCACTGAATGCAGATAGACTCCATAAAGAAATTGCAGGTATTTTTTCCGAAGCCAGTAAGCGAGGCGTTACCTCTGTATTGGAAGCCGGACTAGATCCTGCCAGCGTTGAGAAAGGTGATCTGGGGCCGTCTTTTATATACAACCAGCCTGCAATCCTAAAGTCTATCGCTGAAAACAATTGTCCTGTGCGTATTAGTGCTGCACTTGCTGCTACTACCTTGGCAGATTTTAATGATAATATCGAAGGGCGCTACACGTTAAATACGGGCAATGAACTGTTTAATATTCCCTTTATTAAAATCTTATCTGATGGTTCTAATCAAGGCCTGACAGGGCTGCAATTCCAGCCTTATGAGTGTAATGAAAACTATTTACCCTATAATAAAGTTGGCGAACCTTCATTCGACCAAGATGTTAGTAGGCAGACGAATATTGGTCTGTTCAACTACGGCTATCCAATTGAATACGACACCCTGATTAAGAAAATAGTGGATAATGGTTGGTCTATGATTGTCCATGCAAATGGAGATCAAGCCGCAAGCCGGACGGTAAATGCCTTTGAAAGAGCAGGTGTTACCAAAGCAACTAAAGAGTTGCGTCGTGATCGTATTGATCATGCGTCTTTGCTCTCTGATGAAACTCTAGAAAAAATGTATAACTTGGGTATATCTCCAAGCTTCTTGATTGGCCATGTGGGGTACTGGGGCTGGGCTTTCCAACAAATGATTCTAGGTGCTGAAAAATCACAGTTATTAGATCGTTGTCAATCGGCCATCAGTAATCACGATATGCGTATTACATTGCACAGTGACTACAGTGTGACTCCTCTAGGGCCTCTTCGTATGATGGAACAAGCGATTACGCGTATTATGGAAGGCGCACCTGATATGCCTCGACCAAATAATGACCCAAAACCAGAGAATGAAACGCTTTCTATGACATCCTCATCCTTTCCTGTGCTTCATAAAGAGGAACAAATCTCTCGTTTTCAAGCTTTGAAAGCCGCAACTTATGATGCCGCTTGGCAGTGTCATGCGGACCAATGGACAGGATCATTGGAAGTCGGTAAGTGCGCTGATTTTGTCATTCTTGAAGAGTCGCCTTTAACCTACAGTAATCCAACGTATGGTGTTTACTCTGCATTTGGTATGCGTGATATTAAAGTACTAGAAACTTGGAAAGGCGGAGTTAAACGTTACCATAATACAGAAGTGTGAAGCAGACATATGCCTATTATCTTTAACCTGCATACTAGTCTGTAGGGATATTTACAATAGTTGTAAAAATAGGCTTCAGATAAAGCTTGGTTTATTGGTCTAAACTAAGCCCTCATATTTTCCGGCCTCTGGCCGGAAAATATCGAAATACTTTGGTTCAGGTGCTTAATCAACACTTCCTACAAGATCAAATAGCGCAGCTACTCTGCACCATTCCAGACCATTTTTCCGCAATCGGTTAAGTTATAGCCCCCTAAGTCGTTGGCCAATGCTTGACCCTCTGTGCTTTGCATATAGTCAAAAAGCTGTTGAAACAGCCCTCTGAAATACACACTACGTGGCACAACCAGATCAAAGGCTTCTTCACAAACCGGAATAAAGGCCAAACCATATTCTCTTGCAGCACTTAAACTACCCGGCCCAATATCCGCATCACCACGGCAGATCATTGAAGCAAGCTCCCGTTCACTGAAGGCTTGTTGACTGATATTCAGCTCATCTTGCCGATATTTCTGTTCCGTTAACCACTCTTGCAAAAAGCGCTGCGAGCCTGCTCCCTCCTGACGCACAACCCACCGTAAACGGCCAATGGCCACTTGTTCTGGCTGCAGCGGATTAAAATGATCTGGGTGTACAATTAAACCTTGTGTTCGCAAAAACGCGCGCACTAATACCCACTGCCGATAATGGGTAAACTGGCGCACAAGCCCAGGGTGCCGCAAATGACTTTCCTCTGCACGCCCCCAGTGAATTGCTGCGACATCAGCATGACCTTGCGATAACAAACTAAGCCCCATTCTAGAACCCGTCACACTGTAGCTATACAGGGCTTTATTCCCCACAATCGCGGGTAACCGCAACATCACTGCTTGCAAAAAAGGGTCGTCACTGCCTGTCAGTAGGAGTCGATCGGCCATTAAACCGCTATGACAGGACTCTAGTAGCCAACGATCAACTAACTTCTTAGGAAACAACCACTTTCCCGTTACTTTGGTTGCAGGTATTTGCCCTTCACTGGCCAGTGCATACACTTTTTTTTCATTCAAATGTAAATAATCGGCCACCTGCTTAACATTCATAAACAGGGTATCGGCAATCATCTCGGTCATAGTGTTTCTCTAATAACGCCCATTATTAATTCAGTTCAAAACAAACGGGATCAAGCTGGTGCCTCTCGCCCCGCATTGGCGCGCTGAGTGACTTCTAAAGCGGCTGCCACTTTTGCCCCATTCGGCTTTAAACTAGGCTTTTCATCCCAGATAAAGCGCTCTTGCTCGCTGTAAATAAGAAAATGGCGACCTTTTGCTCTGGCAATCAGCATGATGCCCAATTTTTGCGCTAATTTAAGTCCCATCTCTGTAACCCCTGAGCGCGACAGCAACACGGAGATCCCCATTCGGGCAACTTTAATCACCATCTCAGAAGTCAAACGCCCTGTGGTATAAAACACCATCTCTTCAACAAAAAGGTTATTCAACCACTGCTTTCCAGCTAAGGTATCCACGGCATTGTGACGACCAACATCCTCAGAAAATGCCAACACCTGTGCTTGAGCCTCAGAAGCAATAGGCAGCGTACAAAGCGCACACCCATGTACGGCACCCGCAGACCGGTAGGTTTCGTTATGCTCATTAAGTACCGATAGCAATTGATAAATTGCACGCTGCCGGACTGTAAACAAGGTGAGGTTGACCTGATCTAGATCCGCCATCAATGCCCCGTACTGAGTCCCCTGTCCGCAGCCTGTGGTAACCGTTTTATGTTGAAGCTTTTCCTCTAGTTTGGGATCATGCGCTGCTACCACAACTGCAGATTCAACCTCCCAATCCACCTGAATTGCCACCACCTTATCTAGTCCTGTGATCATGCCTTGATTTCGCAGATAACCTAACACCAGTGCTTCAGGCTCCGCACCCAATGTCATCAGCGTGACGATCTCACGTTTATTCAAATACAGCGTCAGTGCGCGCTCACAGGCAATAGACAGCGTCCTCACTTCACCTTGTTCATCCCAAACCTGAGCTGACTCTGTTAGGTTGATCTGAGCGTACGAACGCACAAAAGCAGATTGTGATTGGGTCATTAGGTTGCAATCCTTTTAGGCTTTCTAGGGATACAGCAATATCCATTCCCAAACAGCGATAGCACATAGCAGATGGTGGTTGCAGGGGATTTCTTGGCAGAGAAATAACCGATGGCAAGTGAACCAAAGGTGAAAAAGCAACCTCAAAAGGACAAAATGTCACAAATAAGGACAAAATGTCCGAAGCAGCTTAACTGTGTAGGCATAAAAAAGGGACACCAATGGGTATCCCTTATCAATTCAAGCGGGGCGGCTTAGGTTAGCGCAACATCGGGGCTTGCTGAATGCCTTGATAAACATCACGTTCAGTTTTCTCAGGACGTTCAATCAGTAAAATTTCAACCCGACGGTTTTTAATGCGGTTGGCAGGACTATCATTAGGCACCAATGGTCGAGCATCGGCGTTGCCAACAACATAAAGAAACTGCTCTTCAAGATCTGTCAGCCAAGTCAACTCATGAGCAACCGATACCGCACGAGCCGCAGACAGATCCCAGTTTGAACGGAAGCGCTCGGTATTAATCGGCTGATCATCTGTATGCCCGCCTACAATTGTAAACATCTGATATTCAGAGATCAGTTGCCCGACTTTCTGCAGTACAGGTACAACGCCTGGCTCTAAGTAGTCACTGCCAGAGGTGAAAGCAGAGTCATCTGGAAAACGGATGATAATGTGGTCTTCATCCCGCTCCACAATGATCACACCTTTTTCAATCTCTTCCGTGAAATTGGTTTCCAAACGGTTGCCGATGCTTTCTAGCTGGCTCTCAGAGTCTGCATCCTCCGCTTTAGTCGATGGCTGAGGTTTTAACGGTTCAATAATATTTTCATTTTTCGGTGGATTATCCGCTGGAATAATACTCAGAGGATTTAAATCCTGTAGACCAAATGAACTTTGCATAGCCTGTGCGATACTTTTGTACCGTTCAACGTCGGTGGTCGAAAACGACAGAATCAGTACAAAGAAGGTCAGTAGCAGAGTCATCATATCTGCAAAAGTAACCATCCACTCAGGCACTTCCTCGTTTTTGGGTGCCTTACGTTTTCTTTTGGTATTTATACTGGCCACCCTAGTGTCCTCGTTTTAAACATTGACCCAACGCATCAATAATTAACGGTGTTCTATATTTCTTCAGACATTGACATGCCAGAGCGCAAATATTCTGGCAAGTAGGTTTCTAGTAGCTCATCCATAACCGTTGGGTTTAGACCTTCTTGAATACCTAAAACAGACTCCGTGATTAGAGACATATTAGCCTCTAACTCACCACCTTTAAGTGCCAGTTTGTCAGCTAAAGGCAGCATAACCAGCTGGGCAATCAAAGACCCATAAAGTGTCGTTAACAACGCAACAGCCATACCAGGGCCTAGCTTTGATGGGTCATCAAGGTTATTCAGCATCTGCACCAAACCAACTAGGGTACCTATCATACCGAAGGCGGGCGCAGAACCTGCCATGTTGCGGAATACTTTCTCGCCCAGTTGTTTGCGATCAATCGACATGCTCATTTCGTTATAGAGCACTTTTTGAATAAACTCGGGCGGATGACCATCAACACACAGCTGAATACCTTTTGCAAAAAAAGGATTTTCGATGGGTTCATCTTCGAGACCGAGCAAACCATTACGACGTGCAATCTTAGCAAGGTGATTTGCCAGCCGAATAATCTCTCTTGGGTTGTCGTTACTTTCTAAGAAAGCAACAGAGAAGCCTTCTTTGATACCTGAAAAGAAACTGGCGATTCTGAATTTAACCAGTGTCACAGATACAGTGCCACCGACAACAATCAAAATACCGGCGACGTTTAAGAAAATGCTTGGGTCATCACCTTGGGCAACGCCAAGTCCCACGAATGCGATACCAGTGATGAGTCCTAATAGAGTGGCGAAATCCATTGATCCAACCTTATATGCAAGCTTTTAGGGTTATTTTAGTGAAGGATAACTCAGCACTACTCTGATTAGTAGCCTATATAACTGAATTTTCAGTAGCTTAACTGATATCGGCCATCATACGTTTAACTTTATTTACAGTTTTTTGTATCCCGCACAGAACGCCACAAAACACTGCGATACAGATTTCTTAATTTTGACTATAATTCAGTTTTAACCACCTTTGATCAGGAATTTTGCAGTAATGGCGCTGTTTTTTTCAACCTGGATACAGTTTATATTTCTCTTTGCCCCCTTCTTTGTGGTTTCAATGTTCTTAGCATTGACCCGAGGAGAGTCAAAAGCACAGAAACGCAGCACCATTAATCGTGCGATTTTATCCTCCGTTTTTATTAGTTTAGTACTGTTTTTCTTTGGCACGACTCTCTTTTCAATACTTGGCATTACGCTAGACTCTTTCCGTATAGGAGCAGGCTGCTTGTTGTTCTTATCTGCAGTTAGTCTAGTAAAGGATGGTGTGCGTAATCATGCCACAGGTGTACCTGAGCAAGAGAAAGATGATATTTCAGTAGTACCTTTGGCAATACCAACCATTATTGGTCCTGCAACCATTGGTGCAATTTTGGTCTACGGTGCAGAGCTTAAAACACCTATTGAGATGCTGATAGGTGTGAGCGCATTGCTGTCTGCACTACTGGTGCTAGGTATATTGCTGTATGTATCAAATGAAATTGAACGTGTTTTAGGTAAAACAGGACTTAATATTCTAAGTAAGATGACAGGCCTGATCTTAAGCGCAATGGCTGCCCAGATTGTATTCTCTGGCATTAAGAACTTTCTGAATTTATAGTTTTCTAACAAATTCACCGTAGAGTTTAACTGTGCTGTTAGTTTGACTCTACTGTTTGCCTTGGATCATTTGTCAGTTGCAAAACCGTTAAAGTGCTTGGCATATTATCTATGATCTGAAAACATTGATACCTACTTCCTATTATTCGTTAATTTAGAGTCTCTCAAATGAATCAGGATATCTCCTCGCTACGTCGAGTTTTTGACCAAAAAGGTCTGCATAAAGAAGAGTTGCAGAGCAATCCCTTTGATCAGTTCCACTTGTGGTTTGAGGATGCGGTAAAAGCTGAGCCTTTTGATCCGAATGCGATGACGTTATCAACGATTTCTCCAGAAAATCGCCCAGCATCACGCATCGTGTTGTTAAAAGGCATTGATTCAAGAGGGCTTATTTTTTATACCAACTATCAGAGCGAAAAGGGTATGCATTTAGCAGGCAACCCTTTTGCCTCAGTGGTATTTTGGTGGGGACAAAATCAACGCCAAGTACGTATTGATGGTGTGGTTGAGCGTATCTCTCCTCAGCAGTCTGACGAGTATTTCTCAAGTCGTCCAAAGGATAGTCAACTAGGCGCTTGGATTTCTAAGCAAAGTGCAGTTATTCCTGACCGTGACTGGTTGTCTCAGCGTTGCGACCAGTTTACAGAGCAATTTGGTGACGATCCGATCCCTCGCCCACCACATTGGGGAGGCTATCGTATCGTGCCTGACTTATTTGAGTTTTGGCAGGGGCAGCCAAGTCGTTTACATGACCGTTTCCGATATATAATGGAAGGCGGTCGCTGGGTGACTGAGCGCCTAGCACCTTAATCCGAAAACTCTACCCCACGCTACTAATCTGTTAAAAAGCCACCGCAGAACAGTTCTACGATGGCTTTTTTGTACTAAAAGTGTGGTCTGTTTATTCTGTTTTATAAGCTAGGCCGCTCTTGAGCTTTTATCATTACCATGATCATTATCAGACGTAGTAGAAGAGAGCTGATCGATGAAATAATCCTCTTCAGAGCTTTTGGTTGAGTAACTGATCATCATTTGGTCGGGAAGTCTATGATACAGTTCATTTACGTGACTGGAATTAAGCAGCGCATCTACAACAGAATCTAACGGATTAGGCCAAATACCTAAAATATGCTCGGCATCTTCATAAGTTAAACTTTCCGCTGGTGGCGTGAAGAAAGTCTTTGCACTTGTTTTACCACCTCTTGCATCCACCCTAAGCCAACCTATCTGACTCAAATAAACAGCATTTAAGCCGTGTAATCGCTTACTTTTTGGCCCCCAATCGTTGTCAACTCGCTGATAACAAAAACCTGATGGAATACCGTTGGCTCGCAATAACGCACTGAGTAGATGGCTTTTGGCAAAGCAGCAACCATTTTTATTGATTAAAACTTCTGATGCTTTTAAAGGTACAGCGCTCTTTTGATAGTCCCAACTATGTGCAATTTGATCTCTGACCCATTCAAAGCTTCGCCGAATCAACCCTAAAGGCTCTTGAGACCCTTTAGATAAATAACTGGCAAGTGCCAGAACCTCTGGATGATCCCAGTTGATAATCGCAGTCGGACGCAGAAAAGGATTCATAAGACACCTGAGTAATAATAGGAAGCAGCGTTAACTCTGAATACTCAGCATGCATTGGGTCGATGACAGCGACTTGACCTGATGATGACAAGTTCATGACGTCCATTGGTTGAACCATTTGCTCATAAAACTATCCAAAGAAGGACTAATATTTTAACCTCAGCTGGGTTATGGTCATCTGACAGTCGAATGAAACTGATTGAATAAACCTAACTCAAGATAACAACAAACACAGGAGCTGCATTATGCCGCAAGCTAGCGCACGTCATATCCTAGTGACAACAGAAGAACAGTGCTTGAACCTCAAAGCAGAGATTGAATCAGGCAAAAGCTTTGCAGATGTTGCTCGTGAGCACTCACTATGCCCATCGGGTGCTCAGGGTGGTGATTTAGGTAGTTTTCGCCCTGGTCAAATGGTGCCAGAGTTTGACAATGCTGTTTTTTCAGGCGAAGTTAACACTGTATTAGGCCCTGTGCGTACTCAGTTTGGGTATCACTTATTAGAAGTGACAGAGAGAACGGCATAACGAAGTGCCTGCCTATCTTGGCAAGAGTGTTCTGATTAGGCGTTTAAACCGTTCGGATTGAGCTTGTAAGGCCTTTGAATTAAACGGCTGTTTCCAAGTTCAATACGAACGGAGCACCTTGAACAATACCTTAGGGATATTCAGGTAGTTGCCAATTTATAGGTATTCTACCCCGTTGTTGTAAGAATGCATTGGCTTGGCTAAATGGGTGATGGCCAAAGAAACCTCTGTAAGCTGATAGTGGCGAAGGGTGTGCCGACTTCAACACCAAGTGTTTATTCTGGTCAACAAAATCCGCTTTTTTCTGAGCATAACTACCCCAAAGGATGAAAACTACACTGTCTTGTTGTTCATTAATCAGATGTATTACACGGTCAGTGAACGTCTCCCAACCTTGCTTCTGATGCGATCCAGCATTGCCCTGCTCAACGGTCAGCACACTATTTAACAACAATACACCCTGTTTAGCCCACGCTGTTAAGCAGCCATGACTGACGGGCTGACAGTTCAAATCATTTTGCAGCTCTTTGTAAATATTCACTAGGGAAGGGGGAGCTTTAATACCTGCCGGAACCGAAAAACATAAGCCGTGTGCCTGATTTGGGCCGTGATATGGGTCTTGCCCCAAAATGACTACTTTCACTTGTTGCAGAGAGGTAAGTTTGAAAGCATTAAACCAATCGGATGAGTGCGGATAAATTACTTTACCAAGCTGTTTTTCTTGAACCAAAAATGCTTTGAGTTGTTGCATGTAAGGCTTCTCAAACTCATCCCCTAATACTGAAAGCCAATCTGCGGGCAGATCAATCGCCATACCTGTATCCTGCATTAAATACTTAAGTTTAACAAAAAGAATCCCGCTTGAGTTAGCGGGTTGCTATTTTAAGAGCGTGAACACAGTATAAACCAAAGCCACTCTTGTACTTATTGAGATTTTTTACGCTTATTTTACCCATCGTAATGGCACAAGCTGTGCTTTGACTCTACCTATCATTTCTTAAATGAGCTCGATCTAACCACAGAAGGTAATCTTTATGTCGCAGCTTTTTGCAAAACCCGCTCAACCAGTCGATGTGCCTTTAAATATTGCGATACTAACCGTATCTGACACCCGTACGCTGGAGACAGATAAAAGTGGTGATACATTGATTAGCTGTTTGCAAGAAGCTGGACACAAGCTTGCAAGCCGCGCTATAGCACCGGATGATATTTATCAGTTGCGTGCTGTAATTTCAAAATGGATTGCTGATCCTACTGTGCATTGCATTATTACCACTGGCGGTACGGGATTTTCTGGTAGAGATAGTACGCCGGAGGCAGTAGCCCCTTTACTAGATAAAGAGATCACTGGCTTTGGAGAGGTGTTTCGTATGCTCTCCTATGATGAGATTAAAACATCTACCATTCAATCTCGCGCTTTGGGCGGATTAGCCAACAATACACTGGTATTTTGCTTGCCCGGCTCTACAGGTGCTTGTCGTACAGGTTGGTACGGCGTTATTCAGGACCAGCTTGATAGCCGTCATCGCCCTTGTAACTATGTAGCACTGTTAACTCATGGCAAGGCTACGCACGTTTAAACCCGATGAAGACCTGAATACTTTAAATGAGTTATGCCTGACTATTCAGCGTAACTCTTAACCTTTGTCCTCGAACTGAATATCTGAGTGTCACCATGCGGTCAAACAACTCGAAAGATCCTTGTGATCAGCAAGGTTTAATGCCTGTTGATGAAGCCATTAGCCAAATATGCTCGGCCATTCAAGCGGTTGGAACTGAAACTAGAGCACTTTCACAAGCTTTTGGCTATGTTTTGGCAGAAGCGGTTAAGGCTCAAGTGAATGTGCCGCCTGTTGATAACAGTGCGATGGATGGTTATGCTGTCTGTCTTGATGATTTACAGCAAAATAGAGTATTACCTGTTAGTCAGCGTATTCCTGCGGGTAGCCAGCCTGCACCGCTACAAGCTGGAACTTGTGCTCGTGTTTTTACTGGAGCAGAGATCCCGCTAGGTGCTGACACTGTGGTGATGCAGGAGCAGGTGCTTCTGGTAAATGATGCAACGTTAGGCACAGTTGTCTCTTTTCCTGAACAACTGAGCCAAGGCACACATATTCGCCGCGCTGGGCAAGATATTATGCAAGGGGCTGTTTTGCTTGAGTCAGGCACACGTTTAGATGCTGTAAGCCTTGGCTTAATTGCCTCTGTAGGTCAGGGGCAGGTGACTGTTTACCGTAAGCTTAAAGTAGCGCTGCTGAGTACGGGTGACGAACTGGTTGAGCCGGGTTTACCCTTAAAAGGAGGGCAGATTTACAACTCCAACCGTTATTTACTGCTTTCACTTCTAAATGGTTTAGGTTGCGAGGTAGTTGATCTCGGTATAGTACCAGATACCCATACTGCTACTCTCTTCGCCTTACAACAAGCAGCAGAGCAGGCTGACTTGGTTATCACAAGTGGTGGTGTATCAGTTGGCGAGGAAGATCACGTCAAAAGCTGTGTGCAGGAGCTGGGTAGCTTGAACTTATGGCGCATAGCGATGAAACCGGGTAAACCGCTTGCATTTGGTCAAATTGAGAACGCGTATTTTATTGGTTTGCCAGGTAATCCTGTGTCAGCTTTTTTAACTTGTTTAATTGCAGTGCGTCCTGCTTTAGCGGTATTGCAAGGTCGTGGCGCTCAGGCTGTACCTATTTATCAGCATGCTGTAGCAAATTTTGACATTGAAGCTGGGCAGCGCCGAGAATATCTGCGCGTGCAATCTATTCCTGCTCAAGAGAATGAACTTCCTAGTCAACCTACTCGATTAGAACTGTTTGCCAATCAAAACTCAGGTGTGCTGACCTCTTGTCAATGGGCTGATGCGCTTGCGATTATTGAACCGGGTCAGAAAATACGTTCAGGAGACTGGGTGCGTTATCTGCCAATGGCGCATTTACTGTTAGCGCCTTAAAATGGCTATCGGTCTGTAACAAGCTCTCATACAAACGCTTTTCTACAAAGAAGCCTAATGTTTCAAGTATTTACTTGTCATTGATTCACCCCAGACACACCAAATAACAGGGGGAATAGATAATTTGTTGATTTGAGATGCTAATTCGTGCAAATTTTTAACGAAATAATCAACAATCACTCATGCTTACCCCTGTAGTTTCCTGAGAAAGATCTGTATCATTTTGTAAAATAAAAAAAGAGTTAGAACGGTTTTCCTTCAAACTGTTACCCCTTTGCATAGCAATATAGGACGTCTGCTGCATATGACCACGCCCATTGTCATCTGTGATGACTCAAGCTTCGCGCGCAAACAGATGGCTCGCTCCCTGCCTGGAGGCTGGGATGTTGAAGTCAGCTTTGCTGCGCACGAAAAAGAAGCCATTGACGCCATCAAGGCAGGAAAGGCTGATATCCTCTTCCTCGACCTGAATATGCCAATTATGGATGGCTATGAAGTACTTGAGGCAATTCGTGCCGAAGACCTGCCAACGATGGTTTTAGTGGTTTCTGGTGACATTCAGCCAGAAGCACATAAACGCGTAACCTCGTTAGGGGCTTTGGACTTTATTAAGAAGCCTGTCACCACTGAAAAAATCACTGAGATTTTGACCAACTTTGGCATCATCAGCCAAACACAGCCGCAATCAGAATCTGAGCTGGCTCGCTTTGATGATCAACAAGTGGGTTTAACTGACCTAATTCAAGAGGTCGTCAATGTATCTATGGGGCAAGCAGGTAGCTTGCTGGCGGGCTTGTTAGATACATTTATTCATTTGCCTGTACCCAAGATTCATCTGGTTGAGTATCAAAAGCTGTCTCAAATTCTGGCTTCCAGAGAGAATCCATCATTGTCTGGTGTTTCACAAGGCTTTAATGGCTCAGGTATCTCTGGCGAGGCCGTGCTAGTTGTGTCAGATGACAGCGTACCGAATATGTCAAAACTGCTTCAATATGACACTAGCTTAAATGGTAATAGTGACCTTGAAGTATTAATGGATCTGTCAGGTATTTTGATTGGCGCATGCCTAAAGGGTATTGCAGAGCAACTTGACCTTGAGTTCAGCTATAGCCACCCCATGATTTTGGGACGTAAACAAATGTTAGCACCTTTACTTGGTGATAATGTTCCGCAGCAGCAAGTACTGGCAATTGAAATTGACTACAGTATTCCTGCTTACAACGTTGAGTGTGATCTGATCTTGATTTTAACCGCAGATTCTATACCTGCGCTTTCGGAGCGTGCGGGGTATTTGAAATGAGCTTAAGTAGCAAAGACCTAGACATGACAGGTCTGCATTGGATGATGCAGATGCTGCAAACCGTTGATGTGGGCTTGGTGGTATTAGACCGCAGTTTAAAAATTCAGCTCTGGAACGGTTTTATGGAAAGCCATAGCGGCATTCGCACGGCCAAAGCTCGTGATGAAAACCTATTTACGCTATTCCCTGAAATACCAGAACAATGGTTAACCCGAAAAATTGAATCTGTCTTTACATTAAATAGTCGAGCTTATTCAACGTGGGAGCAAAGGCCGCACTTATTTAAATTTAAGAGTTACCGTCCGCTTACGGGGCGCTCTGAGTTGATGTATCAAAACATCACGATAATTCCACTTACGGGTATTGATAAGTCGGTTACTCACGTTTGTATTTTGGTTTACGATGTGACCGATATTGCCACGGGTAAGATTGAGTTGCAAAAAGCCAATGAAGAGTTAGCACGCTTGAGCCGAACAGATCGTTTAACAGGCTTGAATAACCGTGGTCACTGGGAGGAGCGAGTTTTTACGCTGTAAGCGTGGCAGCCTTTCATCTCTGATCATGTTTGACATTGATCACTTTAAGAAGGTAAACGACACTTACGGCCACCAAGCTGGCGATGAAGTAATTCGCGTAGTCTCGAACACGCTATTGCAGATGCAGCGCGAAACCGATGTTTCTGGCCGTTATGGTGGGGAAGAATTTGGTATTATTCTACCTGACACTGATGCACAACATGCCTTCATTATGGCCGATCGCTTGCGCAAACAAATTGAAAGCATGCCTGTAACCCATGATGGCCAAGTCATTCAGTTTACAATTAGCTTGGGTATCAGTGAGTTCACCGAAGATCTGCACGAGCACACAGAGTGGCTAGAACGTTCTGATCAAGCGCTTTACGAGTCTAAGCGTAACGGTCGAAATCAAACCAATATCTTCAAGCAAAAATAGACAACACCACGGCTGACCTACTATTTCAGTCTGTTTGATTAATAAACCTCGGTTTATCCTTAAGCCGAGGTTTAGTTTTCTTTCGGATATGAGACTAAACAGTGTTTTAAACCTGTAGATCAATCTGCTGTATCGTACCAACCTCTCCCGATTCCTTGATAAAAACACCGCTACTACGTAGCATGCCAAGGTTCTCGTTGTCAGCTTCACGATTTAACGCAAATTTAGTATCCGCATGGCCTAAGTAAATTGCACCCACCTCTTTATCTAAAAGGGCATAGAGTTGCGCTTCACCTTGATCATTTGGAATCCAGATTCTCAGTTGACTAAAGACGGCATCATCCTCATCGATGAAACCATCTTGGTCGTCATCCAGCGCTGCTAAGTCAGCAAAACCATTACCACTTTGTGCGCCAAATAGTTCAGTACCATCGTTGATCTGGCCATCCCCATTCCGATCTAGGGCTAAAAAGCCTGAACCTGCTTTTAATTGCGCTAGCGAGTCAATCTGACCATCAGCATCAATATCAAAGCGGAATGTCTCTTGGTCTTTAAGGCCAACAGATGGAGCGTCAAAGTTGATCACTAAAGGGTCTTTTAATGTACCTGCAACCGCTTGCACTACCTCTGTGGACTCAAACGCACGGCTTAATCCTAGCTCTAGTTGAAGATTGATTTCTCTTCCATCTCCAGTCGTAACTCGTCCTTGTGCAGCAAAGCGCGTGTACTCTTCTTCTCGGTAAACCGTCGAAGCTTGATAGTCCATGCGCCAACCATACTCAGGCTCAGAAGACCCTGCCTTAGCATTTCCTTTTTGGCTGTGTAGATGTTGCTCCATTTTATTAGCTATCTCTTTTAATTCATTTGCATCTTTATCGATTCTTTGCATTTCGCGTTTATCAATAAGATCAAATTTACTACCAAAGATTTGCTCCATTAAGCGTACAAAAACAGCCAACTTTAACTCTTCTACGCTTTCAGGCATATCAGAGTCATGAGAGATTTCAGCCTGTTTTTCAATTTTGTCACTTTTCTCAGCGGGTTTATCCTGACCATGCGCGGGTGCAATAACCAAGCCTTTACCAAGACCGCGATGATGCCGTCCCAATAGTTCCGGCAGCAATTGGTCTTGTTTTCCGGTGATAACTTGCACTCCTAGCGAAACTTCATCTGATCGGGATTGCCGTTGATATTCAGTGGTACGTTCTCCTTTCTGGTCTCTTTCAAAAAGATGTATGGTTTCTTGTGTTTCTACATACGCCTCTCTGCTATGGGTTGACAGAAAAGAGATCTGACCTTGGTCGATTTTCATATCTTCACCCGTGTTAATGTCAAAAGTTAAATTAAGGTACAACCCTAGGAAAATCGGCAGTTGTAGCGATTTTTGGAGTGAATTATTTTCACTTTTTAAAAGGATAAGCAGAGTCAAAATACTGCTGAAACAGGGTGAACTTTTGAGTGTGAATTGTAATTTTGTCTACACTGTTGATTAAGAAGAGAATTAAAGTTAAGGCGCATCAAATTCTGAGTGTTGCGTGCCAGTGATCTAAGTGCTAAATCACAAGGAGTAATGACCATGTATGACAGTATTGTTTTAGGTGCGGGTGTTATTGGCGTTAATACTGCCTACTGGCTGGCAAAAGCGGGACAGAAAGTTTTGGTAGTTGACCGCCAGGCAGCGACTGGTAATGAGGCTTCTTTTGGTGACTGCTCCCCGCCCTTTCGGGCGAGGCTTCCAACTTCTCAGGCAGCAACCGGCGCGTGGCCGGATTTACGCAAGCCTCCATTGGCAGGAACCGACAGTCCTTCGGCCCGTAGTTTGATAACACCCTGCTGGCGGATATTGATCGCGGCGTTGATGTCGCGATCTAGCTCTACCGAACAAGCCGGGCATGCCCAGATGCGAACCGACAACGGCAGGGTGTCTACCTTGTGTCCACAGCAAGAACAGGTCTTGGAGCTGGCAAACCACTGGTCGATTTTAACCAGATGCTTAC
>NZ_FUXG01000005.1 GCF_900167095.1 Oceanospirillum multiglobuliferum
GTACAAGTCTAAAGCGCAAGGTAAGCATCTGGTTAAAATCGACCAGTGGTTTGCCAGCTCCAAGACCTGTTCTTGCTGTGGACACAAGGTAGACACCCTGCCGTTGTCGGTTCGCATCTGGGCATGCCCGGCTTGTTCGGTAGAGCTAGATCGCGACATCAACGCCGCGATCAATATCCGCCAGCAGGGTGTTATCAAACTAAAGGCCGAAGGACTGTCGGTTCCTGCCAATGGAGGCTTGCGTAAATCCGGCCACGCGCCGGTTGCTGCCTGAGAAGTTGGAAGCCTCGCCCGAAAGGGCGGGGAGCAGTCACAGTGCCCAACACCAAGGACTCTTGCTCATATGTCGCAGCTTCTTCTGCATATAAAGAACCTGCCTTAGGGCTAATATGAAGTGTTAGAGGTTGATCACCTAAGCTAATGATTGATTTGAGCACTTTATTTTGGGCTGTAGTGCGATCATCTTGAGTTGGCTCAGAGTCATAGGCAGCGCGGTCAGGAAGTCTATTATCAAAAACTCTAACACGGATAGGATGGTTGGTTTCCTCTAACACCGCTTGCACTAGACGAGTTAATGAAAAGCCAATTGTCACCCAGCCTTTGAATTGCCCATCGGTTTCTGCCATTAATGAAATATCAGGATGCCAGCTGTCTTCATAAACAGGTATCAGCAATAGATAGTCGAGAGAATGTGCATCTGTTGGTAACAGCGAGATTGGGTGAGTTAATGTCATAAGCCCTGTTTGACGACTTAAGAGAGCAGCTTGTCGACGGTGTTTCTCAACTGCAATATCAAACCCACGCACTCGAGCTGAAATCTCCTCAGGTGCAAAATAGAGCTCGACCATATACTCTTCTCTTACGCCATCAGGAAAAATCTTGAACTTAGGAAACATTACTTCGCGCTTTTCTAAATAAGATTCAAGCTGGTAGTCAAATACACTTTCAGTATAAGTTAAGCCAATAATACCTAAGGATTCGTAATTCAGACTCAGCGAATTGACATAAGCACTCCATTGCGAAGGCTGTAGATCAGCATTGCCAAGCACTAGACCACGTGTAGAGCGCAGTAATTGCGGAAAGGGTTTGATTTTTTCTTGTAACAAACCTGAGGCTTGATCTGCAATGTTTCTAAAAGCTTCAGCAGACCTGTTGTTATTTTGCTCTGCCACTTGGGCGCTATAATAAAAGCTCGCATAGAGTAACAATGCAAAGGTAATGAGAGTAAATAAAATATTAAGCCCTTTATTGGCACCAACAAAAAACTTATCGTCCATAACTACCCCAAACTCATAACCGATACATCGTAATAAAGTATATTTTTTATTCTGTATCAATCATAACATTTAGGCAAAAAAAAAGCCCACTTCAAGGGTGGGCTTTTGAGTAAATAGCTTCAAGTTAGCTAGCGACCGCCTCAGCAGCATCAGCTTTCAAAACATCTACAATTTTCTTTGCGGCATAGCTACCTGGTGCAGCTTCAATCACTTTCAGCTTACCTTTGCCAGGCTCACGTGCAGCAACCATCGCTTTTGGATCTGCGTACTGATTGCTAGTGACCCAATCTTGCCAGTTTGGCCACCAAGAACCTTCATGCTTCTCAGCACCAGCAAACCATGCATCTGGTGTTTCTGCCAGCGTATCATTTGTCCAGAAGCCATATTTTTTCTTATCAGGTGGGTTAACAACACCTGCAATATGACCAGAGCCTGCCAATACAAACTTCACAGGGCCTGAGTGTGCTTGTGCGCCTTTATAAGTCGCAGTCCACTTAGCAATGTGATCTTGAATGGTTGAAACAAAGTATACTGGTGTTTCAATCTTGGTCAGGTCAATCGGCGTACCATTTAGGCTAATACCGCCCGGCTTGATTAGATTGTTTTCTAAGTACATGTTGCGTAGATAGAACTTATGCATTGCTGCTGGCATGTTCGTGCTATCTGTATTCCAGTACAGCAAATCAAACGCTGTTGGACGCTCACCTTTCAGATAATTATTGATGAAGAACGACCAGAATAGATCATTTTCACGCAACAGGTTGAAGCTGAAAGACATCGCACGACCATCTAGATAGCCATCACGATCTAGCTGCTTTTCAATACCTTTCAAAGACGATTCGTTGATGAATACACCAATTTCGCCCGGATCAGTAAAGTCTTGCAGAGTTGCCATATAGGTTGCAGACTTAACACGCTTGTCATTGTTAGCAGCCATATAAGCCAGAGTCGACGCTGTTAACGTACCGCCAATGCAGTAAGAGATCAGGTTAACTTCTTTCTCGCCAGTCGCTTGCTCAATAGCATCAATCGCTGCTAGAGGGCCTTCAAGCATATAGTTTTCAAAGCTTTTATCGCGTAGCTTCGGACCAGGATTTACCCAAGAGATAATAAATACAGTATGGCCTTGCTCAACTAACCACTTAACTAAAGAGTTACCTGGACGCAGGTCCAAAATGTAATATTTATTGATCCAAGGCGGCACAATCAACAGCGGTGTTTTAAACGCTTTTTCTGTTGATGGTTTATACTGAATCAGCTGCATCAGATCATTCTGATAAACAACTTCACCTGGTGTAGTTGCAACGTTAACACCCATAGTGAAAGCACGCGCATCAGTCATTGAAACATTCAAACCATCACGGCTTGATTTCAAATCTTCAACCAATTGCTCCATACCTTGAATCAAGTTACGGCCTTTGGTCTCAATTGTACGGCGCAATACTTCAGGGTTCGTTGCAACAAAGTTACTTGGACTCATCGCATTGATGTACTGGCGCGCATAAAAGTCAACGGTTTGACGTGAATGATCACTTAAACCTTCAACGTTGTGCACCATATTAAACATGCTGCGTGAAAACAGCAGATAGGACTGTTTAATAAAATCAAACAGTGAATTTTCTACCCACTCGGCATCTGTAAAGCGACGATCATCTCGTGCAGGCTCAATAACCGGATCAACGGTTTCACCTAAGAGTTGACGTGTAGCGTTCTGCCATAATTGAATCTGACTCTTCCATAGGTTCATCTGTTCTTCATAAACGACCATTGGATTAACGGCTATTTGTTCAGCCATTTTTTGAAAGGATTCAGAAACATCAGAAAAAATTGATAGGGAAGGATCACTCATTCCACTTTGGCGAGACATTAGCTGCTCAATCAATTTTTGATATTGATTGTTAGCTTTGCCAACAATATCAGCTAACTCAGCTGGATCGTAGAAAAAATTATTACCGTCTTTGGTCTGTTCACTCATGAGCGTACCTCACTCTTGGCCAAAGGCCGCGGGCTTCCTTGGTGTCTTCCGACAGGCATCGAACAGTTAAAATAAAAGAAGGCTGCCATCATAGCAACCTTCTATATCAAGCTCAGGTCAAATTAAGACGCTGCGCCTGTAGTAGAACGAGTTGAGCGCTTTTCAGCTGTCTTAGCTTCAGGCTCAGCTGTTGTCGCAGCAGTCACGCTAGCGCGAGACTCTTCAACAATTTTTTCGATCTCTTGTTTGAATTCCATGGTCATGTCAGCCATGCTTTTCGCATCTTCTAATACTTTTTTGCTCAGAGTACTCATCAACTCAGTTTGAGCTGCAGTGAAGTCACGTACAGATTCTGCATCTTTAACTTCTGCTGCGTTTTTCAGCTGGTTAACACCCATTTTGCTGTAAGACTTCAGTGCTTCAATTTGAAACTCAGTCATCTTTTCCATGTTCTCAACCATCAGCGCATTTAGTTTACGCATCGGTGCATACATGTTTTTAGTCTGCTCAGAAAATGCATTCATAATTTTGTCTTGCATGGCGTTATTCCCTATTTTGATTCTGATATTTAGATTATGGACTGTTGTGATTCTACATTGAGCCTAGTGTCAATATGATTACACTCTTAGGCAAACCTAACTTTGTATCAGTTTTGATTGAAGCTGATAATAAAGTCGAGATTTATTAAATACTTAGCTCTCAAATGGCGAAGCTCACGTTATGCATCCAGCATAAAAAGTGCGAACCCCTTTTCCTTGTCGCTTCCCTATCTTAATTCAGCATTCCATTTTAAAATTTATGTTACTTTTCATAACATGAAAATACTATCCGTTACCCAACATTGTTACTTTTGTTGGGTATAACTATTCAGCATTTGCATCATCATTTTTTGATAGGTTTCAACTGAGTCAAAACCTTGGCTTACAAAGGGTTTCATAAGTGACAAAGGATCATATCCTTCAACACCTGCTTCCATTTGCTGTTGAATTCTAGACATCACTTCTTCTTGAAATTTCTGTACATCAGGCAAACCCATCGCCTTACGAAATTCTTCAGGTGTCATATCAACTTCAATGTTCACTTTCATTGAAAGCTCCTTGCCTGATTAGGCACTGCTAGTGTGTGTAAATGTAACGTGTTACCGTACTATGTTGCAACTGCACAATGAAATCTTTTGCGACTAATATTGACTATTCAGTCATAACTTGCAAGCCACGCCCCACGTGATACTTGTAGAGAGACTAAAATAACAACAGCTCCAGCAAACGCCGCTAATGCGGCAAAATAAAAGCTTAACTCTGCCCCCCAATTTTGCCACATCCAGCCACTTAACCAAGCGCCCAAAGCACCACCAACACCAAAGCCAATACTGCTATAAACAGCCTGACCTTGACCTGCATGCCGGTCTGGAAACATCTGTCTAACTATGGCAATAGACGCCGCATGAAAACTGCCAAAAGTCGCTGCGTGTAACACTTGTAATAAAAGTATAACCCATAATGACTCTGGACTAGCACCCATAAAAAACCAGCGTACAGCAGCCACAAACAAACTGAACCATAAAATAGTGGTTGCATTAAATATCTTTAACAGTCGATGCATCTGCCAAAACAATATAATTTCAGCTAATACACCTAAAGACCAAAGCAATCCTATTGATGTTCTGGTATAGCCATATTCTTCTAAAAATATCGAATAGAAAGTGTAATAGGGGGCATGTGACAACTGCATTAAAATCACTGCAAATAAAAAACAGATGACAGGTGCTCGAAATAAATACTTTAAGAATTTATCGTTTTTAATTTTTTTCTCACTCAAACAATTTCTTTTTATTTCAGTGAGATAGTAGGTGCTCAACCCCATTCCCAACATGATAAACAAAATTGCAGTAGGCAGTATTTGTACAGATAAAAAGTCCAGCACCCAACCTAGCCCAGCCACTGCCACAATAAATCCGACGGAGCCCCAGAGCCGGATTTTGCTGTAGCTATCCTCACGCCCCTTAATCGCTCTCAAAGTAATGACCTCGTACTGCGGCAATATGGCATTCCAAAAGAAGCTATAAGCCAGCATCACCGCCGCCATAGACCAAAAACCCTGCTGCCAATAGACCCCAATGAAAAACAGAGGGGTTAAAGCTGCACCCAACTGCATAACTTTCAAATGGCGGCCGGTTTTATCCGCAAGATAGCCCCAAATATTAGGTGCAATCAGTTTGGTGGCAATAAATATGGCCATCAAACTACCAATATCTTGGGCATCAAAACCTTCATCTTGCAAAAAAAGCCCCCAGTAAGGATTGGTAGCCCCTAATACGGCAAAGTAGAAAAAGTAAACGGAGGAGAGCTGCCAATAGGACACGAAGATTCACACTTAAGGTTCAAATGATTAACTATCAGATATAAAAAACCCCACAACAAAGGAGGTTGTGGGGTTAGCGTCTAGAGCTTTACTTTAAGCTTGTGCTGGGATGATAGGTGTAGGTTGCACAACATCACCACACTGAGCACGATGACGCAGATAGTGATCCATTAAGGTAATCGCCATCATTGCTTCGGCAATAGGCGTTGCTCGAATACCAACACAAGGGTCATGCCGACCTTCTGTAACTACGTCAACAGCTTCACCTTCTAAGTTCACACTTCGACCTGATAAACGTAGGCTTGAGGTTGGTTTAAGTGCGATATGCGCCACAATGTCTTGTCCGCTGGAGATACCACCTAAAATACCACCGGCATGATTTGATAAGAAACCTTCAGGGGTAATTTCATCTCGGTGTTCAGTACCCTTTTGCTCAATACAGCCAAAACCTGCACCTATTTCAACACCTTTAACCGCATTGATACTCATCAGGGCGTGTGCAAGCTCTGCGTCTAAACGATCAAAAATAGGCTCGCCTAAGCCTACAGGAACATGCTTTGCCACTACCGTAATTTTTGCACCAATTGAGTTGCCCTCTTTGCGTAGGGCGTCCATATAGCTTTCCATTTCTGGCACTTTATCAACATCGGGGCAGAAGAACGGGTTTTGCTCGACCTGATCCCAGTCAACTTTATCAATTTTGATTGGGCCTAGTTGTGACAAGTACCCACGCACCTCAATGCCTAGATGCGTTTGTAGATATTTCTTAGCAATAGCACCTGCGGCGACACGCATTGCGGTTTCACGGGCAGATGAGCGGCCACCACCACGATAATCTCGAAAGCCGTACTTCTGGTTATAGGTATAGTCTGCATGGGCTGGACGATACTGCTGAGCAATATTGGAGTAGTCTTTTGAGCGCTGATCGGTATTTTCAATCAGTAAGCCGATTGCTGTACCTGTTGTTTTACCCTCAAATACACCTGACAAGATTTTCACTTGATCTGGCTCTCGACGCTGAGTGGTATGTCTTGATGTACCGGGCTTGCGGCGGTCTAAGTCAAGCTGTAGGTCAGCTTCAGTCAACGATAAACCCGGCGGGCAACCGTCAACAATAGCACCTAATGCAAGGCCATGACTCTCACCAAAAGTGGTGACCGTGAATAATTTACCAAATGTGTTGCCTGACATAAGTTCTCTCTTGCTGATACAGCGACATTAATGCCGCTGTATTTTTATTATGATAATCAAGCCATAGGTGTTGCAGCCACCTGTGCTAGGCTTTGAAAAGATGTTCAAACTCTTTGAGCTGGTCGCGCGTTAGCATGAAGACGCCTTGTCCGCCCTGCTCAAACTCCAGCCATAGAAAAGGCACTTCAGGATAGGATTCTTGTAGCGCAAACTCACTATTACCCACCTCACAGATTAGTACGCCATTTGGGCTTAAATAATCTGCGGCCTGAGCCAAAATACGACGCGTAATATCTAAACCGTCATCACCTGAACCTAAACCTAATGCAGGTTCATGGCTAAACTCATCAGGCATAGAGTCTAAGTCTTCCTGATCAACATACGGAGGATTAGATAGAATTAGATCATATTGTGTTTTGGGCAGGTCATTAAACAGATCTGATTGATAAACCTTAATCTGATCGTCAAGGTAATGACGCTCAACATTACTTCTCGCTACATTGAGCGCATCTTCAGAAATATCGGCTAAGTCTACTCGGGCGTATGGAAAAGCATAGGCAGTGGCAATACCAATACAACCACTTCCTGTACAAAGGTCTAGTACGTGAGTCGGCTCTTCAAGTAGCCAAGGTTCAAACTGATTTTGAATCATCTCACTCAAAGGTGAACGCGGCACCAAAACCCGATGGTCAACATTAAAAGGCAAGCCTGCAAACCAAGCCTCTCCTAAAAGATAGGCAAGTGGCACTCGGTCAAGGCAACGCTTTTCAACATAACTGAGAATAACAATGGCCTCATCATGGGTGATACGGGCATCTAGCATGCTAGGCTCGAAATCCCAAGGCAGATGCAGACTACCCAGCACTAGGTGCACAGCCTCATCCCAAGCGTTGTCTGTGCCGTGTCCATAAAACAGCTTGTGATGGTTAAACTGTGAATAAGTCCAACGGATATAGTCTTTAATGGTGAACAGCTGGCTGGCAACTTCAGCCAATGCTTTACTCTGCGGCACGATGAGCACTCCCAAATACCTGATATGGCAACAGTTTACCTTAGCTGCTCTTTGCTATAAACCAGACTTGCGAACTGAATCTCTTCTGGTATGGTGGCGACAGTTTGAATTAAGGGCAGCACCATGAGTGATGATAGGCTATTTGATAACGAAAACCTTGATGACGAGGATCTTTTTCGTTCTGCAATGTCGGGTATTAAGCCGATCAAATCTGATCGAGTTTTATTAAAACCCAGTAAAAAAGATATCAACCTGCAAGTAAAACGAGCAATGGCAACAAGTGCAGATGAGAAGTTTGTAGTCGATAACTTGTCAGAGGGCAATATGCCAGATATCAAGCCAAGCGACATTATCCATTTCAAAGTGCCAGATCTCCCTCTAAGAGCCTATCAAACTTTGAAAAAGGGTGAAATACCTTGGCAAGAAGGCTTGGATCTACACGGTAAGATAGTAGAAGAGGCACGCGGTGAGCTATACGCTTTTATTCAGGATGTGAGAGCAAAACGCTATCGCTCAGTTATTGTGGTACATGGTAAATCTTGGATAGAGGGAAGCGGTAGAGCCGAACTCAAATCATTTGTTAATGTATGGCTAAGACAGATGCCTGAAGTGCTCGCATTTCACTCATGCTTACCCGTCGACGGTGGCACAGGTGCGGTTTACGTGTTGCTAAAAACAAAGGATTAAGAGCCAACTCTAGGTTAAAGAAAAGCAGTATCGTCAATGCAAAAAAAAGCGGCTCAATAGTCTGAGCCGCAAAATAATAGAGAGATCTGTCAAAAACTTGATGGTGGTTTCGCGCTTGCAATGCACCTGATATTTTAAATATTGTGATGCTTTGATGACTTTCAAGGCTTCTACCGTATTTTTTGTCGAACTAACTCTAAACGACCACCATACACCACCGAGTCTTTAGTAGGCGCGAGCGCCCCCAAGCCCTTAGCTTGAGCCTTGCCTGCTGTTAAACCCATAGCATTTAACTGCTGTAACAAGCCTTGTGCGGCTTGCTCAGAAAGAGCTTGCAAGGCTTGATCGCTACCCTTCCCATAGTGATGGGCAACCAGCCAATATTGATATTGATCTTGATTCAGCTGACTGACTAGTAACCTAAGCTTTTCAGCATCTAAGTCTTCATAGCGCCCATGGGGCGTAACAGGCAAGCTGATCCAGCCGTATTGATTAAGCTGCTGATAAAGATCTGTCTCCATGGCATCTGATAGTGCCGAGCTGGGCAGGGCAGAGGTTTTGAACTGATAGGTTTCAGTATGCACGTAGATACGCCCTGTACCACGTTCTGTGATATAGACGATGACATACTCACTGTTATCACCTTGTTGACGCTGAGCGACAATATAGTGTTGTTTACGATCAACGCCATATAGCGTCGACAATTTAAATACTTTATTGGCCCAATCAATACTGCTGCCACAGTCTCGACTACTGCACTCAAATACAATTTCCTCACCAGATTGTTGGATCTGAGAGCGGTAATGCTGAAAAATCTTATTGGTATCTTTAGAAGATTCAACGCGATAGGTTGCTTTTTCGAGCATCCCCTTAGGTAGCTGTAACCAATGCTCTGGCGCTGAAACTCCACTCTTATTTTGGATTCGACCCACAGCGACTAAGTATTGAGGTTGCTCGCTTTGCTGGCTATTTTCAAGCCGAGATAGCGGGAAAGGCTCTAACCAATTATTTGCGTAAACGCCAGCTGTGTTCGTCAGTAGTACCAGTATAAACAGCGCTTTAAGTGGTTTGCTGAATAGCTTTTGAACGTAACTCAAAATAATTTTATCCATAATAGTTGCGAATAGATCAACATTAGCAGACGTTGGCCGTGGTAAAAAATTGCTCATCAGGTGCAGTCCTTTTCGGCTTCATGACGCTTTTCATGACGCTTAGTGCGTTATCAGTTGTTACAACAGCATTGGACAGTTTCTTATAATAATAATTCGAGTTCAGTTTATAAGTTACTCGCATTTTAAACCTTTAGCCTGCCAAAACGTAATTAAAGCCTCTGCAACAACCGCTGCTGTATCAGGCTCTAAATGAAAGTGATGGTTTCCGGCCAACACCTGATGGCTCAAATTTGCAACTAAAGCCGAACGAGTAGCGGTATTGTCTCGATCAGTTAAAAATCCTGCTTCTGCTGTTAATAGACATGTTGGAGCTTGAATTTGTTCACAAAAAGCTTCAACTTGTGCCTCAGTAAAGCGTACAGGCGAGGGGATCTTTAAGCGTGGATCAGCACTCCAGTTCCAGTGTGTATCCGATTGGCGTAGTCCTCGCTCTGTTAGAGACAGAGCCGCAGCATAGCTGATTTTGGCGAAGCCATTACAGCGAGCCATCACCGCAGACTCAAACTCATCATAGTCGGTGGCTTTTTTGTAAGGCAGTAATTGATAGGCACTGGTTGATTGAGCCAATTGCTTAGGTGTTGCCTCTACCTCTGTCACAATGGGGCCTATGCCTTCCAGCAAAGCCAAGCGTGATACTTTGTCAGGCATAGCACCTGCCATTAGCGTGGCAATCCCTGCCCCCATTGAGTGCCCCAAAAGATCAACACGTTCCCAGCCCTGAGCAGCCATCAGCAGATTGATATCTATCACATTGTCCCAAATATGATAAAAACTACCCTCAGGGCGATGGCTCGACAAGCCGTGCCCCACTAGGTCTATCGCCCATATGTCAAGACCACAGCGATCGGCTAATATTGGCGCTATTCGGCAAAAGCTAGCACTGTTATCCAGCCAACCATGTAGTGCTAAAACAGGAGGTTGATGCTCAGTGCTATGCTCTTTCCCCCAGCGCAAGCCTGATAAGGTCATATGTTCGAGTTTAATCTCAAATGGGATTGGGTCCTGCATCAGCAAGCCTCATTCAGTGATCTTTGAATTGCTTTATCATGGCCTGAATCTGGCTGGCTGTCGACTCTGGATATTGCAATGGAAAAAGATGGTCACCTTTGTGGGTGTGACAGATGAAGCCCGCATTCTGAAACCCTTTAAGCCCAGACGGTGGAACTACAGACCCTGTAGCACTGGTTAACACTGCGACGGGTACTTTAATTTTACGTCCGGTATTAGATAAGTTATCTGCGAGATGGCAGAAAATGTCATATTCAACCTGAGGTTTAAAGTTCAAAACACGCTGGCCACTTATTTCATCGCTGGCCGCTGCAATATAGTCGTCTAAACAGCGATCATCAAACTGTGCAAATAAACCACGGCTGCGTAAATACTCTTTCATGGCATGAGTTGAGGGCCATTGTTGTTTTCGAGCACGGCTTTGACGAGCAGGCGTAACACGATCAATACGGCCAAAATATTTGGCTAACTTAAGCATGTAAGGGCGCAAACCGCTAATATAGAGCGGTGGGTCAAGTAAAACCAACCCTTTGAAATAGGCTGGTGACTTTAATGCTGCACGGTATAGCAACACCCCTCCCAAAGAGTGGCCAACCCCCCAAACAGGCTCAGTATTACTGCTAATCTGAGCCAACTGCTCATCAACCAAAGCATCCCAGTTTTCTCCTACTGGCCAGCGTAAGTTATGCCCAATATGAGAAACTCCTTGGATCAGAAATTGTGACTCAAGCTGGGCAAGCAGCGTCTTATAGCTCCCCATTGGAAAGCCATTGGCATGGGCAAAGTGGATGGTCGACATAACAGCTCCGAGCAAACAGTTGTTTGAATATTAAGCTATTGCACTATAACTCAAACAATCTGAACAGACTTACTCGATAGATTAATTAATCAATGGCGCGAGAAACTTGAGTCAATATCAGAGTAAGAGTAGAGTCCGCCCTCACAGTTTCCCCTCTTTGTGACCCTAGTCAGGGCATAACGCCATTTTGGAGCCTTTTATGAGTCCGTCAGCCCCAACTGATCCTAATAGAAATGATAAAAGCAACCGTCCAAGCCGCAGTCCTGAACAGAAAAGAAAACGTAACTTATCGTTTTTTATCACTGTATTGGCAGCTGTACTCTATGCCATTTGGTCAATGAGTAATGGCCAATAATGGAGGCTTTTTTTCTAGCCCTGTCGACAACTCTACAGGTTACTGCCCCTGTTTTTTTAATTGTCTTTTTGGGCGTACTATTTAAATACTGGCGATGGCTAGACGATCACTTTGTTAAGACTGCCTCGACCCTCGTTTTCCGCGTCACGTTGCCCACTCTGGTTTTTCTGAATATTAGCAAAACCAACTTACGCGAAAATTTAGACCCAGATGTTTTGTATTATGCCTCTGGCGTTACTCTGCTAAGTTTTATCTTTTTACTTTGGTTAGCCAAACAGTTAATTGCGGCAAAAGCTGATAGAGGAGTGTTTATTCAGGGTAGTTTTCGAGGTAATCAGGGCATTATAGGTATGGCCTTGGTTGCCAATCAGTTTGGTGAATCAGGTATGCCCTTAGCCTCAATTCTTTTAGGCTGCTTAATCATTATTTATAATATTTTATCGGTTATTGCCCTGAATATGTCTATGCCTGATAGAGCGATCGCAGGCTGGCGCGCGATTGTGAAAGACATTATCAAAAACCCTTTAATTCTAGCGGTTGTCGCGGCGATCCCTGTTTCGTTACTAGGCTTGCAGCTCCCCACCGCGCTGCTAAAAACAGGTCAGTATTTCTCGGGTCTAACTCTGCCTTTGGCACTACTTTGTATTGGTGCATCCTTAAGCCTGAAAGCGCTACGAGAGTCTTCTATTGCCGCATGGGGGGCTACTTGGATGAAACTTCTTATTCTGCCTATTTTGATGAGCGCTGGTGCTTGGGCTATGGGCTGGACAGGGCAAACATTAGGTATTCTATTTATCTACTTTGCCAGCCCAACCGCAGCCGGTAGCTTTGTAATGGTAAAGGCAATGGGAGGTAACGATAAGTTAGCAGCCAACATTGTGGCACTGACAACGGTTGGCTCAACTTTAACAATTACCGCAGGGGTATTTTTACTGCACTGGCTGCAATTGGTTTGAATTATTTTAAACCTGAAAAAATGGGGCTACTAATTAAAGCTGCCCCATTTTGATAGTTAAAATAAAACTATTCGTCTCCTGCCACACGCTGCTGCAAAAATTCGCCAATCTCTTTTAATGCTTCGTCAGATTGTAGCAAATAGCGGTGTAGCATTTGCCAGACATGTGGCATCTGGCTCCACTTACTTAAGTGAGTGATAACGCCCGCTTTTTCTAAGCGATCAGCTAGTCTTGTTGCATCATTGAGTAATAGTTCTTGCCTGCTTACCTGGATTAAGGATGGTGGCATTCCTTCCAGCTCACCAAACAGTGGCGATACCCCAGGATGGTCTAAAGGCTTTTGGCCTGCATACACCCGTGCAAAGCTCTGCATTTGGGCTTTATTCAGTATCATATCTGTTGCGGTATTAGTATCCAAGCTGGGTGAGCTACAAGTTAAGTCAACCCAAGGCGATAGGTAAACCGCTGCGGCAGGCAAAGGGGAGTTGCTGGCTTTTAAGCGCTGCAAGAGAGCCAAGGTTAAACCGCCTCCAGCAGAGTCCCCAGCGATGGCGATTTGACTTGGCGGCACACCAATATCCAGTAACCAGCGATAAGCTGCTTCTGCATCATTTAAGCCACTAGGATAAGGCCCTTCTGGTGCCAAATGGTAGTCAATGATCAATACTCGAGCATTGGCACGTAAAGCGATCTGCGCGGCTAGCTCTCGATGAGTTTCAATAGAACCTAAAACATAACCACCACCATGCAGGTAAACAACATAGCGACGCGGTGCATCCTGACGCCAAGACAGTAATTCTGCTTTCACGCCATTGGCATTCTGCTCACTGATAATCAAACCATGAGGCCGCTGAGGCTTTGTCATCGAACGCTCAAACTGATCACGCACCATTCGACAATACTGATTCAGCCCTTGTCGATGCAGTGTATTAAAAGCTTGTTGAAACGGTTCAAAAAAAATCAAAATTTTAGTCCAAGTCTACGACATGAGTGAGTGAAACTAATCGGGCTAAACCTTTAGCCCACACATCAGCTTCTAAAATCGCAATAGAAGCAGTATCCATTGGGTAGGCAGCAGACTCTACGCCGTCTACCAACAAGCTGATCAATCGACTGACAAGTGGTTGATGGCTGACCAGCATTAAGCAAGCATCAGACTGTAAAGCTAGCCAACTTAACACAGGCTCTGGAGCATCATCTGGCGTAATAAATGCCAATGTTTGCCCGTCCTGCTCACCTAACCCTTGAGAGATTAATTCAAGGGTTTGCTGAGCGCGAAGATAAGGGCTTGCATAAGCGATACTACCTATCAGTTCGTCCTTCATAGCTTGGGTAATGCGCTGAACCTGCTGACGGCCATTTGCTGTCAATGCACGTTCGGGATCTGTTGCAGCAACACCTGCTTCACCATGGCGTACGATAATCAGTTTCATAGTCACTTCTTAGAGTTCGTTTGGTTAGTGTTGATCTGAATCTGTTGGCTTTGGTTGGTAAGGATCAACATCTGGAGCATCACCTTCAGGCCAAGGGCTGAAAGGGAAGGGTTTTTGTTCTGAGTTAAAAGTTAAGTAACGATAGACTTGATAAGTAAAAAGACTCAGATTGGCCCCTGCTTGACGTAAAAACAAGTTCTGCTCGCCAGAAAGCGCAACAAAGATAACTTGTAATAACACCGATATAGCGATCAACAGCTCAGCTATTTGATAGGCAACGGCAAATAGCAGCATAAAAATAATTCTTAGCCAAAAGCCTTCTGTTTTAATGCCTGCGGTTTTCTTCTCTTGTTCACTCATAGCTATCCCTTAATATGCTTGATGTTTGGATAATTTGATTAACGGGGTAAAACAAACTCAACATCGGTACTTTGCTCGCCTGTCATTAAACCATGAATGACCTTACTGACAGGCAGATTATTAAACAGTACTTCATAAAGGCCGCAAGCTAGAGGCATATAAACCCCCATTTCTAAAGCTTTATTGCGTACCAAACGAATGGTATTAACCCCTTCCGCCACTTGTCCCAGTTGCTCTACCGCATGATCAAGGCTTTGTCCTTCACCTAAAGCATAACCCACTCTAAAGTTACGACTTAAAGGTGACATGCAGGTGACAATTAGGTCTCCAACACCTGACAATCCTAAAAAAGTCATAGGGTTAGCTCCCATTGCAACGGCAAAACGACTCATCTCAGCAAGACTGCGAGTGATCAGCATGCTTTTTGTGTTTTCACCCACCCCTAATGCCGAGGCCATACCAGCAGCAATTGCATAAATATTTTTTAATGCCCCTCCTAGTTCAACACCAAAAAGATCATTGCTAGCATAAACACGGAAATAGCTACAGCTTAAAACTTGCTGAATGGTTGAGCGAGTATAGGCATCATCACTCGCAACAACTGTTGCGGTTAGCTGCTTTTGAGCAATCTCTTTCGCTAAATTTGGCCCACTGAGTACGCCTATATGTTGGCTTGGTGTATGAGCTCTAAGGATCTCAGACATCAGTAAGAAACCATCTTCCTGTATGCCTTTAGCAGTACTAACCATAACTTGGTCAGGGCGGAGATAAGCCTCAGCTTGATCAACTACAGCTGCGAAAGCTTTGCTAGGTATCGCAACGAAAATAATATCTGCACTCGATACCGCTGCAACAACATCTGTTGTGGCTTGTACATTCTCGTTGATTACATAGTCTGGGAGGTAGCGGTTATTACACCGATACAGATTGATATGATCAGCCAACGCTTGATCACGCATCCACTGCTGTACGGGATAGCCGTTGTCCGCGGCAATACTAGCCAAGGCGGTGCCGAAACTACCGCCGCCTAAAACTGTGACAGCATATTTTTTTGTCATAACGCACTTACTGTGATTAAAAGAGGCTGTAAATAACACCCCCTCTTTAAGACCTATTATTTAAACCTAAACTGCTTTTGGCACTTGGTTAATCAGTTTTTGGTTTACCTTAATCATCTGTAACAATTCATCAACATAAGCTTGCCCACGCTGAGAGTAACGAGTCAGCGTTTTTGCCAGCAATTGAGCCGTTACTGGCTGATGATGCTTTTCTGCTTGAGCTCTTTGAGCACGCAAGTTTTTATACGCCCAAAAAGTATTCAGATTATGTAAGTAAGCGCGAACACTTAATTGAGGAGAGCTAAACTTTGCCACTTCATAGCGTTTACCTTCAGGGCGGCCTTTAGGTATAACACCGCAACCTTTGCTAAAACACCATTGACCAAAAAGGTTGTTAGCTTCTTGAGCAAATCTTGAGCGCCCCCATGCGGATTCATTGGCCGCCTGCACTAAAACCAGTTCAACTGGAATGGTATTAACGCGATTAAGTAGCGTAGCATAAATCTCCTTTACAGGTTTTTCTGTCTCGACCTCATACTGTAGCGCAATACGTTGCAGTTTTTTTTGATCTGCTGTCGACAGCTTATTCAAATTCAAAGCGCTTAACCACTTGCGTTGCTGTGCAATGTACTGGTTTTCAGCTTGAATAATCGGCTTCAATAAAGCAAAAAAGCGCGCTTTCTTCTCTTTTGAGGTGCCTTTTTCTAGCATTAATTTTAAGTCAACTTTCTGAACCTTTGGTGCACTTATCAGCTGTTCTTTGTCACTGGCCTGAGCTATGTCTGTCGCAGTAAAAAACAGTATTAAGATAAGTACTGTACTCATAATCCGCTGCATATATGATATTCCTTTAGGTGAGCATAGAAACAATATTTAGAGCACGAAAAAAAAACGACATAAGCAAAGTTATGTCGTTTCTTTTTTGTTTTGGTATGGCTTGCACTAAACCACCTGAATATGCCAAGGCTCGTAGCGCACACCAAACTTATTATCGTTGGTATATCGAATAGAGATATAGCCTAGATCTTGTAGCTTTTTATAAACGTCCGTCTCAGCAAAGTCAGAAGTGAAGTTTTGGTAACCAAAGCCCACTTTGCCAACGTCAAAATCACCAATGGCATGATACGAATATCCAGGAGGCGCCAAAGAGCGAGAAGCTTTAGACATATTACCTTCAGCTTGTACAACCTTGGACAAGTAAAGATACATCTGTTTAACGGTACTTCTAACACCCGAGGTTAAAACAATGTCTTCCCCAACATCTCGACGCAATGTTTCGTAAAGCTGTATTGACTTGCCTTTGAATAAATAGTTACCTGTTTTTGGTACTTTCAGCAAATCTTTGCTCGCAACACGATCTGTTAGGCCATTCATCACTTTTTCGCCATAAAAACCATAGCGTTTGGCGTCGGAGAAAAACAGCTGTTCAAGGTATTCCATTTCAACCTTACTGAATTCACCAACCTGCGAAAAATTGCGACCGTACTTGATCATCTGATCAAAACTAATCAGATTGAAGTTGCCATGACCAATAGTGCGCTGAACCTTATTCATACGCGCTAGGGTTTGGCTAATCAGTTTGAACTCAGCTGCATCAACAAAGTAGTCATCCTCGAAAACCCCTTCGAAATAACGGATTTTCTGCATATAGTCTTTTACATGAGGATCAGACTTCGCCGCTTCAATTTCAGCCTGTAAGTCAGCCACCTGATTTTCAAGGCGCTGAGGCGCAGACACTTCATGATAATCTGTTGCCGCAGTTTGCTCTTCAACTAGCTCTGCTAGCTTATCAGGCAGTTTGCCTATAGATGCAGGTTCTAATGTTTCGAGATTGGCAGCATCAACAACAGAAGAATTTTCCGCTGAATTGGAAAACAATTGGCGCATCACCGACCCGCTACCTAATGCAACGAATCCGCTGATGGAAAATGCTTTAAGAATATTTCGACGATCCACGTTACGCGTTCCAATACAACCAAATTCAATGAGATGAAGCTTAAACTCTAAGCTTTGACCTGACAACCGTCAACTTATCGCAAATACAATATTAATTAAACAACTTATAAAATGGCATTATAACTTGTACTGTATATTAGCGATAGAATCGTGATATAGCCTCTAACACTTGAAAGCCAATATCAGCAGGCATTTTCTCCTCTGGCAGGCGCTTATTTTCTAGATCAAGCACCTCATGCTGTCCCGAGGGATAGGTTGCAATAATACGATTATCTGTGACCACACCATAATTAAAATAGCTATGTACCAACAGCCAATCACGTTTTGCATTGCTATCAAATAGATTGCTACCTACCGCATAATCAGAAGTTGGGTTTTGGCAGCCCAGTATCTCTTGCAAGATTGTTGGTGCTAAATCAAAGTGACTGGTTTTATAGTTAATTTTCTGCTGACTTTTCCCTGGCCATAAGATAAGCAGCGGCACCTGCGTTTGATAGTGCGTAAAGTTGCTGCCATGGCCCCAAAAGTTCTGCTTTAGGTCATTAAACTCTTCACCATGATCCGAAGTTAGGATAACAACCGTATTATCCAACTCACCTTGAGCTTCTAAACGTGCCAGCATTTCGCCAAGCTTCTGATCTAGAAAGTGCAGTGCATTTTTATAACGATTAAAGTAGGGCACTGGGTCAAAGTCATTATTCAACTTAACATGATCAACTCGACTCCATTGCGGCTTAAACTTGTCATAACCTGTAGGCACATCATAGCTATGTGCAGCGTCCATAAAAAGGAAACCAAAGAAAGGTTTTTCATCGTTCTTCTCTGATAAAAACTGCTCAAACTCTTTGATGACTTGTAAATCTTTACCCGAGGGCGTAGTGCCTTCCGTTGTGACTCGCAGATTAGGTATTGACGCAAAAACGGTTCTATCAAAAGCTGGGCTGACCAAAGTTGCAGAGCCAAAAATTCCCATTTGATACTCCGCAGCTTGCTGTTGCTTTATCCAAACAGCCCCTTCTTGCGCTGCGGCAAAACCATCCCAATAGGTTGCAGGCAGGCCAAAAAACAGCGAGAAAATCCCGCCCTTGGTAACATTGCCACCACTGTGATGGTTCATAAACTGCTGTGCGTTAGGCTTTTCTGTTAAAGCATACAAGTTCGGTGTAACTTCTGGTGTAAAAACATCCGCTCGCATCGCATCAATTCCGATGACCAAGACATTTTTAGGTTTCTCAGGCGTCACGCACTGCATGGGGTTCTGCGGATAACGTAGCGATTGCCCTTTATTGGAAACGCTTAGATCAACTTCTTGTCGAACTTGAGTGGGATCAATCAAGCCATTATCTAATAAGTAAGTTTTGGCTGTTACAGGATAATAGCTAGGAAAGTGTCGTGTAATCCCTGTAACCTCAGCATCATAATGTGCTTCATACCAAATATGCATAACTTGGCTTATTAGTAGCGAAAAAATCCAAATCGAAAAAGCAGTAATACCACACCACCATGATAACTTACGCTTAACCAGCCATACCGCCATAGATAAAGCACCTAAGGCGGCAATGAAAACGCCAACTAAAACGAAAACAATCACCAATATGGTGAACCACGACAGCTGGAACATATCACTGGCCTCAGGCGCAGTGATCAACTCCCACACAAAACCACTTAAATGAAAGCGATATTGGCTGTAAATGGTGGTGTCTACGGCTAATAAAAATAAGCCGCCAAATAACACTATTAAACTGATCGGTAGTAATAGCCAGCGAGAGGGTAAAATAAGCGCTAAAGGCAGCATTCCTATCCAAAAGACTACAGGCAGCAAACCAAAATGGCCTATATAAGCCATAATAAGATAACTAATACTATGTACTTCACTAACCTGAATAAACGGCAGATAGCGGCTGGCAACCAAATAAACAGTGATAGCCCCTACAACAGAAACCCAACCTGAAAAACTTAACCACTGCCAGCGGGTAAAGTTTTTCCCTTGCTGCCACGAATAACTTAAACTGCGTAACAAAGCCAACATATCATCCTACAATAACTGAACAATTAAACAGCCCTTGCTTTCGATCAGGCTCAAAATGGGCTGCACTCTACCATATAAGCCAGACCTACATGAATGGCTTTTCTATATGGCTAACTTATTCTCAGGCACATCAATTGACTAGGAGTTCCCCCATGTTATTAAAAGGTGTTTTATTGGATGCCCTTAGCCTTGGAGACAATATTGATTTCTCTGGTATTAAAAATGCACTAGATCAGTTTGAGTGCTATGAACACACCTCTGCTGAACAGCGTTTAGCCCGTATTCAAGATGCCGATATTGTGTTCAGCAACAAAGTTATCTTAGATCGAGCACTGTTAGAACAGTGCCCAAAATTGAAGTTAATCGTTGTTTTAGCAACCGGCACGAACAATATTGATTTAGCCTATGCAGCTGAGCGCAATATTCCCGTCAAAAATGCAGTGGCTTATGGCACTAACAGTGTAGCGCAACACAGCCTGATGCTGATGCTAATGCTGGCAACACAACAAGTTCGCTATCAAAAATCACTTGATGCCGATCAGTGGCAAAAAAGCCCTTACTTCTGCCTAATGACACACTCTGTTATGGAGCTTGCTGGCAAGCATTTGGTTATTGTGGGCGCAGGCGCACTGGGTAAAAAAGTGGCTCAGCTTGCAGAAGCTTTTGATATGCAAGTCACCTTTAGCGCACGCCCAAACTCAAGCCACACAGAAAATGTTGACAGCCGCCCAAGCTTGGATGAATTACTACCTCATGCCGACTTTTTGTCTTTGCACTGCCCACTTACCGCAGATACTGACAATCTAATTAATGCAGAGCGTCTCGCCAAAGCCAAACCCGGCTTAATGCTAGTAAACTGTGCCCGTGGTGGCATTGTAAATGAAGCGGATGCATTGGCAGCCCTGCATACAGGTCAGTTAGGTGGCCTAGCAACAGATGTATTAACAACAGAGCCTCCGATTAATGGCAACTTACTGCTAAGTGCCCGAACAGAAGACTTGAACTTAATTGTGACGCCGCACAATGCTTGGATCTCTCAAGCCGCCAGACAAAATATTGTTAACCAAGCAGCAGAATCCGTTTTAGCTTATAAAAAGTTAGACTCTACTCTTTAGGAATTAATTTTCGACCATGCGTTTAGATAAAATGATCAGTCACCACACAGGACTTTCCCGCGTTGAAGCCAAACGTGTACTACGCCAAGGCTTAGTAACCGTCGACGAGGTCGTAACCAAAAATGCAGCACTGCATATTAGCTCTGACAATATTGTGTGTTACGACGGCCAGACTTTAGGGGCGGTCAGTAAGCGCTATATCATGCTGAACAAACCTGAAAACACTATCTGCTCAACTATTGATGAAGACTACCCTTCTGTCTTGAACTTGTTAGATCTAAACAATACGCGTGATCTGCATATCGCAGGACGCTTAGACGTGGATACAACAGGATTGGTATTGATCACCGATGATGGGAAATGGTCACATCAGATCACGTCACCTAAAAAGCAGTGCACTAAACGCTATCGTGTTTGGCTAGACGAGCCCTTATGTGATGATGCCGAAGCCCAGCTAACAGCAGGGCTGAAACTGCATGGCGAAAAAGAACTCACCTTACCTGCCACGCTAGAACGCATTAACTCACAAGAAGTGTTGCTCTCTATCTCAGAAGGTAAATATCACCAAGTAAAACGCATGTTTGCAGCGCTGAATAATAAAGTGACAGCACTTCATCGCGAAAAGATTGGTGATATTGAGTTAGATTTAGACCTAAATGAAGGTGATTGGCGCTACTTGACGGAAGCGGAAACTAATAGTGTTTTGAAAATGCTTTAGACTCAATCCGTCATCAGCACCCAACCAAAATATAAGCATTTCTTGATAAAAGCGCCTAAATAGGCGCTTTGCTTACACTAAAGAATTAGTCAAACAATTAATAGCACCCGTATAATAAAGCCCTAGAATACCCAAGGTTTTATTACCCACCTAACAATTAGCTATGGAGGCCAATATGGCACGCGCCGGAAAAGGAATTTCACTACAGTGGTTAGTTGTAGGTGCAATTGTTTGTTCAATGCTGCTGCTCAGTGCTATTTTGGTCAGCCAAAGCTATCAGAGCAATAAACAAGCACTAATCATCGCCACCAGTGAAGCAGCCCAGCAACTCAGTAAAACCATTAATGAAAAGGTTCAGCGATTAACAGGTCCTGCACAAAGCGCACTGCAAATCCTCAGTCACGACCCACTACTACAAGCTCAAACCCTGCCACAGCGTATTGCCCGCCTACCAGTATTAGCCGAAACACTCAACGCTAATGAGATGCTCAGTGCCATCTACGCAGGCTACGACAATGGTGAGTTTTTTCTGATCCGTAAACTCAGCAATCCCCTTGTTCGTAGTAAATATAAAGTGCCTGAAGCTGCAAAGTTCATGCTGCAAAGCATTACAGAGAAAGACGGAAAAATGGTCGGGGAGTGGACATTTTACGACCAACAGCTCCAACTATTAAAAACAGAGATACCAAAAAATTACGACTATGATCCAAGGCGACGTGGCTGGTACATCGACGCCAAAGCAAACAAAAAACAAGTGCTAACAGCACCTTATCTATTTTTCACTACCCGTGAAATTGGCATCACCTTAGCGCAAAAAGCTTATACCGGAACCGCAATTATTGGTATGGATGCTTCGGTGGCGGATCTATCCGCACAGTTAGCCTCTCTAAAAGCTACAGACAGTACAGAGTTAGCAATTATAGACCCGCAACAAAAAGTACTGGCTTACACCCACTCAGATAAAATGATCACACAAGAAGGTGATAGTTACCGCTTGAGTTCTATTGCGCAGCTCAATGTTGATGCACTTACTCAACTAGCACAGAGCCAGATAGCTCAAGGCGAAATCTCACTACTGCATAGTGATAACACAGAGTGGTTCGGTCTATGGATGCCAGTGACTCATTTTGGTGATAACAGCATTCGTATTTTGATTGCTACGCCAGCAGATGAATTATTAGCCGGTGCCAAAGACACCATTTTAAATCAAGCATTGTGGACTGCGGGTATTACCTTTTTAATGCTGATACTCGGCATGCTGGCAGGTTCAAGGATTGGTCGCGCTTTCCACGAACTATCTCATCAAGTCAGTGCTTTATCAGGTTTTGACTTTAGCTCTCAGATAGAAGTACGGTCAGATATCCGCGAGGCAAAAAAGCTAGGCCAAGTAGTGAACAATATGTCGCAAACCATTGGCAGCTTCCAAGCAATTAGCACCATTTTGAATCGAGAAACTGACCTAGAGAAAATGCTAGACGGAGTGTTAACGCACTTAGTTAACGCAACAGGCATGTCACAAGGTGCCGTTTATCTCTATCAGTCAGAAACACAACTGTTTGAGATAGCCAGCCAAACCGAGTTTGAGCACTTCCCATTGATATTGAAAGCCGATACACAAGATGATAAACGCTTAATTCACAGCACATTAAGCTTATTAGAAACACCTGAAAAATGCTTGATCACGCCACTGAAAAAACGTGATCAAGGTCTTGAGGGCTTGTTGATCATGCGTTGGGAGCAAGCGCCAGAAAACAAAAAAGCCCTGCTTGAATTTATCTCTGAGATCTCTGGCTCTGCTGCCGTAGCCATTGAAACCCGTCGCCTAATTAATGGACAGCGAGAACTGATTGAAGGCATCTTGCGCTTATTGGCAGACTCTATTGATGCCAAGTCACCTTACACCAGTGGCCACTGTGACCGTGTGCCGCAGCTGGCAACACTGTTAGTTAATCAGCTTGAGGCTCGCACATCAGGTGTCTACGCTGACTTTAAAATGAGTGATGAAGAGCACGAAGAGTTCCGTATTGCTGCATGGTTACACGACTGTGGCAAAATTCTCAGCCAAGAGCACGTGATTGACAAAGCCACCAAGCTTGAAACCATATACAACCGTATTCACGAAATACGCACCCGTTTTGAAGTGTTATGGCGTGACGCAGAAATTGATTATTGGCAGAAACTGCACGCAGGCGGTGATGGCGAGCAATTAAAAGCAGAGCTAACGCAAACCCAGCAACAGCTACAAGATGACTATCACTTTATTGCCAACAGCAACGTTGGTGGTGAGTCAATGAACCCTGAAAGTATTGCCAGAATTAATACCATTGGCGATCGTCTTTGGCTGCGAAATTTTGATAACCGTATAGGCCTATCACAAGATGAGCTGAACCAACTGGCCAATACTCCAGAGCAACGCTTACCTGCGCGCGAGCGATTACTCTCAGACCGTCCAGAGCATATTGTGCCTTGGCAGGAAGGCCGCAAACCACCCGTACAAAAAGATGATCCGAACAATATTTGGCAGTTTGATATGCCATTACCACAATACTCCTTCAACTTTGGTGAGCGTTATAACTTAAGCGTTCGTTTTGGCACACTCACTGAAGAAGAGCGTTTCAAAATTAACGAACATATTGTGCATACCATTATGATGCTCAGCGCCCTGCCCCTGCCTGATCATCTTAAGCGCGTGCCTATTATTGCGGGTAACCATCATGAGCGCGCAGATGGAAAGGGCTACCCTAGAAAACTGCCTAGCCATCAGATGAGCGTGCAAGAAAAGGTGATGGGTATTGCCGATATATTTGAAGCGCTAACGGCCTCAGATCGCCCTTATAAAAAGCCTAAAACCCTATCACAAGCCTTATCTATTATGGTGCAGATGAGTAAAGGTGGTCATATAGAGGCTAATCTATTTAAAGAGCTATTGGCGGGAGATGGATTTATACAGTATTGCCAGCAGTTCTTACAGCCTGAACAACTCGATCATGTTGACTTTGAGGCGTTGATTCAAAGCCTAGAAACTGAGTCTGCATAAACCGCTATTCAAACAGCAGGTTATAGCAAACTGAAGGTAAAAAAATGCCACGGCTTAACACCGTGGCAAAATCACTTTTGTGACCGGATTGCAGTACACAAAAAGCCCAAACATAGAAAGACAGGCCATCTCAAGGGTGTCGGTAAATGGCTTTAAACCTCAGCCCCTTGTCTAACCATTATCTTAGACGTTAAAACTCAGATAAGTTCTGTCGTATAAGATAAGCAGGGTTATAAAATTTATCCTCTAAGCTGATTGCCTCATGTTGCTCATAATGAATCAGCGTCACTTTGTCAGGCTGAAAGCCATCAATTAGGCGCATGGTTTTTACACGCTGCTGTGCCTGATCCGCTTCAAAGTAGGCTGTTTTAGCCAACTTACCCGACTTTAGATACAAATTAGCCCTTACCGGAAAAGCGTTATCCGCTTTAAGCCAAAGCTCAATACTCTGATAATTACTGTTACCCGCCTTGGCTTTAAGCACTAGCTTTAAAGCGCCTGCTTCAGCAATATCATTCGTCTGTTCTACCACTCTTGTTGCCTCATAATCTTGGCTCCAAGTCATAGTTGAAATATCACCAACAGAGGCCTGCCCCAAGAGCTTTTGCATAGGCGTAATACGAATAGGGCGTTTAGAGCTTGGCATTAGCAACCAATACTGCTCTTGCAGCATCAGCATTTTTTGTCCTTGCTCTCGGTCTGATTTAAACACCACCAAGCTGCGCTTATCGGTTTGACTATAGACATGATAGAGGTTCTCACTACTGAGCTGATGATTCTCAAAAACCTCAACTCGGGTCACCGACTTAGCCACCGACAAGGGCAGCCGATAGTGATCAGCCTGAGCCAACCAGCTTGCCACTTGTGCGCTTTCTATTTGCGCCTTCCTTGGCATCTCTTCAGCTTGTGCGACTTGAGCGAGCGCCAGATAAGACACACTCAGCAACAGGCTAGCAACGCAAGTGATAGCGCCAGCTGACAACTGTTTTTTGATTGCTCGACTAAACATAGATCAGCGCCTCCGTAATTGGTTTTTTCACCCCTTGGCGAGCCGCCAGCCAAGAACTTAAAACGCATACCACCGCGATGCAAAAAGACACCAACGCCGCTAATGAAAAAGAGAAATAGATTACCAAGGGATAACCTTGATTTCGCCCCGGTGGTGGAGGCATTTGAATATCAGCCCATAACACCCCCAAAGTTAACAGCCCAGATAAGGCCAAACCCACCAACACACCCACAATAACCAACCAAAGCGCCTCTAAAATAAAGTTCAAGATTAACTCGCCAGAGGAAGCCCCCAATGCCGCCAAAGTACCAATCTCTCGGGTGCGTTCAGTAACCGACATGGTTAAAGTGTTAAACAGCGCCACAAACACCACCACCGCCATTACAACCCCTAACACACCAAAAATTCGGTTATAAAGGGATTTAACCCCTTGGTAAAAAAACGCCCTTTGCCACCAAGGGGTTAACTCTAAACCGTTCATAGCAGGTTGGAATTCACTGATTAACTGCGAGGTAGATTCAGTTTCAAAGGCAAAAACAGACAAAGTGCTCACCTTATCGGTTACCAACAAACTTTGTGCATCAGCCAACGATATATAGATCTGACGCTTATCTAACTCAGGAATACCTGTGCTATAAATCCCCTGCACCTGAAAATCCAGCGCATTTAACGCCCCCTCAGTGGTCGTACTTAACAGCGTTACCAAATCCCCTATATTCAGCTTTAAACTGCGGGCTAAATCTTTACCCAACATAATAGGGCTAACATCAGGACTGCTCTGCAAAGGTAAACTATGGCCTTGCTCAAGGGTTAAAAAGGGGCCTTTCAGACTGAACTCATTAGGTAAAACGCCCAAGCCCATAAAAATGCTAGAGTTCTCACCATTACTGATCAAACCGCTTAACTCAATACGAGGCTGCACCGCTTTTACCCTTGAGTCGGCCAACCAAAGCTGACGGATCTGCTCGTACTGAGTTAAACCATTACCCAGCGGCAAATCAGGCTCTTGCTCAAAATATTGCGGTTGCGTCACCATAATATGGCCAATATCCCTTGAGGTTGACTCCTCTAAAGAGTGATAGGTATACAAGCCATAACCGCCAGACGTCATCAGCGCCAGCACAGCAATTGCAATAATTGAAACCGAGAGCAGCGCCCGCCGTTGATTACGCAGCAAATTTAAACCTGCAAATTTGAACTTATTCATCTGCTCAACACCTTCTGTTTATTCATGTTCTCGCCCAACACTGAATCGCAGAGGTCGCGCTCTGCTTGTAATACACCATCTTGTAGATGAATGATGCGATCACAATGTTGCGTCATACGCTCATCATGGCTGGCAATAATAAAAGTGGTATTTTGTTGCGCGCCAATAGTGCGCATTAAACCCACCACCTGCTGAGCAGTTTTACTGTCTAAACTGGCGGTAGGTTCATCTGCAATAACCAGCAAAGGCTCATGTACCAACGCTCTTGCTAACGCCACACGCTGCTGTTGGCCGCCAGACAAACGATCAGGTCGATGCTGCGCGAAAGCCGCCAAACCCACCGCCTCTAACAATTCTGAAACCCGACGTTTAATCTGTGTTGGATGTACACCATTGAGCGTTAACGGATAGGCGATGTTTTCAAAAACCGTCATCACCGGAATCAAGTTAAACCTTTGAAACACAAAGCCTAATTGCTGTCGACGCAGCAACATACGCTGCTTAGGGTCTTTTTCAACCTTTGTACCAGCAAGACGAATCTCCCCCTCAAACTGATGGTCTAGCAAACCACAAATATTCAGCAGCGTGCTTTTACCAGATCCAGAAGGGCCACACAGCGCCACCATTTCACCCTGATTCACATCAAGGTTAATGCCCTTAAGCGCAGGGTACTCGATCTCGCCCTGCCAATATGATTTTTGAATTTGCAGTAGTTGCAACATACAGATCCCCCCTCAGTGCTGAGCGATTAAGCTTTGGGCTTCAGACAAACGTGAAGACAGAGGAGAAAGCTGTTGCAATTGCGCCAACCAATGCTGGGCTTGTGCCGTCTCTTTTTGTGCAAGAGCGGCTTGAATGGCCGACACATAGATCCAATCCACTGCCTCAGTAGGCGCTTGTTTCAAACGAGGATCAGACAGCACCTGCTGAAAAAGCTGAAAGCCTCGCCCTTGATAACCAAAAAAAGCAGGCACTTTAGAAAAGGTCGTTGCGGCTAAAGCTTGCAGATGCAGCGCTTTATTTAAACCTTGATACAGCTCGCTGGCTTCCTGCTCACTTAACGCATTTAAGGCTTTATCCATACGGGCTAAGCCGTTTTCCGTGGCATTGAGCTTTGTCCAAGGCATAAAAGCCTCGCGCCCCACTAAGGTTTCCACCGCACCTAAATAAAACAAACTAGTCGCATCAGAAGGGCTTTTCTGTTGGGCTTTTTGCACGGCATCATACAGCTCATCTAAACCCTCATCGCCGTCAGACTGTGCAATACGGTAATAGTCGGCCACCTGCTGCCCACTCACTTGAGCCTGTACCACACCGGATAAAAGTGTCGTGCCCAGCACCGTTGCCAACAACAATTGTTGAATGGTTTTACTTTGGTTTAAAAACATAAACGCCTCGCCAAGAGTTGAGATCTAGTGTTGATCTCAACAGTCTATGGCGATAAACAGGCACAGTGTTTTGAATGAGATAAAAGGCAAGCGGGGGCGATAAAAGGTCAAAATCGCAGGTGAATGGTTTACATGGTTTTAAACAAACTTTGTGCGCTTCGGCTAACCGGATACTGTTGTCCATTTTTAAGCTGTACGCTCATGCGCCCGAGTAGGTCGCGGCTGACTTTGTCAATTTGACGCACTTGAATAATCACTGAACGGTGCACCAGCCAGAACTGGTCAGGGTCAAGTTGCTGTTTCAGTTCTTTGAGGGAGCTGCGTAGTAAAAACTCGCCTTCGCTGCTGTGTACGGTAACGTATTTGTCTTCTGCCACCAGTGCAAACACCTGATCTATGGCGATGATGTGAATAGATTCACCTTTGGCGGCTTTCAACCATTTTAGGGTTTCTGGTTGTGGCTTGTTTTGTAGCTGCGCTAACAGCTGTTCTATTTGTGTTAAAGGGGTTTGTGACAACGCGGCTGATGGCGCTGATAAGGCTGCCGCACTTGGCTGTTTATTTCTAATGCGGTTAATGGTTTGCTGTAGACGGGCTTCGCTAATCGGTTTTAGCAGGTAGTCTAGCGCCTGCTGTTCAAAGGCTTGCACGGCAAATTCGTCATAAGCGGTGGTAAACACCACCACAGGCGGTTGTTTCATCTGCTGTAATCGCTTTGCCAGTTGCATACCGTCTAAGCGCGGCATTCGAATATCCAAAAAGATTAGATCAGGTGCTAGGCTTTCAATCAGCGCCCAAGCCTGTTCGCCATCGGCGGCTTGTCCTACTATTTCTAACTCTGCCCATAGCTCTGCCAGCATTCGGTCTAGGTGTCGTCTTAGCAGAGGTTCATCGTCAATAATCAATGCCCGCATGGTAACTCCAGTAATACCTGCACACCTGCTGTTTGTGCGCGCTCTTGTAAGCTTAAACGGGCTTTATCGCCATAAAGGGCTTTTAGTCGTGCGCGAATATTTTGCAGGGCCAAACCTTGTCCCTGATGGTGTTGATATTCGGCCTGAAAATTAAAGCCTACACCCGTGTCGATTAGGCTAATACGTAATAGCGGTTGGTTTGGGTTGCTCTGATCAAGCTGCGCCAATAGGTTAATTTGCCCACCTTCGGCTTTAGGCTCTATTCCATGTAGTACGGCGTTTTCCACTAGGGGCTGCAACAAAAAGGGTGGAATTTGGCAGCTTAGGCTATCGGGCTGCGCCTCTACACTGAAACTCAAACGACCTGCTAAACGGGTTTGTTGAATGGCTAAGTAAGCCTCTAGATAGGCGAATTCGTCTTGCAGTGGTACTTGTTGCTGACGATTGTTATGCATTGAGGCACGCAACAGCGCGGTAAGCTGATCTAATAGTTGCTCGGCCTGTTTAGGCTCTTCTCGAATTAATGCTTTTAAGTTAGCAAGGCTGTTAAACAGAAAGTGCGGCTCAATTTGGCTTTGCAATAACAGCAGTTGGCTTTGCGCTAAGGCTTTCTCTTGCTCACTTTGTTGCAGCAGGCTGTCTTGTAGCTGTTGCTTAAGGGCTAGGGCTTGTTCACGGCTATAAAAGTAATAATACAGGCTGACACAAGCGGCTAGGGCAATGGCGATAATTTGCAACATCAGTACATGGCTAACAGGGTAATATAAACTGATTAACCAGTTGGCGTTAAGCGTGCCCAAGCTTAAACCTACCAAAATGCTCAACAGGGTAATTTGCACATTGTGCCAATTTGGCTTTATACGCTGTAACAGTAGATTGGTTAGGTTTGTGCTTAAGCCATAGCCCATTGAGATGGCTAAATGCATCAGATAAGCACCTTCCCAAAGTATCCATGTCAGCAGGGCGATGGCGTTAATCAGTATCACAAAGCGTAATAGACTGTCCCATGGCAGCTGTCTAAGTCTGCGCTTAAGGCTTGGTAACATTGCTGAGGGACTCACCTTTTCAATTGATCGAATTAAAACTGATACTCTAGTCGAGCAAAAAGCTGCTGCTGTATAGGTAATTGACCATAAACAGTAGCAGAATCGCCCTTGAATTGTCGCCATTCAACACTGGCAAGCCAAGCGCGCGGGGCTTTATATTGCAAGCCTAGCGTGCTGATCCAGCCTGCATCATCGGTAAGCAACAGGTCAAGCTTAGGCTGCCAACCATTGGCTTCATACCGCCAGTGCAGCATCAAGTTATGTTGACGCAACGCAGCACGGTTAAAGACTAATGTTTGCGCCCGTTGTAGCTGGCTTTTGGCAGGTTCAGTTAGGCTTTCTAGCTGCGCCCGCTGTTGATCAAGCTGATGCCATTGCGTATTAGACCAAGCACGGCCATCAAACCAATACTCTGCAATCCATTGATGACCTGAGGCGGTGGCATAGGTGCCGCCCACTAATATAGTGGCGCTTGACTGAGATTGCTCAATTGGTGGCGCAAAAGGTTGTAGTTGCCAAACAGGGCTGTGTTGTCGCCACAGTGCTTCAGTGTGAAGCACCCAAGCCTCGCCAAGGGTAGTTAAAGCGGAAAGCCCTAGGTTCCAGTGTTGATGCTGATCAAACAGCCCCAACAGCTGCCACTCTTGCTCTTCTTGTAACTGATAAAAGCGCAGGCCGCAGCCTTGGCTGAGTCGCTCAGTTTTTTGGGGCAGATAATCTTGCCGCTGTAGCACTTTGTCGGAATAACAGAGCACAGAGCGTTCATGCCAGTCTGAGAATTGGCTATAGATCAGCAAGCCATAACCTTGTTCAGGCTCTGCACTTAAGCTTTGGCTTAACGGCTGGCTGAATAAAGCCAAAGGTTTGGCACCATAACTCACGCTAAAACTTAAGGCTTTTTTACCTAGTAGCCAGTCTCCGTGCACTGTGCTGTCTGTGAATGCCGCTTCGTTAATGATCAGGCGCTCAGTAAGCGTTGAGCTTCGCCCTTGATCAGCTAAAAAGCTGACTTGCCACTGGCTAATTGAGTTCTGATACCAAGCTTGTAATTGCGCTTGTTGCTGGTGATGATCTGAGGCGTCAAGTCCTGCGATACTGCGCCCTGCTTTATGGCTGTGGGTAAGGTCTAATTGCCAGCGTTGCTCTGCCCATGCAGAGGGCTGAAGTGTGATAAACAGCATCAAACCGCCCACCAATAGCAGACGATAACGGGCTTTAAGAATAATAGAGCGGTCAAGTGTGGTGCGTGGCTTCATAAAATAGTTACGCTATTGGCTATTATCAGCCTGTAGCATAAAACGAGAATACACTTAGCAAAGCGCAATGCGATAAACCGTAGCCAGAGCGGATAAAGTGACAAGTTAAAGGACTAACGGTGTCATCAAGCAGAGGAAGCGGGGAGAAGTAAAGCAAGACAGGAAAAAAGTGAGGTCAGTGAAACCTGAAAATCGAAAGATGCTGCGTCCACGCCTTTCGCAAGTTATGGGATAACCCCTGACCTCACCTAGAGATTTAGATTTTTATCATATAGCCTGATAAAACGATACCTTTTTAGGCTATTAGTTCATCCATTCAGTAACACAAGTTATGGATTAATCTTAATAAGCTCTACATCAAACACCAAGGTAGAACCACCCGGAATTTTACCCGCAGAGCTGTTGCCATAAGCCAGATGGCTAGGAATGAAAAAGCGGGTTTTCTCGCCTTCAACCATCAACTGAACCCCTTCTGTCCAACCGGGAATAACTTGGTTTAAGCCAAAATCAATCGGTTGGCCGCGAGTGATTGAACTGTCAAACAATGTGCCATCTGTTAGCGTACCTTCATAATGTACACGCACACGGTCTGTTGCGGTTGGATGCACAGTACCCGTGCCTGCTTCTAATACTTTGTATTGCAAGCCAGAGTCAGTGCTTTTTACACCCTCTCGTTGTCCATTTTCTTTTAAGAAATCTAAGCCTGATTGAATGTTAGCCTCAATCGCTTTCTTACTACCGCCCGTCACCCGTTGCACAACAAAAAATACAACGGCCACCAATAAAATGGACAAAATAATTTTAGTCACAGTCAATCCTCTTAAGTTATCTGAAAAATCAATGCACTAGTCTTAGCATTTAATCTCGAAAAGCGACCATTAATTACATTTTTTTGCCATGCTGAGTGGATAAAATCAGATTTTTTTCCACAAGCCCGTTAAAAAATGTTACGGTCTGCGCCCGAAAAAATGCAGCTGTTTTTGATGTTTAAAAACTGATGCACAGAGTAACGCTTTGTGCGCCGATTGGAAGCATTAACACAGGCGTATAACAGATCGGGATAGACAATACCGATCAACAGAAAACTTAGATCTGTCATTATCCTAATAGGATACAAGATCGCACCATTATTTTAGTCAACAGGAGGTCTTCGTGATGTCAAACCTAACCCCAATTTCAGTATCAGACTACTTTGATGATGCGGCCTTTAAACGCTTAAAAGCCTTGGCAGATACCAAGGAAACCCCTTTTGTTGCCATCGACACTCAAACCATAGCCACACACTATGCTGAGTTAGAAGACAACTTTCCTTTTGCCAGCATCTACTATGCGGTGAAAGCCAATCCTGCACCTGAAATTCTAGAGCTGCTGAAAAACAAAGGCAGCAACTTTGATATTGCCTCAATCTACGAGTTAGACAAGGTACTAAAACTGGGCGTAAGCCCTGACCGTATCAGCTATGGCAATACCATTAAAAAAAGCAAAGACATTCGCAAGTTCTATGAAGCGGGTGTACGCCTTTACGCCACAGATTCAGAAGCAGATCTGCGTAACATCGCCAAAGCCGCGCCCGGTTCAAAAGTGTTTGTGCGTATTCTCACAGAAGGCACCGACACCGCAGACTGGCCGTTATCACGCAAGTTTGGTTGCCAAAACGATATGGCAATGGACTTGCTGATGCTGGCTCGTGACCTTGGCCTAGATCCTTATGGCGTCTCTTTCCATGTTGGTTCACAACAGCGGGACATTGGCGCGTGGGACTCTGCATTGGGTAAAACCAAAGTAATTTTTGAGCGCCTAAAAGAAGAAGAAGGCATTCACCTGAAAATGATCAACATGGGCGGTGGCTTTCCAGCCAACTACATCACCCGCACCAATGATTTGAAAACCTATGCCGAAGACATTACCCGCTTTTTGCGTGAAGACTTTGGTGATGACTTTCCAGAAATTATTATCGAGCCGGGACGCTCACTAATCGCCAATGCAGGTATCTTAGTTAGCGAAGTGGTGCTGATCTCTCGTAAATCACGCACCGCCCTTAACCGATGGATCTACCAAGATGCGGGTAAGTTTTCAGGCTTAATCGAAACCTTAGATGAAGCGATTAAATTCCCGATTTACACCGAAAAAACAGGGGAAATGGAAGAGGTCGTCATCGCAGGCCCTACCTGTGATAGTGCCGACGTGATGTACGAAAACTACAAATACGGCCTGCCGCTGAACCTTGCCATTGGTGATCGTTTGTACTGGTTAAGCACAGGGGCTTATACCACCACGTATAGCGCCATTGAGTTTAACGGCTTTCCACCACTGAAAGATTATTACGTGTAATCAAAGTGCTACCTCTTATAAAATGGGCTGCATTGCAGCCCATTTTATTCAGTTATAACAATTTGGTGTTGTTTATCGACGGAAGCCGTATCGGATGATCTTCAGCAGAATAGCGCCCAATTAAGGTGTGAGCCACGCTACCACGACACTCAACTTAAACGCCGTAAACACTGAACTAAACCTAAACTAAAAATGCCAAGTGTGGGGAATCACTCTTAAATTGTTTGTTAAGTTTTTATTGACACGGATGCTTATCAGCGTATGATCCTAATCCAACAGAGCCAATGTCCAATCCTGATCTAGCATCAGTGACGTCTTGGCCTTTTTTTTGCCTGAAATTTAGAATATGACAGAACCTGTTGAAGTTAAACCATTTTTTGAGTATGACGAACTAATCCAGCGCTTAACTGAGCGCGGTATGTTGATAAAAGATCCTCTTAGGGCACAACGGAAACTAACACAAGTTGGTTACTACAGGCTGTCTGGCTATTGGCATACGTCTCGAAAGTTTAGCTATGTCGATAACAAAATAAAGCACCAAAATGAGTTTCAGGCAAATACCTACTTTGAGAACATTTTCGAATTTTACTTATTCGATAAACGGTTAAGAGTTGAGTTTACAGACGCATTGGAGCGAATTGAAATCTATCTGCGTACCATCATCGCGCATGAGATAGGTAGAACAGATCCATTAGCATATTTAGACAAAAAGCAATTTTCAAAAGCGGCTTTCAAAGAAGGGGCTAAGATCCATTATGAATCATGGCTTGATCGACATAACCGTCTAATTGATCAAAGTAAAGAAGATAGTATAAAAGACCACAGAAGTAAAAATAAGCCAATTCCTCTTTGGGTAGCAGTTGAAGCATGGGACTTTGGAGCGCTTTCAAAATTCTATAGTATTTTGTCTGGTAAAAATCAAGATCTAGTCTGTAACCGCTTAGGTCTTGATAATCGTATAGAACTAGACAACTGGCTCATTAACCTTAGTGACATACGGAATAGATGTGCTCATCATGCGCGTCTATGTAACCGTTCTAACCCAAGAACCCTGAAAATACCTAAGAAAGGGTACTTTAACCTACTAGGTCTTAGCCAAAAGCAGAAAGAAAAATTCTACGGGATGATCGCTGTAATTTGGTTTTTATTAAAAAAAATTGGGCCAAGTTCTAAATGGATTTGCCGTATCGCTGACTTGATTGACCAGAAGCCTGAAATTCCAGGTTTCACTTATAAATCAATGGGATTACCTGAAACTGGTTTTCCTCGAAAACTATTCCCAGAAACTATTAAAGCAATACCTGTAGTAGTTGAAAAGTCACCTATGGAAGAACTTGAACATCGATTAGATCAGCTTCTTACGTTTGGAAACGAGTATGATTTAAAAGAAATCGCAACTCACGATAGTGAACGATTAAAAGAAGCTATTGAAGCACTAACAGAGCATTCTTACGAGCTTGATGCGCTCATTGATGAAACTTAACTATTAATCGGTTATACAGATGGCGAAGCCATGGCTATAACCGTTTGTTGAACGGCCGCTGGCACTCTAGGGAATTTGCTTTTTAACACGATGTTTTCCCTGTCAACCTGTGGCTTATCTACGCGCTATTTTCTGGCCTGTTCCGCGCCTAAGTCGCTCGCTTGGTTCACTATTTTTTTCTAATAAAGCACTCTTTTACCTGTTTTCTGGTGCGCTAGCAACAATCACCGCTCAGGCTATACCCGAAGTGCTTAACACTTTGCTGTTAATCAAGTTTTGGGTTCAATTTATGCTGGTCAAAATGGCAGCCAATATTGAACAGATGGCAGGCTTGTTTAATCTGCAATAGCTGAAACAAGCAAGTTGGGTGAATCATTAATAAGCTTGGTACATCTGTGAAGGCCAAACCATATATTGTTTGCTAGGCTAGGCTGGAAAAACCTTAATCAATTGTCTGGCCTTGGGTGCGTATCAGTTACCCCCATACTTTAGGCTGAAATTTAATCACGATTCATAAATAAGAATGAATATTCATTGATTCTGAATCTTTCTGATAGTTTAATGCCCCGCCATAAATAGCAGTCCTAGTGAGTTGATTTTTAAGCTTGTTCTGTACTGCCTGCTACTGATTCATTCAAGACGCTCGGCCAAAAAATGGGCGGAGCTATCCACGAGGTCATTTTAAATTGAAGCCGAAAGGGATCCAGCCAACGGATGTTGAGCGGAAGATGCGTGCGGAAGACTTTATCGTCTCCAAAACCGATGCAAAGGGCAGGATTATCTACTGCAATCCAATTTTTATTGAGTTCTCTGGTTACACCGAAAAAGAGCTTTTAGGCCAGCAACACAATATTATTCGCCACCCTGATATGCCCAGAACTACTTTTAAGCTGGCTTGGGACTGCATTCAAGCCGGTAATGAGTTTTTTGCTTATGTAAAGAATATGAGTAAGGACGGTAGTTTTTACTGGGTGCTGGCGCATATGACGCCTGACCTAGATGTGAATGGCCGACCTATTGGCTATACCTCTGTTCGTCGTTGCCCTAAACCTGAAGCGCTAGATGTGATTCGACCGCTATATGCAAAAATGTTGGCCGCTGAACGTGCGGCAGGGGCTAAGACTGCGCTTGAGGCAGGTTATCAGGCTTTGCAGGATCAATTGTTACGGGAGGGTAAAAGTTATGAAGAACTGGTTCTCACTATCTAGTCAGTATTTATTGCCCTCTTTGGTATTGGTGGCAGGCTGTATTGCCTCTATTTGGCTTCCAATTGCGCCTTTAGTAGGCAGCATTGTTGCGGCTATTTGGCTGTTAATTTTGACCGCTAAACCCCGTACCAATCCTGAGGCAGTAGAGATTAGGGAGTTGTTTGAGAAGGTCGCTAATGGTCGACTGGAACAGCGCTTGCCGAAAACGATGCAAGACCCTGAGCTTGATCTGTTACGTATTCGAATCAATTCGGCACTGGATCAAACTGAAACTGCTTTTCGAGAAATATTGGGTACGGTACAGGCCTCTGGTCATGGACAGTATTATAGAAGGCTACAAGTTACGGGCTTAAACGGTACTTTCCGCAAGGTATTAGAAGAAATTCAGTTGGTTTTAGATGAAGTACAAAGCACTCAGGAAATTGTTGACCGTGAGTCTTTGCTGTCCCGTATTTTTCTACGCTCAGAACGCGGTATGTCTTCTGCGCTGAACACAACTAATGTAACGCTGGATAATGTTAATCAGCAGGCGGATTATATCGCCAATTTCTCCAGTGGTTTTTCTGAAACCGCTCAGTCAATGGTTCAAGCTGCGGCACGTATGTCTGAGGCGTTAAAAGAGGCGGGCGAATCGGCAGAGTCTGGCTCTTCTGCTTTGCATGACTTGGCAGAAGCTGCCTCTGAAATCCGCAATCGTAGCACCCAAATTGATGATCTAGCGGGGCAAACTAACCTGCTCGCATTGAACGCAGCCATTGAGGCGGCGCGCGCAGGTGAGGCGGGACGAGGTTTTGCGGTTGTTGCCGATGAAGTGCGTAATCTTGCAGATCAGTCGCGTAATACTGCTCAAGAAATTTCCACGTCAATCAAAACGATGATGGAGACGCTGTCCTCCATGTCTAGCCGATTTGATGTGTTATGCAAGGCGGTTGATGAAGCAAGAGAGACCTCTGGTATTTTTGGTGAAACACTCAAGCAATCTGCTGAGTCGGCTTATACCGTTAATGAGCAAGCAGGTAAGATCAGCCAGCTCACGGGGGTTATGGGCAACTCAATGAAGCTGCTTAGAGGTGCTCAGAAGGCACGGGAAGATGTTAATAGCATTCTGAACGGTCGACCTATTGAGACGAGAAAACTATCCGCTATTGAACAGAAGGCGATTGATATTGCCGAGCAAGGACGTTGGTCAAAAGAGGGTAGCGACCGAGAGGCGTTGATAGAAATTTACGATCAGGTGTTTACTGATATTGAGCGCCAGCTTGAGGGCTTGCGCTAGTCTCGTTAGCCGCTTCCAAATAAAAGCACTCATCAGCCTTTATAAGCCTGATGAGTGTTTCTGTTCAGTCTTATGCAATCTGTATTATCAAAAGCGTAAGACCTCGCCATATCTAGCCATGATCAATTCAAAACGAGCGCTCTGTTTTCAAAGCAATTTGGGAGAATTTAGCACCCGTGCTAATCTGCCGCCTGTTTTGCTTAATTATCTGGCGGGAGAGTTCAAATGCATCTGCATATTTTGGGTATTTGCGGTACGTTCATGGGCAGTTTGGCCCTACTAGCCCGTGAGCTTGGGCATAAAGTAACGGGATGCGATGCAAATGTTTACCCGCCTATGAGCACTCAGCTAGAGGAGCAGGGCATTGAGATCACCCAAGGTTTTGACCCGATTCAATTAGAGCCAGCCCCTGATTTAGTCATTATTGGCAATGCGATGAGCCGTGGTAATCCAGCGGTTGAGTATGTGCTTAACAAAGGGATTCCTTATACCTCTGGCCCGCAGTGGCTGGCAGAGCATGTTTTACAAGGCCGCTGGGTGCTAGCGGTCTCTGGCACTCATGGCAAAACAACCACAACCAGTATGTTGGCTTGGATTTTAGAGTACGCCAATATGGCTCCGGGTTTTCTGGTGGGCGGCATACCAGAGAACTTTGGTTTATCTGCTCGGTTAGGAGAAACCCCTTTCTTTGTGATTGAGGCCGATGAGTATGATAGTGCCTTCTTTGATAAACGCTCTAAGTTTGTACACTACCGCCCTAGAACACTGATCATGAACAATCTAGAGTTTGATCATGCGGATATTTTCCCAGATTTGGCGGCTATTCAGCGTCAATTCCATCATTTAGTGCGTATTGTACCCAGTGATGGTGCTGTTATTTATCAAGAGAGTGACAGCCTTAAGCAAGTTCTGGCTCAAGGCTGCTGGACTCAGTGTCAAAGCCTAAGCAGTAATCAGGAGACAGCTGATTGGGATTCGGTGTTGCTAAAAGCTGACGGCAGTGAGTTTAAAGTGTTGTATCAAGGCAAGCAGGTTGGCATTGTTCAATGGCCCTTATCAGGGCAACACAATGTAGCCAATGCATTAGCGGCTATCGCAGCGGCACGCCATGTAGGGGTTATGCCAGAAATATCAGCACAAGCCTTGGCTCAGTTTCAAAATGTAAAACGTCGTATGGAGCTACGCGGAGAGGTTAACGGTGTTCGAGTCTATGATGATTTTGCTCATCATCCTACGGCCATTAATACTACGCTTGAAGGTGCACGTCGTCAGCTAGAGTTACAGCAAGACAAGGACAAAGCAGGACGCATCATCGCGGTTATTGAACCACGCTCTAATACGATGCGTTTAGGTACTCTGCAAAACCAGTTGGCGCAATGTACTCAACATGCGGATCAAGTCTTCTGGTATCAGCCAGAAGGCTTAAACTGGAATTTAGAGCAAGTGTTGGCAGACTCAATCGTACCAGCACAGGTGCTGTCAGATATTGATAGGTTAGTCGCCCAGCTTGTAGCCCAAAGCCAGAAAAATGATCGTATTGTTATTATGAGTAACGGTGGCTTTGCTGGAATTCATAATAAGTTACTCAATGCACTGTCCATTGCCAATCAGGTGTAGAAGAACCATGTCGAGAACCCCTAGTCTTGATGTAAAAAGAGAGCGTGTGACCGTTGCTTTAACTGGAGCCTCTGGCGTGCAATATGGCATTCGTTTGATCGAGTGTTTGATTACTTTAGGTTGTGAAGTTTCTGTGTTGGTCTCTAAGGCTGCCCAAGTGGTTATCGCCACAGAAACTGAGGAGAAGTGGCCGTCTGACAGCCAGCGCTTGCAAGAGGTTTTATGCCAACGCTTTAATGCCAGCTCTGAGCAGATCAAAGTGTATGGCCGAGAAAATTGGATGTCGCCAGTTGCCTCAGGGTCAGGAGCGCCTCATAAAATGGTGATATGTCCCTGCTCAACAGGGACTTTGTCAGCCATTGCCACTGCGGCCAGTAATAATTTGATTGAACGGGCGGCAGATGTTGCATTAAAAGAGCGTAGGCAGTTGATATTAGTACACCGCGAAGCGCCCTATCATGAGGTTCACTTACAGCACATGCTAACGCTAACCCGTATGGGTGCCTTGGTGATGCCAGCCAGCCCAGGCTTTTACCATAACCCCAAAACAGTTAACGATATGGTGGACTTTATCGTTGCCAGAATATTAGATCAGCTTGGCTTTGATCAAAGCTTAATGCCACGCTGGGGAGAAGCTGTTTAAACAGTTGCTATAGACGGTGTTATGGCCTAAAGCGTTAACACCGTTTTTTTAACGTCTCTTTAATTGCCGCCGCTAAAATCAAAGTGCCTCCCAGTAATGTCATCAACGCAGGTTGATCTCCTAGTAGCAAAAAAGCCAGCACTACGCCGTAAACAGGCTGTAAACAGGAGATAAGGCTAATAGAGGCTGCTTTTAAGTAACGCAGACTATTGGCCAGTAAGGTGTGAGGCGCAGCAGTAAAAACAGTGCCCAACAGCAAAATCTGTAACCACTGCTCATAACCTAACTCTGCTACAGCCTCTGAAGTAAAGGGCAGTAACATCAGCATTACAAACAATGTTTGCCACCCCATAGTTAACAAAGGGCTGTAGTGGCTGAAGTAGCGTTTTTGAATCAAATTGCGCAGCGTGAATAAAAATGCAGAAACAACGCCCCAAAAAATCCCAACACTGATGGGGTTTTCACTGTCAAGCGCAGGGGTCATTAACACAACCCCCAATATTACGAGTAGCGCCGCGCCTAAATCCCCTAACCGTAAGCGAGTTTTATCAAACAGAGGTTCTAGCAGAACCGTGATAACCGGAAAGGTAAAAAGTGACAACATGCCCACCGCTACACCTGCCACTTGCATTGCATGAAAATAGGTAATCCAGTGCAGCCCCATCAATACAGATAAACCAAACATGCCTAACCAGTAGCGATGATTAGTGAAAACAACGGGTTGGTTACGGATTTTTAACCAGCCTAGTAATAGAACCGCTGCAACTAGGCAACGCCAGGTGGTCATATCCAGAGCGTTTAGAGCAATTGTTTGTGAAAATAGTGCAGTACCGCCAAACAGCAGCAAGCCCGCATGTAGACTCAATAGACCCTTTAGATGGTCGCTCAAATTATAATCCTTGTATATTGTCTTCTTGTCGCTGAGAGGCGCGGGCTAAAAAGCGTTCTACGCTTTCATCCTCTAACAAGGTTACAGGGTTCAGATGAATATTAATCAAGCTATTCTCAAGGTCCGTGTGTTCATAAATATGCTGCGTCATGCGCTCTTTTAATACTATGCCGCCATTGATAGAGGTATTGGGCAGCAGTACCAAAAAACAAGCGTCTTCAATTCGGTATAGCTCATCCCCTGTACGACAAACTTGTCGAATAGTTTCGCTCAGTTTAATCAGTAATTTTCGAGCGTGCCCCTCGCCATTTTGACTGCTGTATTCGTCTAGTTCCCTTAAGCTAATTTGCAACACGGATAAAGGTCGTGTTGTTGCTTGTGCTCGGGCAACCTCTGCTTCTAGCCGTTGAGTTAAATGGCTGGCCGTGAAGGTGCTGGTCAGGCTATCTTTGCCACTGAGTTGCTCTAGAGTGCGAGTTTGACGCTCTTGGGCGTAGGCAAAAATAAGGCTAATACCAGAGAAAAGGGCAAAGTTAACTAGAAAATCAAGCAAGACAACGGTGCTGTCTATGTCTATACGCAGCAGTAATAGTATTAGCAGCAAAGCCAATACAAAGCTTGCCGACTTAACGGGTAATATAAAGTAGGCCAGCACGGGCATCATATAAAGCCACTGACGATAAAGCGGGTTAATAATAGGTGTCGAGCTGAGCAACACTGCCGCCAGTACAACTAATACGGTGTATGCGCTTAAATGACCATTTTCTTCAGATTGAAAAAAAGCTAAAACAGCGACAACCAGTACAATAGGGCTGGCAAAAGCAGGCCATAGTATTTGCTCATAATGCCCTAGTACATAGTGATACCAAGCAGTAACAGCCAGCACTACAGCTAAAGCCAAGTACAGTGTTGCAGATACTTTAGTGCGTAATAATGAAACCTGTGCTGGTAGCTCAAACATACTCTTCACCATCATCGGCCTCGTCTAGATAGGTATCAAAGTCGCTGATTAAACACAAAGGCGTATTAGTCTCTTGCCCTCTCGCCTTCTGCATTGCAAGCGTTGTCTTTCGTAAAATATCCTGTTCATTATCGTGCTCGTTTGGAATAACAGCGGCCAAAGCGATGCTTTTATCTAGGCTTATTTGAAACTTTTCGCAAAGCTTTAAGTTATCTGCATGATGGGCACTAGGTAGAAGTGCAACAAGCTGATTTTGATAGCGATAAACACGGTCAAATGGACGTAGTTGAGCTTTAAGCTTTTTATTGATTTTTTGTAGTGAAATTGGTGTGGCGCTATTTCTAGATTGTACACACAATATGGTCAGGCTAGTGTTTTCGCGGTCAGCCCGTGCAAGCTCTCTTGGTAGGTCGTCAATAAGCTGCTGTTCATTATAAGCGCCGCTTTCTGCATCTATACTGACCAACTTTTGCAAATGGTGCTGACGCTCTCTACTTGTAAATATCAACACACAGGCGATTGTGGTGGCAGACCAAAACAAGAACAACACCTGTAATCGCTCAATGCCATCTAATTGCACTGTGGTTGACAGTGTGAAAATCACCGCGTAGAGCATAATCAGAGTCAGTGCCGACTGAAACGCCAGTAAGCTAAATAGATAAAGCGGCAACAAATAAGCCCAATTAGCAGCCAATATAGTAGGCTGCCACTGCCCTGCTATACTTAGCCCTCCGAAAAATAGCAAAATTAAAAATGGTATAATGCGTGAGGGCTGGTAAATCCGCCAAAAATTATAAACGCCACAAGATAGCAGCAAAAAACCGCCTATATCTAATAGCCAAGCACTTAAATGTGACTGATGTAAATAATTCACACCACCCAAGATCAATGTTCCAATGCCCGCAAATATGAAATAAAGGGCGTGCAGCCGTGCTTTGTACTTAGTGTCCATTAGCGTATAGTTGCCAGTTCCGTAGGGTGAGACTCAAATGAGAGTTAGATCAAAGTGTCGAGATTATAACACCAGCCATAAGACACTGAATCAAGGCCCTCAATAAAAAGTGGTAAAACACAAAGGTACCAAAGGTTTAGACCAATGAATATCAGCGAATATATGCAAGCGCTAGGTCAAAATGCTCGCGCTGCTTCTAGAGCAGTTGCTAGAGCCAATACTGGCGTTAAAAACAGTGCTCTGTTAGCCACTGCTGAAGCGTTAGAAGCTGCCCGCCCAACGCTTATGGCAGCGAACCAAATTGATCTTGAACAAGGCCAAGCCAACGGCCTAGATCCCGCTTTATTGGATCGATTAGCCTTAACCCCTAAAGTTATTGACACTATGGTTGAAGGCTTGCGTCAGGTTGCTGCACTAGCCGACCCTGTTGGTGAAATTACCGACATGAACTACCGTCCTAGCGGTATTCAGCTAGGTAAGATGCGCGTGCCGCTTGGTGTTATCGGTATTATTTATGAGTCACGCCCAAACGTTACTGTTGAGGCCGCTAGCCTGTGCTTGAAATCAGGTAATGCTGTAATTTTACGAGGTGGTTCAGAAGCCATTCATTCTAACCGTGCGATTGCAGATTGTTTGGCGCAAGGCTTGAAAGCGGCAGGCTTGCCTGAAACAGCGGTACAGGTGATCAATACCACAGATAGAGCAGCAGTGGGTGAGCTGATCACTATGCCTGAATATGTGGATGTGATTGTGCCGCGTGGGGGCAAAGGTTTAATCGAGCGCATCAGTAAAGAAGCCACGGTGCCTGTGATCAAGCACTTAGATGGCATCTGTCATGTTTATATTGATTCTCAGGCTGATCTAGACAAAGCGGTTAGTATTGCAGTGAATGCTAAGACGCATCGTTATGGCACCTGCAACACAATGGAAACTTTACTGGTTGCCGAGTCGGTGGCGACACAGGTTTTGCCTCGTTTAGCTGAAGCTTATGCTGAAAAGGGTGTAGAGCTAAGAGGGTGTGAGAAAACCTGCCAGATTCTGCCTCAAGCGATTGCCGCTACAGAGACCGACTGGAGCACCGAGTATTTAGCGCCTATTCTGTCGATCAAAGTTGTAGCGGATATAGATGAAGCCATTGAGCATATCAACCAATATGGCTCACACCATACCGATGCGATTATTACTGAAAGCTATGCCTTGGCACGCCGCTTTCTTGCAGAAGTCGATTCAAGCTCTGTAATGGTCAATGCATCCACTCGCTTTGCGGATGGTTTTGAGTATGGCTTGGGTGCTGAAATTGGTATCTCAACTGATAAAATCCATGCGCGCGGCCCTGTGGGCTTGGAAGGTTTAACTTCACAGAAATATGTGGTGTTTGGTGACGGACATATCCGCCAATAGTCTGAAAAAACGTAAATTGGTGGCAGTGATGGGGGGGACATTTGACCCTGTTCATCACGGCCATCTACGTTCTGCACTTGAGCTGAAGCAACTGCTTAACCTTGATCAGCTGCGTTTATTACCTTGTCATCAGCCTACGCATAGAGGGGTGCCTCGAACACAAGCTGAGCAGCGACTTCAAATGCTGCGACTTGCGGTAGCGGACGAGCCCTCTCTTTATATTGACGATCGTGAAATTCGCCTTGATCAGCCTTCTTACTCTGTTTATAGCTTGCAAAGCTTAAAGGCAGAGTTGGGCGACAGTGTGACGTTGTTTTGGGTATTGGGGGTGGATTCTTTCGCCTCTTTTACTCGATGGCATCGCTGGCAAGAGATTCTACAGCTCGCCAATTTAATTATTTTAACCCGCCCAGGCTTCACATTGGGCGAAAATACGCCAGAGCAAAAGTTATGGCAGGCAAACCGAGCAGATTGTGCTGAGTTAGAAAAAGCAGATTGCGGAAAAATTTATGCGTTACAACTACCTTCGCAATTAGAAATATCAGCAACTTTTATTAGAGATCAGCTACAGCAAGGTTGTTCTGTGCGCTACTTGTTGCCTGATGCTGTATTAAACTACATTCAGCAGCAGCAACTTTACGGTTAATTCACTTTAAAGTGTCTTAATTGCAGCATTTTTGAACATAAGGCTACAAAGCTGCTCTAACTTATAAGACAATTAGCCCTTGTCGAAAAAAATCGGGTGACTCCGTTAAAGAATGAGGTCCTATGCAAACTGAACAACTCAAACAGCTGGTTATTGACTCGCTGGAAGAAATGAAAGGCAATGACATTGTCGTGCTAGATGTTAAAGGCAGCACCAGTGTGACTGACTTCATGATCATCGCCAGCGGGACATCAACCCGTCACGTAGCGTCACTAGCTGAGAATGTGGTTGTAAAAGTTAAAGAAAATGGCTGCCGTCCTTTAGGTGTTGAAGGCAAGTCTGGTAGCGAATGGGTTTTGGTAGACCTGGGCGATGTTGTGGTTCACGTTATGCAACCAGCAACACGCCAACATTACGACCTAGAGCGTCTGTGGGGCGACCTACCGGATGAAACAGCGTCAGAGGCGGAGACTGCTTCTTGAAGATAAAACTGATTGCCGTGGGCACTAAAATGCCCAGCTGGGTTGAACAGGGTTATCAAGAATACGCAAAGCGCCTGCCAAGGGAGTTTTCCCTTGAGCTGGTGGAGATCCCCCCGGGCAACCGGGGTAAAAACGCAGATATTGAGCGTGCGATTCGTAAAGAGGGTGATTTGATGATGGCTAAAATCCATCCGTCAGATCACGTTGTCGCGCTTGAAGTATTAGGTAAGCCTTGGTCTACTGAGAATTTAGCTGACGAAGCCGAGCGTTGGAAAATGTCAGGGCAGGATGTCGCTCTCTTAGTTGGAGGGCCAGAAGGATTAGCCCCTGAGTGTAAACAAAGGGCAAACCAACAATGGTCATTGTCCCCCTTAACGCTACCACATCCTATGGTACGTATTATTTTGTCAGAGCAAATTTATCGTGCTTGGAGCCTCTTACAAGGCCACCCCTATCACCGATGAATAATCCCCTGTAGGTTAAAACGGTAACGGCCGGATGTCGGAAAAACGCACCTTCAAGAATTTGGATCTTGAATACCGCTTATTCAAAGAGCGGGTTTATGTTGCCTTTGCATTATTGGTGCTACTGGTTTTAGTGCTGATAGCTCGCATGTTTTATCTACAGGTTTATCAGTATGAGGTGTACAGCACTCGCTCTGACAAAAACCGTATGCACATACGCGCCATGCCGCCGACCCGTGGTTTAATTTATGATCGGGAAGGTCGTATTCTGGCTGAAAATCTACCCAGTTATAACCTTACTTTTGTGCGCGAGCGGGCAAAAGATATCCCTGAGGTAGTTGATACTTTAGCTGAAATATTAAAGCTGGATGAAACCGGTAAGGAAGAGATTACTAAGCAGGTTTACAGTCGTCGTCGTCCATTCCAGTCCGCACTATTACTTAGCCAGTTAACTGAGCCTCAGATTGCCGCTATATCCGTCAATCGTTATCGTTTGCCTGGTGTTGAAATTGAGGCTCAATTAATCCGTCATTATCCCTACGGGTCTATGCTGGCCCATGTCTTGGGTTATGTTTCTCGTATCAGTGAGAAAGATTTAGACAACCTTGATGCCTCAGAGTATGCAGGCACCTACTACATTGGTAAAAGTGGGATAGAGAAACAATACGAACAAGCTTTACATGGCAGCGTGGGCGTACAAACAGTTGAAACCAACGCCCGAGGGCGAGTATTACAAGTCCTCGATGAGGATCTTCCATCACCGGGTAAAAAACTACAGCTGCACATTGATGCAAACTTACAGCAGGCCGCACTTAGAGCTTTAACTGGATTTAGGGGAGCCATTGTTGCTATTGACCCTCAGTCTGGCGGTATTTTAGCGATGGTCAGCACCCCAAGCTTTGACCCTAACCTCTTCGTTTCAGGTATTGATAGTAAAACTTACCGACAGCTGATTACCTCTCGTGATCTGCCTATGTTTGATAGGAGTATTCGTGGTAACTATCCTCCTGCTTCTACAATTAAATCCTTTATGGGATTAGCCGGATTAAATGAAGGCGTGATCAATAAAAACACGACCATTAATGATCCGGGCTGGTATCAGCTACCAAATGATGATCGACTGTATCGAAATTGGAAGCGAACTGGGCACGGGGCTGTGAATCTAAAGCGTGCCATTGTTGTATCTAATGATACCTACTTCTACAGTCTTGCTTTCAATCTAGGTATTGATCGCATTAATCCTTTTATGCAGCGCTTTGGGTTTGGTTTAAATACAGCGGAAGACCTTCCTCAGGCCAGTCGTGGCCTTATGCCTAGCAGAGAGTGGAAGAAAATACATCGTAAAACGTCTTGGTTCCCAGGGGAAACCTTAAGTGTTGGCATTGGACAGGGGTATTGGCAAGCAACGCCTTTGCAGGTCGCTACAGCAATGGCAGTTTTGGCCAACCGAGGAAAGTGGATAAAGCCTCGTTTAGTTAAAAGTATTGGTGGTGAAGAAATTCCTGTACAGCTACCTGATACACCAGCAGATATAGAACTTAAAGATCCTCGCTACTGGGATCAAGTAATTGACGCTATGGTTGCAGTTGTACACAGCGACCGAGGCACAGCCCATAAGCTTGGGGATCGAATTGAGTATTTGATTGCAGGTAAAACTGGTACTGCACAGGTAAAAAGTATCAAGCAAGACGAAGTTTATGATGAAAGTAAACTTGCAGAGCGGCACAGAGATCACGCCATGTTCGCAGGCTTTGCACCTGCTTATAATCCTAAAATAGCGCTAGCAGTAGTGGTTGAAAACGCAGGTAGTGGCAGTGCTACAGCCGCGCCTATTGCACAGATGGTATTTGATGAGTACTTGCACTCTGCAAAGATAAAGCAAGAAATTTTTGATCAGGAACTGCGCCCATGAGTACCCGTGATTTTTTACATCAACTACCCGGTGCAACTCAAGCTTTCCGCCGTCCTGTAGGATGGATGGAGCGTATCCATTTAGATTTCTGGCTTATGATATGTCTATTTATCTTAATCAGCTGCGGCCTATTGGTGCTGTATAGTGCATCAGGGGAAAGCTTGCATGATGTGCAAAGACAAGGTATGCGCTTTTTATTCGCGTTATTGGTTATGGCTGGGGTCGCTCAGGTCGAACCTAGGCACTTGCAGTACTGGTCTCCCGTTTTTTACGGTGCTGGTGCACTGCTATTGATTGGCGTTTTACTTTTTGGCGTAGGTGCAAAGGGTGCCCAACGCTGGTTATCACTGGGCTTTTTTCGTTTTCAGCCTTCTGAGATTATGAAGCTGGCTATGCCAATGATGGTCGCATGGTATTTAGCCAATCGACCATTACCCCCTAGCATGAAACATTTGTTTATTTCTGCTGTCATTATAGCGATTCCCGTATTATTGATTGCTAAGCAGCCTGATCTGGGCACCTCGTTATTGGTTGCTGCCGCTGCAGTTTTTGTCGTGTTGCTAGCAGGTTTAAGCTGGAAGTTAATAGGTGGCTTTGTTGCGCTAGGCATCGCGGCTTTACCTGCGCTTTGGTATGTCATGCATGACTACCAACGTCAGAGAGTACTGACCTTTTTAAATCCAGAAAGCGACCCTTTAGGGTCTGGCTGGAATATTATTCAGTCTAAAACAGCCATCGGCTCAGGTGGGCTTTATGGTAAAGGCTGGCTAGAAGGTACTCAGTCTCAGTTGGAGTTTTTACCAGAGCGCCACACAGACTTTATTATTGCAGTATTGGCTGAAGAGTTTGGCATGGTAGGTGTTTGCGCCATTCTCTTTCTTTATATGCTGATCATTGCACGGGGGCTGTTTATCGCACTTAATGCCCAAGACTCTTATGGGCGCTTGGTGGCAGGTAGCATTACGCTTACTTTCTTTGTTTATGTATTTGTAAACATTGGAATGGTTAGCGGTTTACTGCCAGTGGTGGGCGTACCATTGCCACTGGTTAGTTTTGGCGGAACATCCAGTGTAACGCTGTTAACGGGGTTTGGAATACTGATGTCAATTCATACCCATCGTAAGTTGGTCGCAAAATAATGTTAAATAATAATGTTTTTCATTTTCTTGTTTGATAGAGTCTGCACTCTTTTATCGAGCAAGCTGGCCTCAAATCAGTTAAAAATTGAGTAAAATAGTTAGGTAAGCAGGTTATGTTTTTGAATTTAAAGATTAAAACACTAGTAAAAAGCTGGGCTAAGCCAGCCCTTTTATTAGCAGCTCTGTTACCTATGGGCTGTGCAACAGCCAATACAAGCGAGCCGACAGAGCCGCAGGCTCAGTCTAACTATGAGCGTAAAGTTCAAATCAAAGACTTTATTGCCGAAATGGTCAAAGACCATGACTTTGATCCAGAACCATTGGAAGCGTTGTTTCAAAAAGTTGAACGTAAACAAAGTATTTTAGATGCGATCTCGCGCCCTGCTGAGCGCACATTAGAATGGAAAGATTACCGTAAGATTTTTATTACTAAGCCTAGGATTGATCAAGGGGTAACCTTTTTACGTCAGCATCGAGCGCTATTAGAACGTGCCGAAATGGTATACGGCATACCTAAAGAGGTCATCACAGCCATTATTGGGGTGGAAACTTTCTATGGTCGTATGACTGGAAAATATCGTGTGATGGATGCACTGAGCACTTTGGCATTCGACTATCCGCCTAGAGCCGAATTTTTTCGAGGTCAGTTAAAAGAGTATTTATTACTGGCCAAAGAGGAGGGGATTGATCCTCTTAGTTTAAAAGGTTCTTATGCTGGTGCTATGGGTTTCCCTCAATTTATTCCGAGCAGCTATCGTGCTTATGCGGTTGATTTTGACGGCGACCATCAGCGTAATATTTGGCAGAACCCTGCAGACGTCATCGGCAGTGTTGCCAATTACTTCCGTCAGCACGGCTGGGAAACGGGTGCTGAAGTGGTACTGGAGGCCTCAACAGAGGGTGATGCATTCCAGTCTGTACTAAATCAAAGCCTCAAGCCTGAGTTAAGTGTTGCAGATTTGGCTGCTCTTGGTTTTACCGCGCGAAACAAAAATGCTGATATTGATGCTAATGGCAAGGCCACTGCAATGCAGCTTGAGGGTGTTCGAGGCACAGAGTATTGGCTAGGGCTTAAGAACTTTTATGTGATTACTCGTTATAACCACAGTAAGCTTTATGCCATGGCGGTATATCAGTTAAGCCAGGAGATCCGTAAGGCAGATCTGAAGCGATGAGCAAAAAATATATAGCCTTGAAATCAGGCTCTGCATTCCGGCAATGGTTTGCGCTAATGTTGATAGCGTTGTTAGCAGGTTGTAGCAGTGCACCTACTTCTACGTCACGCTATGAACTGACCCATGATACTGGGCCTGATGAGCATTTTGACGAAAGTAAAATTAAAGCGTTAAACCCGATTTATGAACCACCCAGTGCAGGAGGTAATAAGTCGCCTTATGAGGTGTGGGGAAAACGCTACTATGTTTTACCTACAGCAAAGGGCTATGTCGCAGAGGGCATTGCCTCTTGGTATGGTAAAAAGTTCCATGGCTACAAAACTGCAAATGGCGAAGTCTACGATATGTATCAGCTGAGTGCTGCGCATAAAAGTTTACCGCTTCCCAGTTATGCCGAAGTTACCAACTTAGAAAATGGTCGGAAAATTTTGGTTAGGATCAATGACCGTGGTCCCTTCCATGCTGATCGTATCATTGACCTATCCTACGCTGCGGCAGTGCGTTTAGATGTCACCACCAAGGGGACGGCAAGGGTTAAAATAGAGGTCATTGACCCTTCCACATGGAAAGGTGGAATGAGCGATCAGGTCAATAAATTAACGCCACCTGTGCGCGTACAAGTTATTGCGTTAAGTCAACGAGCATCTGCAGAGCGTGTCAAATCAGATCTGACAATGAAGACCAAGCTCCCTATTACAATTGTGAGCGAAACGGTGCGCAGTAATCTCTTGCATAAAGTACAAATAGGCCCAGTTTGGTCAAGAACTTCATTGCAGAAGTTAATTAACGATCTTGCAAACAGTGGTTACGGCCACCCGATTATATTGCCAATGACGCAAGTCAAGTAGGCCGAAGCAACTGGGCTTCGGCCATGCGTAAATTTATAAGCGTGTTATACTGTACGCCTTTTTGCGTTGGTCAGCCCGTTTGCGCAGTCAATAAACCAAGAGTAGAAGAGTTCATTATCATGAGGATTTTTAGGCAGCTTAGTACAAAGGCTTTGATGTTATTGATATTTTTAGGCGTTGTGCCTATGTCAAGTCAAGCTGATGCACTAATACCCGCACCTCCAAAACTGGCAGCTAAGTCATACATATTAATTGATGCCGACAGCGGAGAAGTGTTAGTAGAGAATAATGCAGACAAACAGCTACCTCAGGCTAGTTTGACCAAAATGATGACGGCCTACCTAGTCGAAACCGAAATTGCCAAAGGTAATATCACCCCTGAAGATAAAATTCGAGTCAGTGTAAAAGCTTGGAAAGCCCCTGGGTCTAGAATGTTTATCAAAGAAGGTGACTCTGTTTCCGTCTCTGATCTTTTAAAGGGGATCATCATCCAGTCTGGTAATGATGCCAGTATCGCTGTAGCTGAGCATATTGCAGGTAGTGAGGCCGCATTTGCTGACTTAATGACACAGCATGCTAAGAAAATGGGCATGGAAAATACGCGCTATGAAAATGCAACGGGACTACCACGCCCTGATCACTTTTCAACCGCCCGTGATTTATCGATTTTAGCCAATCACATCATCAAAGATTACCCTGAATTGTATAGCACGTACTCGCAGCAATACTTTACTTATAACGGCATTCGTCAACCCAACCGCAATCGTTTGCTATGGCGTGATAAATCAGTAGATGGTTTGAAAACAGGCCATACTGATGAAGCGGGCTATTGCCTAGTTGCATCAGCAAAACGTGGCGATATGCGTTTGATCAGTGTTGTAATGGGAACCGTAAGTGAAGAAGCCCGCGCCCGTGAGAGTCAAAAATTATTAGCGTATGGTTTTCGTTATTTTGAAACGATCAAGCCATACTCGGCTGGTGACATCTTAAATGAGCCACGCCTGTGGGCGGGTGCTAAAGATAAAATTAAGCTGGGCATTAAAGATGATTTGTATATGACCATTCCACGAGGTCAAGCGAAACGTCTTACTGCTAAATTAAATGTCAATAAAGTGATTAAAGCGCCTGTTCAAGAAGGGCAGAACTTTGGTGTTCTACAAATCAGTCTAGATGATCAAGTACTGGCAGAGCGTCCAATAGTTGCTCTTGAAAACGTTCAAGAAGGTGGCTTATTTAAACGCTTGTGGGATGCTGTTATCCTATTCTTTACCGATTTAGTCAGCTAACAGACCAGCACTGTTGCTTGTCTTGTAAGTAACGGTAATAATGACCTACAGGATTACTAGGTTATTGCAATGTATAGCTTGAATAACCATTTCAAGAGAATAGATCAAAGGGACGGGGCTTAGGCCCCGTCTGTTGTTTATGCCTAAGGTTGTAAACTATGACAAATCAAGAAGCTCCAAAAATTGAGTTCCCATGCGCCTATCCTCTAAAAGTTGTGGGTCGCGCTGCCCCTGACTTTAAAATGACGGTATTAGAAGTCATTGAAGTACATGCCCCTGATCTTGATCATACTAGTGTTAGTATTCAAGAAAGCAGCAATGGTCGCTTTCAATCTGTGCGCCTCACAATCACAGCAACAGGCGAACCACAGTTAACTCAAATCTTTAACGACCTGAAAGCCACAGGTCGTGTACAAATGGTGATTTAATATTGAGTGTCGCCAGAATGAGTGGAAAAAACGCGTGAAGCAACAGCCAATAAGTAAGACTTGCCATCATCTACCGTTACAAGTACGACATTTAGGCCAAGTATCCTATGAGTCTACTTGGCAAGCGATGCAACAGTACACCAATGAGCGGGGACCTAATGACCCCGACCAGATTTGGTTGTTGCAGCACCCTTCCGTTTTTACACAAGGACAGGCGGGTAAAGCAGAACATCTGATTGCGCCGGGTGATATTCCCGTCGTAAAAGTCGATCGTGGTGGTCAAGTGACCTATCACGGCCCCGGCCAACTAGTTGCTTATCTATTGTTAGATGTAAAGCGCTTAGGCTCAGGCGTCCGCCAGCTGGTTACATTAATGGAAGAGGCTGTTGTTGATGCTTTAAAAAAAGCAGGTGTTGAAGCCTACGCTAAAGCGGATGCCCCTGGTGTTTACGTGCAAATTGGGCAGGAAGAAGCCAAAATTGCCTCCCTTGGTTTAAGGATACGCAGGGGTTGCTCTTTTCATGGATTAGCATTCAACCTTGATATGGATCTTTCGCCATTTTTACGCATCAATCCTTGCGGTTACCAAGGATTGCGCATGACACAGCTGGCTGAGTTAGCGCCTCAGGTTACCCCTGAACAAGCCACTCAGTGGGTGTTGGATTACCTAGTAGCAGGACTGGGTTACCAACAAATCGAAGCCTATAACCGTCTGGATTAATATTATGAGTGAAACACGCTCTCCATGTGCAAGTGTCGCCACAAGCGAAACAAAAAACATTGCTGAAGGTAAAACCGCTGGCAAAGTAGAACAGGGTGTTAAATTACGTGGCGCTGAAAAAGTCTCCCGTATTCCCGTAAAAATTATTCCAACGGAAGAGCTGCCACGCAAGCCAGATTGGTTACGTGTACGTTTACATGTGTCCCCTGAAGTCAACCGTATTAAAGACACCTTACGCTCACACAAACTGCACACCGTTTGTGAAGAAGCCTCTTGTCCAAACCTTGGCGAGTGCTTCCACGGTGGTACAGCGACGTTCATGATTATGGGTGATATCTGCACCCGTCGCTGCCCATTCTGTGATGTGGCGCATGGTCGTCCTAACAACTTAAACCCAGATGAGCCGCGCGAACTGGCTGAAGCTATTGCAGACATGCGTTTGAAGTATGTTGTGATCACTTCCGTTGACCGTGATGATCTACGTGATGGTGGTGCTCAGCACTTTGCAGACTGTATTTCTGAAACACGTAAGCGCATGGACAAAATTGAGATTGAAGTACTAGTGCCAGACTTCCGTGGTCGTATGGAGGTTGCACTGGATATTCTTGAACAGTCACCACCCGATGTGTTCAACCACAATCTTGAAACTATTCCTGCTCTGTATCGCAAAGTACGCCCGGGTGCCGATTATCAGTGGTCTTTAGACCTACTGAAAAAATACAAAGAGCGCTGCCCAAATGTACTGACCAAATCAGGTTTGATGCTAGGTGTTGGCGAAACCAAAGAAGAGGTCATCGAAGTATTGAAAGACCTTCGTGCTCACAACGTGGACATGTTGACCTTAGGTCAGTATATGCAGCCCTCTAAAAACCACCTGCCTATTGACCGCTGGGTGCCGCCGTCTGAATTTGACGAACTGCGTGAAATTGCGGAAGGTTTAGGTTTTAAACACGTCGCCTCTGGCCCACTGGTTCGCTCGTCTTACCATGCTGATAAACAAGCACATGGTGAAGAAGTGAAATAATCACCCATAACATCTGCCTTGCAGATCAAAAGCAATATTTAATTTACAAAATAAGGGGCTAATTAGCCCCTTATGACTTGATAAGATTGGAAAACTCGCATAGCCTGAAAGTATGACGGTAGCGAGTATCTCCAATGATCAACAGCGTTCCCCGTATACCCAGTTTCTATTTTTGGATTGTATTGTCCTTTGCAATCTTTAAACCCATCGACACACTGGTTGAGCCTAGCCCGATCGCGTTTGATAACGCCGCTTATTTCAGTTTATTAGATTCCGGTGATAGCGAAACCTCGCTACTCACACACTGGCGATTACCCGCCCTGATTTACTCTAGAATTCAAATTATCGCACTGAATACACCGCTATTTTCCACCTCTGTTTATGCCTTTCCTCTCGTCCGTGCTCCACCCCTCACACATCAAACATAACACTGTGTTTATTTTATCGTATTGATATCCGCATAATTTGATTGGTAGGTTTTATCATGAAAGCATTAAATTTAATGAGCTTTGATCAACACTTTCACCTTGTTCACCCTGAAGAGTTCAGCCACCTCACACAAGACTCCTCAGCGCTGGCCATTTTCACTGACTTTAAAAAGCATATCCCACAGGCCGTGGTCTTCAACATGCCCGCAATGCATGCTGAATCGATGATGCGCAAAGCCCACGTACGTTTAAAAGTGGTGGTAGACAAAGAGGGCGAGCTGGTCGGAACCATCAGTGTTAATGAGTTAGAAGAACAGAAAATGTTTCAGGTTCAGCAAGAAAACGGTATCTCAAAAGAAGAAGTCTTAGTGCAAGACTTAATGATTCCACGTCAAAAAATCAAAGCCCTAGAATATGATGAACTAGCACAAGCCAGCATTGGTGATGTATTAGAGACTCTAAACCAAAACCATCAACAGCACTGTTTAGTGGTGGATAGCGATGAAAAACAAATTCGCGGTGTGATTTCGGCCACAGACATTGCTCGTCGTCTGCATATTCCGTTACCGACCGAAAGAAAAACCACTTTCTTTGATATTTTTATGGCCTTACGCCCTCACTGATCCAAGAGCATCGTAAAATACCCCATCACCGTCCTATTCCTGTAATAGGCCCGTGATGGGGTTTAACACTAACCAAGTTTTAACTTAAACAAGCGCTCTAATAGCCACTGCCCGCCTTTGCCTAGCGCCTTCTGCTCCGTCCAAACCACATCAATGCCTTGTAAGTTAGCATCTTGCTGATAAGTACGACTCAATACAACCAAGATACCTTTTTCCAACTGCTCCGCAACAACCGCTTCGTGTAATGCTGCCCAGCCTAAGCCTGCACTCAACAACTCAGCAATCACAAAAGGACTTTCTGCATACCAGAGTTTAGGACTGATGACCTGTCTATTATGGCTCGTATCCTCAGGATCAAGGCTTTTCATCACCAACTGCCGATATTGACGTAAATCGCTGTGGCTCACCTGCTTTAACTGAGCAAGTGGGTGATTCCGACTGCACACCGGCATCCGCCTTGAATGTCCTATACCCTTAAACTTAATGCCTTGAGGGTATTCTTCTTGTTCAAGCATCAAACCAATATGGGCTCGGCCAGAACGAATCAGCGCTGCCACATCATTAATACCGGGATCTAGCAACTCTAACTCGATAAAAGGGAATGTTTGCTCAAACTCAATCAGTAGTTCGACTACAGGTTGAGGGGAGATATTTTGCTCAATGGCAATGCAAAGCTCGCTTTCCTCGCCAAGGTTTAACGCACGCGCTTTAGCCACAAAGTCATGATGGCTGCTTTGTACCGCATAAGCTGACTTTAATAGCGCCTCACCTTGATCGGTTAAAGTTGGGCTACGACTAGAACGATCAAACAGATCAACACCAGATTCAATTTCTAAATTGATAATCGCGTTACTGACAGCAGATTGTGCTTTTTTTAAACGTCTCGCTGCGGCAGAAAAAGAGCCTGTTTCTGCCGCAGCAATGAATGCAGACAATTGATCAAGATTAGGCATAAACGACCCTATCAACTTATCTAAATATCAGATAGATACTAACTTTAATATATCTTAATAAGCCATAGAATACGCCAATCAAACTAGATAGCTATTTATAAAGAGGCGTAATAATCAAAATGGCGACATCAGCTGACAAAAAAACAGTCACTTTACGTTCAAAAGCAGACCGAGTGCGTTATGTGCTCTGCTTTGAAGTACTACTGATTTTGCTATCTGCACCTGTTATTGCTTATGCATTGGGTAAAGAGGTGTTAGACGTTGGCATGTTGACCATTATTCTCAGCCTAAAGGCTATGGTCATCAATATTGTCTATAACTATTTCTATGATCGTTTTGATGCGCGCCGTGGCATAGTACCAACAGAGCGAGGCGCTAAAGCTAGGCTTTTACATGCGTTTGGTTTTGAGTTGACACTCACCATGACCTCTCTACCGATTGTTATGTGGTGGTTGCAGATTGGGCTGCTTAAAGCCTTAGCAATGGACGCTGTAATCATGGCCTTTATTGTGCTTTATACCTTTGTTTTTACTTGGATTTACGATCGAATTTTTCCTGTCAGTCAGGCTATAACCGAATCTAGCATTCAGTCTGAGTCAGAAAATACCTTCATCCAGCTCAAGACCTAATAGACTATTAAAAAACCCAACGCCCCACTTTCCATAGTGGGGCTTTATCTCTATGTTAGAATCCTACTCTCAAAACCCTCTTTATACTCAATATTGGATCGACCATGAGCAATCAACCCCAGCGTTATTCTGTCGAGGATTTAAAGTACCTAATGGCGCGTTTGCGTGATCCTGAGTCAGGCTGCCCTTGGGACAAAGTACAAACCTTCGCCACTATAGTGCCTTACACCTTAGAAGAAGCTTACGAAGTTGCCGATGCCATTGAGCGAGAAGATTGGCCGCATTTGCAAGATGAGCTAGGGGATTTATTGTTTCAAGTGATCTACTACGCACAGATGGCACAAGAACAAACTTGGTTTGAGCTTGAAGATGTGGTGCATGGTTTAGTGACTAAAATGGTACGCCGCCATCCCCATGTTTTTGCTGATGGCAAGCTTTATGCTGCTAATAATACAGCCTCCTCTACAGAGGTTAGCCAACAACAAGTGAAACAGCGTTGGGATGAGATTAAAGCGCAAGAAAAAGCAGAGGTTAAGCAAAGCACTGAGCCTTTATCCATTTTGGCAGATATTCCCGTAGGGCTGCCAGCCTTGACCCGAGCTGCAAAGATTCAAAAGCGGGCATCTAAAGTAGGCTTTGATTGGCCGGATATATCCGGTGTACTCGACAAAATTCGGGAAGAGTTAGACGAGGTGCAAGAAGCGGTTGATGCAGGCAATTTAAGCGCAGCACAAGAAGAGTATGGCGACTTATTATTTGCAGTAACTAATCTCACTCGCTTTTTAAAGCAAGACCCCGAAACAGCGTTACGTGGCACTAACCGAAAATTTGAGCGCCGTTTTGCTTATATTGAACAGCAGTTGCATCAAGCAGGCTTAAGCTTTGATCAGGTTGATTTAGCCCAAATGGATCATTGGTGGGATGAAGCCAAAAAGCTTGAATACTAAGATTAAAAAAAGCCGCGCTTACAGATGAAGCGCGGCCAAAATGGCAAGATGTTATAACAAGGACTTAACAGCTAAAACACTTTCACAGCTAACTGACTTTTTTCAAACCAACGCCTTCATGTAAATGTTTACGGCTTAACTCTAAAAAGCGAGGAGTTAGCCCAACATCTTCATAAATAGGATCGCCCTCTTCGTCTAGTGCCGACACTTTAGTGCCTTTCACGTAAGGAAAGCTGCCTTCGACCTCATCTAAAGCCGCTTTAATCAAGTCAGTCAGTAGCAACTCAACAGGTCGACGCGGGAAGAGTTCAGCCAAAGCTTGTAAGCGTGCCGCATCTTCTATAGGCAGTTGAATGTTATATAAGGATTGGGTGAGGTCGCCCGTGTCATTTTTTTTCCAGTTTTGAACCAGCTGATTGAAACGCATGATGTCTACTCCAGCTCAGAGTGCTTAGGTTTGATCAGAGTGACTTGATCGCTACACAATCCCCTAAACACTATTTTTAAAGAAAACCTATACTTATCAATGTAGCAACATTTTTTCAGTTGTGATGTAAATCTGATCAAAATAGCGTCTGCTTATGGTGTTATTTCATAACCAATCGTAGTAAAAAGTGAGTAAGCCAAAGGAAGGGACGGTATTTGTAGCACTCTGGTTCAGTTTGTAACAAAAAGCTGCGATACCCGACACTTGAGCTAAACCCATTCCAGCAAACCTGCATCCATGATGCTGAGTGAGCAGAGGTGACAAGTGAACAGATTACATGAATCTTTAAGAGAAAATGTGCGCGTACTTGGGGGCTATCTAGGTGAAACCATCAGTCATCAGTTAGGGGCTGAGTTTGTTGATAAAATCGACACCATTCGCCATTTAGCCAAAGCAGATCGAGTAGGTGATAACAGCGATAACAATCTACAAGAGTATTTGCGTCAACTGTCTGATGACGAGCTGCTACCTGTTGCCCGTGCTTTTAACCAGTTTTTAAATTTGGCGAATATTGCAGAGCAACACTATCGCGCGCGCTATCGCAAAACAGAAGATTACCAATCTATCGACCAGCAATCACTGGACACCTTATTCAGTGAACTGCTGAGCAAAAACGTACAGCCGGAAGACATTTGGCAAACCATCACTGATATGCGTATTGATTTGGTGATGACCGCACACCCAACCGAAGTAAACCGTCGAACCCTGATTCAAAAATATGATGCCATCGCAGATAGCCTCAATCGCTTGGACAACACTGATCTATACCTAGATCAGCGTGAAAAAGTGCTCAGCCGCATTCGCCAATTGATTGAGCAAGCTTGGCATACAGATGAGATTCGTCATCAACGCCCAACCCCTGTAGACGAAGCCAAATGGGGCTTTGTGGTGATCGAAAACTCGCTCTGGCAAGCGGTGCCTGAGTTCTATCGCCACTTAGACCAAGCCTTGCGCAATATCACAGGTCGTTCATTGCCTCTTGATTGCTCTCCTATTCGCTTTGCTTCTTGGATGGGCGGTGATCGTGATGGTAACCCTAACGTGACCGCCAAAGTTACCGAAGAAGTGCTGCTGTTAGCGCGCTGGATGGCGGCAGACCTGTACTTACGAGATATAGAGCAACTGCTACACGAGCTATCCATGTGGCAGTGTAGCGACGAGCTAAGAGCTGAGGTTGGCGAAACTGCTGAGCCTTATCGAGCCTTGCTGCGTAAACTGCGCCATCGGTTACAGTTAACGTTGAACTGGATTGAAGGTCGTTTAGAGCAGAATAATACCCACGAACCGGCACCAGAAGGGGTATTAACCCATACCGCAGAGCTGACCGAACCGCTTAAAATCTGTTATCGCTCACTCAAAGCTTGTGGCATGGAAGGTATCGCACGAGGCCCACTTTTAGACACTTTACGCCGTGCCAGCTGCTTTAGTTTAAACCTGCTAAAACTGGACATTCGCCAAGAGTCTGGGCGTCATGAAGCGGTTTTCACTGAGCTGTGCAAAGCTTTAGATCTTGGTGATTACAGCCAGTGGGATGAGCATGAGCGGCAGCACTTTTTACTGTCAGAGCTGCGTAGTCCGCGGCCTTTAATCCCGCATAACTGGCAACCTTCGCCAGAGGTGCAAGAGGTGATCGATACCTGTAGAGTTATCGCACAACAATCCCCTGAAGCGCTAGGTAGCTACGTTATTTCAATGGCTCACCAGGCTTCTGATATTTTAGCGGTGCAGCTGTTATTAAAAGAGTGCGGCTGTAGCTTTCCAATGAAAGTAGTACCGCTGTTTGAAACCCTTGATGATCTTGATCGTTCAGCAGATGTACTTGGGCGTTTACTGCGTATCGAATGGTATGTTGACCGTATCCAAGGCGAGCAGGAGGTGATGATTGGTTACTCTGACTCCTCCAAAGATGCTGGACAACTTGCCGCGGCTTGGGGGCAATACCGCGCTCAAGAAGAGCTGGTACAGGTCTGTCGTCGTCATGGCGTGCACCTCACCCTATTCCACGGTCGCGGCGGCACCGTAGGTCGTGGCGGCGGCCCTGCTCGTTCAGCCATTCTGGCACAACCGCCAGGCTCAGTGAATGGCAGCATACGCGTCACAGAACAAGGTGAGATGATCCGCTTTAAATTTGGCTTACCGGAGATCGCACAGCGGAGCATGGAAATCTATGTTTCAGCCGTTTTAGAGGCCAGCTTGCAGCCACCTCCCAGTGCAAAACCGCAGTGGCGTCATCAAATGAATCAGTTGGCACAGGATGCGCTGACCAGCTATCGCCAGCAAATTCGTGAACACCCTGATTTTGTGCCTTATTTCCGTGCAGCAACCCCTGAGCAAGAGTTGGCTAAACTACCACTAGGCAGTCGACCTGCAAAGCGTAAGGCGAATGGCGGCGTAGAAAGTTTAAGGGCGATTCCGTGGATTTTTGCATGGACACAAATTCGCTTAATGCTACCCGCATGGTTAGGCAGTGATACCGCACTGGCGCAAGCCCAGCAGCAAAATCAACTGCCTCTGTTAAGAGAGATGATGACCGACTGGCCTTTCTTCCGTACCTATATGGATATGCTAGAGATGGTACTCACCAAATCTGATGCAGAGGTTGCCCGCTATTACGAAGAGCGTTTAGTGCCAGAACATCTGCGGCCTGTTGGTCGGCAGCTACGTGATCGACTAGGGAATTTGAAAGCCACTGTCCTAGATATTCGTAACCAACAAACGTTACAAGAAAGCATGCCCATGATTGCAGAAGCGATTCGGGTACGTAACCCCTACCTTGACCCACTGCATGTGTTGCAGGCTGAGTTACTGCAAAGGGATCGCAGTCAATCAGGCTCATCTCAAATTGAGCAAGCCTTAATGGTCACTATGGCAGGGATTGCAGCAGGTTTAAGAAATACGGGTTAAACTTTAATTAAACCAACAGATACCCGTCGTCTCAGTAAAAGGATAGGCGGGTACTTACCCATAAATGGAGACGCGCAATGTCAGAAGCCGACTTGATGCAACACCCCTTGGTGCAGCAAGCACGCGAGTTTGCTGCTGACGCTCATGGCCGTTTAGAGCAAGTGCGTCGCTACACCAACCAACCTTATATAGTGCATCCGCAAGCCGTGGCTGAAAGGGTGGCAATGGTTCTAGCCGATCCTGTTGTCCTAGCCGCGGCTTGGCTGCACGATGTAGTGGAGGACACTGATATAGAGCTGGCCGAAATAGAAGCCTTATTTGGCGCTGAGGTTGCATTATTGGTTGGGCAGCTCACAGTAGCCCAACACCCGCCTCACCTGAGTCGAGATGAACGTAAACATCTTGATAGGAAACGCTTAAAACAAGCTGAAACTGAAGCCAAGACTATTAAGTTAGCCGACATTATCGACAACACTCATACCATTGCCGAACGTGATCCCGAGTTTGCAGCACTTTACCTGCCTGAAAAAAAATCAATGTTAGAAGTACTCACCGAAGGTGATGCACAGCTTTACGCCCTTGCCGAACAGATTATCAATGATGGCTTGGCACTGTTGGATTTAGATGAAATAGACTAACCCTATTATCTCGCTTGGTGAAAACGCTGCAAAACCTCTGCGGTTAAGGCGGCGTTATAAGGCACGTCGATACCTAAGTGCTGTGCCTGACGTAACAGATAGCCATTGATAAACTCAATTTCGGTGGGTTGGCCTTTTTGCGTATCTTGCAGCATGGAGGAGCGATTCGCGGCTGTGCCCGCAATGACTTGATTGGCAAGGGCAAATAGGCCTTGCTCTGGCACGGTTAAACCTAAGGCACGCATCACCTTTTCCGTTTCTAAGCACAACTGCAATACTTGCTGATTTTTATCGGGCTCTGCCAGTGCGCCGTTTAAACATTGATGCACGGCGGTTAAGCCATTAATGGCAATATTAATCGCCAGTTTATTCCACAAGACCTGCTCAATGGGTTGGCTGAGTTCGACTTGTAAGGCAGTTTTTTGCAGTTGTTCTGCAATTTGTTGTTCAACAGCTTGTCCCTTTTGGTTTAAACCACCGATGCGCGTTAGCCCTTTTCCGGCGTGAATCACATGCTGAGAGTTTTCTAAATACGCACCATCAGTAATACAAGCCGCCAAGACCGCATATTGCTCAAACTGAGCCGCTATTGTTTGTTGTGCCCCCATGCCATTTTGTAATAAAACAATCGTTGCCTGATCTGCTAGCTTTGGTCTAATCGCGTTCAAGGCGGGTAGCGCATCAGGCGCTTTAGTCGCCACTATAAGTTGTTGAATGCTGCGATCTGCACAAGATTGAATGTCACTTACTTGAGCGGGGTAACTGAGCCGCTCGCCTTGATAAGGTGTGATAGATCGAGTTTGATCTGATAGTGCCAAGCGACGCACCAACAGTTGCACAGCATAGCCTGAAAGACTTAAATACCCCGCCCATAAACTACCCAATGACCCCGCGCCCAAAATAGACCAACAGGGTATGCTGTCCTGAGTTGTAGAAGGGTTTAGCGGCAGAGTCTGATGCGGCGCTGTCATAACAGATTTATCCTATTGGGCATACACAAGCTGATCAGTATAATGCCCCGCTATCGATTCATAAAAGGAGAGAACAATGCCATCGTTTGACGTAGTTTCTGAGTTGGATAATCATCAGGTCAACAATGCCGTTGATCAATCTAACCGTGTGGTTGGCAATCGCTTTGACTTTAAAGGAGTCGACGCCCGTTTCTTGCGTAAAGAAAACATAATTGAGTTATCGGCACAATCTGAGTTTCAAATTAATCAAATGGTCGACATTTTGCGTGCTGAACTGATTCGCCGAGAAGTCGATGTTAAATGTATGGAAGTTGACGATATTGTAGAAACGGCCAAAACAGCCCGTTGCACCGTTAAGCTACAAGAGGGTATTGATACCGATAACGCCCGCAAAATCGTTAAAATGATTAAAGATGAAAAGCTAAAAGTACAAGCGGCTATTCAAGGTGATCAGGTACGCGTGACAGGCAAAAAACGTGATGATTTGCAGCAGGTGATCGCATTTCTACGCCAAAAAGAGTTAGAAATACCGCTGCAATACCAAAACTTTCGCGATTAATCCGCTTCCTCAAGATTTAAGCTTATAGGGCTGCATCTTGGCACTGTTGACAGAGGCCGTGCAGCTCTAGCTGTTTACGCACCAAAATAAAGCCTGACTTCTCAATGCTATTATTCAGTTCAGTTAAAGTTTGTTGACCAATACTTAGCTCTTTTACCTGATGGCAGCTATCGCAGATCAAAAACTGGGGTGGCTCATGTTGATGTTCACAGCAGATATGCCGACAAGGTAAAAACTGGTTGGTGGTTTCCAGCTTGTGTACAAAGCCGTTATCCAATAGCAAGGTTAACATGCGATATGCGCTCATGGCGGGTAAAGGCGTGCCAAAAGTTGCTTGAAAACGATCGACCAATTCATAAGCCGAAAGTGGGCGATTGGCTTCTAAGAGCACCTGTAGCACTTTCTGACGCTTAGCCGTCAGCTTAACCCCTAAGGTTTGGCAGCGTGTTTTGGCATAAGCTAATGTCTCTGCTATTTGTGCCGAGTGAGCGGTGGGGCTATCAACCAGATTAGACATATTCAGTTCCTATGCTTTTGGCTCAGTCGATTGAGTAAGCGTAGTGTTGCTATCCTCAAGTGCGGTGTGCTTTTTGGTGCCCCATTGGGCAAAATTGCGTAACAACCATAATCCGGGTAACGCAATTAAGGTGCAGAGAATAAAAAACTCAGTCCAGCCTAAATACTCAGCTAAATAACCACTAGGGGCTGATATAAGCGTGCGAGGAATACCCATTAAACTGGTTAACAAGGCATATTGAGTGGCCGTAAAACGCTTGTCTGTCAGTGCCGCCATAAATGCCATATAGGCGGCGGTTCCCATGCCTGAGGTGAGGTTTTCAAAGCCAATCACCAAAGCAAGCATATTCAGGTGGTAGCCCACCTCTGCCAGTACGGCAAAACCTGCTGTACTGAGCATTTGCAATAAACCAAAGAACCACAACGCACGGTAGATACCCAGCTTTAAGATCAGCGCCCCTCCTAAAAAAGCACCGATCAAGGTAGCCCAAAAGCCAAAGAGTTTAACCGTCACACCGATTTCCGTACTGCTAAAGCCCATATCAACATAGAAAGGGCTGGTCATCGCACTGGCAAGGGTATCACCGAGCTTATAGAGCAGAATAAACAGCAGGATTGTCCAAGCTGAATCACGGGTAAAGTATTCTTTAAAAGGTTCAATCACCGCTGCTTTAAGGGTAGTTGGTAAGTTCTCTGGGGTGTCAGGTTCAGGGGCCAGAAAGGTTGTTAACAAGCCTATGCCCATGCACAGCCCCATTAACATAAATACCGCGGGAAAACCCAAACTGTCGGCCAGAATCAAACCACCACCAGAGGCCAGTAACATCCCTGTGCGATAACCATAAACATATAGGCTAGAACCCATACCCAACTCATTTTCAGCCAAATGCTCTCGACGATAAGCATCAATCACAATATCTTGACTGGCACTGAAAAATGTCACCAATACAGCTAGCAGTGCAATAGTGACGGGAGAACTAATAGGATCAGACAAACCAATACTGGCAATCGCACAGCCTAACAGCACTTGGATCAATGCTAGCCAGCCACGACGACGCCCTAAAAAAGGCAGTACATAGCGGTCTAAAACCGGTGCCCAAACAAATTTCAAGGTATAAGGCAAACCCACCAGCGCCATCAAGCCTATAGTGGACAGGTCTACGCCCTCTTGGCGCATCCAGATTTGTAAAACAGAAATCGTTAATAGCAGCGGTAAACCACTGGAGAACCCCATCACAAACGTGATCAGCATACGCAGGTTAAAGCAGAGTTTAAGCCCGTTAAGAAGCGAGTTTTGGCGGGTCAAAATGATAATCCAGTGATGTTATAAAGTCTCAATTGTACGCAAGTTACGAAGCTTTAAAAAGATGAGGATTCATTCATCAGGTGAAACCCCGTTATACTCCGCAGGGTATCCAATGATAGGACAAGACTATGTTTAAGCTAAAAGCAGGGTTTAAGCCAAAAGCAGGGCTGAAAAATAACGCAGGCTTAGTATTCGCACTGCTCATGCCCTTTGGTAACGCTGCGCTTGCTGATATATCAACCCCCGAGCAGCGCAGCCAACTGAATGTCACGCTGTATCAAAATGGTATGGCGCTGATTCAAGACAGTCGAACATTAGCCTTAGAGGCAGGTATTCAAACCATTCGCTTTCAAGGGGTTACGCCAGAGATCATCGCAGATAGCGCACTATTGGTTGGCAATGATCTGAAAGTGTTAGAGCGTAACTACAGCTTTGATTTGATCTCCCTTGATGCCCTACTCAAAGCCTCCATCGGAAAAAACTTAACGCTACAGCTCAATGGCCGCTACTTTGGCAATCAGGCGGGGCCTTATTTTGTCAGTGCTCAGCTTCTGGCGGTACAAGGCCAACGGATGATTTTAAAAGCGCAGATACCGGGTGAGGCTCAGAGCAAAATTATCGCGCTGCCGCTGAATGAGTATGCTGACCTGATCAGCTTTGATGAGATGCCAGAGAATCTCAGCGAGTCGCCAACCCTTTCAATGGATGTACAAACCAGCCATGCCGCCAATGTTCCCACGACGCTGACCTATTTGAGTACAGGGTTTGATTGGCAGGCCAGCTATGTTGCCGATATCACCTCTGACAACAGCATCAACCTAGCCGCGTGGGTGAGTTTAGATAACAACACCACAACCCCGCTGAACCAAGCCCGTATGCAACTGCTGGCAGGGCAAGTGAATAGGGTTACGCCGGTTTACAAGCATCAGCCACAAGCGATGCGTATGTCTGATGTGATGGCCGCAGGAGTTGCCGAGCAAGAAAACCTTGGGGATTACAAGCTGTTCACTCTGCCACAACCCGTTGATTTAGCAGCCAAACAAAAGAAACAAGTGTCGCTGTTTAACGCCGAACGAGTGCGGGTTGAAAAGCACTACAGCTTGCCAGTGGATCTCACCTATAGCTTTAAACGCCGTAAAGCAGAGATCAGTTTAAAGCTGAATAACACCCAAGAAGCGGGGCTCGGTATGGCGATGCCTGCGGGGATTATGCGCTTCTATCAAACAGATCATGCAGGATTACGCCAGTTTATCGGTGAGGTGCGCGTGCCAGATTTGGATAATCGAGAAGAGTACTCGGCCAATATCGGCAGTGCCTTTGGTATCAGCAGTAACAACAAAACCCTGCGTTGGGATAGCGCGGGCTGGCTACAAGGTGAACTTGAGCTGATTAACAGTCAGAAGAAAGCGGTGACGGCAGAGCTGTTACTACAGCCGATTAGCTATGGTGATAAGGATCAGTTCCGTACCACTTCACTCTGTGAAACCCCTGCCAATAAAAATGACAGCAAGTTGAAGTTAAGCCTACGTCCGGTAACGGGTGCGCCTAAGGTGCTGGATGTGACCGAAGAGGGGAATGGCTTATGTCGCGTGTCGGTACGCCTAGAGGCCGATACCCGAGCGCTGTTCCGCTACGAGTATCGTGCGCCTGCGATCAACAGTAAAAAGTGATCGGTTAGGCTTTTGAGTCTGTGGCCGCTAAAGCATTGCGCTCTGCTTTGGCGGCAATTTTTTTCAGAATACGCGACACCGCCATAAAGGCAAAAGTGCCCGTCACAACCGTTACCGCACCAAAACCGCTACGGCAATCTAAGCGTACCGACTCGCCATTATTCGGCTTTTGATGGCAAACAGAACCATCCTCTGCGGGATAACGGAGCTGCTCCGTTGAATAAACCGCTTCTACATCAAAACGGCGCTTCAAATTCACCGGAAAATTATAGTTTCGACGCAGTTGATTGCGGGTTTTGGCCAACAAAGGGTCTTGTTCCGTTTTGCTTAAATCGGCAATGGTGATCTGTAACGGGTCGGTTTGCCCACCGGCCCCCCCAATGGTAATCAATGGGATTTTATTGCGGCGGCAATAGGCGATCATGGCGCATTTGTGCTTTACAGAATCAATGGCATCCAGCACGTAATCAAACTCTTTGCTCATCAGCTCGGCCACATTTTTTTCGGTGACAAACGCTGAAACCGCCTGCACTTGGCACTCTGGATTGATCGCCAGAATACGCTCGGCCATCGCCTCGACTTTTGAGCGGCCAATTTGACCGTCCAAGGCATGAATTTGGCGATTGATATTAGAGGTGCAGATGTCATCCAAGTCGATCAGGGTAATTTTGCCGATGCCGCTACGGGCTAAGGCTTCTGCGCCCCAAGATCCCACGCCACCAATACCCACCACGGCCACATGAGCCTGCTCAAAGGCTTGTGCTGCAATCACGCCATATAAGCGGCTGATCCCACCAAAACGAAAATTATAGTCTTCGCTACTCATCAGCAGAGGCTCCTAAAAAGGGGGAGAGGAAATTTGATTAAAGTGGTCGGCCCAAGCCTGCCAACCTAAGCGTTGCAGCAGTTGTGTCATACAACAATCAAGCGGTGCCTGAATCGACAAGGCCTGCCCCGTAACGGGATGCTGAAAGCACACCCTTGTGGCAGCCAACAATAACCGATCGGTGGCTAACTGCTCTTTAAAATAGCGGTTATATCGGCCTCGGCCATGTTTAGCGTCGCCAATAATCGGGTGGTTAATGTGTTTTAAGTGGCGTCGAATCTGGTGTCGGCGCCCCGTTTTCGGCTGCACCTCGACCAGTGAGAAGCGGCTGACGGGGTATTTTTCGATACAAACAGCCAGTTCAGCTTGAGCCAAACAGCGGTAATGGCTGAGTGCCGATTGTGCCTCAGTTGGCGCTTTACGCCCCGGCATCATCTTATCAGGCTCTTCTACCAATGGGTGGTCAATGATACCTGATTCAGGGGCAAAACCGCGCACCACCGCAAGGTAGGTTTTTTCGATCTGATGGGCGGTGAACTGTTCCGTCAGCGCCCGTGCAATCGCAGGGCTTAGGGCAAAAATCAGTACGCCAGAGGTGGGTTTGTCTAAACGGTGTACCGGATAAACCCGCTGTCCGATCTGGTCTCGCACCAACTGTAGGGCAAATCGGGTTTCGTGCCGATCAATAGGGCTACGGTGTACCAGTAGCCCAGACGGTTTATTCACAACCACTAAGTCGGCGTCTTGATACAGAATCGGCAACTGCTCCGCTGGCGATTCTGTTTCACTGCGCACGACTGAGTGGCTTTCAGCTATAGGCGTTGTCATGCAGGCTCAAATTAACCCAGTTGATCAGACGCGACATGGTATTTAGGGTCTTCGATCACATTCACCTCAACCAGATCTCCTGCTTTTTTCAGCAAACCACGGCACTCTGCGCTTAAATGGCGCAGATGCAGGGTTTTACCTGCGGCGATATAACGTTCCGCCAAACTGTCGATGGCTTCAAGTGCCGAATGATCACTGACACGGGAGTTACGGAAATCTAACACCACATCATCAGGGTCGTTTTTAGGGTCAAATTGCTCTGAAAAATTCTTAATTGATGCAAAAAACAGTGGGCCAGTTAAACCATAAACGCGGTGTTGGTCATCCTCTTCTAGAATGCTCACCTGAATATGTTTGGCGTGTTGCCATGCAAACACTAAGGCTGACACGATAACCCCCACAATCACCGCAATCGCAAGGTCGGTGACAACCGTTACCCCTGAAACCAGCACAATGATAAAAGCATCGGTTTTTGGAATTTTACCCATCATGCGGATACTGGCCCATTCAAAGGTGCCAATCACCACCATAAACATCACGCCCACCAAGGCCGCAACGGGAATCTGCTCAATCAAAGAGGAGGCAAACAAAATAAACAGCAGCAAAAAGACCGCTGCGGTAATACCAGACAGCCGCCCACGACCACCTGAGTTGATGTTGATCATACTCTGACCAATCATGGCGCAACCGCCCATGCCGCCGAACAAGCCTGTGAGAATATTGGCAGTACCTTGGCCGACGCACTCTTTATTGCCACGTCCGCGAGTTTCGGTCATTTCGTCGATTAAACTCAGGGTCAGCAAGGATTCAATCAAACCCACTGCGGCCAAAATAATAGAATAAGGCAGGATGATCCAAAGGGTTTCCAAGGTAAACGGCACCGTTGGAATATGGAACTCAGGGAAGCCGCCCGCAATAGAGGCCAACGGATCCCCCGTCATATCCTGCAATACATTTTGTACGGTGCGGGCATCTAAATCTAAACCGATCACCAGCAGTGATACCGTCAAAATCGCCGCCAGAGAGGAGGGAATTGCCTTGGTTAATTTAGGCAGGAAATAGATAATCGACATCGTTAAAGCGATCAGTCCGGCCATCACCATCAACGGCTCACCCGACATCCACTCCATAACACCGGCCTCGTTTTTCTCTTTGAACTGCCCCAACTGCGCCAAAAAGATCACAATGGCCAAGCCGTTCACAAAGCCCAGCATCACAGGATGCGGCACCATGCGAATAAACTTACCCAGCTTAAAGACTCCGGCACTGATCTGAATAACCCCCATCAGCACCACTGCGGCAAATAAATACTCAACGCCGTGCTGTGCCACCAACGACACCATCACCACGGCTAAAGCACCTGTCGCACCCGAAATCATGCCTGGGCGGCCACCAATACAGGCCGTAACCAAGCCCACCATAAAGGCTGCGTACAAACCCACTAACGGCTCAACACCCGCAACAAAGGCAAAGGCCACCGCCTCTGGAACTAGTGCCAAAGCTACAGTTAAACCAGAGAGCATATCGTTTTTAATTTGTGCGGGCGTTAAATAGCGCTTGGAATCCATTAGCATCCTCAATAGCTGACAACAGGAGAGTTTGAGCCGTTATAAGCCTGCCACACCTTTACCTTCTGAAAAGGTTCTAGCTTGTAACAACAGCTTTGGCGGGGTTAAACCGAAGGGGGGAAGATTCTACAGCAAGCATTAGAGCAGTGCAAAAAGACAGCTACGGCTATCTGGGCTAAAACGACACCAATTGATGACCGTATACGACCAATAACCAAGGTAACATACTTGTTTTTATTGTGATTTAAATGGCTCTGACTTAAAGCAGACTGTAAAATTCATCTTAATAACATCATAGTTTAATCTTTCAATTAAAACTTTCCGCCTGAGTGGTTACAGATCAACTACTCTAAAGTTTGAATGACTGGCGTAATAAGGAACCTGCTTGCTATGAATAATCTAGGTCTATTTGGAAAAATGGCAGTGCCTATAGTGGCTCTGATTGCATTGATCAGTTTGGTTCTTGCACTATTTATTCCATCACAGTTGCATAAAACCGTTGTCGATGCGGTGATTGAGAACTCTCAGGGAACTGTCTCTGAATTTAAAACTTTGCGTAAGTATTACACTGAAAATGTCATTAAAAAGGTGCTGGGCACGGAAAACTTACGCCCAGACAGCAACCACAAAGACAACCCTAACAAAGTACCTCTGCCCGCTACCATGATTCATGACTTGAGTGCTTTAATGGAAAGCCAAGGCTTGTCCATTAAGTTGTATAGCGCCTATCCATTCCCTAATCGTGCTTCCCGCAAGTTAGATTCATTTGAGCAAAATGCTTGGGATCAGCTCGTGCGTAGTCCAGATCAAACCATATCGGAGCAGTTTGAAAGCAATGGTCGAACCATTGTGCGTGTGGCAATAGCCGACAAAATGGTGGCTGAAGCCTGCGTGAGTTGTCACAACAAACATCCGCAAACCCCTAAAAATGATTGGAAAATGGGCGATGTGCGCGGTGTGTTGGAAGTATCAACAGATATTACCGATCAACTGGCCGCAGGTCGTGCGACTAGCATGAAGATTACGGGCTTAGTCATCGTGATGTTATTGTTCATGCTGATTGGTTTATGGGTGATTTACACCCGTGTTATTCAGCGTCGCATGGATAAACTCAACCGCGCCATGAATGAAATTGCTCACGGTGATGGCGACTTAACGGCTCGTCTTGACGAATCTGGCAATGATGAGATTACGCAGTTATCTCGCTCTTTCAATCGCTTCACTGGCCATATTCGTGAGATGGTGCAGCAGATGGCGCGTACCAGTCAGGCGTTAAATCAAACCTCTGAAGCGATGACCGCCATTGCAATCAGCAATAATGATCGTTTAGAGCGCCAAGCCGCAGAAACCAATCAAGCGGCCACCGCCATTAATGAGATGGCAGCGACCGTTTCTGATGTTGCAAGAAATGCTGTTGAGGCGGCTGCGGCGGCGCAAACGGCAAACGGTGTTGCCCGTGATGGTCACAAGGTGGTGGACACGACTCGTCAGGATATTGAAGTACTGTCTGATAATATCAACAGCGCGATGGGATCAATACGTCGCCTAGAGGAAGAGTCAGAAAACATCACGGGTATGGTCAACGTGATTGGTTCTATTGCCGAGCAGACCAACTTACTCGCACTGAATGCTGCCATTGAAGCGGCGCGGGCAGGTGAACAGGGTAGAGGCTTTGCAGTGGTCGCCGATGAGGTACGCAATCTTGCCAGCCGCACCCAAGAGGCGACACAAGAGATTCAGAAAGTTATTAGTGAGCTACAAGCTGGTACTTTGGATTCTGTTAAGTTGATGAGCCAAAGCTGTACCCATGCAGAAAAAACCGTTGTACAAGCAGAGTCGGCCAATGATGCGCTGAATGCGATTGCCAGTGCGATTGGTCAAATCACAGCGATGAATGATCAAATTGCTAGTGCTAGTGAGGAGCAAAGTGCAGTGGCGCATGAGATTGAACAGAACATTATGGCGATCAATGAGATGTCAGATGAATCGGCCCATGCCTCTGAGCAGATGGCGCACAACAGTGAGCAGCTTACTCAACTGGCTCACGAGTTACGCGCGTTAGTGGCTAAGTTTAAATATTAGAAAAAAACAAGGTGTTGAAGGTTAGGGGCAGCGGCCTCTAACCTTCGGCTTAATCTATATCCCTAAGCATCTCTAGTCAGATCCAAATTCATACGATATAAATTCACATAAACCCCATCATAACAAAGTGCATCATACTCAATGCCGTTATGCATAAAGCCCTGCTCTTCATAAAGACGAATCGCTGCTGTAGACGTCGCACTCACCTCTAAAACTAGCGTGCGTAACGATGTATTGTTGCGGACATGCTCTATTAAAACCTCAACTAAAACCCTGCCTATACCACTACCTCTATACTCTGGTAAGACACATAAGCTGGTGACAATACCGCGATGTTGCCGCACATTCCCCAGCAGGGTTTCTAAGCCAATCATCCCGATAAGTTGCTCACCTATAAATGCGCCCCAAATCTTAGAGGCTGAGCAATGACAAAAGCGCACAAGCATCGAATAAATTTGCCCATGTGTGATGCAACGCTCCTCTTCCAAACAAACGCTGAAACTGTAGGGGTCATGCTTAATACAATTTAAGCGTAACATTCTAAAGCCGTCGGCATCTCTGGGTGTTAGCTCTCTAACGATCACTTTTTGTAGGGAATCGGTGGGTTCAGAAGATTCAGAGGAAAATAGTACGCCCATATCAAGTCCTTTTAATTGGGCCAAGCCAATAACTCAGGTTGTTGCCACAGCAGCCACTGTTGCCGAGTAGCTTCGGCTAAAAATAGTGCACCTAAAGTAGGCGGACAGCAATATTGGTAATGCTGTTTTTTTAACTCAAAACTCAGCGCAAAAGCGTGCAGATAAGTACGCTCATGCTGACTTGCACGGCTGGCCTCGTCATACAACTCATCACCACAGATTGGTGCGCCTAAGCTTTTCATCGCAACGCGTAGTTGATGGGTTTTTCCCGTGCGAGGTTTAAGTAAAAACAAACGTAAGCCATTACCCACCGATGCGGTAAAAAACTGCGTTATTGCGGGGTTCTGCTGACTATTGAGAAGCTTCCAGCTGCCTCTACGCGAGCGCTCCATATCACCTTTAATCCAGCCCTGTTTCTTTTTCGGCTTTTTATCAGATAAGGCCAGATAATACTTCTGAATCTGTTTGTCACGGAACAGCGCTGATAGCTGTTGATTAGCTTCTGTATTTTTTGCCAGCAGCAACAATCCTGAGGTCACTTTATCTAAGCGATGTACCAAAAACAGCTCAGGTAACTTCAGGGCTGAGCAAACACGTTCACAAATACCGGGAATATCGCCATCACGATGCACGTCAATATTGGGGGCTTTATTGATTAAAACAAAATCTTCAGTTTCAGCCACTAAGCTAAAACCTTGATCAAGCTGCTGTGAAGCAACAACGGAGGTTTGTACAAAATTCAAAACAGGACCTCTATGTCAGGACTAGACGCAATAGTATGGATTGTCATTAGTAGTTAAGGGATAGCACTATAACGACGCTCAGGCCGCCCTACAGAGCCATAGCTGACATCAGCAACTAACTCTCCCTCAGAAACCAGATACTCTAAATAGCGTCGTGCTGTTGTGCGGCTGGCACCGACAACTTCACCAACCTCTTCAGCACTTAAGGTCTTAGTCTGAGCACCGTTGAAGACCTGACGGATTTTATCCAAAGTCAGAGCATCAATCCCCTTAGGTAAAAGCTTTTTAGGATTACTCTGCTCAGTTTCTGTTTCTTTCTCTGTCGCAACAACCGATTTTCCATCGAGCACTTGCCCACGCTCACTACCTTCATTACGTGGCAATAGCTGATCAACATCTTGTTGTGCCAGCGTATTGGCTTGCTGTAGCAGCTGATTAAGCTGCTCACGATGGCGGCTATAATTTTGTAACGCGGCCTGTAAGCGATCAAAGATCAAGGGCTTTAATATGTAGTCAAAAACACCACCACGCAACGCGGCCTGTAAGGTGCTGGCCTCTTTGGCTGCGGTAATTAAAATAACATCAGTGTCTTGATGTTGACCACGTAACTCTGCCAATAATTCAAGGCCAGTGCCCTCAGGAAAGTGAATATCCAACAGTAACAAATCTGGCTGTAGAATATTCACCAGCTCTTTGGCATCAGCAAGCGTTAGCGCAATAGCCTCCACTTGAAAGCCAGGAATCTTTTCAATAAAACGCTGTTGAATCTCAGCAATACGATGATCGTCCTCCGCAATCACTATTCGATATATTCTGTGATCAGCCATAATGCTTAAGCTGCCTTATCTGTTGTTATTTTGATAGTTTCACTCTGACCAGCTGAAATCAGACACTGGTAACAAGCGCTTTGATTTCAACCGTTGTTTTATCATGGTTCACAAAGAGCAGTCGCTATAAATAGTCATATATTGGTAATCAACCTAAGCCTACACACTGGCATTATTGTTTTTTTCTATTGATGCATCGCAATAAAAAATTAGAGTACTTGCTCACCGCGACTCGATTTTTCTGCAACTTTTGGCTAATATTGCCAGCCAAATACAGCACTCACTGTATCTGTTCCGTAAAACCTAGAAATATTCGATTTCTAGGTTTTGTCGTTTTTGGACTCTGCTAGGGTAATCCCATGCTGGAAAAACTGTTCAAGCTCAAAGAGCATAATACCAACGTAAAAACGGAGATTGTGGCGGGTGTCACAACCTTCTTAACCATGGCTTATATTATCTTCGTCAACCCCTCAATTTTGAAGATGGCGGGCATGGATTATGGCGCAGTGTTTGTAGCCACCTGTTTGGCTGCGGCAATAGGCTGTTTGGTAATGGGGTTATGGGCGAACTACCCAATCGCGCTAGCACCGGGCATGGGCTTAAACGCCTTTTTCACTTTTACGGTGGTTCTGGAGCTGGGGTATAGCTGGCAATCGGCCTTGGGTGCTGTGTTCTTCTCTGGCCTTATCTTTACTGCATTAAGTCTGTTCAGTATTCGAGAGTGGATTATCAACAGCATTCCACTGTCGTTACGTCTTGGGATCGCCGCAGGTATCGGCCTATTTTTAGCGCTGATTGCGTTAAAGAGTGCAGGTATTGTGGTGGATAGCCCTGCAACACTGGTTACTTTAGGGGATCTGTCTAGCCCTTCTGCTCTACTGGCGATTTTAGGCTTCTTTATTATTGTGTCGCTGTCTTATCGCCAAGTGTTAGGCTCAGTGATGATCGGTATTTTAGTTGTGACCGCTTTGTCACTGATTCTGGGGATTAATGAGCTTCAGGGCGTGGTTTCAGCGCCTCCAAGTCTTGCGCCTACTTTTATGCAGATGGATCTTGCCGGCGCACTTGAAGTGGGCATGCTGAGCATCATTTTTGCTTTCCTATTTGTTGATCTGTTTGACACCTCCGGTACTTTAGTGGCGGTTGCTCAGCAAGGTAAACTGCTCGACAAAGACAACCGTTTACCACGTTTAGGCCGTGCGCTGCTGGCGGATAGTTCCGCGACTATGGCAGGTGCAGCATTAGGTACTTCAACCACGACCAGTTATATCGAAAGTACAGCGGGTATCTCGGCAGGTGGTCGCACAGGTTTAACTGCGGTTGTTGCGGGCGTGCTTTTCCTTTTGGCACTGTTTTTCTCGCCTCTGGCGGCTTCTATTCCGGCTTATGCAACAGCAGGTGCGCTGTTCTACGTTGCCGTGTTAATGACCAGCGGCTTGGCTCAGGTTGATTGGAGTGATCTAACTGAAGCTGCACCTGTGTTTGTTGCCGCAATTGCGATGCCGATGACCTTCTCCATTGCCAACGGTATTGGTTTTGGTTTTATCACTTATGCGGCCATTAAGCTGCTATCAGGCCGTGCTAAAGATGCGTCTCCAAGCGTATTGCTGTTAGCTGGTTTATTCGTTGTAAAATTTGTCTTTTTGTAAGGTTGATTAGGTATGCCAGATCGTTATTACAGCGAGTACATTCGTTCCGTTATTCGCACCGTACCCGATTGGCCTGAGCAAGGGGTGATGTTCCGTGATGTCACCACTTTGTTTAAAGACAAAAAAGCCTTTCGTTATCTGATCGATGCCTTTGTGCAGCGCTATTATGATCATGGTATTGATGCAGTGGCAGGCGTAGATGCGCGTGGCTTTATCTTGGGCGCGCCCATCGCTTATGAGCTGAACACCAGCTTTATTCCTGTGCGTAAAAAGGGCAAGCTGCCTTTTGATACGGTTGAAGAAAGCTATGAGCTGGAGTATGGATCGGCAACCGTTGAGCTACACACTGACGCCCTAAGCAAAGGCCAAAGGGTGCTGTTGATTGATGACTTGATCGCCACAGGTGGCACGATGCTGGCAGCTGCGAAACTGATTCAGCGCCTAGGGGCTGATGTGGTTGAAGCCGCAGCGATTATCGACTTACCCGATCTAGGGGGTTCTGCCAAGCTGAAAGCACAAGGCATTGAGGTTTACTCGATCTGCCAGTTTGATGGTGCCTAAGCTTAAATAACGTACTTAGAAGGCTGCCGAACAGGTAGCCTTTTTTGTTTGTAGAAAATTAGAGCCTAATTCATTGACGCAAGTTTATCTCGTTAAGCGAGTACGAAGATTGGTAAACTTCCACTTATCCGTTTGCCTAACCATGCAGCCTTTATCATTTATTTAAAGCCATCACGCTGCGACTTACCCTATCTCTGACTTATATTCGGAACAATTTAATGGAAATTAAAGTTAACTTTCTTGACAACCTAAGACTTGAAGCCAAGTTTGATGATTTTACGGTGGTCACTGATCAACCTATTCGCTACAAAGGGGACGGCTCCGCACCTAGTCCGTTTGATTACTTTTTAGCCTCGTCTGCGCTCTGTGCAGCCTATTTTGTGAAGGTGTATTGCGTATCCCGCGACATTCCAACCGACAATATTCGTCTGTCGCAAAACAACATTGTTGATCCAGAAGATCGCTACAACCAAATCTTTAAAATTCAGGTGGAGCTACCTGAAAGCCTTTCAGAGAAAGACCGCCAAGGTATTCTGCGCTCTATCGAACGTTGCACCGTGAAAAAAGTGGTGCAAACGGGGCCAGAGTTTGTGATCGAAACCGTTGAAAATCTCGACGAAGATGCACAAGCGATGTTGATGACCACTGGCGACGCTCAACATAGTACTTATATCTTGGGTAAAGACCTGCCTCTTGAGCAAACCATTCAAAACATGACGGGGCTGTTAGCAGATCTGGGCATGAAGATTGAGATCGCTTCATGGCGCAGTATTGTCCCTAACACTTGGTCGTTACATATTCGTGATGCTGCCTCTCCAATGTGCTTTACCAACGGTAAAGGTGCCACAAAAGAAAGCGCGCTTTGTTCGGCATTAGGTGAGTTTATTGAGCGCTTAAACTGCAACTTCTTCTATAACGACCAATACTTTGGGGAGGAGATTGCCAACAGTGAGTTTGTGCATTATCCCTTTGAAAAATGGTTTAAGGCAGGGCCAAGAAATGCACTGCCAGAAGGACTTTTAGATGACTACTGTTTGAGCATTTACAATGCTGAGGGTGATCTGCGCGCCTCCCACCTAATTGACACTAACTCAGGTAACACCGAACGCGGTATTTGTGCTATTCCTTACGTGCGCCAGTCAGATGGGGAAACGGTGTATTTTCCGTCCAACCTGATTGAGAACCTATTTTTAAGCAACGGCATGAGTGCGGGGAATAATATTCACGAAGCCCAAGTGCAGTGTTTGTCAGAAATTTTTGAACGAGCTGTTAAAAAGCAGATCATCGAAGAAGAAATTGCTCTGCCCGATGTACCAGAGGCTGTACTACAACAATACCCGCAATTGGTTGAAAGCATTAAAGCCCTAGAAGAACAAGGCTACCCTGTTGTGGTGAAAGATGCCTCACTAGGTGGACAGTTCCCTGTGGCATGTGTCGCCCTGATGAATCCTAAAACAGGTGGCGTACTGGCTTCATTTGGCGCACACCCTAGCTTTGAAGTGGCGCTGGAGCGCTGCGTAACCGAACTACTACAAGGCCGTAGTTTTGAAGGTTTAAATGACCTACCCAAACCCACCTTCAACAGCCTCGCCCTGACCGAGCCTGAAAACTACGTTGAGCACTTTATCGACTCAACAGGGGTGATCTCTTGGCGCTTTTTCAGTGCCAAACATGATTATGAGTTTTGCCAGTGGGATTTTTCAGGCACCAACGAGGAAGAGTGTGCCAGCCTGTTTGGCATTTTAGAAGACCTAGGTAAAGAGTCCTACGTTGCTATCTTTGATGACCTTGGCGCAACCGCTTGCCGAATTTTAGTCCCTGATTATTCAGAGGTTTATCTGGCTGAAGACCTGATCTGGGATAACACCAACAAAGCCTTAGATTACCGTACCGATATTCTCAACCTGCACAGCCTCAGCAACAATGCCCTGATGCAGCTGTACGAACGCCTAGAAGAAAGCCAGCTTGATGACTATATGGATATTCGCACCTTAATTGGCGTAGAGTTTGACGAAAACACCCCTTGGGGACAGCTGAATATTCTCGAACTGAAACTACTAATCTGCCTAGCTCTAGGCGAGCATGAAGAGTCGATAGGCTTAGTCGAACAATATCTGCAATACAACACCAATACCGTTGAACGCGGTTTGTTCTACCAAGCTTTACATGCGGTACTTGAAATTACCCTAGATGACGAGATGGCAATAGACGACTTTATCGTCAACCTCACCAGAATGTTTGGCGAGCACACCATGCAAAACGTACTGGGTTCGGTAAACCGTAGTGTTAAATTCTATGGCCTAACACCAACTAACGCTAAGTTAGAAGGGCTTGATAAACACCTAAGACTGATTGGCAGCTATCAAAAACTGCATCAAGCGCGGGCTAAGGCTTGGGCGCTTAAACAAAGCCAATAGGCAGTAAAAATGGCCCCCAAGGTTGAATAGTCCAACTATTGGGGGCCACTTCAGCCACCTAACTTGCTATTTTAAGTTTATACCAAGCTCCTTATGATAGTTTTGAAGCGTAGAGAATCTATAGCCCTCTGAATTTAATATGTTTTTATCCTCTTTATTAACAGCATCCACGTATCTTTCAACGTATTGCGAAAACTTCTGAGTGATATAATGTTGTTTGTCTTTGAGTTTTGACCTTTCGCTATTAGGTATGCGAAAGATTTCATTTGAGATATAGCTTGAATCTAATACCAACAAAGCTTTTGAGTAATCCAAACCTTTGTGCGGAAGCCCATGTCGTCCCTGTGTTGGGTATGATGATTTATGTTGTATATTTGATCTTAAAGGGATGCCAAAAGTTAAGTTTCTTATGGATATAACGACAATACCGTGTCCTCTGGTCTTATTCGGTATCCACTGACCATCTATTAAGTCGAGAGCCTGCTTTAAATGAGTGTTAGCAGGATAGAATGATTTGTCTAGCTTTCTCAGATCCATTGCGTCTCCTAAACAAAACGAAAAAGCCCACGCTTGGCGTGGGCTTTTCGGTAGCCAATTCTGTTTGGATGCTTCAGTTTTTTACGTGGGGTGCTCCTACCGCCACTGGCTAAAAGCCAATTCTGTTTGGATGCTTCAGTTTTTTACGTGGGGTGCTCCTACCGCCACTGGCTACATTTCTAGTATGCGCAACTCATCTTGAGATTGCAACCTCAAGGCTAATACGTAAGGGGACTATTACCCTAACAAAGAACAGGGGCCTCATTAATTTATATCTTAAGAATCAAGGTGCTAAGCTGCCATAGTACAAAGGCTATTATAGTCACGGTATTAATATCAAGGCATTATCTTATCTGCACACTATAGCCTGAGAACTGAACTGTAGAGCTTCATACTTAGGCTTGAGTGATCGACGTCTAGTCAATCCCCTTACTTTTTAAGTACTGCTCGGCCTCGATCACTTGCTCTGATGCAGCTTGGCGTAGCCATTTTACCGCTTCGGTACGATCTTGTGTGGTGCCAATACCTTCATAAAGCGCAACCCCGTAATGATAGCGTGCAATAGAGGCGTAGCCTGCAGCATCCTGAGTGTACGCGCCTCGCTTCATGAGCGCAGTCGAGTAAGCCAGATTTTTTTCAACGCCGACGCCAGACTCGTAAATCTGTGCCAGCCAAATCATAGAATACACATCTTCCCAGCGTTTAATGCAGTCTTCAAAAATGGCAATGGCCGCAGCATGATCGCCTGTTTTATCCGCAGCGTAACCGTATAAACACTTAATTCGTTTATCAGAGTGAATATAGTTTTCATAACTCAGCTCACTGGTGCTCTCCGCCTGTATGGGGCTAGAAAGCGGCAGCACGGTTACACACAGCATCGCTAAAAACGTTGTTTTCATTCGCATGAGAGTTCCCTCCTTGGGTTGGTTTCTTTATCTATGATTAATACCTCATATCATAGATATCGTGCTTTGAGCTTGAAACAGCGCTTTGGGAGGAGCCTACACCGTCAAAAGGTGTAAAGATAAGAGGTTAAAAAATGGGATATCTGTGTTACATCAATTCGATTTGCATCTCTGGGTGCCCAAGAGATTTCCGGCGGATATACTCGCTTTACCCTGCATTTTAGAGCGTATACCATGAATAAAATAGAAATACTAGAGCAAGCAGCACCTCAATTAACCGCTTTTTTAGATGAGAAAATAGCGGAATTCAATTGGGCCAATTGGGAAGTGAGCGAGCGCTTACCGATTGCCGCGCAGCTTAAAGATGAAGCGGGTCATATTATTGCTGGAGCCGCAGGCCGAACTTTTGGTAATTGGTTAATGCTGAATACACTGTGGGTGTCTGAAGCATTACGGGGGCAAAACATCGGTAGCCAACTGCTGACGGCGGTTGAAGAGGCGGCGCGTAAACGGGGCTGTAAGTGGTGCCTGTTGGACACTCTAAATTTTCAGGCGAAGCCTTTTTATGAGAAACAGGGGTATCAGGTGCAGTGGTCACAAGACCACTACCCCAAAACTGGTGCGCGCTACTATATGGTTAAAACCTTGTAGCCTTATGCACGTTGGTCCAGCTGTTCCGCCTCTACAATGCGGCGCACTCGGTCTAAGTCCGCTTGAGTATCCACGCCAGCAGGGTGCTCCAAATCTGCCTCTGCAACGTGAATTTTGACTCCATTCCACAGGGCGCGTAGCTGTTCGAGTTGCTCAGCTTGCTCGATAGGCGCAGGTGCCCAGCGTACAAAGTCATTGAGCATTTTGACACGATAGCCATACAAACCAATGTGGCGGTATAGCGGAAAAGGCGGTAGTTGGTTGAGATTGTCTGCAAAGCTATCACGCGCCCATGAAATGGTGGCGCGGGAAAAGTACAGGGCATAGCCCTTTGCATCGGTCACCACCTTGACTACATTGGGGTTGTGTACAGCCTGTAGGTCGCTGATCTGCTCGCATAAGGTGGAGATGCCTGCGGCGGGATCAGCTGCCAAGTTATGAGCCACTTGGTTGATTAAGCGTGGTGGAATCAGTGGCTCGTCGCCTTGCACGTTGACAATGATGTCATCGGCATAAAAGCCAAGCTGCGTGGCTACCTCTTGCAACCGATCTGTGCCAGATGGATGGTCAGGGGATGTTAGACAAACTTCCGCGCCAAACCCCTGTGCCACATCGGCAATACGTTGGTCATCGGTCGCAATAATAATGCGGTTGGCTTCGCTGAGCTGGGCTTGTTCATAAACACGCTGCAGCATAGGCTTACCCGCAATATCGAGCAGCGGTTTACCCGGCAGGCGAGATGAGGCGTAGCGGGCGGGGATGACAACAGTAAAGGCCATAAGATAAAACTCCTCAGTGCGCTGCTCAATCTGGTGATGATGAGGTCTTATTTTTCCAGACGTTCATCTGCGGTTAAAGTACGGGCTTCATTCTCTAGCATCACTGGAATGCCATCACGAATAGGATAGGCCAAACCATCTGGACGGCAGATCAGCTCATTTTGTTCTTTTTTATAGATCAATTTGCCTTGGCAGATTGGGCAAACCAGTAGTGCAAGCAGTTGTTTATCCAGTGTCATGATATTGGTCTCGTCATTCTTAAAAAGTCAATTTGCAGGATTATAACCCCTGCGATGTTTGTTTTCGCGCTTGAGCCGCAAGCAAATCCAGATGTATTTGCTCTAATATTTCCGTGGCAATATGTGCACGAACGTCTAATACCCAGTGTTGTGCGCCAAGCCAAGCTTGGCATTTCACCGCATCTTTTGCGGTCATTAACAAAGGCTCTGTACTGACCAAGTCCTGTGCTTGAAATTGATAATGATCAGGGTAGGGACGGCCTGTCACAGTTAAGCCCAGTTGGCGCAGGGTGTTGAAAAAACGCTCTGGGTTGCCGATACCCGCCAAAGCTTGCACCGATTCATTAAACGGCAATGGTTGAATGGGATAGGTCGCTTGGCTTGCAGGTTGTCGCCACTGGGTGGGTTTTAATTGCATAGGGTGTAGGGTTTGCCCTTCGAGTTGGCTTGTGTGTTCTGCGCCATTGGCAAAAATATAGTCAACTTGTTGCAAACGGCTTTTAGGCTCTCTTAAAGGTCCTACGGGCAAACAGTGACCATTGCCCAAACCACGAGCGGCATCAATCACTACCAGCTCGATATCACGCCCCAGTGCCAAGTGCTGTAGGCCGTCATCGCTGATAATCAAATCGCAATCATGTTCTGCCAATAGAGACTGAGCCGCAGTACTGCGCTTAGGGTCAACCACTACGGGGCAGCCCAGTTGCGCCAGCATTACAGGCTCATCCCCTGCAATTTTTGGGTCGCTCGCTGTGGTAACAGAAAGGGGATATTCTGAGCTTTTACCGCCATAGCCACGGCTGACAATACCCGGTTTCCAACCCTTTGATCTTAAATAGTCGACCAAGGTGGCGACCAAGGGCGACTTGCCTGTCCCACCAACGGTGATATTACCCACGATTAACACTGGAACAGGTGCTTGCCACTGTTGCGCCTGCTTTTTGCGCTGATCTTGTGCAGATAGCTTCAGATACAACTGTTCCAACGGCTGTAAAAGCAACGGCCAGCGAGCATGGTTATACCAAGCCTGTTCTAAGCGCTTGATCATGCTGATGGTTCAGCCTCAGAAAACTGCATCGCGTGTAGTTGCGCATAAGCCCCCTGTTTAGCCAGTAACTCCGCATGAGAACCAGCCTCGATGATCTCACCTTTGTCCATCACCATGATGACATCGGCTTTTTCAATAGTGGACAGACGGTGTGCGATGACAAAAGTGGTGCGGTTTTTCATCACCGCATCAAGGGCGTTTTGAATAAAGCGCTCAGACTCGGTATCCAGTGCGGAGGTGGCCTCATCAAGAATCAACAGAGGGGCATCTTTTAAGATCGCTCGTGCAATTGCCAAACGCTGGCGCTGACCACCAGACAGTAGTACGCCATTATCGCCCACCAGTGTATCTAAACCTTCTGGTAGCTCCTCTATAAATGAAAGGGCATAAGCAGAGCGTGCAGCGGCTTCGATCTGTTCTCGGGTAGCATTCGGTTGACCATAAGCAATATTGTTAGCAACCGTATCGTTAAACAGCGTGACTTGCTGTGTGACTAAGGCAATCTGCTCTCGTAGGCTGTCTAATGTGAGATCGGTAAGTTTATGTCCATCCAAACTGACCTCCCCCTCCGAAGGGCTGTAAAAACGTGGAATTAGGTTAATCAGTGTCGATTTACCGCTACCAGAGCGCCCGACTAGGGCTACAACTTGTCCAGCCTTTACGTTAAAGGAGAGCGATTTCAGAATCTGCTTTTCAGAGTTTGGATAAGTAAAAGAGACATTTTTAAACTCAACATTGCCTTGAGCACGACTTAGGCGCTGAGTACCACCGTCAACTTCATCTTCTTTATCGAACTGTTCAAATAGATCCGACGCAGCGGTTACACCCCGTTGAATCACGTTGTTAACTTCGGTTAGCTGACGAATCGGTTTCGCCATTAATGAGGCTGCTGTAATAAAGGCAATAAACTCACCGGGGGTCATACCCTGCATAATTTCAGGCGACAGTGCCAACCAAACCAACAATCCCATTGCTATGGCGACAATAAACTGCACCATTGGTGTACTCATAGCACGAGTTGCGGCCATTTTTAAGAACTGCTGACGGTTGTATTCGCTGGCCGCGACAAAGCGGCTGCGTTCATACTCTGAGCCACCAAAGCTGCGCACCACTCGATAGCCACTGATCGCCTCAGATGCAACGTGGGTGACGTCCCCCATAGAGTGCTGAATGCGCTTGCTGATTTTACGGAAGCGTTTACTGGCGAAACTCACCACAATGCCAATCAAGGGAGTCAGCGCAATAAAGATAAGAGTTAAACGCCAATTGTTATAAAAGAGGTATATCAGTAGGCCAAATACAAAAATACCTTCACGAATCACAACGGTAATCGCTTCAGACGCTGCATTTGTCACTTGGTCAATCGTAAAAGTTAAGCGTGACAATAGATGTCCAGAAGACTGACTGTCAAAGTACTGTACAGGCAGGGCTAAGTATTTATCAAACAGCTTGCAGCGTAGATTGTGCACCACGCCTCGGGCGACAATCTCCATAAAATAGATGCCTAAAAAACTACCAAAGCCCCTAGCAGCAAAAGCCGCAACCATTAGGCTGGGAAAGAGTATGCGCAAGTTATCATCTTGCTTTTGAATCGAGTCCACCAAGTACTTCATCAGCTCCGCAAAGGCTGTGCTAGAGGCTGCATAGATGATGTAACCCAATATACTGATTGCGAAAGCCCAAATATAGGTTCGCACATAGGTTAACAGCCGACGATAAACAGCCGTGGGTGATTGACCTGCTTTGGCTTCTGGCAACTCAGACAATGGTGAATCCTTAGTTATTAGTTTTTAACACGGGTTTGAAAGCTGATATTGTTCAGCTCTGTACCAGCCAGTGCGTCTAGCACTTTGCTAACATCAAGATGAAGTGCCCGACCATCCGCGATGACGCTGACCGCCTCAGGTTTATTATGCTCAGTTAAATAGCGTTGCAAGGCATTTGGTAGGTCAGTGCTAATTTGCACACTATTTAGATAGATCTGGCCTTGCTCTGTTATTTCGATCTGCAAGATATTTTTGGCCTCTGATGCAACCCCATTCTGTGCATCTGGCAGCTGAATCTGTAGCTCAGAGGTGCGCTCAAAGGTGGTTGATACCATAAAGAATATCAACAGTAAAAAGACCACATCAATCAATGGGGTCAGGTTAAGGCTTACAGGCTCAGCTTGGCTACGGCGAAATTTCATACTTTAAACTCCGCCTTATCGTGCCCGTTGTCCATGCAGCTGTTCAACGAGCTTAATCGACTCTTGTTCGAGCTCAACCACTAGCTCTGAAACTCGACGCTCAAAAAAACGATGAAACAGTAGTGCAGGAATGGCAATAGACAAACCCGCCGCAGTGGTCATTAAAGCTTTTGATATGCCGCCCGCCAATAGATTGGCCTGTCCTGAGCCTTGCTCCATAATCACGGCAAATACGTCAATCATACCTAAAACTGTGCCTAACAAACCGAGCAAGGGCGTAATAGCCGCAATAGTGCCAAGCAAGCTTAGAAAGTGCTCAAGCTGGTGAATAACAGCGGTAGCAGCCTCTTCAATTGACTCTTTCATCACTTCGCGGCTGTAACTTGCGTTACGCAAACCTGCTGCAAATAAGCGCCCTAGTGGCGAGTTTTGTTCAAGCTCGAATAGCTGGGAGGAGGATAGTGGTGAGGATAGGGCTTGCTGGATGATCTGCTCTCGAAGACCTTGAGGCGCAATTCGACTTTTACGTAATGACCAAAAGCGCTCTAGAATAATAGCAACTGCCACTACTGAGCACAGTGCAATCGGCAGCATTAACCAGCCACCAGCAGAAAAAAATAACGCCACGGATTAAATCCCTTGTCACAACTGAAGATTTTAGCTCGCTAGTGTACACCATAGTTTTACAGGGCTAAATGCAAAGCTATGATTGAAGGCAAGGGTTTGATTCTGAGATAAATTTTATCTAATGCTGCCATAACCAACGTAAAGGCAATCGACTTAGCTCTGTCTGTAGCTGTAAACCTCCTTCTGCCGTTGGCATTAAAGTTAAAGCCCCCATATCAGCTGTTAAATATTGATCAATATTTAAATAACGACTAGTCAGTTGCACCTTTGTACTTGGGTGCCCAAAGCGATTGCGATACCCCGCCGAGTATAAAATACCCTGTGGCTGCACCTGCTTTAAAAACAGCAGATGATTGCCTGTGGCGCTACCATGATGACTTGCAACCAACCAGTCCGCTTGAAGCTTTTCAGGGTGAAGCCTAATCAGTCGTTGCTCGATCTGTTGATCAATATCGCCTGTCAACAACAAGCTTTGCTTTGGATATAGCAAAGAGCTTACCTTTAGAACACAGGAGTGTTGATTATCATCTTTCAACTTAAGATCACTCAGGTTAGCAGGCGGGTGCAACAGCTCAAACTGCACTTGATCCCACTGCCATTTCTGCCCTTCTTCACAGGGCTTTGAATTGGAAAAATACTCTGTCTGCCCTGTCAAAATTGAGCCTTTATAGTAGTCTTTTAGCTGTGCTGCTGCGCCTGCATGGTCATTGTCACTATGGCTAATAATCAGTTGATCAAGTTGCAATTGCTGCTGTTGCAGTCGAGGTTGCAATGCCAAGGTTATTGGGGCAAAACCAGAGGGAAACCTAGGCCCAGTATCATAAAGGATTAAATGCCGTTGGGTTGAGATGAATACCGCAAGCCCCTGCCCTACATCTAAAACCTCCGCTTTGAATTGACCTTTCTGTAACGCTGTTGATTGAGCTCTAGGTATCAGTACAATCAATATCACCATTACGACCCAAGGGGTTCGGTAAGGTAGTTTGGGGACAGCAAACACCAATGCAGCCAATAACAGCGCAACACCAGAAACCATGTCTAACTGCAAAATGGGCCAATTTAGGCTTTGACATAACTGTAGCCACTGCCAAAAAAGCTGCACTAATTGGTCAAGAACAGTACTAAAGAATGCATCACTCCAAGAAAAAGGCAAGATTAGCGCAGCCAAAGTACAAGGTAAGAAGAACAGCGTGATCAGTGGGATGGCGATTACATTAGCCAAAATTGAACTGAAATCAGGCGCGTTTTGCCAAAAAGACTGTATGCCAATAAGTCCTAAAAACAGAGTCATTTGTAGAGGTAGTAATCTCAACCAACTACCAGAGCGCCCAATCTGTAGCAATAAGATTAACACCGCCAAGAAACTGTAATAAAAGCCTGCTTGTAGCAAAAGAAATGGGTTTAACAGTAGTAAACTTGCAGCGGCACAGGCTAACACACGCCAAGGCGAGGGATAAAAAGCCAACATTCGCGCCGTTATTATTAGCAGCAGCATAAATAAAGCTCTTTGTACTGCCACGCCAAATGGCCAAAGTATCAGTAGCGGCAGCAGTAACAATAAGGGCAGCAAATTGAATAGACTGTACCAGCGCCAATGATCTAAAGGTAAAACACGGCCTACTAATGCGGTTAACTGCCAGCCCATCCACAACAGCAATGCCAGATGTAAACCTGAAATTACAACTAGATGCACCGTACCTGTGCGTTGTAAGAGCTGCCAATGTTCAGTTTGAAGGTGCTGGCTGCGCCCTAAAATTAAAGCCTGTAATAAACTTGCAGTGTCTGGATGCGATGACAGCTGTTGTAAACGAGAGTTAACGCTATTATGCCAGTGGCTTAACCATTGCTGAATGGTAGAAGGCGGTGCCAATAAAAGGTGATCACCTTTGCGTACATAGCCTGTAGCAGAAAAGCCTTTAGCAAACTGTAATAAACGATAACGCTGTTGCCCCTGATTTAAAAAGCCATGAATAGGGAACAGTTTTGTATGTAATTGCCAATACTGCCCCTGTTGAAGCCCGACAGTAGACATAGGGCTTAAGCCTGAGCTGTCACTCGCAGAGGGATACCAACTAAGCCTGACCAAACCATTAAAGCCACAAAGTTGGGCATTGGCCGTGAACTCGCAGCTATGAACCTGTAAGCTGAAACGCTGCACTTTAGACGTGCTAGGCAAGAGCTCTATCACTTCGCCAGTGAGCTTTAAACTTTGACCACTCAGATAAAGTGGTAAGCTCTGATCAAAACGATAAGCAAGGTGCAAGCTGCTGATCAGATAGGATAAAATTATCCAAGCGACAACAGTATGCCCTTGCCGCCATAATTGGTAGAAGAGCAAGACAAGAAGTAGAAATGCTTCAGCAGGCGGCCAGCCATCATCAAAAAGCCCTGCACTGACACCTGAAATGATCGCAATAACAATAATAAACCACATGTCCTGACCTCCTGTCTGGATGATGTTTTGATCAAGCGCAGTAGAGTGCTGACCAGATATGTGGATAATGTTCCGCTTACTTTAGAGTGACCATAAACATGCCAAAACGAATCATCAAGAAATACATGCCTGATCCGAAAAAACTGCAAGAGCAAAAGTCGCTACGCTTTTTGGGCAAGTTGCTTGAAGATCCGGGTTTGCTACATCTGACACGTCGCTCTGTAGCAAGGGCTTTTATGGTCGGTATTTTTTTCGCGTTTATACCTGTACCTTTTCAAATGGTCTTAGCTGCGGCAGGTGCTGTACTACTGCATTGCAACCTACCTATCTCTGTCGGCCTGGTTTGGCTGACAAATCCTATTACTATGCCCGTTATATTTTATGGCACTTATCTAGTGGGGGCTGGATTGATGGGAGTTGAAGCACAGCCTATGCCCGATGAACTAACACTGGAGTGGCTCAGTAATTTAATACAAGATGCATGGGCGCCTCTGTATTTCGGTTCTGTTGTCACAGGTCTGGTGCTGGCTGTTGCCAGTTACTTCGGGGTACACCTATTTTGGCGCTGGCATGTCAATAAAAGCTGGAAAACACGTCACGACCGCCCTCGTCCACCTAAGGTTTAGCATTAGCGCTCGTACAGCGCATTTTTTATCGTAAGCGACACCTCTACAATAATTGTAGAGGTGCATGGCTATTACTCACTTTCTGTTTCGCTATTCAACGGCAGCTCAAACCAAAATAGGCTGCCCTCGCCTTCTTGGCTTTCAAAACCAATTTGTCCACCCATAAGTTCAATTACGTTTTTGCAGAACGCAAGGCCTATCCCCGTGCCTTCTATACCACTATTTTCTGCATGAAGGCGATGGAAAGGCTGGAAAACTTCTTCTTTAAGTGCGTCAGGAATACCCATTCCATGATCTATTACATGCACCCGAAGAAGGTTAGAGCCTATTGCAAATAGCTCAACAAAAACCTCTCCATCCGCACGATTATATTTAATCGCGTTGGTGAGCAAATTAATCAACACTTGCTTAACTTTGCCTAAATCAGCATAAACGGAAGGTAAGCTACCAATAGGTGGTATCAGTTGCAGTTGAACAGTATGATCAGCCGCCATCGGTTGTAGCATGCTGATAGACTCTTTTATCAACGGTAGTAGATTAAAGTGAGTTGGATTAAGTAGGTATTGTTTAGCCTCTATCTTCGCGAGGTCTAATACCTCATTGATCAGGTTGAGCAGGTGCCGACCACTGGTTGAAATTTGCTTAGTATACTCTAGCTGCTCTTCGTTGAGCGGCGCCTCATGATCAGACTCCAATAATTGAGCGAAACCGATAATGGCATTTAATGGTGTACGCAATTCGTGGTTCATATTCGACAAAAAGTCTGAGCGTGCTTTAAGCGCTTTTTCCGCCAGCTCTTTTGCCTCTGTCATCACTTTATTTGCTTGCTTGATTGAAGTGATATCCTCTTGCACCGATACAAAGTGGGTAATCTCACCTAGGTCATCATACATCGGGGCGATAGAGGCGATAACCCAGTAATGTTTACCGTCTTTTCGCTTGTTTTTGAACTCATCATACCAACTATTACCGCTGAGTAAGGTGTTCCACATCTTCTGGTAATCAGCTTGTGTTTTCTCACCACCATTAAACAATCGTGGGTTTTGCCCTACCACTTCGCTCAAATTATAACCTGTCATCTGCAACAGCTTAGGGTTCGCATATTCGATCACGCCCTCTTTATTGGTAATCATGACACCAGAGGGGCTGTTATGTACTGCCAATGATAGCTTACGGCGTTCGGCTTCAGCCTGCACTTGCTCTGTAATATCTAGCAATGATGTCACCATTGCAGGTACACCATTGTATTCTGTTTTTGCCGACCGAATCTCCACCACAATTGATGCGCCACCATCAATATCAATACTTTGCAAACAGCTGTGATTACATGACTCTGATAGTCGATGCTCTGAGAACCAATAATGGATAGGGCTATGTAATAATTCAGCTTCTGTTTTTTTAAGCAAACTGAAACAGGCCGCATTAACATCAATAATTTGACCGTGACTGTGCACAAAAATAGCCTCTCGGCTCAGCTCAGATAAACGCTTAAATCGGGTTTTTGCCTCTTGCAGCGCGCTAAGATTAGTCTGCTTCTCTCGATGACTGTCTAATAATAACAAGTAACGCTGGTGAACCGATTTTTGCTGTTGCCAAAGAAAATAAAGCAGTATTAAAGTAATCATGACACCAAGCACGATTAACATTATTGGGTCAGCGCTGTGAGACCAACACAGCCCCAATAGCAGCCAAGGCAGAAGACTTAGAGCCAGAATGGTTTTAAGTGGGCTTTTGGGTGGAGTTAGGTGGGCGTCCATTGCCGTTGCGGTGTCCATGCGGTTATTCGGCAATGGCTTGTGCAAAATTAAAACCCCTTTCAGGTTAAGAGTATCTTTAGAATCTTAGTTGAAAGAGGTATTTTGCATTTATTTTTTACGCTTGCATCCCTATCTGCTGGAAGGCATTGCTTAGATCAAGTTACTTACATAATGTCACCGTTAGTGCCATACCCTGTAGTTGTTAGCTGTGTATAGCGTACTATGCGATCAATGGCCAATAGGCTTGGCTATTTTGGGCTTGTGAAGCAAAGACCAGATCACTTTCCAACGGTTGACCAACATCGCCGTGAAAATTAACGCACACCCTGCTATTTGTAAGAGTGTCATGGTTTCTGATAGCCATAGGGCAGCAAATAGTGCCGTCCAAATCGGCTCTAAAGTCATGATAATGGCGGTATGGCTGGCAGGTGCCATACCTTGTGCACGGGTTTGCAGGTAAAAACGCATACTGGTGGCAATAAAGGCGCTGGCGACTACCCATAGCCAAATCATTGGTGGCTGCTGTAGTTGCCAATCCTCTAAAAAGAATGAGAGTACAAAGGATACCAAACCTGTAATAACCAGCTGCACGGCTGTTAAGGGTAGTGTTGGAATTTTGGCTGCATAGCGGCTGTTTAAGACAAAAAACAGGGCAAAAAGCACCGCTGCGATTAAAAAGAAAACCTCTCCCCAACCAAAGCTAAAATGGCTATCTAAAGAGAGACAGGCTAAGCCCGCCAGCACTACAGGTAGCGATAACCATAACGTTATGCTTGGGCGCTCACCAAACAACCAGCTGACCAGTGGGACTAACACAACGCCTAAACTGGTGAGAAATGCCCCTACGCCAACATGAGACGCGTAATGTAAGCCTAGAATCCAGCACACCATTGCAACGGCAAACACTGAGCCAACAGTGGCGGCTTGTTTTAGCTCTAGTTGATTTAAGCGCCTTAAGCTTTGATACCCTAATAGAACCAACACCAGTGCCGCTAAGCTAAAACGAATGCCCAAAAACAAAACGGGGCTGAGTCCTTGTAGCGCCTCTTTTGAAAATATCCAGCCCGCGCCCGCTAGCAGAGTGGTCAGTACTAACAATAGATCTGCTTGGGTTGATTGTGACATTGTGGTTTGAGACGGCCTCATAGAAGTTCCTTATGGAGGTAGCAGTAGAGACACAATTTGTGTGGAAAGAGATTCACATTTTGTTTTAGAAAAAAGGCATAATAGCACCTCATTTGAATTTGGAATGTAAAGATGAGTATTGAACAAGCGCTGAATGAACGTAGTGGTGGTAAATGTGAGTTATGTTCGGCAGAACAGAATTTGTCGGTCTATGAAGTACCGCCCGTTGACTCTAACTCTGACAAATGTGTTTTAGTTTGCCAAACCTGCCGCGAGCAAATTGAAGGGGCAGATTTAGACCACAACCACTGGCGTTGCCTGTCTGATAGCATGTGGAGTGCGGTACCTGTGGTACAGGTGATGGCATGGCGTATGTTAAACCGTTTAGACTCTGAGCCTTGGGCGCAAGATCTACTAGAAATGCTGTACTTAGATGATGAGTTGCTGGCTTGGGCCAAATCAGGCGCAGCGGCGGCAGACTTTGGTGTTCCGACTTTTGACAGCAATGGCGCTCAATTGGCGGCAGGCGATACGGTGACTCTGATCAAAGACTTAGATGTAAAGGGTACAACTTTTACGGCTAAACGTGGCACATCAGTACGTGGTATCTCTTTAACGGATAATCCTGAGCATATTGAAGGTCGTGTTAACGGTGTACGTATTGTGATCTTGACCAAGTACGTGAAAAAGGCTTAAACCGCTCGCTGATTTAATAATGACGAATCGTCAAAATTATTATTGACGATTCGTCATTATAGTCCTACACTCCCTTTCAACATCAATCCTTTCTCTTTTTTGAGTAAGCTGCATTATGACACCTAGAGTTGCCTCTCCCGATCAAATTGAAGCGCGTGAAATTGAGATCATTCAAGCCGCTGCACAATTAGTTGAAAAAGAAGGCGTCAATGGTTTGACGATCGACAAAGTGGTCGCAGTAGTACCTTATTCAAAAGGTACGGTTTACAACCATTTCAGCAGTAAAGAAGACCTACTAATCGCGCTTTGCATTTATAAACTTAACACCCTTAGCGGTATGTTTGCTCGTGCCAAAGCCTTTAATGGTAGCACCCGTGAGCGCTTGGTTGCTTTTCACATGGCCTACTTTTTATACGCCTTGTTATCTCCTGGGCAAGCGATGGCGGTGCTCTATACCAAGACCCCTGAAATTGAGTGCAAAGCTTCAGAATGTCGTATGGCTCGATTGACAAGTATTGATGGTGAATTACTGAGTATGGTGGTTGAGGTGATGGCCGAGGCACAGGCAAACCAAGAGGTTCACCTGCCTCCTCATTTGAACTTACAGCAAGTGGCCTTTGGCAACTGGTCTATCGCCTTTGGCACAATTGCATTATTGAACTCTCATTTAGACCCTTGCCCCGTTTCGCAAGGTTTATTAATCGACCGAGAGTATTTTAATAACGTCAATGCACTACTTGATGGTTACGGTTTTCAACCTTTAAGTCCCGTGTTTGATTTTCAACACTGCATTGAGCGTCTTTTAAAAGAGGTGTTTGCTGAAGAGGTGGCGCTGTTGGCGCAGCGTGGCCGAACCTTGATGATTTAATTTAAGAAGCAGCTTAAAGCTGCTTTTTTAACCTTATTTTAGTGACGATTCGTCATTAAACCTTAACGGGCACTGAACAAAAAATGCAATGCCCTTAATTTAGAAGCTCAGACAAATAAGAGGATCTTGATCATGTCTGAACGATTTTTTAAAACACTGCTGCACCGCCCGTTACTGACAGTTTTAGCCATGTTAGCCTTGATTGTCTTTGCGGCTATGGGCGCACAAAAGCTGGTCTTCAAAAGTGACTACCGTGTCTTTTTTGGCCCTGAAAACCCACAGCTGCAAGCCTTTGAGGCGATGCAAAAGGTTTATACCAAAAGTGACAACGTAGCTTTTGTGATTGCACCTAAAGATCAGGTAATTTTTAGTCCTGATCATTTAGCGGCGATTCAAAAGATCACCACAGAATCATGGCAGGTGCCCTATTCTACCCGTGTCGACTCTGTTACCAACTACCAATATAGCCACGCTGAAGAAGATGACTTATTGGTAGAGGATTTGGTGTCTGACCCTCAATCGATGGATGCAGCTGAACTACAAGCCGCCCTTAAAATTGCGGTTGAAGATCCTCTGCTACAAAAACGCCTGATTTCGCCATCAGCTCATGTTGCAGTGGTCAACGTGACTTTACAGTTGCCGGGCGTGAACCCTGTTGAGGAAGTGCCTGCGGTTGCCAGTAAAGTGCGCGCCATTCGTGACCAGATTGTGGCGGAACACCCTGATCTTGATGTCATGCTGTCAGGTGTGGTCATGATGAACACCAGCTTTGCTGAAGCTTCTATCAATGACAGTAGTACCCTAGTGCCACTGATGTTCTTAGTGGTGGCGGTTACTATTGGTTTAATGCTTCGCACGGTGACGGGTACTATTTCAAGCGTTGTGATTATCCTCACGACCATTGCGGCTACTATGGGGCTTGCAGGCTGGATGGGGTTCTATCTTACAGGGCCTTCTGCGGCAGCACCTACCGTGATTTTAACCTTGGCAGTAGCCGACTGTATCCATATTCTTGCAACGCTGTTTTATGAGATGCGTCATGGTGTAGAGAAGCGAAAAGCCTTGTTAGACAGTTTGAAAATCAATCTACAGCCCGTGTTTTTGACCAGCGCGACCACTGCGATTGGTTTCTTGGCGATGAACTTCTCTGATTCTCCACCCTTCCGTGATCTAGGTAACATGGTAGCGATGGGTGTGATGATCGCCTTTGTATTATCCATCACCTTATTCCCTGCCTTATTGATGTTGTTGCCGTTACAGGTGAAACAGAAGCAGGAAGAAGACTCCGACATGATGTTAGCGTTAAGTGGCTTTGTGATTCGCAATCGTCGAATATTGCTGCCCGCGATGACCGCCATATTGATTGTGATCTCGCTTTTTGTACCCCGTAACGAGTTGAATGATGACTCGGTTAAGTACTTTGATCAGCGTGTCGAGTTCCGCCAAGCCACCGACTTTATGCAAGATAACCTGAGTGGTATGGCCACCATCGAGCTGTCTTTAGACAGTGGCGTGAGTAGTGGTATCAACAGCCCTGAGTTTCTACAAACGGTCGAAGATTTCAGCAACTGGTTACGTACTCAGCCAGAAACTGAGCATGTGAATACCATTACCGACATCATCAAGCGTCTGAACAAAAACATGCACGGTGATGATCCGTCTTACTATAAGTTGCCTGACAGCCAAGAGCTTGCGGCGCAATATCTGCTGTTATATGAGATGTCGCTGCCTTACGGCTTAGATCTGAACAACCAACTGAATGTTGATAAATCATCAACCCGTATCATTGGTACGTTTAAAAACCTAACCAACAATGAACAGATTGACGTTGAAAACCGCATTGCAGCTTGGTTTGCACAGCACGCACCACAATACCAACTGACGATGGCCAGCCCAACGTTGATGTTTGCTCATATCGGTCAGCGTAATATTATCAGCATGGTAAGCGGTACATTAGTGGCGCTGTTGTTGATCTCTTTACTGCTCGGTTTTGCACTGCGCTCGGTACGTTTTGGTTTAATCAGCTTGTTACCCAATCTGCTACCTGCGGGTGTTGCCTTTGGTATTTGGGGCTTAAGCGTCGGCCAAATTGGCTTAGGTCTGTCGGTTGTTGCCAGTATGACCTTAGGTATTGTGGTAGATGATACCGTTCACTTCTTAAGTAAATACCTCTATGCCCGTCGTAATCGTAACGCCACCAGTGAGCAAGCTGTACAGTATGCTTTTGGCAGTGTAGGGCGCGCATTATGGGTGACCACCTTTGTATTGGTGTGCGGCTTTATGGTATTGGCGCAGTCAACATTCAAAGTGAATGCGGAGATGGGCTTGATGACCGCCATCACCATTTTAATCGCTTTAATTGTCGACTTCTTATTCTTGCCACCTTTATTGATGAAGCTAGATAACGAGAAAAATATCACTTCAACTGATCATTCAGCACAAGGAGCTGCTCATGTCTCTTAAATACCCTTTACTGGCCATCACGCTGACAAGCCTGAGTATCACCAGCACTTTTACTTTGGCAGAAACCGCTGAAGAGAAAGGCCGCAATATCATGATTGAAATGGATAAACGTGATACGGGCTGGCAAGACATGCAAGCGGGCATGCAGATGATTCTACGCAATGCCCAAGGTGAAGAGAGCGTGCGAGAGATTCGCATGAAATCCCTTGAGCAAGAAAATGATGGCGACAAAAGCCTGACCATTTTTGATGAGCCTAAGGATGTGAAAGGTACAGCATTTTTAAGCTTCTCTCATGTCGACAAAGATGATGACCAATGGCTGTATCTGCCTGCGCTGGGTCGTGTAAAGCGTATCTCATCCAGTAATAAGTCTGGCCCATTTATGGGGTCAGAGTTTTCTTATGAGGATATGGGGTCTTTTGAAATTGATAAATACAGCTACAACTTTATCAAAGAAGAGCCTTGCGGTAATTTAACTTGCTTGGTTGTAGAGAGCTTTCCAAAAGACAAAAAATCAGGTTACACCCGTCGCATCAGCTGGGTAGATAACAGCGAATACCGTATGCAAAAGCTCGACTTTTATGACCGCAAAAACAGCTTGTTGAAAACCTTATCTTTTGAAGGCTATCAGCAATATGCAGGTCAATTCTGGCGGGCAGATAAACTAAAAATGCAAAATCATCAGAACGGTAAAAGCACAGAGCTAGTCTGGAGCGGTTATCAGTTTAAATCAGGTTTAGATGATGCCGATTTCAATAAAAACGCCTTAAAACGTGCTCGATAAATAAGGAGCAGGGGATGAGTTTTCAGCAACCTGCTCGGTTTTTGACGGCAGCACTGTTCAGTGCTGCCATCAATACCGCTTGGGCAGATATTGAGTTCAGTGGCAAGGTTGATTTAGAAGCCAGCTTGTTCAGTGAAACCGCCAGTCATAGTCAGCAAAAAGACAGTAATCTGTCTGTTCTGATTCAGCCCCAGTGGGTTTGGCAGGATGAAGACCAAAACAACTTGGTGCAGTTTAGCCCGATGTTGCGTGTTGATCAGAACGACAGCAATCGCAGTCATGGCGACATTCGAGAGTTGTATTGGATTCATGTTCAGAATGACTGGGAGTTACGCACGGGTCTGCGTAAAGAGTTTTGGGGCGTTACCGAGTTTCAGCATCTGGTGGATGTGATTAACCAAACGGATCAAGTCGAAAATGTCAGCGGTGAAGAGAAGCTGGGTCAACCTATGGTTAATCTATCTTTGATTCGTGAAACTGGGATCTGGGATTTTTACCTATTACCAAGCTTTCGTGAACGTACTTTTGCCAGTATTGAAGGCCGACCCTCTTATGGCTTAAATGTCAGTAAAAATGCCACCTATGAAAGTTCAGACAAAGATCGTCATTTAGATGCAGCGATTCGCTGGAGCCAAAACTTTGACTGGCTTGATCTTAGCTTGTCAGCTTTTAAAGGCACAAACCGAGAGCCCGTATTAAAAGCAAGTCTTGAAAATGGGCAAGCTGTTTTAGTACCTCATTATGAGCAGATGACTCAATTTGGTGGTACAGCACAGGTAATTGAGGGTGACTGGCTGCTTAAGCTTGAGCTAATCTATCGTGACAGTAGCAGCACGCAATATAGTGCGATACAGACGGGCTTTGAATATACCCTGTATGCTATTGCTGACAGTGATATTGATCTGGGCTTAATCAGCGAGTATGGCTGGGATGAGCGTGGCAAGTCAGCGACCAGCATCATGCAAAATGACCTGTTTGGTGGCTTACGTTTTGCTTTTAATGATGAAGCAGGTACGGAAATTCTGGCAGGAGTTGGTCGAGATCTTGACTTTGATACGACCAGTTTCAGTGCGGAAGCCAGCCAGCGTTTGAACAATGACTGGAAAATCAGCGGGGAGATGCGCATGGTGGAGGCCAATAACCGTGCAGACCCCTTGTATAGCTTTCGAAAGGATGACTATATAAAAGGCACGTTGAGCTGGTATTTTTAGCGCTTATCTTTAATTAATAATGATATAAGCAAGTTATCTAATCCCTCGTATAATTTCCGAGGGATTTTTTATATAAAAATGATTTGTATCAAGAGTGCTGATGTTTTTGCTACCTAGAAAAAAACCTTTGTTTTAGGGCTGAAAAAAATGGTGTAAGAATATGAGTGGCTTAACAAAAAAATAATATAGAGGTATACAGAAAACTATTTTCCAGTATGATTGTGTATTCTTGTAACATTTTGTATTCAATCTGTAGATTAATTAAAAATGACATCTGATCAAATTTACTTTTTAGCAGTGGCCATGCTTAATTTGGTTTGTGTTTTTGCTTGCTTTGTAGGCAGGGACCCTGACCGTCAGCCTAAGTCTATTTACTTACTAAAAGCAGCTTTCATGGTATATGCCATTAGCTGGTTTCTCTACGTTTTTGAAGATAGCTTTATCTTAGGTTTTCTCTCTAATTTAGCGGCAGTTGCTTTTGTTTGGATAGTAGTGGTGTACAGTTATAAGCGCTGTAACGCTGTTGTGCCTTGGCCTAGGCTACTGTTCATGTTTCTCTTACACGCCATAGTTCACTTATACTTTAGTGTTGGTAATAATCTTGTTGCTCTTCTGCATACAAGCAGTTTTTTTGTACCTATCGCTTTCTTAAATATTGCTTATTTATTTGTGATAGTGAAAAGCACTGTCACTAAACCTGATTTTTACTACGCTATTACTCATATAGTGATGGCTGTGCTTATTATCATGCGCTCAATAACTTTAGAGTTATTCCCTGATTGGTATGCATTTTCTTCAGCATCATCGCAAGTGTTATGGCCGGCCTTTATATTATCAAGTGCAATTTTTGCTATTATGGGGTTTATGGAGGAGTCGCATTACAAGCTGAAACGAACTGTGATTATGGATAAAGTGCGTGCCAGTTAACCCTCTTCTCCAATATGTCATATTCTTTTGCTAGGCTCAGGGTAACGAATTTAGTCCTATTTTACGTTAGCCGTTTATTTGCCCGTTTATGCCAAGTCAAAAAAACTCTCCTGTTCTAATTTTTCTAATTTTTTTACGCCTTGGGTTAACCGCTTTTGGTGGCCCAGTGGCGCATTTAGCTTATTTTCGCCAAACCTTTGTTGAGCAACGTCGATGGCTTTCTGAGCAGAACTATGCCGATTTAGTGGCGCTATGTCAGTTTTTACCGGGGCCTGCCAGTAGCCAAGTAGGCTTGGCTTTAGGGCTAACACAAGGGGGCTACTCTGGGGCTTTTGCCGCATGGCTAGGGTTTACGCTACCTTCTGCCTTAATGCTGACATTGTTGGCGTTAGGGCTTCAAATACAGGCGGATCTTTTTAGTAGTCAGGTTTTACATGCCTTGAAAATTGTCGCCCTTGCAGTGGTGGTACAAGCGGTTTGGGGCATGGGTAAAAGCTTATGTCCTGAAAAACCCCGTATCACGTTAATGATCTTATCAACTTGTATCTGTTTACTTTGGCCCATCGTAACAGTGCAACTGTTGGTATTAGGGCTAGCAGCCATTGTTGGCATTTATTGTTTCAAGCCTGTGCAAACCAAAGATCAAGTTGCGCTTGATGTTCCGTTGAGCACTCAAGCTGGAGTATTTTGGTTGCTGTTGTTTGGCTTGTTGCTGGTGCTTTTGCCGCTATTAGCCTTATGGTTGCCTTTGCCTGCCTTAGAATTGTTCAGTGCTTTTTATCGTGTGGGGTCATTGGTATTTGGCGGTGGGCATGTGGTGTTGCCTTTATTGCAAGCCGAGGTGGTTACAACGGGCTGGGTCAATCAAGAGGTGTTTGTGGCTGGTTACGGTGCAACCCAGGCAGTACCGGGGCCATTGTTCACCTTCGCAGCATTTTTAGGTGCCAGTATGGGTACTGGTATAGCCGCCATTGGAATGGCGGCTATAGGCTTGCTCGCCATATTTTTACCTGCCTTCTTCTTAGTGGCGGGCGTATTACCTTTTTGGCAAAAATTACGCCTTAATTTGAAGCTGCAATCAGCATTAACGGGGTTGAATGCTGCGGTGGTTGGCTTGTTATTAGCGGTACTATATGACCCAATCTGGACTGGTGCCATTCAATCTCCGCAAGACTTTGCTTGGGCTTTGTTGGCCTTTGCCGCGTTAAACTATTGGCGGTTACCTCCTTGGCTTGTTGTACTGGGTGCTGGGGCGGTAGGTTTACTGGCCTGAAGGGTGAATTACTCCACCCAGCCGATAATATGCAGCTCCATCTCTTCTTCGGGCACCACTTGGGCGCTAATTGCTCGGCGGCGGATGCTTTGGCGTGCTTTATGGATACTGTCTGCTTTGCCACTGACCAAATGATGCCACTCAGGCAAGGGTTGCCCATCTTTCACCAAGCGATAAGCACAGGTTGAAGGCAACCAGCTGAACGCCTCTTCATGCTCGGGTGTCAGTTTGATACAGCTTGGAATACGTGTTTGACGATTAGGATAATCATTGCAACGACACTGCATAATATCCAACAACTCACAGGCGACATCGGTGTAATACACCGTGCCATCTTCATCATCTTCCAGCTTATGTAGGCAGCATTTGGCGCAGCCATCGCACAGAGACTCCCACTCCTCTGTACTCAGTTGCTGTAGGGTTTTGGTTTCCCAAAAGCGCGCTGTTTGGCTCATCTTAGTACTTGCCCTCGGTTGGTGCGCTGTAAGCATTCAGTAAGCTGTCATCTTTCTTGGGTGGCATTTGCAAGTAAAAGCCTTTCTCACGAATTTCTCTTAGTACGTCACCGACTTCCGCCCGCGCTAACTTTTTCTCTTCCGTCAGCAGCAATACCATCGCAGGTTTAGGAGTGCCAAACATCTCCAGCAAAGCCTCTGGTACACGGGTCAAACCCTCTTTCTTATCAACGTATAGATACATTTCATCTTTGCGGGGACTTTTGAAAATTTCGCAGATCAATTTCACGGTATAACCTCAAAGCGGTTGGAAAACCTCGCCATTAGTCGAAAAACCAACATAAGGCGATCAAGCAATTTAGTAGAACAGGGGGCGTTTTTGATTTAATCACGGCAAGGGCTGAATTATGCCCTACGACCCGTAGGTAAGCCAGAATTCTCATGGTGTTTAAAAATCTTGTCGTTTCAAGTGGTGTGTTGTTGGTTAGGCTTGTTTTTGAGTCAGATGGTTAGAATGTGCTCTATTATGTGCGGGAGGGCTTACTTGTGGAGGGTGTGCAAAGTCTTTGCGATAAAAGTGATATTGCCAGTAAAAACAATAGGATGAGAGTTTTTCGGTGTATCCTGAATAAATACTATTAATCTATAAGATGGCTTAGTCAATAATAACGCACTTTTTATGCTTATCACTCTGAGCATGCCATCGTGGTGTAACGCTTTCGGCCTTTTTAAGGAATATCATGCTGTTTTTCAGCCCTGAATTATTATTGCTTAGCCTTTGGTTAGGCTTAGCTTTAGATTATTTTTTAGGTGAGCCTAGGCGATGGAACCCGCTGGTGGGCTTTGGTTTTTTGGCAAGTCAATTAGAGCTGCGCTTGAACTCGCCTTCATCTCCATCTTCAACCATTATTCTAAGAGTAAAGGGATGCTTCGCATGGGGCACTCTAGTTTTACCTATACCTCTTGTGCTTTTGGTTGGGGGATATTGGACTAGTGCTCAGGGTGATGATGTACTGTTGTGGGGTATCTGGCTGTTGATCAATGGCTTGCTGCTTTGGTTTGCTGTTGGTGCAAAAAGTTTGATACAGCATTTAGAACAGATTAAACGACCTTTGGAAAAAGGTGACTTGGACGAGGCGCGAACAAAGGTAAGTTGGATTGTTAGTCGAGATACCCGTGATATGGATGAGCACCGAGTAACCCGTGCGGCAATTGAGTCTGGTTTAGAGAATGGCAGTGATGCGATTTATGCGCCACTGTTTTGGTTTTTGATTGGAGGTGCTCCGCTGGTTTTGCTCTATCGTTTTGCCAATACTCTGGATGCGATGTGGGGGTATAAAACAGAGCGTTATCTATCCTTTGGCTGGGCGGCTGCACGTATTGATGATCTGTTAAACTGGCTGCCAGCTCGTTTCTGCGCCTTTATCTATGCTCTTTCTGGGGTGTTTAGCGGTGCTTTGCATTGTTGGTATAAGCAAGGTTCAACTTGGGAAAGTCCAAATGCGGGGCCTGTTATGGCGGCAGGTGCTGGCGCTTTGCAGGTTTTATTAGGTGGCGGTGATTACTATCATGGCCATTGGAAAGCCCGTCCGCCCTTAGGTTGTGGTCACAAACCCAATACAGCAGACTTACAGCGCACAATACAACTGCTTAAAAAGGCGCTGGGTATTTGGTTGTTGTTAGTCTCGGGGGGATTATTGGCCCTTATAGCTGTCCAAGGCAGTGTGAGTTTTGGGTTGAAAGGGTTTTTATGAGTAGAGTTGAAGAGACCGTGCAGCCCCCTGTACATGGGGGGAACTTAGCTTACGCTAAAGCGAAGTGGCCTAGCGCACCAGAGCCTTGGCTTGATTTGTCTGCTGCACTTAACCCAATCCCTTGGCCTATTCCCAATATTCCCCCTCATTACTATCAAAATTTACCTGATATTGACTATTTAAGCCTAAGGCAGGCTGCTGCGAATTATTACCATCAGCCCTGTTTATGGCCTGTTAGTGGTACTCAACAGTTGATTGAGTGTTTGCCAAGACTACGAGCACGCTCTGTGGTTGCTGTGCCGGAGGTTGGTTATGCCGAGCATGAGTGGTGTTGGCAAAAAGCAGGTCATAAGGTGTTGCGTTATAGTACTGACCAAGTAGAGCTGTTGCTGAGTCAGTGTGATGTGCTGGTGGTGATTAATCCAAATAATCCAACGGGAGAATTGATTAGCCTTAGCCAGTTGCGGTCTTGGCACCAGCAGCTACAAGCTAAAGGTGGCTGGTTAGTGGTTGATGAAGCTTTTATTGATAGCTTTCCTTTAGAGCAGCAACAACTGTCTATGGCAAGTTATGTCAATCAGCCTGGGCTGATTGTTTTAAAGTCTATTGGTAAGTTTTTTGGTTTGGCAGGTATTCGCAGTGGTTTTGTTCTAGCAGAAGAGGGCTTGCTCTCTCAAGTTAAACAGTATTTAGGGCCTTGGCACCTAAATGGCATATCCGCCTATTTAACTGAGCGGTTATTAGAGGACTTGCCTTGGCATCAATGCTGTAGAGAGCAGTTGGCTTTGCTGTCTTATGCACTGTCACAAAAGCTGGCGCAGCAGGGTTTTGTGATAGTGGGGCAAACACCGCTGTTTGTTACAGTGCTTCATTTAAATGCCAAACAAGTGCATGCAGCACTTGCTGAACAAGGGATTTGGGTACGTTTATTTGAAGACTTGAATTGGCTACGTTTCGGATTGCCTGCAAATACCGAGCAAAGCCTGCGTTTACAGCAGGCTTTGCAGAAGATAGAGAATATTAAGCTGGGCAATTAACGATGGATGAGCACTTCGCTTAAATAGAGCTGTATCGGCTCTAACGCGCTTTTTAAGGCGCTGAACTTTATTGCAATCTCTGCGGTATCTTTTGCTTTAAAGGCTTGCTCTAAGTCTATGGCCGCTTGCTCTGCATTAAAGAAGGCAAATGTGCCTAATAGCCCTTTAATGGTATGCAAAAGCCGTGCAGCTTGCTCAAATTGTTCTACCTGATTGAGCTGTGCTTCTAGTGTGGGTAGAAGATCAAAATAGCTGAGCTGAAAATCTTGTAGTAGGTCGGCAAAGAGCTCTTCATCACCGCCCATTTTTCTAAGTCCTTCTTCTAAATCGCAGTCCGGTATAGCCTTTAGCCAATGGTATTGTGTTGTGGTCTCAGCTGTTTCAGATTCTGCAAGTGCAGTTGTATTTGCCATTGGTTCTAATGGGTTGTCTGAGCAAGCCGAAGTTGATCTAGGCTTTATCCAGTGCAATAAGACTCTATTTAAATGCTCAGGGTCTACAGGCTTACTAATATGGTCGTTCATGCCGGACTCTAAGCTGAGTTCTTTATCTCCAGACATCGCGTTTGCGGTTATTGCAACAATGGGGAAGTCTAATAACTGCAACTCCTCTCGAATTGCTTTTGCTGTTTGATAGCCGTCAAGAACAGGCATTTGAATATCACAGAGTAGAAGGTCAAAGTGTTGGCTTTTAAGATACTCAAGTGCCTCCCAGCCATTGTTGGCGACGGTTACTTCTAAGCCGAGGCGTTGCAAAAGTTCACAGGCAACTTGTTGGTTAATTAAGTTGTCCTCTGCCAGTAGCACATGAGCTCCTGCAATTCGTGACAGTTGCAGTGCAATATCTTGCTGAGCATGACTTTTGTCTAGTTTGGTAATCTGGGCAACACCGAATAAATCAGCAATGCTGTCTAATAACACAGATGGATTGACTGGCTTTAGTAGTAGGCCTGAGATACCTTGTTGCTGTTTTAACCAGTCAATACTTTGCCGTCCGTGTGCTGTGATCAGTAGGTTTTTTGTGTGCTGAGCGTTAGGAATTGCTGCATATTGTGCAATAAGTGTAGTGCCGTCTATGTCAGGCATCTGCCAGTCGATACAACTCAAGTCGTAAGGCTGCCCTTGTTCAAGTGCTGTTTTGAGTTTCTCTAAGGCTTCAGGCGCTGATGCAGCTAAATCAACTTGATAGCCAAAGCTGAGGATCATTTTCTCCATGATGCTGCGAGCGTGTGCATTGTCATCTACAACCAGTACTTTTAGTTCTGGCAAGCTATCAAGGTTAATAGGTTTTTGGGCAACATCTGTTTGAACGCCACAGCTGATAGTAAAGGTAAAAACACTGCCCTTGCCTTCGGTGCTGTTCACTTCAATATGACCACCCATCATTGTGGTCAAGTGTTTGCAAATAGCCAAACCTAGGCCTGTACCGCCAAATCGACGGGTGGTTGAACCATCTGCTTGTGAGAATGGGCGGAATAAATTGCCCATTTGTTCTTGGCTCATGCCGATGCCTGTATCACTGATGGTGAACTTTAGCGTAACGGTTGTATCAGTGTTGTTTATGGCCTCTGCTTCAACCAATACTTCGCCATAATGAGTGAACTTGACGGCATTGGTACATAAATTCAGCAAAACTTGGCTTAAACGTAGCGCATCGCCAATTAGTAAACGTGGGATACTGGTTGGAAAAGAGAAGAGAAGCTCAAGCCCTTTTTCCTCGGCCTTAATGCAAAGCATTTTGCCTAAGTGGTCAATCACTTTATCTAGATCAAATGGCTCTGACTCTAAGCTCAGCTTACCCGCTTCAATTTTAGAGAAATCTAGAATATCGTTGATAATACCTAGCAAACCGTTAGCGGATTCGTGAATGGTTTCTAAGTAACTGGCCTGAAGTGATTGTGGGTCGTGCTCAAACGCCAACTGGCTTAACCCTATAATCGCATTCATTGGTGTACGAATCTCATGGCTCATATTGGCAAGAAAGTCACTTTTCATCTGGTTGGCTTTATCAGCTTCAACTTTGGCCGCTTTTAATTCTCGCTCCACCTCTTTTCTTAGCGTTGAATCAGTGATAGTTAATATAATGCCGCCATCGGACAATGGGGTGCAGTGTACATCTAAGCTCTTACCACTGGATAATTGGCGTTGGTAATCACTATTGATATAACCTTTTAGATTATTGATAGCTTCTCTTAGCAAGACTGTTTTATCCCCCTCACCTAAATCACCTCGCTCAATCATGTAGCGGAAGATATCTTCTAGTGATCGGCCTTTTTGACATAGTGTCGCGGGGAGGTTCATCAGCTTGCGATAAGGTGTGTTGGCGAACTCAACGATAAAGTCTTTGTTAAGCTTTAATACACCGTTTGGTTGGTTTTCTAAAATCAGATCCTGTTCGTTTAATGTTTCGCTTAACTTGTTTTCAGCTACCTTTAGGGCTGTGATATCTCTTCCCTCTGGTAGCAATAAGGCGACATTGCCTTCATTGTCAAAAATAGGGGTTAAAGTGAAGTCAATATAGATCAATGTCCCTTCTAAGGTTTGATGCGTTATTTCAAAGTGGGAGCCAAGGCCCTGCCCTGCACTGATGATGGCTTGTTTGATTTTTTCTTGCTGTTGTTTATCGTGTGACCACCAGCTCCCCTCCCAAAAGAGCAAGCTATTTGTAACTGTATGCTCAAATGCGATAAGGTTTTTAGCAGCCTGATTAATCAGCAATATTTCACCTTTTGGGTTTAATAGCGCCATCATTTCAGAGGAGTTGTTCATTACTGCATTGAAGTAATTAGTTGTAGTTTGTAGCGCTTTTTCATTGGTTTTTTGTACGCTGATATCTCGGACAATTCCTGTATAGAACACTTCGTCATGCACGACAACTTCGCTAACGGCAAGGTAAAGTGGAAGTGTCTCGCCTGTCTTTCTAAGACCAACTACTTCACGCCCTGTACCTACTATGCTTTGTGTACTTTGTGCTACAGGTTGGTCGGCAGTGTTGCGCTTTTTAAGATGTTTGCTCAGGTAGCTATCATGCTTGCTACGATCAGCCTCAGGCATCAGTATACTGATATTCTGCCCAATCACTTCTGATTTACTATAACCAAAGATACGCTCGGCAGCTGGATTGAAATCAATAACCAACCCTTTGGTATCAATAGATATCATGCCGTCAACGGTCATCTCTAAGATGGCTTTTAGTCGATTTTCTCCGGCAGAGTTTGCGTCAGGTTCAGATGAGGAGGAAGAGTGGGGATGGCGATTTTTGATAACAAATACAGTAGCTAGAACAGTGCCTGCTAATAAAATGGCGCAATCAAACAACGACAGTGCTAACAACACAAGACAACTCCTGTTCTCTATTCAGGTTGTTATTCAAACAAAATATTCACTACAGAGACAGTAGCGAGTATAGGTTTAAATTACGGAGCTTGCTCAGTGTCTCTATATTTTTGAGTCCCCAAGCAGCGTACAAAAATGAGCCAGCCTTGGCTCACTTTTTACAAAGAAATGTTTAGCCATAAGGGTTAAACATCATAACCAGTAACATCAATGCACCTAGTACTAATAGAATATCAACCACCCAGCGAGCAGGCGTTTTTTTAGGTTTACGACGGGCAGACACTGGTGCTGGTGTGTCTGTCTTTCCACGTTGATTACGAGCACTTGGGCGCTCTCGCTCTTTACTGGGGCGAGGGCGTCCAGATTTCATTTTTCGCAGTTCTTCCTTGCGCTGCTTTTCTTCATGCTCATGTTTTCGCCTAAGGGCATCTTCCTTAAGCTTTTGCATGTTGGCCATTCAAAACCCCAGTACCTAAAGCTGCTGTTTACACGCCAGCCGCTTGTCGAGTGATCTAATATACTAAATAAGCTGAATTATTTGGTATTTTCAGGTTTTTAACAACCTTTTACGATCTCATAACACGGGTTATATACCGTGCCCGGCAGTTTCATGCGCTGCTGTTGTACAAAAGATTTTAATAACTCGTCTAATGGCGCCATAATTTCGGGACTGCCATTGATCTGAAATGGGCCATATTTCTCAATGGCAATAATCCCCGGTGCTTTTACATTTCCTGCAACAATACCAGAGAATACACGCCTTAAATTAGCAGCTAACTCATGAGGTGGTTGCTCTAGGTGAATGTTAAGCCCAGCCATGTTCTCGTGGCTTGGTTCAAATGGCATTTGAAACGCTTCGCTAATTTTTAGGCGCCAGTTAAAGTAAAAGGCATCATTTTGAGCACGGCGGAAATTTTCAACCTCAATAATGCCTGTTTGCATCGCCTTAGCAACTGCTGCGGGATCATCTACAATAATTTGATAGCGCTTCTGTGCTTTTTCACCCAGTGTTAAACCGATAAATTGATCAATTTTTTGCCAGTACGCTTTGCTGTTGGAAGGCCCTGTGAAGATAACAGGGAATGGCAGCGTGTCATTTTCAGGGTTTAGCAGTATGCCCAATAGATATAAGATCTCTTCTGCTGTACCTGCCCCGCCGGGAAATACAATAATACCGTGACCAATTCGTACAAAGGCTTCTAAGCGTTTTTCGATATCAGGCAATATCACCAACTCGTTGACTATAGGATTGGGTGATTCTGCGGCAATAATACCGGGCTCAGATATGCCTAAGTAACGGCCATTGCTAATGCGCTGCTTAGCGTGGGCCAAGTTTGCGCCTTTCATTGGGCCTTTCATGGCACCTGGCCCACAGCCCGTGCAGATATTCATGGCTCTTAGGCCAAGCTCATGCCCCACCTCTTTGGTATAGCGATACTCTTCTCGGCTGATCGAATGGCCACCCCAGCATACAACAAGGTTGGGTTTGCGATTAGGCTTAAGTGCTCGGGCATTACGCAAAATGTGGAAGATAGCATTGGTAATGCCATCCGTGTCATGAAGATTAAAACGCTTACTGTGTTGAATCTCGTTGCTGACGTACACTATATCTCGCAGCACCGCAGAAAGGTGCTCACGGATACCCCGTATCATCTCTCCTTCCACAAATGCTGTTTCAGGTGCCTGTGTAAGCTTGAGCTTTACACCTCTATCTTGCTGTAATACCTCAATATCAAACAGTTTGTGCTGTTCTAATACCGCTTTACTGTCATCTGTGTGGCTACCGCAATTAAGAACGGCTAAGGCACAACCGCGTAATAAGTCATACTGGCCATTCTCTGCCGTACATTTTAGGCGATTGACCTCATCTTGAGATAAAACCTCTAAGCTACCTTCAGGCGATACAATAATGTCGATGCCTGTACCTGTGCTAGTTTGAGTCATAATCTTTCCCCTTTATGCATTGTTACAAAGCAGAGCAATAGATAACGATAAACAAGAGACAAAAGCGGGGTTGAGTTGATGTCTACTGGCCCGCTTTTTCGATTGCGCTCTGCCAAAGTGTCATTATTTGCTTTTGGTCATTAATGCTTAACTTGTCATCAGCAAATACTTGTTCTAGCCAGTCTGTGAAGCATTGATCGAAATGTGGCTGTGGCTCGACATACTCTGCTACTAGTGTCAGTTGAGGAATAAGGTAGCCTAAGGCAAATAGCTCATCCTCCGCTGCTGATTTTTCCATCTCTCTTAGTATATGGCTGAGTTTGTCTGCGCGCTCGATAAAAGAGTCCATTTGATAACCTACTGTTTCAAAACATATTTACTGATTTCTTATATGACATCAGCTGCGCGTAATGCGCAAGTGAAAATGCAATAAAGTAGAGTATTTTTGTCGGGATAGTCCATTGGTCTAATGTGTTTGGAGCGCTTTTAACATTGCTTATCAAGATGATCAAAAAGGCCCTTTTTAGCTAACCCCTTAATACGCCTAGCCTTCCAGTCGGTAGATAGATTAATGACTTGTAAGTCATTGATTTTTAAGTGCTGATAGTGACTTTTCAGTCACTCGGCTACCTTGCTAAGGTCTAATATGCTGCATGTGCGAAAAAAAGTTAAAACGCTAGGGCTCATTTATAGTCGAAAAAAAGATAACCATAAATCGACAGCATAGATGAGCAGATGGACCAAAAAAATAAACTGAATTGACAGGTGCTACTGTGCTAATAAAACGCAACCACGGTGATGAACATCCGTATTGGCCTGCGGGGCCATTTAAAATCCGTTTACCATTTATTCACTATCGCTGGGAAATGGCAGAAACGATCCAAGGTATGGTGATGTTCGTGGTCAGTATGGCCATGATCCCGCTATTGCAAAAATATCTCGGTTTACCTTACGACGTGGCGCTAGCTTATGTTGTTATTTGTGGTATTGGCTTTATGCTGCCTAACCTGTTGGGTGTGCCTTTTGTTCCGGGATGGATTACACCTGCAATTCCTGTAGTACTTCTGTTTGTTGGGCAGTTTGAACCAGGTCCTGATGCGATTCGTGCATTGGTGGCATTACAGTTGATGGTGACTGCGGTATTCCTGTTCATGGGTGTGACTCGCTTAGGTTCTAAGCTGGTGAACAGCATTCCTGATTCGATCAAGGCTGGTATTCTGCTGGGTGCAGGTATTGCTGCGATTACGGGTGAAGTAAGTTCAGGTGGTCGTGCTTTTAATACACCGATCTCTCTGGGTATTGGTGGTCTGATCACTGCTTATGTTTTGTTCTCTCTGTCATTCCGTGATTGGGTGGAAAAACACCGCTGGGCGAAGATCACTGCAGGTTATGGCATGGTGCCAGGTATGCTGATTGCGATGGCGATCGGCTGGGGTGTCGGCGAATACAAACTTCCAGACGTGCAGTTTGGTATCTCTTCTCCAAACTTTGCAGCTATCTGGGACTACCTACCCTTTACTTTGGGGATGCCGGGTATTGATCTGATGATCGCGGCAATTCCAACGGCTATTATCGCGTACATCATTGCGTTTGGTGACATTATTGTCGGTCAGAGTTTGATGAGTCGTGTTGACCATCTGCGTCCTGATGAGAAAATTGAGGTTGACGTTGATCGTGTGCACCTTGTAACAGGTATCCGTAACCTGATGCACTCATTCTTTGCACCTTACCCAGGTTTGGCGGGTCCTTTGTTTACAGGTGCAATGGCGACAATTGCTGAGCGTTATCGCTACGGTCGCAGTGCGATGGACACTATCTACTCTGGTGCAGGTGTATTCTGGATTGTTGGCTTTATCGCACTGTTTGTACTGCCGTTGATTACACTGTTTAAGCCTGTATTGCCGATTGCGTTGTCGATTACGCTGCTGATTACTGGTTATCTGTGTATTGCAGTTGCAGTTGAGCAGATCGACAATGCGACCTCTATGGGTGTTGCTGGTTTAATGGGTGTTGTGCTGGCTGTGCATGGCGCTGCTTGGGGTCTGGGTACAGGTCTAGTGTTGTACTTCTTGATTGAGTACCGCGGCAAGAAAAAGGCAAAAGCAGACGAGCCAATTCATGTGAAAGAAGACGCTAAAGCAGTAGATTAATACTGCGAAAAATGTTTGATATATTTATGGCCCTCTTGTGAAAGCAAGGGGGCCTTTTGTTTTCTAGGAGTAGGCTTAGAGCTTCCAATCTCTAAGATATGTAAAAATGCCGCAATTGCAGCTGGTGCAGTCGCGGCGTGAAGAGCGCATCTTTAATTCAGTTTTTCTGTGATTTTGTAAGGTGTCATCTGGATTAAAATGCCATAACGAGGGTTGTCAATGTAGTGAAGTTCTCCGCTACGCATCTTGCGAGACTGCTTTAGTGCAATAACCTGTTTTGTTTGGAACTGACGCACGCCTAGTGATGAAAGCGCTATGCTAGGTGCAATGTTACCGTTAGATAAGTTCAAGCTTGAAGCTGATTCTGTGTAGGCAGGGAGTGAGGTTTGTCGCTCTGTTTGTATGGGCTCAAACTCGGATAAATACAGCTGTGTTTCAATGTGCAAGTAGCGTGCGACAGAGAGTTGAATAGTACCGTCTAATTCGTAAAAGCCGTCATACTGTTCTCCGCCTTGAATTCGTATCGGCAGACTCTCTGTTTTCTCGTTCATCGGCATATGCCATGCTTGATGGTAGAGTATTCTAAAGTCATTTCTGCGTGACAGTTTTCTTTGTTGTGATGTCAGTTGAAAACGTCCGGGATTATATAAAAAGCGATCGGGCCATAAACCTTGTTGCAAATCGTTAAGCTGCGCTAAATCAAGGTTGTTTTCATCCGCTATAGGTGTGCCTTTAACATCTAATGTCGGACTTTCAGCGTTATTAGACGGGGCCGCCAAACGAATTTTATTAGCATTTCTTAAACGGGCTGCCATGCTGTTTACAGCAGAATCAGGGTAAAGCACTAGATATTTATCCGGTAGCTCAACTTGTGTTTCTTCAGGCCATTTTTCTGATTGCTCGGTATCTGTTTTTTCATAGCTGAAAACAATCATTTCTACGCTGTAGCGACGACCTTGATTGTCAGCTTGAGCCAAAGGGCTAATAACGCTAACGATAGCAGTAGTCAGCAAGGTTGTTTGAATCAGTTTTATCATGGGTTTCATCAAATCTAAACTTAACCTGTATCAGGTTGTTAGTGAGTGCTCAGCTTATCCAGTAGCGCTTCGATAACACTGAATCGTCGCTCGGCTTGGTTCATTAAGTCGGTAAATCGCAGTTTGTTTGCACCTTCCAAGCGATAACGGCTAGGCGCTGACTGTATCATCTTAACAATAGCCAGTGGCTCTACTTTTGTATCTGGCGCAAATTCTAGAGAGCCCATATCTGAACCGCAATCAATTCTGGTAATCCCCAGCGACTCAGCGCGAAGCTTAAGGGCTGTTTGATTGAACAGGTTTTTAGTCGGTTCTGGCAATAAACCAAAGCGATCTATCATTTCTACCTGTAACTCTTTTAGGTCCCGATCATCTTTCGCATTGGCAATACGTTTGTACATCACTAAACGGCTATGGACTTCAGGTAGATAGTCTTCGGGAATAAGTGCAGGGATACGCAGATTGACTTCTATGCCTCGTTGTAATGGTTTATCCAAATCTGGTGTTTTGCCTTGTTTGATGGCTTGTACGGCTTTGTCGAGCATCTCCATATACAAGCTATAACCCACTTGCTCCATCTGGCCACTTTGGCCTTCGCCTAATAACTCACCTGCACCGCGAATCTCCATGTCATGGGTTGCCAGTGTGAAGCCAGCACCTAGGTCTTCGGCCATTGAAATGGCTTCAAGGCGTTTTTCGGCATCAGGTGTGAGCTTTTTGCCTTCAGGGGTCATGAGGTAGGCATAAGCTTGGTGGTGTGATCGACCAACGCGGCCGCGCAGTTGGTGTAGTTGTGCTAAGCCGAATTTATCTGCGCGTTCTATAATAATGGTGTTGGCGCTAGGAATATCGATGCCCGTTTCAATAATAGTGGAGCAAACCAGTACATTAAAACGTTTATGATAAAAGTCTGACATCAGCTGTTCCAGCTGGCGTTCTGGCATCTGACCATGTGCTACACCAATGCGCGCTTCTGGAATTAATACCCTTAAATCTTCGGCTGTATTCTCGATTGTCTTAACTTCATTGTGAAGAAAGTAGACTTGTCCGCCGCGCATAATTTCACGCAATACGGCTTCTTTTATTACAGCGCTGTTATGTTGGCGAACAAAGGTTTTAACCGATAAGCGCTTAGCGGGTGGCGTTGCGATAATTGAGAAATCCCGAATACCTGACATCGCCATATTTAAGGTACGCGGAATAGGCGTTGCGGTCATGGTTAAGATATCAATTTCAGAGCGCAGAGATTTGAGCTTTTCTTTTTGCTGTACACCAAAGCGGTGCTCCTCATCTATGATGAGTAAGCCAATGTCTTTGAAGTTGAGTTCTTTTTGCAGCAATTTATGCGTGCCAATGATGATATCCGCTCGGCCGTTTTCAATGTTTTCTAAAACTACTTTCTGTTCTTTGGCTGATTTAAAGCGCGATAACACTTCAACCTGTACAGGCCAGTCTGCAAAACGATCACGGAAGTTTTCATAATGTTGCTGAGCTAGCAGCGTCGTCGGCACTAAAATGGCCACTTGTTTGCTGCTTTGTACGGCAATAAATGTGGCACGCATCGCTACTTCTGTTTTACCAAAGCCCACATCGCCACAGATCACACGATCCATTGGCTGTTTTGCGATCATGTCCTGCACAACAGCTTGAATAGCGGCCATCTGGTCGGGTGTCTCTTCGAAAGGGAAACCTGCAGAGAACGCCTCGTAAGAGAGGTCTGGTTCTGTATGGGCGAAACCTTTTTTAGCAGCCCGACGAGCATAAATATCGAGCAGTTCAGCAGCAGTATCGCGAATTTTTTCTGCTGTTTTGCGTTTGGCTTTTTCCCACTGTTCTGAGCCTAAACGATGTAGCGGTGCATTGTTGTCACCTGCACCCGAGTAGCGTGAAATCAGGTGTAAAGCGCTGACAGGCACGTAAAGCTTTGCGCCGTCGGCATATTCAAGGGTTAAGAACTCTGCCTTCTGTTTGTCTATTTCGAGCACCTGCAAACCAAGGTAGCGCCCTACACCGTGATCGATATGAACAACAGGCGCGCCCTCTTGTAGCTCTGTTAAGCTGCGAATGGTGTATTCACCAATATCGGTAGCTTTTTGGCGGCGACGGCTTTGGAATACACGTTGGCCAAATAGCTGGCTTTCGCTGATCAGTGTTAGCGCAGGCTCAGTGCAGTGAATCCCCGTCTGTAAGGGGGCAATGGTGATGCCTGTTACAGCATGATCTGCGATATAGCTTTGCCATGTGTCAAACGTTTTCGGGCGGATATTGATGCGAGCCAGTAACTCTATCAGGGCTTCACGTCTGCCTGCCGATTCGGCACAAAACAGCACCCTGCCACTGAACTGTTTAAGATACTGTTGTAATTTATGCAGTGGCGCATCTTGTTTGGCCTCAATACTAAGCTCAGGCGCTGGCTGGAATGCAAGGTTGCTGCGCCCTGCTTTTTCTTCAATGCTTGCTGCGTAAGTTTGAATGCGCGCAAAGCTTTTTAGACGTGAAAAAAGCTTTTCTATGGGTAGAAACAGTTGTTGCGGAGGCAAAATCGGTCGCTGAATATCATAGCGACGGTCTTCGTAACGGCGTTCGATTTCATGCCAAAAAGCTCTAGCTGCATCTTCTAGGCCTGCGCTGGTGACCAGAAGGGTTTGCTCTGGAAGATAGGTAAAAATATCCGCTGTGTCAGTAAAAAATAGCGGTAGGTAATACTCTAAGCCTGGTGATGCAATGCCTTTGCTAACATCTTGATAGATCGGGCACTGTTTGAAATCTATATCAAATTGCGCTTGAAACTGTTGCTTAAACTGTTTGATGCCATTGCTATCTAATGGGTATTCCTGTGCAGGTAAAATACGCACTTCGTTAATTTTATCTTCTGAGCGCTGTGTTTCAGGATCAAAGGTGCGTAATGTTTCAATCTCGTTGTCGAAAAGATCTATGCGAATAGGTTGGTCTGCACCCATCGGAAATAGATCCATGAGCGCGCCGCGTAAAGCGAACTCACCATGATGATATACATTATCAACGCAGTGATAGCCTGCTTGCTCAAGCTGGTTGCGCACTTTTAATGGGTCAAATACTTGCCCTGCTTTTAATAGAAAAGTTGAGCCTGCAACATAGGATGCAGGTGCTAAGCGTTGAATAAGTGTAGACGCAGGAGCAACCAGCACACCTTGGTTTAGGTGTGGTAACTGGAATAAGACTTTCAAGCGCTCAGAGATAATATCCTGATGTGGGGAAAACGCATCATATGGCAATGTTTCCCAGTCGGGTAAGCGCAGAGTCGGAATTGTTTTGGGCAGGAAGAATGTCAGTAACTCAACTAGTTGCTCGGCATCATTTTGGCTATCGGCAACAACAAAAAGTAACCCATTATGTTGTTGGGCTAAGGCTGCAATTGAAAGGGCTAAAGCGTCGCCAGAAAGATTACCCCAATGCTTAATATCGCCATCTTTTTTGGGGATGCTGCTGCTTTGAAGCTGCAAATACATGATATTGTTCCATATTCCTGTTTGGAAAGCCTTAAATGCTCAAGCTGGCTTTAAGTTGTCTGTATCGTTCGTATGCTGAGCGCTTGATTAGAGTTGCTAAGTCTAAGGGTTCGGTTGGCAATGTAAAATAGTGAATGTTGTTTGCAACCTTTTTTAACTGTTTTTTTGAACAGCTCTTTGGGGCGGGAGCTTTATTTTAAATAGGTATAGCCTCCAAACTACTTCTTAGGTATAGGCGTCTTTTGGGTATTTTAGCTGTGTAGTCAGGCGTCTAAATAGACTTTCGCCGTAAATTAAGCATAAAAGTGACGTTAAAATTTGCCTCTTGCGCATTCAGCTTCCATAATACGGGCGCATTTTTTCGGTTGATATTGTTCTGATTAAAGTGAGGCCACACGTGAGTCAAGAAATGTTAGATAACTGTTTCCAAGATTGGCAGGAGCGCGAAGCTCTGGCTGAAGCCATGATCCCGCTGATCGGTCAGTTGTATCGTAAAAACAATGTGGTGACATCATTGTATGGCCGCGCGATGGTCAATCAGTCGGTAATCCGTATTCTGAAAGATCACCGCTTTGTTCGTCAGGTAGAAGGCACTGAGCTTTCTGTGCGCGATACATTCCCAATCGTTGAAATTCTATCTCGCCTGAACTTGGGTCCAGCTCATGTTGATATTGGTAAGCTGGCTGTTAAGTTCAAATCAGAAGGTGCGGCGGATCTAGAAGCCTTTATTCGTGCAGAGCTAGCGGCCTCTATTGATCAGCATACGCCTGATAGTAATTCAAAAAGCAAAGATGTTGTGCTGTACGGTTTTGGTCGTATCGGACGTCTTTTAGCTCGTATCCTAGTTGAGAAAGCAGGTGGCGGAAGCTTACTGCGTCTGCGTGCAATTGTTGTGCGTGGCGGTAAAGCAGGCGATCTGCAGAAGCGTGCAAGCTTGTTGCGTCGTGACTCTGTGCACGGCTCATTCCAAGGTACGATTACAGTTGATGAAGAGGCAAAAGCGCTGATCATTAACGGTAACTATGTACAAGTGATCTATGCCAACTCTCCAGCGGAAGTGGATTACACCAAATACGGTATCAACGATGCTGTAGTGGTTGATAACACGGGTATGTGGCGTGATGCGGAAGGCCTAGGTCAGCACTTGGCTTGCAATGGTGCTTCTCGCGTATTGTTAACTGCTCCGGGTAAAGGCGATATCAAAAATATCGTACACGGCATCAACAGTGACTCTATTGAAGAGACTGATAAAATTTTGTCAGCCGCTTCTTGTACCACCAACGCAATCGTACCTGTGCTGAAAGCAATTACCGACAAGTATGGTATTGAGCACGGCCACGTTGAAACAGTGCATGCGTTTACTAACGACCAGAACTTGATCGATAACTTCCATAAGGCGTCTCGTCGCGGTCGTGCTGCGCCATTAAATATGGTGATCACGGAAACAGGTGCTGCATCTGCTGCGGCTAAGGCATTGCCTTCTCTGAAGGGTAAACTGACAGGTAACGCGATTCGTGTACCAACGCCAAATGTGTCTATGGCGATCTTGAATCTGACGCTAACCAACGGTACTACTGTTGAGGAAGTGAATGATTATCTGCGTGATGTATCTTTGCACTCTGGTTTGCAAAAGCAGATTGATTACATTAAGTCTCAAGAAGTAGTGTCTTCTGACTTCGTGGGTAACCGTCACGCAGGTATTGTAGATGGTGAAGCCACTATTGCTAACGGCAAGCAAGTTGTACTTTATGTTTGGTACGATAACGAGTTTGGCTATAGCTGTCAGGTTGTGCGTATTCTGCAACAGATGTCTAATGTTCAGTTTCAGCACTATCCGGCCCGTTAATTAACTCTATTATTGAGTGAGTTATCGGAAGGGTTGAAAAAAGCCTGCATAAGTAGTTATGCAGGCTTTTTGTTTTTTTGCAGATTTTTAGAGATTTTCTTTTTCAGAATATAGTCGAACTTATCCGATAATCGCAGCAAGATGACTTACTTATATTGCATTGCAGAAAAATAGTGCGCCTTCCTTGTGGCAAAATGTCACACCCTTCGGTGGTAATGCAGTTGTCAGGTCTTTATAATACGTGCGATTTTGGGGAGTGGTCTTGATGGGCAGATTAAGACTCACTGAACAGTAAAGACTGTTGCAAAAATATTCTTTGGTCTAGAACTGTTCTGCTTCTGGATCGGATAAAGCTTTATTTTTCAAATAATAACTAAGTGATTGGGCGAGACGTATGATTAAAATCAAACGCGGCCTTGATCTACCTTTGGCCGGAGCACCTAAGCAAAGCATCCATGATGCAGCAAGGGTGAGCACGGTCGCTGTGCTTGGACCTGACTATGTAGGTATGAAACCTACAATGGCGGTCAAAGTTGGCGATCAGGTCAAAATGGGTCAAGAGCTCTTCAGTGATAAGAAAAACCCAGGTGTGAAATACACTGCTCCTGCCGCAGGTGAGGTCGTTGCTGTAAATCGCGGTGAACGCCGTGTACTGCAATCGGTTGTCATCAAGATAGCTGCAAAGGAAGAGAAAGTTCAGTTTGCAAAATTTGCTCAAAACCAGCTTTCAGGTTTAAGTCGTGAGCAAGTGCAAGAGAATCTGGTTGAGTCAGGCTTGTGGACTGCATTACGCACTCGTCCATTTAGCAAGGCACCTGCCGTAGGCTCTGTACCTAACTCAATTTTTGTTACCGCAATTGATACTCATCCTCTAGCGGCAGATCCTGCTGTTGTGCTTAAAGGCAAAGATGCTGAGTTCCAAGCAGGCTTAACATTACTGTCACGTCTAACGGACGGTAAAGTGTTTGTGTGTAAGGCAGCAGGTGCTGCTATTCCTGCACAAAGCTCAGGCTCTGTTGTAGTTGAAGAGTTTGAAGGTGTTCACCCAGCAGGTTTGGCGGGTACGCACATTCACTTTTTAGATCCAGTAAGCAGCTCGAAAACTGTTTGGTCTATCGGTTATCAGGATGTTGTGGCAATCGGCCAACTGTTTACAACAGGTGAGTTGAACGCTGAGCGTGTGATTGCAATCGGTGGTCCGGAAGCTAAGTCACCGCGTTTATTGAAAACTCGTCTAGGTGCTAACTTAGAAGAGATCAGTAAAGGCGAAGTGAGCAACCGTGATCAAGTGCGTTTGATCTCGGGGTCTGTTTTCGGTGGTCGTACTGCTAATGGTGCGCTGTCGTTCTTAGGCCGTTTTCATAATCAGTTAAGTATCCTACTTGAAGGTACTCAGCGTGATTTTATCGGCTGGTTATCTCCAGGTGCGAACAAGCACTCTGTATTGAATATTTATCTATCTAAGCTGTTGGGATTGAAGGACTTTGCGCCATCAACTAACACTAACGGTAGTGAGCGTGCAATGGTGCCTGTTGGATCTTATGAGCGTGTAATGCCTTTAGATATTCTACCTACCCATTTGTTGCGTAGCTTGATTGTAAGCGACATTGAAACAGCAATGACACTGGGCTGTTTAGAATTGGACGAAGAAGATTTGGCGCTGTGCACTTATGCATGCCCAGGCAAATACGAATATGGTCCAATTCTACGCAACAATCTCACCATGATTGAGAAGGAGGGTTGATAGATGGGCATGAGACAATTCCTAGATAATATCGAACCTCACTTCCATAAAGGCGGCAAGTACGAAAGTTGGTACGCCTTATATGAAGCGGTCGATACAATCTTTTATTCGCCAGGCTCAACTACCAATAACACGGCACATATCCGTGATGGTGTAGACCTGAAGCGTATGATGATTACTGTTTGGTTCTGTGCTTTCCCTGCCATGTTCTTTGGTATGTGGAACGCGGGTTACCAAGCAAACCTTGCAATGGATCAGATGGGGCTTGCGGCAGCTGAAGGCTGGCGTGGTGCTTTGATTGGTATGTTTGCTGGTTATGATGTGAATAGCATTTGGGACAATATGATCCACGGTGCGATGTACTTCCTACCTATCTATGCGGTGACTTTCATCGTGGGTGGTTTCTGGGAAGTATTGTTCGCGATGAAGCGTGGTCATGAGGTGAACGAAGGTTTCTTCGTAACTTCTATCCTGTTTGCACTGACACTACCGCCGACCATTCCATTATGGCAAGTTGCCCTAGGCATCAGCTTTGGTGTTGTGGTTGCTAAAGAAGTGTTTGGTGGTACTGGTAAAAACTTCCTAAACCCTGCATTAGCGGGTCGTGCCTTCCTGTACTTTGCTTATCCTGCACAAATTTCAGGTGATGCAGTATGGACAGCGGTTGATGGCTTTACGGGCGCAACTGCACTGGGTGTTGCCGCTGCTGGTGGTATGGAGCAACTGACCAGCACACTGACTTGGATGGATGCCTTTATTGGTGTGATGCCAGGTTCTGTTGGTGAGACTTCAACTCTGGCGATTATGATTGGTGGCCTATTCTTACTGGCAACTCGTATCGCTTCTTGGCGTATTGTTCTGGGTGTGCTGATCGGCGTGTTTGCACTAAGTACATTACTGAATCTATTGGGCTCTGATACTAATCCGATGTTTGCAATGCCTTGGCATTGGCACTTTGTGATTGGTGGTCTGGCGTTTGGTATGTTCTTTATGGCAACCGACCCTGTATCCGCTTCAATGACTAACACAGGTAAAATCTGGTTTGGTATCTTAATCGGTGTGATGACGGTACTGATCCGAGTGATCAACCCTGCGTTCCCAGAGGGTATTATGCTAGCAATTCTGTTTGCTAACTTATTTGCCCCGTTTATCGACCACTTCGTGGTTCAGGCTAACGTCAAACGGAGAATGATGCGCAATGTCTAGCAGCAATGATTCTATCAAAAAGACGCTAACGGTAGCTTTGCTACTGTGTATCGTCTGCTCCGTGATTGTGTCCGGCGCAGCCGTAGTCTTCAAAAAACAACAGCAAGCGAACAAAGATTTGGATCGTAAGACCAATATTCTTGCCGCTGCTGGCCTACTACAACCAGGCAAAAGTGTTGACGAGCTATTTGCTCAGATTAAACCACGTGTGGTTGATCTGAACTCTGGTGAATACGCCTCTAAGCTAAATGTAAACACTTACGACCAGCTGAAAGCAGCTAAAGATCCGGCAATGTCAAAAGCACTGTCTAATAGTGAAGATATTGCAGGTATCAAGCGTCGTGAAAACTTTGCGACCGTTTATCTAGTAGAAAAAGACGGCAAACTTGACCGTATTATTCTACCCGTTCGCGGCTATGGCTTATGGTCAACTCTGCACGGTTTCTTAGCTTTAGAAGCTGATGCGAATACAGTAATCGGTTTAGGTTTCTACCAACATGCTGAGACTCCTGGTCTAGGTGGTGAAGTGGATAACCCTAAATGGAAAGCGCTATGGCCAGGCAAGAAAGTCTACGCTGACGACAGCATGACACCTGCCGTTGAAGTGGTGAAAGGTTCTGTTGATCCTTCAGCTTCTGATGCAGTGTTCAAAGTTGACGGCCTATCTGGTGCAACTTTAACCAGTCGTGGTGTTAGTCATCTGGTGCAATACTGGATGGGGCAAGAGGGCTTTGGTCCTTATCTGAATAAAATTCGTAAGGAAGGAGTATAAAAATGGCTGATACTCCAAAGGGCGTTTTAGTCACGCCAATTTTTGCTAACAACCCTATTGCACTACAGATTCTTGGTATCTGTTCTGCGCTAGCGGTAACGACTAACCTGAACACTGCAATGGTGATGGGTATAGCGGTGTCATTGGTAACGGCTTTCTCAAGCATGTTCATCTCGATGATCCGTAACCACATTCCTAGCAGCATCCGTATTATTGTACAGATGACGATTATTGCCTCTTTGGTAATCGTTGTGGATCAGTTGCTGAAGGCTTATGCATACGAGACCAGTAAATCGCTCTCGGTATTCGTAGGTTTGATCATCACCAACTGTATCGTTATGGGTCGTGCAGAAGCTTATGCTATGAAAAATGGCCCAGTGATGAGCTTCTTAGACGGTATCGGTAACGGTGCAGGCTATACAGTTGTACTGTTATTCGTTGGTTTTGTGCGTGAGCTATTTGGCTCAGGCAGCCTATTTGGCATCCAGTTGCTGGAGAAAATCAACGACGGCGGTTGGTATCTACCTAACGGTATGATGCTACTACCACCTTCTGCATTCTTTATTATTGCAGGCTTCATTTGGTTGCTGCGTACGATGCAACCAAAACAAAATGAAGCGGCAGACTTCAAGATTGCACCTAATACCCAAGCTAAGGAGGCAGTATAATGTTTGAGTATTATCTAAGCCTTTTTGTTAAAGCGGTGTTCGTTGAGAACATGGCTTTGGCATTCTTCTTGGGCATGTGTACCTTCCTTGCAGTTTCGAAAAAAGTTGAAGCAGCACTGGGTCTGGGTATCGCGGTTGTTGTTGTTCAGGTGATCACGGTTCCAGTGAATAACCTGATTTTCCACTACCTGCTACGTGAAGGCGCACTGACTTGGACTGGAATGGAAGGTGCTGAGTCAATCGACTTGAGCTTCCTAGGTTACTTGAGCTATATCGGCGTAATTGCGGCGATGGTTCAGATCATGGAAATGTTCCTTGATAAGTACGTGCCAGCTCTATACAACGCGCTAGGCGTATTCTTACCACTGATTACAGTAAACTGCGCGATTTTAGGTGCGTCGCTGTTCATGGTAGAGCGTGACTATACCTTTGGTGAGTCTGTTGTATACGGTACAGGCGCTGGTGTGGGTTGGGCGTTAGCGATTGTTGCGCTAGCGGGTATCCGTGAAAAACTGAAGTACAGTGATGTTCCTGCAGGCTTACAAGGTTTAGGTATTACCTTCGTAACTGTAGGTTTGATGTCTTTAGGCTTTATGTCTTTCTCAGGCGTTCAGCTGTAATCAGTTTACGGAATTTAGGACAAAAAGGTTCAGAACATGGTTGATTCACAACTTATTGTGCTGGGCGTAGTCATGTTCACCGTAGTGGTAATCTCACTCGTTATGGTGATTCTGGCCGCACGCAGCAAGCTGGTTAGCAGTGGCGATGTCACTGTAACCATCAACGGTGAACATAAAATCACTACGGCAGCAGGCGACAAATTGCTGCAAACTCTAGCAGGTAAAGGCATCTTCCTTTCCTCTGCTTGTGGTGGCGGTGGTTCATGCGCACAGTGTAAATGTAAAGTGCTTGAGGGTGGCGGTTCTATTCTGCCAACTGAGCAGTCTCACTTCACAATGGGTGAGCAAAAAGAAGGCTGGCGTCTGTCTTGCCAAGTCCCTGTTAAGCAGGACATGGTCGTAGAAGTTGACGAAGAAGTGTTCGGTGTACAGAAGTGGGAATGTACGGTTGAGTCTAACCCGAACGTTGCCACCTTTATTAAAGAGCTGACACTGCGTCTGCCTGAAGGTGAAAACGTGAACTTCCGCGCAGGTGGTTATGTTCAGTTGGAAGCTCCGGCGCACACGGTTCACTATAAAGACTTTGATATTGATAAAGAATATCACCCAGATTGGGATAAGTTTAACATTTGGAAGTACGTGTCTAAGGTTGAAGAACCTGTGATCCGTGCTTACTCAATGGCAAACTATCCTGAAGAGGAAGGTATTGTTAAGTTCAATATCCGTATCGCTTCGCCACCACCGGGTCGTGATGAGTTGCCACCAGGTCAAATGTCATCTTATGTGTTTAGCCTGAAACCAGGCGATAAGATCACAGTATACGGACCATTTGGTGAGTTCTTCGCTCGTGACACTGACAACGAAATGGTGTTCATTGGTGGTGGTGCAGGTATGGCGCCAATGCGCTCTCACATCTTCGATCAGCTGAAGCGTTTGAAGTCAACGCGTAAGATCTCTTTCTGGTACGGTGCACGTTCTATGCGTGAAGCGTTCTATGTAGAAGAGTTCGATAAACTGCAAGAAGAGAATCCAAACTTCAAGTGGCATCTGGCACTGTCGGACCCGCTGCCGGAAGACAACTGGACTGGTTACACAGGTTTCATTCACAACGTACTGTACGAGAACTATCTGCGTGATCACGAAGCACCAGAAGATTGTGAATACTACATGTGTGGCCCACCTATGATGAACGCAGCAGTGATTCAGATGCTGCTGAACTTGGGTGTTGAGCGTGAAAACATCCTATTGGATGACTTCGGTGGTTAATGAATGACATACGTGCAATCTGTTGTTTCGGCACTGATTTTACGTAGCATGGGAGGGCTGGCTCTAATTGGGCTGGCCCTTCTTGCTGGTTGCAAGCCTGCTCCAGTGCAGCAGCAATTTACCGGCTCAATTATGGGGACGAGTTATCACGTCTCTGTGATTATGCCGTCTGATGACTCCGCTGAACGCGATAAAATAGCGCAAGGTATTCATCAAACCCTAGTTGATATTGACTTGAAAATGTCGACATACAAACCCGAATCAGAGCTTTCTCGATTTAATCGTGCACAGCCTGATGAATGGTTTGCCGTTTCAGATAAAACCGCACAAGTTGTGCGCGAAGCATTATCGATTTCTCAGCTCAGTGGTGGTGCCTTTGATGTCACCGTTGGGCCTCTTGTGAACTTGTGGGGATTTGGCCCCGATCACAGACCCAGTCGAACCCCTAGCGAAGCAATGCTAGCTGAAGCATTCCAGCGTGTGGGCTATCAGGCCGTGCAAGCTCGGCTCGCAGACCCTCTTCAAACCCCTGAAACCGCACTGTTGAAATCTAAAGCGGTTTATATTGACCTTTCAGCCATTGCAAAAGGTTATGCCGTTGATCAAGTGGCGGATTATTTGACCGCGCAGCAACTTAATCAATTCATGGTAGAAGTGGGCGGGGAAATTCGCGTAAAAGGCTTAAAGCCAGATGGAAAACCTTGGCGTATTGCCATAGAGAAGCCGATCTCAGATGGGCAGGTAGTACAAAGTGTCATTGGCGTGACTGATATTAGTATCGCCACCTCTGGCAGCTATCGCAACTATTTCGAGTTTGAAGGGCAGCGCTATTCTCATACCATAGACCCTAAAACAGGTCGGCCAATTACTCATAAGCTGGCTTCGGTTACAGTGTTGCATCCAAACAGCTCAACGGCAGACGCTTTGGCAACGACTTTGATGGTATTAGGGCCAGAAGCAGGTTTTAATTTTGCACAACAACACCAATTAGCGGTCTATATGTTGGTAAAATCAGACAGAGGTTTTGATGAATTGCAAACCTCAGAATTTAAAGCATTAGTACGATAATCTTAGAGGACTCTCCCATGACAACACTTATTTTAGCCTTTGCTCTTATTGCCTTGATTATCACTGGCATGGCGGTTGGTGTTTTGTTTGGTCGCAAGCCGATAGCGGGTTCTTGTGGTGGCATGAGTGCCATCGGCATGATTTCTGATTGCGATATCTGTGGCGGCAACAAAGACATTTGCGACACAGAACAAGAGAAAAAAACGGCAAAACTGGCCAAAACAAATGGCGCTGACCTCGCTTATGATGCAATGCAGAATGCGAAATCGAGCAAATAAGCTCAAAATAGCGCTGCAAGTATTGGCAAACCCAAGTAGAACGTGAATAAAAAATATAGATAACAATAACGTACGCTGCGAAAGCATAATTGATGACAATGACCAATCAGTCCACATTGTAGGCACAGATGGGGATCAGGCATAGTCAGTCTGGCGACGACAGTTAGGGAGTTATTTGGCGACAATGGCTGTTTATAATTACGATGTAGTAGTGATAGGTACAGGGCCTGCGGGTGAAGGCGCGGCAATGAACGCAGCAAAACACGGCAAACGTGTGGCGGTTGTTGAGATGCAAAGCTCTGTTGGTGGAAACTGTACACACAAAGGAACCATTCCTTCAAAAGCATTGCGTCACGCGGTTAAGCAGATTATTCAGTTCAATACGAACCGTATGTTCCGCGACATTGGCGAGCCGCGCTGGTTCTCATTTCCCAAAGTCCTTGAGCGTTCTCAGCGTGTGATTGAGCGTCAGGTGCAGTTGCGTACCAACTTTTATGCTCGCAACCGCATTGATGTCTATTTTGGCAAGGCACGTTTCTTAGACTCTCATACGATTATTGTGCGAGACCCTCATAACGGCTCTGAAGAGCTGCGCGCACAGAAAATTGTGATCGCTTCTGGCTCTCGCCCTTATCTACCGAAAGATATTAACTTCCGTCATCCACGGATCTATTGCAGTGATACGGTGCTCACACTTGGCCATACACCTCGTCGCCTGATCATTTATGGTGCTGGTGTTATTGGCTGTGAGTATGCCTCTATATTCAGTGGATTAGGCGTTAAGGTTGATCTAATTGACAACCGAGATCGTTTACTGTCATTCCTTGATGATGAAATCTCTGATGCTCTAAGCTACCACCTGCGTAACAACGGTGTACTGATTCGTCATAATGAAGAGTATGCCAAGGTTGAGGCGGATGAGCAGGGTGTGACGATGCACCTTAAGTCAGGTAAAAAACTACGTGCCGATGCCTTCCTATGGTGTAACGGACGTACTGGCAACACGGATGACATTGGTTTGGATTTGGTTGGTTTAGAAGCTAACAGCCGTGGTCAATTAGAAGTTGATGAGCACTACCGTACATCAGTGGAACATATCTACGCCGTTGGTGATGTGATCGGCTGGCCTGCTTTGGCAAGTGCAGCTTACGACCAAGGTCGCTCAGCAGCAGCGGATATCTTAGACGATGAAGAGTTCCGATTTGTCAATGAGGTACCTGCAGGGATCTATACCATTCCAGAAATCAGCTCTGTAGGTCAAACGGAGCGTGAGCTAACAGAAGCCAAAGTTCCTTATGAGGTAGGACAAGCCTTCTTCAAGGATACCGCCCGTGCTCAAATCACAGGTGAAACCACAGGCATGTTAAAAATCCTATTCCACCGTGAAACCTTAGAGTTGCTGGGTATTCACTGTTTTGGTGACCAGTCCTCAGAAATTGTTCACATTGGTCAGGCAATTATGAATCAGAAAGGTGAGGGCAATACGATTAAGTATTTCCTAAACAATACCTTTAACTACCCAACGATGGCGGAAGCCTATCGTGTTGCTGCGTTAAATGGATTGAACCGTATTTTCTAATCGGTTATCTATTCCGTCCCAAAACAAGGCTCTACATTAACTGTAGGGTCTTTTTTTTGGCCTCCTATTGAGTTCCTTCCTTTGCCAAATAGCTGAACAAAAGTATTTTCGGCTTATAGCCGCCAGCTGGTTATTGCCAGGCTGATTAATTGTTTCTAAATAAAAGAAAATCTTTTCTATTTACTTAATAAGTGAGAATCAATATCATTTGCATAAGTAAATATTTAGCATTACCTGTATGGAGAGGCTATGGCCGATACTAATATTGAGAGCTCAGTACAACCACTAGCATCAGCAGAACCCTCTATTTTTCATGAGGGTATTGCAGCAGTACTAGACTTTTTAATCCTTGGTGGGCCTGTTGTGTGGCTACTCTCATTGTTTTCACTATTAGCCACAGCACTTGTTGTAGTGAAGCTCTGGCAGTTTTCGCGTCTGAAGCCAGAGCAGTACAGCCAAGTTGATCGAGCACTTCAGTATTGGCAGCTTGATGAACCTAAAAGTGCGTTAGCAATATTGCATCAGGCTCAACAGCAATCATCGACGCCCGTGCTCACGCTATTTTCCACCGGGATGCAGGGGATTAAGCGCTCAGATGCTGATGAAGTGCAAATAATGCTGTTGAGAGAAGAGTTGGATCGCCAAGCGTCGAGCTATCTTTATACTTTAAGAACCTATTTACGGCCACTTGAGCTAATAGCCTCGCTTAGCCCTTTGCTCGGATTATTAGGTACGGTACTGGGTATGATTGGCGCATTTCAGCAAATGGAGGCAGCAGGTAGTCAAGTTGATCCATCGGTATTGTCAGGAGGGATCTGGCAAGCACTTCTAACAACTGCGGTAGGTTTAACCGTCGCAATACCTGTACTTATGGCGCATACCGCACTTGAGCGTAAAGCTGAGCGAGTGGCATCACAGTTGCAGCAGCGCTTAACATTATTATTTACAACACCACTTCTATGCTCTATCGCAGGTGAAAATGAATCGCCATCTATTGAGGCTATCGCTGCATCAAGGCAACAATCTGACATAAATTACCATGCTCAAAGAAATGCTGAGGTGCCTTATGCAACTTGAGCAAATATCACATCGGAAGCTAAGCGTCAGCCTAACACCACTGATTGATGTTGTTTTTATCTTGTTGTTGTTTTTCATGCTGTCATCCAACTTTTTACACTGGGGAAGTGTTGAGCTGGCGCGAAGTGGCAGTGATGAGAAAAGCTTAAATGCACCTCGCTTAATCACTGTGCTCGACAATCAGGGCGGCATTGAATTTGGCACAGAGGCGCAACAAGTTGTTTTGGGGAGTATAGCGTTATCTGATGCACAAAGTGCCCTGCCAGTGGCTCTACAAGAGTGGTTGGCAAATGATATTAATGCGCTATACCTACTGCGCGCTAAACCAAGTGTGACAACACAAGCGCTTCTCAATAGCTTGCAACAGCTGAAGCTTGCTGGTGTAAAACATTTGTCATTATACAGTGCGCCAGCCCCTATCGCTGAGTAGGCACTCAACAGTCATAAACGGGAATTCATAGAGGTTACTATGCTGATGCAATCCTCAATATCAACTAAGCCGCGGCAAGCCCAGAGCGATGACAGCCTAATTCCACTTATAAACGTGGTGTTTCTGATGCTGATATTTTTTATGGTCGCAGGGAAAATCAGTCAAAGCGATCCAGTATCCATTGATCCGCCAGTTAGTCATCAAGAATCAAAAGTCCCCGATATAAAGCACCGTTTATTGCTGACGGTTCAACAACAGCTTTATTTAGACGATGAATTGCTAGGTCAGTTGGATTCAGCTTTAACTGTGCTCGGTCAGCGGTTGACCATATTGAATAGTGGGATGCCAGATGAGTCTTTAGCGCTTACGCTAAAAGTGGATAAGTCGTTTCCAGCGCAAGACTTAGCACCACTGCTATATCAGTTAAAACAAAGTGGTTTGCAAAATATAACTTTGTTAACCCAATCTCAGCCTAAAGAGCAATAAAAATGGTTATTGGTCACGCGACTGTACGCTTACATCACTGGATATATGCTCTTGGAGTTGCGTTTATTACACATTTGGCCTTGGCAGCTTCGGTGTTACCACAACTCAAGCATCAGGTTGTTGGTGCTGAAGCGCGAGGTGAAGAGAGCATTGAAATTGGCTTTGGTTTACAAGGTGACATGGGATTTAGCGCCAAAACACAGATCAGTACACCAGCTGAGTTACCACCGCCAGTAGCTGTCAAACAAGTAGTCTCTATGAAAAAAACGGTAGTCAATGAGCCTACTGCAACAAGTCATAGTGATGTATTGGTAAAAGCCACACCTCCGGCTGCTGTTGAAGAGGAGGTCTCTAACAAAGTTGAAACAATGGAGCATGAAAGTGCTGCTATTGTGCAGAAAGTAGAACTTCCCCAACTCACGGCTCAGCCTAGTGTGACGGAGGTCATCCAAAAAAGTCAGTTTGTAAATGACAGTGCGGTATCTAGTGATGCAAAACCTTTAGTACAGAGCCAACAGCGTTTAGGGAGTGGCGACGGAGAACATCAAAGCAGAGGCGGACAGGTTGGTGTTAAACAAAACTACTTTGCTAAGTTGATGGGGCACTTGGCACGCTATAAGCGATATCCATTAGCATCCCGTCGCATGCGTGAGGAGGGGCAAGCACTTTTAGAGTTTAAAGTTAACCGTCGTGGCGAGGTTACCAGCTTTTCATTAACAAAAAGTAGTGGTTCGTCTCGCCTGGATAAAGCTGTGCTAGATATGCTGCAAAAAGCACAACCATTACCTGCCTTTCCCAGCGAGCTATTAACACAGCAGCTCAATATTGAACTGCCTATTAGTTTCTCATTGAAACAATAATAAATCCTACTCAATCGCATCACCTAAAAGGAGATCTACTACCAAAATAAAAAAAACAACCTACCCAGCCAACCACTTGAATTCTCTTACATTTTATAATTAGGCTTTGCAGTTATAGCTTAGCCTCAGGATACTTTTGTCTGCGATTTCTAGTGGTGCCAATAAGAGTTTTATCAATAAAAATGTACTCAGTATAACTTTTACTTTGGATACACTTGCACATGTCTCAGCTCAAATTGAATAAGCAAAAAAATATTTCAAATGGCAACACAGCCTTGCTAACACAAAAGCATCAAGGCGCTCACTTATTAGCTAGCGCTATCACAGTTGCAATTTCTTCGTCTCTCTTGTCAGCCCCTCTTCATGCAGACAATGAAGCAACATCAACTGAAAAAGTTCAGCTACAAGTACTAGATATCAACAGTAGTGCAGTTAGCACCAATGTAAGCCCTTATGCCTCTGATGTTGCACCTTATAAAGCCGAGCAAGTTGCTGATAAACGCCGTACAAGAGATATTGTGCAAACGCCACAAACGATACAAGTACTTACAAAAACAGCCATTGAAGAGTCCGGTAAAACAGAGCTAAAAGATCTACTTCAGGCTCAACCGGGGATTACGTTAGGCACAGGAGAGGGCGGAAATACCTTTGGTGACCGCTATATTATTCGCGGTTATGAGGCTCGAAATGATGTGTTCACTGACGGACTACGTGATCCTGGACCTATCACCCGCGAAACATTCTCTTTGGAGCAGGTTGAGATCAGTAAAGGCCCTAGTTCCACATTTGCAGGTCGAGGGTCAACAGGGGGAGCCGTTAACAGTGTGACGAAAAAAGCCTCTATTGATGAGGACTTTACACATTTAGAAGCGGGCTTAGGCACAGACAATTACCAGCGATATACATTAGATACCAACCATGTCATTAATGATGATCTAGCAGTACGTCTAAATGTACTTTACAGCGATGCAGATACGCCTGATAGAGCACCTGCTGGGGAAAATCGTCAAGGTTTACTGCTTTCAGGCCTGTATAACCCGAGCGATGATTTACGTATTTATGCCGATTATTATCGCCTGCGTACAGATGATCGCGCTGATACGGGTGTTTTCATCACGCGTGACGCAAATCGTGTTTTTTCAGGCTTTGATGATGAGGTGAAATACGTAGGCCAAAATGGCCTAGATTTTCAGAAAACAGAGGCCGACGTTGCAACTCTAACGGTTGACTCTCGTTTAAGTGAAAGCATGCGTATAGAAAATAAAACCCGCTACGGTACATCAAGTAACGAGTACATTATTACAGCCTCTCGATCTAGTAATGGTCAATATACCCTTCGTCATTTTACAGGTTGGCAGGAAAACCAATACCTAGGTAACCAAACTAACCTTATTTTTGATCAAGTTGGTGATAATGGACAACGTAATACGGTTATCGCAGGGGTTGAATTAGCGCGAGAAAATGTTGATATCGGCAGCTATAGCGTCAATACCAACGTGAATGGTGCAAGTTCGGTGATTATAAACCCCTACGCTCCTGATCGAAATGCATGGCAAGGTAGTGTTTCACGTAATAGTCCTAAATCTGAAATGAGTCTAGACACGCTTTCATTCTATTTAATGGACACCCTAACACTGAACCCTCAATGGGAACTCTCTGGAGGCGTGCGCTACGACAGTTTTGACTATTCATTAGACGCAGCAGCTAGTACCAATCGTAATGGTAGCACTAATCCTGCGGCAACCTACGCTTATAAAGACAGCTTTGTGAATGGTCAGCTAGGCGTTGTTTTCTCACCTTGGGATAAAGGCAACGTTTATTTCAGCTGGAGCACCTCATCCAATATCAATGGCGGTGAAGCTGATGCAGGCACCAATTGTGGCTATGGCGGCTTATGTACAGATGCAGGTTCGGCAGCAGCAGATCCTGAACAGTCGACAAACCTTGAGCTAGGCACCAAATGGAGCCTAATGAATGATGAGTTATTGCTCACAGCAGCCGTGTTTCAAACTACAAAAGACAATGTTATTGAAACCAGTAGTGGTAGTACCGGTTATGGCAGTGGTGGCAGCTTAAACACCGGTAAAAATGAGGTCAAAGGTGTCGAGCTTGGTTTGGTTGGAAACTTGACCAATAAGCTGAGCGGACATCTGAATATCACCTCAATGAAGTCAAAAGTATTAGAGTCCAGCAATGCCGCAGCGGTTGGTTTGCCTCAAGCAAACTTTGCTGATACCAGTGCTAACCTACAGTTACGCTATCAGCTAACCGAGCAATTTGCCTTCGGTGGTGCTGCAACCTACTCTAGCGAGATTTATGGTGGCAGCCCTGAGGCAGGCACAAATACTGAAACTGCTCCTGAACTACCTTCTTATACCGTTCTTGATGCCTTTGCGAGCTACCAAGTAAATCCTAAACTGGGTATCCGTGCCAATGTGCAGAACCTTACAGACAAACGTTATTACACAGCAGTTTACCGTGGTGGCAGCATCGTCTATTTGGGAGATGCACGTTCGGCTAATATCAGTGTGAACTATAAGTTTTAAACAAAAAACAAGTGTGAGTCGCTCTTAGTTTTTTGATTGCGATTGAACGGCTAAGAGCGTCATCACGCTTTAATATGAGACAGGTTACAGGTACTTTATTGATGATTATTACAATTCCCTCTGTACTCTCTAAAGATGAGGCTGCTCAGTTTTACAGCGCTTTGCAGAACGCCTCCTGGGAAGAGGGGGGCGCTACAGCAGGTACTCAAGCTGCCACTGTAAAGCAGAATCTACAGTTACCTGCTAACGATCAACTGGCTCAACAATTGAGTGATTATGTCTTGCAAGCTTTAGCACGACACCCTCGTTTTATTTCTGCAACACTGCCACAAAAAATTTACCCGCCACTGTTTAATTGTTATAGGGAGGGGGGGCAATATGGCACTCATGTTGATAACGCAGTGCGCACATTACCCAATACCCCGTTGCGGTTAAGAACAGATTTATCAGCAACCTTGTTCTTAAATGAACCTGATACTTACGAAGGTGGTGAATTAGAAATCATACAACATTGGTCTGCTCCAGCAGAGGGGGAGTCCTCAGGTATTAAACTATCTGCTGGAGACTTAATTATTTACCCCTCGACTAGAGAACACCGCGTCCATCCCGTGACAAAAGGCGATCGAATTTGTGCGTTTTTTTGGTTACAAAGTATGGTTCGAGATCATGAACAACGCGAGCTGCTTTTTGAGCTAGATGAAAGCATTCAAGCGCTGACTCTAATGCAAGGGCATGAACAGCCAGAGGTTGTAAGACTAACAGCTCTCTACCACCGACTTGTACGTCAATGGGTTGATACCTAAGGGAACGTCATGAATACAGTGCTATACCCAACGCCACCGCTGAGCCATTTACCCCAAGATTTAGTTTCAGTTGCAGACTATCAACGTTATGCACAAAAACATCTACCTAAATCAGTATTTGAATATATTACTGGAGGTGGTGCTGATGAGATCACGCTTCAGCGTAATCGATTAGCCTTTCAACAATGGTCTATATTGCCTAGGGTGCTACGTGATATCACAGATGCAACGACGGCCACTAATTTATGTGGACAAGCATTTAGACACCCTATTTTGTTGGCCCCCGTTGCTTTCCATCAACTGGTTCACCCTGATGGAGAGCTTGCAACTGCGGAGGCTGCATCACTTCTAGACACGGGTATGGTGGTTAGCACGCTATCGAGTCAATCATTAGAGAGTGTTGCTCAAAAACTAGAGTCTCCCCGTTGGTTTCAGCTTTATATGCAGCAAAATCGCGACTTCACCTTACAGTTAGTACGACGTGCTGAAGCAGCTGGATATCAAGCATTAATGGTCACTATCGATGCTCCGTTGCATGGTGTGCGTAACCGAGCGCAGCGAGCTGGTTTCCAACTACCTGCTGAAATTGAAGCTGTGAATCTACGTGACCGACCGCCACTGCCTAGAGCAGAGTTCACGCCCGACCAAAGTGTGATATTTCAAGGTATGATGAGCGAAGCTCCTACTTGGCGCGACATTGAGTGGCTTCGAACACAAACTAAGCTGCCCATTATTTTGAAAGGCATATTGCATTCTGATGACTTAAGGATTGCATTGAATGTCGGTGTTGAAGGCGCAGTCATATCTAATCATGGAGGGCGAACATTAGATCAACTGCCTACCGCTTTGGAAATGTTGCCAGAACTACGTGCCTCACTGAATAAAGCAGACTTCACATTGCTGGTTGATGGAGGTATAGAACGAGGTACGGATATATTCACCGCTTTAGCACTTGGTGCTGATGCAGTAATGATCGGTCGACCTCAGTTATATGCATTAGGTGTTGCAGGCAAGCTCGGCATTGCCCATTTACTACGAACGCTGAGAGATGAATTAGAAATAACAATGGCCTTAGCAGGGTGCTCATCTATCGAGCAAATAGATGCCCAATATCTACGAAAACAATTTTGACTGAGGTTAATATCTTTAAGGTTTGAAGTATGTGCTGCTCAAGATCTCTAATATAGGCATTGGGTCTAAGAATACATCTCACTATCTTTGTAATAGTCGTGAACATGTCTGAGTAGCACCATAATTACGGCAGCCACAGGTAGTGCAATAAGCACACCCGTAAAACCAAATAATTGCCCCCCCGCCATGATGGCAAAGATTACGGTGACAGGGTGTAGGCCGATTTTATCACCGACTAATAAAGGTGTGAGTACAAAGCTTTCCAATAGTTGCCCTATGATGAACACCGATAATATCCAGACTAATGGAAGCCAATCTGTAAACTGAAACCAGCCTGCGGCCAGTCCAGCTCCAATGCCGATGATAGCACCTAAATAAGGTACTATACTGGCAAGTCCAGCCAGTAACCCGACCAATAGCGCTAGTTTTAAGCCGACCAACCAAAGTCCCGTGGCATAAATCACACTCAGTGCCAGCATGACTAAAAGTTGCCCTTTTATAAAGGCTGAAAGTACTTCGTCACACTCCATTGCCATTTGCTCAGTTTTTGCTTGGTACTTTCTAGGGAAAAGGTTGAGCAATTTAATTTTGAGGTGGTCCCAGTCCACAAGCATGTAAAAGGTTACAACAGGAATAAGCCCTAGATTTACCACAAAACTAACCAGTGCCATGCCTGATTGACTGATCTCTCTGATCAGTAAGCTCGCGATAGAGCCTGCTTGTTTAAGGTGTCCGCTTAATGCCTTTTGAATAGTCTCAAAGTCAAATTGCCCTATTTCTAGCCCTGTATACTGTGCTATTACTGGTAGAGCCTGCTCTTTAAACACTTTAATCAGCAGAGGTAGCATCTCACGAATTACTTCTAGCTGCCGTCCCAGTAACGGTATTAAAAATAATATTAAGCCTAAAAATAAAATACTGAAGATTAGAAACACAATACTTACAGCAATGCGTCTCGATAAGCCTTTTGATTCAATGGCATCTGCCAGAGGGTCACCCAAGTAAGCCAGCAGCATGCCTACCAAGAAAGGCATTAAAATGGGCTGAAGCAGATAAAGTAAAACTAAACACAATAGCCCTAGGCTGATCAGTAAGTTTCTTGCTGTAATCACACGCTACGTCCTCTTAAACTGCTTCACTATAAAGACTAGCGATGCCGCCAATAAAATGTTGGTATCACCTGTTCCGCTCGGTCTGCTTGCAAGTAAGACTCTAGGGCTAATACGGATAGAAATTGGCTAGCGGCTCCCTTGATTTTGACTTGATATTGAAGCGTACCTTTGTCGAACTCTAGTATTTCAACAGATTCAACAATTTGTAGACCGCCAAGGTAAGCATTTAGACGAGCATAATCAGCAATAGACTCTATACCCAGTACTTTGAATCTATAGCTGTCAGGGCCTGAAGTAGAGGCTGTAACCGCATATTTGTTTGCTAATGACTCTGCTAACCAGTCCATTGAGAGTACCAGTAAATCGCGCAGTTGCTCAGATTCTAAATCAGTCATAAGCTGTTGGTTGCCGATTTGTAGTACCCAACGGGCATGCCAATGTTCGGCAGTGGCTCGATAAACACGCCCTGTCATAGTTGCATCTGAGGCATAGCGTAGTGAAGCTGCTTTAATGCGATCACTGAACTGTCCCCAAATATCACTGACGCTGATACGCTGTTCATCCTCAAGATCTATTAATGGCAAAGTTGCAGGTAAGCCTCGACGCGTCGCTTGAGTCTGAATAATGTCACTTAACAGAGGATTGTTTTCACTATTAACGATAAAGCGGCCATTGCTTCCCTCGATGGCCAGCCAGATCAGAGTGCTAGGTCTATTATTCCCCCATATAGGTTGTTGAGACTGGCCTAAAGCCTGCAATAAGCTATTTTCATCAAAGCGCATATTTAAGCGATATTTTAGAGGTGCTTGCTCCGTTGTATTTTCATTGGCCGTTGCATCTAGTCCAACTAAGGGATTGTCGGCATAAGAAAACTGGCTTAAATAACGGTTGGCGGTAGCAATGATTTTTTGAACTTGTTCATTTTCTAAGCTTGTGCTGTGCCCTGTTGTTCGTACTACAATTTCTGCTAAAGCGTCTTTTATAACGTCTGCACGAGTCTCTTCTGACTGGTCGGGCACCAAACGTTGCACATCAAATAAACCTTGTACTTGCACTGCAAGGGCAGTTGTTGACAGTATTAACATCAACATTGTCATAATCGACCGCACTATGATCCCCATTACACTCTCCCAGCGAACAAAATCAAACAGATCAAAACAGGTTAACCTCTGTTAAAGCCAAAGCATTCTAACTGATGCCCAATTAGATCACAGCCCAAGGCTTCACTTAATCTATCATCAGGCCATAAAAAGGGCATAAAACAGACTTGTTAAAGCATGCTGATGCAAATATTCGTAAGAAACAGCACTGTTTTCACGCAGAGCTAAGTGACCCTAGCGGATAGGTAAGGTACAATCCGCCGCTGATTATCCTAAGGCTATTTCACAGGATCCTCCATGAGCACCGATACTCAAAAATCTATTAGTTATAAAGATGCGGGCGTTGATATTGACGCAGGCAATGCACTGGTTGAACGCATTAAAGGTACAGCCAAACGTACTCGTCGCCCTGAAGTTTTAGGTGGTCTGGGCGGCTTTGGCGCGCTGTGCGAAATTCCAGAAGGCTACCGTCAGCCAGTTCTGGTATCAGGCACCGATGGTGTAGGTACGAAGCTACGCTTAGCAATGGATCTGAAAAAGCATGACACAATCGGTATCGACCTAGTGGCGATGTGTGTTAACGATCTAGTGGTCTGTGGTGCTGAGCCACTATTTTTCCTAGATTATTACGCGACAGGTAAGCTAAATGTTGATATCGCAGCGGATGTTGTTGCAGGTATCGGTGAAGGCTGCTTACAAGCGGGTGCGGCACTGGTTGGTGGTGAAACCGCTGAGATGCCAGGCATGTATGAAGGCGAAGACTACGATCTAGCAGGCTTCTGTACGGGTGTTGTTGAGAAAAGCGAAATCATCGATGGCAGCACTGTTGCCGCAGGACAAGCTTTGATCGGTTTAGCATCAAGTGGCCCACACTCAAATGGTTACTCTTTAATTCGTAAAATTATCGAAGTGACCAACGCTGATCTAAGCACAGAGGTTGATGGTAAGCCTCTGTCAGAGGCCTTGATGGCGCCTACCCGTATTTATGTGAAGCCTGTACTTAACCTGATTAAACAGATCAAAGTACATGCTATCTCTCATATTACAGGTGGTGGTTTGCTGGAAAATATTCCACGTGTGCTGCCTGAAAATGCGAAAGCGGTCATTGACTTAAGCAGCTGGAAACGTCCAGAGGTGTTCAACTGGATTCAGCGTGGCGGTAATGTTGCAGAAACTGAAATGTACCGAACCCTTAACTGTGGTGTAGGTATGATCATTGCTGTTGACGCTGATAAAGCAGAGCAAGCTATTGCATTGCTAAATGCTGAAGGCGAAAGTGCATGGCAGATTGGTCATATTGCAACTGCCGCTGAGGGTGAAGAGCAAGTGCAGCTTGAGGCTCAGGCGTAATAATGACCAGCTCCATCGTTGTTTTAATCTCTGGCAGCGGTAGTAATCTGCAAGCGATTATTGATGCCGTCAAAGCTGAGGAAATCCCCGGCGAGATTCGCGCGGTCATCAGTAACAAAGCCGAGGCTTATGGCCTTGAGCGAGCTAAACAAGCAGGTATTGCCACTGAGGTGCTCAGCCATACAGACTTTAGCAGCCGTGAAAGCTTTGATCAGGCGATGATTCGCCTGATCAACCAATATGACCCTGATCTTGTCGTATTGGCTGGCTTTATGCGTATTCTAAGCCCTGCATTTGTACAGTACTTTGAAGGGCGTCTGCTGAATATTCATCCGTCTCTTTTGCCTAAGTTTCAAGGTTTGCATACTCATAAGCGTGCGATTGAAGCCGGTGAAAAAGAGCATGGTGCCAGTGTTCACTTTGTGACAGAGGAACTTGATGGTGGCCCTGTATTTATACAAGCCGCTGTAGAGTTAGACAAAGAGGATACACCAGAAAGCCTTGCAGCAAAGGTGCTTAAGCAAGAACACCTTATCTACCCTATTGCAGTAAAGTGGGTTCTGGAAGGACGCATTCAACTAAAAGGTGGTGTACCTTATTTGGATGGTATTTCTCTTGCGAATAATATCCCCAAGCTTTCTGTTTAAACGCTGACAGGATTAACTGCTTATGCCAAAGCTTCGTTTGTTACCCATTATTTTGTTAATGCTCTGGTACAAACCAGCTTTGGCATCTTCTTTAGCTTTAAGTCCCTTTGAAGCGGTATATCGCACAACCTATAACTTAGGTGTGTCCATTGATGTTAAGGCCCAGCGCAGCTTATCTCAGAAACCAGATGGTACATGGGTTTTGGATTTTCACGCCAAGAACTGGTTCGCTAAAATTCAGCAAACCAGTACGTTCAATTGGGGTGAAGATAACCACTTAATGCCATTGCTTTATCGTCGATACCAAAGTGTTTTTGGCAACAGTAAAGAGCAGCGCGTTATTTTTCATTGGGATAATATGCAAGTCACCAATGATATTGATAACAAGCCTTGGCTGATGAATATCCTTCCAGGTACACAAGACTTACTCAGCTATCAGCTTAAGTTGCGCTACGACCTACAGGCCAGTCCTGAGCAAAAGGATTTTGTGTATGAGGTAGCTGATGGTGGCAAAGTTAAAACTTTCACTTTTCGAGTGATAGGTGAAGAAACAATAAACACGCCAATGGGGCAGCTGAACAGTATTAAGATTGAGAGTCTGCGCCATTCAGAAAAAGATGTTGAGCACCTGATTTGGCTCGCAAAGGATTGGGATAATATGCTAGTCCGTGTTGAAGCCGTTAGAAAGCGCGATGAAGAGGAGCCTATAGTGCTGCACAGTGCCACAGTTAATGGCATTCAAATGAAGGGATTTTAAACCCTGTAAAGATTTAAGTCTGCACGATAGGCACTCAGGACTAGCACTAATTATTTCATCTGGTATTATGCAGCCCGTCCGGGGGAGTAGTTGCTCTTCACGAGGTCTGTATCAACATAGTTAGCTCCCAATGAGCTATGGTGCAGGCAGCCTAGTTTCAATATTGCACTTCGTGATATTCAGGAGCTAGCGCCTAACGAGACCTGTGACGCATTACTCTAAACCGAGGCCGGTATGGAGTTTTGTGTCATAGTGTTCAAATTTTCCGGCCTCTAAGATAGAACCCTGTGGAAGCTTTACTCTTTTCGACTTTTTCAGTTGCTCTCGCCGAAATTGGTGATAAAACGCAGCTCCTTTCTTTTTTATTAATCTCTCGCTTTCGTAAGCCTTGGCCTATTATCTGGGGCATTTTAGTGGCAACTTTAGCCAATCATGCGGTTGCGGCTTGGCTGGGCGCGGTTGCAGCGGACTGGCTACAAGGTGAGTGGTTGGCATGGTTAGTCGGTGGTTCTTTTATTGCAGTGGGCTTATGGATTCTCATCCCAGATAAGTTGGATGACAATGAAGAAAGCAGCTTTGAAAAATACGGTGCTTTTGTTGCGACTTTAATTCTGTTCTTTATTGCAGAGATTGGTGATAAAACACAGATCGCAACTGTAGTGTTGGGTGCCCAGTTTGACAGTTTGTTCTGGGTGGTCATGGGCACAACCATCGGGATGATGCTGGCCAATGTACCTGTTGTGGCGATTGGACATTTTGCAGTAGACAAATTACCGCTTAAATGGATTCGTTTAGGTGCTAGCAGTGTGTTCATTATTCTAGGTGCATGGGTATTGATTTCAGGGCAGAACATCAGCATTAGCTGAGGTTTATCATCTTTCTGTGCAGCACTGACTTATCAGTCTGCACAGAAAAAGTGCAAATTTACCTTGGTTTTTCCAAGGCTTATGCCTACATTGTTTATCCACTGATCATGGTTAACATTTCAGTGGCACTCTATTAGCCAACAGAACACTTAATACGTGGGCTAAATTACTGAGAAATAGGTATGACTGAAAATAAAAATATTACAGCAATTGAAGCACTACAGCGCCTTAGGGCAGGCAATAAGCGTTTCACATCCGATGTGCGTAGTCTGGAATCTCTGCTCAGCCACACGCGTCGTACGGAATTAGCAGAAGATGGGCAGCGGCCTTGTGCTGTTATTTTAGGCTGTTCTGACTCTCGTGTACCCGCAGAGACGGTTTTTGACCAAGGCATTGGTGATCTATTCGTTATTCGGGTCGCAGGTAATATTGTTGCACCTTCACAAGTGGGCAGCATTGAATTTGCGGCGGAGCACTTTGGCGCTCGTTTAGTAGTTGTGCTAGGTCACTCTCATTGTGGTGCGATTGATGCAACCATTGATCAGCTTGAGAATCCTGGCAAATCAACCTCTATAGGTATTCAGTCGATTGTAGATCGAGTGCGTCCATCGGTGGAAACACTGCTGTCTGCTGGTTTGCATGGCTGTGAGCTTGCTCATGCGGCGGTAAGAGCTAATGTACGCTCTTCTGTTGATAAATTGCGTCATGGCTCTGCATTATTAGAACATCTGGTTGAGCAAGACGGTATGTTGATTGTTGGGGCAGAGTACAATTTGAGCTCTGGTGTTGTCGATTTCTTCGAAGGGTTGCCAGCTGGCTTCAAAGATACGGAGTCTATCTAGTATACCCAAGCCCAGTGTTTATTTATTCCACTGGGCTTTTCTTTTCAACGCTCACTCACGCACTGGACGTTTTTGTAGCTTGCGTTGTAGAGTTCTACGGTGCATACCCAGCTGTCGAGCAGTGGCAGATATATTGCCGTCATTTTCCGTCAGCACTTTTTGAATATGCTCCCAGGTAAGCCGATTCACACTCATCGGCTTTTCTGCGATACCCTGTTCTGGGTTGGCTTCCTCTTTATTCAGCGCTGTTAGAATTTCGTCTGTATCGGCAGGCTTACAAAGGTAATTAATCGCGCCTAGCTTAATGGCCTCTACCGCAGTGGCAATGCTTGAATAGCCAGTTAAAATCACAACTTTGCACTCAGGTACAACCTCTAAGAGTTTTGGCAAAAAAATCAGTCCTGTTTCACCTTCCATCTTTAAATCAACAGTTGCAAATACGGGTTGATGCCGTTTCGCTAAAGGCAATGCCGCCTCAGCAGATTCTGCAACGATCACATTAAAACCTCTACGAGTTAATGAGCGGGCTAACACCTGAGTGAAAACAGGATCATCATCTACAACCAGAAAGTTATCGGGTGTTTTGCGCGTCATTTTTAAACTCCTTAATCAACAGTATGTGTGGGTCATGCAACGGGAACTGAGTGATACAGCGGTAATTTGACCTCAGTAACGGTTCCACCCTCTTTTGGACTGTACAATTTCACTGTTCCTTGAAAACGATTAATAGTGGCATGAGTTAGAAACAAACCAATACCCATGCCCTCTTCTTTTGTGGAAATAAAAGTCTCGCCAAGCTTAGCGGCAACCTCTGGTGCAATACCTGCACCATAGTCTTTAATCTTTAACACCATATAATCAAGTTGCCAATCAAGCTTAATATCTACACGCTCAGGGCTGGCGTCTGCGGCATTGTTAAGCAGGTTTAGAAAAGCTTGCTCTAATGTTTGATCAACTCGAATACAGGGCATGGGTTGATGCATGGTGCAGTCCAACTGGTACTTTACATCAGGACGCAGAACCTTCCAGTAGTCGATAATAGGTTTTAAGAAGTCACATAAAGGCACAATATTTTCTTTCGATTGCTGCTCTTTATCGGCTTGCTTAACCAGCTCCTGCAACTTGCTTTTACAGCGGTCTACCTGTTCTCTCATCAAGGCTAAATCTTCTTGCAGTAAAGGGTCATCAGGATATTCCCGTGATAGATCCTTCAGCATCACCGCTAATGTCGATAAAGGTGTACCGAGCTCATGGGCAGTGCCTGCGGCCTGAGTGGCAACAGCAAGGATTTGTTCGTCGCGCATCAGTTTTTCACGCACTTCGCCAAGCATTTTCTCTCTATGCCGTAGGGTATGCGCCATTTTGAAAACGAAAGTGGTGATTAGCCCTGTTGAAAGTAAAAAGTTTAACCACATGCCCAGTAAGTGCAGGCTAATACCAGTATGACTGGCATGGCTCAGCTCTGGTACAGAGATATAAAACTGCATTAGAAAGGTGTAAGCACTTAATACTGCCGCAGCAATGATCCAAGTGTAAATCCAAGGCAGCGTAGCCGCGCTAATTGTCAGTGGCACTAGGAAGTAGGAGACAAAAGGGTTGCTTGCGCCCCCTGAATAATAGAAAAAAAGCGCCAAGCCTATTACGTCAGCCAACAGATGAAACAAATACTCAGCATCAGTCACCGCATAGGGTTGACGTAAACGCCACCATGTCAGCATGTTCAGTGCCGCCATCACAATAGTGATCACAATTAGCTGTACCGCCAACAGGTGAATTTGCAGTAGCTCAATACCGATAATGATAGCGGCTAAAAAGCCAGACCATGCAATGCCTCGTATCAGTGTTAAGCGTACGAGATTGCGGCCGGGGGTCGACAAAGGTAAGGGTTGGCTAATCGGCATAAAATAGCATCATTTCGCGGTAGTACTTGTGCGTCAATCGCCAAGTGTAATAGTCGGAATTAGCATATTATGCCTGTTATTGGTGCTGAGCGGGAGAGGGTTGCCTGTAGCAGAATGTCGCAGTTATGACGAACAGCTCAAGCAGATACCGCTGGCTCAATCTGGGGCTTCTTCTGCGTACTGGTTATCATCGCTCTGTTTTTGGAAGGGGTTACGCAACAAGCCCAACAGCTGGTTAACTAAGGTAAAGTCACCTTGATGTGCAGCTTTAATCGCCTCTTCAGCCATGTAGTTGCGCAGAATATACACAGGGTTTACTTGCTGCATTTGAGTTTGTCTGGCTTGCTCTGAAACCTGTTCCAGTGTCAGCCGCGTTTGATATTGGTTAAGCCAATAAGTAAAAGCCTGAGGATGCTCAACCACTGCGCCTAGGCCGGTGTGTAAACCAGTTGAGGGCTGCTCACTTAGGTGACGGAAAAATAATGTGCCGTCTGTTTTTTGGCTTTTCAATAACACTAATAAATCATCAATCAACTGCTCGTCTTCAGTCTGCTCAAACTGTAAGCCCAAACGTTGGCGCATTAACTGTAAATAGTGGCTTTGGTAACAAGGTTCAAACTCGGTCAATGCTTGTTCAAGCAGCGCTTTGGCCTCTAGTCCATGTTGGGCGACAAGTGGTACAAAACTTTGTGCTAAACAGTATAGATTCCAGAGCATAACCTCGGGTTGACGTTTAAAGGCATATCTACCTTGATGGTCAGAGTGGTTGCTGACCTGTTCTGGTTGATACTGATCCATAAACATAAAGGGGCCGTAATCAAAAGTTTCGCCAATTAATGACATATTGTCGGTATTCATTACGCCATGAACAAAGCCGTAGGCTTGCCACAGAGCCACTAATCTGGCATTGCGTCGGATCACCTCTTGCAACATGTCCAAGTAAGGGTTTGCCCGCTTCAATAGCATTGGGAAATAGCGTTTAAGGCAGTAGTCTGCTAAAAGTTTAAGGTCATCGAATTGCTGGCGATGATACAGGTGCTCAAAATGCCCAAAGCGAATATGGCATTCAGTAACGCGTAACATTGTCGCACAAGGCTCATTAAAGCCGTCTCGATAAGCTTGGGAGGCAGACCCCACTAAACAGAGTGCCTGTGTTGTAGGGATGTTTAAGCCCTTTAATGCAGCTCCCGCAAGATACTCTCGAATACTGGAGCGTAATACTGCGCGCCCATCTCCAAAACGAGAAAATGCTGTTTTACCTGCACCTTTTAAATGTAGGTCAAAGCGCTGTCCTTGCGGTGTGATCAACTCACCTAGCAACAGTCCTCTACCATCACCCAGTTGAGGGTTGTAAACACCGAACTGATGCCCTGCATACTTCATTGCTAAAGGCTGGCCTCCCGCTAATAAACCTTGGCCTGAGCAGATCTGAATCAAGTCTTCTGGGTCTAGAGAGTAAGGGTTGATGCCTAGCTGTTTGGCCACTTCAATATTAATGCTGACGAGATAGGGTGACTCTAAAGGCGTTGGTGCCACTTGTTGGTAAAAGTGCGAGGGTAGTTGGGCATAACTGTTCTCGATCACGCTATGGCTTAGAGGGTGAAGTGGAGCAGCAGTTTGGGGCATACAGGTGGCTCAAAAAATTAATCGCAGTATTCTAGTAGGAATTACTATAGCCAAGACTTTGATCTATGTCATTCTTTGTTACATTATGCGATCTTCAAACTGAAGAAGCCCTAATTAAGTCATTACTCGTCGCTTGATGCTCTAGTAGGTCGCATTTCTGCAAAAATACCCTACAAGCACTATTACCTTGTTTGTCGAGATGGTTCTATAATTGCGCACCGCACAAAAGTGGTATCCCCAAACATAATAAAGATTAGAAGATAAAAAAATGACAGAATTACTGCATGTCGTGTTGATTGGCTTTGCCATATTGGCACTATTAGGCGTAGTGTTTGAAGAGGTTATTCATGTCAACAAAGCCAAAGTAACCCTATTTTTGGGTACGGTGTCTTGGTTGATTATGTTTATCTTCAGTCCTGACGAGGCGCATCTACTAACAGTTGAAGAGGGATTGTCAGAAAGTATTTCTGAAATTGCTCAACTCTGGCTGTTCTTAGTAGCGGCCATGACATTTGTTGCTTACCTAAACAAAAAAGGTCTAATTCAAAACCTGATCTACCTATTTTTACCCAGTCGAATATCAGAGCCTATGCTGCTATTTTTGACGGGTATTTTCTGCTTTGTATTCTCCTCCATCGCTGACAATATCACCGCGACTTTAGTGTCGTCGGCATTGATTCTGTCGCTGAATTTGGAAACCAAAAAGACGCTTCGCTTCGCGGCGTTAGTGGTGTTTGCGGTGAACTCAGGCGGTGTGGCATTGATCACGGGTGATGTTACTACCCTGATGATCTTCTTGTCTGGGCATGTCGGAGTATTGCAACTGTTGTACTTATCTCTGCCTGCACTTTGTGGTGTCTTGGTCTTAACACTGATCTTATCTTTCGGTTTAAAAGGCGAAGTTGTGATCAATAAACAGATGACGCCTATTCGCAAGGTTGACCTGTTTATTGGTGCCGTTTTCTTATGCACCATTTTATTAACTATTGCATTTAATGCATTGTTCCATATACCGCCAATGCTGACTTTCTTGGCTGGTATGTCGCTGATGTTCTTGATTGCGCGTTTCTTCAATGATGATGACGATGATCCAATTTTGGATTATGTACGCGTCATTGAGTTTGAAACCTTACTCTTCTTCTTAGGTATTTTGCTGCTTGTTGGCATGTTAAAAGAGATTGGTGTGCTGCACTCTATCGTCAGTCTATACGACATGATGCCACCTGTTCTGGCCAACTATCTGATGGGTATTCTATCTGCAGGTATTGATAACGTACCTTTAACCGCAGCGGTGTTGAAGTCTGGCATTCACATGGACACTCCAGAGTGGATGGGCTTAACCTATGCTGTGGGCGTTGGGGGCTCGCTGCTGATCATTGGTTCGGCAGCGGGTATCGTGATGATGAGTAAGCTAAGTGAACTCACCTTTGGTCGTTATGTGAGGTTTATTCTACCGTTGTTGGTGGCTTACAGCGTTGGTTATGCTGGTACTTACTTTATGGGGCATCTGCTGTTTTGATCTGTGTAGTTCAACCTATAGTCGAAGCTAAGTACTAGTTTAATATTGCTGTCAGGCTAAACTCTGTATTTTAGTTAAGCAGTGAGGCAAAAAATGCGACGCATCAATTTCGGGCTTCAAGCTCGTATGTTGTTGATTTTAGGATTATTTGCCACTGCAATGACTCTAAGTATTGGCGCCATTGCGATTAAAGCAATGGCGCTGAATTTAGAAGATCAAATTGGCCAGCAAGCACTGAGTGTGGCACGGGTTGTAGCGGTGTTACCTCAGGTGCGTGCGGGTTTAGAGCAAAAAGACAGCCGTATTTTACAGCCACTTGCAGATCAATTGCGTGTCGAATCAGGTGCTCGCTTTATCGTGATTGGCGATACTCAAGAGATTCGCTATGCTCACCCAATACCTGATCGTATTGGGCATAAAATGGTAGGGGGTGACAATAGTCGCGCACTTGCTGGGGAGGAGTATATCTCTAAAGCCGTTGGCAGCTTAGGGCCTTCGATTCGTGGTAAGGTGCCTGTCTATGGGACACAAGAGATTGATGGCAAACCACAAATTGTGGGTATTGTTTCAGTCGGCTTTTTACTTGATCAAGTGCAAGCCAAAATTGACAACTATCAAAAAGAGTTATGGTGGCTGGCTCTGTTGGCACTTCTAGTTAGCCTAGTGCTGGCAGTATTGATCAGCGACTACTTCAAGCGCGCCATTTTTGGCTTTGAGCCACAACAGATCGCTCGTCTTTTTCAGGAACGTAATGCCACTATTCAATCAGTGCGGGAAGGTATCATTGCGATCAACCAATCAGGCATTATCACCACCTGCAATCATGCCGCACTTGATATTTTCAGCTTGACCAATAGCGATTCAATTATTGGTAAAAACATGCAAGAAATTCACCCTAATAGCGAGCTATTAACGGTGTTACAGACAGGCCAGCCCGCCTTAGACAAGGAAGACTTAATTGGAGGGCACCGTGTTATTGTCAACCGTATTCCCTTACTACAAGATGGGAAAGTGATTGGCGCAGTATCGAGTTTTAGGCGCAAAGATGAGCTTGACCAGCTAGCAGATCAGCTGAGTAAAATGCAGGCCTATGCCGATACTCTACGCAGCCAAGCTCATGAATATTCTAACAAGTTACACACTATCGCAGGGTTAATTCAAATTGGAGCATCTGATCAGGCCATCGAGTTAATTGTTCAGGAAACTCAAGACCACCAAACTTTGCTACACCTGTTAATTGATGCGGTGCCAGACCCAATATTATCGGGCTGTATTTTGGGTAAGTATAACCGTGCCCGAGAGCTGGGTTTGTTACTTGAGGTTGACCCCGAAAGCGAAATGGCTGATCTTCCCGAAACCTTACCCCGAGAGCTGTTAGTCACCATCGTGGCTAATCTGATCGACAACGCAATGGATGCCAATATAGCCGTTCAGCGTAAATTGATTCGCTTAAGTATGACCGATATTGGTAATGACTTGATTTTTGAAGTTGAGGATGAGGGCAAAGGTATTGACCCTAATTTAGCCAGTCACTTGCTAGAAAAAGGTGTGAGCAGCAAAGGCGGAGACAAACACGGTTACGGTTTGCACTTGGTGTCCCAAGCTTTACAGCGGTTGCAGGGCCAGATTGTTTTTACACCACTGGCACAAGGCACTCGTGCCAGTGTTTACATTCCCAAGCAGTTGCAAAAGCACTCTTAGAGGCGTGTGCTTTAACTTTCAATCATTGCGGTAAATAGTTTCTATCAGGTGATAGCCAAACTTAGTCTGAATTGGGCCATGCACGGTCAATACAGGTTTGGTGAATACGACAGTGTCGAACTGTTTTACCATCATACCTTTACGGAACTCGCCTAAATCGCCACCTTTCTTGCCAGATGGGCAGATAGAAAACTGCTTCGCCAGTTTGCCAAAATCACCACCAATGGCGATACGCTTCTTGATGCGCTCAGCTTCTTCGCGGGTTTTAACCAAAATGTGTCGTGCACACGCGGTAGGGGTCGCCATAGTTGTCTCCTGAGTTGGCAAAAAGAGCGCCACAATATAGCGCCCGATCTATTGTTGCAACTGTTGTCACTTGTGAGGTTTACAGCCAGTTCTTACGGCGTAACAGCAGGGTTAAAATTATACCTGTGATAAATAAACCTACGCTGACATACAAAAAAGCGTCAGGGTTGTCTGCACCGGGCATACCACCTACGTTGATACCGAGTAGACCCGTAACTAAACCTAAAGGCAAAAACACTGCGGTAATAATAGAAAGCAGATAAACCCGCTGGTTACCCTTTTCAGAGAGCTGACTTTGTAGCTCCTCTTGTATCACAATGGCGCGTTCGCGCATGGCATCAATATCTTCTAGATAACGAATCATTCGATCTGTTACCTCTCTAAGCCGTAAGCGTTGCCCTTCATCCAACCAGTATTGCTTTTCAGTTTGCAGACGAGCCAGTGCGTCACGCTGAGGGGCAAGGTAGCGGTGCAGTGTAATGATTTGTCGCCGTAACGATGACAGCTCTGTTTTGATATCGCTGTGATCATTACTTAAAATGCGATCTTCTAAGTTGGCCAAAGTTTCGTCATAGTTTTCAATGGTGTCACTCATGCGCCAAGTCAGATGATCTGCTAGATCTACCACAAATTCACCGCTGTTCATTGGGGCTTGCTGCTGCTTAATTGCAGAGACCATATCTTGTATTGACGCGAGTTGGCGTTTGCGAGTGCTGATAATACGGTTCTGTTCAACCCAAAGCCGAATGGAGACCATATCATCGGGTTCTGCACCGGGGTTAAGGTTTACGCCGCGTAACACGAGCAATAAGTTTTGGCCAAAAGGTGTGCAACGTGGGCGAGTATCGGTCACGGTGAGGGCTTCAACGACTACGGGGTCTAAGCTTGCCTCTTCTGTTAACCAGCGCACAGCCTCTTCATCGGTGTAATCAACATGCACCCAAAGTAAACCTTGATGAGATTGCCACTCGCTGATTTGCTCAGCATTTAAGCTTTGTCCAGATCCTTGACGATCTAATAAAAAAGCTTGTACTAAACCAGATTGAATAGCCATAACGATAATTCCCTAAGCTGGGCTATAGCCCCTATGTCGATAGATAAAGTCTGCTCACTGATGACATAGAGTTTAGAGTAAAACAGCGTGATTTACGCTGTTTTACGCTTAACGAACCTAGAAAATAGTGTCCTGACCTTATGCGGGTAATAGTAACTCTATTTGTGCTCGGGCTTCGGTTAGAGCCTCCTCACCACGCGCAACACCAGCGGCTTGAATCAGGTGAATATCTTGAATGCCAACAAAGTTGAGTACCACCTTTAGGTAGTTGTCTTGATGGTTTAAGAAGGCAATAGGCGTATGTGCGCGATAGTCGCCACCACTTGCACCCACAACATAAACGGGGCGGTCTGTCAGTAAGCCCTTTGGCCCTGTACTAGTGTATTGAAAGGTTTCACCGACTCGTGCGACATGATCAATCCAAGTTTTTAGGCCAGATGTAACGCTGAAGTTGTGCATAGGCGTGCCAATAATCACGGCATCTGCTTGGCGTAGTTCGGCAATAAACTCGTCTGACAACGCTAAAGCCTGTTTTTGCTCATCCGTGCGTTGATCTGCCGGAGTATAAAACGCATTGATGGTCTCTTCACTGATATGAGGTGGTGGATTCAACCCCACATCGCGCTCAACAATTTGACCAGTAGGATTGGCTTGCTGCCATTTAGTCACAAGCTCTGCGGTCAATTGACGGGTAATAGACGCACTGCTTTTAGGGCTAGAATGAATTACTAATAAGGTTGGCATAATATCAGTTCCTGAAAGATAGCTAAGGTTTAAGTGCATTTTATATAGATAAAAAAGAAAGAATATTGCAAAAAAACGCGCTATATTTTCGATAAATTAGAATTGTTTGGGTTTGGAGTCATCATGGCAGGGCACAAAACAACTTTAGAGCAATGGCGAATTCTGCAAGCAGTTGTTGATCACGGTGGCTATTTTCACGCAGCAGAAGTCCTTCATCGTAGTCAGTCATCGCTCAATCATGCGGTCAAAAAATTAGAGCACCAACTAGGTGTAACGCTGCTGGAAGTTAAAGGCCGAAAGGCTTTTTTAACCTCCGCAGGCGAGGCGCTGTTAAGGCGCTCACGCTTGTTAACCGATACCGCAGAAGCACTAGAAGTGCTCGCCGAAAACTTTGATATGGGCTGGGAGCCAGAGCTGAAAATTGCAGTTGAGGTGATCTATCCACGGGAGCTGCTATTTCGTGCACTTGCGAAGTTTTATCCGGAAAGTCGCGGCACTCGTATTCGTATCATGGATTCGGTTTTAACGGGCGGACAAGACCATATTCTGAACAAAACCGCTGACTTGGTTATTGCAGGTATGTTGCCTAAAGGCTATATCGGAGAAACACTTTGCCAAATAGAGTTTGTGTTGGTCGTGCATCATAGCCATCAGTTGGCGCAATTAGAACAGCCTATCAGTCAGCAAGCTTTGATTAATCAAATGCAAGTGGTGATAAAGGACAATGGCCTGAAGCCTGATGAATCCAGAGGCTGGCTAAAATCAGAGCAACGCTGGACGGTTGATAGCTTTGAACGTGCCAAGCAAATTTTAAAGCTAGGGTTAGGCTTCTGCTGGTTGCCTCGTCATGAGGTGCTAAACGAGTTGTCACAAGGTCTATTGGTTGAGCTCAGTGTACAGCGTTACTCTAATCGAACAGGGGCTGTGTTTTTAGTCATCCCTAATCCAGATCATCTAGGCCCCGGTGGGCAGCGTTTGTATGAAATCTTAAAATCTGAAGGTCAAACAACTGAATGTCAGCAAGCACTTGGACAAATGGGGATTAAACTGTGATAAAACACAGAACTATTTCTCTTATGGTCTGTTGTACATATCCATAGGTTATGGCCTCAGCTATAATATTGAAAATATGAATATAAGGAGCAAACCATGTCACAACGACGTTCAGGAGCTTTTCTCAATAAAAGCTCAGGTGCAGGCCGCATCGTTCAGGCGACAACACTGACAGCCGCTTTGTTTGCAGGTACTGCATTTGCGGCGCAAGAGAATGGTTTGCTAAAAGCCACTATTGAGATGGATCGACAGTACATTCCAGCGTTGATTGCTACCAGCCAGCAAAATCAAGCTGCAGCAAAAGATGCCATGTCAGACTTTTCTCAAGAGTGGGTTAAATTCTCTGGTGCGTTTGCTATTCATAGCACAGACCCTGAGTGGCAATACTTTATGGATATTGCGACCAATAAAGTCAGCGAGGCTTTCGTTGATGTGCAAGAAGGCAAATTAAGAAAAGCGCATGAAGCACTGGAAACGGTTAGAATCACTTTGCATGGCCTACGTGAGCGCAATGGTATTGATTACTATGTTGATGAGCTAAATGCCTATCATCGGTATATGGAAAACATTGTAAAAACCATACAAAACCGCAAAAGTGATCAGTTCACTAAAGCAGAGATTAAAACCATTCAGAAAAACTGGGCAGAAGTTTGGCCTCGTTGGGAAAACATTCGCCGCCATGTGAGCCGAGCGGAGTTTGACCAAGCGCTATTTGGCTTTAGTGATGATCGTTTAGTTGAACTAAAACAAGCGGTTGCAGAAGAGCAGGCTGCGCTTTATCAGCTCAAGCGTGCACTGTTAAATGGCTCAGACAAGCTTATTGCAGATGCAGGCTTAAGTTTAGTTCCTGGCTTTAAGCGTACCTACCGTACTTTTGGTGATTTACCGATTGAAGAATAGCCACTGCTGATCTCTGATCAACCTAAAAAGGTTGGCTTTAACAGGCCAACCTTTTTTATGGGTAATATCTAGCATTTTATCGAGAAGCAACGGGTAAACATTGTGTTTGTTGCATCAGATAGTGATCAATGGCGCGCACAGCAGATTGGGGTTTTGGGTTGAGTTCTTCCAAGTATTTTAAGGTAGCAAGTACCACTTGGTTACGATCGGTGCTGACAACCGTACAGTGCTCAGCCACAAGGTCATAGATGCCCAAAATATAGCTGCTGCACTGCCCTGATTGAAAGGCCCCCATCAGTGATTGGCTGCCCTCTAATAACGGCTTACATTGTTGTAGTAGTTGCAGAGTAGATAAACTGGCATCACGTTTCTGTTGACTGAGTGGCTGGTGTTTGATGTCGGCAAAGCCTGCGTAAGTTGTAGACTGCATCGCAAGACTTAGGCTTAGCAATATTCCGATTTTTTTCAGTGTCGACCCAATCATAATTGAACCTCATTCCTTGCGGTGGTATTAAGTGCCGGATAAATGAAATTGCTGCAAATGCGAGATCATTGCCAAAGTAAAGATAGTCTGTATTTTTGACTGTTCGAAGGCAAAACGGTGGCACTTTATGTATCAATTCAGGTCAGTTTGATGACGTGCCCCGATTACTGGATATGTACTGCAATTATCACTGGTGAATTGTTGTGCAATTTAACTCAAATGGCCGCAAAGCCTGATGGCTGCTCAGTTGTTAAGGGCTATTCATAAATTATTCACAGAATTGTTCACGGAATCTGTGGATAAGATTTTTTGATCTCTATCTATTTGAATTTAAAAGATTATTTTAAATTTTGTTGTGAACGTGGTGCCATCTTGCAATAGATGTTAGAGGCGATTTAAAGCTGCAATAAGTGTTAAAATCACACCTATTGAAATATTGTGAACAACATTTGATTTTGATGTGTTCAATCGAAGCATCTATAAAACAATAAGGCAAAAGCAATGGATAACTTTAGTTTTCAAAATCCAACAAAGTTGATTTTTGGTGAAGGGCAGATCGCAAAAATCGCCAATGAAATTCCAAAAGATAAAAAGGTACTGGTGATTTACGGCGGCGGTAGCATTAAGCGCAACGGTGTTTATGAGCAGATTAGCGCTGCACTTGAGGGGCATCAATGGTCTGAGTTTTCAGGCATTGAACCTAACCCTAGCTTTCACACGGCGCTAAAAGCGGTTGAACAGATTAAAGCCGAAGGGGTTGAATATCTACTGGCCGTAGGCGGTGGCTCTGTTGCTGATGCCACGAAATTTATTGCCGCTGCGGCTTGCTTTGACGGTGATCCTTGGTCAATTTTATCAGAGGGGGCTAGAATTCGAGCGGCACTGCCTTTGGCTGTTGTGCTCACACTACCTGCCACCGGTTCCGAAAGTAATCCCAACGGCGTCATGACCAACTACGAAACCCAAGAGAAGTTGGCATTCTATGGTCGTCAGCTCTTCCCTAAGTTTGCTGTGCTTGACCCTACTTTGACTTACTCCCTGCCTGCAAAACAGGTCGCTAACGGCATTGTGGACGCTTATGTTCACACTGTAGAGCAATATCTTACTTATCCTGTCGGTGCAGACCTACAGGATCGCTTTGCAGAGGGCATTCTACGTACCTTAGTTGATAATGGCCCTAAAGCGTTATCTGAGCCTAAAAACTACACCGTGCGTGCCAATGTAATGCTATCGGCAACGATGGCACTTAATGGTTTAATCGGTTCTGGTGTGCCACAAGATTGGGCGACACACTTTATCGGCCATGAGTTGACAGCCTTGCACGGTTTAGATCACGGGCAAACCTTAGCGGTTATTTTGCCTGCGGTTATGGCTGAGAAACGTGAGCAAAAGCATGAGAAATTATTGCAGTATGCTAAAGAGGTTTGGAATATCAGCAGCGGCACAGAAAGCGACCGTATCGACCGCGCCATTGATGAAACCCGTGCCTTTTTTGAGAGCCTAGGTATTGCGACACGTTTAAGCGATTATGGCGTAACAGAGCAAGATATACCGGCGATGATTGCAGCACTCAGCGAACATAAAATGACTGCGTTGGGCGAACATGGCGACATTACCCCTGAGGTCAGTGCCGCTATTTTGAAACGTTGTTTATAGCATTTAGCATCGTACTGATATGGCAGGGCGATAATGATCTGTCCTACCACAATAAAAATGCCCATGCAGGGTTCCTGCATGGGCATTTAAGCTTGATCTGTTTAGCTTTATCTACAGATATGGCTTAGAAAAATGCGTATTTAATCCCCAGACCCAGCAGCATACTTGATAGCAGCGGTTGCAACACTTTATTGGGTAAGCGGCTGCTCAGTTTGGTGCCCACATGAATGGCGGGTAATGAGCCTACCAGCAGCGCACCCAACAGGGCGTAATCTACGTTACCTAGTATCATATGACCCAAACCTGCAACCAGCGTTAGTGGTACAGCATGTGCCAAATCAGTACCAATAATGCGAATGGCACTTAAAGCTGGAAATAGGGTCAATAAGATAGCCGCGCCAAAGGCACCTGCACCAACCGACGATATGGTTACGCAGAAGCCCAACAGCATGCCCATCACAATGGTAAAGCGATAGCGGTGTTGATTTACAAACTGGCGTAGTGGGCCATCTGTTGTGTCGTGAATTTTACGAATTCGACTTTTTAACAGCAAAACACCCGCAGTCAGCATCAACATTACGCCTAAACTGTGTGTAAGCAGGTCTGCATAGCTTTCAGGTGACGGAAAGTAATTAGCCAGTAGCCATACAGTTACGGCAGAAACAGGTAAGCTGCCTAGGGCTAATGCCCCAGTGATTTTCCAGTCAACGGTCTTTTGCTTTTGGTGTGCAATCACACCACCTGCCTTGGTGATCGAGGCATAAAGCAGGTCAGTACCAATGGCAATATGAGGCGGAAAACCAAAAAGCAGCAACAATGGAGTCATTAGCGAGCCGCCGCCAACACCTGTTAAGCCAACAGCAAGACCAACGGCAGCGCCCGATAAGACATAAAGTAAGAAATCCATAGAGCCCCGTAAAATGAAAAAACACAATCTGAAAATGGATGTGCGGGCTAATCTATCTTGTCTGGCATATTCTTAAAAGTAATGTTTGCTTATATTTTTATGGCATAATATTCTTAAAAAGTTAAAGTTTTCTAAAGGAAAGGCGTAATGAAGTTACAGCAGCTGCGTTATATCTGGGAAGTTGCACACCACGATCTGAATGTGTCTGCAACGGCTCAAAGCCTTTACACCTCTCAGCCGGGTATCAGTAAACAGATTCGTTTATTAGAAGATGAGCTTGGAGTTGAGATTTTTGCGCGTAGTGGCAAGCATCTCACGCGAGTAACGCCCGCAGGCCAAGAAGTGCTTGAACTGGCAGGCAAAATTTTGCGTACGGTCGATAATATAAAACAGGTCGCACAAGAATACAGTGATAATAAAAAAGGTAGCTTAACCTTAGCCACTACCCACACACAGGCGCGTTATGCACTGCCTTCTGTGGTACGTGACTTTATTACAAAATACCCTGATGTTGCTTTACATATGAAGCAAGGCACACCGATGCAAATTGCTGAAATGGTGTCTGAAGGCGCAGCAGATTTTGCTATCGCGACTGAAGCAATGGAGTTATTTAGTGATCTGGTGATGCTGCCCTGCTACCGCTGGAATCGCTGTATTGTTGTGCCTAAGAATCACCCTTTAGCGCAAATTAAAGGCCCGATTACTTTAGCGCAAGTGGCTGAGCATCCCATTGTGACCTACGTGTTTGGTTTTACTGGACGCTCAAAGTTGGATGATGCCTTCAGTGCTGAAGGTTTAAAGCCGAAAGTGGTGTTTACCGCGGCAGATTCTGATGTGATTAAAACCTATGTGCGCATGGGTATGGGCGTCGGTATTGTGGCGCGCATGGCTTATGACGAAGAGATGGACGATGACTTAGTTGCTGTAGATGCTAGCCACTTGTTCCAGTCTAGTACCACCAAAATAGGCATACGTCGCGGCACCTTTATGCGTGGCTATATGTATGAGTTCGTTACCCGCTTTGCGCCTCACATGACCCGTGATTTGATTGATCAAGCGTTAGCTTGCAGCGCAAAGTCAGATGTTGAAGCGCTATTTGCAGATATTGAACTACCCGTACACTAAAACCGTTAAGCAATCACTCAGAACGAGAAAAGGCCAGCAGATGAGCTGGCCTTTTTGTAACTTACGACAGCGGTGTTTACTTTTGCAGATTGCCCGCATGTAAGCCACACTCTTTGTGCGTCGCCTCTTCCCACCACCAGCGACCTTCTCGCTCATGTTGGTTAGGTAGCACAGGGCGTGTGCAAGGCTCGCAACCGATACTGGTAAAGCCTTTCTCATGTAGCTCATTGTAGGGCACATCAAACATACGGATAAACTCCCAAACCCGTTCAGAGCTCCAATTCGCCAGTGGATTAAATTTCACCAATGGACTCTCTGCGGTGCCAAAAGCCTGATCGTTCTCAGCAACAGGTACTTGGTTACGAGTGCCAGGGCTTTGATCTTTACGCTGGCCTGTAATCCAAGCATCTAAAGTACCTAGTTTACGACGAAGAGGTGCAACTTTACGCACACCACAGCAGCCTTGGTGTCCATCTTCATAAAAACTGAACAAACCTTTCTCTTTCACAAAAGCTTCTAAGGCTTGATGCTCAGGTGAAACCACATCAATTTGAATGCCATAGTGTTTGTTTACTTTGTCAATAAAACGATAAGTCTCAGGGTGTAAGCGCCCAGTATCTAAAGAGAACACTTGCAGTTTGCTGCGGTCTTTGATCACTTTGCAGGCCAGCTCTATCAAAATAACATCTTCAGCACCGCTGAATGAAATGGCGATATTGTCAAATTGTGCCAGAGCTTGTTCGATGATTTTCTTAGGTGACTCAGTGTCAAACTCCAGCGCAAACTGGTTGGCGTTAAATGTGCTCATATGGGTATCCGTTATCACAGTCTTTATAGTCAGGTGAGGGTGATTTAAGCCCCCCAAACCCGAGTGTTATTAGATTTTGGCTATAAGTTATCAGTTGCTTAGAAGAAAAATAAATAAAAAGTACTTCTATGAATATACCTATTCGAGTACCTCGCTTGAAAAAGGCAAACCATATACAGGCTATCTACCACTTATGCTCTAGTCTTGTGCATCGCTTACTGCTCTAATTTATGCGCTATATATGATACGCTATCGCGCATCCTATTCAGTGTTAAGAAAAATACCTAACACTGAAAAACATACCCTAACTAAAAAATATAAGGACAATACCGTGGAACTGGCATGTCTTGACCTTGAAGGTGTTTTAATCCCTGAAATTTGGATCGCGTTTGCAGAGAAAACGGGCATCGACGCGTTAAAAGCAACCACCCGTGATGTACCTGATTACGATGTGTTGATGAAACAACGCTTACGCATTTTGGATGAGAACGGCCTGAAACTGCCTGATATTCAAGCTGTGATTGCTGAACTAGAGCCACTAGAAGGTGCAAAAGAGTTTGTTGAGTGGCTGCGCGAGCGTTTCCAGTTAGTGATTCTGTCTGACACTTTTTACGAATTCGCAGCCCCGTTGATGAAGCAGTTAGGCTATCCAACGCTGCTATGTCATAAGCTTGAAGTGGATGAAGAAGGCCGTATTACGGATTACACACTGCGCCAGCGTGATCCTAAGCGTCAATCGGTACGTGCATTCCAGTTGTTAAACTACCGCGTGATTGCAGCGGGTGATTCTTACAACGACACCACCATGCTGACGCAAGCCGAAGCTGGTATTCTGTTCCATGCGCCAGACAATGTGATTGCAGAGTTCCCTCAGTTCCCAGCGGTACACACTTATGAAGATCTGAAAGATCAGTTCTTAAAAGCCAGTAACCGTAATCTGACAAAGTAACAGTGTAATTCTGTCTACTTGCGCCCCAGTGCTCTTTGCTGGGGCTTTTCCTTATAGCACCTTTCTTGCTTTCAAAACCTGCCTCCAGCTAAAGCCCGTGATCACAGTTCTTTTAGCGCACTTGTATCGTTTAACTTAATTTATGTAAATGAAAATATTTCTCAATTGAATTGTAAAGGTTATGCTTTCAGTATAGGATGATAATGGTTCTTATTTGTAGGGTTTTCCTATTATGCTTAAAGAAACTTTCAGCAGCATCGATAACTTCACGCTGTATGACTTAATCCAAAACCGTCGTTTTGGTGTTGAGTATCAGCCGATTATTGAGATGAAAAGTGGAGAGATTGCCGCATGGGAGGGCTTGGCACGTTTTTATGAAAGTAGTGGTGATGCCCTGCGTCCAGACTTAGTTTTTGAAGCGCTACATGCTGATGAGATGAGCCTGTTCAATATGGAATATCAGATGAAATGGCTACAGCTCACCTCTGCGCCTGTGGGGGATAACTTATTCCTAAACATTGACCCTCACGCCTTTGCACTTTTTGGCGGCGATGAACGTAATCCTTTATTAGAGTTACTCAAAGGAAAATCACATCTTGTGGTCGAGATTATTGAAAACACAGATGCCAGTGATGCGCTATACAGCAGCGGCATGGGCAAAGCTTATCGGGATCATGGCTTAAAAATTGCCCTTGATGACATCGGTGCGCCTAACAGCATGCTCTCTTTTGATGTTCTGCTCAGTGTTGACTACCTCAAGCTTGATCGCTCATGGATTAAAAACAAGCGTAAAGATAACCACGAGCACCTACTACATGCACTTTGTAACTTTGCACGAGCTAGTGGTAAAAAACTGATCTTGGAAGGGGTCGAAAACGAAGCCGATTTGCGCTTTGCTCAGCATTTGGGAGTGGATTATGTTCAAGGCTTTTTATATCGAGAATTATTCAGATTAGAGCGTCATTGAGTACAGGTTTAACTGACAGAAGTTTATTGGGCAAAACATGCTACTAACATGCTTTGCCCTGCTGGAATGAAAGACCACGACAGTTTTTTAAATACTGATTAACACTACCCCGCAAAACATTAAACCAACAGCCACACCACGTACTACAGACAAACGCTCTTGCAGCCAGATTATGCTGGCTAACACACCGATTGGAATACTGATTTGTCTGAACGCCACCACAAAACTCACTTCGTCAACCAATGCAAAGCTCGCCAATATCAGAAGATAAGTCAACATGATGAAAATACCTGCTGCAATGGCCCAGAGTGGTTTAGTTAACAGTAGGTAAGCCTGTTGGCGTTGCTTGCTTTGGCTTAATGCCCAAGGTGCTAACCATAATAAGCAGCTCATACCTTGTAATAACACATAGGTCGCACCCGCTTCGTAAGCGGTCATTTGAGACGCTTGCGTTAAAGTTTGCACCGCAATCCCATCCACAATCGAATAACCTGTAGTGCCTAAAGCGGCTAACAAAACAAACAGCATGGTCGGTTGATAGTAGTATTGCCAACGCCAATCTCTAATATGGGTGAGTGGTGTTAATATCGCGCCTAGGATGATTAAACTTAAAGCTAAAAAATGATAAAGCTGTAGATGACTTTGCTGAAAAATAAACCAATAAACCAACGGCACAAAAGCAACGGGCAGCGCTCTAGCGAGAGGGTAGCTCAGCGAGAGATCGCCTTTTTCATAAGCCCAAGCTAAGCCGCTGACATAAATGGCCTGAAAGAAACCAGACAGCAAAAGCCAAAGCCAAAATGGTTCAGATAATGCGGGTAAACGTTGCCAAACCCATAGCAACCACGGGGATAGGATCAGCACCCCAAATAGGGTGCTGAGCATGAAAAATGCTTGGCTAGGTGATTGTTTTTTGCCAATTAAATTCCAGCCTGCATGTAAGCAGGCTGAAATAATCACCAGTATGATGGCCTCAAAACTCAAGGCTGCTCACCTGCTTGTAGACGCAAGTTGATTGCTTCAATACAGGGCACAATATCGGCAATACTGTCCACGACATAGTGTGCGCCTGCCTGATAAAAGCGCTGATAAGCTTTCTGACGAAGAGTATTTTGTTCTGTTTCAGATAACCCTTGCCACTGTGAGAGTGGTAGGCCGACCTCGTTACCGCTGACGGCAACCCCAATAGTCCACATGCCTGCACTTAGGCCCTCTTCAATCCCTGTCAGGGTGTCGTCAATTTTGATGCAGGCAGAGACATCGCTTACGCCAAGTTCAATCGCATTTTTCAGTGCCATATGAGGGTAAGGGCGACCTTTAGGCACATCTGTTGCGCAAACATTGCTTTGCGGTTGATAACCTTGAGCCGCAGCATTGGCTACAAGCCCCTCAATCATACGGCTGGCATAGCCTGTATTCGCACCAATGGCGATCGCTTGTTGCCTACACCAATCCAATGTTTCAAGTAAACCCGGAATGAGGGCGCTGCATTCTGCTATGGCTGCAATTTGTAGCGGAACGAAATCTTCATATAAACGATCAATGTCTTGCTCGCTTGGATACAGCCCATGAGCCTGCTTCCACGCGTCTCGTACACGGGGCATGGCGCAAAGCTGTCGAATATGTTCACGTTTTTCAGCCCCCATAGGTGCGCGTGCTTCTTCAATGCTAATTGGCACCTTATTTTGGGCAAATAGATTTTGAAAGGCATGAATAGGGGCCATAGAGCCAAAATCAACAGTGGTGCCTGCCCAATCCATAATGATGGCTTGTACGGGGCCGATATAACGACGGGTAAAATGATACATACTGACTCCTAAAAAATTACACTGAGCAAATAAAACAATTACGCAGTTACAGCGTTGTGTTCTGGCAGTTCGGCATAGCCGCTTTCGATCTGCATCTCATCTAATACCGCCGAAATGGCAACTAAAACTTGATCAATCTGTTGGTCATAAAGCTGGCCAATACAACCCAATCGGAAGCTATCAACCACTGTCAGCTTTCCTGGATAAATGACAAAACCATGAGCTTTAATACGGTTGTAGAAATCATCAAAGTTAAAATTAGGATGCTGAGGAGATAAGAAAGTCACGATAATAGGCGACAGCCATTGCTCATTAAGCAGTGTGCTGAAGCCCATTTGTTTCATACCCGCCACCAAGCGCTGTTGATTGCGTTGATAGCGTGCTAAGCGCCCAGCAACACCCCCTTCTGCTTGATGCTCTGCCAATGCTTGCAAAAAGGCCGCAACCACATGTGTTGGCGGCGTAAAACGCCACTGGCCAGTTTTCTCTAAATATTGCCATTGGTCATACAGGTCCAAACTCAAAGAGTGTGCTTGACCTGCACACTGAATCAGTATGTCACGGCGCACTAAGCTGAAACCGAAGCCGGGAACACCTTCAAAACATTTGTTGGCAGATGAGATTAGCGCAGCAAAAGGCAGAGTTTGTGCGTCAACTGGGATCGCACCAAAAGCGCTCATAGAATCAATAATTAAAAGACGGCCTTGGCGCGCCACAACCTCAGCAATCTCTGATACGGGATTTAGAATACCTGAGCTGGTTTCACAGTGAATGAGGGTGACATGCGTAATATCTGGATCAGCTTGTAAAAGCGCTTCAACCTCATCTGGCATCGGTGGCAGGTAATCACCCTTATCGAGTACAACATGCTCACGTTTGAGATAAGCCAAGGTTTTCGCAATACGCTGCCCATACGCCCCATTCATCAGCACAAGCACTTTGCCTGTCTGAGGAATCAACGTACCCAATGTGGCTTCTACGGCAAAGGTGCCACTACCTTGAATTGGAATACACACATGGGTCTCTCTGGCATTGGCTACAGTCAGTAGCTGCTGGCAGAGTTGATCTGTCATTGCACGAAAGTCGGCATCCCATGAGCCCCAATCACGTAACATGGCCGATTTTACGGTTTGAGTTGTGGTAATTGGTCCCGGTGTCAATAAATAAGGAGGTTGTGCGTGTGTCATTAGATTAGTCCTTGTATTGGTATAGACCAGATTTAAACTTTCAAATCAGTCCAACTAAATTAAAGTTATGGTTTTTAGATTAAAGATTTATGCCGAGCGTTAACGACTACGCCAACCTTGAGTCACAACCAGCAGTTTTTGAGATAGCAGCCAGTGCAGCCCTTTTATCAATAGGCAGGTGGCTAAGATCAGCACTGCCATTGCTGCCGCAGGTGCGGTATTGCCCGCCTCATCTAGGTTCATCACAGTAATAGAGGCCAACATACTGTCGCTAGAGTAAAGAAACACCACTGCCGATACTGTGGTCATCGCATTCACAAATAGATAGACCGATATTTCCAGCACCGTTGGTAAAGACACTGGTAGGGTTACGCGCCAGAAAGTGATATAGAACGGAATCTTTAACGAGGCTGAAACCGATTCAAACTCAGCATCAAGCTGCTTAAGTGCGGTAATAGATGTTAAGTGACAAACCGTGTAAAAATGCACCACAGAGTTCAACACCAAAATAGCCATAGTGGCGTAAATAAAATGAAATGGGTTATCAGCGGCATTAAAGAAAAAGATATATGACAGACCTAGCACCATTCCCGGTACTGCCATCGGAATCATCGCCATCAAATGCAGCAGGTTACGTACAGATTCAAAGGCACGCCCCTTCTCGACCAGGTAGGCGTTAAAGAAGATGACACCTGTGCCAATTAAGGCCGTCCAAGCGGCTAGTTTTAAAGAGTTAAAATAAGCCTCCCAACTGGCACCTACCGCTTCAAAGTCGAAGTGATTAAAGGTTAGCGTCATGTTGTACGGCCAAAAACTGACAAAGGCTGCGTAAATTGCCATCGCGGTGATCAGTAAAATAGCCAATACCACCGTACAGCAGAACACAAAAAATAGACGATCTTTCAATGGATTGGCTTCAGGTACAAAGCTCACCGCACGGGCAGACTGCATCGACACTTGTTTTTTCTGCACTAAACGATCTGCCGCAAAAGATAGCAGTGCAGGTAGTAACAATATGACCGAAACCACCGCTCCCATTTGGAAATTTTGTTGCCCTACAACCTGCTTATAAATATCGGTTGCCAGTACATTAAAGTCACCGCCAATCACTTTGGGTACGCCAAAATCGGTAATCACCAGTGTAAAGGCAACAAAGCTGGCACTGATCAATCCATACTTGGCATTAGGTAGTGTTACGGTGAAGAAAGTACGCAGGGGGGAGGCTTTCATCACCTTTGCCGCCTCATAAAGACGAGCATCAGCATTAGACAGCGCAGTAATCAACATCATCAAAACATGAGGGAAAACCCAAAAACACATGCCCATGACAATGCCGATTTCACCGTAAATAGAGCCCCCCATTAACACGGGTTTCAAAACGCCTTGGTTGCCGAAAAGATAGATCAAGCTGATAGCAGGCAACAACGAGGGCGCAAAAAGAGGCAGTAAGGTGAGTGCCCGCAAACTCTTCTTACCCGGCATACAGGTGCGAGTGAGACCATAAGCAAATAGAAAGGCCAGCACTATCACAATAAGCGTTGATATTAGCGCGACCTGTAACGAGTTACTGATAGAGTCAAACAAAACAGGGTTGCCAAAATACTGAGCAAAGTTATCCAGTCCAACAAATGCACCATGACGATCTTGCAGGCTTTTTATGAACATACTGCCTAGAGGCAAAATCAAGCTCACCGCTAGAAATACCAGTGCTAGTACAATGACTAATCGTTGTATCAGATCCTGAGGACTTAGCCTTGCTGAAGTGGCTTTAGGTTGTGCTGCCAATATCATGCTGCAACCTCAACACTTTGCGGCTGTTTAAAAGGCGTGCTGTCATTGCGCTCATACACTTGTATTTGATCAACAGGCACTTTGATGGTTAGGCGATGGCCTACAGTCAAACAGTCCAAATTGGCCTGTTGAACGGCAATGTCTACATGGATAGGTTGTTGCACTAACTCGGCATGGTTGGTGTGCAGTGCGATCTTCAGTCGGAAAAAGCTGCCCATAAACTCACTTTGTAACACTTGACCTTGGAAGTAATGTGCTTGGGCGTTACTGTGAGGCTTGAGAGCACTCTTAGGGGCTGCTGATTCATGATCAAGGTCAGTCTGAGCATGATTAAATGGTACTAACTCCGCCACTTCTGGGCGAAAGGCCAGCCAAGCCTTAGATTTTTGTGGTTTCTGTACCGGCCCATGATTCAATTCAAAGCCCAAGGTTTGATGGGCAGTGTTGTGATGCAGCTTGTAGTGCACCAGTTCAGATCCCATGCGCACTTGTTTGCTGTTTAAGTAATGGCAAGGCAGCAGGTTCATCGTACCGACAAAATTTGCCACAAAGGCGCTATTGGGACGCTGATAGATCTCTTCAGGGGTGCCCACTTGCTCGATAATGCCGTGATTCATCACCACAATTCGATCAGCCATTGTCAGCGCTTCTTCCTGATCGTGGGTCACCATAATGGTGGTAATACCCAGTTTTTGCTGCAAGCTGCGTATCTCTTGACGCAGGTGTAAACGCACTCGGGCGTCCAACGCTGATAGCGGCTCATCCAGCAATAATAAACTCGGCTCAGTGGCTAAAGCCCTTGCTAATGCAATACGTTGTTGCTGGCCACCTGAGAGTTGCGAAGGGTATTTTTCCCCCACATCAGGCAAGCCAATGGTATGTAGTAACTCACGCACTTTTTTCTGAATTTGGTTTTTATCCAGCTTTAAACTACGTAAACCATAGGCGATATTGTTAGCTACGGTCAGGTTTGGAAATAGCGCATAAGATTGAAATACTATGCCAAAATCGCGCTGCTCAGGCGGGAGCAGAGAGACATCTCGGCCTCCTTGCCAAATTTGACCTTTGCTTTGAAGGTCTAAGCCTGCAATAGCGCGTAATAAGGTTGTTTTACCGCAGCCTGAAGGCCCTAGAAAACAGACAAACTCGCCCTCTTTGATCTCCAGTGACACCTCTTTCAGTGCAGCAAAGCCGCTGTAGTGTTTCCAGAGTTTTTTGATCTGTAGATAAGGGGGTGCGGATAGCGGTCGCTGAATCTGAGCCGTCATATCATTCTCCGTGTCATCAATTAAAAGCGTTTAACCTAGCTCCGCATCCGCCTGCATTAGCACAATAAAACAGATGGATGCGGATTAAGCTGGCTTACTTCGGATCGCTCTTGCCATCAAAACGAGTTTGCCATTCAGCCAAAATGGCGGTGCGATTCTGGGCAGCCCAATCGAAGCGGTTGTCGATCATTAATGTTTCTGGGTTCGCCGGATAATATTGAATTGGCTTAGCAACCCCCGGCATCGCAACAACAGCAAAGTTTTTGTTGTACATTTCATTCGCGGCTTTAGACACTGCAAAGTCCATCAGCTTTTTCGCCGCTTCAAGGTTCTGCGTGCCCTTCACTATCGCAGCGGCCTCCATATCCCATCCTAAGCCTTCTTTAGGAAACACAACGTCCAAAGGCGCGCCTTTCTTCTTCAAACTTGCACCTTTATAGGCAAAAGAGATCCCAATAGGTGTTTCACCTGCCGCAGCTAATTTGCAGGGCTTGGAGCCTGAATGGGTATAGCGCGCAATGTTGTCATGCAGGCGGGTCATATAGTCCCAACCTTTTTGATCGCCAAACAGTTGCAACCAAGAGGAGACATCTAAAAAGCCCGTACCTGACGACGCTGGGTTTGGCATCACAATATGGCCTTTATAGATAGGCTTGGTCAGATCCTCCCAGCTGGTTGGCTTAGGTAACCCCAGCTTTTTCGCTTCAATAGTGTTAAAGCACAGCGCACCCATCCAAGCGTTCATACCCACCCATGAAGGTTGGGCACTATTGTCGCGGAATTTAGGTGACAAATTTGTGACACCCTCAGGTGCATAAGTTTCTAACATCTGCTCGTCTTTAAGGATCAGCAGGCTAGTAGCTGCTAAGCCCCAGACTGCATCCGCTTGTGGGTTAGCTTTTTCAGCTAACAATTTTGCGGTCACAATTCCTGTAGAATCACGCACCCATTTGATGTGGATTTCTGGATAAGCTTTATTAAACTCACGGGCGTACTCTGCGAGCTGTTCGGTCTCTAGTGCGGTGTACACTTTGAGCTCGGTCTGGGCATGTGCCGCAATGCTAGACAGTGCCAAGCTGCTGGCTAGGCTGACAAGAGCTGTTTTGATCGAAGTTGTTAAGCGCATAATGAACATTCCTACTTATTTGGTATATACCAGAAATTAACAGCCAATTGTTTCAAATATGTGATGAAAAAATGAATTTTTATCACAAGAGGTTAACCGCTTCTCTTTTGGCAACGGGCTAACGCGCATCGGCGCTGAAACTGGTCATCATAAGGGTCAATCTGACCAAAACGATGGGGCTGCAAGGCGGATAGATCGGTGAATGTCTGCTTACCTTGAATCAATTCTGCGATTAATCGTCCCAAGCCACCGGATAGACCGATACCTGCACCAGAGCAGCCTGTCATCACTAAAAATCCCTTAATCAAAGGTGTTCCGCTGTCGGCTTGGAAATAACCTAATAAAGGCAAACCGTCAGGGGTATAGCTTGAAATGCCTGAGATATAGTGTTCAATCTTGGCATCGTTCAACTCTGGAAAAAATGGCAGCAAACTTTCATAGCCTGCTTCAAGGGCTTGCCAGCCCTGTTCATCTTGCCCAAAGCTGAAGCCGTCAAGTTGATTGGGTAGCTGATTAGGCGAGCAATACACAGGCGTTTCATCCCGTAAGCCAAAAAGTAAGCCGCCTACCTCTGGTCGAGCGTAAGCTTTGGCTTGAGGCAAAATCACCATTGGTGAACCCATTGGCACAGTTTGACGTTGGTCGGTGATCCAGTAATGGCTGCGTACGGAGGCCATTGCCAGATTTACCCCGACTTGCTTAGCTAAAGCTGTTGCCCAAGGCCCTGCGGCATCGACAACATAGTCGGCGTATAAGCGCTCACCACTGACCAGTTCTACACCTGTCACCCTATCACCCTGCTGTAGCAACTGCTTAACGCGCTGATTTTGGCGAATGCGGCAGCCTTGCAAACGTGCGACCTGCCCGTAAGCCGTCGCTAACTGATAAGGGTCAATAAACCCATCTTCTGGTAGATACAGCGCCTTAGCGTCAGTAGGCAAAGCTAGCCAAGGTGCTTTTTGTTGAGCGTCAAATACTGATAGCCATTCTGTTTTAAGTTTTTGCTGCTTGGCTGTTGCTGCGGTTTGTTCCAGCTGAGCAAGCGACGCAGCATCACTGCCGATATGCAAACTTCCCACCTGACGATAAGGTAAGGGCTGGCCTAGTTTTTCACCAAGGGCTTGAATGGTATTAAAAGTTTCGCGTACTAGATCGGCCAAAACAGGTTGCTGACGAGCGCGGGTTAAAAGTGCTGCGGCATAACTTGTTGTCGCAGAGGCCAATGTATTGGCCTCCAATAAAGTGACGTCTAAATGAGGGTGTTGGCTGAGTGCATAAGCGGCTGAGCAGCCCAAAACTCCACCACCAATGATAATGACGCGCTGAGCCATAATATTGATCTCTTTATTATCTGGTATACACCATATAATAAAGTGCATCTATTTCATTTTGATGACGATAAAAAGACAGTGAGCACCCTTTGATGATAGGTATAACTAAGGTCGAACCTAAGGCTTAGGAGGTTTTACACTGACCACTACTTTAAGTGCGTTGTGCAACCAAAACTCTTCATCCAGCTCTAGAAACTCACCTTGTTGATCATGACAGATACGGCGCATATACAAGCTGGCACAGCCTGTGTTGACATTCAACTGTTGGGCAATGGCCGCGTCTAATGTTTGTGGGTACATCTCGATGTAGCGTTCGGCAGGCTCTAATTGATAGTGTTGGCGTAGCAGCTCCCAGAGCGACTGATTTAAAGAGTGGCTGAGTAATCCGGCGCAGTGTTTAGGGTTAACAAATATTTTCTCGACTAAGCAGGGGCGGTCGTTGATATAGCGTCGTCTGAGAATCTCATAAACAGGGGTGCCCTCTGCTAGTCCCGTTAGTTGAGATAGCCATTGTGGCGCTTCTACTAATTGCTTGCTTAGGGTTTCAGTGCGTGCATGAAAGCCTTGGTCTTCGACATAACGCACAAAGCCGATGTCTCGGCTAGGGTCGTAATCAATGCGTTTAGGTGCAACAAACCAACCTCTACGGTTGGCGCGAAAAATTAAGCCTTCAGCCTCAAGCTGAACCAATGCTTGCCGAACTGTAACTCGCGTAATGTCAAACTGCTCTGAAAGCTGACGCTCTGCTGGAAGTTTATCGTTGGCAAGCCAAATTCCAGAGTGAATTTTATCGGCTAATTGATCTCTAACTTTCAAATAAACTGCACGTTTTTCAACCGCTTTCATCAAGGCTTAAATTCCGAGGTATTAATGGGGCTAAAGAGTTAATATTTGTGACTTAATCTATTGCAATATCATGACACCCAGATGACCTTGCCGCAAAACCGTTTAATTGAGATTGACTTATAACATGTCAGAAATAAAAGAAATTCTAGCAGCATTAGCACCATTTGGCGGCAACAAGATCATCATATCAGTCTTGTTGATCGTGGTGGGCTTGTTGCTGCGTTGGTTATTGGTACGTTTAATTCGTCGTTATTTGACAGAGGAAGAAACACTACCCAAACGTTGGATCAACACGGTAACGAATATCACCAGTCTACTGATTCTGGCGGGGCTGGTATTGGTGTGGTTGTCTGAGCTGCGCTTTATCGCCCTGTCGGTTGCTGCGTTTGTGGTGGCATTGGTAGTGGCAACCCGTGAACAGATTCAGTGTTTTTTAGGGGCGCTTTATATTGCCAGTAGCCGTGCGTTTAGTGTCGGGGACTGGATCAAAATAGGTGGGCACTATGGTGAAGTGGTCAGCAGTGATTGGTTATCCACCACTTTATTGGAAGTGGATATGGAAACCATGAGCTACGGTTACACGGGGCGTACCTTGATACTACCCAATAACCAGTTTATTGCAGGCACTGTGCAAAATTTGAACTTTATGCGACGTTACGTGGCGCACTCTTTTCAGATTATTTTGGAACCGAAAGAACTGAATCTCAAAGAAGCCAAGCACCAAGCGCTCAGTTCTGCCCAGCATTATTGCAGTCCATTTAAAAGCGTTGCAGAGCGCTACAGCACTCTGATTGAGAAGCGCTTGGGCATTACGCTAACAGGCCCTGACCCCAGTGTGCGTATCTTAACCAACAGTGGGGCAAAAAGTCTGTTAGTGGTCACTATCTTCTGCCCGACTCAAAAAGCGGTTGAGCTAGAGCAGCAGATTACAGAAGACTTTATGGATTATTACTATCAGCAATTGCAAAAAAATCGTAAAAATCAGGACAGTACAGCCCGTGTCGAAAAAGAATAACGTCGCGTAAAATTCACCCCTTTTGACATTTGTTGTACAATCGCGCGTCTTAACTACTTTTAAGTCTGTAGCGGTTAAGCGGATCATCTTTTTTATCCTTCATTGATTGGTTGTTATGAGTTATCAAGTACTGGCGCGAAAGTGGCGTCCTAAAAATTTCCACGAGCTAGTCGGGCAAGACCATGTACAACGTGCCTTGGTCAGTGCGCTTGATAACAACCGCTTACACCATGCTTACCTGTTTACGGGGACGCGAGGGGTGGGTAAAACCACGATTGCGCGCATTATCGCCAAGTGCCTAAATTGCGAAACGGGCATTACCTCTCGTCCTTGTGGTGAGTGCAGCAGTTGCCGCGAAATTGACGAAGGCCGCTTTGTTGATCTGATAGAAGTGGATGCAGCCTCGCGCACCAAGGTTGAAGACACCCGTGAACTGCTCGACAACGTGCAATATGCGCCGTCCCGTGGCCGTTTTAAGGTTTACCTGATCGACGAAGTGCACATGCTCTCTACCCACAGTTTTAACGCCCTGTTAAAAACACTGGAAGAGCCGCCGCCCCATGTTAAATTTCTGTTAGCGACCACTGACCCACAAAAGCTTCCGGTTACAGTGCTGTCACGCTGCCTACAATTTAACTTGAAAAATATGCCGCCAGAACGGGTGGTTGAGCATTTGACGCATGTGCTAGGTGCTGAACAGATCCCATTTGACGAAGCCTCGCTTTGGCTGTTAGGCCGTGCCGCTGATGGCAGTATGCGTGATGCTTTGAGCCTGACCGATCAAGCGATTGCATTCGGGCAAGGGCAGATCAACGCCAGCCAAGTCAGCGAAATGTTAGGCTTAGTGGATCAGCGCCATGTCACCGCATTGATAGAGCACCTGATCAACCGAGACACGCAGGCACTGCTGCAAGGGGCCGCACGCTTATCAGAACAGGCGGCTGACTTTGAAACCACATTGGCTGATATGGCGCTTTACCTGCACCGTATGGCAATTGCGCAACTATTGCCGGATGCGGTCGATAACGGTTTGGGTGACAAAGCTCAGGTGTTGGCGCATGCGGCACAGATGACCGCTGAAGATGTGCAGTTGTACTACCAAATCGCCATCAAAAGCCAAGAAGACCTACGCCTAGCACCCGATCCGCGTACCGGTTTTGAGATGGCCTTGATTCGTATGCTGGCCTTTGCCCCGCAAGGGGTGCCTGTGTCGCAAGGCAGTGCCCCCGTTAGTTTCTCGCGGGAACCGGATAAAAAAAAACAGCAATTAGCGGCTGAGCCAGCACAAGCGCAAGTTGAACAGCCGACAATTCAACCAACAGCGCAACCAACAACGCAACCAACAGCGCAACCAGCAACACCGCCCGTTACAACAGCCCCTGCCAGCACACAAGAAGCGCCAGCCGCTGTTGATCTGATTAAAAATGCCCGCGCTGCCTTGGCGCGAGGTAATCAAAATGCAGCTCAAGCACTTAGTGCTCAACAGGCGGCTGTTTCAGCGCCTGTGCAAGCAGCGGTACAAAAGCCTGTGCAAGCAGCGGTAGTTCAAGCTGAAAGCGCGCGACCACTTGGTGATATTCCCCCTTGGGAAGAGTTGCCAGATAGTGCCTACGAATCTGTTCTAGCGCCTACTAGCCCGCCGATGATTGAGCCTGCTGTTGCGCCATCAACAGCACCTTCAGCAGTGCCATCAGCCGCACAAGCAGAAACCAATATTTATCAAAAGATGATGCCAGAACCAATGCCTGTGCCGACAGCACCTGAGCCTGCATTGGTTTCAGCGCCACAGAACATCCCAACGCCTGAAGCAGCGGTTATAGACAACGAAGCAACCCCCGCCAATATCACGCCTATGGTCGCACCTTGCCCAACCGAGCTGCACAATAATCAGCACTGGGTGATGTTGTTAGATCACCTGCCTTTACGGGGTTTTGAACGCACAATTGCCGACAATGCCGCTCTGCAAGAGCGCAAAGACAGCGTATTGGTGTTTGGTATTTCAGAAAATGTGCGTAACTTTATTAATCCTGCACGTATAGAAGAGTGGCAGCGCGCACTACAGCAAGTGTTGCATGAAGCATTCACCATTGAGATTGTCACCTTACAGCCCAATATGGACACACCTTCGCAGCGTAAAGAGCGCTTGATTGCCCTGCGTAAGCAGCAAGCCGATCAACTGTTTATGCAAGATGACAATATTCAACGGCTGCTGAATGAGTTTGATGCTGAGGTGAACTTCCCCTCCATACAGCCCTTAGTCTAATGAGTGAAAGAAACTGTAACCAAGGGTTCAATCTACGGTCTTAATCTTGTACGGATAATTACGCGAGCCGCGCAAAAACACTGATACAATGAACACCACTAATCTCCATAAAATTGCTGAATAGAGGACAACACTATGTTTAAAGGTGATATGGGTAATCTGATGAAACAGGCCCAAGAGATGCAAGCCAAAATGCAGAGGCTGCAAGAAGAGGCGGCCATGCAAAAAGTAGTGGGCGAATCGGGCGCAGGCATGGTGAAAGTTGAAATGAATGGTCGCCACGACGTAAGCGCTGTCACCATTGACCCTGCTCTAATGTCAGAAGACAAAGAGATGCTAGAAGACCTGTTGGCCGCAGCCGTAAACGACGCAGTACGTCGCGTTGAAGCTAACACACAAGCCAAAATGGCAGAGCTGACAGGCGGCATGCAGATGCCACCAGGTTTTAAAATGCCATTTTAAAACGCTTTGCTATACAGCTAAAAACTACAACCTTTTCGATTACGCCAACACTGGGAGACCTTATGGCCTTTAGCCCATTAGTAGATCAACTGATTACCGCACTGCGCTGCTTGCCCGGTGTGGGGCCTAAATCGGCACAGCGTATGGCGCTACATCTGCTAGAGCGTAATCGAGAAGGCGGCTTTCGGCTTTCACAGATATTAGACCAAGCCTTAGAACAGGTGGGTCAGTGCCAAAGCTGCCGCACCTTAACAGAAGAACCCATCTGCGGCCTTTGCCGCAGCGAGCGTAGAGACAACAGCTTGCTTTGTGTTGTAGAAACTCCCGCCGATCAAATCGCTATGGAACAAGCGGGTGGCTTTAATGGCCGTTACTTTGTGCTAACAGGACATTTGTCCCCCATTGATGGCATCGGCCCTGATAGTCTTGGCCTACCTTTATTGGCTGAGCGCTTGAGTCAAGGTGTTGTACAAGAGCTGATATTAGCCACTAACCCCACCGTAGAAGGGGAAGCTACCGCACACTACATCGCCGACATGATTGAACACCTGCCCATTAAAGTAACTCGACTGGCGCACGGTATCCCAATCGGTGGTGAGCTGGAATATATCGACGGTGGCACCCTGAGCCGCGCTTTAGCTGGCCGCTTACCTATGGTATAACGCCAAGCATTTTGCCCTTTTTTACATTTTTATGCTGAGTCGGTCATGGAAAACACAACCGCACCAAAAACGCAGCCCGATCTGCCTGCACAATCTTTAACCCCTGCTGATGAGCAAGCGATCGCCTATCGTTTTATTGCGGATGACCAACTACTCGCAACTTGCTGCCAACAGTGGCTTAACTGCGACTTTATCGCCTTAGATACCGAATTTATCCGCGTGGACACCTACTACCCAAAAGCTGCGTTGATTCAAATTCAAGATGCTGAACACTGCTGGTTAATTGACCCCCTTAAAATTACCGACTGGCAGCCTTTTGCAGCTTTACTCACCAGCGAACAAGTGTTGAAAGTGCTGCACGCCTGCTCAGAAGACCTAGAAGTGTTTCGCAGTCTTACAGGGGTTGTACCAGCGCCCTTAATGGACTCACAAGTGGCACTTGCCTTTATGGGGGAAACCTTATCGGTCGGTTATCAACGCATGGTTGCTACTTGGTTGAATATTGACCTACATAAAGAAGAAACCCGCTCTGACTGGTTGCAACGCCCACTCACTGATTCGCAATGTGCCTATGCCGCTGCCGACGTGCACTACCTGTATCAGATCTGGCCTTTAATTAAAAAACAGCTTGAAGACTGCAACCGTTATACTTGGTGCAAACTTGATTGTGAGCAAATCAGCCAACAGGCGTTATTGCCACCAGATGATGAGTTTTATTTTTTACGCATTAAACAAGCGTGGAAACTGTCACAAGAAAAGCTAGCAGTCTTGCAAGACATCACCTGCTGGCGAGAGCAGCAAGTGCGCCTGCGCGATATTCCTCGCAGCCGTTTACTCTCAGATAATCAACTCTGGTTATTGGCCTACAAACTGCCCACCAACCTATTTGAGTTGAGCAAAATTGAAGGCTTACGCCCTAGTCTAATCAAACGTGAAGGTAATGAAATTTTAGATATTATCGAGCACAGCCGCACTCGCTCACAGGCGACTTGGCCTGACTCTATACCTTCACCCATCGGGCAGCCTTATCGCGACTGGTCAAAAGCTTTAAAGAAAAAAGTGCGCGAAATAGCCGACAACCAAGACCTCCCCCCCGAGCTTTTAGTGCGTAAGCGTCAAGTCGAACAAGTGCTTAACAAAGCGATTCGTGGTGAATTAAACCAGATCCCCGCCGAGTGGACAGGCTGGCGCGAAAGCATAGTGGCACAACCCTTGTTTGCATTATTGAATAAACTGGCCTCGCGTTAGTCGACCGCTGAGCGCCTGTTCATTTGTGGAACCCGTTATTTAAGGTAGTCTAGCCCCTACCTTGAATAACGATATGCGATGGATGAAATGGAGTTTCTGAGCGATGGCCTCACCTAATCAAACCTCTAATTTTGATTTCTTGGCAGAGCACGACCCCTTGTTTGTCGAACTGGCACTCTCAGCGGAACGCGCTTTTGCCAGCGACCCCAACACCACGCTGATAAAACTACGTCAACTAGGCGAAGCCCTTGCCCAGCATCTTGCAGTGTTAGCAGGAATCACCTTTGATGGCCAAACGTCACAGGCTGATCTGCTCTATAAAATTAACCGCGAGTTAAAACTAGAGCCAGTGGTGCGAGAGCTGTTTCATACGCTACGGATTGAAGGCAACAAAGCCACGCATCAATTTAAAACACAGCACAAAGAAGCGATTAACGGTCTTGTTGTTGCCCGCAAACTCGCCATTTGGTTTCACCAGTCCTTTGGTAAAGCGGGGGTTCAATTTAAACCCAGCCCCTTTGTTGCATTCACTGACCCCAGCGAACAACTGCGTAAACTGCAAACCGAGATGGCACAACTCAAAAATGAGTTACAGCAAGCCAATATCGACTTGGGTTCAAGCCAGCAACTGAACGAACTGATCGCCAAAGAAAAAGAGGAATACGAAGCACTTGCCCACGCGATGGATGAAGAGTCTCGTACCTTAGCGCAGCAAGCCGCACAACATGAGCAGGCACTTCGCCAACAGCAGCAAACCTACGAAGCCAAAATCAAAGCATTACAGGCTCAACTGGCAACGCAAGATGACAAAGCCCAAGCCAACCAGCGGCAACAACTTAGCCGCAATACACAAGCCGCCACTCAGCATATTGTACTGGATGAAGCCTTAACCCGTATCTTGATAGACCAACAACTGATCGAAGCGGGTTGGCAAGCCGACAGTGAGTCACTCAGTTTCAAACAGGGTACTCGCCCTGAAAAAGGCCAAAACCTTGCCATTGCCGAGTGGCCAACGCAATACAAAGGGCAGAAAGGCCGAGCAGACTATGTACTCTTTGCAGGCTTAACCCCTATTGCCGTAGTGGAAGCCAAAAAAGAAAACACCAATGTCGCAGGCAAAATCGCTCAAGCTGAACGCTACAGCAAAGGTTTAAGTGTTACTCCGCCTTTAATTCCCGCTTGGGCGCTACAAGGGATGACCATTGCTTGGCCTGATGATGAAGAAGGGCATTACAACATCCCATTTGTTTACTCCTGCAATGGTCGGCCCTATGTACCGCAATTGGCCGAACAATCGGGTACTTGGTTTCGTGATCTGCGCCATCCTGCCAATCTGAAACGTGCGCTGCCGAGTTTTCACACACCAGACGGGCTACTTGACCTGTTAAAGCGCAGTAAAGAGGCCGCGCAACGCACGTTACAGGCCGAGCCTTTTGGCTATTTAAAAGTGCGTGATTATCAGCAAAAAGCCATTAACGCGGTTGAAAACACATTGGCTCAAGAGGTGCGTAGCGCCCTATTGGCAATGGCAACAGGCACAGGTAAAACGCGCACCATTATTGGCCTGATGTACCGTTTTTTAAAAGCCGAGCGTTTCAAGCGCATCTTGTTTTTGGTGGATCGCACTGCATTAGGACAGCAAGCCCTTGACGCTTTCAATGAAGCGCCATTGGAACAGAACCATAGCCTCTCCAAGATTTACAACGTGGCAGAGTTAGGTGATATGGCCGCAGAGGCCGAAACCCGTGTGCAGGTTGCCACCGTACAAGCGATGGTGAAACGCATTTTTATGAGCGACAATCCGCCGCCCATTGATCAATTTGACTGCATTATCATCGACGAAGCGCACCGAGGTTACACCCTAGATCAAGAGATGACCGAAGGCGAACTGGCCACCCGAGAGGTTAGCCAATACCTGTCCAGCTATCGCCGTGTGCTGGACTATTTTGATGCCTTTAAAATCGGCCTAACCGCCACGCCAGCGAAACACACCAGTGATATTTTTGGTAAACCTGTTTACACCTACTCCTACCGAGAGGCAGTGGCCGATGATTGGCTGATTGATCACGAACCGCCCATTCGCTACGAAACCCTGCTCACCCAGAACGGTATCCGTTTTGATAAGGGTGAAACCATCAGCGCCATCAATACCCAAACGGGCGAAGTGCAAAGTGCCGAGCTAGAAGATGAGCTGAGTTTTGAAGTAGACGCATTTAACCGTCAGGTGATCAACGAAAACTTTAACCGAGTGATCTGTGAACAGTTAGTACAAGAGCTTGACCCCTTTGGGGATGAAAAGACCTTGATCTTCTGCGCCACCGACCTACATGCGGATATGGTTAAGCGCCTATTAGACCAAGCCTTTAAAGACCTCTACAACGGTGAATACAACCAAGCTGCCGTGGCTAAAATTACAGGCCAAAGCGACAAAGTGGCGCAACTGATCCGCCAGTATAAAAACGAACGCTACCCCAATATTGCCATCACCGTAGACCTACTCACCACAGGGATCGACGTGCCCAAAATTTGCAACTTGGTATTTATGCGTCGAGTAAAATCACGCATCTTGTACGAGCAGATGATGGGGCGCGCCACTCGCCGCTGTGACGAAATTGGTAAAACAGTGTTTCGCATCTACGACCCCGTTGATATTTATGCAGCGTTGGATGACGTGAACACCATGAAACCACTGGTGAAAGACCCCAACATCAGCTTGGCGCAACTGGTGACAGAGATCAGCAACCCAGAGCAACTAGAGCGCGCACTGAACGCCCCCGGTGACTCACCCGAGCAAAGCCATGCCGACGTGGTACTGAGCCAACTGAGCCAAAAAGTGATGCGCGTGTTACGAAAAGCAGAGAACAAAGCCGACAACAACCCCGCGTTGAAACAAAAGCTAGATGAGCTGCACAACCTATGGGGCGTTGAACCCAAAAGCCTGCACACACATCTACAGCAGTTGGGGCCAAGGCAAGCAGCGGATTTTATCAGCCAGCACAGCGGACTGCTTAACCAGCTAACAGAGGTGAACCGCTTATTGGGCAGCGAGCGCCAACCCGTGATTTCAGAGCACCACGACGAACTACGTGAACGCAGCCAAAGCTATGGCGTACACCAAAAGCCAGAAGATTACTTGGACAGCTTTAATCAGTTTATCCAACAGCAAATCAACCAAAATGCCGCGCTCTCAGTGGTGGTGAACAAACCCCGCGACCTCACCCGCGAACAACTTAAAGAGATCAAACTACTACTAGATGGCGCAGGTTACAGCGAAGTTAAACTGCAAAGCGCCATCCGCAACCAAACCAACCAAGACATTGCCGCCAGCATCGTCGGCCATATTCGCCGTGCGGCATTTGGTGAACCTTTAGTTCCCTTTGAACAACGCATCGCACAGGCCATGCAGCGCCTTTACCAACGCCATAACTGGCAACCCGCTCAACGTAAATGGTTAGAGCGCCTAGCCAAACAACTGGTGCATGAAGTGATCGTCGACCGCGAGTTTGTGAACCAGCGCTTTGCCGAACAAGGCGGCGCCAAGCAGTTCGACAAGGCACTGAACAATCAACTGGATACCGTACTGGAAGAACTCAGCGACGCCATTTGGCCAGCTGTTGTTGCGAGTAATAAGTTTTAATGAAGCTTAGCAAAGGAAATAAACTGATGGAATATATAGTAAAATTAACAATAGTCACTTTGTTAATGTCGCACCGAGAAATAAGGCGGCTATTTTACGCATTTTTTGGAATGCTGCTGTTTTATACTTTTTTATTTATTTTCTCTACTATTTCTAGCCCTCTATTCGCTAGTGATGATAGCCGAAGACTAATCTTAGGTTGCAAGCAGTTGTTAGCGCAATGCACTGATCAATCAATGATAGCTCTGTAATCATAAAGCGGAGCTATCTTTATGTACTATTCAATTCAATGTATTAGCCAGCGCACTGGCCAACTCCTCAAAACTTATCAATTTAAATTTTCAGACGATCAGGCAGCAAACCAAACCAGCTTAACTCTTGGTAAAGCAATAGTTTCCTACCAATGTGACCGCTGTAGTTACTGGCATCTTTGCCCTGAAGAGCGCCACACTCCTAGCGAAACTTGCCACTATTGCACCAGTGGAGAAGGAAAACCTAAGCAACTTTATACCAGCTATCAGAGTGCCAAGAGGCGCGCGAATTGTCTCTTTCATGAAAAAAAATTACGGCTCTCTATTTATGAATGTCGCTACCAGCATGGTTGGCACCTCACTAAGTCTGGCAATTAAGGGGGGAAATATGAATAAGCACATCATATTCATCTCCGTAGACTGGGAGCGTCCACAAGATGGGCGTTCAAACCTAGGTGCTGCTTCAATACTGGCGTCATTAAAGCGAGCAGGTATTTGTTATACGCTGATTGAAGGTGCGGTGAATGCCCCAGATTTCAGCTACAAGGCGTTAGAGACACAAGTTTTAGACACAATTTATGCGCTTGAAGTAAAGGGTATCGGCTGTCTGGTCGGTATAGGAGCCTACATCTGGAACGAGCCTATTACCCAGCAGTTGACGGAAGTGATTCACAACTCAACATCAGCCCCAATTGTATTAGGTGGTCCACAGGTTTCGTATGCCGAAGCCGGAACACTGGAGACTTTATACCCATACGCCAATATTTTCGTGCGAGGACATGGTGAACAAGCAATGGTGTTACTGGCTAAAGATGAAAGCGTACAAGGGCAAGGCATTCATTTTGCAGGTCAAACCGACCTTGGGCTAAAGTCAGAAATCTCGTTAAAACAGTTGGCTTCGCCTTGGCTTACTGGCGTGATGAATGTTGGTCAGTCCATCCGTTGGGAAACTATGCGTGGTTGCCCTTTCCGTTGTAGCTTCTGCCAGCATAGAGAGTCGGGTAACCGCTTCAAATTGACGGAACAACAACTCGACTATGAGCGTATCAGCAAAGAAGTAAGGCTGTTTGCGCAGGCAGGTGTTGAGCGCATATCCATCCTAGACCCTATCTTTCATCTAGATACAAAGCGTGCCGTTGATCTGTTGACTCTGTTTAAAGAGGTTGGTTTGAACGCAAAACTCGCCTTGCAGTGTCGTTTTGAGTCTGTGAAAGACGAATTCCTCGATGCGCTGGAAGGTCTCAATGTTGTGCTTGAATTCGGGCTGCAAACCGCTATCAAGAAGGAAGGGGATGCCATTGGCCGACCAAACAATCTAGTGATGGCAGAGCGCGTGATAGAAAAGCTCAAGGCACGTCATATACAGTTTGAAGTATCGCTGATATATGGGTTGCCAGAACAGACGTTAGAGAGTTTTCGCGAGTCGTTAAGCTGGTGCTGGAGTCAGCAGGTTCCCGTTATCCGCGCTTGGCCTCTGATGATTTTGCGTGGCACTGTGCTCGACAAACAACGAGAACAGTTCGGTTTTATTGAATCAGCTGATGAAGCGATACCGCATGTTATAGCCAGTAACAGTTTTACCCCCGAAGACTACCGTCAGATGGAGGCGCTCGCACAAGCGGCGAACTTATCTGAAACTCAAACACTAAAGGAGATAAACAATGCCGTTTTTTATCGTGCTTGAAGGGCTAGACGGTGTCGGCAAAAGCACACTTGCCCGTCGCTTTGCTCAACAGTATGGATACCAACTGATGACTACTCCGGGATCAGAACTACTGCCTATACGAGCAGATATCATTCACGGACTTGGCAGCAGTGAAACTGCGAAGGCACTTTTTTATGCTGCTACCGTGCAGGCTGAAGGTGAAAAAGTACAGGGTTTGATTCAGAGTGGTCAAAGTGTACTGATGGATCGCTACCGAGCCTCAACCATTGCCTATGCAAATGAACGAGGTGTCACGCTTGATCTCTCTTTTGTGTTGAGTCGGGCATACCAACCGCACCTGAGTATATTATTGACGCTTGATGAGTCCGAACGACAACTTAGGTTGCAAAAGCGAGGGGCGACGGCAGAAGATATCGAAACCCTGAATCCTGCGTTCAGAGTAGGTGTGCTGAACAAGTTGCAGGCTCAATGCGACGTGATGCTAGATCTGACCGGTGCCAATGAGGATAAGGCCGTCGACTTGCTTCATGATTGCATCAATGCTCATTTGCGTGTAGGTCTATAAAATCTTGTAACACACCAGTCGTTATCTTGAAGCGTTTCTATAATGTTGTCTTTAACAGTATTGACTTGATTCACGATACTTTGAACTCTATATTTGCGGCCAACATACCCGCCAAGCCTATGGTTGCTTGCAACTATGCTCAAATCGTGCGGGTTTTTTATGCCCGTCATCTGTAGAAGCCGTTTCAGCAAGACCTATTTTGGCAGGACACCTAACGAGAAATTTATGACCCACAACGACATCGTACAAAAACTCTGGAACCTATGTGACGTACTGCGTGACGACGGCATTAACTACAGCGACTACGTCACCGAGTTGGTACTGCTGCTGTTTATCAAAATGGTGCATGAGAACACCGAAGCGGGCACCCTAAAAAAGCACCCATTACCTGAAGGTTGTCGCTGGACGGATATTAACGACAAATCAGGTATTAACCTGCTTAACGATTACAAAATCATCTTACTGAGCTTATCGACAGGCAAAAACGCAGAGGGTACGCTGATTCACGAAGACCCGCTGATCAGCGCCATTTACGCCGATGCCCAAACCCGCCTGCGTGAACCGCGCCACCTAGAGCAAATGATTAAAACCCTAGACCAAATCGACTGGTTTAGCGCCCAAAAAGATGGCCTAGGCGACCTATACGAAGGCTTGCTAGAAAAGAACGCCAGCGAAACCAAATCAGGCGCGGGGCAATATTTTACCCCCCGTGCGCTGATCAACAGCATGGTGCGTTGCATACAGCCGCAAACGGGCGAAGTGATTCAAGACCCAGCCGCAGGCACCGCAGGCTTTTTGGTGGCGGCTGACCAATATATGCGCGAGCACACCGATGATTACTTTGACCTGTCCAGCAAAGAGGCCGAGTTTCAAAAGCACAAAGCCTTTGTTGGTGTTGAACTGGTGCCCAACACCCGCCGTTTAGCCCTAATGAACTGCTTACTGCATGGCATGGAAGGTGACAATGAAGGCGTGGTGCATCTGGGTAATGCCCTAGGCGAAGCGGGAAAAGCCTTACCGCCTGCGGATATTATTTTGGCAAACCCACCTTTTGGCACCAGCAAAGGCGGTGAAGCCTCTAACACCCGTGACGACCTCACCTACAAAACCAGTAACAAACAACTGGCGTTTTTACAGCACATCTACCGCAACCTAAAACCCGGTGGCCGTGCAGCGGTGGTATTGCCAGATAACGTATTGTTTGAAGCAGGCGTCGGCACCGACGTGCGCCGCGACCTGATGAACAAATGCAACCTGCACAGCATATTGCGCCTACCTACGGGGATTTTTTACGCCCAAGGGGTGAAAACCAACGTACTGTTTTTCACCAAAGGCAGCGCCAGCGACAAACTGCAACAAGAAGACTGCACCCACAAAGTATGGGTGTACGACCTACGCACCAACATGCCCAGCTTTGGCAAACGCACCCCCTTTGGTGATAGCCACTTAGCGCCTTTTGAAGCGGTGTATGGCGATAACCCTAACGGCACCAGTGAGCGCACAGAGGGCGAATACAGCTTTGGGGCTGAAGAGATTGCCGTTGATAAATCTGCCAGTGCAGAAAACCAAGGCATTGACGACAAGCTGTTACACAGCCGTTGGCGCTGTTTTAGCCGTGACTGGATACGGGAAACCAAGGGCGACTCGTTGGATATTTCATGGTTAAAAGACCAAGACAGCGTAGATGCGGCAGACCTGCCGGAGCCTGCCGTATTGGCGATGGAAGCCAAAGAAGAACTGAGCGCGGCATTGAGTGAGTTAGAAGGCTTATTGGCGGCATTGGAAGGGGCGAATTGATGAGTGAGGTTAATTTGCCGGAGGGGTGGGTGACTGCCACTGTAGCTGATATAAATGATTATAAATCGTCAAATATGCAGCCTAAGAGTCATATAGGTACAACTTTTGAGCTGTACAGTGTTCCAATCTTTCCTGAAGGGAAACCAGAAATACTACAGGCAGAAGAGATAGGCTCTAGTAAACAGTTTGTTAGTGAAAATGATGTTTTGGTCTGTAAAATTAATCCAAGAATAAATCGTGTATGGCGTGTAGCCTCAGCTCAAAATCTTGGACAAATAGCGTCATCTGAATGGATTGTTGTCAGGCAAAAGCGTTTAAATACACAATATTTAACTTGGTATTTTCAGTCTGAAGACTTTAGAACGCGGCTGTGTGCAGATGTAACAGGAGTTGGTGGTTCCTTAACAAGAGCGCAACCAAAACAAGTAGCAAAATTTACTTTGCCACTCCCCCCCCTAGCCGAACAAAAAGTCATCGCAGACAAACTCGACACCCTGCTGGCACAAGTGGAAACCACCAAAGCCCGCCTTGACCGTATCCCCAATATTCTAAAACGCTTCCGCCAATCGGTATTGGCAGCGGCAGTGAGTGGGAAATTGACGGAGGAGTGGCGGGAGTTTCTACAGTTTGCAACAAAGAAGGGTGCCCTATGTGATTTCGTCTCAATAGATATAGGACATGCTTTCAAAAGTAAGGAGTTTACGGATTCAGGTGTAAAATTATTACGAGGACAAAATATAGAACCTGGGGCGCTCAAATGGGATGAAACCAGATATTTTCCCATAGAAAAGCTTGAGGAGCATTCAAACCTATTTATACGTGCTAATGATATTATTCTAGCGATGGATCGCCCAATAATCTCGACTGGCCTAAAACTAGCTCGTGCTAAAGAAAAGGATTTACCATGTGTACTAGTACAACGTGTAGCTCGATTCACTAAGTTTGATGGTCTTCAGCCAGATTATCTATTTCTGTTATTACGAGATATTGCATTTAGTAACTATATCCAACCCAATCAGACTGGTAGCGATATTCCACACATAAGTGGTAGGCAAATTCTTGCATATGAAATACAAGTTCCTTCAATCGAAGAACAAACCGAAATCGTCCGCCGTGTTGAAGAATTATTCGCCTTTGCCGACCGCATTGAAGAAAAAGCCAATGCCGCTCTTGAGCGGGTGAATAACCTGACCCAATCCATCCTCGCCAAAGCCTTCCGTGGTGAACTCACTGCCGACTGGCGCGCCACCAACCCTGATTTAATCAGCGGTGACAACAGTGCAGAGGCACTACTCGCCAAGATCAAAGCCGAGCGAGCCGCCACAAAGCCTGTGAAGAAAAAGCGTCAGTAGGTGTAAGTTTATGAGCGAGATTTATAACGTCTATTGTGATGAGTCCTGTCATTTAGAGAATGACGGTGAAAAGGCGATGGTGTTGGGCGGTGTTTGGTGCCCAGAGAGTAAGCGAAAAGAGATCAGCCAAAGAGTCCGTGATATCAAGGTGAAACATGGCTTAGGAAAAAGTTTTGAGATTAAATGGACTAAAGTGAGCCAATCAAAATTGGCCTTTTACATGGAGATCATTGATTATTTTTTTGATGATGATGACTTCCACTTTAGAGGTCTGATTGTGCCGGACAAAGCGCAACTCAACCATGAGACGTGGGGGCAAACGCACGACGATTGGTACTATAAAATGTACTTCACCATGCTCAAGGTGATATTTGAACCTCAGGCAAGATACCGCGTGTATTTGGATATTAAAGATACGCAAGGCGCTGATAAAATTAAAAAACTCCATGAGGTGCTTTGCCATAACTCATACGATTTTTCTCGTCGGATGATAGAAAGGGTTCAGCAAATTCATTCCCATGAATCAGAGCAGTTGCAAGTCGCCGATTTGCTTATTGGGGCTTTATCGTATTTGCATCGAGACTTGTCAACAAACGCAGCGAAACTTAAGTTAATTGAGAGAATAAAACAAAGAAGCCAGTATCGACTGACCTGCAATACCTTGCTGCGTGAGAATAAATTTAATTTGTTGATTTGGAGTGGAGGAGCGCTATGACAATGGATGTCTTGCCAGACTGGCTCCCTGAACTTATTTACTTAAATGATTATGGTGGAGATTGGTCACAATATTTTGATGAAGTCTATCGGCTATTCTGTGTTGACTTTGTTGATGATAAACCACTGTTTCGAGGGTTGCGCTTAGGCTTAAAGCGTCATCCAGAGTATGCGGGTAAGTCTGCAACTTTTTGGCACATGATTAGCGAGGGTAGTGAAGAGTCTGAGCGTACGCCAGACCTTAGGCGTTGTGAGCGTATCACTTGGCCTCGCGCCCATATTGAGAACGATGCGGATTCACGGCTAAAAATTTGGGTTGAAAAGCGAGGCCCAGATAAGCGCGTTCATATTTGGCATGAAAAAGCTGAATATTTAGTCGTGCTCAATAAGCGCAAAGATTACATTTTACCTTGGACTGCTTATACAGTTGAAAGGTCGCATGAAAAAGTGAAATTAAATAAGCGATGGGAAAGAAATAAGCTAGAAGAACTTTAGAAAGCTGGCCTCGCCCGTTGCCGAGCGGAGCCGTAACTCCTTCTACGCTAACACCGTTAGGATGGTAGATGAGATGGCATAAGTCTGCTTGATTTGAGTTTCTTTAGCAAGCCGAATTTAATTTGAGCAAGTATCAAACGCTTGACATATTCTGAGGCTCTTATCTGTGTAGTGAGTCAGGCCAGAGTGAAGCTGGTCAATGATTTTAGCAAAACTCCGCGTAAACCCTCGCCCAATCGGGCGGGGATACAAGCGGGAACCGCGCAGCGGTTCTAATCAGGTGTCGCCTGACTTTGCACATACTCTTTCAGTGTTTTGATCGTTGCCCCGCCTGCACTGCAGGCAAAGTAAGAACGTGACCAGAGCGCTGCACTTTTGCTTTGCCGGGGGATATGGGTATTGAGTATGCGTATCCGGCGTGATGAAACCGATTTCAGGTTGTTCACCATGACGCTGATCGCCAGCTTCGGCGGATAAGCTATCAGCAGGTGAACATGATCTGATTCACCGTCCATTTCCAGTA
>NZ_FUXG01000026.1 GCF_900167095.1 Oceanospirillum multiglobuliferum
CCGTTGCCGCCAATTGATGGTCAGCCACCGTTGCCGCCAATTGATGGTCAGCCACCGTTGCCACCAATTGATGGTCAGCCGGGTGGTAATCCACCTCCGCCACCACCACCTGGGCCTGTGTTCCGCCCAATTCAACCTGACCTAGAGCAGAAGTTCTCAGGCGCAGGTGCAGGTGCGGCAGATACAATGGCCTTTATTAAGGCTAACCTGAATGATCCGAAGGCGCTGTTCGACTTTATTCAACAGAAGAGCTTAGGCTTTGGCCTAGTGGCAGAGTTGTTTGAGGGCGTGCGAGAGTCGGATGTTGAAGGCTTCTTTGCTGGTGCTGGATTATTACCTAATCCTAGCAGCGCTGGTAATCCGCCTCCACCACCACCGTCTCCATCAGCTGCGCCTGAGGTGAAACCTGTGCCTGTTACTGCATCGGTGTATGAATCTGATGAGGCTTCGATCATTGGTGTTTCAATGTTTGATGGCGCATCGGATATGTTTATAGGCTAATCTATTCGTTAGCTTATATGGTGCATGACGTTAGGCTTATGCGCTCTACGGTGTAGGGCGCATAAAGTGAGATACGAGCGTCATGCACCTTTCCTTTTTCCCCTCTGCTCTCGATTTTCCTCTCCCTATTAAGCATCATGCACCTATTAACCTGTTGTGCTAGAATTTCGGCCACTAGATTATGTCAAAGGTTGTTGCTTGCCTTTATACGGAGAATATATCATGCGGATTTTGGTGACTGGCGGTGCTGGTTTTATTGGTTCGGCTGTGGTGCGCCATCTAATTCAGAATACTGAGGCAGAGGTCGCTAATCTCGATAAGCTTACTTATGCGGGCAACTTGGAGTCTTTAGTTGAGGTTGATCAATCTCCTCGCTATCGGTTTTATCAGGTTGATATTTGTGACAGCCAGGCACTGAATCAGATATTTGCAGAGTTTCAACCCACTCATGTTATGCATCTTGCTGCCGAGAGCCATGTTGATCGCTCTATTGATGGCCCCGCCGCATTTATTGAAACAAATATTGTAGGCACTTATACATTACTTGAGGCTGCACGTAGTTATTGGGCTGAATTGAACCCAGAACAGAAAGCGCTATTTCGTTTTCACCATATTTCGACAGATGAGGTTTATGGTGATTTGGAGGGTACAGATGATCTGTTTACTGAAACAACAGCTTATGCACCTAGCTCTCCTTATTCTGCATCTAAAGCAAGCTCTGATCACTTGGTGCGTGCTTGGTTACGTAGTTACGGCTTTCCAACGTTGATTACAAATTGCTCAAATAACTATGGGCCTTACCATTTCCCAGAAAAACTAATCCCTCATATGATACTAAATGCTTTAGCAGGCAAGCCGTTACCTGTTTATGGCGATGGCTCTCAAATTAGAGATTGGTTGTATGTGGAAGACCATGCACGTGCGTTAGTGAAAGTTGCTACCGAGGGCGTTGTAGGTGAAACCTATAATATCGGTGGTCATAATGAGAAAAAGAATATTGAAGTGGTACGTACACTTTGTGCTTTGCTTGAAGAGCTTGCGGCCGATCAAAAACCTGATGGTATTGCACGTTATGATGAGTTAATTACTTTTGTTAAAGATCGTCCCGGCCATGATGTGCGTTATGCGATTGATGCTAGCAAAATTGAAAAAGAGCTGGGCTGGACACCAGAAGAGTCTTTCGATACCGGTATTCGTAAAACTGTGCAGTGGTATCTGAGTAATACTCAGTGGTGGCAGCGTGTGTTAAGTGGCGAATATGAGCTAGGACGTTTAGGAGAAAATGAATGAAAGGCATTATTTTAGCAGGCGGTTCTGGCACTCGCTTATACCCTATTACGAAGGGAGTTTCTAAGCAGCTTTTACCCATTTACGATAAGCCGATGATCTACTACCCGCTGTCAGTGTTAATGTTGGCTGGCATACGTGAGGTGTTGGTGATCTCAACGCCTGAGGATCTGCCTAATTTTCAGAAGCTATTAGGCGATGGATCTGATTATGGTATTGAGTTGAGCTATGCAGAGCAGCCATCACCGGATGGTTTGGCGCAAGCTTTTATTATTGGCGAGTCGTTTATTGGCGATGATTCTGTTTGTTTGGTGTTAGGCGATAATATTTTTTATGGTCAAAGCTTTGGCCGTCAATTGAAAGAGGCTGCTAGCCGTACTTCAGGGGCTACGGTGTTTGGTTATTTGGTAAGTGACCCTGAGCGTTTTGGTGTGGTGGCATTTGATGCGAATGGTAAAGCGTTAAGCATTGAGGAAAAGCCAGAAAAGCCTAAGTCTAACTATGCAGTTACAGGGCTGTATTTTTATGACAACGATGTGGTTGAAATTGCGAAGGCAGTTAAGCCTTCACATCGTGGCGAGTTAGAAATTACCAGTGTGAATCAAGCTTATCTTGACCGTGGAGACCTTAATGTAGAGCTTTTAGGTCGAGGCTTTGCTTGGCTTGATACAGGGACACACGAGAGTTTGCTAGAAGCAGGTATGTTTGTACAAACTGTTGAGCATCGCCAAGGCTTAAAGATCGCTTGCTTGGAAGAAATTGCTTATCGTAATGGCTGGTTAAGTCATGATGAGATGGTAGCGCAGGGGCAGAGGCTGTCAAAAACGGGTTATGGGCAGTATTTGTTGCGTTTGGCTCAAGAGGAGCAGTGTTAGATGAAGGTGATTGATACGCCGTTGGCTGGTGTGAAGATTATAGAGCCTAAGGTTTTTGGTGATCAGCGCGGTTTTTTCAAAGAGACGTTCAGCGTGCAGCGTTATCAGGCGTTGGCGGGTATTGATCTGGAGTTTGTGCAAGATAACCATTCGCGCTCACGTCGTGGGGTGCTACGTGGTTTGCATTTCCAGAAAACGAAACCGCAGGGCAAGTTGGTGAGCGTGCTCAGTGGGGCTGTGTTTGATGTGGCCGCTGATATTAATCCTGAGTCGCCGACTTATGGTCAGTATGTGGGGGTTGAGCTGAGCGGGGAAAACCACCGTCAGTTATGGGTGCCACCCGGTTATGCACATGGGTTTTGTGTTCTATCTGATGAGGTTGATTTTATCTACAAGTGTACTGACTATTATGACCCGTCAGATGAAGGTGGGGTTGCTTGGGATTGCTCTTTATTGGCTATTGACTGGCCTGTTACTGAGCCTCAACTTTCAGAAAAGGATCGCTTGTATCCGGGATTGAAGGCGCTTCATGGTTAAAGTAAAAGTATTGGTTACGGGTGCAGCAGGTCAGGTTGGTCGTGAGCTAGTTAAGCTTGCTCCGGCTGGGTTTGAGGTTTTAGGCTGTTCATCAAGCCAGTTAGATATTACTGATGCAGCTCAAATTCAGCAGTATATGACGGATTTTCAACCTGAGTTGATTATTAATGCTGCGGCTTATACTGCGGTTGACCGTGCAGAGTCTGAGCCTGAAAAGGCTTATGCTATTAATGAGCAGGGGGTTACGCTGTTGGCGCAGGCAGCAGAGGCTGCCCAAATTCCATTGCTGCACATTTCAACAGATTATGTGTTTAATGGTTCTGATACTCATCCTTATCGAGAAACTGATCCTACAGCGCCTTCTAGTGTCTATGGTCTAAGCAAGCTTGCAGGTGAGCAAGCTTTAGCTCAGTTTTGTACTCGGTATATTATTTTGCGTACTAGCTGGGTTTTTGGGACTGAGGGTAATAATTTTGTTAAAACGATGTTGCGCTTGGGTGCTGAGCGTGAGCAGTTAAGTGTTGTTGCTGATCAGCAAGGTTGTCCTACAAGTGCTGGAAGTATTGCGGCGGCGCTTTGGGCGCTGTCTGAACGTTATGTGGCGCAGCATGATTTACCTTGGGGGATATACCATTTTAGCAATTCGCCTGCTACGACTTGGTATGACTTTGCGTCGGAAATTTTCCGTCAGGCAAAGGCTCAAGGTGTATTAGAAACTATTCCACAGTTGAGTGCGATAGGTACGGAAGATTATCCAACACCTGCTAAGCGCCCTGCATGGTCAGTGCTTGACTGTAGTAAGTTTGAAGCCTTTATGTCTGAGCCTGTGCTAAGTTGGCAGTCTGAGCTGAGCGCGGTTATTGGTACATTAAAATAGTGACTAGCGTAATATCAAAGTTGCAGCCTAAAGTTGCGGTACTACTGGCAGCCTATAATGGTATGCAGTGGATTGAGGAGCAGGTTGATACAATTCTAAATCAGAAAGGTGTGCAGCTAACGTTGTTTGTCAGTGTCGATCAGTCCAATGATGGCACTGAGCAGTGGGTACAACGGTTGTCGACAGATTGTGACAATGTGGTGATGCTGCCTTATGGTGAGCGATTTGGTGGCGCAGGCCGTAACTTTTTTCACTTGTTTCGCTCGGTTACATTCGAGCATTTTGATTATATTGCGCTAGCTGACCAAGATGATATTTGGTTGCCGAAAAAGCTACATCGAGCCTGCGAGGTGATGGCGCAGAAAGCTGTTGATGTGGTGTCTTCTGATGTCACTGCGTTTTGGCCTGATGGCCGTAAAAAACTGATCAAAAAGTCACAGCCCCAACGGAGGCTTGATCATTTTTTTGAGGCGGCAGGCCCAGGCTGCACTTATGTGTTTAATCAAGCTTCTGCGCTTGCATTGCAACGCTTTATTATAGATTTGGGCACAAATATTAATCAGATCAGTTTACATGATTGGTTGGCTTATGCGTTCTGTCGCCATAATGGCTTCAAATGGTATATAGACCGACAGCCTATGATGTTGTATCGACAGCACGCCCATAATCAGGTGGGGACAAATACAGGGCTTGCTGCGTACAAAAAGCGTTTGCGTTTGATTCGTGAGCATTGGTATCGTCATCAGGTTGTCAATATTGCCCGTGCGGTAGCACCAGAGCTTGCAGACTCATTTACTAAACCCTTCTTTTTAATACGCTGTTATAGGCAGCTGAGGCGTCGTCCCAGGGATTGCTATGCCCTGTTGGTGATGCTGTTATTAGGGGTCTTTTAATAATGATACTTTGCAGGGGTGTTGCTAAGGTGAAGTGATGGAGTAATACAGCGTAAATTCGTTGAATAACAGGGAGGTTGATGATGTTTGAAATTATTCATCATGGTGCTGTGGATGGTGTAACAGGCTCTTGTCACCAGTTGCGACTGGCTTCGGGTGACTCAGTCTTGGTGGATTGTGGTTTGTTTCAAGGTGTGGAATCTTTGGATCGTGAGTCAGGCGATGAGGATTTTAATCTTAAGCAAATTGATTTCTCTTTGGCAGGCGTAAAGGCGCTGCTGGTAACTCACTGCCATATTGATCACGTTGGACGAATTCCTTATTTATTAGCGGCTGGTTTTGATGGGCCTATTTATGCAACTGAGGCCACTGCACAATTATTACCTTTGGTCTTAGAGGATGCCCTTAAAGTTGGTGTTAGCCGAGACGGTCGTTTGATTGATGCTGTGCTGTCCCGCTTGAAGTCTCAGTTGGTGCCTATGGCTTATGGGCAGTGGTTTAGGTTCGATGTGATCGAAGGGTTAAAAGCAAAGTTTCAGTGCGCAGGTCATATTTTTGGATCTGCTTATATTGAGTTTGAGATTTTGGCATCTGGCTCTATTCCTAAACATCGAGTTGTATTTTCTGGTGATCTTGGTGCGCCATATTCACCGCTGCTACCTGCACCTAAGTCACCTTATCGAGCTGATACGCTGATTATTGAGAGCACTTATGGTGATAGGCTGCATGAGTCGCGCCGTGACCGTAGGCGCTTGTTGCAGAGCACCATTGAGCGCTGTTTTACCAATGGTGGTACGGTGTTGATTCCTGCTTTTTCAATTGGGCGTACACAAGAGTTGCTGTATGAGCTGGAAGAGACGATTCATCGCGTTGAGAAGCGATTGAACCGAGCGCGATTGCATGGTGCGGTAACGCCTACGCTTTGGGAGCACTTAGATATTATTGTTGATTCACCTTTAGCATCTAAGTTTACTGAGTGCTACCGTACTTTAAAGTCGCTATGGGATGCAGAGGCAAGACGCAAGGTCAGCGCTGGGCGTCATCCGCTCTCTTTTGAACAGCTGCTAACGATTGATGATCATGCTGAACATTTGCAAACTGTTGACTATCTGAAGCGTACTGGTAGACCCGCTATTGTTATTGCTGCAAGTGGTATGTGTGCGGGTGGTCGAATTCAAAATTATTTAAAAGCCTTGTTGCCAGACCCGCGTACGGATCTGCTGTTTGTAGGCTATCAAGCCAAAGGAACCCCTGGACGAGACATTCAAACTTACGGCCCTCGTGGTGGTTATGTCATGCTGGATGGGCAGCGGGTAGATATTCGTGCTGGTATTTATACGCTCAATGGTTATAGCGCTCATGCAGATCAAGGGAATTTGCTTAACTTTGTTAAACGTATGCGCTATAAACCGCAGCATATACGTTTGGTACATGGTGATGTCACTGCAAAACGTGCATTACAGGCACTATACCAAGAGCTGTTGCCCAGCAGTGAAGTTGTTTTAGGTTAGCTGCTGTTAATATTGTGGTGGCTGATGATGGTTTATTGTCGTGAGAGAGGGCTGTCTCTATATTTTGAGTGTAATGTGGTATATATCTTAGAATTTTACGGGCGGCGCCTAAAGTCGTTAGAATAACCATTATAAAGATACTCAATTAAAACAAGGGGTTTTAGTGAATCATCCTTTTCAGCGCCGCCATTCCCTTTGGTATGAGCGTCTTTTGTTTAGTGGTTTGTTCCAGTTTATCTTGGGGACTGTCTGTATTGTTCTTTTGCCTGCATGGCAACGGTGGCCTGATGAGTTTTTTGCAGCAAAGGCTCAGGATGTAAAGCTCTATACTTTAATGGCTAATATGGCCGCTTATTTGGCTGTATTTTTGATTATCCGCCGATTGCGTTATTTCCCTAATGCTCAAACTATTTCTTATGTATTGCCGACCATTGCTTTGTCTTGGCTGTTGGTGGTGGCGGTCTTGTTTTTTTTACGCTTAGACTATTCTCGATATGTTCTGATGCTTTCTTTTTTAGCGGCTAACCTTTGGGCTGTAGTGGGCTTTTATGTTCGCCGTAAATTCCGAATGCCTAAAATTGCGCTTGTGCCGATGGGGCGGGCTTTGTCTTTGAAGGATAATCCGGGAGCACACAGCATTGTTTTGCAACAGCCTGATTTAGGTTCTCGACGCTTTGACGCCATTGTGGCTGATCTTCATTCTGATGATTTGTCCGCAGAATGGGAGCGTTTTTTAGCACGCTGTACTTTGGCGCACATTCCAGTCTTTCATTTTAAGCAAATGGAGGAGTTATTAACAGGGAAGGTGCGTATAGAGCGTCTCGCAGAAAATGAAATTGGTAGTTTGTTACCTTCGCCTTTTTATTCAACGGTAAAGCGGGTTTTAGATTTGACACTTGCCTTATTATTGTTGCCTGCCCTGTTGTTGGTCATGTTGTTATTTGCTGTATGGATTAAATTAGACTCAGAGGGTTCTGTTTTTTTTATCCAGGAAAGACTGGGTTTTAGAGGGAATCCATTCAAGGTTTATAAGTTTAGAAGTATGTATACCAATATGGCAGGACAAAGTTTTACCGAAGGTGAAAATGACCCTCGTATTACTCGAGTTGGCAAAGTTATTCGGAAGTTTAGAATTGACGAACTTCCGCAAATTATTAATGTACTTAAAGGTGATATGAGTTTTATTGGCCCTCGGCCAGAATCAAAAGAGCTTTCTGATTGGTATGAAGAGGCGGTTCCTTTCTTTTCCTATCGCCATGTTGTGCGTCCAGGCATTTCGGGCTGGGCTCAGGTCAATCAAGGATATGCAGCAGAGGTAGAGGGGATGAAGGAAAAGCTACAGTATGATTTTTATTACATTAAGCACTTTTCACTCTGGTTGGATATCTTGATTCTGTTTAAGACTATTAGAACCGTTTTGACAGGTTATGGTGCGCGTTAATCTCGTAAGCAAAGAGGAATCTTTTCTGTGTTAAAGAAAGCCATTATTCCTGTGGCAGGTATTGGTACTCGTTTGCTACCTATTAGTAAGGCTATTCCGAAAGAGATGGTGCCTGTTGTAGATCGGCCGTTAATTCAGCATGTGGTGGAAGAGGCACTGGCTGCGGGGTTGAATGAGGTTATTTTGGTGACTCGTGGTGGGAAGTCTGCAATTGAAGATCATTTTGATCATCACTATGAGTTGATGGCAGAGTTAGAGCGCAAAAATAAGCAGCAATTGTTGGACATGCTTAGCAGAATTTCTCCTCCAGAGCTGAAAATTACGTCTGTGCGTCAAGAGCAAGCCCTGGGTTTAGGGCATGCAATCTATTGCGCGGCACATTTGTTACAACCTCATGAGCCATTTGCGGTGATATTACCTGATGTGTTGGTGAAAAATAATTTGGGTAGCCTGCAAGAAGGTAACGACTTGGCTTCAATGGTGCAGCGCTATCAACAAACAAGTTATGCGCAAGTGATGGTGGAACCCGTGCCTTTAGCGCGTGTTGATCAGTATGGCATTGTAGATTGCGCTGGTTTATCGCCTGCCGTTGGGCAAAGTACGATTATGCAGGCAATTATAGAGAAACCAATACCTGAGAAAGCCCCTAGTCAGTTGTCGGTGGTCGGTCGCTATATTTTACCGGGAGAAATTATGGCGTTATTAGCAGAAACTCCTCCTGGAGCAGGTGGTGAGATCCAGTTGACGGACGCTATTGCTGCATTGATTAAACAAGGCCAGGGTGTAGAGGCTTATCGGATAAAGGGGCGAACCTTTGATTGCGGTTATATTCAGGGGTGGTTACAAGCAAACACTGTTTTGGGGCGCGAAGCTGGATTGATTGGGCGGTTTGATTAAATTTGGATACTATGAAAATACAATTATTAAACCAACAGCCAGTCTTTAAAGCTCTGCAAGATCAGGCAGTTAAAGTACCTCATCTGGCCGAGCTATTTCAGCAAAACCCTCATCGCGCTCAGCAGATGTCAATTGAGTCGGCGGGGATCTGTTTAGACTACAGCAAGCAGCGCGTAACTGATCAGGTCTTGTCCGAGTTAGAACAACTGTTTTATCAGGTCAAGTTGCCCCAGTCGATAGCAGAACTATTCTCTGGCGCGGTGGTGAACCAGAGTGAAAACCGTGCCGCTTTGCATACGCAGCTACGTTTACCTGCGGCACAACAGCCAGAGGCGTTTGCAGTAATTGAGCAGGCGCTTTTACAAATGGAAGCGCTGGTGGATCAGGTACAGCAAGGTGTCTGGAGAGGCTTTTCAGGCAAACGTATTACCGATGTGGTGAACCTAGGCGTTGGTGGTAGTGACTTGGGGCCTTTGATGGTAACTCAGGCACTGAAAGAGTATGCCGAACCTCAAGCTAAGGCATTGAAAGTTCACTTTGCTTCTACTATTGATGGCAGTCAGCTATTTGACCTGTTGGATCACTTAAACCCTGAAACAACATTGTTCTTAATTGCGTCTAAATCTTTTACAACCATTGATACGCTGTCTAATGCAGACACGGTGAGAGCTTGGCTTGCTAAAGCTTGTCCTAGTGAGACGCTGATGTTGCGCTGTCACTTTGTGGGTATATCAGCTTCAGCTGATAAAATGCAGCAGTGGGGTATAGCACCAGAGAATCAATTACCTTTTTGGTCTTGGGTCGGTGGCCGCTTTTCACTCTGGTCTACGGTTGGTTGTGCTATTGCTTTGGATTTGGGAATGGGGGTTTTTAGGCAGTTGCTGGCAGGTGCTTATGCAATGGATGAGCATTTTCGTACAGCGCCACCTCTACAGAATATTCCTGTCATGATGGCATTGTTGGGTGTTTGGAATGTTAATGTCCTAGATATTCGCGCCCATGCTATTTTGCCTTATGACGGTCGTTTGAAATACTTTCCTTCATACCTTGAGCAGCTAGAGATGGAGAGTAATGGTAAATCGGTGACGCAAAGTGGTGAGCCGATAAATTATGCGACCTGCCCTGTGCTTTGGGGAGAAATTGGTGCTAATGCTCAACATGCTTTCTATCAGTTGCTGCACCAAGGCACGCAGGCCGTTGCGGCAGATTTTATTCTTGCGGCAAACCGTTATGAAGCTTCTCAGAGTGAAGCGCATTACGAGGCTTTGATTGCGCAGCATGAGCTGAATATTGCCAACTGCTTGGCGCAGTCTCGTGTTTTGGCACTGGGTAACGCTGCGGTTGAGCCTTCTGACAACCCGTTTCGTCACTATCCGGGGAACCAGCCTTCATCTACTTTGCTGTTAGACCGTTTAGATGCTTCTACGTTAGGTGGTTTAATTGCCTGTTATGAGCATAAGGTGTTCACTCAAGCGGTAATTTGGGGCATTAACCCTTTTGATCAGTGGGGGGTGGAGTTGGGTAAGCAGGTGGCGTTACAGTTGCAAGCTGTTCTTGCGGGTAAGGGCGACACCGAGCTGGATAGTTCAACTTTGCATTTAGCTGCACAGATCAACAGTAAGCGAGGCCGCGTATGAATATTTTGATTATGGGATCTGATATTACTGCGTGGACACAAGCTGCGGTGTTGGCATCGAGTGGTTGCCAAGTGAGTTTGTTGCTGGATCAAAATGTTGAGGTTGAAAGCAGCGAGCCTCAGCTATCACGTTTAGTACAAATCCAGCAAGCTGAAGGGCGGTTACAGATTATTCGGGGAGAGTCATTACACGACCCTCAAACTAATTTGTTAATTGATGCCCGTGTTAATCTTGATTTTGATAGCCGTAAACAGGCTATTGAGCAGTTCGCGCTATATCTTTCTAAAGCACAGTCTTTAGTGGTGGCTTTGGTACAGCCTGTTGAAATAGGCACAACTGATCGGTTGCAGCAACAGTTGAACGATCAGGGGCTGACGCAGTTGTCGGTGGTATATTGGCCTAGTTTTATTCAGTCAGGGCGTGCGATTGAAAGTTTTTCTCGCTCAGATCGTATTGTCCTAGGTAGTCAGCATTCAGGTGCGGTACAGCTAATTAAACGCCTATTAACACCGTTTAACCGCAGTTTAGACAACTTTATGTTGATGCAGCCCAAAGAGGCAGAGCTGACCAAAGTGGCGATCAATGGCATGTTGGCTACTAGGGTTAGTTTTATGAATGAGCTGGCGCGTTTTGCCAGTCTTAACCAAATTGATATTGAGCCAGTACGTCAAGGAATTGGTTCAGACAGCCGGATTGGGTTTCAGTATCTTTACCCAGGCTGTGGCTTTGGTGGCGATGCATTTTTGCAGACTTTACAGCAGTTAACTCAAGCACTAGGTCGTGACTATCAACCTGACTTGTTATCAGTAGTATGTTCGATCAATGAGCAGCAGAAAGATCTGCTGTTTCAGAAGTTTTGGCGTTTTTATCAAGCTGAAATTCAGCAACGTACTGTGGCGATTTGGGGTGGGGCTTTTAAACCGAACTCTAGTGATATTTCAGGTAGTCCTGCGCTGATTTTAATTGAATCCCTACTTGCTCATGGTGTGCGTGTTAGGTTGTATGATCCTGCCGCGGCAGAGGCTTTGAGTCATTATTTTGCAGAGCATTCAAAGCGTGATCAGCTGGTTCTTTGTGAATCTGCGTTAATTGCCGCAGAAGAGGTTGATGCGATTATGCTGGTGACTGAGTGGAAAGAGTTCTGGAATATTGATCTTGCCGCTTTACGACAGAAAGTAAGGCAGCCTTTGTTGTTAGATGGTCGTAATATTTATGATCCGGCTTATGCTCAGCAGTCGGGATGGATCTACTCAGGTATTGGTCGTGGGCAAGCCTTGTAATAGGCGGCTTACCCTTTGATAAAAGGTATACAGATTTTATGATTATTGCGCTGCAAAATGCTTATTATGCTCAACAGCCTGACGTTGCCCATTCAGCAGAGCTTGTTAGCTTTGGTACATCAGGCCATCGCGGTAGTTCACTTAAAACTTCTTTTAACGAGCACCATGTATTAGCCATCGCACAGGCGGTTGTGGATTATCGCAAACTGCAAGGCTATACAGGGCCTTTGTATTTAGGGCGTGACACTCATGCCTTGTCACAGTTGGCGTGGCAAAGTGTATTGCAGGTTTTAGTGGCCAATGGTGTACAAGTATGTATTGATGCAGGCGAACTTGCAATTACGGCTACCCCTGTGATCAGTCATACTATTTTACATCATAATGTCGAACATCCTGATCAACTGGCTGATGGCTTGGTGATTACACCATCCCATAACCCTCCTGAAGATGGCGGTATTAAATATAACCCCCACCACGGCGGGCCAGCCGGTGCGGAAGCAACCGACTGGATTCAACAGCAAGCGAATCTTTATCTACAAGCGGGATTAGAAGGTATCAAACAAATCGCATTTGATGATGCGTTAAAGTCTGCTCAGCTATTTGACTATACTGCGCTTTATCTTGACCACCTTAATCAAGTGGTTGACTTAGATGCCATTCGTAATGCGAACTTAACGCTGGGGGTTGACCCATTAGGTGGTGCAGGTTTACCAATTTGGCTAGCCCTTGAGGCTAAAACAGGTATTAAGGTTGAAGTTGTCAATCAGGTAATTGATTCTAGCTTTGAGTTTATGCCAGCAGATCATGATGGCAAGATTCGTATGGATTGCTCTAGCCCTTTTGCGATGGAAAATTTATTAGGGATAAAAGATCGTTTTGATCTGGCCTTTGGTAATGACCCTGATGCAGATCGTCACGGTATTGTTGATCATAGGGGATTGATGAGCCCTAATGCTTTCTTAGCGGTATGTATCGACTATTTATTGAGCCACCGTCCCGAGTGGTCAAAAACACTTAAAATCGGTAAAACTTTGGTATCTTCTTCATTGATTGATCGGGTAGTAGCCGCACATCAACGGGAGTTGTTTGAAACCCCTGTTGGCTTAAAATGGTTTGTTGAGGGTTTGCAGCAAGGTTGGCTTGCATTTGGCGGTGAAGAGAGCGCAGGTGCAACACTGTTGACCCGTGACGGTCGTCCTTGGTCTACTGACAAAGATGGTATTGCGCTTTGTCTATTGGCTGCTGAAATTATGGCGGTGACTGGTAAGTCTCCTTCAGAATATTATCTTGAGTTAACCCGCCAGCATGGTAATCCCGCTTATTGCCGAGTGGACACTCCGCTTACATCTGATCAGAAAGCAGGCTTTAAAAAGTTGAATGCCCAAAGTATTGATTCAGACAGTCTAGCAGGTGAGCCTATTCAGCAAGTATACGTGAAAGCTCCGGGTAATCAGGCCAGTATTGGCGGTATTAAAGTGGTTACCGCAAATGGTTGGTTTGCAGCACGCCCTAGTGGTACGGAACCGTTGTATAAAATTTATGCAGAAAGTTTTAAAGGTGAACTGCACCTAAGTGAGCTGATTGAAGAGGCTAAAGGATTATTGGCTGAGGTGCTTTAGTGGCTGTATTTAATGATGCGTTGATTGATAAATTGATCCCTTTGGCTCAGTCTGATCCGCACATTGATATACTCTGGCTGTATGGCTCTCAAGCAAAAGGTCTAGCTCATACAGCAAGCGATATTGATCTTGCCGTTGCCTTTAATACAAGCTTAAAAGATCCGCTTGACCGTCGGCTAAGGCCAGAGTTGCTGGCCTTAGCATGGTGTGAACAACTTGGTGTGATGAGTGAAAAGGTTTCTATTGTTGATATCAATAATACACCTTTGCCTTTGCAGCATGCGATTCTACGGACAGGTAAAGCTTTATACATCAAAAGTCCCTTACGCCTTGCAAAAGAGGAAAACAGAATATCATCAATGTGGGAGCTAGATTACCTGTACTATCAACAGCGAGATAAGCGTAATATTGATCTAGGATAGAGCATGGAACAAGAGTATGTCTTAGCGATGCAAGAGCAACTTCAAGAGTTAAGTGAAGAGCTGGCCGAGCTATCCGAGTTGGTGCTATTTGGTAATATTTCAAGAATTGCCTATCGTGCAACGGAGCGTAATCTACAACTACTGACAGAAGCTTGTATAGGTATTGCTAAACAGCGGCTTAAAAGTTTGGGTGTTGTGTTACCTAATGATGCGCGGCAGACATTCAACAAGTTGTCGGCATTAGGCTGTGATGCATCGGGTATTGAGTGGAATAAGGTCATAGGGCTACGTAATGCTTTAGTGCATGACTATCTCAATATAGAGCCAGAGATTGTCTTGAGTATTCTTAGAAGTAAGCAGTACCAATCTTTGTTAGATTTTGCCCAACAGCAGTTAACTGCTGAGTCGTAATAAATTGTGCTAAATTGCACAGCAATTAATTCTAAGCGCAGCAAATTTCACGCTGTGTTGTTATTTTCAGTTTTGAGAGAGCATTATGATCGTTGTAACAGGTGGTGCAGGTTTTATTGGTAGCAATATTGTGAAAGCCCTTAATGAGATGGGACGAACTGATATTATCGTTGTAGATGATCTGAGCGATGGTAAGCAGTTTTACAATATCAGCGACTGCGATATTGCCGACTATCTGGATAAAGATGACTTTCTAGCACAGGTTGTTGCCGATACGGGTGTTTTGGATAACGTAGAGGCGATCTTTCACGAAGGTGCTTGCTCTTCCACTACCGAGTGGGACGGCAAGTATATGATGCAGAATAACTATGCCTACTCTAAGACATTACTACATGCCTGTTTGAAGAAGAAAATTGCGTTTTTATACGCTTCTAGTGCCTCTGTTTATGGTGGTAGCGAAGTGTTCAAAGAGGCGCGTGAGTTTGAAAAGCCATTAAATGTTTATGGCTACTCTAAATGGCAGTTTGATCAGTACGTGCGCTCAATTCAGCATACCTTTGAAAGCCAAGTAGTAGGCTTCCGTTACTTCAATGTGTACGGCCCACGAGAACAGCATAAAGGTAGCATGGCTTCTGTTGCTTTCCACTTTAATAACCAGATTCAAGCCAATGGTGTTTGTAAGCTTTTTGGTGGCAGTGGCGGATATGGCGACGGTGAGCAGCGCCGTGATTTCGTATTTGTGGGGGATGTGGTGAAAGTGAACCTGTGGTTTTGGCAAAATCCAGAGCAAAGCGGCATCTTTAACTTAGGTACGGGCAACTGCCAGAGCTTTAATGATGTAGCTGACGCTGTGATTCAATGGCATGCATCTAAAGGTGTTAAAGGGCAGACAATTCAAGGCCAAAAAGAATATACCCCGTTTCCTGATCACTTAAAGGGAGCCTATCAAAGTTTTACCGAGGCAGATATTTCTGCACTGAGGGCAGCAGGCTATCAAGAATCTTTTGCTACTGTTGAGCAAGGGGTTGAGCAGTATTTAGATTGGCTTAACGCTTAATTGGTATTCATGTGAAAGTCAGTGTTATCATTTCTTATTATAATAAGTATCAGGTGCTTTTTTTATTACTAAAAGCACTTGAAAATCAATCTTTTAAAGATTTCGATGTTATTATTGCTGATGACGGTTCTAATGATGAATCATCAAAAAACATCAACCAATATCTAAGTCTATCACCTTTAAAGGTAACCCGTGTCTGGCATGAGGATAAAGGATTTAGAAAGAACAAAATTCTTAACCAGGCTGTTTTAGCCTCTAAAGCTGACTATCTCATTTTTATTGATGGAGATTGTATACCTCAGAAGTTTTTTGTCGAAGATCATGTTCAGAATGCGGAGTTGGGCTATGCCTTAAATGGCCGACGTGTTGATCTTTGTCCAAAAATGAGTTCGCTTTTATTAAACACTAAATCTCCTGAAATTTTCTTTGATCAAAATAAAATCAATATCCTAACTCGTTACCTATTTCTTTCCTCTGGTAAAAATATTGAGAAGGGGTTTCGAATAACTTGCCAAAAATTGAAATCGTATTTGAACAAAAAGACAAAGGGACTTGTTGGCTGCAATATGTCTTTTTTCAAACAGGACATTCTAGATATTAATGGTTTTGATGAGCGCTATGAAGCAGCAGGAGTGGGTGAAGACAGTGATATAGATTTTCGTCTTCGAGGTATTGGTGTAAAAATTAAGAATATTTTCTACCAAGCGAATCAACTACATATTTACCATAAAGAATTACCCAGAGAAAAAATCAATGATGACATTTTCAACTCGGTAATTCAGGCTAAAGCTTATCGGACACCTTTTGGGATTGAAAAAGAGCCTCAGTAGTGAAAACTATCACTTCTTCCTAAAGGTATAGTTGCCTCTTATTTTTCGCCAAAGGCCAAAAGTGTCCGTTTTAGGAAAGATTGCAATCCGCCTGATCTGATTAAGGTCTTCGTGTATGGCTTTGGGGCCTGAGTTTGTCGCAACTGTATATTGATATCCTGCTTCAGATACGATTTTCTTGCTGACCTCATTATGGTCACCATAAGGATAGGCAAATGTCGTAACAGGTTGGTTGATAATTTCTTCCAGCCTTTCTTTATTGCTAATAATTTCTTCTCGCTGCTGATCTTCGGTGAGCTGATTAAGCCTAGGATGCGTCAGCGTGTGGCCCCCTATTTCAATCAAAGGGCTTTGTGCCAATTTTTTAAGGCTATCAATATCTAATAATTCAAAGCGTTTGTCTGGATTATCTAAAACCGCATGATCCCATCTATTATGGTTTTCACCTGTGACGACATAAATAGTTGCTTTAAACTGATACTTTTCTAGTAAAGGCAATAGTAGGTCATAATTATCTTGATAACCATCATCAAACGTCAGCATGATATAACGTTTATCAAATCGCTTATTTAAACCTATTCTTTCTAAATCTTTAAATGTTATGGTTTCAAACCCCATTTTTTTATCAGTTTGAAATGTTTGTCAAGGTTTTTCAGCTTAATATAAGTACCATGTACACCTATGCCATCATCGTTATTGATTACTCGATGATACATGATGATTGGAACCTCTTTTCTTTTTGTATGGCAGATAGCTGATTGATACTCGACTAAGATTTGATCTACAATTTTATCTAAGTGATACTCTGATTCTATTCTCTGGCGCAATACAGCTCGGTCATGATGACTAACCAGACCGTCCTCTAATTCTTTTTTGAGTTCTAAAAAGTTAATATCAAGCTCTTTCTCACCAATATCGCCAAAATTGCTCTCTAATGCTTGTGGTAGATTATTTTCATTCACAATGCCGATAGCAAATGCCTCGCCTATTGCTAAAGTTGTTTTTTCGCACAGCAATGCTTCTATAGCGACACGCCCACCGCCAATAACCAAACAGGCATCTCGCATTGCTTCCCGTACATTATTACTATGACCACAAAATTGAACTTGATTTCTGAATTGATCAAAGCGTGAGTCTATCTTACTGCCGCTGTAAATTTTGACTTGATAACAAGTAAGGTCAATCGTCTGTTCAAGTAGCCTGAAGACAACCTCACCTTTAGGGCCTGTTAATCGGCCAATAATGACAATAATAGGTTTGGATTCCGCAGAAACGACAGGCAAAGGACTAAATTGGTCCGTATTGATACCATTGCGAATTACTTTGACTTGCTCAGCGGGTACGCCTAATGCTGTTTCAATCTGTTGTTTGATGTTTTCACACACTGCAAAGGCTTTGTAACCAAGTGCATGAAACTTTTTTCTAGAGGCATGAACGGGTTGGCGGCCATGAACAGTGGTGACCATCGGTGTATTTGTCAGCTTACAGGCAATATAAGCTGACCAACCAGAGGCACGGCTATGTGCATGGACAATTTGAATTTTGTGTCTTTTAATCAGATATATCAGATACGCAATATGCCAAAGCCTTCTAGGCAGACTTCTTTTGTTAAAGCGGAGTTTGAAGTACTGACCTCTATGAGGTGTGCTCAATGTATCTGACACATAAAAAACAGAGTGGCCGTCAGCACTAAGTCGGTCACCAATGCTTGTTGCGTAGACCTCAGCCCCTGTCACTTCTAATTGAGAAAGCGCCATTAGAATATTCATAAAATGCTCTTTAATGCTATGACATAAAGACTGAGGACAGCGACTGCTGCCAGTTATAAACTTTATCGCTGCAATCTGGAATATTCAGAGCGTCGAATACTTGATTATCATCATCTGTAAATGCCTCTGGTGACAACGCTAAATGACGCTCAAGGCTATTGCAAGGCCGCCACCTGAGTGCTTTTGCTGAGCGCTTAATCGGGAAAAAACCTACCGTTGGTACATCGAGTGCTCCAGCAATATGCAATGGCCCTGTAGAGCCAGCAATGAACAAATCAGCTGCACTAATGGATTGTGCAAATGTAGCTAAGCCTTGGCTTGATGCGTATAGCACGACTTTGCATTTGCTTTTGGTTGCTTCGATCAAGCAGTTCGCCAGCTCTATTTCGCTTGGCCCTGCGCTAATGACCCACTGTATAGGGTTATTGTTGCTCTCCATATTTTTCTGGTCGAGCTGCTGGATCAGTTCAGCATACTGTTCAATGGATAAGTTGGTTGCAGATCCACCGGAACCTGGGTGTACAAAGGCGATTTGCTCGTGGTTGTTGAGCTTGAGTTGCTGGCATAGCTGTCGTCGTTCTTTCTGGCGTTGCTCAAGAGGTAGAGGCCAATAAGGTGCTAAATTTTGAGCAGGCACAACTTTCAAGTGTTTAAGTAGCGCTAAGACAAGGTCTATATTGTACTCGTACTCAGGTTTCTCTGAGTGTGATCGCCTTTGTACTACTCTATGGTTGTAGAAAAATTGCGCTAGTTTAGTAGCTGGGGCAATACGCATCGGAATGCGATTTTTTAAACCGAGCCAGCCAATGCGAGGGGTCGAAAATAGTGTCAGTAAAATATCAAAATGCTGGCTTTTAATATCATGGTAGTGGTTGGGGTCAAGTAAAACATGATCAACCCAAGGGCAAAGCTCAGCGACTGGCGCTGTATATTTTGGAACAAGTACACTGATTTGTGCTTTTGGTAGAGAGCGCTTGAGTAATGCCAACGCTGGCCATGCCAACATAAAGTCACCCAACTTATCGTTACGTACAACTAATATCTTTAGTTTGTCCAATGACTTCAAGTTAAGTGACATTTAATCATTCCTGCTCGTTTTTTGTTGTGGTTTTGGTGCGTAGCCACAGGTCGGCATATTTTACAAAGGTGGAGTGTGCAGATAAAAGTGCGAGTAAGAATCCTGCTTTACCATCCATAAACCCTGCTTTAATCAAGTACATACGCACAAAGCAGCCAAGGGCATGTAATACACCATTACTGAGTGTGGTGGTTTTGCCCTTTTTCGCACGTCCTTCTGCCCATGCCTCTGCATACTGTGCAGACTTTATGAGGTAATGGCGCATATTGTCGTAGGTGAAGTGTAATAAGTCACCTTGCAGCTTCTTTTCGGGTAACCCGTTAGGATTTTCAAGCTTTTCGTGTACCAAGGCACTGTTATAGCTTGCGGCATTGGTTGGATATAAGCGTAAAACACGATCAGGATACCAACCCGAATGGCGAATAAAACGCCCGAAGCACCAGCTGAGCCTTGCTATACTGCCAATACACTTTTCTGCTTTAATACAATCTTGTAGGCTGTTTTTTAGTTCTGGGGTGACGCGCTCATCAGCATCTATCACAAAAATCCAGTCGGTTTTAACATAGGACTCAGCGCGCTGGCGCTGAATGCCAAAGCCCTGCCAGTCATTATGGCTGTAAAACTCTGCTCTATATTGTGCCGCAATTTCAGCAGTTTTATCAGTACTGCCAGAGTCAACAACAATGATTTGGTCAACCCACTTCACTGATTCGAGACAGGCCGCTAAGTTTTTTTCTTCATTTTTAACAATCAGTACAGCGGCTATGGTTGGCACGACGTAGCTCCTGAGTGAATACGCTGGTGATAATAACTAGTGTAAAAGCAAACATCATTGTGCCGCTGTTATGCAGTAAAAAACCCTGAGTGAGTCCAAAATCAAAGTAACAAAAGGACAATAAACATCCTGCCATTGCGGAGGCACGTACATCTGAGTTTTTATGCTTTAAATAGGGTTTAAATAGTAAAACTGGAATAATATAAAGGGCAAATAATGCAGATAGCCCAAATAAGCCTCTTTTCGCCATAGTATCTAGAATCTCATTATGGGCCTGGTTGAAATGTCCGATATGAGGCGATGCTTGATTGTTGTTAATGTATTCATTTTTTGTAGTAATGTAACCCTCTTTGCCATGGCCAAAAATAGGTTTTTCAGAGAATAGCTGATAGGCGTTGATCCATAAGTTAAAACGAATACCAACGGAAGTGCCTTGATTACTACCATCTATATAATGCTCTATATTGGAAAAAGCTTCATCGACTCTGTGTTTGATACCAATACTTTCTATTTTGTAAGCGGAGAAAAGTGACAGCATTGCGATAGATAAAGAAATGATAACTGTTTTCTTAGAAATAGAGGTACTTAAGTTACTAATAATAAAAATTATGATAATAGGTAAGCCAATCCAGCCTCCCCGACTTAGAGAAAAGAATGAGGCTAATATAGCTAGAAATGCACCGGTAATTAATAAAGAACACCATAGTAGTTTTCTTTTTTTCTCTAAAGCCCATGTCAAGCCTGCTAGTGATAGAACACCTAGCAACATGCTGATATTACCATATTGAATGGGGTTGTTCGTGCCTCCAACACGATATACACCAAGATGATAGCGCTGATACAATGCAAATAATCCAGTAGTAACAGCTCCAGCTGCTACAGATGCCCAAAACACTTTGCTTCTAATTGGAAACTTGGTCAATGCATAAAGGACAAATGCAGCTAGTAAGAAACGAGCTGATTTGTCCAGTTCTCGAGCTTCTTCATGATGAATTAATACACTTATTAGTTGAATGGAGAAGTATGTTATTAGTAATGCTAGGATATATTTTGTGTTTTTTATTTGGAATGGTACGTTATTTTCATTGTGAACAAAAAAATGAAATAATGCGCCAAATAGTAGTAGCGTAGCACCATAAGAATAGCCAGATGGGATAATCAATGCTAGAACAAAAAAAAGAAAAACTGCAATATTATTATAAGAGTTGAATATTTTTTCAGGGATGCATTGCATGTTCAATTCCTTTGATAATAGCTTCAACTTGAATATGATTTAAGCAGTTGGTGTGCCCCAAGGGGCAGTTGCGTTTAAAGCAGGGACTACACTCTAGGCTCAAACTATGAATTTTGTGCTTGTCAGTTAGTGGAGGTGTGTATTTTGGTGATGACGAGCCATAAATCCCTTGAACAAAAGTACCAACAGCTGCTGCGACGTGCATTAAACCTGAGTCGTTGGTTACGGCTTGCTGTGTCAGTGCTAAAAGGTCAACTGCATCACTCAAGCTTGTGCTACCACAAAGATTATAGATATTGGCTTTGCCTGATTCAGCTATTTTTTCCCCTGCAGTTTTATCTTTTGTCCCCCCAATTATCCAAACTTGATAACCATTTTCTGCCAATGTTTCTGCTAGGGTTTTAAAGTGACTTAATGGCCACTGTTTTGCGGGGCCATATTCTGCACCTGGCATTAAAGCTATAGCGGGAAGCTGTCTATTCAGTTGATATTTACTGATGAGTTGCTGCTGATTATTAGGGTCTACAGATAATTTTGGATATGGAATATCGCCTAATGCTTCGTCAGCTCGTAGGCCTAAAGCGTAAAAACGCTTTACGGTCTGATCAAGCTGCTTTTTATCTAGGCGTCTGCGGTCATTCAATATGATGAAGCGTTGTTCACCATGAAAGCCTGTACGTAACGGAATATTTGCAGCATAAGGGGCTAATGCTGACTTCCATGAGCGAGGTAGCACGATAGCTTGAGTATAGGCCTCTGATCGGAGTGATACTCCAAGTCGCCATCGGTTGGCTAGTTTTAGCTCACCATGATTAGTGGGTAACACTATTGCTTGTCGAACTTCAGGCATTCGAGCGAGTATCGGCTTAGACCATTCGGGTGCTAAAACGTCAATAATAAGTTCTGGGCTGCTTTGCTTCAGTTGTTTGAATAAGCTTTGTGCCATTACCATATCACCAACCCAAGAGGGGCCAACAACTAAAACTTTCTCCATGCCACGCAGTACCCTGATTTTGATATGATTAAGGAGGAAATTTTACATTGATTCTAGTTAATGCCAAAGCTCCGTATGTAACTTGCTTCTAGTTAGTACTCAGTTTACCCCCTTAGTGGTAGAATTTTACTCATTTAGATGAGCCGACTGTGAGAAACCTTCTTAATGAAACTGTTTGAACCTACACAAAATCAGATTCTGGTGATTGGTGATGTCATGCTGGATAAATACTGGCATGGTTCAACCGACAGGATTTCTCCTGAAGCTCCGGTTCCAGTGGTTAAAGTGAATGAAGTAGATGTGCGTGCAGGTGGCGCTGCCAACGTGGCACTTAATATTGCAGCACTACATGCCAATGCGATGGTGGCAGGTTTAGTTGGTCATGATTCAGAGGCGGGTGAATTAACGGAGTTGTTACATAGTAAAGGGGTACAAACTCGCTTTGTTGCAGCAGCTCAACCGACGATTACTAAACTGCGTATTATGAGTCGCCACCAGCAGCTTTTGCGTTTAGATAAAGAGGAGCGGTTCGCCGCTGACTCAGCCGCTGAAGTTCAACGCAGCACTCAAATTGATTTGGCACAGTCTTCTGTAGTGGTGTTGTCAGATTATGCTAAAGGCACATTACAACAGTTATCAGATTTTATTGCCCAAGCACGCGAAGCGGGTTGCCAAGTACTAGTTGATCCTAAAGGTAGTGATTTTAGCAAATACCGTGGTGCAACTCTGTTAACACCCAATATGGCAGAGTTTGAAGCCGTGGTGGGACGTTGCCACTCTGAGGATGAAGTGATTGAGCGTGCATTTGCACTGATTGATCAGGTACAGCTTGATGCCTTGCTGGTGACGCGCAGTGAAAAAGGTATGACGCTATTTATACCTAGTCGAGAGCCAATCTACTTTGCTACCAATGCCAAAGCAGTGTTTGATGTCACAGGTGCAGGCGATACTGTGATCGGCACTTTGGCAACAGGTTTGGCAGGTGGATTAAGCCTTGAGCAAGCGGTTGAGATTGCGAATATTGCAGCAGGTATTGCGGTATCTAAACTGGGTACTGATACAGTTTCTCTGACAGAACTCAATCAAGCGCTAGAAAACTATTATGGCCTTGAACAGAAAAAAGTACTGTCAGAAGAGGAGCTGATTAAGCGATTACAGCGATCACGCCAACAGGGTGAGCGGGTTGTGTTTACCAACGGCTGTTTTGATATTTTACACCCTGGTCATGTCAGTTATTTAGACCATGCGAAAAAGCTAGGCGATAAATTAATTGTAGGCGTAAACTCTGACGCTTCAGTTTCTCGTTTGAAAGGACCTACTCGTCCAATTAACGATCTTAACCATCGTATGCACGTTTTGGGTGGCTTAGCGGCTGTCGATTGGGTAGTACCTTTTGAAGAGGATACGCCAGCACGTTTAATCGCAGCTCTGATGCCTAATATTTTAGTAAAAGGTGGTGATTATACTGTTGATCAGATTGCAGGTGCCGATACTGTTCTTGCAGCGGGTGGCGAGGTTAAGGTTTTAAATTTTGAAGAAGGTTTTTCTACAACTGGCATTATTCAAGCTGCACATCAAGCCAGTTTAAGTAAAACTACGATTTAATTCTTATTAGGGATCAAAAATGAATTTTTCTAACTCAAAGTTTGATGACTTTACAGATCTGCTACTACAGTGGGGCGATAAGCTTTGGCCTGCATTATTACTGCTGATTGTTGGTCTATGGTTAACGAAAAAAGCACGTAATCTATTAATTTCGTTGCTGCATAAGAAGTCTTTGGATGAGGCTGCTGCAAACTTTATCGGTCAAATTGTTCACTCTGTACTTTTAGTTATTTTGTTTATCTCGGTGTTAAGCAAAATCGGTGTCGATACCACCTCTCTGATAGCAGCACTGGGTGCGGCAGGTTTAGCCGTGGCGCTGGCCCTAAAAGGCTCTATGGAAAACTTAGCTGCTGGTATTTTATTGGTTTCACAGCGACCTTTTAAAAAGGGTGATGTTATCGAGGGAGCAGGTATTACTGGTTCAGTTGAGAAAATTACAATTTTAACGACACAGTTTAAAACACCGGATAATAAGCTCATCATTGTGCCCAATGCTTCATTGGTAAATGGTAATGTGACGAACTATTCTACTCATCCAACCCGTCGTTTAGATTTGGTTGTTGGGGTGAGTTATGACGATGACATTCGTCTTGTTAAGCAAGTTCTACAAGATATTTTAGCGGCAGAGCCTCGTGGTTTGAAAGAACCGGAGTCATTGGTTGCGGTAAGTGAACTGGCTGATAGTTCGGTGAACTTCACAGTAAGGCTCTGGGTGAACGCTTCAGATTATTGGCCTACCAAATTCGATTTAACAGAAAAGATTAAGCTGACTTTTGATGAGAAAGGGATCTCTATACCATTCCCTCAGCGTGATGTGCATCTTTATCAACATGGCCAAAAGAGTGCTGACTAGTTGGTAGCGAGGCAAGTGAAATGAACGATGGGTGGCCTATTTAGGCTGCCCATTTTTTTATATGCCAATCATGTTAGTAAAATCGTTGTGTAAATTGCTGTTTGGATATACAGTAAAAAAACTCTGTATAGCGAATGGTAGACAGACTTCAGATGGCTAATGATCTCTTATTTTTACAGCGTAGTTCATTCGATTGCGAATTATGGTCGGTACTTGATGTTAGGCAGGACACGGGCTGGCAAAAAATCCCGCTCTTAGGTTGGGTAACTGCTGGTTTGCCAATGGAAATTTGCGAGAGTAGTGAGCAAATCTCAGTGCCCTTGCAGTTGGTTAAAAAACAAACCTATGCTTTAAAAGTACGCGGCGATTCAATGATTGAAGCAAACATTAATGATGGTGATATCATTATTATTGAGCAGAGACAAAGCGTTGAAAGTGGCGAAACCTGTGTCGTGATGATCAATAATCAGCAGGTGACATTGAAGCGTTTGTATATAGACCGTGATGGCGTGCGCTTAGAGCCTGCTAATAGTGCGATGTCGAGTATCCATTTAAGAAATGAAGATGTTCAAGTATTAGGGATTGTCATGGGGTTAAAGCGTAACGCGGTTTTACAATGAGAACTTATTATAAACCCCGTGCTCGTGCAGAGTTTGAGCTGGAAATTAAGCGTAGTTTGTTTATTGCAATCGCAGAACCAGTAAGCTCAATCGAGTCTTGCCAAGCTTTTATTCGTGCGGTTAAGGCGGAGTATCCAGATGCCCGTCATCATTGCACGGCCTTTATTGCTGGTGCGCCTAATGATACTCAAGTTTGTGGCATGAGCGATGATGGAGAACCTTCAGGTACAGCTGGAAAGCCGATGCTGAATATTCTAAGTCACAGTGGCCTTGGTCAGATAGCGGTTGTCATTGTACGTTATTTTGGCGGCATAAAGCTTGGTACAGGTGGTTTGGTAAAGGCTTACTCTCAGGCTACTCAAGAAGTGCTGGCAAAGTTGGAACGAGTAGAGGTGGTGCCGCTTTATAGCGTTTCTATTATTGCAGATTATGCATATGAGTCTGATGTCAGGCATTGGCTACAGCAGCTTTCTGCGCAGAACATTGCAGTGGATTATTCTGATCAAGTACTGATTCAGTGTTGTTTAGAGGAGCCTGAAACTTTGGCCGACAAACTTCAACAAGTCGGCCAAGGTCAAATTACATTTAAGTACCTATCTGAAGCCTAGGCGCTTGAATGAGATTACATGTCACGGTTTAGAGTGCTTTGGTCAATTGCACTTTTGATGCGCTCAAATTCAGCTAGATTGTCGGGTTGGAAATAGAGTGTATAGAATAGCTTTTCAAACAGGCCACGTTTGCCTTCTTCATTATTCTTTGATTTCTCTTTTGTGGTACTAAAGTTGCTGGTCATCGTAAAGTGAAGCACTCGGGTACCTGGTGCAAACAGAATGCTTGAACCATCCAGCTGAGTTTTCTCTTTTGGATCTTTCAAACTGTACGAAGAGATCTCAATAACCTGTTGCAGATTTAAATAAAAGTTACTGGAAACCGGCACTATAACTTTCTTGCCGCTTTCGTTGTTTTGCATATAAATATCACTATTTTTGCGTATCTTAAGAAACATGGCGCACTCCTGAAAAGGTGGTCTACAAATTAGTCAACAGATAGCCTGAGGTCAATAACGGGCCAGCAGTGGCTGTTTGGGTTCAATTTGATCATCAACTATTCATAACAATAAGTCAGTAATATTTTGTTTTTATGACAAAAGTCTAGTATCAAAGCGGTTGAAGTGCTATCCCTGTTGAGCTTGGCTGCATTTATTTACCCTTGGATACGCTACAGTCATTGTGCAGTCACCGAAACTGACTACAATATAGGCCATTAAGCAGGGTAATGCCCACTATAAGCTGGAAGAGAGAGTAGGAATTTGCGAGTCATCAGAAAGTATGCCAACCGTCGGCTGTACGATACGTCAGAAAGCCGATATGTAACACTGGAAGATATTAAACTGCTGGTGATCAACAAAGAGGAGTTTCGTGTTGAGGATTCCAAAAGCGGTGAAGATCTCACGCGCAATATCTTGCTACAGATTATCACCGAGCAGGAGAATGGACACCCGGCCTCTGGCAATCCAATGTTCAGCAACCAAGTGTTGCAACAGCTGATCCGTTTTTACGGTGATAGTATGCAGGGCACAATGAGTAACTATCTGGAAGAAAGTATTAATACTTTCTTAGAGCAGCAGAAGGCGCTACGAGATCAAATGCAAACGGCAATGACTGCAACTCCTATGGAGTTGATGCGCCGTGTTGCAGAGCAGAACATGAAAATTTGGCAGAGCTTTCAGCCGAAAGCAGCTAAAAAAGACGACGAATAGTATTACTTAGTTTGTCGGCCTAAAGCAGGCTCGGTTTATCTGAGCCTGCCTTTATTTGTCACTGTAGTAGGCCTTTACTTCAGTGCAATCACTTCAATATAGATACGCTCTTGATCTGTTTCCTCAGCCCGTGCTTTAAACTGTACATTAGCCTCCCCTAGGTGAATGCCGTAGACCTTCTCCTCGTCTTGGTTTTTCTTATATGCAGGCCTTGGATCTTGTTGCAGTACTTGTTCTACCAGCGCTTTAAAAACGCCATGTTTCTGCTCGTAGTCTTTTAGCTCTTCAAGCGCAGGTGTTGTCCAGCGTACTGCTCTAATCTCAGGCTGATCACTAGCCATAGTGTTGTGGGCTTCATCTACTTTATCCACATAGGGAATATAAGGTTTGATGTCTAAAATAGGGGTGCCATCCACAAGATCTAAACCGCTAAGGTGTAAGATCACTTCATTATTTTCTGTGTCGATTTGATCAAGTTTGACCACTGATAAGCCTATAGCGTTAGGGCGAAAAGTTGAGCGGGTGGCAAATACGCCGACACGCTCATTACCACCTAAACGAGGGGGGCGTACAGTGGGTTTCCAAGCTTGTCGTAAGCACTGGTGAAATACAAACTGTAGCCAGATGTGACTACTGTGCTCAAGGCCACGTACCGCGGCCGCTTGATTATAGGGGGGTACTAAACGCAGTTGTCCTGTAGCGGCAGGGGCTAATCCGGGTTGGCGAGGTACGCCAAATTTTTCTTTATAGCAAGATTGAATATAACCAATTGCTTGAAACTGAAATTCTGCATCGTTGTTTAGTTTTGTCATCTGATAACCGCTCACCCATTTGATAACGCACATTATACGCAAGATTGGTTTTGCCTACTGTCAGGCTTATGGGAAAATGCGGCATCAAACAGTTTTGTTCCAATAAACTGTCGCATTTGTCACTGTGCTGCTGATCAGCTGTTAAGCAGCACCATTAAAAAGGGTTTATTTGTGATCAATTTGGCAACTTATGCCGCGCAGGCACAGCACGTCATCGCCGCAGGACAGTTTTTATACGGGGAAGGCTGGTCTCCAGCCACCAGCAGTAACTATTCTGCACGTATTGATGAACAACATCTGGCCATTACCGTCTCAGGCAAGCATAAAGGCCAACTTAAAGCTGAGGATATTATGATTGTTGATCTGGCAGGTCAGCCAGTGTTGAGTCAGCAAAAATCCTCCGCTGAAACCCTGTTGCATTGTGTGCTTTATGAATGGCAGGCCGAGATTGGTGCTGTGCTACATACGCACTCAAAAGCGGCTACGGTACTGACACGTTTATTGGCAGATCAAGACCAGCTGGTGTTAGAAGGCTATGAATTACAAAAAGCGTTTCCGGGTGTTACCAGCCATGAAGGCCAAGTGGTGATACCTATTTTTGAAAATACCCAAGACATTCGCACTCTAGCAGGGCAGTCTTTAAGTTATTTAGAACAATACCCAGATACACCCGCTTACCTAATTCGTGGGCATGGTTTGTATACTTGGGGGAAAACGATGGCCGACACGTTGCGTCATATTGAAGCGATGGAATTTTTAATGGCCTGTGAGCTGGAACTATTAAAGGTGGCAAGATGAGTTTTTTACAAGTATTTGATGCAGCCAATCCAACAGAGCCAAAGCGTATACTAGAAGATGGCAACCAGATTATGGCTGCTCTAGGCGCTAAAGGCGTGCGTTTTGAGCGTTGGCAGGCCAGTCAGCCGTTAAGTGCCGTAGCAAATCAAGATGAAATTTTGGCCGCCTACACCGCAGAAGTTGCGCGCTTAAAAGCGGAGCATGGATTTCAAACGGCTGATGTGATCAGCTTAACCCCCGAACATCCAGATAAGGCTGCACTGCGTGCCAAATTTTTATCAGAGCATATTCATAGCGAAGATGAAGTACGCTTTTTTGTGCGCGGTAGCGGCTTGTTTTACATGCACCTTGACGATGAAATCTATGCGGTAGGCTGCCAGCAAGAAGACTTGATCTCAGTACCTGCGGGTACAAAACATTGGTTTGATATGGGGGCTGAGCCTGACTTCACTTGTGTGCGTTTGTTCACCAATCCAGAGGGCTGGGTCGCACAATATACTGAAGATAAAATAGCGGATCAGTTTCCACGTTTTGAGGATCTCATGGCATGATTAAAGCCATAGTCACCGATATTGAAGGCACAACAGGTTCTATTCATTTTGTTCATCAGGTGCTGTTTCCTTATGCAAAACAGCACCTGCCTGAGTTTGTGCGTCAGCAGCAAGCACAGCCTGCGGTAGCAGAACAGGTTGCAGCGGTAAAAGCTGAAATGCAGAAGCCGGACGCCGATTTAGACGCAGTGATTGCTCAGTTGATTACATGGATAGAAGCAGATCAAAAAATCACGCCATTAAAAGCGCTACAAGGTTTAATCTGGGATACTGGGTACAAAACTGGGGCTTATAAAGGCCATGTCTATGACGATGCACATCAGCAGTTACAGGCTTGGCGCGAGCAAGGTTTAGCCTTGTATATCTATTCCTCTGGCTCGGTCTATGCCCAGAAACTACTGTTTGGTTTTAGTGAGTTTGGTGATTTAACCCCTTGGTTTACAGGTTATTTCGACACTCAAGTCGGTGGTAAACGTGAAGCGCAGTCGTATCAGGCTATAGTGCAACAGATCGGCTTAGCCGCAGAAGAGATTCTGTTTTTGTCTGATGTGGTTGAAGAGCTGGATGCGGCGCAGCAAGTGGGTATTAAAACTGTACAGTTAGTGCGAGAGCCGAATATGGTGGTGGGTGAGCACACACAGGTTGCTAGTTTTAAAGAGATCGACTTGAGCGCTATTTAAATTAGGTGTGTTCACGTTTGATACAAAAAAGGTATTCGAGTTGAATACCTTTTTTGTTTGATCGCTATTGCTGCAATAGTCGCAGTATTAGCGGTTATAAGAGGCTAATGCAGAACCTGCCGCGATAAACATACCACCAAAAATACGGTTTTGGCTTTTTTGATGCTTAGGATCTTTGAACCACGTGCTCAGTTTCGCCGCCAATGAGGCGTAACCGATCATCACCACAATATCAACGATCAATAGCGTGGTGCCCATGATTAGAAACTGCGGTAACTGAGGCATGTTTGCATTTAAAAATTGTGGAAACAGCGCCACCAAAAAGACCGTCGCTTTAGGGTTCACCAAGTTAACAAAAGCCGCCTGCCAGAAACGTTTCTGTGCAGACACTGGAGTGCTAACCTCGCCCTCTTTTAAGGCGACAGGTTGTTCACGCCACTTTTGATAACCCAACCAAATCAGGTATGCAGCCCCTAGCCATTTCACGGTAGAGAAGGCTATCTCAGATGAAGCTAAAAGTGCACCTAAGCCAACACCCACAATCACCACTTGTGCGCCATAGCCGAGTTGTAGCCCTAGAATGGCAGGCAGTGATTGCCATACGCCATACTTTAGGCCGTTACTCATAGTGTTCACCGCACCTGCACCTGGAGAGATACTGATTAGCAATGAGGCTACTAAAAAGGCTAAAAACAGTTCTAACGTCATGATCTGCTCTATATTGGATAGTGTAGAAAATTAAATGGCGGCTTCAGTTGAGTCTTGAGTCTGTTCAGCAATTGTCTCAAGAGTCAGCAGGTAAGCTTGTGCCGCATCAAGTTGATGCTCATTGAAGACTTTAATACCCGCGCCAATTAATGTTGCCACCGTAACACCCATGCCTGATTTGGTTTGCCGGGCAAACTGGCCATCATAAATATGCTCGTTACCGCAGGATGGACTATTGGCTTTTAATATGGCGACTTTGATATCTTGTCCATTGGCTATATCAAGGGTGCGTCTAGCACCACGAACAAAGTACTGACTAAGATTGTGTCCTTGTTTGGTAATGACTTTTCCTTTTTCTTGCACAATATCTTGACCATCAAAACCGCTCTCAATTTCTGCGGCAGGCCTTGGCACCAATAGGCCACCAAGTGTTTCAGGGCAAACTGAAACAATACGCTGCTCAGCTTTCCATTGTTCTAAGATATCATGTGCAACCGGACGGCTAGAGCCGTCATAGCGTACACGCTCACCCAGAAGGCAGGCGCTAACAAGCACTTTGTGTTGGCTCATAATTCTACTACCTCGCTTAAAAAGGCAGTCTATCAGGGTTTTTGCAAGTGGGGAATATAGCTAAGAAAGTGCTCGACTAGATTTAAGTTTTAAGCTGAGCAACTGCTCGCTGACAGCCAACAGCAATTTTTTGGGTATCGCTCAGTCAGGATTGTCAATTGCTGGGTTTTTGAGCGCATTCAGATTTTATTCATCAAAAAGTAAGTAATTACATGATTGATTTTAATCTAAATAAGGTGTGAATTTTATATTGAAGATGTTCTTGGATATAACGAAGGGGGATAAGATTTTTCAGAAACTTATGGTGCGGAAGGAGAGACTCGAACTCTCACACCTTGCGATACCAGAACCTAAATCTGGCGTGTCTACCAATTTCACCACTTCCGCACTACATAACCGATTTATCATCAGCTTTAAACTTTGCACCACGACCATCTCTTGAGGAGAGATGGTGCGGGAGGAGAGACTCGAACTCTCACACCTAGGGCACCAGAACCTAAATCTGGCGTGTCTACCAATTTCACCACTCCCGCAGTACGAGGAGTATTATATATAAGTTTTCTAGGCGGTCAATAGGCGCCTAGAGTTTTTTACAAAATAATTAAAATTATTTTTTATCAATAAGATAGCGCACCGCTTCCTCTGAAAATTTAGCACCAGCTTGCTGCCAATTGCTGCCTGTAATATAAGGAATATTGGCCAGCAATGGTGCAGGAATCATCTGATTGAGTGTATAGAGATTTTCTTGAAAACGAGCCATATCAGGATCAATCTGATTGGCAACCCAGCCTGCTAAGGTCAGGCCATCACGCTGAATCGCTTCAACGGTTAGCAGTGCATGGTTGATGCAGCCCAGTTTCATACCCACTACTAAAATAACAGGCACTTTCAGAGATTTTGCCAGATCTGCCAAGGTTTCCTGCTGATTAAGCGGGACGCGCCAGCCGCCAGCACCTTCAATTAACAACAAATCGCTTTTCGACATCATTAAGCCACGGGCAAAGCCCGCTAAGCGACCTACGGATAGACTTTTACCTGATTCCGCCGCAGCGATATGTGGCGCAATGGCAGGCTCTAAAGCGATGGGGTTAATCATTTCATAATCTACATCTGCTTCATTAATAGCGGCCATAAGCGTGAGCGCATCACTGTTTCTTAAACCCTCTGGCGTTTGCTCGCAGCCTGCTGCGACGGGTTTATGTGCTAGCGTTTGGTAGCCTAAGCTAGACGCACGGTGTAAAAGTGCCGCAGATACAAAGGTTTTACCTGCGTCGGTATCGGTTCCGGTGACAAAATACGTTTTCATTGAAAAAAGAGCCTTAGCGTTGTAGATGCAAAATAAGCACTTGGTAACTGACAGGTAAACCTTGATCTGTGCGCTGCTGTTCGTAAGCGGCTTTCAACTTGAGTAGGGCTTGTCGTCCTGTCAGGTGGTTTTCACCTTGAACATGGTGCGCACCAATGCCCTTAATTGAGGCGAAAACTGCTTTCAGATCAGGATAGTATAATGTTTCAGTGTATTGCTCTGCATTGAGCACCGTTAAATCTTGCGCTTGCAGCTGTTCAATCAGTACTTCCGAGGGGATAAATTGATTCACATGCTGCGCTTGGTCGACCTGCGCCCAACTGTGCGCCAATTCAGATAAAGTGCCGGGTACTAAAGTGGCGATAAAGGCTTGACCACCCTTTTTCAGACTACGGTGAATGCCTGCAAAAAGTGCAGGGGTGTTTTCACACCACTGAATGGCGAGACTGGAAAAAATCAGATTAAGGCTCTGCTCAGGCAGTGGTAGTTGCTCCGCATCAGCACAAAGCCATTGGATTGTAGCGTTGTCCCCTACTTTTTGCGCGTAATCTAACATGCCTTGCGCAAGATCTAAGCCGATGACCTGCTCCGCTTGGCAGTGGTCGCGTAACTGGCGTGTCCAGTAACCTGTGCCGCAGCCAATGTCTAAAATATGTTCAGCTTTTGGGCATAGGTTTAATAGACGTCCTGCGATGCGCTTTTGCGCCTCGGCCAGTTGATCATAATGCGCGGCGGCATCACCAAAAGACTTGGCGACTTTTAGCTTATCAATAGGTGGGCGGCTTGATTGGCTTTTGGAAAGGTTCAAGCGCTTACCTCCTGCTGGAGAATGGTTAATACGGTTTGGGCTAGCTGCTCGGTCTGGCTCAGCAATACCAGATGGGCACAATTTTCTAGCACATAAGCTTTGCCTTGTACGTTTTCAGCGACAGTCGCAGGGACAAGGGCATCGTGCTCTGCCAGTATCCAGTGCAGTTTATCCACAATAGCCGCTGAGGGTTGGCGCTGATCCAGCTCGGCCAGCCAAGATAAGCCTGCGGCTAGGCTTGATAGATCTGCGGCGGGCGCTGTGTTATTTAATGTGGCGAACTGTTTCTTGATGCCACGAAAATCAGTTTCACCTTGTGCTTGCAAGCTTTGAAATCGGCTTAAGGTTTTATTGGGTTGCTGGGCAAAATCTGCCTGAAATTGTGACAGCATGTCTTGCGGCATACCTAGCGACCAATCCTCTCGTTGGGCAAAACAGGGGTTGCTCGCCAATAATATCATCTGTTGCACGCGCTCAGGGGCTTGCTCTGCAATATGTAGCGCTACATTACCGCCTAATGACCAGCCCAACCAATGGGCTTTTTCTGGCAGTTGCACCAGTAGGGTTTGGGTCAGTTCATCAAGGGCATTGGCTTGCTTTAAAGCGGGCAGGCCATCATAACCCGGTAAACTCAAGTTGTGGCATTGAAGCTTAATACCTATTGCTTCAGCTTGTGTTGTTAACAGGCTGATCAAGGGTTGCCAGACCTGTCGGCTAGCGCCCCAACCGTGGAATAAAACCAGTTCGATACCGTTGTTTTTAGCGATAGCATTGCTCATAGCTGAATACCGTTGGGAAGGCCACGCTGTTGGCAAATTTTATCTAAGCTATCTAATAAACGATCTAACTGAGCGTCGGTATGGCTGGTGCTAAAAGTGATGCGTAAGCGTGCGCTGCCCTTGGCAACGGTGGGTGGGCGAATGGCGGTGACCAGCAAGCCCTCAGCCTCTAGTGCTTGGCTCCATGCAAGGGTTTCAGTTTCGCTGCCCAAAACAATCGGTTGAATGGGTGTTGGGCTGTCCATCAAGGTTAAACCCAGTGCTTTTGCTTCTTGGCGAAAACGTTGAATCAGTTTGTTAAGCTGTGTGCGACGTTCAGGCTCGGTTTGAACCAACTGCAAACTGGTGCGAGTGGCCGCAGCTACCGCAGGAGGAATTGCGGTGGTGTAGATATAAGGCCGGGCAAACTGAATCAAGGTTTCAATTAAGGTTTCACTGCCTGCGATAAAAGCACCACTGGTACCAAAGGCTTTACCTAGAGTGCCCATTAACACTTGTACTTGGTTTTGATCAAAGTGTTCAGCCACTAAACCTTGGCCTTTACTGCCAATGCAACCGAAGCCGTGGGCATCATCCACCATCAACCAAGCGTTATGTTGCTGGGCGCAGTTGACCAACTCGCCAATAGGGGCGCAGTCACCATCCATGCTGAACACTCCGTCGGTTACAATCAGACGGCGACGGCTTTGATCTTTTTCTAATCGACGAGTCAGGTTGTCCACATCGTTGTGTAAATAGCGCTGAAATTTCGCGCCAGAGTGCAAGCCACCGTCCAAGAGGGAGGCATGATTAAGCCGGTCTTCAAACACCGCATCGGGTTTGTCGACCAAGGCTTGAATCGTACCCAAATTCGCCATAAAGCCTGTTGAAAACAGCAGGGCGCGATCTCGTCCTGTAAACGCTGCCAGTTCTTGTTCTAACTGATGATGCTCTTCGCTATGGCCATTCACCAAATGTGAAGCACCGCTGCCCACGCCATAAGTAGAGGCTGCGGCCTGAAAGCGCGCCACCACTCTAGGGTCATTGGCTAATCCTAAATAATCATTACTGCAAAAGGTGAGCATCGGCTTACCGTCAATCACCGTTTCAGGTTGCTGGGCTTGCCCAAGTGTACGACGGGTACGGTATAGATGTGCCTGTTGGCGCTCGGTTAACGTGGTGCGAAGGCTATCAAAAGCAGACATGATGACGGTGTCCGGCGGTGTTGATAAAAGAGTAAAGTGGGTCGCTTTGACCCACTTATGATTTGAACGGCTTAAACCTCAAACTTGCTAAAAATGTCTAGGTTAGAGGCCGAAAATATTAAACCACTAAACCGCAAGGTTTACGCTCACGGGTGCCGTTGTTGCTTGCGCTGGCATCGTAGAACTGGCTGTTTTGTCCGTCCAAGGCTTCTTGTAGCGCGGCTTCATGTACGGTTTCGTCTACTGATACTTCACGGCGCTCAGGGTGAATGCCTAGGCGAGTGAATAGCATTTTGTCTTTTTCTGCCTGAGGGTTGGCCGTGGTTAGCAAACGCTCACCGTAGAATATAGAGTTGGCACCTGCGAAGAAGGTCATCGCTTGCATCTCGTCGCTCATCTCTTCACGACCTGCGGATAAACGCACATGAGAAGCAGGCATCATAATACGCGCCACCGCAATAGTACGGACAAACTCAATAGGGTCTAGTGCCTCAACTTGATCAAGCGGTGTACCTTCCACTTTAACCAACATATTGATCGGTACACTTTCTGGGTGCGGTGCTAAAGTTGATAGCTGAATCAGCAGTTTGGCACGGTCTGATTCTTTCTCGCCCATGCCCAAAATACCGCCTGAGCAGATTTTCATACCCGCATCACGCACATGAGACAGCGTATCTAAACGGTCTTGATAGGTGCGCGTGGTGATAATTTTGTCGTAAAACTCAGGAGAGGTGTCTAAGTTATGGTTGTAATAATCTAAGCCGGCTTGTGCCAGTTCAGAGGCTTGTTCTTTGTCTAACATGCCCAGCGTCATGCAGGTTTCTAGCCCTAATGACTTAACACCTTTAACCATCTCAACCACATAGGGTAGATCTTTTTTACTAGGCGACTTCCACGCCGCGCCCATGCAAAAACGGCTGGCACCACTTGCCTTGGCTGCCTTGGCTTGCTCTAGCACTTGCTGAACTTCCATCAAGCGCTCTTTTTCAAGGCCTGTGTTGTAGTGACCGCTTTGTGGACAATATTTGCAATCTTCAGGGCATGCGCCAGTTTTGATTGAAAGCAGGGTGCTGACCTGTACCGCATTTGGGTCAAAGTTCTCACGATGAATACTGTGAGCTTTAAACAGTAGATCGTTCAGTGGTAAAGCAAAAAGTGCCTGAACTTCTTCTAGTGTCCAATCGTGACGGGTTGCAGTTAAAGTGGTCATTTAGATTCCTGTTATGCGTTGAATCGTAGAACAATGGCAAGCATAATAAATGCCTATTACAAGCTGTCAACCAGATTTGGCTTTTAAGGTTGACGAAGATGGATTTATTACACGTTCATTAGGGATGGTGCTGTGTTTAAATTGTTTGATCGCAAGAGTCGCTCAGCCAGAACCGATAATAGTCTGTTTAATAAAAGTGTTGGGCTTTTTAAACATAGATTGATGGGTGGGCGTTGTTTGGCCTGTTTAGCCATTGCACAGGACAATATTGCGCTTTGTTCGGGCTGTGAGCAAAGCCTTGCCTTAAATCGAGAGCCTTGTGTGCAATGCGCTGAGCCATTTACCGCAAAGCCTAACTTTGAGCATCAAGCAATTTGTGCCAGCTGCCAAGCTGACCAGCCTGCCTTTAGTCGTACTTACGCCCCCTATCTTTATGCTTACCCTTTAGATCGCCTGATTAGCCGTTTTAAAGATGATGGGCAGATGATTTATGGTCAGCTGCTCTCTCAGTTATTAGCTGAGCGATTACGAGATAATTTTTCAGAGTTGGAGTTCCAGCGTCCCGATCAAGTAATGGCAGTCCCTATTCATATTACACGTCGTTTCAGTCGTGGTTTTAATCCTGCTGCGTTGCTGGCTGATGCTTTGTCGCATCAACTGAGCTGCCACTTTAATCCAAAACTTTGTGTGAAAACAAAGGTGACTGAAAAGCAGCAGGTGCTTAATCGAGAGCAGCGGCAGCAAAACTTACACGATAGTTTTCAACTGACACAGTCTGTTGAGGGACAAAGAATAGCGGTGGTAGACGATGTGATGACCACTGGAGCAACGGCGCGTGTGATTGCACAGCTATTAAGGGATAATGGTGCTGCCGAAGTGTATATTTGGGCATTGGCGCGTACGCCGCTAACACCTTAATAGACCGCCTTTTAATTGCTGTGCTGGAACCCTATGACCGAACTGACCTCTGTTTTTAATCAAGATCAACCTTATTACCAATTAGACCCAAGTCGAGTGATGGATGCGGTGGAGCATTTAGGGTTTTATTGTGACGGGCGTATTCAAGCATTAAACAGCTATGAAAACCGTGTTTTTCAAGTAGGCATTGAAGATGCTGTGCCCTTGATAGTGAAGTTTTATCGACCTGAGCGCTGGTCTGAAGCGCAAATCTTAGAAGAGCACCAATTTTGTCAAGAGCTTGTTGAAGCGGGTTTAGCCGTTGTTGCACCAATGCAGCTTGAAGGCCAAAGCTTGTTCAACTTCAACGGCTATCGCTATGCTTTATTTCCTCGAAAAGGTGGTCACGCCCCTGAGCTGGATAATGAAAACCATCTATTTGAACTAGGACGCTTTTTAGGACGTCTACATCAAACTTCTGAGTTGCGAGCTTTTCAACATCGCCCTACCTTATCTGTAAAAGACTATGGCCGAGTGGCACAGCAACAAGTACTCGACAGCCAGTTACTACAAGCTTATGAAAAACGCTATTTAAAGGTCACCGATCAGATTTTAGCCGAGGTGGAGCAGCGCTTTAATGCTTGTGCAGCACCTTTGATTCGAACACAAGGCGACTGCCATATGGGCAATATGCTATGGCGTGACGATGCCCTTGTACTGCTTGATTTTGACGACTGTCGCATGGCCCCCGCTATGCAAGATATCTGGATGTTATTAACCGGAGATCAACAGCAACAACAACGTTGGTTAAGTGAGGTAGTTGAAGGCTATGAAGAATATCGTGAGTTTCCAGCCCGTGAACTACAGCTGGTTGAACCATTACGGGCATTGCGGATAGTCTATTACAGCGGATGGTTGGCACAGCGTCGTGCCGATCCAGCCTTTATACAAGCCTTTCCTCAATTTGGCGGAGAAGCATGGTGGTCGGAGCATATTCGTAGTTTAGAGCAGCAACTACAACAGTTGTCTATGCCTTCTTTGAGTTTAACGCAGTACTAATTTTCTTTGTTTAAATAGCCAGAGCGAGCGCTTTTAAAGGTATTTGGATGCTGAACAAAACAACATCAAACCAACCTCTTTCCAAACAGCGTCTTATGCTGATGAAAGGTATTGTACTGGGCTTAACCGCTTCAACTTTACTGTTGACGGGCTGCGTGGGAAGCCGAACTTCTGTGGTAGAGATGCAAGCGCCTGCCCCAAAAAGCTTAGTGCCTTTACCACCGCCTGGTGGTTTTGTTGCTAAAGCGCCTGAGCCTGTCAGTGTGCCAACACCTAGAGCAACGCCTAAGCCAATGGCGATGCCTTCTACGCCCGCACCTATAGCGGCAGCCATTGAGCCTATTTCACAACCATTCTCAGTGCCCTTATCAGATGATAATCAGCCTTTGTCTGATGAAACGCCTTTGTTGAATGAGCAACCACTTATTAAAGATGAGCCTGCTGCTTGGCTTGCCCGTTTTCCAGCCTTGGCAAAAGAGTATGAGCAATATAAAGATCAGATTGAAAAAGAGTACCGTGCTTACGAGCAAAAAGTGCAGCAACTACGCCAGAAAGCCAGTAAATATTGGGGTGATGGTAACGTTGCTGAACCTACCAATGACAAGTATGTGAAATACCAAGATGGCTATAAAAGCCGGGGTGAAGTCGACTTTGCGGGTGGTAACGTTATTGTTGAAACCGTTGACGAACAAGACCATAAGCAGCGCCTGTCAGAAGCGATTGTGGAAACCTTGTTAACACCTGATGATGCCCGAGACCCAGATCTATTCAGCGATAAAAATATTACTTATCGAGGTCCACTGGTGCTAGAAGGTCAGGTTAAAGACCATGATGGCGTTATTGTGCAATGGGAGTGGCGTGCGAAGCGCTATGCTAACTGGCTGGTTGAGAACAAACTGCAAACATTGAACATTGGCGGTAAAAAGGTCTACCGTGTAGAGATTCCAATGGAGTCGAACCACGAGCAAGTTCGGGGGCAAAAATATGAAGAGATCGTGCGTAAAGCTTCACAGCGCTACGATGTTCCTGAATCGCTAATCTACAGCATTATGGAAACCGAAAGCCACTTTAACCCTTATGCCACCAGTCATATTCCTGCCTATGGTTTAATGCAAGTTGTGCCAAGTACAGCAGGGCGTGACGTGTTTGAGCGTATCAAAAAGAAAAGTGGTCAGCCTGATCGTAGTTATCTATTTAATGTCACCAATAATATTGATACAGGTACAGCCTACTTAAGTATTCTGGATGATATTTATCTGAAAGGGGTCACAAATCCTCTATCGCGGGAATATTGTGTGATTTCAGCTTATAACGGTGGGGCAGGCAATGTATTGAAAACCTTCTCTAGTGATCGTAAGCGCGCCGTTTCAGTTATCAATAGCATGTCGCCACAACAGGTGTATTTGAAGTTAAACAAAAATCACCCAAGTGCTGAATCGAGGCATTATATTGAGAAAGTTGTGAAAGCCAAGCAAAAGTACCAAAGCACCGCAGTTGCCAGTAATTAAAAAGAGGTTTTAAGCCAGCCCGAATCCTGTTCGGGCTGCGCCTGCTTTGTGTAAACGCCTGCATCACCCCTGACGCCAGAATCAACACACAACCTCTGATGAAGGGGTTTGCGGTTTAAATCCTAGTTCCGGTATAAAGCATGTACGATCAAGTCGTAGATTGACGACCGTACTCCTTCACTATCAAGGCTGAATCGCTATGCTAACGACCCCTCTGGCAGTGTTAAATAATCTCTCGGCGTTTCGTGGTGAACGTCAGGTTCTAAATGGCTTCAATCTTACCCTTCATGAAGGGGAAAGCGTCGCTATTTTAGGGCCTAATGGCTGTGGTAAATCCACCTTGTTAAAGCTGCTGACCCGAGATCTTTATCATGTCGACCAACCTGACAGCCAACTGTTGATCAAAGGGCAATCGCAGATCAACCTCATGCAGCTGAGAACATGGATTGGCATGGTCTCTCAAGACCTGCAAGCCCTTTATACCCCCTATACCAAAGGTCGGGATGTGGTTGCTTCGGGGTTATTCGGGGCGATTGGTGTACACAGCCACTTAAACTTAACAGACGCACAGCAGCTGCGGGTGGATCAGGTGATGGCTGATCTTCATCTGGAAGGGCTTAGCGAAACAATGTTTCAACGTTTGTCCACAGGCCAACAGCGCCGATTACTGTTGGCTCGGGCGCTGATTCATCAACCTTCGACCCTTATTTTTGATGAGCCTACCAACAGCCTTGACTTACAAGCGGCTTTTGAACTGATTGCTACCATGCGTCAATTGGTACAGTCGGGTACCAATTTGATTATTGCTACCCATCATGTGCAAGAGATTATTCCTGAAGTGCAGCGCATCATATTGATGAAGCAGGGGCGTATTGTTGCCGATGGCGACAAAAAACAGGTTTTAACCACCGACAACCTCAGTGCGCTTTACGGTATTGCGCTGAAGTTAATGGAGCAAGATGGTTTTTATCAGGTTTACCCTGCGTAAAGTCTGTCATCCTAGAATGGCATGAATCTTTAAGGAATGTTGATGAAGGTATCGGTATGGGGCAGGGTGATTGGCCTGTTATTTTTAGTGGGCTGTGGCGAAGAGCACAGTGCCTCAAACAGGTCTAGGTCTACAGATGGTTACGGCAGCTATTTAGACAAAATAGGGTTACCTGTCGATGGTCAAAGCGTTTGGCCGGAGTAGTCTTGTAGAGGGGCCGATTTTAATGAACAAATTTAACTCGTTAGGAGTCTCCTCATGGCGTATGACACAGGCTTAGCGGAGCGTATTCGTGAGCAACTCAGGGGTAATCTCTATATTACCGAAAAGAAAATGTTCGGTGGGCTGTGTTTTTTGCATGACGGCAATATGCTCTGTGGCATCGTCAAAGATGAACTGATGCTGCGTACTGGGCCTGATCTTTATGCAATACTGCTGACCAAACCCTATGCTCGTGAGATGGACTTTACAGGTCGTCCTATGAAGGGCATGTTAATCGTCGAAACGCAGGGTTTCTCAGAAGACACTGACTTAAAATGGTGGCTAGATCAGGTACTGGTGTTTGTGAGCGCACTGCCGCCGAAGGTTAATCAGAAACGATTGCCAACTGCACGGCCTTAGCCGCGTGAATCTCAGTCGTGTCTTCAGTATTTCTGGATGCAGCAGACATTACTCATATTTATTTGAAATAAAGCGGGTTTTAAATTGGAGTGTGTGTAATTTCTGATTCAATAATATTAATTAAATAGTCGATTTTGATAGATTATTGCTGCTTACTATTCACAAGTTTATTTTTTATATTAGCTTAATATATTTAATATGTTTTTAGCTTGAACCAGTTCTTGTTCAGCGGCTTTTTTAAACCACATTACTGCTTTAACCATATCTTGTTCTACCCCAAGGCCACTACGATACATTAAGCCAAGATTATATTGGGCTTTTGTATTGCCTTGTTCAGCGGCTTTTTTAAACCACCTGAAAGCTTTTTCCGGATCTTGCTTCACGCCTATACCAGAATGGTATATAAGGCCAAAACTTGACTTTAGCCAAGGTGTCGCCCCAATAAAAGGCTTTAATCTTATTTTCTTTATAACCTCTTAGCGGCAAATTCTGAGTGCAACACCTAATCCAATATCGGGTAAGGTGTTGTTATGACATACAAAGAACTCAACATAGAAGAGCGTGCCACTATTCAAATTGGCCTGCTTCACAATCTCAGTCTGCGAAGTATTGCTCGCCTACTTGATCGAAGCCCCTCAACAATCAGTCGAGAGATTCGTCGTAACCAGCTTGCCGATGGCCTATACGAAGCACCTAAGGCTCAAGCCAACCGTCAGGCTCGAAGAGTAGGCTGTCGACCAGTGAAAAAGCTTGCTCAGGGTAATGAACTGTTTGACCTCGTGATTTTGATGCTGCGTCAGAGGTTCTCTCCACAGCAGATT
>NZ_FUXG01000015.1 GCF_900167095.1 Oceanospirillum multiglobuliferum
GGTTCCTGCCAATGGAGGCTTGCGTAAATCCGGCCACGCGCCGGTTGCTGCCTGAGAAGTTGGAAGCCTCGCCCGAAAGGGCGGGGAGCAGTCACCGATGTAGTTGGGAGTAAAGCCTCGGCGGTAAAAATGATGCTCGTCAGGCGTTTTATTTTTCATCCAAGGTAATAAGAAAAAACGCATAAAATTCTTCATGTTAGCCTCTTTTATAAATATTGTTCTGTTGAGTGTGAAAATATAGACAATTTTCAGAATAACCTATGATTTGCTCTAAATGCTCTGTGCCTCCTTTTTAAATAGTTTAGCCTTAATCTAAGCTATAACTAGATCAAATTAACCTTATGTTTGAGGATTGATTAGCAAAATTGACTGGAAATGTTGGGGCAATTGCTTTAAAAATGTGACTTTGGTCTAAGCTCAATGCTGCTACATTAGCCTACATAGCTTAGGCAGAGATTGGGGTTTTGACTTGCATTGGATGATGAACAATCAATCCTAAGCGCTTCTCTGTAGCAATCACTATAGCCAGCTTCAATTCAATATAAAAAAATAATAGCCCAGAGGTACAAAAAATGAGTTTGAAAAAAGTACTCGCAACAGTTTCTTTAGTTGCAGCAACTGTTACCGCGCCTTTTGCTTTGGCGGCTGACAATATCCGTATTGCTACCGAAGGGGCTTATGCACCTTTTAACTTTATTGACGAATCTGGCAAGTTGAAAGGCTTTGATGTTGATATTGCAAACGCTTTGTGTGAAAAGATGAAGGCAAAATGCACCATCGTTGCTCAAGATTGGGATGGTATTATTCCGGGTCTGATGGCACGTAAATATGATGCAGTGATTGCCAGTATGTCGATTACCGAAGAACGTAGCCGAGTTGTTGATTTCTCAGCACCTTACTATTCAAACAGTTTGATTTTTGTTGCACCAAAAAACAGCAAGTTTTCTCCAGATAACGTAAAAGGTAAGGTGATTGGTGCTCAGCGTGCAACAATTGCAGGCCAGTATCTAGAGGACAACTTGGGCAGAAAAGTAACCATGAAGTTATATGACACTCAAGACAATGCGTACTTAGACCTAGCGTCAGGACGTTTGGATGCTATCGTGTCTGACCAGCTACCAGCCTATGATTGGTTGCGTTCATCAGAAGGCTAAGCGTTTGAATTTAAAGGCGAAAAGATTGATATCAATGATAAGATTGGTATTGCAGTACGTAAAGGTGACAAGCTACGTGTAGACATGAATAAAGCACTTGAAGCGATTCTGGCAGATGGTACTTATGACCGTATCAACGCGAAATATTTCCCGTTTTCAATCTTCTAAACACTGAAGATATTGTCGGGTAAAAATAATGGCCGCTGAATTGCGGCCATTATTGTTTGAGCAGTGATAGTTAACAGCTCAAGTTAGCACTTAAAACGTGCTACATTCTGCTGTAGCTGCACCGCTAGTTGTGACAGCTCTTCACTGCTTGCAGCAACCTGATCTGAACCTGCGGCAGTTTCTGCTGAAACATCCACAATATTGATTAAGTTACGGTTCATCTCTTCGGCAACTGCGCTTTGCTCTTCTGTGGCGGTGGCCACTTGAGAGGTCATATCTCGAATGGCCTCCATCTGTTGCACAATCAGCTTCAATTCTTCACCGGCATGAATGGCCGCTTGCACACTCTCATCCGCCCATTTACGGCTGCGATCCATCACTTCTACAGCATTTGCTGCAGTTGAGCGCAGGCGCTCATTCATATTGCGAATCTCTTTGGTCGAGTCTTGAGTTCGTTGTGCTAGCTGACGTACCTCATCGGCCACTACCGCAAAACCACGACCCGTTTCCCCCGCACGCGCAGCTTCAATTGCAGCGTTAAGTGCGAGTAAGTTAGTTTGTTCAGAGATGCCTTGAATAACCTGTAGTACGGTGCTGATCTCTTCGGTCTCGACTTCTAAGGCGCGAATAACGCGAGAAGCTTCTTCTACTTCAGCACTTAGCAAAACTCCGCGTAAACCCTCGCCCAATCGGGCGGGGATACAAGCGGGAACCGCGCAGCGGTTCTAATATGCTATATGTGTGATTTTCTCAATGGTATCTTCAACCTCATGGTTGCCTTTATCGGCTTCATTATCGGCGGCATTGGTAGCCTCGGCGCTTGCATTTGCACTGCGAGCGACCTCTTGCACAGTGGCTGCCATTTCATTCATAGCAGTCGACAGCAAGTCGGTTTCATCTGACTGGCGGCGAATACCTGCGCTGGTTTGTTCAGCGGTTGCTGCCAACTCTTCCGCAGAACCGTGTAGTTGATTAGCAGAGCTGGTGATCATAAAAACAAGGTCTTGGAAGACTTGTAGTGTGCTGTCGACTGAACGTGACATGGCACCTAGTTCATCTTTGCTATTCAAATTCACTCGTACACGTAAGTCTCCAGAGGCCACTTCTTTCATAACACGGGTGACTTGGTCTAGCGGATCAAGAATAGAGCGCGCAATGGCCATTGCAATCGCCACCATTACTACTAGAGCAACAACAAGCTGTATGGCGGCGTGGGTTACACCATCCCAAAAAATTTCTTCAATTTCAAAGGTGTAATCACCAGAACCGATCACCCAACCCCATTCAGGCATCACTTTGACATAAGAGATTTTCTCTTTAGGCTCTTTATAGCCCGCTTTAGGCCAACGATACGTAAAGGTGCCGTCCACTTTGCCTTGTCGGCCTAAATTGGCCATGTTTTTAAAGACGGGGGTGCCATCTTCAGTCGTGACGGAGGATAGATTTTTACCTATTACACTGGCGTCACCACCATTGGCCAAGGCTACAGCGTCGTAGTTAAAAACAAAGAAATACTCACCATCGGCGTAGCGCATGGTTTGGATGGCCGCTAAAGCTATTTTTTGAGCCTCTTCTGTATTTAAGGTGCCAGACTTGGCCTGAAGGGAGAAGCCTTCCACCATTGTGTGAGCAGCCTCAACAAGAGTCTTCACCTTTTCGTTTGAGGCAGCATAAAGTTCTTTGCGTTGATCTTGTAGAGCTAATAACTCAATAGTGGCCATAGTGAGAACGGCTAAAGCGATTAAAAAATATAATCGAGCCTTTACTGTGAAGTCCTGTAGTTTCATAACACTCCCTCGGTGATGATGTGGTAAACAAGGAACGCGCCAACAACCAAATCAAATAAGATAGGGGTGGCGTCCAGTGCCTTATTTAATTGTAACAATCATTGCATGCTGATTCACGTGCTCATCAAGTGATTGCCTGTTTTATCAGCAATGAATTTGATATTGGGCAGCCAAACTCGATTGTTATATAACAGACGTTACAATTTCGTGTTGTGAACGGTGAGTCACAGGGAAAAAACAGCTTTTTAGCAGAAGTCGTTATAGTGGTTGGCAAAACAGTCTAGGCTTACCGTCTTTTTAGTGGCGGTTATAATAAAAACAAAAGACAGATAGGTGCCCATAATGACATTGCACACCGATTTATTAATCAATTGCTCAACTCATGTTGTTACAACAGAGGGTTGTAGGGCTCAGTGCCAACAGGTTCAGGTAGGTGAACATCAACTGCATCTGCAACATCTAGAGCCTTCTGAATTGAGAGGTGATAATCCTTTAACGTTAGTTTTCCTACATGAAGGGTTAGGTAGTATTGAAATGTGGAAGCAGTTTCCTGCTCAGCTTTGTGTTGCCACAGGCTGTAAAGGGATCGTTTACGACCGCTATGGCTATGGTTTTTCGACACCTGTAACCTTGCCTCGCCCGTTGGATTATTTAGAAATTGAAGGGTTACAACGAGTACCTGCGTTGTTAGATAGCCTAGATTTAAGCAATGTGGTGCTAATTGGTCACAGTGATGGTGGCTCTATTGCTTTATTGGCGGCAACAGTTGCGCAGGGGCGTGTTAAAGCGGTGATTACTGAGGCCGCTCATGTTTTTGTGGAAGGGATGACGCTGGAGGGTATAGAGGATGCTGTACAGGCGTATGCAACAACAGCATTACCCGAGAAGTTGGCACGCTACCATGGCGAGCATACTGATAATGTGTTTCATGCTTGGTGTGACACTTGGTTAAACCCTGAGTTTAGGGCTTGGAATATCGAAGCGCACTTGAGTAAGATTCAGTGCCCGCTTCTGGTGATGCAGGGCGTACAAGATGAATATGGTTCAGAGCAGCAGGTGCAAAGTATTGCGCATAACAGTAGTGGCATTGCACAGATTGCCATGATTGATAACTGCGGACATGTGCCGCATCACCAGGCAACAGAAACCGTATTTAATGCCATGCGTGATTTTATTCGGCAGCTGTGATCATAATGGGCTGTCCACTCGTTTCTGAGTGCCAACCTGCTTGAGTGCGACCACCGCGGTTAAGCGGTGGTTTTACCGCTTTTTGTTTTAGAAGCGTCGAGTGGAGCCTGATAACGGCATAAAACCACCACGATCAACCACTCGGCCCATCTTGTCTGGGTCGTTGTCGCCATTGATCGGCTCTACGCTAACAAGCACCTCTGCTTTCACTAGCATGGGGCGATAAGGCTCTGGCACCATCATTTTCTCTAAGCCGTTATGTGGCAATGTGCCTAGCATCAAATACTCACCATTAATTTTCAGCCAGAGCTTACAGACCAAACCTGAAGGAAGTTTTGCGGGGTCTATGGTTTGTACCATCACATTACTACGATCCATGCTTGTGTTTACCAACCAAGCAGGCTTTTTCTCATCGTTGTGTACCACATATAAGTGGTCAGCCGTATTATCCATGGGTGGCTTTTGCAGCAACAACGTTAGCCCCAAAACAAACGCGCAGGAAAATGAAACAGCGGTAGACCACTGCCAAAAATTCAGTCGTTTAAACCAAGGTTCTGGCTTCACTATCTCTTCGATGGCTCGCCAAACACGTTTTGGTGGTTGTACAGGCTCTAACTGGCTGTTTAACAGCTGTAAGTGCTCACGCCACTGCTCTACCTCTTTTTGTAGGTCTGTACTGAACACCAATAGCGCTTCAAAAGCTGCTTTATCTTGTACTGACAAAGTGCCCAGCACATATTCACCAGCGGCTTGATTACGCTGTTCGGGATCGGTTAAATCGATTGGGTGATGCATAGCTTTAACCTCTCAAGTCCACGGCGAATCCAAGTTTTTACAGTACCTAATGGTTGTTTTAGGTGTTCAGCCATTTCTTGGTGGCTGAAGCCTTCAAAATAAGCCAGCTCTAAGCATTGGCGTTGATCACTATTAAGTGTTTCCAAACAGTGGTGTACAGCTGTGGATGACTGCCACTGTTCTGCTAAGTGCTCCGTATTTTGGCGTTGATCTGACATCTCCACCAAAACATCATCGCTATCGTGCAAGCGGTCATTTTTGTAACGGCGCAACCAGTCCAGTGCCTGATTACGGGCAATGGTACTGAGCCAAGTCATAGGGCGTGCAATGTCATCATTATATTGTCCTGCGCTATGCCAAATCTTAACAAATATCTGTTGTAAGCAATCTTCAGCATGGCTTTCATTCTTAATAATACGCAGCACAATGGCAAACAGATGCGCAGAGGTTTGCTGATAGAGCTTTTTCAAAGCCCTATCCTCCTGTCGAGCACAGGCTTGTAGCAACTGTTTTAGTTGATCTTGTTCAGGATCTTGGGTGGGTGTCATTATGATAATTCCAAGCTACGCCCTAAGCGATTTTGCTATTTTTACCCGAAAAATCAGTACATTTGTTCGGTAAGCTTTAACGGGGTATGGTAGGGTGCAATAGATCAATTTAACAACAGGAATTTGACAATGGCATCAGATAAACTACAGCACACCGCAGGTATTTGTTGGATTAGCGAGCCACAGTGGACACGTTTTTTAGAAGTTGCCGAAGATGCGAACTTGTTAGAAAACAGCTGGCAAGAATGGGCTGAGAAGACAGACGAGATGATTACAGCGTTCGCGGAGAAAGGCATCACAGTTGTAAAAGTACCTGTAGATGTTGAAGAGTTGATTCAATGGTGTGAAGAGAAAGAGCGTGTGATCACCAGCAGCAGCCGTGCCGAGTTTGTAACCCAGCTAATGACCCAGAAGCATACAGGCGTTAAACATTAGTTTTTGATTAAGCACCAGAATAAAAGAATTTCGGTATTTTCCGGCCAGCGGCCGGAAAAACTCTGCGAGAGTGCTTGGTTCTTGTAAGGGGCGCTTCGTAAAAACCAGATGTTAGTCATCTGGTTCTCTTGGTTTTGAAGCCTGAGATTTTCACTCTGATTCTGCTGTAGTTAACTCATTTAGCGCTTCTGTGTGCTGTGATCCTTCTACTGCCCGATGTCCCCCAGTTTTTTGTGCTTCAACTAAGATTTTGCACATCGAGCGTAACTGCTTTACCGGCGTGCTACCCGCATAGCGAATATTCATTGGTCCTGACTTGAACAGCCGAGAATCCATTAGCCGAAGGTCAGGCGATATGACCGGACGAAAATCCATCTGCTGCAAAATATCACGCTCTAAATCAATACCAGGGGCAATCTCTGTTAGGCAGAGGCCGTCATCGGTTAAACAGAACACCGCGCGTTCTGTAATTAGGGTAACTTTTTGGCCTTGTTCACAGGCATATTGACCATTAAAAGTGATCTGCTGCACCTTGTTACAGAATTTTTTCTGCGAGCCATTACGGATTACTTGCACTTGCTCATTTTCGAAGCTCAGTTGCTGTGAGCCAGAGGTAAATGTACCTAAAAAGAACAACTCTTGGGTGTTTTGCGTGATGTTGATAAAGCCACCCGCCCCCGCCAATTTATGACCAAAGCGGCTGACATTGATATGGCCTACTGCACAGGTTTCCGCTAAGCCCAGAAACGCCTGATCCAATCCGCCACCATCATAAAAATCAAACTGAGCGGGCTGGTCGATAATAGCGCTGGCATTGGCGACTGCACCAAAACTTAAACCACTGGCGGGTTGACCACCAATGCCGCCGGGTTCAACTGTCAGAGTAAAACTGTCCAGCAAACCTTCTTCAGCAGCAACCTCTGCGACCATTTCAGGCATACCAATACCCAAGTTGATTACACCGCCTGTTTTAAGCGCCATCAACGCACGGCGGCCAATCACTTTACGGGCATCAAGTATCACAGGCTTAGTGGCAAGATTAGGGCTTTTAACTTCACCGCTGTAGGCGGGGTTAAATTGTTCGGCAAAGGTTTGTGGGTGATCTTCAGGTGCAGCCAATATCACATGATCCACTAATATGCCGGGAATCCGAATTCGATCAGGACTGACTTGATGCTGCTGCGTAATACGCTCAACTTGAACTAGCACCTTGCCGCCACTGTTTTTTACCGCTTGGGCGATTGCTAAAACGTCCAGAGGTAGTGCCTCTCGCTCCATTGATATATTGCCTTGTAGATCAGAGGTCGTGCCTCTTAACAATGCGATATGGATAGGAAAGCTTTTGTAAAAAAGATGCTCTTGTCCAGCAACTGTTAACAGTTCAACATGATCTTCTAGGCTGATTGAATTGATTTTTCCGCCTTCATAGCGTGGATCAACAAAAGTATGCAAGCCTACTTTGCTGATGACTCCCGGACGCCCTGCGGCAATATCACGGAACAGATGACAAATAACACCTTGTGGCAGGTTATAGGCTTGAATTTGCTCTGCGATGGCCATTTGGCCTAACTTAGGGGCTAATCCCCAATGCCCACCCACCACTTTTTTAACCATACCTTGATGGGCAAAGCGGTTGAGCCCTCGTGTTTTGGCATCCCCTTGGCCTGCGGCATAAATCAGTGATAGCTCAGAAGGGTGCCCTGTTGCTAAAAAGCGCTGTTCAATTGCTTTGGCTAGCGCCTCTGCAAAGCCGATGCCGATAAAACCACCCGTAGCGATAGTGGCTTGGTCTGGTATTAGGTTTGCGGCTTGCTCAGGTGTGATCAGCTTTTCCATAAAAGTTGGTCCTAACTTTTGTTATTGTATAAGTTGGAGCGATTACTTTAACAATACAAACTTTAGGCCAGATATTAATAGTTTAGTAAAAACAATAGGTTAAATTTTTAAATGGGATTGGTTCGAGAAGTGTTAGCGGCCTTTGTGTCTAGATTTATGCAAAAGTGTCTAATCATATTAGACGTATTTTGAGCCTATTTAGACAGTCGGTTCAACCAGTTATACAGTGTTGCCCGTGAGATGCCTAAGTGGCGAGCAGTGGCTGCACGGTTGCCTTTAAACTCTAGTAATAACAGTTGTAACTGTTGAGAATCGAGAGCGTGGCGAGTTGACTTAAACAGATGCTCGGCTGGGGTGTGGAGCGTATTGGCATCATGGGTAAACGCTTCTGTTGAGATACCCTGATTATCGGGTAACGAAACAGGCATAGGGTCTTGTGACCCTAAATCTTGTGGGCTTATCTTAGCCCCTTCCGCCATCACGCAGGCTCGCTCTAGTCGATTGCGTAACTCGCGAATATTACCCGGCCAAGGATAGTGCTCTAACCACTGTATTGCCTCATCTGATAAAGCTAATGCGGGTAGGCTGGTTTGCTTTTGAATCTGTTTAAGCAAATGCTGTGCAAGTAATGGAATATCACCTTGGCGCTGTCTTAATGGTGGTAGCTCAATCGGCAGTACGTTTAAACGATAGTAAAGGTCTGCACGAAACAAGCCTTGTTGTACTTGGGTGAACAGGTCTTTAGCGGTTGCGGCAATAATGCGGACATCCACTTTAATCAGCTGATTGGAGCCTAATGCCTCTACCTCACGCTCTTGCAATACTCTTAAAAGTTTGGCCTGCATGGTGAGTGGCATCTCGGCTATTTCATCCAAAAATAGCGTACCACCATCGGCGAGCTGCACTTTGCCAATGCGGCCTTTACGATCAGCTCCTGTATAAGCACCCGCGCTTGAGCCAAATAACTCAGCCTCAACCAATGACTCAGGTAAGGCAGCCATGTTTATCCCAACAAAGGGGCCATTACGCCGAGGGGACGCTTGGTGAATACCCTGTGCCAGCAACTCTTTGCCTGTCCCTGTCTCACCCAATAACAATAGGGTGGTATCAAGCTGAGCGGCTCTCAGGGCTTGGCGTTTGATTTGCTGAATAGCGGGTGATTGCCCCATCATATCCTCTAGGGCGTAGCGGCTGACTCTCAGCAGATTCTCTTTTTCAAATTGGCGACGCAGACGAGCAAACTTGTCAAACAGTGGTTGCAAGCTGTCGAGATCATCGTGAAATATCAACCCAAGTGCACCAATCACGCGACCTGCTTGGTCTCGTAGGGGTAAACGATTCACCACGCACCAGCGTTGATTAATCTGCATTAAATCGACAAATACAGGTTTGCCCGTTTGCACCACTCTTGGCATTTGTGAGTGTGGCAGTAACTGATCAACTGGCATGCCGATAGGATCAAAGGATTCTGGTAGTGCTAAAAGTTGTCGATAAGCTTGGCTAATCCAGATGATTTTCAGATCAGCATCAATGGCCATTGAACCTTGGCACGCACTAGTCAGCTGCTCTAATAAAGCACCGTAATGTGCCTGATTAGAAAAGAACTCTGATAGCTTGTTGGTGGTCATATCAATCTCCATTGGGCTTACTGATTTCATCGGCCACACGAAAAGTACTGCTTTAATGGTAAAACTCTGGCTAAAATACCACGCTACTAGATGAGGTGACCATGCAGTTACAACCGATTGATAAAGCGGACTATTTGAAACGTAGCCGCGTGCTGAGCATTATTTTGATCAGCTGTTTTGCCGTAATCGCCTTAGGCAGTGCGCCTATCTTGATTCATATCTTTGGAAACCCAGAGGGTGGGAATTTCTACTTAAACCTAGCTGGGGTTGGTCTGGGTGTTGCCATTACGGGCTTTGCATTCTCTTTTTTCCGCCATGATCCTCGCTTAAGCGAGATTTGGTATGTGTTTAGTTTGAAGCGAATGTTGGCGCGTACCACCAATCGTATGCACTTGCTGAAAAAGCTAGCCGCAGCAGGTGACGAGGATGCCATTCAGATTTTGCGCTTTTATTATCAAGGTTTGTCTCAGGTTTACCAGCTTGAAAGCAATGAATACGGCTATACAGAGTTAAACAAAGAGCACGAGGCATTTGTGGCGCAATTGGAAGAGCGTCTAAAAACGGCTGAACTTGTAGTTGTGCAACCAGAGTTTATTGAGTCAGTTGCAAAGCGGGCGGCTTAACCGCCCTCTTTGAGTTTGGTTTTACGACTCTTTCTGTTCTTCGCTTTTCGCAGGCGGCGGATTCTTCATATCTGGCAGGTGTGGTTTCAGGTGGCGCTGGCGGCCATCACGCCGCGACAGTTCTGTGCCACAGAGTTTACAATAATCAGCATCCGCATCGTGTCCCTCTTCGCCACAGCCACGGCAAACCAAATGCATATGGCGCTTCATGGTGTTGGACAACTCTACCGTCACAATCCCTGTGGGTACGGCGATCACGGCATAGCCCATAATCATCACTACGGCAGACAACAACTGGCCTAGATTGGATTGTGGCGTGATATCGCCATAGCCTACCGTTGTCAGTGTCACCACCGCCCAATAGATACTGCGGGGAATACTGGTAAAACCATTCTCAGGCCCCTCCACCACATACATGATTGAACCAAAGACGGTCACCATCGTTAGTACGGTGAAGAGAAACACTGTGATCTTGCGACGACTGGCTTGTAGGGCTTTGGCAAGGGCAGTGGCCTCCCCCACATATTGAAACAGCTTCAATATCCGAAACACCCGCAACACCCGTATCAATCGCACCACCAACATCACCTGAGTCCCCGCAAAAAATAGGCTCAGATAGGTTGGGATGATGCACAGAAGATCGACAATACCGAAGAAGCTGGTGGCATATTTTAAAGGTTTGCCAATGCAGTACAGACGTAACAAATATTCAATGGTGAAGACAATGGTGAAGAACCACTCCAGTAAATAAAAGATGTGGCCGTAGCGTTGATGGATGCTTTGCACGCTATCTAACATCACCAATGCAACGCTGAATAAAATACATATGATCAGCGTCATATCAAAAGCTTTGCCTAAGGGGGTGTTGGCTTCGAATATGACCTTGTAAAGCCACTCTCTATGGTTAGAGCGTGGCGGTTCTGTATTGTTAGAAAGTGAGGCTGACATGACGATTAATAGTGCCTTAAGTTGTCTTGTAAGCTGTTAAACGAAAGCGCAATACGGCCTAGTTCCAGAACTTTTTGATATTGGTCTTCTTCGGTACGCTTTAACAGTGCTGGTTGTTGAGCTTCTGGTAGCTCATTTCTGATCGTCCACTCCTCTGCCATTAAACCGCGTAACTCAGCGGCTTTATTAATTAACAATAAGCAGTCTTTTTGCAGAGCTTTGGTGCCTAAACCCGTTTGGTCAAGATCGTGATAGCTGATCCAACGTGATAATCGCAAAATAGCAGGAGATTGTTGTAGCCACTGATGACGATCAGTTGGATGGCTAGGTAATTTAACAGCGACCAAAAGATTATGAAAAACATCATCGGTAGATTTAACTGCCTTGGCCTTAGGCTCTTTGGCGAACAAATACAACAGCTGGGTGATTTCCAGCAGGGTTTCACCCACCCAGGGTTCTAGTATTAGTTTCTGATATTGCTCGTTCAATACCATGAAGTCTGCTGCTTGGCGCAGTTTGTCGGGGCAGTTTTTTAGACGCTGCCAAGCTTGCTGCTGGTTTTCAATTGCAGCTAGATTTTCAAAGCCGTAATTCAGCATTCTCAGCTTATAAGTCATGACAGCTGGTGGGCGCAAAGTTGACTGCTCTGATAAGCCGTGAAGTTGATACAAACACCAGCGGATTTGAAATAGCGATTGGCTCATGGTGGTCAGTCGTGACCATTGATGATCAAAGTTAAGCTGATCTTTAGCGGCGATAAACTGATCCAGCTCAAACTGTGCTAGCTGTACCAATGTTAACCATGAGGTAGGAGGCGCTGGTTTTCTGGGTGCTAAACCTGCGGCAACAGGGTGAGAGAGACGGAACCCACGCTGTGCTTTGCTAATATTGCTGATCATCAGCGGAATTTGTGCGGAAAGATCATGAGCGATTTTGAATATCAGTTCTGCATCCCCTGATACTAGCTCCAGTTCGATCTCGCTAATAGGGTCACGCTGTTTATTGGCGATAGCATGACCATTATCACAGGCCAATTCAACCTCTGCTCGGCTGTCTTCAAAACTCACATCTAATAGCCAGCGGTCTCGGGTGAAGTTGGTTTCAAAAACAGGGGCAAGATGCTTTTGTAAGTAAGCAGGATCAATGGCGTTAGGCCATAGGTCAGGATCAATCAAACTTAAATCAAGCTTGTTTTGCTTGAGCACCCATTCCCATTCACCACGCTGATGTAAGCCGCCGTTACCTTTGCCTTGAGTTTTTAGGGTTTGAATATAACGCTCGCCAGACTTGCGAATACGTAGCGCGACCTTGGCACGGTTGAGTACTAAGTCAGGTGTGTCAAAGTAGGTGTTTTGTAGCAGGGTTTTATCGTAACTTTTTGCCTGTCTTAGAATTGGATGCTGTCTTATCAGCTCCTGTGCTCTTAATGGGATGGCGAGCTTTAATTCTGTTTCCTTTGCCATAACAGCCTCTGCAACATTCAAGGTACGTGAGTTGGGTTTTTATCGCCTTGCGCTTGATCTTTTTGGCTAAACTAAGGTCATTGTACTGTGTCAGAGCATTCCACCAAAATGCTTTAAAATTATGAATCTGCAATAAAACTGTAACAATAAAGTCATATAAATCTTGTTATCAAATAAAGATGACATTTATGTCAAACAAAGATGACAAAAAGCAGAATTTTTTATGACATGGCAGCAAGCAGCTCTTATACTCTCCGCCCAAATTTCTCACTCCAAGGCAGAAACCCATGAGTAATACATTCTCTAAGCTCTTTGGGCGCTCACCGTTCGGCCCAATGCAAGACCATATGTCCAAGTCTTACGCTTGTGCAGAGCAGTTGATCCCTTTTTTATCCGCTGTTCTGGCTAATGACTGGGAACAAGCGAAACAACTACAGCAACGGATCGCTGTTTTGGAGAACGAAGCCGATGACATGAAGTCTCGTATTCGGGAAACCATGCCAGACAGCTTGTTTATGCCAGTACCTCGCTCAGACTTACTGGAGCTGCTGAGTGCTCAAGATAAAATCGCCAACAAGACCAAAGACATTGCCGGCATCATGCTGGGTCGGAAAATGAGCATCCCAGCAGAAATTGCTGAAGAGATGATCGCATTTGTGAAGCTCTCTTTGTCAGGTGCTGACCAAGCGCGTTTGGCGCTTTGTGAAATTGATGAGCTGATTGAAACTGGTTTTGGTCGTCATGAGTCTGCCATGGTCAAGAAAATGATCATGAAGATTGATGAATTTGAAGGTGAAGCAGACCAGCTACAGGTGACCATTCGCGGCAAGCTTTTTGCCATTGAGGCAAAACTACCGCCTGTGGATGTGATTTTTATGTATCAGATTATTGACTGGATTGGTGATATTTCAGACCGAGCGTCTCGTATTGGTAGTCGCTTACAGATCATCTTGGCGAAATAAAACACAGTTCAATCTGTTATCTCAATCAGGCAAATAACGGTTATTTTATGTCTATTATTGCTCAGTACGCGGATGTATTTATCATTATGGCTTGTATCTTCGGCTTCTTCATGGCTTGGGGTGTAGGTGCAAATGATGTGGCAAATGCGATGGGAACCTCAGTAGGTTCTAAAGCGATCACTATCAAACAGGCGATTTTTATCGCCATTCTCTTCGAATTTGCAGGGGCCTACCTAGCGGGTGGTGAAGTCACCGCGACCATCCGTAAAGGCATCATTGATCCCGGCCTACTGTCAGGCACACCTGAGTTATTGGTATACGGGATGTTGGCATCATTATTAGCCGCAGGTATTTGGCTATTGGTTGCCACCCACTTTGGCTGGCCTGTCTCGACCACACACTCTATCGTGGGTGCAATTGTAGGCTTCGCTGCCGTTGGTATCTCAATGGAAGCGGTCAGTTGGGGCAAGGTCGGTACGATTGCAGCCAGTTGGGTGGTATCACCTCTGATGGCTGGTACCATCGCTTTTGTCTTGTTTAGAAGCGTACAGAATCTGATTCTTGAGAAAGATGATCCATTCGCCAGTGCCAAACGCTATGTACCGATGTACATGTTCTTAGTGGGCTTTGTGATTTCGATGGTCACCCTGCTGAAAGGTCTGAAGCACGTTGGCTTACACCTGAACTATGCACAAGCCTCTATGTGGTCTCTGGTGTTGGGTGCCGTGGTGATGGCAATTGGTGTGATGATGCTGAAATCCATCAAACGTGATGATGCTGCCGACAAAGAGTTTCACTTCTCAAGCGTAGAGAAAGTGTTCGGCGTGTTGATGATGTTCACCGCTTGCGCGATGGCATTTGCTCACGGTTCTAACGACGTAGCAAACGCCGTTGGCCCATTAGCTGCGGTTGTTGGTGTGGTTGAGTCAGGCGGTGTTGTGGCGAATAAGAGCGTTATGCCGGGCTGGATTCTGTTGCTAGGTGCAGGCGGTATCGTTGCAGGTCTGGTGATGTACGGCCACAAAGTAATTGCCACTATCGGTACTAACATTACTGAGTTGACCCCTAGCCGTGGTTTTGCTGCAACTCTAGCCGCTGCTACTACAGTGGTAATTGCATCAGGTACAGGCTTACCTATTTCGACCACACACACCTTGGTAGGTGCGGTACTGGGCGTAGGTTTAGCGCGTGGAATTGCAGCACTGAATATGAATATTGTGAAAACCATTTTTCTATCTTGGATTATCACACTGCCAGCAGGCGCTGGTCTGTCGATTCTATTCTTCTTCATTATTAAGGGCATATTCAGTTAACAGGCCGTATTTCTGTTACATCTGAAATAGTCTCAACAAAGGTCGGATTATCCGGCCTTTGTTTTTTTGCTAATCCGCTGATGCAGGTCTACAATCCCGTCCGTATCTCAGACCTTTTTACACACTAAGGGGTAGGCTGACTTTGGACTACACACAAGACTACGTACGTTGGTTTCGTAACTCCTCACCTTATATTAATGCCCATCGTGGCAGCACCTTTGTGGTGCTGATGGATGGCTATGCTTTACAGCATCAAAATTTCACTAATATAGTGAACGACCTTGCCCTGATGAACAGCTTAGGGGTGCGTTTGGTGTTGGCATTTGGTGCACGACCACAGATTATGCAGCGCTTGGAAGATCGAGGTTTGTCACTCTCCTATCAAAGTGGGCGTCCTGTCATTGGTCCTGATGCTATGGACTGCATCAAAGATGCCGCAGGATCAGCTGCCATTGATATTCAAGCACGTTTATCAATGGGGTTGCCTAACTCCCCAATGCATGGTGCCTCCATTCGTGTGACCACGGGCAACATGATTACCGCTCGTCCTGTAGGCGTGATTGATGGTAAAGACCTAGGCCACACGGGCTTAGTACGTAAAGTTGACTGTAATGCCATCAACCGCCGATTAGACGATGGCACAATCGTATTATTGCCCCCTTTAGGCTTTTCACCTACGGGTGAAGTGTTCTCGCTGACCGCTGAAGAAGTGGCCACCCGTACAGCGATTGAATTAAAAGCAGACAAACTGATTGTGTTTGGCGAAGCCAAAGGCTTATTTGATGAAGACGGTGACATTATTCGAGTGATGTCTCCACGGGATGCCAGTCAGCGTTTAGATCAAATGCCTGACACTGACCCGACCAAACCTGCTTTACAGGCTGCATGGCAATCGAGTCGTTTTGGTGTGGGTCGTGCGCACTTGATTAGCTATCAGCAAGATGGTGCCCTATTAGAAGAGTTGTTCACCCGCAACGGTGGCGGCACCATGATCACGCAAGAGTTATATGAACAAGTACGTGATGCCACCATTGAAGATGTTGGCGGTATCTTAGAACTTATCCAACCTCTTGAAGAGCAGGGTATTTTAGTGCGTCGCTCCCGTGAGCGCTTAGAAAACGAAGTGGATCTTTTCACCGTAGTTGAACTTGATGGCATGATGGTGGGCTGTGCCGCGTTATATCCTTTCCCTGATGCTAAAACAGGCGAGTTGGCTTGTGTTGCTGTTCACCCTCAATATCAAGGTGGTGATCGTGGTGATCTGATTCTGCAACATATCGAAAAACGTGCCTATCGCTTGGGGCTTCGCTCTCTGTTTGTGCTCACCACCCACACCGCGCACTGGTTCCGTGAGCGGGGCTTTGAGCCGACAGGGGTTGAATCGTTGCCACAGAGTCGACAGAAGCTTTACAACTGGCAGCGTAACTCAAAAGTGTTTATGAAGCGGTTGTAGAGCCTAATAAGTATAAATAAGGAGTAGTTTATGGAGAGTGGCGCGCGTTATTGTGAGCGAAGTCCTCACCCCGATGTTGAAAACAACTTTCCTAGGAAGCCAATATCCTATTATATAGATTTTCCATCTAATGGGACTGATTCAGAAACAGGTTTTCTTTTTGTTATTAATGGCTATGGCGCATCGCCATCCGATAGCTATTATCGTCATATTCAAGGCTATTTTGCAGATAGATATAATTGCATAGTTGTTGGTGTGGAGTATTTTGACATAGAAAACAAAAGAAAGAGTATTGCCTCTTGTCGCCTGAGAGATGGTTTTTTTGATGTTTTCAATAGAGTCTATGGCTCCAATATATCTAAAAATAATAATATTGATGATCATGCATTGTTAGTATATTTGGCTAAAGCGCTGGTCGATGCTAAACATAGTCAATTTGATTCTGAATTATTCCTTACTTATACCCCTGTCGATTGCTATCAATCATTTGGTTTAATATCTGCCTTAGATCACCTACAGGTTCTATCTGAAGTGTTGTCTATGTGCAAAATTAATAAAGAAAGAATGTATATAATGGGTACGTCTTTTGGCGGGTATATCGGTTTGTTACTAGGGAAACTTGCACCGCAGACATTTCAATTGATAGTTGATAATTCAGGATTTACAGAGCCAAGGTTGGTAGATGTATATGGTAAAGGTTTTTCAAAAATAAACATATTAGGCTGTGATATAGCAGTTCAGCATATAGGTTATTGGAATGATGATCCATCTAGTGGTAAATACTTTGATGTACATCACTCAGAAATAAGAAGTTTATTGGTAAGAGATCATATCTTTAAAACAAAGACACAATATTTTTGCGCCCATTATGTAGATGATAAAATGGCTCCATTTGATGGTAAAGTTGAATTCTCCTCGCTTCGACCAGATGTTGATGTAACATGTGATTTTGTTGATGAGAGTATGATTGATGGAGCACTTTATAAAATACCTGAACATGGTATGGATGCATCTTTGAAGCTTCTTTTCGAAAGAGCGTATAGTGATTTTATAGCAAAAGATAAAACCTTATCCGTGGAAACTGATTTTGATTTATGCTCTAGCTATAATTTTATTTGTAGTAACGGGGTTTCCTATTTGATTGATTTCTCAAGGGATGACCTGAAGTTTAGAATCAATATGCCTAGTGCATAAAAAAAGCGGGAATTATCTATTCCCGCTCAATAACTTAAGCAAAAGACCTGTATCACCCGACGATTTCTGTCGGATTAATGTAAGCATAGCCCAAAGTCTTAGCCACTGCTGAATTTGTCACCTGACCTGCATGAATATTTAGCCCGTTCATCAAATGCTTATCGTCTTTTAATGCAAGTTGCCAGCCTTTATCCGCCAAAGCCACAATGAAAGGCAGCGTTGCATGGGTCAGTGCCAAGGTAGAAGTACGTGCCACTGCTCCCGGCATATTAGCCACGCAGTAGTGAATCACCCCTTCCTCAACAAAAGTAGGCTGTTCATGAGTGGTGGCACGACTGGTTTCAAAGCAACCGCCCTGATCAATCGCCACATCCACCAATACACTTCCGGGCATCATCTGTTTCAGCATCTCACGGCTGACCAGTTTGGGGGCTGCTGCTCCGGGAATTAAAACAGCACCAATCACCAAGTCACTTTGTTTGATGCAGCTTAAAATAGCATCATGAGTAGAGTAGACCGTACTCAGGCGACCTTGATAGCGTGCCTCAAGCTCTCTCAATCGAGGTATTGAGCGATCTACAATGGTCACACTCGCCCCCAAGCCCATCGCCATTCTGGCGGCATTTTCACCCACCACACCGCCGCCAATTACGGTGACTTGAGCAGGTGCTACACCGGGGACGCCACCCAACAATACACCCCGTCCGCCCATAATTTTTTCTAAACAACGCGCACCCGCTTGTACAGACAGCTTACCCGCCACCTCACTCATCGGTGCCAGTAAAGGCAAGCCGCCCTGTGCATCTGTTACGGTTTCATAGGCGATGGCGGTACAGCCAGAATCAATTAAGCCCTGCGTTTGTGGCGCATCAGCAGCCAAATGCAGATAAGTGAATAAAATCTGCCCCTCTCGTAAGCGCTGATACTCCTGCGGTTGTGGCTCTTTCACTTTGACAATCATCTCTGCACGGGCAAATAGGCTGTCGACATCGGCGACAATTTCCGCCCCTGCATCGGCATAATCTTGATCACTAAACCCTATGGCCTGTCCTGCCGATTGTTCGACCAAAACCTGATGCCCTCTCAGATTTAACTCGCGCACACCAGCAGGGGGCATACCCACCCGAAACTCTTGGGTTTTAATCTCTTTGGGAACTGCGATTAACATAAGCCTTCTCCTGTCTCGACCTAAACAAAGCACCCTAATTGCCTTCAGTATAGTCAGGGCTTTGCCAGAAAAAACAGGCGATACAAGCTGATTACCTAGCAAAGCAGCGGCCAGAATGGTAAAAAAGCGCTCTAGCAAGAGTCTAATAAGTCGCTACCAATAAAGCGTTAACGTATTACAGAGGACAAGAGATGCCTGAGTATCGTTCAAAAACCTCCACCGCTGGCCGTAATATGGCGGGTGCCCGCGCCCTATGGCGCGCAACAGGCATGAAAGATGACGATTTTCAAAAGCCAATCATCGCGGTCGTCAACTCGTTTACTCAGTTTGTACCCGGTCACGTACACCTGAAAGATATGGGACAACTGGTTGCCCGTGAGATTGAAAAAGCCGGTGGCGTTGCCAAAGAATTCAACACCATCGCCATTGACGACGGCATCGCGATGGGTCACGACGGCATGCTGTACAGCTTACCTTCACGGGACATTATTGCTGACTCTGTAGAGTACATGGTGAATGCACACTGTGCCGATGCAATGGTCTGTATCTCGAACTGCGACAAAATCACTCCAGGGATGTTAATGGCCGCAATGCGCCTGAACATTCCGGTGGTTTTTGTCTCTGGCGGCCCAATGGAAGCGGGTAAAACCAAGCTGTCTGAGCACAAGTTAGACCTTGTTGACGCAATGGTTCTGGCGGTAGACCCGAACGCCTCTGACGAGCTGGTAGATGCAGTTGAGCGCTCAGCCTGTCCAACCTGTGGTTCATGCTCTGGCATGTTCACCGCCAACTCGATGAACTGCTTGGCAGAAGCGCTAGGTTTGGCGCTACCGGGTAACGGTACAGTGGTGGCCACTCACGCCGACCGTGAGCAACTGTTCCTACGCGCAGGTCAGCGTATTGTTGAAATGACCAAAGAATATTACGAACAAGACAACGAGCGAGTACTGCCGCGCTCAGTGGGTTTCAAAGCTTTTGAAAACGCCATCACGCTAGACATCGCAATGGGTGGCTCTACCAACACCATTTTGCACCTGTTGGCGATTGCGCAAGAAGCTGAGATCGACTTCACCCTAAAAGATATCGACCGCTTATCTCGTGTCGTACCGCAGCTGTGTAAAGTGGCACCGAACACCCAGAAATACCACATTGAAGACGTACACCGTGCAGGCGGCATTATGGGTATTTTGGGTGAGTTAGACCGTGCGGGTAAACTGCACACAGACGCCCCAACGGTTTACAGCGCCAGTATGAAAGACGCGCTTGATCAGTGGGACATCATGCGTAACCCTTCACCTGAAGTGGTCGAGTTCTACAAAGCAGGCCCAGCAGGTATTCCAACACAGGTGGCCTTTAGCCAAGCGACCCGTTGGCCGACACTGGATGGCGACCGTGAAAATGGCTGCATCCGCTCGATTGAGCACGCATTCTCGCTAGAAGGCGGCCTTGCGGTATTGTATGGCAACATCGCCTTAGATGGTTGCGTAGTGAAATCTGCAGGGGTGGACGAGTCTATTCTAGTGTTTGAAGGCCCTGCCCATATCACCGAATCTCAAGATGAAGCGGTTGCCAACATCCTAGAGGACAAAGTGGTCGCAGGTGACATCGTCATCGTGCGTTACGAAGGCCCACAAGGTGGCCCAGGTATGCAAGAGATGCTGTATCCAACCTCTTACATCAAGTCAAAAGGCTTGGGCAAAGCCTGTGCGTTGCTAACCGATGGTCGCTTCTCAGGTGGTACTTCAGGTTTGTCGATTGGCCACGTGTCACCAGAAGCCGCAGCCGGTGGTGCCATTGGTTTAGTGCGTAATGGCGACATGATCCGCATCGACATTCCAAACCGCACCATCAACGTACTGTTGTCTGATGAAGAGTTGGCAGCACGTCGTGCAGAGCAAGACAAACTGGGTTGGAAACCCGCCAAAGAGCGTCCACGTAAAGTGTCAGCGGCATTGAAAGCCTATGCAAAACTAGCAACTTCAGCGGATAAAGGCGCAGTGCGGGATCTGTCTAAGTTAGATTGATATTGTGTTGATGCGTTAAAAACAAAGCCCATCATGAGTTATCATGATGGGCTTTTTTGTGAGCCATAGTTTTCAGTTATCCATTACAGGCTGATCCAACAGCTCTTCCAGTTTCTGGCATAGTAAAATATATTCTTGAAAGTATTGAGGGATGCACAAGGTACTTTTCATTGGGTCAAGATAATAAGGGCTTGTAGGATCACATTTTTGCGGTATGTATTCTTGCATTAGATAACATGAGTCTATTTTCATTAGCACTCTGACGTATTCATTACCAATTTCACTCCCATGCCAACGGATTGATTTTAAGATATTGATTTGAATTGATTGATAGTGTCGCCACAGTAGCTCGCTAGTGTTACACATTTTATGAGGAGTAATGGTTGTATCATAGGCTAGATATCGGGACTCTTTTGAACCATCTAGTATAGAAAAATACTGGCTAAACTCAGGTTTCCAAGATAGTTTTTCATTCTCACTGATATTACAAATGGTTGCAGGCTTCTCATGTATCTCGCCTAACCCCCTGATCAAAAGCTTAGCGTGCCCCACTATATTTTTCAGAAATTTATTGGAAAGCTCATAAGCATTTTTTTGTTTCTGGTTTCGGCTGTAATTAACGTCAATCACGTAGAAAATAAACGCAGCCACTATGGATTGTAGGATAGGTGTGACTAACTCATGAATCGTACTAGCTTCGGTATCGTTTATCGCTAGTATTACTGAGCCTGCAATGGAAAGTATGACGATTCCCCACAACCAAGGCGAAATACCTCCAAAAGCCATTTTCAGCATTTTGGGTAGTTGGCTACGAAGTTGTGATATAGATATTTTACAAATAATAGAAGGCAGCAAAAGCACCCCGCCCAATGCTATATACCCTGCCCACTCAGGAGCAAATGAGCCGCCGATAACAGCACCAAGTACAATTGCTGTAACAAAACCTACCGCAGTTAATTTTGATCCGTTCATAACAGTCCGTGTTTGCGTAAAATTGCTGCTATCAAACAGCATTGCCAACCTGCTCGCAATAGAAGAGCGATCTGATTTACTCAATCCAGTTCTGCAACCGTAGCCCTTCAACCCGCTCAAACTCTTTCATATTATTGGTTACCAACGTCGCACCTATACTTCTAGCATGAGCAGCAATATGTAGGTCATTAACACCAATTGGTCGTCCCTGCTTTTCTAGCTGTGCACGAATATCGCCATAGTGAAAAGCGGCCTGCTCGCCATACTCAAGCACTTCTAATCGGCTATAAAAATCTTCTACCGCTCGTAGGTTTTTAGCAACTTGTTGGCTTTTCTCAACACCGTGCAACAGCTCGGCCAAAGTTACTGAAGAGATTGCCAAATGCCCCGCTGCCTCATTAAAACGCGATAACACCTCAATTGGGCGGCGTTTAATGACATAAATACAGATGTTCGTATCCAATAGAAACTTAATCATCAAAAGCTTCCCTTGGTGTTTCTATCTGGTCGGCTCTTTGCGCCATAAAGTCTTCGCTAACGGTGGCCTCAGGGTTCATAAAAAAACTATCCCAACTGTTCTCTACTGGGCTAATAATACGATCTGAACCTACCACGCGAATCATCACTTTCTTCACCGATGGCGTAAAACGCACCGCCATTGGCAAACGAACAGCCTGAGTTTTATTGTTTTCAAATACCGTACCTGTGATCATAACGACCTCCTATATACCTTGCATATATAGTATCAGGCAGCCGAGTTTGAGCAAGCAACCTCACTCCAACTGATAAGCCAAGATTGATAACAGTCCCTCATTGTTCCCACCATAAACCGGACAACCCCCTTAAAAACTACCGCTAACGACATCACGAAAACCAAAAAGCTAGCCGCTTAGACCTGAATTCCATGCTAGAATACGTTTAATAGTACGATTAGGAGTGCGATATGATTATTTCTGCCAATGATGTCAAAACCAAAGGTGTCACTTTTTTCGCTAAGCTGCTGAAGAGTGCAGATGAACTCATTATTAACGTGAGAGGCAAAAATAAGTACGTGGTACTGGATATTGAACGCTATCAGGCCTTCCGCCAGCAGGAGCTAGACTTGGCGCACTTACTGGCGATGCAAGATATTGAAGCGGGGCGCTGCAAGACTCAGACCGCCAAAGAACACCTCGATGAGCTGAGAAATGCCTTATAAGATCATCCAAACCGACAGCTATTTTAAAAAGCTGACAAAGTTTATTAAAAAGCACCCTGATCTGTTACCACGCTACGCAAAAGCAATCGAACTGTTAGAGATAGATCCTTATCACCCCTCTCTCAGGTTACATAAACTTAAAGGCCGTTTAGGCGATTATTACAGCGTTTCAATCACGATGCAGTATCGCATAGTGATCGACTTTATTTTGATCAACGACGAGATCATTCCGATCGATATCGGTAGCCATGACGAGGTTTATTGAAGTGGAAGTTGATAACAAAGCCCCGCTGATCCTGCCATAAACCTGATAAACTCCCAAAACCACTTTCAACCAAATCAATAGGCTTGTTATGACAGATGTGCGTTGGTCTCAGCGTTTTAACCACTTCAAAAAAGCTTATACCCAATTGCAGGAAGCGCTTGACCTGATGGCAGCGCGTGAACTCAGTAATATCGAAAAACAAGGCGCTATTCAGGCCTTTGAGTTTACCTATGAGCTGGCTTGGAATGTGCTGCGAGATTTTTTAATCTGGCAGGGTATCGAAACCGTATCCGGTTCCCGTGATGCGATTCGAGAAGGCTTTAAGCGTGAGCTGATCTCAGATGGACATGCTTGGTTGGCAATGCTGCAAGACCGCAATAGAACGGTGTATACCTATAATGAAGAAACGGCGAAAGAAATTCTGAATCATCTGGAGCACCAGTATGCCGTTTTGTTTGCTGAGTTTTTTCAGACCTTTACAGAAAAACAAAACCAGTTAGAGGATGAATTTTGATATGACCGACCGCTTTGGTTTATCTGAGCAGGATATTGCTGCTTATCAATCAACTTTTTCGGCTTTTCCCAGTGTTAAACGTGTAATGATTTATGGCTCTCGGGCGAAGGGGAATTACCGTCGGGCTTCCGATATTGATTTAACAGTAATGGACAAGATCGACTGGGCGACCTTTATCGCATTAGAAGCCCAGATTGATGACCTGATGCTGCCTTATCAGGTCGACCTGTCGATTTATACTCAAATTGATAACCCTGACTTAGTGGATCATATTCAAAGAGTTGGTCAGGTATTCTACGAGAAAACGCCATAAACCCTCACACCAACTGATAAGCCGAGATTGATAACAGTCCCTCATTGATCCCGTTATCAACCTGATCAACGCCCAAAACCCTTCACAAAATTAGATCTAACGACACCCCATGAGCGGATCTCAGAAGTGGCGATACAAAAGTTGCCACCTTTTTCGCTAAGCTACTGAAGAGTGCAGATGAACTCATTATTAACATGAGAGGCACAATACTGGATCTTGAGCGCTATCAGACTAACCCTAAGACAGTATCTCTATCGCTCGCCAAATGCTTCAGACAAGGTTTTGCGTAAAGGTTTTAGCAAATACTCCATCACCGTGCGCTCACCAGTTTTAATATCAAGCTGTGCGGTCATGCCTGGTAAAATCTCTAGGCTTCTGCCTGTTGTCGTTACGGTGCTACGCTTAAAAGAAACATGGACTCGGTAATAGATTTCCTCGCCTTTGGCGCTTTCTTCTTTAAGCGTATCGGCACTGACATAAATCACTTCACCTTGAACGCCACCATAAATGGTGTAATCAAATGGGTCGAAGCGAATTGTTGTCTCTAAACCTGAACGAACCAATGCGATATCCACAGGACTTACTTTGGCTTCAATGACCAAATCTTCATCAACTGGAATGATTTGCATCAGTTCTTCACCTGCTCGCAGTACCCCGCCTACGGTTGTGACTCTAATATTTTTCACGATACCTGAAACTGGCGCGGTGAAGACACTGTCATCCAGCTGCTGTTTACGTTGTGTCAGTATTTGCTCATTTTGAGCAATTTCATTTTCAACTTTGGTTAGTTCAGTGCTGGACTCTTCTAAGTATCTGTTTTTTCTAACAATATATTTAGTTTCTGTTTCGTTAAGCGCCCGCTCTACTCTGATCACTTCTGAGCGATTTACATCACCAGAGCGAGACAGCTTCTTGACTAAGCTAACCTCTTCACGAGCCAGTTCGATAGCATCATTTAGCACTCGCAGCTCTTCATTAAGTCCTGTTCTACGCTGCTCAAATAGCGCCTGCTCAACCTGAACCTGTTCGCTATAAGCTGCAAAAAATGCTGGAAATACCAGCTTTTTTTGACCTGTAACTTCTGCGCGCAAACGTACTGCCTTAGCTTTCAGCGCAAAATAACGTGCTTCAATTTCTTTTACATAGGCATCAAGACGAACTTGGTCAAATTGAGCCAAAACCTGTCCCGCTTTTACTTGATCGCCTTCACGTACATTAAGCTGAGATAAAACACCTGCATCAACCGCTTGGATAATTTGCACTCGGCTACTGGAGATAACTTCTCCGGTAGCGCGGGCAACTTGATCAATGTAAAAAGAATTAGCCCAAGCAACAAAGCCTATAAAACCAGCCAATAGCAGCAGCAATACGGCTGAATAGTGGCGCTTATGATAGCTTTCTAATTTGCTATGCTGGTCAGGTGAGCGTTGATGGTCACTGGAAAAGAAACTGTCTAATAGCATTACACTGTATCCTCACCAGATTGGGCTGAGCTGCCGTTGCTACTTCTAGGATTTGGTGCCGTATCTGTATTGGATGCCGCTGCTGCTCCGGCAGATACCGCCTTTTGCGGGCGTACCATCATTTTGGGCAGTATTTTATCGGCTGGGCCATCGGCAACAATCTTACCCTGTTGCATCACGATGATCCTATTCGCCATCTGAGCCGCCAATGCTGGGCGATGTGTTGCGATGATCAGAATATCTTCTGGCTTCACATAAGCACGCAGTGCGGTCATCACTTGTCGCTCACTTTCATTGTCTAATGATGCGGTTGGTTCATCTAATAACCACACTTTGGGTTGTGCCAAAAAGATACGCCCTAAACCAACCAGTTGGCGTTGGCCTCCAGATAGACCTTCTCCACCCTCACTGATCACTAAGTCCATGCTGTTGGGGCTATCAGCGGCGATACGATCAATTCCTAACGATTCACAGACTCTTAGTAGATGCGAGTCACTGGCCACACCCGATAGTGTGAGATTACTGCGCAGTGTGCCTTTAAATAAATGTACACTTTGGGGTAAATAACTCACATGGTCGGAGACGACTCTAGGATCAATCTCCCACAGGTCAGCTTGTCCTAAGCGGATACGTCCTTCAGAGGGGCGATATAATCCGGCCAAAACTTTCAGTAACGTGGACTTACCTGAGCCAATACTGCCTAAGAGTGCAATGCGGTCACCCGCCTGTGCATTAAACTGTGCAATATTGAGCTGTTGAATAGGGCTGTTGGGATAAGAGAAGCGAATATTCTCTAGCCCAATCTGCTTAGGTGGTTCATCGGGCATTAATAAAGACTGATCAGCACGTCGCTCTGTATCTAGCTTTAAAACTTGATCGACCATGCTGAGTGATTGAGATACGGTTTGCCATTGCACCAAATACTGCACACTTTGGGCAACAGGTGCGATGACACGCCCGCCTAAAATACTACAGGCGATTAATGCCCCCATCGTCAAGTTACCCGCTTCAATTTCAGCGACACCGACAACAATGGCGGCTACAGAGGTCAGTGATGCCAAGGTGCCTGTTGTAACGGTGGCAAAGTTACTGATCGCTTTCTGCCGAATGTTATAGCCTGAGATTGAAGCGGTTATTGATTTCCACTCTTCTGAAAAGCGCCAAGTGGCATTGTTAGTGCGTATAGATTCAGCACCTTGAATGGTATCGACTAGTAAGCCTTGACGTTCATTAGAACGTAACATCTGCTGTTTCAATAACTTACGTAATCGTTTTTGGCTCACCCAGCCCAACATAGCGGCTATTGGCAGTGCCAATAAATACACCCATGCAATAGAGCCACCTACTACCCAGATAAAGGCAATAAACATCAAGGCAAAGGGTAAATCCACTAGCGCAAAAATAACCCCAGATGAGAAAAACTGCCGAACAGAATCTAAACCTCCCACTTGAGCCGCTAATGTACCTAAACTTCTAGGTCGCGTGTCTAATTGCAGCTGCATTACATGGTCAAACACTTTCTGAGTAACTGATTTGTCGGTAGCGCAGGACAAGCTGTCTAAGATTCTGGCTCGTATTGTTTTCAGTGACCAGTCTAGAATCATAACGATGCCCATCCCCGCTACCAATGTCCATAACGTGGCATAGGCCAAGGTTGGCACAACGCGGTCATATACCTGCATGGCAAATAGCGATGACATCACGGCCAGCAAGTTGACAATTAAAGTAGCCACTACAACATCTAACAACCAACGCTTAGTTTTAAACACTTCCGATAGCACTAAGCGCGCGGCAATACTCTCTTTTATAGAGGTTTTACCTTCTGGGTTAGACTTAGGCAAAACTTGCAGCCAAAGGATTAAAGCTTCTTCGATCTCTTCAGCATCAAGCTTTTGGGTTTCGTTATCCGCACCAGTCAGTAAGAGCTGACGCTCTGCATCTCGCTCAATCAGCTGCCATTGTTGCTGATAGAAGATCATGGCAGGTAGTTTACGCTGATCAAACCGACTCCAACGCAACTGTGCCACTTTCACTTGGGTGATCTTTAACGTTTTTAAAACTGCGTTCATACGCTGTGTTGGTGTCGCACCCGCATACTCTTGTTGCGCGTGCTGACAGGCTTGATTAAGTGCACCTGTTGAAACTGATATATTGAGCTTGTCCAACAGGCTTTTTAATATCACCGCAGAAAGTGGCTCTGTTGCAAATCCTGCCTCGGGTGCCTTTGGCGCTGCTGTGGCAGTATTGGTCATAACGCTTCTATTCCCGCTAGGCTATCTAATTGGCCTGTAATCGCTTTTATTCTGAGCGAAAAAACCAGCCATTCATTATTAATTTGAGATTGTTGTAGACGTTGCTCGGTTAAATCGCGCTGAGTATTCAGCACTTCAACCCATGACTTGCGTCCTGTCTCGTATTGCCTGAGAAATGAATCTAAGGTCGCTTGAATAGCCTCTACTGCTTTTTGCTGTGATGTCTGTAATTTAAGCTGTAAATCTCGATTTAAGATTAACGTATTAATTTTTCGCTCTAGTTCATTTGAAGTAACGTCAAGATCTTGCTCGGCAGCATCTAAACGTGCCAAAGCGCTTTTGGTGCGGCCTTGATGAGCAAATCCTAAGCCCTCTAAGTTTGCTTGTAACACCAAACCTGCTCGGGTTTTATCTGTATTACTAGGGGTGTCTAACAGCTCTTGTTCAACTCGAAAAAATAGGGTTGGCATGATAGAAATTTTTTCTTTATTAACCCCAAGCTGCACAACATTCAACCGCTCACGTTGATACGCCACATTAGCACTGGCCGTTTTAGCCAGTTGCTTTGTGTTAAATGCGGTGTTAATTGGACTGAGTTCTAACTGTTCTGATACTGCAAGATTGGCGTTAACCTTTACCTGAGTCAGTGCTTGCAACTCACTTAATGCCACTTGTAGCTCTGCACGTACTCGTTCACGCTGAGCATAGGCTTGAATCAATCGGGAGTAGGCAATATTGACATCAGCCTCTGAGGCTAGCTGCCCTTGGCGGCGGCGTTCTACACGCTGGTGTAAACGTTCATGCTCTTCAATATTTTGATCTGTAACTTGCAGGCGCTGAGACACCCCTTCTACCTTGGCATAGGCAACCGCAGTATCTTCTAATAGCTGGCGCTGTACCTTCAGAACATTGTACTGCTCTGTTCGGTAGTTTACTTGGCTGAGCTCAATTTCATTGTCTATTTTACCAAAGGCCCATAAAGGCTGTTGCATGGTTAATGTGCTTTGCGTATAGCCTTTGGTAAGCGTGTTAGCCTGTAATGATAAAGATGGCAAGCGCCCTGCCTTTGCACTATCTATACCGTGCTCATGAACCCGCAGTTCACTTTTTGCCGCTTGTACAGAAGGGTGATGTTTTAAAGTGGCTTGTAATGCCGCAGATAGTCCTGAACTTGCAGGCTGCTCAATATTTGCAACTGCATAGCCACTTAAAAAAGGCAGTAAACTTGCCAGTACAATATTGCGAGTGTGTTTATGTTTAGCAAAATGATAAAGACTGTACATATTAATGGGTGCTTCTTATTTTATTCACAATACCCGTTGTCGATATTTCAGTTGTATAAGGTGAATACTCAACGGAAATACCTTTGCTATTCAGCAAAGGCTCTAGTTTTTGCCATCGTTCGCTGTGCTCCCAATCGCCACCCACAACAACATGGTCAATACGCCACTTCAGCATCCATGCCACAGACTGCTCTGTCTCACTTAATGAGCAAGGAATGAAGTTAACCTCATCTATCCAGCCAAAGCCTTGTAAAAGCTCCATACGTTGTGATTGGGGGATAATAGGAAGTTTGCCTTTACTACGAAGGCACACTTGATCGGAGCCTAAGGCGACCACTAATTGCTGAGCAACACTTCTGGCATACTGTAAGTATCGAAGATGCCCTACATGAAAGAGATCAAATATTCCGATCACTAATGCTCTATTTTTCACTGTCATTGTTCGCATCAACTGCACGTTTTATCTCAGAGAGCCATTTTTCTTCCGGCAATTTAAACTGTATTTGTTCCAACAAGTTTGAGGCTTTCTCCAACAGACCCGCTCGCCAGAAGAGATAAGTACGTGTTAAAGCATAGCAATAAGTCAGCAATGAAAAACCACTCATATTTTTGGCAGAAACAATAGAGTTAAATTGTTTATTTGGTGTACGCCAATCACCATAAAATAGCGTTAGCCATTGTTCTGGGTTTTGCAACATCCACACCTTGCCATAGCGGGTTATGACCTGTTTTAACGCCAAACAGCTATTAGGAAACACTGTAACACGCTGCCAGTCATTACGGATATTGTTAAGCCATAAGCCACCCACTGAGTGCTCAGTGTCTACACGTCGTAACAGACATAGGTCAAGTACAATCCCTGTTTTAATGTGCCGAAAGGGTACAGGGTTAACAACGGGAAGCTCTGTTTTTTCTCGCTTCCAGCCACTTGTTAGTAACAAAGCTTGTGCCTTTGGAAACTCGTGTTCTGGTAAGCCAACATCTAAGTCTTTATCAAAAGGCAGTAAGTGGCCGTCTCGAATCAGCCCCAACAACGTGCCTGACTGAGGAAAAACATGCACATCTATTGCCGTCAGTGCTGCCAACGTTTGCCACAGTAAATTCTCAATATCGGCATGGTCAAATGAAACGGCAGGTTTAACTTGTTCCATCCGCTTAACTGAAAGCTTACTTTGGTGCTGTAATGCCTGCTTTAAATGAGACAAGGCCACATCAAGCTGTCCTTGCTCCATCAGCTTGCGAGCATAATCTTGATGACAAACCGCTGCGTTACTATGCCAAGCGGTGTTACTACAAGATGAGTGATCTATGAGCAGCTCTGTTGAGCGGTTCATAAGAGGCAGCGCTTCTTTCAGTTTACCTTGCTGCTGTAAACAAGCGCCTAAATAGTGATGGGCGGCAGCATGATTAGGATTGGCTTGTAGTAGCTGCTCGAAAAGCAGCTGAGCCGCCCTCAAATTATTTTGTTTTAGTAGCGCCATACCATCAGAAAAAAGCCCTGCATCATGCTTTGCTAGTGGAAGCGGCTCAGGGGGATTGGGCACCACTGCCAATGCAGCCTCTAAAGGCGAAAGGAACTCGGCATAGCGTTTCCATTTTGCTTTTGAGCTGGTGTAAATCGGCTGCCTGACTTGCCAAGATGAAGCGGTTTTAACTGCACGCTCTAACTTTTGGAAAGAGAGCACAGTCTCCTCCCATGGCAGCTGTAAGTAATCAATAATTCTATGCGCCCAGCTTTCGACATCTTCAACCAGCAGGTCATAGTCAACTTCTAATATCTGCTCTGGAAGCACTTGATGCCAATGGTTCATCAATCGCTGATGATCAACCAACTGCTCACCAATCCAGCTTTGATCATAGGCAAAGCCCATACCACCAAATTTAGCCGCATAGTCGATAAAATAATTAGAGATGGCCACATCTCTTGGTTCACGTTTTAAGTGAATAATTTTAGCGTTAGGGAATAAAAGCTTAATAAAGCCAATATGTTCAAAGTTATGAGGCAGTTTATCGACAATTCTAGCTTTATCAGGTGCAAGAGCTTGTAACTCAGCCAGTAAACGTTGGGCTTCTTTTTTAGACGCAGCCAACCCCAAGTCTTGCAAGCACTCTGGGTAGCTACGTTGAGAGCCTTGCTTATATTCCCACAAATTTAAGCGATGAATAGCGGCAGGTATTTGAGACAGCTCACCCGCACCAAATACCTGACTGTGGCTGCCCAGAATTTGCTCTACTAAAGTGGTGCCAGATCTTGGCATACCCAAAATAAATACAGGCACATGGCTTGAATCACCATAACCCTGACGGCTTTGCATAAACGTTGCAGAGAAAAAAGCCATTTCATGCTCAACTTGGCTACGGTGCTCAGCGGGGCAATAGGGCAGATGCTTTTTAGACGCTTCATTAGCCGCCTCTGCACAGCGCCATGCTTGAGCATAATCAGCTTTTTGCTCCCAAACCTTAGCTAAAGTGAACAATAGATGTGCTCTTACAGGGCCTTCTAAGCTGGGCTGATAGGCTGCTGTTTCTAAGCGTTGAATCACTTCAGGTTGATCTGGAATTTTACGGGCGTTAATTAGCTGGCTCCATCCTTGCAAAGGTGCTACATGGCAGAGCTGCTCAAAAAGTGTTACCGCCTCATCAATTCTACCCAGCAACATCAGCAAATGGCCTAAGCCACTCAACGCATTAGGTGCAGTGGGTATCAGTTGCAATGCTTGTTGATACACTTGTTCTGCTGCTTCCAACTGCTCTTCGTTTTCCAGCACATGAGCCTGCGCACAGAGCGCCAAAACCCGTTGTTCAACCCCTTCTTTTTGGCTGAGCTGCAAAGCCTTATCTGCCGCGATACGGCTATCAAAGTCTTTGAAGCGTTTTGATGATAATAAAGCCAGTTGGCTCCACAGGGCGCTGCTTTCAGGCTGACGCACAATGGCTTGTTGCAGCCAATGTGCGGCCTCGTAAAAACGGCCAGAAACATTGGCTAGCTCTACCGCTAAAGACAGTAGCTCATCATTGTTAGGCTCTGCATCTAAGGCTTGGTGTAACTCTAAGCGGGCTTGGTCATGCTGACCTGATGCCGACAATAACAACACCAATATCGCATGGGCGCGTTTCACCTGATTGGCAATACCTGCCCGTGCCAATACCTCTGCTGCGTTATAGTCTTGCTGTAGTAGCAGTACTTCAACACGGCTTTTTAAATAAGTGGCCTCGTCTTTATCCTTTAATGGCGCAGCGGTTTGTAACGCTTGCGTGGCTTGCTCTAACTGCCCTTGCATTAAATAGGCACGAGCTAGGTTAAGCCACACCCCGCCTGTATTGGGCAATAACTGCGAGGCCTTTTCTAAGTGGGGTTGGGCAGTCTGCTGCTCACCCAAAATTAAATAACAAGCGCCAGTACGGGCTTGAGCCAAACCATTGTTAGCGTCTAGCTCAACCGATTTTTTTAAATAGGCTATGGCTTTAAAAGGTTGCTTTAAAAGATACCATGCACTGCCAATCCATAGTGCTGTTTTAGCACAGCTAATGGTTTTGGCATCGGCTAATTTATCAGCTAAGGTTTCAGCTTGCTCTGGCTTAGATAAAGCTAAAGATAAAAAATATAAAGCCATATAGGGCTGTATATTAAATTTTTCATCACAACCTGAAATAAAGTTTTCTAATTGATCGTTAAGATCAATAAAACAAGATTTAGACAGTAGTATTTCTAGATTTTCAAGCATGATTATTGATGTCTGATAAATATATTAAAAAAACACCCAGCACAAGGCTGGGTGTACATTTTTAATGTTAATTAGGCCTTAAATTGAACCTGATCCTGGTCCTGATACAGAGTAAACCAAGAAATCAATATCTTCGAAGTTAACACTGCCTGCATTATTACCAATAGTATTGGTGTTATTAAATGTGACGTCATGAAGATACGAGGTATGATAACTATTTGAACCAATTGAGAAACGATCAGTGTAATGTCTGCTTGTTTTAGTCCCGACTAGTAAATTGCCACTAATATCAATGCCTATAGCTTTGTTTGGGCTATTTATGTATTCAATATAATAGTACTTATTATCTGCAAAAGTATTATAGTCTTGAACCTTTTCAAGGTAGCTAAGGCCTATCAGGCTAGAAGGGGACAATATGGCAGAAATATCTAGCTCTATCTGATCATCTTCACCAAAGCCTGTTAAATCAAGCGCTGTGCTTGGAATAGCGTTATAATGAATAGTAACCTGCTTGTTAGCCAAGTCTGCATTGTCACCTGAAGCGAAACTGGCAGTTGTTACTTCATCTTCACCTTTAATACCATCACCATTAGCATCAATGTAAGCACCCGTTGTTTCAACAATAACGCGGATAGGTGTGATATTTTCAATAGCTAAGGTACTAAATGAGGCTAGATCATTACCTGCAATATCTTGTATTGCACTTACATCGTTATTGGCAGTTGGGCCAGTATAGCTAAGCTGCAAGGTTTCCCCTGGCACCACAGTACTAGTCAGCGTTAAAGTCACCGTTTTGGCGGTTGCATCAACGCTTAGGCTGTTCACGGTTATAGTATTTGACACACTACCCGTTACCGTAAAGGCACTTGCAGCAGCAATATTAGTGCTGTCTAGGTTTAAGCCATCTTGTAAGGTAAATATCAGCTGGTTGCCATTGGCATAGGCATTTTCAACATTTAAGTTCAGTATACTAGGAGCTACAGTATCTAAAGTGTATGACAGCGAGCTTGAGGAACTTGAACTATTGCCCGCTAAGTCTTCCACTGTTGCGCTCAGTGCTTTTATGCCATCTTCGCCTAAGCTGCTAGTGGTAATGTCTACATAGCCATTATTTAAATCTTCCCTTGTGATATTCGCAAAACCAACCTCTTCACCATTCAACATGATGCTGGCTTTACCCTCAAGGCTTGAGTCTTCACCACCAAAGCTTGAGTCTTCACCACCAAAGCTTGAGTCTTCACCATCAAGGCTTGAGTCTTCACCATCAAGGGTGATGCGTATTGTAGGCGTGTCATCACTGCTGATATTGTCAGAGCTAGAAGCGCCTGTATCAGAGTCTTCTCCAACAACGTACAAGGTTGGGATATTGGGTACTGTTGTATCTAATGTATATTGCAGTGAGGCAGAGGAACTTGAACTATTACCCGCTAAGTCTTCCACTGTCGCGCTCAGTGTTTTAACGCCATCTTCGCCTAAGCTGCTGGTTGTGACCTCAACATAGCCATTGCTGAGGTCTGTATTCGTGATACTCGCCCAGCCCACCACACTACCATTCAATGTGACGTTGGCTTTACCACCCTCAAGGCTGGCATCTTCACCATCAAGGCTGATACGTACTGTAGGGGTTGTGTCGCGGCTGATCTTGTCAGCGCTAGAAGCGCCCGTATCAGAGTCTTCACCGACAATGTTTAAGGTTGGTATATTAGGTGCAATAGTATCCAGCACATAGTCTTGACGACTTTCTGTGCTGCTATTACCTGCAATGTCTGTCACTTTAAACCTGATAGAGCTGCTACCGGATAACGACACTGAGCTCCAACTTAGTTGTGTGCCATCCTCTCCCAGCATGTTGTTCAGATTAACCCAGTTTTCGCCACCATCACTTGAGCCATACAAGGTGTCACCGCTAGCTAGTTGAGTATTTAATGTCCCTCTTACCCACTGGTTTGATATGCTGGTTACAAAGTCTTCGCCACTGATACCCGTGTCTTCACCTATGGTAATGTTGTTCACAGTCTCTGTCGCAACTGTGTCAAGTGTATAAGACAGAGTATCCGTCGAATTGGTGCGGTTGCCTGCAAGGTCTTCCACAGTCGCGCTCAGTGCTTTAATGCCATCTTCGCCTAGAGCACTACTGGTGATCTCTACGTAGCCGTTGCTGAGGTCGGTAGCGGTGATATTCACGCTGCCTACTGCACTTGCCCCTGAGCTCAAGATCACTTTGCCACCAGTGAGGCTGGTGTCTTGGCCGTCTAAGCTAATACGTATGGTTGGGGTGGTGTCATAGCTGATATCATCGGTATTTAAGGTGCCTGTATCGGAGCTTTCCACAAGATCCAGCGTAGGTGCTGTTGCTGCTTTGCTGTCCAGAGTATAGGTTTGGCTGGTTTCTTCCCCATTATCACCTAGGCTGTTACGCACTTTAAAGCGCAGTGAGCTACTGCCATTGAGTGTCACTCCTGTCCAGGTTAGGGTGGTAGTGTCACTGCCTATCATGTTGTTGATATTCACCCAATTGGCACCACCATCGGCTGAGCCATATAACACCTCGCCTTCGGCCAATGCTTCACTTAGCGTTGCGGTAACCGTTTGACTGGCAACATTGGTGATAAAATCATGACTACTAGTGCCGCTGTCTTCGCTGATATCAATATTGGTGACTTTAACGGTGGGTAGAGCCGGCGTAGTGTCTTTTAGGGTATAAGACAGTGACTGAGTCTGAGTATTTCCTGCAATATCTTTGATGCTGATGGCGATATTTTTTACGCCACTGTCACCTAGGTCTCGGGTCTTAATATCAATGTAACCCGTGTTTATATTGGCTTGGCTTATGGTGGCAGAGCCTATTGGGCCCAGACCCGAGTACAGGTCTATTTTACCTCCTAAAAGGCTGGAGTCACTAGAGTCGAGACTGATGCGAACGGTTGGTGTTGGATTGCTGTCCAATCCATCCAGTATCTTAGCTGACAACGCAGGTGTTGTTGTATCTAGGGTATAGGCATAGATGGCAGAGGTAGACTGGTTGCCTGCGGTGTCTGTTAGTGTGGCGGTTAACGCTTTACTGCCGTCTATTCCTAACGTGCTGGTTTCTATTTCAATGTAACCACGACTGATATCGGTTGTACTGATCACCGCGCTACCGACTGGCGCACCATTTGCGTTGAGTTGTACGGTAGTGCCAGCTAATCCTGCATCTGATTTTAAGCTAATGCGTACGGTGGGCGTTGCATCTTGGCTGATGTTGTCGGTGTTAGATAGCCCTGTATCCGAGCCCGTATTAAGGCTGAGCGTTGCAGCCTGTAGATTGGTATCTAGCGTATAAGATAAAGCGGTGGCTGCACTCTCGTTACCTGCTTTATCGACTATTGTAGCTACAAGCTGTTTAACGCCATCTGCACCCAGTGCCGAGGTTGTAATGTCAATATAGCCTTGACTACGGTCAGCTTCTGTCAGAGTTACAGAACCAATCAATGCACCATTACTGGTTAAACGAAGCTGCCCTCCCACTAACGAGCTATCAGCGCTTTCAAGACCAATACGCAAGTTAGGCGTGGTTTCTTTACTGATGTCATCGGTGTTTGACAATCCGGTGTCTGAATGGTCTGCAACGTCTATTGAAAGAACAACGGGGGCGGTGGAGTCAACTAGAATAAGGGTTGCAGGGCTTTCGATCCCCTCATTAATATGATAACTAACAGAGGTACGCCCTTCTTGTGTTGAGCTGATCAGGTTGCTAGGCACTGCTAGGTTTGCTAGGCCTGATGCGTCAAAATCTGTGCTGGAAATGGTGGCTGTAAATATACTTCCTCCCCAGTTTACCGTCACCACATCCCCTGCTACCGCACCTTTAATGCCTACAGTAATACCTGCTGCTTTTTCCGCGGCATTAATACCGTCTGTGGCAGAAGAGATGATCGGTGGTTGAACTAACGAGTTACCTAAGTCTGCTTTGTCTTTATTCTCACCTTCCTCGAACTTTTCAACCCCTTTTTTAAGTAAATCTACCCCTTCTTGGTTCATCGCAAGGCTATTTTGGCCAGTTGTGCTTGAGGCTTGGGGCACAATAGCATCTTCTAACTGCTTCAGTGTGTTCGATAGACTGCCAGTGTGTTTATCTGCACCCGAAAGTTGAGCCAGTACTTCACCGTAACGCTCAGCACTATTGATGCCATCAGTTGTCTGGAAATTAACATCCACCACCGTAGTCACAGGGGCTAGAATGTCGTCCAAGCCGAATAAGGTGGCCACTTGAGCGTTTGCTTCAAGGTTTGCTTCAGTCACAATGACTGTTTGTGTGCCATTGGCTTTATTCGCATCAATAGTGGCTTTATCTGCGATATTGGCTTTACGCGCTGCTAACTCCGTTAAAGGGGTTACGCTTAAATAAACATCACCAGTCCCGTTGGCATAGCCCATTGCTCGTAAAGGTTCACTACCCAAGCTCACTAAAGTATTGGTTGCTTCATCTAGGTAGTCGCCTTGGTCACCGTTAATGTCGCTGACAAACACCACAAAAGGGCCTTTATAGTCACTGGCGATGTTCAGCTTGAATTGGCCGCTTGCCACATCATATTGACCGCTGCCTAATGAGTTACCATTGTTATCATAGATGTCCACTTGAACTTCTGAGACAAAAGGTCCCGCTACGGCAGAGACCACAATGTTGTAGCTTGAAGGTGTTGGTGTCGGTGTGACCTCTTCAGATGCACTGCTAGAACCATTGCTTGAAAATAATGCACCAGCACTTGCCAGAGCGCCCCAGAGTATGCCTGAGCCATCGGAGGTAGGCCATACAACCACCTCACCTTCATCACTCTTTGTTGTATCTTCACTGCTGGCGACAATATTCTCCGCAGAAATTTCAGCACCGATGCTGAAACTGGCAGCGGTACCTTCAGTATAAAACTGATCAATAATGGCGACGGGTTTATCATCAACTTCAATTTCAAGTTGATCACCCTTGCGTTTTAATACCAAGTTCTCAGGTTGTTGTTGCGTCTCAGAGTCTACAATAATGTAAGTAGCACCTTGCGATGCAGTTAAGGTTGCAAGGTTATGCAAGGCGATTTCACGCGTAATTTGCCCACGTGTTTTTTCAATTAACATTATTGTATTCAAGTAGAACTCCGGCGAGCAGGATTAGGGTTCGGTATTATCGGTATTATCGGTATTATCGGTATTATCGGTATTATCGGTATTATCGGTATTATCGGTATTATCGGTATTGTCATTAAATTATTTATTTTATTGATTTTTATTTATTAATAGATTGTACGCATTATTTTATTTTTAGATACTAGGGTTTTCCCTAAGTTTTAATAGAGTGGCTAAGTGTTTAATAATATTGAGTTAATTGTATGCAGATCTCTTCAATACCACAGGTCGACAGAGTATTTTTGCTCGGTAATCCCTTCAGCATACCAATCCAAGGTCTAGAAAGCACTTTTACAGCCATAGGTGACACTAAAACTTGCTCACACTGGCTGATTGGTGCGCCATAGCGCATAAGCTGTTCAGTGTCGTAAACGACAATCGCTTGATGTAAACTTTGATGTCGCAACATCACCTCTGTTGCTTGCTGTGGCGACATACCTTCTGTGTTCAGTGTCAAGCTTCCGATGCTAACCTTTTGCTTACAGCTCCAGCCTTTGTCATCTGACAGGCTTTTCTGCTGCAAAATCTCCATTACAATATCTAGCTCCTCAGGCGACACCACAATAAAACAAATAGGCACAGAAGCAATAGTCTCACCTAAAACTTGCGTCCCCACGGTTAATGGATCTAGCCCAGATGAAATTAATACATCAAGTCCGGGAGTTGTATTAACCTCAATAAATGTGCCTGCTCCCTCGCTCCAAGAGCGACTAATATCAGTGGTAATATAGTCAACCCCTGTGGTGTGAAGCCCCATTGTTGTTGCTATCGCTTCTGCTGCTTTAATTAAATCAGGATGAACGCCTGTACTAACATCAGTACCACTGCCACCTGTTGAAATATTGGCATTGCTTCTTAAGCTAATTTTAACTCCAGTGGCAGGTACATAGTTTAAAGAAACATCCTGCTGCTCAAGTTGAGCAATTAAGACATCGTCAATCATAATCGGTCGCTTATAAGCCGATTTTACTAAATTAGTAGTTCTGTTTTTGTTGAGTTGTTTTATTAGCTGGGAAATAGTTTGAATGCCATCCCCAGTAATAGAGGCAGGATCGCGTCGAATAACCGCACTTACTTTTCCTCCTATCACCATTATTCGGTAGTCATCGCCTTCAATGTGACGCTCAACCATTAAACTGTCACTACTGAACTTTCGAGCATAGTGATAACCTTTCTTTAATGTTGCTAAGTTTTGAATGTTAGCACTAACCCCTTTGCCGCCTCCGCAGTTCAGCGGCTTAATTACACAAGGCCATCCTACTTTTAACGCAGCCTCTTCAAGCTGTTCTTGATGCTGAACCAGAAGGTACTGAGGAGTGGGCATTCCTAACTGAACAAATATCTGTTTGCTGCTCACTTTTGAACCTGCCCAATGGGCAGCAAGCATACCGTCTTTATTTGAGGCCGATTCCATAAAAACTCTGGCATTGCAGCCCCATCCAAACTGCCAAAATCTAGAGTTCTCAATAAAAGGTAGAAATGGGATGCCGAGTTGTTGAGCCGCATACATTAATATTCTAGCTTGATAATCTGGATGGCACTGCTTGCAATCTAGCCACAACGCATTGAGTTGCTGATCAATGATGGCTTTATTCTGTATGCTGATACCTTCTGTAGAGTCTCCAGCTAACAATAATGCTCTAAGTGTAAGCTCTAAGGCCGTTTTACTGACTTGAATATGGTGAAAACCTAGCCAAACTTGAATACGGCCATCTGGAGTAACATCCGCACCTGCTGCCTGTATAAAACCTCTAACTTCATTGAGCGCTGCCAAGGTCCACTGGGCAATGGTTTTACCAAGAAGAACTTGAGGTGATAGCTCAAGTGGAGGAGGATCTTTCATCTCAGTTAAGTGCTGGCTGAGTTCATCAGAAAGCCACTCTGGATAATGAGCAAATAAATTCAGGCACCGTTGATATATTTCTTTGCTTATCAAACCTGATGGTGTGATTAATGCGAGCAGTATTGGTTCTTTAGCGAAAGGGCTGATACCAGGGTAGTTGTGAATATATTGAATATCAAACATAATCAGATTTATTTCCCAAGGTAATTCTAGCGATTTCTTTCAATTCTTTATTACAAAACCAATGTGCATTAACCACTTTTTCAGATTGAAATCCCCTGTAGTTTTTGTGTGATGCACTAACACTTGTGTTGATAAATTTGATGTTGTTTTCTATCGCATATTCAATGGGTTTGTAGCAAACAAGCTCAAAACATAAGTTAGGAGTATTTTTTGACATAGACCAAGTCTGAACATGAAGAGAACTTTTACTTAATAGGCAGAATACTCCTCCTAAAAAAACATTATCTTTATAAGCGGAAAAAGTTAGAATGGAATTAGGGATTCTCCTATGTAATTGTTCGAAAAAAGCTGTTGTTAACCAAGGTTTGCACTGATGAGAGGTGCAAACCTTCTCATAGCCTAAGTAAAATTCATGCCAGAAGTTTATATCAATATCCTCTCCTCTATGAGTTAGTATTTTTATTCCATTGTCATAGATTGAACTTCTGTCAAGGCGCATCATTCTACGTTTTCTATGTCCAATACTAGCTACGTAATGATCAAATGATGAAAAATTATTGTTATACCAAACAGAGCTTTCTTCTTGACTTATTAACCAACCTTCTTTTTCTAAAATATCTGCATCCTCTGGCTGAGTATGCATAATGTTTAAAGCTTGTATAGAAGGGTTTGAGTTGGTAATGTCATAAAGTGCTTGAATTAGAAGCTTTTTTATATATTGCTCTTTTTCACCTTTAAGTGTGAGCAACCTTGGTCCTGTTACTGGGAATAGAGGTACCCCTACCTGTAGCTTTGGCCAGTTAAAACAATGTCTCTCAATTCCTTTGTTCAGCCAGTTTATTTCTGGGCCAAACTCTCGCTTATTTCCCCACTTCATAGCAGCAGGAGCGCAGGCAAATATTTTCCCTGACTGATCTGTCATCGTAATATAAACGGGCTTAATTCCTTTTTCAGCAAGATTAATACTGTGTTCTAGCGCTAAAAAGAACTCATGCCGTAGATAAGGCTCATCTTCGGAGCAAGCATTCCAACCAATAGAATCAATTTCAGATATAGATGAATAAATATTTGTTCTAAGATTCATGCTTATTGAGCTCTTTTTCTACTGCAAAAAATATTTCTGGCTCAGATAAAACAACTAATATATCGCCATCCATAGAGTCATTCATCGCCATTTTTATTGCTAAAGATTGATCAGGCTCCAGCTGTATTTGGCTCAAAGCCACGCTTTGCTTTTCTAGTTCTTTAGAAAATGCTGTCAGCATATTTTGAACGGGATTATTTCCCTTATAGTCAATGGATTTTTCAACAAGCTTAGCATCACAACCTAGATAGAAATGGTTGAATGTTTTTGCAAGATAGGGTGCGCAAGCTGATAGGTGTGAGCGATGACGGTTACCCAGCTGTAAACACAGTACCCGTTTTTTTCCAGTAACTTCTAAGCTATCAATAGCCTGACATAATACCTTGACGCCATCAGCGTTATGTGCGAAATCAAGCAGGACTTTGAATGGATAGCCTTCAATAAAGTTGTATCGCCCAATATTATGCAAAGGAGTATTAGTAAAAGACGCTAAGCCAACTTTAATATAGTTAAACTCTACACCTTGCGCCCAAGCCAAAGTCGCAGAGAATAGAGCATTCATTTCATTAAAGTACCATAATCCTTTCATCGTTGCAGGAATGCTATTCACTGACATAAGAGGCGTCTGAGTCGCACCCTCTGCGAATACAATCCAAAGCTCTCCTTTGTGTTGTGCTAGGAATGCAGCGCGATTACCTTTGTGGAGATGCTGTTGAATAGCTGTATTAGATGCACTTCTTGATACTAGAATTAGCTCAGGTTTGCTGATAAATTTCTCTGACAATTGAGCTTCATTTAAACAAAGAGCATCATCTGCGTTTACAATAATCGCATTTTGTGTTCGATGTAGCACACTAGCCTTTAGATTAGCCATCTCCTCTAAACTATTGATACCATCAACACCAATATGGTCATCTTGAATATTCAATAAAGCTGAGACTTGATACTGATCACAAGGATGACCAAAATACAAAAGCCCTTTTCTAGGAAGCTCAATTACAGCAGCCTCAACCACTGGGTCTCGTAGTAATATTTTAGCTCCCGGATGGCCTGAAAGATTCCGATCTATAATTAAATCATTGTTAATCCAAACTCCATTGGTGGTACAAACACCACTTGTTTTACCAGAAGTTTTCCAAATATGGTGCAGCATTTTAGCAACGGTGCTTTTACCATTACTTCCAGTAATCGCGGCAACAGGTATGCGCGGCGATTGACCTTGAAATAGGGTGTCGAGTATCTCACTGTTGATATCGCGTTCAAGAGCAGAAAGCCAATGTGGCCTAAAGCCGGGTTGTGCGTTTACCTCAATAATTCCACCGCCTACATCTCGCCAAGACTGGCTAATATCTGGACATAGTAGATCAATGCCAGCAATATCTAAGCCTATAATTCTAGCTGCTCGCTCAGCAATAAGGCGATTATCAGGGTGTACTTCGGCACTAACATCAATAGCGGTTCCCCCCGTGCTAATATTAGCTGTGCGTCGCAGATAGATTGACTGGCCTGCTTTAGGTATTTCATTCACCTTCAAGTTTTGCTCAGCTAAACAAGATTGAGCTTCTTCATCTAGAATTAGCCTCATTAAGAGGCTGCGTTTATCCTGCCCTCTTCGGCTATCTTGATTGGCAAGCTCTATTAATTGGGCTACTGTCGACTGCCCATTACCAATCACAGATCCTGCAACTCTTTCTGTCGCAACTAGTAACTGCCCCTTAACAACTAAAAGACGGTAATCCTTACCTACAATGTGTTGCTCAACAATAACTTCTTGGCTTAGCGCTTTGGCTGCTTTAAAAGCCTGCTCCAGTTGTACCTGATTCCTAATATTTGGCGTAATGCCAACACCTTGGTCTTGATTATTCGGTTTGACGACTACAGGCCAACCAAGTTGCTGTGCAACCTGAAGTGCTTCTGACCAAATGCTCACTAAACAAGTATTAGGTGTAGGTATGCCATTGGCTGATAAGATTGCAATTGTTTGCGCCTTGTTTCTAGCTAATCGAGTAGCGATAGTACTGGTTGACTCGGTAAAGCTACTGTCTAAACGTTTCTGCTGGGCAGCCCAGCCAATGTTTAACACCCCATGTTCGATATCAATAGGGTAGCGTTTATCCAATGCTGATAGTGCAAAGCGCAAAGTGTTAGGTAATAAACCTGCTGGCTGGACTTGGTTAAGCCAAGTGTTAAGTTCAGCTGAAAGTTTCTTTTGAACGGTTGTATTAGTTGTTTCTTGTGACCAGAGCAGTAAATGTTTTATAGCCAATGACAAGGCTGCTTTTAGCACCTCTTTTCGTTGCCAAGGCAGTGCAATAGCGACACGAGTGCTTGACGCCTCTAGAACTTCACCTTTGCCCACCGCATCTCTAGCAAGGCGTTGAATGGCGATAGTTAAAGAAATCACTTGTTCTGCAAAAAAAAGTGCTCCGCTGCTTTTGGTGGAATAGGATGAGTCTGCTGACACCAAACACCGCTCATCCATCGATTTATGGGTCTGTGCTCTACTGTGCATTGCACTTATATTTGCAGTAATTTGGGCTGCATTTTTAGGCCAGTTATGAAGATCCGTATCAGTTGTTAGAATAGCAGTAGCAGTTGAGCCTGATAGTTTAGACTTAGCGCCGACATAAAAAAAAAGCGAGCTGAGATCTACATGAGAAAGCATAAATACCCCAATAACTTAAATCACAAAAAAGCCCGATCAATAGTATTAATTGATCGGGCTATTTAGAACAACAGCATACGGTATTGGATTAACTGATAACAGTTACATCCTCAGCCTGCATACCTTTGTCACTTTGCACTATGGCAAAACGAACGCGTTGCCCTTCAGCCAGTGAGCGATGTCCAGTTCCACGAATAGAGCGGAAATGAACAAAAACATCACCACCGGAGTCACGGGTAATAAAGCCAAACCCTTTTGAAACGTTAAACCACTTAACAGTGCCCATTTCACGGTCATCATTTTCATCAATAACAATATTATTCGCAGGCTGCGGAGCCAACTGACCAACAATCGCAGCGCCAATAAAAGTGGTGATAAAAAACACAACAGCAGCACTAATATAGTGGCCATTTGCCAATAAGCCCTGATCCGCAGCTCCAGTAACCACATCAAGAACAAACGGGGCAGGGATTGCCATAACCAAACCAATTAACACACAACGAACAAATGAACTTTTGCTCATACTTACTCTCTCATATACGCTTCGTTATTATTAAAATTACTTCATAAACAAAGGAGTAGCAGCCAGATCTCCTTATCTAGGCGGCGTCAACCCAAGGGCTGGGTGAGGCAAAAAATGAAGCAACTAACCGAAAAACAGGCATAAAAAACGACATCTTGCCCCTACTTTGCATAGTCTATTATACAGAGCATGCTCTGCACTTGAAGCCTATTGTGCAATTAAGCGTTATAATCTAGACAAAAGTCAGGAGTATCTCTCATGAAGGATGAAAAAATGGAATATGGCGTTGAAGGCCGAATCGACGAGCTTGAAATTCGAGTTGCCTTTCAAGATGATGCTATTGATGCTTTGAATAAAGTAATCACGGCTCAAGATAAGCGTATCAAGCTACTGGAAGAGGCTATTCGCCATTTGTACCAAGAAGTAAAAGAGCGTCAACCTGCGGATGAAAGTTCTCAGGCTTTTAATCCTGTTAATGAAGTACCACCACACTACTAAGGTTTAAAGCGGGCTTTCCCGCTACAAGCACTTTGTCTAACAGGCTATCTGCTGATAACTATTTAATATATAACCCTGGCAAAACATAGGGTTTTCCCTAATATTTTTTGCAGCGCAGAAGCGTTATCATGGCCGCAATTTACAAAGCGTTACTTTTCTAGCTGTGGCCATATCCTATCTATGAATATTGTGTCTAAAATCACCATTGCTTTATGTTTGCTTACTGCGCCAATAGTCTCTAATGCTTCTTATATTGAAGGACAGCGTTACTATCAGCAGGAGCTTTACACTCATGCTTTAAATCTTTATCTAAAAGCAGCTGAAGCAGGTGATGTCAAAGCACAGGTTGCCGTGGCGCAGATGTATCTATCAGGTAAAGGCTTAGGCGGTTTGGTAGATGTTCCACAAGCTCTGCACTGGTTTAACAAAGCCTCAAAAGCTCAAGATAAAGTGGGTCAATATGGCCTAGGCATGCTTTATTTTGAAGGTAAAGGGGTTGGTTTAGATCGAGTTGAAGCCCTGCATATTTTGTTAAGGTCAGCAGCACAAGGCTACGCACCTGCTCAGTATCAAGTGGGACTGATGTATAAGAAAGGTTTAGGTAATGGCATTAATTATCAAAAAGCTGAACATTGGTTTACTTTGGCCTCACAGCAGCGACATGCGGAAGCTCAATATCAACTAGGTTTGCTGTATGAAGATGGTAGTGGCGCGCGTCAAAATTACAAAAAGGCGTTGCAGTGGTACAAAGCCTCTGCTGAGCAGGGTTATACGAAAGCGCAAATGTCAGTGGCATTTCTATATTACTATGGTTTAGGGACTGAGGTTGATGAATCAATAGCGCTGCACTGGTTACAGAAGGCGGCCAATAAAGGTGTTGCGGTTGCACAATATAATATAGGCATTCTTTATGAAGGCTATCCAGCTAGAAAGCCTAATAAAGCAGCTGCATTACAATGGTATAAAGTTGCTTGTAGTAATCACTATGCCCGTGCTTGTGAGGCTTATAAAAAGGCTGAAACCAGTTATAAACGCCAGCTAGAGGTGGCGCTAAGTGATAGGTAATTACTAAAACCTGATAATAAAAAGCCAATGTATTTCTTAATACATTGGCTTTTTTGTTTTTACAATAATCTATTTTAGGCTCAACCTAAATTTGCCATGTAATTGGCCAGATATTCTTCAAAACTGATTTGATCAGCAGCTTCAATATCAGCTTGTTGCTGAATTGAGGTTTCAGCCAATTGGCTAAACAGTGCCTGACGGGCTTTATCCATCTCAGTGTTATTGAGTTGTTCTGCCTGTGCTACGGCTTGTTGTAAGGCAAAAGGCACAAAGCCCCCTGCGGCTTGAATACCCGCTAATACCTGTGCGGAAGGTGTCAGTTCCGGTTGGTCAATCATCGGGCGGTATAGATCCAGTGCGTTTTGGTGTTCTGGTTGTTCCAAGCCTGAATCCAGTAGTGCGGCAACAGCTTGTAGCTGATCAAACAACTGATGGCTCCAAGCTTCGCGGCTGATTTCACCCTCTGGTGTGTGCAGCATTAAGTTGCTTTGACGACCAAAATTCACAATCTGATGGTGGTTTACATCAAGTTGCTCACATTCGTCATCAGGAATCTGCGGGCTGTTTTCCAACAGGCAGAACAATAAAAAAGTATCGACAAAGCGCGCTTGGCTTTTGTTAATGCCGATTGCTTCAAATGGGTTCAGGTCGATACAGCGTACTTCGATATACTCTACACCACGCTTCAGTAGTGCTTCTGACGGACGCTCGCCAGATTTGGCAACACGTTTAGGGCGAATGTCGCTGTAATATTCGTTTTCGATCTGCAAAATATTGCTATTCAGCTGACGATATTCCTCACCTACCTTTACGCCGATCTCTGCATAAGGCTTGTGAGGGGTTTTAATCGCATGGCTTAGGGTGGTGACATAGTTGGTCAGCGAGTTGAAACAGATCTTCAAACTGGCTTGAGCATTGTTCTGATAACCCAAGCCGCTCATACGCAACGAAGTGGCATAAGGCAAATAAAGGGTTTCATCATCTAATGTTTCAAGCTGATGCTGTTTGCCTTCGACAAAGCTTTTATGAATTGCTGGAGAGGCGCCAAACAGATATAACAACAGCCAGCTATAACGGCGGAAGTTACGGATTAAGGCAAAGTACTGATTGGATTTAAAGGTCTCAAGCGGCTGTTTGTCACCTTGTAGGTGTTGCAAGGCAGGCCAAAGCTGATCAGGTAATGAGAAGTTGTAATGCAAGCCCGCAATCGCCTGCATAATGCGACCATAACGATAAGACAAGCCGTTACGATACACCGTCTTCATGGTGCCTGTGTTCGAGCGGCCATACTGTGCAATTGGCACACTCTCATTGCCCTGTAACTTACATGGCATACTGGCAGGCCAGATCAGCTCATCTTGCAGATGACGATAACTGAAACGGTGCAGATCCTGCATAAAGGCCAAAGTATCATCCAGTTTGCTAACCGCTGGTGTGATAAATTCCAATAGCGCTTCAGAATAGTCGGTGGTGATATGGGGGTTTGTCAGCGCAGAACCTAAGGCCTTTGGGTGCTCAGTTTGAGCAAGATCACCCTTGTGGGTAACCCTTAGCCCTTCTTTCTCTAATCCGCGTTGAATTTGATTAAAAAGGCCACGTTGAGCAACTGGCTGCAGGAACTGCAAGCGGTCATGAAGTGTGACTGACAAGGTAAATCCCCTATGGTTACAACCGACAACCGCCGGTAATCTGAGCCTGATCAGCCAATATGGGGGCGACTAATCAGGCTTCAAGTGGTGGCTAACATTTAGTGAGCATAACTCACTTATTCTGTTTCTTCTGCGCTTGTGCTAACAACATACCCAAAGAACCTAATGCCCCTGAGTTTTTAGGTTCAGCTTTACTCTGATAGCTGTTTTGGCTGTTACGCTTACGGGGAGCTTCAGCACTGCTGCCACCTTTACTGGTTTGTGCAACAGGCTCATCATTTAAGCGCATCGATAGGGCAATTCGGCGACGCTGGGCGTCTACATCCAACACTTTTACGGTGACAATATCACCCGCTTTGACGACGGTGCGCGGATCTTCAACAAAGCGATCTGCCAGTGCAGAAATATGCACTAAACCATCTTGGTGTACGCCAATATCTACAAAGGCACCAAAGTTGGTCACGTTAGTGACGGCACCCTCTAAGATCATACCAAGTTTAAGGTCGCTGATCTCTTCAACCCCTTCCATAAACTCTGCGGCTTTAAACTCAGGGCGTGGATCACGACCCGGTTTATCCAGCTCTTGCAGAATATCGGTCACTGTGGGCAGACCAAAATGCTCATCGGTGTACTGGGTCGGATTCAAGGTTTTCAGAAACTCACTGTCACCAATCAGGCTCTCTAAACTACGCCCCGTTGTCGCTGCAATTTTCTTCACCACCGGATAAGCCTCGGGGTGAACCGCAGAAGCATCCAGTGGGTTTTTGCCGTTCATCACACGCAAGAAACCGGCACATTGCTCAAAGGCTTTTGGCCCTAAACGCGGCACCTCTAATAGGGCTTTACGGCTGTCAAAAGCGCCATGAGTGTCACGATGGTTGATAATATTTTGCGCCAAGGTCGCATTTAAACCTGACACTCGGTTCAGCAACGCCACAGAGGCCATGTTCAGATCAACCCCTACCGCGTTTACGCAATCTTCAACCACGGCATCAAGGCTACGCGCCAATTGGGTTTGTGATACATCATGCTGATATTGACCTACACCGATGGATTTAGGGTCAATTTTCACTAACTCTGCCAATGGGTCTTGCAAACGACGGGCGATTGACACCGCGCCGCGAATACTCACATCTAGATCGGGGAACTCTTTGGCGGCCAGCTCAGAGGCGGAATACACTGAAGCTCCCGCTTCACTGACCATGATTTTGGCCACTTTGCGATCGGTGATCAGTTTCACCAGATCTGCTGCCAGTTTGTCGGTCTCACGGGATGCGGTGCCATTACCAATACTGATCAGATCAACATTGTGTTTCTGTACTAATTTTGCCAATACTGCCAGTGATTCATTCCACTGATTTTTGGGGACATGGGGATAAATTGTGGCATATTCCAGCAGTTTACCCGTGGCATCCACTACCGCCACTTTTACGCCAGTACGTAAACCGGGATCAAGACCTAATGTCGCCCTTGGCCCTGCAGGTGCCGCAAGCAATAGGTCTTTTAAGTTACCGGCGAATACTTTGATGGCTTCTGTTTCGGCTGCCTCGCGCAAGCGCCCCATTAACTCGGTTTCCAGATGAGTGAGCAGCTTCACACGCCAAGTCCAACGCACCACCTCTTTTAACCAACTGTCTGCCGCACGACCTTGATCTTGAATGGCAAAGTGGTTGGCGATCATCTCTTCACAAGGGTGAACTTTGAGTTCTTCGCTATTGGGAATCACTAAGGCCAGTTGTAACGCCCCTTCGTTACGCCCCCTAAACATGGCCAATGCACGGTGAGAGGGTGTGTTTTTAATCGCTTCGTTGTGAGCAAAGTAGTCGCTGAACTTCTCACCCGTTTGCTCTTGGCCCGTCACCACGCGTGACTGTAACTCACCCTGTTGCCATAGGGTGTCACGCAAGCGTTGCAGCAGTTGCGCATCTTCGCTGAAGCGCTCCATCAAAATTTGTTTGGCGCCATCTAATGCTGCTTTTACGTCAGTAATGCCTTGATCTGGGTTGAGATAAGATTCAGCAGTGCTGCTCGGATCAAGTTCTGGCTGAGAAAACAGCGTCTCGGCCAAAGGCTCTAAGCCTGCTTCCCGTGCGATTTGCGCTTTGGTACGGCGCTTGGGTTTATAGGGTAGGTAAAGGTCTTCTAAGCGAGTTTTGGTGTCCGCTTCTAAAATCTCTTTTTTCAACTCGTCGTTGAGTTTGCCTTGCTCTTCAATACTTTTTAAAACCGTAGTACGGCGATCTTCCAACTCGCGCAGATAACGCAAACGCTCTTCCAAGTTACGCAGTTGAGTGTCATCTAAGCCCCCTGTGACCTCTTTACGGTAACGGGAGATAAACGGCACTGTTGCGCCTTCATCTAATAAGGCAATGGCAGCACTGACCTGTGGATGACGAACGTTTAGTTCATTGGCGATTCGCTGGGAAATCAGTTCCATGAGTGGATTCTCTAATCGGTAAATATCAATAGCGGTAGTCAGCTCAACAGAAAGGCAGAGTGTAAATGAAATAGACGGCACTGCCCTAAGAATAGATGCTGAATTCTATCTGGCTTTTTATACAGTAAAACAGTCGGTTAGGCAAAAAAATGACATAGAGGAAAAGACTGAGTGTATTGAGAGCGGGCATTCGAGAGTTGTAAAAAACATGCGTTAGAAACAACAAAGGCGGACAATGTCCGCCTTTGCAGTGCCGAAATCAGAAGATTACAGCTGTGGGCCTGCCGCGATGATCGCTTCGTCCACATCTTTGAACTTTTTGAAGTTCTCAACAAACTTAGCCGCCAGCTCTTGAGCTTGTGCGTCATAAGCTTCTGGATTGCTCCAAGTGCCACGTGGATTCAGCAGTGCTGTATCCACACCTGGTACTTCAACTGGAACAGACAGGTTGATACCTTCTAGGTGAACAGTTTCAACTTCTTCCAGCGCGCCGCTCTGAATTGCAGAGATGATGCCACGCGTGGTTGGAATGCTGAAACGTTGGCCTTCACCGTAAGAGCCGCCAGTCCAACCTGTGTTCACTAGGTAAACTTTAGAGTTGAACTCTTCGATACGCTTGATCAGTAACTCTGCGTATTCAGCCGCTGGACGTGGGAAGAATGGCGCACCAAAACAAGTTGAGAACGTAGACTTAATGCCGCCGCCTGAACCCATTTCAGTTGAACCTACCAATGCGGTGTAGCCTGATAGGAAGTGGTAAGCCGCAGCTTCTTTAGACAGTACAGACACTGGTGGTAGTACACCTGTCAGGTCGCATGTCAGGAATACAATAGACTTTGGCTCGCCTGCGCGGTTTTCCAGAACGCGTTTTTCAACGTGCTCTAAAGGATAAGCGGCGCGGGTGTTTTGCGTTAGGCTCACGTCGGTGTAATCCGCTACGCGGTTTTTGTCCAACACCACGTTTTCTAACACAGCGCCAAACTTGATCGCATCCCAAATGATCGGCTCATTTTTCTGAGACAGGTCGATACATTTTGCGTAGCAGCCGCCTTCAATATTGAACACAACGCCTTTGCCCCAACCGTGCTCGTCATCACCGATCAGTGAACGCGCTGGGTCGGCAGACAAGGTGGTTTTACCTGTGCCAGACAGGCCGAAGAACAGTGTAGTTTCACCGTCATCACCCACGTTGGCAGAGCAGTGCATTGGCAGCACGTCTTTTTCAGGCAGCAGGAAGTTCTGTACAGAGAACATCGCTTTTTTCATTTCGCCCGCGTACTGCATGCCAGCCAGAAGCACTTTGCGTTTTGCGAAGTTGATGATCACTGCGCCATCAGAGTTGGTGCCATCGCGCTCTGGTTCGCAAACAAAGTAAGGAGCGTTGATGATCTGCCACTCACTTTTGCTTTTCGGGTTGAACTGCTCTGGACGTACAAACAAGGTACGGCCAAATAGGTTGTGCCATGCAGTTTCAGTGGTCACACGGGTTGGCAGATAGTGCTCAGGATCAGCGCCAACATGCAGCTCAGAAACAAAAGTATCTTTTTGAGTCAGATACTCTTCAACTCGATCCCATAGGGCATCAAATTTCGCCGCATCAAATGGACGGTTGATTGCACCCCAGTCGATGGCATCCGCAGTGCTTGGCTCTTCAACAATGAAACGATCCATTGGAGAGCGGCCCGTGCGGTGACCAGTAGAAACAACCAAAGCGCCATTGCTGGCTAACTCACCTTCCTGACGCTGAACGGCCAGTTGAACAAGTTCAGCAGTGCTAAGGTTAGTGAAAGTCATTACAGAACTATCGTTAATCGATGTCGTCATTTACTTGTGTCCTTCGGCTCCAGCCGATCAACTACTACCAAACGGTTAAAAACCGCCCTGTGCCTATGTTTTTCAGGAGCCCAAAGCGAGTCCGAAGAGGTTTTAGGGCGGTATTATGGCAAAAAAAAGCACCTTGTGCGAAGCCTTGCACTAAAGAAAATCTGAAAAAATGGTTAGAAAACAAAATTCTTGGTGCGGTTGCACAATTTTGAATAGCAAATTAGTTTGAAAAAAAAGCCATTTCTAGTGTTTAAGGTCATTAGATTTGTTTTTAACGATAATAATTGCTGATAACTGCGAAAATGTCTTTTTTGATGGGGTTATCAATTTTTTTGATAGGGCAATCGAATTTTTCTATCAAGAGCTTCGATAGTTTGAATATAACACTTAGATCTATTGATATCTTGTTTTTATAACCCTTGTCATTTTTTATTCCACCATAGACAGATAGATCCAGTTTTATTACTACCTAGATAGCTGTCTGATGTCGCAAAAACTGTGCCGTGTGAAAAGGGGAGATTCAGGCTGAATACTTGGTTGATCAGAGTTAAGTTTGATCATTTCATCAATATGCACAAAAGCCTCAGGCTTCAATTCATCAAATGATAAAATAAGCTTATTTGCGGATAAGTTGGAGGCATGCTTTTGAGAATCTTAACGACAGAGTCCGAAGTCTACCAAGCAGCGATTGACTACTTGTCACGCCGAGAGCACGCTAGCCAAGAGCTAAAGTCTAAGCTAAAAGCCAAAGGCGCTGATGATAACCTGATTGATGTGGTGTTAACGCGTGTACAGACCTTAGGGTATCAAAGTGATGAACGTTATATAGAGATGATCATTCGGTCACGCAAAGCTCGAGGCTATGGTCCCAACTATATCCGTCAAATGTTGCAGCAGTTTCGTTTGGACAGCAGTTTAATAGACGCTTATATCGATAGCCGAAATCCTGAATGGAACCGCTGTGCGTATCAGCAACTCAGCAAAAAATTTAAACAGCCCGAAACAGAATTTAAGCTGCGCCAAAAACAACAACAGCATCTTTATCAGCGTGGTTTTAGCCCTGAGCAGATTCGCTCGGCGCTCTCTCTGTTCGATCAGGCCTTTGAATAACCTATAACACCAAAAATGCCCCCAAAATCGTCAATAAATGCTGAGCTAAGATCAAAGTAATACTACCTTTCCTTCGCGCAGGTCTTATAATGTTTGCCTTTTTATATTGCGTCAGATCTATTTCTGGCGTTTTGTTGCGCCCTTTTATCGGGTGAAAAAAGAATTAACTTACACGCCCGACAGACGGGCTATTGCTCACGTATTCGCCAACGGACCAGTTGTATGAAAAGCGCAGAAATTCGTCAGGCATTTTTGAACTTCTTCCAGTCAAAAGGCCACCAAATTGAAGCCAGTAGCTCACTGGTGCCTGTAGATGATCCTACCTTGCTGTTCACTAACGCAGGTATGAACCAGTTCAAAGATTGTTTTTTAGGCCTTGAAAAGCGCCCATACACTCGCGCCACTACGTCTCAGAAGTGCGTGCGAGCAGGCGGCAAACATAATGATCTAGAAAATGTGGGTTATACCGCACGTCACCACACCTTTTTTGAGATGCTGGGTAACTTCAGCTTTGGTGATTACTTTAAGCAAGATGCGATTAAATACGCTTGGGAATTTTTAACCTCTAAAGACTATATGGGGATTCCCGCAGAAAAATTGTCGGTGACCGTGTATGCGACCGATGATGAAGCTTACGACATCTGGACTAAAGAAGTCGGTGTACCTGCGGAGCGTATGATCCGTATTGGTGACAATAAAGGTGCACCATACGCATCAGACAACTTCTGGGCGATGGGTGATACAGGCCCTTGTGGACCATGTACTGAGATTTTCTACGATCACGGTGAAGATATTGCGGGTGGCCCACCGGGTTCTCCAGACGAAGATGGTGATCGTTTCATCGAAATCTGGAACGTGGTTTTCATGCAGTTTAACCGCACAGCAGATGGTGTCTTGCACCCGCTACCGGCCCCTTCTGTTGATACCGGCATGGGCTTGGAGCGTATCAGTGCCGTGATGCAGCATGTCCACGCCAACTATGAAATTGATCTGTTCCAAAGCTTGTTAAAAGCAGTGGCAGACGCTGTGGGTTGTGCCAATGATGACAACCCATCACTTAAAGTGATTGCGGATCATATTCGCTCATGCAGCTTCTTGATTGCCGACGGCGTGATTCCTTCAAATGAAGGCCGTGGTTATGTACTGCGTCGTATTATTCGCCGTGCTTGTCGCCATGGTAATAAGCTGGGTGCTAAAGGCTTATTCTTCCATAAGGTTGTGGCTGCTTTGGTGGCTGAGATGGGCGAAGCCTACCCAGAGCTGCGTAGCCAACAGAGCACGATCGAGCGTTTACTGAAAACAGAAGAAGAGCAATTTGCCAAAACCTTAGAGCAAGGCTTGCGCATTCTTGAGCAAGATTTAGCTGAGCTGAAAGGCGAGCAAATTCCGGGTGAAACCGTATTCAAGCTTTACGATACTTTTGGTTTCCCAATGGACTTAACCGCCGATATCGCCCGTGAGCGTGGCTTAAGTATTGATGAAGCAGGTTTTGAAGCTGCGATGGAAGCACAGCGTGCACGTGCACGTTCTAGCAGCAGCTTTGGTTTAGATTACAACAGCTTGATCAAGGTCGATGTGGACACGGTTTTCACTGGTTATGAACAGACGGCTGGTGATGCGACCGTGTTGGCGCTGTTTGTCGATGGCCAAAATGTTGAGCAAATTAATGCAGGTGATCAAGCGGTTGTTGTGCTGGATCAAACGCCATTTTATGCTGAATCGGGCGGTCAAGTGGGTGACTGTGGCTTGTTAACCGCAACAGGTGTGCGCTTCGACGTGCGCGATACTACGAAAGCCAGTGGTGCCTATCTGCATCATGGTGTATTGGCTGAAGGATGCCTGAAAACAGGCGCAACCATTCAGGCCAAAGTTGAAGCGGATGTTCGCCAGAGAACAGCTCAAAATCACTCAGCTACGCACTTGTTACACGCTGCTTTACGCCAAGTCGTAGGTGAGCATGTACAGCAGAAAGGTTCTTTGGTTGACAGTCAGCGCTTGCGTTTTGACTTTAGCCACTTTGAAGCCGTAACTGCGGAGCAATTGGCTGAAGTTGAGGCTTTAGTGAATGCTCAGGTTCAGGCTAACAGCGATGTTCAAACTGAGATCATGGATTTAGAAGCGGCCAAAGCTAAAGGTGCAATGGCGCTATTCGGTGAAAAGTACGCGGGTAACGTGCGTGTTTTAACCATGGGCGATGGTTTCTCGATGGAGCTTTGTGGCGGTATCCATGCCAAGCGCACAGGTGATATTGGTTTAATTCGCATCACGTCAGAGGCGGGTATCGCTTCTGGTGTCCGTCGTATCGAAGGTGTGAGTGGTGCAGAAGCTATTGCGTATCAGCAAAGTCGTGATGAGCAGTTAAACGCGGCTGCCGCTTTGCTAAAAACCAAACCTGATCAGCTAGTTGAGCGTTTAACCAGTTCAATGGAGCGTACCCGTGCTCTAGAGAAAGAGTTAGAACAGCTGAAAGCCAAGCTGGCCAGTGCCGCAGGCTCTGATCTGGCAAGTGAAGCGATTGAGCTTGCAGGCGTTAAACTGCTGTCTGTCTTGGTGCCGGGCGCAGATGGCAAATCCCTACGTGACTTAATGGATCAACTAAAAAATAAGTTGGGACATTGTGTGGTTGTGTTGGCAGCAGCAGAAGGCGAGAAGGTTTCCCTGATTGCAGGTGTCAGCAAAGATCTGACCAGCAAAGTAAAAGCTGGTGAGCTGGTTAACCATGTTGCAACCCAAGTGGGCGGCAAAGGTGGTGGCCGACCTGATATGGCTCAGGCTGGAGGTAACAATCCAGCAGCATTGCCGGATGCGTTGGCATCGGTACAGGCTTGGGTTGAGGCAAAATTGGCCTAACCCAATTGAGTGACTCAGTTGACTTAAGCTCCGGTGCTTTATAGTGCCGGAGAAACTATAAAATGCTAACGGAACGCTGAACAATGGCTCTTTACGTTCAAAAGTTTGGTGGAACTTCTGTAGGTTCTATCGAGCGTATCAAGGCCGTTGCTGAAAAGGTTAAAGGTTATCGCGAGCAAGGACACGATGTTGTTGTCGTAGTTTCTGCTATGAGCGGTGAAACCAATCGCCTGATCGCACTGGCTAATGAAATTAATGATGATCCGACTCCACGTGAAATGGATATGCTGGTTTCTACTGGCGAACAAGTGACTATTGCACTGTTGTCGATGACGCTGAACCACATTGGTTGCCCTGCTATTTCTTATACAGGGCCACAGGTGAGTATCGTAACAGACAGCTCTCATACGAAAGCGCGCATCAAGCAGATTGATGATCAGAAAATTCGTAATGACCTGAAAGAAGGTCGTGTAGTTGTGGTTGCTGGTTTCCAAGGCGTTGATGAGCAAGGCAATATCACAACCTTGGGGCGTGGTGGCTCAGATACAACGGGTGTAGCACTGGCTGCTGCTTTAAAAGCGGATGAATGCCAGATCTTCACAGACGTTGATGGGGTTTACACCACTGATCCACGTGTTTGCTCAAGAGCGAAGCGTCTGGAGACCATCACTGTTGAAGAGATGTTGGAATTAGCAAGCTTAGGCTCAAAAGTGCTACAGATTCGTTCTGTTGAGTTTGCTGGTAAGTACAATGTTCCGCTTCGGGTTCTGTCTAGTTTTGAAGAAGGCCCGGGCACCCTGATTGTTGCAGAGGAAGTCGAAGAGATGGAAGATCCATTAATCTCTGGTATCGCGTTTACTGCGAACGAAGCCAAACTAACTGTATTAAACGCACCTGATATGCCTGGTGTTGCTTCTCGTATCCTAGGCCCAATTGGCGATGCCAATGTCGAAGTCGACATGATTGTGCAAAACGTTGCACATGATGGTAAAAGCACAGACTTCACTTTCACTGTAAGCCGTGGCGACTACAAAAAAGCCAAAGCAGTTTTAGAAGGTGTGGTAGCTGAGTTGGGCGCAGGTAGCATTTCTGGTGATAATGCTATTGCTAAAGTATCCCTTGTGGGTGTAGGTATGCGCTCTCACGCAGGTGTTGCGAGTAAAATGTTTAAAGTACTGTCTGATGAAGGCATTAACATTCGCATGGTTTCCACCTCTGAAATTAAAATTTCAGTGGTAATCGATGAGAAGTTTATGGAGCTGGCAGTACGCGCCCTGCACACTGCGTTCGGCTTAGACAAAGTAGAAGATTAATTTCAGCTTTGTTTTTATTAATAGGGTCTACTTTAATAAGGTAGACCCTATTTTTTTGTGCTCAGTATTTGTAGTCTTAACACTCAACCGATAGTCATAGGCTAAAATGTCTAAAAAGTGTCAACTTTTTGTCATTAAGCGGCCTGTTAAAACAGGAAATAGTTGAGCAAAATACTATTTAACGCATAATAGGCGCTCATTTTTACAGATGGCCTCTACATCCATCTAAATGTGCCGGACGCTTCATAAGAGCTGAAGGAACCCCGAGGAAATAAGGAGATTCAACCATGTTGATTTTAACTCGCCGTGTTGGTGAAACCCTGATGATTGGTGATGAAGTTACCGTAACTGTACTAGGTGTTAAAGGTAACCAAGTGCGTATTGGTGTAAACGCACCAAAAGAAGTTGCGGTACACCGTGAAGAGATTTACCAGCGCATTCAGCGCGAAAAAGAAGATACAGACCAGTCTGATGCTTAATATTTGAAAAATAAGTAAATTATTTTCAAAAAATAGTAGACAGCAAAAAATAATCTGATATAGTTTGCCTCGTGTTTGGAGAGGTGGCCGAGAGGCTGAAGGCGCTCCCCTGCTAAGGGAGTATAGGGTTTATACCCCTATCGAGGGTTCGAATCCCTCCTTCTCCGCCACGTTACACCGCTAAGATGTTTGAAGAAATGTTTTATACTGTGCGCTCATAGCTCAGCTGGATAGAGTACCTGGCTACGAACCAGGCGGTCGGAGGTTCGAATCCTCCTGAGCGCACCATCTAACCTAACCCTTAGGGATGCATTAGGTTGGAGGCGATGTGAAGTGGAAGGCAAGGTTTGATCTAACCTAAATCAAGATTATGTTTACTGAGCACTAGTGCTACAGTTATTGAAAAGTTTTTATGCGCTCATAGCTCAGCTGGATAGAGTACCTGGCTACGAACCAGGCGGTCGGAGGTTCGAATCCTCCTGAGCGCACCACTTTTCGAAAAACCAGAGTCGATTGACTCTGGTTTTTTTTTGCCTATTTTTTGCTTATTGGCAGCCTCATCCGGTATATTTCCACAGCTTCGCTCTCGAAAGCCTCTAACCGTACTCTCTTTATTAACTTCACACGAGTTGTAGGACATCCATGTTTAAAGCCAAAGTGCATCCTTTTATCCAGAAAATGGGGCCTTACGGCATTATTTTGCAAATAATGTTAATTGCCTTACCTGTGTTAACAGGTTTTCGTTTGTTGTTTTCTATTTGGCAGTGGGACCGAGTACAAGCCTCTGGAGTAGGATTTGAACTGTTCTTACAAGGTGTACGCGCTGACCTTATTATGGTGAGTTTGTTAATGGTGCCTTTAGTCTTGTTGGTACCGCTGTTGGCTAATCGTTTTACTTGGTCACTTTGGCGTTTAATCGCTGTATTTTGGGGTGTAGCAGCACTTACGCTATTGGTTTTTATGGAAGTTTCTACGCCTGCTTTTATGATGCAATACGATGTGCGGCCTAATCGCCTATTTGTTGAGTATCTGAAGTACCCTAAAGAGGTGCTTTCAACATTGTGGGAGGGTTTCCGGTTCTGGTTAATCTCAGGCATTGTGCTCACAGGGTTGGGTGCTAGCTATTTTTATCGGCGCTTAAAGAATCACTTAGAAGTTAAGCCTCAGCTAAGCCTATTAAAAACCTTATTGGTTTGGCCGTTAGTGGTATTACTGGTTGCACTGAGTATTCGTTCAACCACTGGGCACCGTCCTGCCAACCCCTCTTTCTTTGCGATCACTGGCGACCCGATGGTGAACTCTTTAGTGATTAATTCAACTTGGTCTGTCGCTTTCGCAATTTATAATCTAAAGCATGAAGCCAAATCTTCAGAAGTCTATGGCAAGATGTCTGATGAGCAGATACTACAGATTGTACGTTCTGAGCCAGCCTTAAAAGATTACGAATTTAATCACCCTAACCAACCAACTTTGCACCTACAAAAGCCTGTAATGCAACGTGAGCGGCCTTTAAATTTAGTGATTGTGTTAGAAGAAAGCTTAGGCGCTACCTACGTTGAATCTCTAGGTGGCATAAAAGGGGTTACTCCTTACCTAGAGGCTTTGAAAAATGATGGCTGGTGGTTTGAAAATCTTTATGCCACAGGCACGCGGTCTGTGCGGGGGATTGAAGCGGTTGTGGCTGGCTATATGCCAACGCCTGCTCGTAGTACCGTGAAACTATCTTTGTCTCAACAGAATTTTGCCACCTTGGCAGATGTTCTAGGCCGACAAGGCTATCACACCGAGTTTATGTATGGGGGTGAGGCGCACTTTGACAATATGCGTAGCTTTTTCACGGGTAACGGTTTCCAACAAATTACTGATCAAAATAGTATCACCAGCCCTGAGTTTGTCGGTAGTTGGGGCGCTAGTGATGGTGATCTGTTCAATAAAGCACATGAGCGTTTTACCGAGCTGCATCAATCTAACAAGCCTTTTTTCGGCTTAGTATTCAGCTCTTCTAACCATGAGCCTTTTGAGTTTCCTGATGGCAAAATTGAGTTGTATGAAGAGCCCAAAGCAACCGTTAATAATGCGGTGAAGTATGCTGACTACGCACTAGGTCAGTTTTTCAAACAAGCCAAAACCAGTGATTATTGGCAAAACACATTATTTTTGGTTGTTGCAGACCATGATAGTCGTGTATACGGCAGTGAGTTAGTACCGGTGAAGAAGTTTCATATTCCTGGGGTGATTGTTGGAGCAGATATACAGGCGAAGTCTATAGAGACCTTAACCAGTCAAATCGATTTGGCACCAACCTTGTTGTCACTCATGGGTATTGAAAGTCAGCACCCTTTTGTTGGGCGTGATCTGGCGCGTGATACAGAGCGTGCAGGGCGCGCTATGATGCAGTTTTTCGATAATTATGCTTGGATGGAGAATGGTCAAGTTACCATTCTTCGACCTAACCAAGACGCAGTGCAGGCCAAGTATGATGCGATAGGGCGTCAGCTAGAAGCGTTACAGCCAGCAGATAAAGTAATGCAAGAAAAGGCGTTAGCCCATGCGTTACTGGCTGCAAAAATGTATGAGCGCCAGCAATATCAGATACCAAAATAAGTCGTCATTGACTAAACAGATCATAAGGCAGCCGTAAAAAGCTGCCTTGCTGACTCACAAACCCCAGTGATATTTTGGTGGGGTTTGTTTTTAATCTATAACCCTCAATTATCTGGCCAGCTGATCTCGCCTTCGCCTTTGTTGCTGATCTGCCACCATAGATCCATTGGTTGATCCGGTTCCCAAGAACCCACAGAGCAGCGAATAGGCTTGGCAAAAAATGCAAAGGCAGCACGGGCGCAGTCGATGTCGGTTGCCCAAGGTGTTTCAGGACTATCAAACCAGATGCTCCAGTATTTTCCCGCCGCTTTTTCAACCACGTTCACTGAAAACTGCACGCCTGTAGCTGTTGTCACCTCGTAGGCCAAGGTGCGCTTATCTAAGCGTTTGGGTGCAGAGATTTGGGTGAACAGTTCGCTGAACCATTGATCAATCTGGCTTTGCTCTGGATCTTGCACATAAATTTCAATATCTGGAAAAGCTTCACTCATTATTTATCATCCCAAAATTTTAAAATGCGAAAGACACTTAATCCTAAATAGCCCAGTAGTGACAGCAGGGCACCAATGCCGATCATAGCCAATGCAAGCAACGCCACCAGCTCTTGTTTTAAAGGGGGGAGATGCGTAGCGCCCTCTGCCCACATTAACATGCCCGCACCACCAAAAAAGATCATGGCACCGATGATCACTCGGCGAAAATTCAGCGGTGCGTTATTTCCCATGCGAATTAAGCGTTGTTTGAGTTTCATCGGGCACACACTCAGCTGTAAATTAGGTTAATAAACGGGCCAAAATACCTTGGTAAATGCCAGTGAGCTTATCCAGATCAGCGGCTTCGATATGCTCGTTGACTTTGTGAATAGTCGCGTTGCAGGGGCCTAACTCCACCACCTGTGTGCCTGTAGGCGCGATAAAGCGACCATCCGATGTACCGCCTGAGGTTGAAAGCTCTGTCTCAATCCCTGTTGCCGCTTTAATGGCTCCACGGCAAGCACTGACCAGAGCACCTTCTTCGGTTAAAAACGGCAGGCCGTTCACCGTCCAGTGAGCATCATAGTCAAGGTGATGCGCTGCTAAAATCGCCTGCGTGCGCTGTTGTAAGGTTTCAACCGTTTGCTCGGTTGAGAAGCGGAAGTTAAACACTACTTCAACCGCACCTGGAATCACGTTTGTGGCGCCTGTGCCGCCATTGATATTGGAGATCTGAAAGCTGGTGGCAGGGAAGTACTCATTGCCATGATCCCAGTGCTCTGCTGACAAGGCCGCTAAAGCAGGGGCAACTTCATGAATCGGGTTACGCGCCAGATGTGGATAAGCCACATGGCCTTGCACCCCTTTCACAATCAGTTTGCAGCCCAAAGATCCCCGACGACCATTCTTGATGATGTCGCCTGTATGGTGTGTGCTAGACGGTTCGCCCACAATGCACCACGTCATCTTTTCATTGCGGGCTTCTAAGTGTTCAACCACTTTGACGGTGCCGTGGGTGGCAACCCCTTCTTCATCACTGGTGATCAAGAATGCGATTGAACCTTGGTGTGTTGGGTGTTCCGCCACAAACTGCTCACAGGCCACCACCATAGAGGCCAAGCTGCCTTTCATATCTGCCGCGCCACGGCCATAAAGTTTGCCGTCCACAATGCAAGGTTCAAAAGGGGGATGTTGCCATTTTTCCTCTGGCCCTGTTGGCACCACGTCGGTATGGCCTGCAAATGCCAGTACAGGGGCCTCAGTTCCCCGACGCGCCCAAAAATTGTCCACATTGTCAAAGCGCAGACGCTCAACGGTAAAGCCAATCGCTTCTAAACGGGCGATCATCAATGCCTGACAACCACTATCTTCTGGCGTGACGGAGCGACGGCTGATCAAATCAAAGGCCAGTTGTAAGGTAGGAGAAAGGGTTTCGGCTGCGGACATGAAACAGATTTCCTTGGCGGTTAGGGTGCAGTGAATAAAGCTCAAAATAGGCGCTAAATCATACCGGAAAGCTCAGGCATCGTCCTGTACAAAATTTAACCAGTTGTTGGGAGCGCTTGAGGACTCAGGCTCCCGACCAGTTATCATCACTTTATCCACAAGGGCATTCAATTAGGCTGTGGGTATTTTTATAAGGGTGCGGTTCAAATAAACGAACCTGACCCTTATCTGAATCAACAGACGGCTAATAGACAGACCATCCAATTTGCTGAGTCATTAATTCAAGCGCGGCCACACTGGCCAAAGAGTTGCCCATTTTGTTCAGACAAGGTGACCAGATACAGATCGAAAAGCGATTAGGCACAATGGCGACAATACCGCCACCGACACCACTTTTGCCCGGCAGCCCTACTTGAAAGGCAAAATTACCCGCCTCGTCATATAAACCACTGGTGGCCATCAAAGCATTCACTTGTCTTGCTTGGTGCGTATCCAGTATTTGTTCCTTTGAGATTTGGCAGAAACCTTTATTGGCCAAAAAGTTAAAGGCTTTGGCCAGATCCACACAACTCATGCGAATGGCACAGTTTGAAAAGTAATTTTTCAGCACCGATTCAACTTCATTATTGAAGTTACCATAGGACTGCATCAGGTAAGCCATTGCGGCATTTCTTGAGCGGTGCTCATATTCGGAACGCGCTACTTTTTGATCGGAATAAACTCCAGAATTACCTGACACGCGTCGCACAAACTCACGCATGGCGTAATGTGGCGAAGCAAACCTAGACTGGTTCATATCACTGACCACTAACGCGCCAGCATTAATGAAAGGATTACGAGGAATGCCGTTTTCATACTCTAGTTGAACCAAAGAGTTAAACGGCAAACCCGAGGGTTCACGCCCAACACGCTGCCACATACTGTCACCATAGTGTTTCATGGCAAGCGTTAAACTGAACACTTTGGAGATGCTCTGAATGGAAAAAGGCACTTGGGCATCACCAATTTGAAATAGCTCGCCTTGATTGCTGTAAATAGCGATACCAAATTGATTGGGACTGACCTCCGCCAGAGCGGGAATATAATCGGCAACTTTGCCCTGACCCACGAGCGGGAGAATATCGGCATAAATTTTGGTGAGTAGAGTGTCCACCGAGTGATCCTAATTGTTGTTGTCATTTTAAGGGGGCGTCATTCTGCCAGATCATCCACCATTTTGAATAGCTCCCCTCCCCCTCTCAGTTATTCCCACAAAGCAATTAACGATTCAGCGGTTATTTAAGCGATAATAGTCCCTTTTAAGTTTAAGCAATGACGGGAGTTCAGCGATGGTGAATGCAGAAAACCTTCCAACAACACCCTCTAGCATTTTAAACAAGCCCCGCTCGAATAATTTGTCTGTTTGGGCATTTTGGGTACTATTCGGTTGGTGTGTACTATTATCTTTCACTTTGTATGACAGCTTTAAACGCAGCCATCAACAACAGCGCCAACAAGTGCAGCAAGCCGTTGAAAATCTTAGCCAATACTTGAATAACGAATTGGGACGATTTGAAAATATTCCTCGGCTGCTGGCCAGTAATTATATGATTCGCAAAGGCTTAGAAGACAACTTAGGCTCTGACGAATTGAACCACCTGCTATTAGAGGTCGCCAGTAGCAGCGGCGATAATAACGACGTTTATGTGATGAACGCCGAAGGCTTGGTATTGGCAAGTAGCAATTACCAAAGCGAGCAAAGTTTTGTGCAGGCCAATTTTGCCTTTCGCCCCTATTTCCAACAGGCAATGCAAGGCGACCACCATGCTTACTACGCTTTAGGGGTACGTTCAGGTGAGCGGGGCGTGTTTTTTTCGGCTCCGGTGGTCGTGAATGCTCAGACAATAGGTGTGGTCACCGTAAAGGTTGAAGTCGCCCAGTTTGAACAAAATGCTCAATTGTTATCTGGGCTGCCTCAACTCAAGTTTTTGGCCTATGGTGAAGATCAAGTGGTGTTCCTCTCAAATGAACCGAGTTGGCAGTTGGCTCAGCTACAAGCACTGCCCTCTGCGCAATGGCAAGCCTTGCAAACATCCAGACGGTATTTGGATTTAACCCCGCAGGTGTTAACCAATCGCCGCTTTCAACATGCGACTTTTGATTCTCCGTTATGGGCATTCAGTGAGCCTCAAAAGAAAAGCCGAGCCACCGCATCAAGTCGCACCTACTTTTATGCACAGGCCGAGCTGCCTTTGCTGCAATTGAATCTGGTCGCCTTACTGCCAGAGGTACAGTTGAACTATCAGCACTTGGCGCTGTTGGCGTTGGTCACTGTGCTTTACCTGTTACTGTTGCTGGTGGGGTTTTATCTGTATCGTCATTTTATGGGTTATCAACAATTGCTGTTTACCCAACGTAGTTTGGCATTAGAGGTTGAACAGCGTTCTAAAGCCTTGGCCGAAGCACAAGATGCGTTAGTGCAGTCGGCGAAGCTGGCGACTATCGGGCAGTTATCCGCCAGCATCAACCACGAGATTAACCAACCCTTAAGTGCCATGAGTACCTATCTGGTCAGCTCAAAGCGGATGCTCGACAAGGGCATGATTGAAGAGGCCAAAACCAACCTAAACACCTTGTCCGTATTGGTAGAGCGGGTGCATAAAATCGTCGCGCAGTTGAAGCAGTTTAGCCGCAGTGATCGCCAAGGTCTGCAACATTGCGACTTACAAATTTGTTTGAACAACGCCTTGATGATTGTCGGTCCGCAGATGAAGGCGCAAGGGGTTGAGTTTAACGCTGCGGCAACGGATTTGCGGGTTTATGTTGATCCATTGCGTTTTGAACAGGTGTTGGTCAACCTGCTCAGTAATGCCGTGGATGCAATGGCCGAAAGCCATCTCAAACAGTTGAACTTGTCTGTGCACACCGAAACGGATGAGGTGACAATCACCATTGCCGACACTGGACAAGGTCTAGATCTGCAACAGATTGACACCATTTTTGAACCCTTTTTCACCACCAAGTCTAATCATGGTTTAGGCTTAGGTTTATCGGTATCGCGCAATATTATTCGTTCCTTTCAGGGCGAGTTGAGCGCTGAAAACCGACCAGAAGGTGGCGCTATTTTTACTATTCACTTAAAACGGGAAGCAGATCCATGTCAGTAACTACGCGGGATATTATTGTCATCGACGATGAAGAGATCATCCGAGATGCCTTAGCGCAGCTGCTGACCTTGGAAGGTTATCAAGTGAAAACGTTCCAATCGGCGCTCACCGCCTTGAGTCATGTAAACCGCGACTTTGCCGGTATTGTGATCAGCGATATCAACATGCCACATATGACTGGGCTAGAGCTGTTGGCACAGGTGCAAGCCTTTGACAGCGAGTTGCCCGTGATTTTGTTAACCGGATTTGCCGATGTGGCCTTAGCCGTAGAGGCGATGCACCAAGGGGCTTATGACTTTTTTGAAAAGCCGATCAACGAGCGCCTGCTGGATTCTATCGCCCGTGCTTTAGATAAGCGGCGTTTGGTGCTGGAGAACCGCCAACTGAAAAAAGCGGTTAAGCACAATAAAGAGCCGGGAGTGCGTATTTTAGGGGAAACGCCCGCCATGCAGGCGATGCTTGAGCTGCTGAATACCGTAGCGGATACCCCCGCCGATGTGTTGATTCAAGGGGAAACTGGCACAGGTAAAGAGTTGGTTGCACGTTTTCTGCATGATCACAGCCAGCGCTCTGGTGCTCACTTTGTGGCGTTAAACTGCGCGGCCATTCCTGAAAACTTGATCGAAAGCGAACTTTTTGGTGCCATGAAAGGGGCTTACACAGGGGCAGATGAAACCCGTATCGGCAAGTTCGAATTTGCCAATGGCGGCACCGTTTTTTTAGATGAAATTGAAGCCACGCCTATGGCGCTGCAAGTGAAATTGCTGCGTATTTTAGAAGAGCGCAAAGTCACCCCTGTCGGCAGCAATCAAAGTATTGATCTGGATATTCGCGTTGTCGCGGCGACCAAAGTGGATCTGTTGGCGCTGGCGCAGCAAGGCGCGTTTCGGATTGACCTGTACTATCGACTGAATCTTGTCAAAGTGGATATTCCACCTTTGCGAGCGCGTAAGGCAGATATTCCCTTGTTGTTTAAACATTTCAGCTCAATTGCTGCAAACCGTTTTCATAAGGCGCTGTGCCCACTCAACAGTGATGCCTTACAACAGCTATTAGAGTACGACTGGCCGGGCAATGTACGTGAGCTGCGTAACGTGGCAGAGCGTCATGTGCTATTGGGTACTGTGATCGATTTGGATCAACCCAACCATCAGGCGCTGTTTCATCAGGATTTAAGCTTGGCGCAAAAGGTTGCATTTTATGAGCAGTCGATTTTGGAGGACAGCCTGCGTCAAACCTCTGGCTCTGTGAAAAAAGCCTGTGAGCTGTTGAAGCTGCCGCGTAAAACCTTTTACGACAAAATGGCCAAGTACGGCTTAGAACCTAGCCAGTACAAAGCCGACTGACCTTGGCAACTTCGGCTTTATAAAGTGTGTGGAAATCGTGAAAATGCAGCTCGGTTTTTTGTAGGGGAAACCGCACAAAAAACGGTGGGTACGAGTTTTGTTTTCTATAAACTATTGAATTATAAGGTTATTTTGTTTTAATTTTGCATTGGCAATCTTATTGCTCCTCTAGGGTTATGACCTAAATACCCAGTGGACGGGTTAAACCCAACCAAGAGAGGACGCCATTGTGAGCGAACAAAACAAAAAAACACCTTGGGTAATGCTATTGCTCGGCCCTGCTGTGATGTTACTAACGGTACTGATCGACCCTCCTTTTGCAGGCTTATCAGTAGGCGCATGGCGCACCGCAGGCTTAGCCTTCTGGATGGCCAGTTGGTGGATCTCAGAAGCTGTACCTATTCCAGCGGCCTCACTGCTACCTTTATTGGTATCACCGATGGCGGGTATTGTGAATATCAAAACAGCCGCCGCCCCTTATGCCCACCCATTGATCTTCCTATTCTTAGGGGGCTTCCTGTTGTCGATCGCAATGGAGCGTTGGCACCTGCACAAACGTATCGCCTTAACCACCATGCTCTATGCGGGCGCTAAACCCAGTTTGCAGATTTTAGGCATGATGTTGGTGACTGCGTTCTTGTCCATGTGGATGTCGAACACCGCCACCGCCGTGATGATGCTGCCTATTGCTCTATCCGTGATTCAGATTGTGCGTGAAAAAGACAGCAGTAACGACGCCTTTGGCAAAGCGATGCTGTTATCTATCGCCTATGGTGCCAGCATCGGTGGTATCGCCACCCTAATCGGCACCCCACCAAACGCTTTGATGGCTGCTTATTTAGCTGACAGCTATAAAATCGAAGTGGGTTTTGCAGACTGGATGCTGATTGGTGTCCCCGTTGCCAGCATCATGTTAATCATCTGTTGGTTCTGGCTGACCAAAGTCAGTTACAAGGTTGACCAAGCAGGTGAAGTCAGTGCCAAGTCCGTCTTTCAAGAGCAACTCAACACGTTGGGTGCAATGAGCAAAGGCGAGAAAAAAGTGCTGGCCATCTTTGTGTTTGCCGCACTGAGCTGGGTTTTCCGTCCGTTTATTACCGATGTGACAGGCTTATCATTGTCTGACACGGGCATTGCCATCGCCGCTGCGCTTTTGCTGTTCACCGTACCAGTACAGGTGGGTAGTGACGAGCGTGTGCTCGATTGGGAAAGCGCCAAAAAAGTACCTTGGGGCATTCTGTTGCTGTTCGGGGGTGGTTTAACCTTGGCGGCCCAAATTAAAAGCTCAGGTTTGGCTGAATACATCGCCCTGCAAATCGAAGGCGCAAGCGTACTGCCTTTGCTCCTAGGCGTGTTATTGGTGACGGCACTGATCACCTTTTTAACTGAAATCACCAGTAACACAGCGACTGCTGCAGGTTTTCTACCCTTGTTAGGTCCAGTGGCTGAGTCCATTACTGGCACCCCATTGGTGTGGGTGATTCCGGCCACTATCGCCGCCAGTTGCGCCTTCATGATGCCTGTTGCGACCCCTCCTAACGCTATTGTCTTTGGCTCTGGCCTGTTACAGATGCGCGATATGATGCGGGCGGGCTTCTTCCTGAATCTTGTTGCCATCGTACTGATTACCGCCGCGACCTTTGTTTTGGTGCCGATGGTATTTACTTATTAAGGCTGACAACCCCACGTTAAAAATAGCGCCCGCATCATCAGATAGCGGGCGTTTTTGTTTTTGGCTTAATCAAAATACTCTTAGGCATAATCGTCTTTCTAGCTGCTCTAAAAACAGAAAAGTCCCATTTTTAGCGAGAAAATGTCATGTTTACATCTGATCTCTATCGCCATAATGAGTTTATACCAAGCAGCTATTGTTTCGAGGACTGGTAAACACCGCTGCAAGCGCCGATCACTGTTATCGGTTTTGATTGCCACAAAACAACAAGTAATGGGTACAGACTCTATGAACACGCCAAATCCTATGCTCGATAAACTGAAAGAGATTCTGCCAGCCATCCGTGCGAATGCAAACAAAGCGGAAGAGCTACGTCAGGTACCGAAAGAGAATATTGAGATGCTGCACGGCATCGGCCTAAACCGCGTATTTTTACCTAAGGCTTATGGCGGTCTTGAGATCTCTCTACCAGAGTTTACAGATTGCATCGCAGCATTGGCAGGCGCTTGCTGCTCAACCGCTTGGGCTTATAGCTTGCTGTGTACCCATAACCACCAGATGGCGATGTTTAACAAACAAGCACAGGACGAGTTTTGGGGTGAGAACCCAGATGCAGTAGCCTCTTCATCTATTGCCCCATTTGGCCAATATGAAGAAGCAGAAGGTGGCATCATCTTTACTGGTGATATGAAGTGGAGCTCAGGCGTTGATCACGCGGATTGGATCATCGTAGGCTTGAACCGTATCGTGAATGATCAAAAAGTGTACAGCTTCGCCGTGATTCCGCGCAGCGAATTCACCATTATTGATGATTGGTACTCTGTTGCGATGCAGGGTTCAGGTACGAAAACCGCACATATCGACCGTGTATTTGTACCTGAGCACCGTATTCAGGCGGCTGGCGATATGATGGAAGGCCGTCATGCGGGTCGTTCACTTTACCCAGACAGCAAAATTTTCCACACACCTTACCGCCCCTATTTCGCATCAGGCTTCGCGTCAATGAGCTTGGGTGTGGCAGAGCGTATGATCGAAGTCTACAAAGATCTGACCAAAAGCCGTGTTCGCGCTTATACCGGTGCGAAGGTTGAAGGTTCTGTTCCACCGATGCTGCGTATTGCTGAGTCTTACCAGCAAGTGTGTGCAGCGCGTGCTTATCTGGAAAAAACTTGGAATGAGCACAAAGAATACGGCGAGCGCCACGAATATCCAGACCGTTACACACTGGCGCACTGGCGTACTAACCAAGCTTACGCCGTTAAAATGTGCGTAGAAGCGGTTAACCGTCTGTGGGCTGTGATGGGTGCATCTAACTGGTATCAAGACCGTGAGGCTCAGCGTCTATGGCGTGAGTCAAACATGACCGCTGCTCATGCGTATACCGATTATGATGTCTGCGCGCAGATCATTGGTCGTGAACTGTTGGGTATGGAACCCGATCCAACCCTGCTATAAGACCTGACCCAAGTGAGAGGGACTCTCCCTGCCCTCTTACTTGACTCCAGTGTTTTAACCTCACTCCGAGGTGGCATGAAATGCAAGTGCTAACAAAATTAAAAAAGCGGCTATGTGCGTTCAAAACTGCAATATCGGCGCAGAATAAGCCGTCTGAAATGTCCAATGCTAATAAATATAGTGCACTGAATGCAGGTGTTTTTCTGGTCCCTTATTACTAATGACTGCAGCGACATCCGACTAGAAAGTACACAACATTTGCAAAATGCTGCGCAACAATACACAGGATCAAAATCATGACAACCCCATTTGACCCACGCGATTTTCGCCGTGCTCTGGGCAACTTCGCCACTGGTGTAACGGTTATTACGGCTTGTACACCAGAGGGTGTGCAAACAGGTGTGACCGCCAACAGCTTCAACTCGGTCTCTCTTGATCCTGCTTTGGTGCTGTGGAGCATTATGAAAACTTCGGGCAGTGTCGAAATTTTTGACAAGGCCACTCACTTTGCTGTGAATGTTCTAGCAGCGGATCAGATTCCGTTGTCGAACCACTTTGCCCGCCCATCTGATGATAAGTTTGCTGATATTCGCTACGAAAAAGGTTTAGGTGGTGCGGCATTGCTACCAGATTGCGCAGCGCGCTTTCAGTGCGAAAATTATCAGAAGATTGACGGTGGTGATCACTGGATTCTGATTGGTAAAGTGGTGGCCTATGATGACATTGGCCGTGCGCCACTGCTTTATCATGGCGGTGCTTATTCTGCGGTTATTCCTCATGCGGGCGTTAAACCTAAAGAATCTGAGGCCACAGATGCAGGCAAAGCTAAAAATGACAAGCGTCTGGCAGACAACATGTTCTATCAGATGATCCAAGCGGTGAAACGCTATCAGGCCAGCTATCAGCCGCTACAACTGGCAACAGGTTTACGTACTATCGAAGCACGTATGCTGTTGACCTTGAATGATTTCGGCAGCTTATCTTCTAGCGAGCTTGAGCAGCGTATCGGCATGCCAGATCATGACCTACATGCAGCTGTTGATACTTTATGTCGCAAAGAGTGGGTTACGCGTACCGATAATCAGCTGAGCTTAACGCCAGCAGGGACTGAACAAGCTGAAGTACTATGGAAAATCGCCAATGACCGCCAAAAAGAGGTCTTTGGACAGTTTACAGAGGAAGAGTTAGCCATTTTTCGAAAAGTATTAGAGGCAGTATAAACCTCTAGTGCCTTAGCTGTGCCTGTGCGTCTCATCGCACTTTGAATATTGTTTGTGTTTGCCTGCTTCGCCCAGTCTTTTGACTGGGCTTTTTTACTTTCAGCCTTTCAGCTCAATACCTTCCGCCTCGAATATTTTCTTTAGCTCGTCATAACCTTCTAACTGCATGATCAACTCTGATTTCTGAGACTGAGCAATCGTCAGCCAATGTGCCCCCTCTAGGGCGCCGACTAATGCATACAACAGGTTTAAACTGGGTTTATTCAAGCTTGTTTCTTTAACTTGAATGAAAGCTCGAATGGCACCTAGTGCACGCAGCGTTTTTATAGAATCAATACCTGCCTCAATTAGCATCGCTTCTGACTTTGGGCCAAGCCCGTTGAGGTCTCTTAATCTTTGCATCAAATCCCTCGTGAATATAGCGTTTGAGCCGCTTACAGATCACAGTGGTGCCATAAAGGGCTCTGAAGTGTCTGCTTGTTGGGGCAGCAGCGCAATTTCTGTTCAGCCTAAAATCACAGCCTCTGCGCCGTTGTATTACTTTGATACTTAGGGCTGATAAGCAAACAGATCTTGAAAATAACGCGGCTGTTGAGCAGTTTTTTCAAGCAGGTTCATGATCTCAACTGCGCTAGTGCAACGTTTTGTTTGATCAAACAGATCACAGGCTTCGATACTGTGCTTACGCATCATATTTGACCACTGCTTACCGCGTGCTAAAACAAAAATTTCCGGCACATCAGGTGCGATCATGCTGAGGTAGTAGTGTAGCACCGCAGCCAAATCTGCGATGCTTGGTTGGTCTAGAATATTCAATCTGATACGCTGCGCTAGAAATGGATCAGCTAATAAGCCTCTGCCAATCATCACGTCTGTACAACCGCTGACGTCTCTACAACGCTGATAGTCCTCTGGGCTCCAGATCTCACCATTTGCGATAATCGGAATCGTCGCTTTTTCTCTGATACGTGCCAACCATTGCCAATGCGCAGGTGGCTTATAGCCTTCAACCTTTGTGCGTGCGTGCACCACAAGTTCAGTTGCCCCCGCCTCTTGAATAGCCGCTAGGTTTTCAAATACTAAGCTTTTGTCTTCATAACCCAAACGCATTTTAGCCGTCAGCCGAGCTGGGCTGTCTTCTAGTGCTTGAGCCACGGCCTGCACAATGTTGAAAATCTCATGGGGTGTTTGCAAAAGCACCGCCCCTCCCTTGTGCTTGTTTACCGTTTTAGCTGGACAGCCAAAATTTAGATCAACCACCTTCGCCCCAAGATCTGCTGCCCTTAAAGCGTGCTCGGCCAAAAGCTCAGGATTATTGCCTAATAACTGGTAATGCACGGGCACTTGATACGCTGTTTCTGCGGCTGTTTTCAGCTCAGGACAGAGCTTATAGAAAATTTTTCTAGGCTGTAATTGAGTCGTCACCCGCATAAACTCGGTGACACAAAAGTCGATACCACCAATCTCTGTCAGTACTTTGCGAACATGAAAGTCAACTACACCCTCCATAGGTGCTAAAGCGATTCGGCCCAGTGGCATAGGCTGCCGTGACTTCTTACTAGGGTTTATATTGGACATTTAAAAATACTATTTGAAGATTTAAGACAAATTAGAGGGGAGCTATTGATAAGGGTCAAATCTGCACCTGTACCGCTAATGATATAACGTCTTGAGCCTTGTTACACCTGACCTATGAGTCGTAACAATTGTCTACAATTTTTGTAGATTTATTGCCTGCCTTAGGGAATCAAGGTAAATTAGCTGCGCCCCTGTGCCTGTGTTTGGGCGAGAGCGCAGGTAAAGGGGTTGCTGCAAGAGGCAAAAAATAAGGTGGCAGGCTATTTCCGGCCTGACCCATCCAAGAACTAAACGAGGAATGGCTTAATGCAATCTTCTGAGCTGATCTCCGAAGGCATCAACCTGATGCTTTACGGAATGGGATTTGTTTTTGTGTTCCTGACCTTGCTGGTTTTTGCCACAGGCTTTATGTCATCTATTGTCATGAAGTACGCAAAACCAGTTCCGGTTGTACCTAAAAACAAGCCGGCTCCTGCAAGCGCAGCTGCTGCTAGCAATAATGATGAACTGGTTGCAGTTTTAACTGCTGCCGTTCACAAGTATCGAGCTGGCCAATAAAAGCAGACGCTTTTTTAGCCAATAAAAAAACTCATTATTAATGAATGGAAAAGGCCAATACCCATGACCGAGTCCAAAAAGCCACTAGGCATTACTGATGTTGTTCTACGAGACGCGCATCAGTCATTGTTTGCGACCCGCCTACGTATCGATGATATGCTTCCTATTGCTGAGAAGCTGGATCAAGTAGGTTTCTGGTCCCTTGAAACTTGGGGCGGAGCAACTTTTGACTCCTGCATTCGTTATTTAGGCGAAGACCCTTGGGATCGTATTCGCGAATTGAAAAAAGCGATGCCTAATACCCGTCATCAAATGCTTTTGCGTGGCCAAAACCTATTAGGCTACCGTCATTATGCTGACGATGTGGTGGATCAGTTTGTTGAGCGTGCGGCAACTAACGGTGTGGATGTATTCCGCGTATTTGATGCGATGAATGATCCTCGTAACCTAAAACGTGCGCTTGAAGCGGTAAAACGAGTTGGTAAACATGCACAGGGTACGTTGTCTTATACAACCAGCCGTGTACACAACTTGGAATATTGGATCAGCTTGGCAAAACAGATCGAAGATATGGGTGCAGACTCTATCGCGATTAAAGATATGTCAGGCATTATGGCGCCATACGATGCTTACGAAATGGTTTCTCGCCTGAAATCAGAAACAAACCTAGAAGTTCAGTTGCATGCCCATGCGACCTCAGGCTTGTCTGATATGACCATTTTGAAAGCGGTTGAAGCGGGTATTGACCGTGTGGACACTGCCATCTCTTCTATGTCGATGACTTATGGTCACACGGCAACTGAGTCTGTTGTTGCAGCGCTGAAAGGCACTGAGCGCGACACAGGCTTAGATCTACAGAAGCTTGAAGAGATTGCGGCTTACTTCCGTAAGATCCGTAAGAAATATGCGAAGTTTGAAGGCGCACTACGCGGCACAGACTCTCGTATTCTTGTAGCACAAGTACCAGGCGGCATGTTAACCAACATGGAAAGCCAGCTGCGTGAGCAGGGTGCAGGCGACAAGTTTGATGAAGTATTGGCTGAGATTCCACGTGTACGTGAAGATCTAGGTCTAATCCCACTGGTAACACCAACGTCTCAGATTGTCGGTACTCAAGCGGTATTGAACATTTTGACAGGCGAGCGTTACAAGAGCATCTCTAAAGAAACTCAAGGCATTTTGAAGGGTGAATATGGTGCTGCACCAGCGCCTTACAATGCTGAGTTACAAGCAAAAGTGCTGAATGGTGCTGAAGCGATCACTTGCCGTCCAGCTGATCTGATTGATGATGAGATGGATAAGCTGACTGCTGAGCTACAAGGTTTGGCACAAGAGAAAGGCTTCACTCTGGCAAATGCGACAGTAGATGATGTTCTGACTTATGCGCTATTCCCTCAAATCGGTCTGAAGTTCTTACAGAACCGTGGCAACCCTGATGCGTTTGAACCTGCCCCAACTGAAGATGAAGGTGTGAAAACTGTGAGCAAAAATACTGGTCCTCAAGTTTATACAATTGCTGTTAATGGTCAGAACTATGTGGTTCAAGTGACTGAAGGTGGCGATATCTCTAATGTGCAAGCAGCTCCAGCACCTGTGGCTGCTGCTCCAGCGGCGTCTGCGGGTCAGCCTGTAACAGCGCCATTGGCAGGTAACATCTTCAAAGTATTAGTGAAGCCTGGTCAGGTTGTTCAAGAAGGCGAAGTGATCATTATCCTAGAAGCGATGAAGATGGAAACTGAAGTACGTACACCGCGTGCAGGTACAGTTGCCTCTGTTGACGTCCGCGAAGGTGATGCGGTTACTGTTGGCGATACACTGATTACAGTGTAAGTCCTGCTTAATCTAAGAGGTTGATCAAATGGAACAACTTTTGAGCTTATGGCAGGGCTCTGGTCTTTACAACATCACGGGCGGTCAGTTCGTGATGATAGCGGTTTGTTTGGGACTGCTATATCTGGCGATTGTAAAAGGCTTTGAACCACTGTTGTTGGTTCCAATCGGTTTTGGTGGTCTTTTGGCCAACATTCCCGAGGCGGGACTGGCGATGTCTGCTGTGGAACAAGCGCTTCACTTTGCTAAACCAGAAGTGCTGGCTGGTATTGCCAATGCCGTTGGGTCTAATACCTTAGATCCTTATGAACTGTCGCGTATTGTACATGAGGCTAAGCCGAGCGCTTATCAAGCGGCTCAGCTGATTGCACAAGATGCGGGCTACTCTAATGGTATGCTGTATAGCTTCTACTCTGTGGCGATTGCCAGTGGTATTGCTCCGCTTGTGATTTTCATGGGTGTAGGCGCGATGACGGACTTTGGCCCGTTACTAGCTAACCCTAAAACGCTGTTTTTAGGTGCTGCGGCACAGTTTGGTATCTTCGCAACCGTGATTGGTGCTGTTGGCCTTTCTGCAATGGGGATTATGGACTTCAGCATTGAGCAAGCCGCTGCAATCGGTATTATCGGTGGTGCGGATGGCCCAACCTCAATTTATGTGGCCAGTATGCTGGCACCTGAATTGCTGGGTGCTATCGCGGTAGCCTCTTACTCTTACATGGCACTGGTGCCACTGATTCAGCCGCCAATTATGCGTGCGCTGACAACACCAGAAGAGCGTAAGATTGAGATGGTGCAGTTACGTACTGTTTCTAAAACAGAAAAAATTGTCTTCCCTCTAGTATTGTTGGTCTTGGTTGCATTGCTGCTACCTGATGCAGCACCTCTATTGGGTATGTTCTGTTTTGGTAACCTGATGAAAGAGAGTGGCGTGGTAGAGCGCTTGAGTGATACTGCTCAAAACGCACTAATCAATATCACCACAATCTTCTTAGGCTTATCAGTAGGTTCTAAGCTGATGGCTGAGAAGTTCTTGGCACTAGAAACCTTAGGTATTCTAGGTCTAGGTATCGTGGCATTCGGTATTGGTACAGGTGCGGGTGTGTTGATGGCGAAGCTTCTGAACAAGGTCAGCAAGCACCCAGTTAACCCACTGATTGGTTCTGCTGGTGTATCGGCAGTACCTATGGCTGCTCGAGTATCGAATAAGCTAGGTCTGGAATATAACCCTCACAACTTCCTACTGATGCACGCAATGGGCCCTAACGTGGCAGGTGTAATCGGTTCAGCAGTTGCAGCGGGTGTGATGATCAAGTATCTGGGCGGTTAATGGCTTAGGCTGTTAGTGTTTAGATAATCTGGATCTGATGACTCAGACAGAAAAAGCCACAAGATTAACCTCTTGTGGCTTTTTCGTTTCTAATACCTTTCTCAAAGGTTTGATTGTTTTTGCTGTTTGCATCGCAGTCTAGACTCGCCATAATAGCAGGCACTTTTGTTAGGGTGATTTATAGGGTTCAGCAATTATTATGGCACTGTTAGCCGCATTCTCCCCGTTAACCTTGATTGTGATTGCAATCATTTTACTGCTCACAGTCTATTTTCATGGCCCAGTTTACTCACTGCGCACGGTCAACGCTGCACCTTCTATTCTGACCAGTATTGGTATTTTTGGAACCTTCCTAGGGGTCGCACTAGGTTTAATGGACTTTGATACCCAAGATATTGAAGGTAGCGTACCTCAGTTGATTGAAGGTCTGAAAACCGCCTTTTGGTCTTCTATTGCAGGCTTATTGGCTGCAATGAGTATCAAGTTGCGCCATGTGATCAAACATGTACGCAATGTCGAGTCTGAAACCCAATACACAGGGGCAACGGTTGATGACCTAGCCACATTGCTAGGTGATATTCGCTCACAGCTGCAAAAGTCAGGCTTAACAGAAATTGGTCCTAAACTGGCAGCCAGTAATCAGGGCTTAGAGCAACACCTCGGGCGCTTAGAGTCCGTAATAGGCCAATACCAGAATAAAATGGTAGAAGCCAACAGTAGTGCGCTGACCAAAGCCATTACCGAACTGATGACGGGCTTTAATGACCGAATTACGGTGCAGTATGGTGATAATTTTAAACAGCTGAATCAAGCCGTTGGCCGTATGTTGGAGTGGCAAGACAACTATAAAGATGAGCTGGCGCGCTTATTAGAACAACAGCGTGCCAATGGGGATGTGTTGGACAAAGCGACAGAAGCTTACCAAACGATGGTGCAACATACGCAAGCATTTAACGAGGTCTCAGAAAAGCTAGGCGATGTGATGACAGGATTGCAGCAGCAATCTGTGGCTTTGGGCAGTTATCTTGATAGTCTGGCCAGCTTGGTCAGCAAAGCCTCTGATGGTTTACCTGCTTTAGAAGGGCGTATCTTGGCGCTGACAGATGAGCTTGCTCATGGTATTCAAGAAAGTCATCGCCAGATGAATCACCTGCTCAGCAATACCGCCAAAACCATTGAAAACACGGTTATTACCGTAAATCAGCAACTGGTTGGCGATATGCAACAGGTCAACGAGGCGCACCAGCAAGTGACGCTGAAAATGCTAGAGCGCAATGAACAACAACTGATTCGCATTGACGCGGGTATGGAAAAAGAACTCACCCACGCCTTGCAAACCTTTGGCTGTCAGCTCACCGCTTTATCTGAGAAGTTTGTCAGCGACTATCAGCCCTTGACGGAGAAACTCAAAACCGTTGTTGAGTTGGCCAATAGCTTACCTGCCGCCGAGCGGAAATCTACTCGATGAACCCGTTTAACCGTCAGCAAGATGAAGAGGAAAACCTGACCGCTGAAGAGGGCGCACACTGGGTTGCCGTCAGTGACTTAATGGCAGGTTTAATGATGGTGTTTCTATTGGTTGCCGTAGCTTATATGGTCATCCTAGAGCGGGAAACACAAAAAATTAAAGAGGTGGCCCTGTTATACCGTGAGTTACGGGAGCAGCTTTACCATGATCTCTATAACGAGTTTAAAGATGACCTGCCACGTTGGGGAGCAGAGCTGAAACAGGATGATCTCAGTTTGCAGTTTTACAATACCGATGTGATGTTTGATCTGGGTAAATCCAGTCTGCAACCCGAGTTTGAAACCATCCTAGCGGACTTTTTTCCACGCTATGCCAAAATTATCACTTCGGAACAGTATCGTAATGACATCTCTGAAGTCCGCATAGAAGGGCACACCTCTAGCGACTGGACCAATGCCCGCTCTCCTGATGATGCCTATATCAACAATATGCGTTTGTCTCAGGCGCGTACACGCTCAACCTTGGCCTATGTATTATCGTTGCCTGAGGTGAAGAGCCAAAAAGCGTGGTTGCAAAGTAATCTCACTGCTAATGGCCTGTCTTCGTCAAAGTTGGTGTTGATGCCCGATGGTTCAGAAAATGGCGAACGTTCCCGCCGAGTTGAGTTTCGCTTGATCACCGATGCCGATGCCCGTATCAGCGAAATATTAAAAGGGGTATTGGAAGCACCCAACGTGCCCAAATCTGAGTCGGCACAACCATGAAGTTGCCAGACTTTGCAGAGTTTGAACCCATCTTGGCCTTACGCCGTGAAATGGGAGCTACTCGTTTAGGGCATTTTGAGTTGTTTGATCCTCATAAACACCTGACAGGGGAGGAGCGTACCAAACTTGAACAGCATGGGGTTTTAACCCAGCTACACAGTTTAAGACTGCTGCAAGACCATACACTGGCTATTAAAAATGGCCGAGTCGTCGTGTTTAAACTGGCGCACGAGCAAGGTAAAAAACAGCATTTCCATGTTGCGAACTGCTCAGTTTTGCAGCAGTGCAGGGATGATAAGTTGATTGCAACGACGAGCTTACACTCACCTTTTCCAGTTTTAGACTACCACAAACGCCGCAGTTTATCGGTCTGCCCAGAGTGTTTAACCTTATTGGGTTATCGAGGTTTTAGCCTTGTACGTAATCGCCGTATTCGTTACAGCGAGCAACTGCTAAAGCAGTTTCAACTGACGGATTTTTTTAAACTCTATACCTTATACCCAGTGCGATAATTAAATTACACTCAAGGTTTAGTGCCATCGGCTTATCTCAAGTATTGTAAAGTTGGCCACAGTTCCTTCTATGGCATCAGTGGCCGGTGCTCGGTGCAGTCCTTTTTGAGTTAAGAACTATGGACGAAACTAGGCAAAGCTTTCTAAAACGATTTTACCAATGGCTTTACCGTTCTCGATATCTTGATGTGCTTTAATCAAGTTCTCTGCACATATAGCACCATAATGAGTGCCGATGGTTGTACGAATTTTTCCCGCATCAACTAACTCGGCCACACGATTCAAAAGCTCTCGCTGTTGTATCATATCTTCAGTTTTAAACATTGAACGTGTGAACATCAATTCCCAATGTAAAGAGAGTGACTTTTGCTTAAGCTTGCGAATGTCTAATATCGTTTCAGGGTCATCAATCAGTGCCAACTTACCCTGAGGAGCTAGAACCTCAATTAATTGATCAAAGTAATCTTCGGTACGATTGAGACTGATGACATGCGTCACCTCAGATATACCAACACGCGATAACTCAAGCGTGAGTGGCTGTTTGTGATTAATTACAATATCGGCCCCTAACGTTTTAACCCATGCCTGACTTTCAGGACGGGAAGCCGTTGCAATCACCGTCGCTCCTGTAAGCTGCTTCGTCAACTGTATCAATATTGACCCCACACCACCTGCTGCACCTACAATCAGAACTTTGGGTGTCGAAGCCACGCCTGTCACATCTTGCTTTAATGCTAGGCGATCAAATAATAACTCCCAAGCTGTAATTGCTGTCAGAGGCAGTGCTGCAGCCTCAGCATCACTGATCGTTTTAGGGCTCAAACCCACGATGCGCTCATCAACTAGATGATATTCGGCATTAGAGCCTGAGCGCGTGATATCCCCTGCATACCAAACCTTATCACCAACCTGATAGGCGTTGACCCTATCTCCGATTTCGACTACCTCACCTACCGCATCCCAACCTAATACTTTGTATTCGCCTTTGCTTCCAGATAGACGACTTCTGATTTTTGTATCAACAGGGTTTACTGAAATTGCTTTTACTTTGACCAATAAATCATGGCCTGTGGCGGTAGGACGCTCTAATGTAATGTCTTCTAAGTTTTCTGCAGCCGTGCCTTCATGGGTAGCGATAAAACCAATAGCTTTCATATGAGGTTAACTCTTCTTCAATTAAACATATCACAAGATTAAAGCTCAGCTTATGAATTAACAAAGGAGTTATGTTTATGCATCAGTTGAGTTAAGCTCATCTGTATGAAAATTAAACTTTCACTACAAAACCTCAATACCTTTGCAGCTGCAGCTCAAACACTAAGTTTCCAAGCTGCGGCCGCAATACTCCATGTCACCCCATCGGCGGTGAGCCATCAAATTCGTAATTTGGAATCGGTATTGGGCTACCCATTATTTGAGCGCTTAGATAAAGCCGTTAAGCTGACCCATCGTGGGCAACAGTTGTATTTGGACATTACAGAGCCGCTACAACAGATCCATCAGGCCAGCCGAAAAGCATTGCGTTGCACTGATGACCTTTCTCTGGCACTGTCCGTCGCACCTGTTTTTGCCACAAGGTGGCTATTACCAAGGCTGAAAGACTTCCGCGCCCAATACCCAAATGTGAGTTTATCGGTGGTTGCTACCTCTAGCATTGCTGATTTTCGTAATGATCCTTTTGATGCGGCAATTAGAATGGGGAGTGGTCATTGGCCTGATACTTTATCAACTCGACTATTTAACAAGTGTATTGTGGCGGTGTGTCATCCTAATTTACTGATAAAAAATGGTGGTCAATTCGGTATCGAACAACTCTCTACTCAAAGCATTATTCATAATGCTTCAATGAAGGGGCTGTGGCAGGAGTGGTTAAACTCAACAGGACTGTCTACCTTTCCTATACCGACAGGCATTGAGGTGCCGAGTACTGCGCAAGTATTAGAAGCTATAAGTGCGGAAGAGGCGATTGGTTTAGTTGATCTTAATTTTATCGATCAGGATATAAAGGATGGGCGGTTAGTATATGCTTGCAGCCATCAACTATCGGGTGATGATGGCTATTTTCTTACTTACCCTGAAACCCTGTATGATCGGACGGCATTACAAATTTTCAAGCAATGGCTTGAAGCTCAAATAGAGGGGAATATTGGTTAGTTCACGTATACCTTATTCACAATAAAATACCCCCAGCTTTAAGGCTGGGGGTATTGAACTCAATCGCAATGGTGATGAGATTTTAGCGCTTATAACGCCTCAATCTTGCCATATTGCTCTTGCAGTTTGTTCAGTGCGTCTTGAGCGTTAGTTTGTTTTTCACGCTCTTTCGCAACAACGTCTTCAGGGGCGCTGGCGACAAACTTCTCGTTACCCAGCTTACCTTCTAAACGTGCCAGCTCTTTTTGCAGTTTTTCCATCTCTTTGCTTAGACGGCTCAATTCTGCGGCTTTGTCGATCAAACCTGCCATCGGCACTAATACTTCCATTTTGCCGACCAACTGAGTGACGGCCATCGGTGCTTCTTCATCCTCTTCCAGCCAAGTGATTTCACTCAATTTAGCCAGTTTGCTCAGTACAACGTAGTTTTCACGTAGGCGTCGGAAGTCTTCGTCGCTGCCGTTTTGTACCAATACTTGTAGCTCTTTGCCTGGGCCGATGTTCATTTCACCACGGATATTGCGCACGCTGACGATCACATTTTTCAGCCACTCAATATCCGCTTCAGCAGCTTCGTCAATCAGCTCAACCTGTGGTTCTGGGTAGTGCTGCAACATGATGGTGTCGCCCGATTTACCCGCCAAGCCTTTCACTTGCTGCCAGATCTCTTCGGTGATGAACGGCATCAACGGGTGAGACAGGCGCAGGATCGCTTCCAACACGCGCACTAGAGTGCCACGAGTACCACGACGTAGGGCCTCTAGATTGTCTTTCTCTTCTTGGGTTTCGCCTTCTGTTTCATCCCAAAGCACAGGTTTAGACAGCTCTAGATACCAATCGCAATACTGGTTCCAGATAAAGTCGTACAGGCTTTGTGCGGCAAGGTCAAAACGGTATTCATCCATGTGGCGAATCACGTTTTGCTCGGTGCGTTGCAGGCTGCTGATGATCCAACGATCAGCCAGAGACAAGATGACGTGGTCATTATTTTGACCACAGTCTTGCTCTTGGGTATTCATTAACACGTAGCGTGCGGCGTTCCAGATCTTGTTACAGAAGTTGCGATAACCTTCTAAGCGTTTCATGTCCCAGTTGATGTCACGGCCTGTGGATGCCAGTGCCGCTAGGGTGAAGCGCAGTGCATCCGTACCATGTGCCGCGATCCCTTCTGGGAACTGTTTTTCGGTACGCTTGCCAATTTTTTCTGCCAGTTGTGGCTGCATCATATTACCCGTGCGCTTTTCTAGCAGCTCAGGCAGGCTGATGCCGTCGATCATGTCCAGAGGGTCAAGCACGTTGCCCTTAGACTTCGACATTTTGTCGCCGCTTTCGTCACGGATCAGACCTGTAACGTAGACGTTTTTGAACGGTACTTGAGGTTTGCCGTTTTCGTCTTTGCAGAAGTGCATGGTCATCATGATCATGCGCGCGACCCAGAAGAAAATGATGTCAAAGCCCGTGACTAAGGTATCGGTTGGGTGGAAGGTTTTGAGACGATCAGTATTTTCTGGCCAACCTAATGTGCCGAATGTCCAAAGCGCAGAGCTGAACCAAGTGTCCAGCACGTCGTCGTCTTGGCGGAGTTCCAGCTCAAGATCAAGGTTGTATTTTTCACGGGCGGCTTCTGCTGAGGCGGCCACATACACATTGCCTTGATTGTCATAGAACGCAGGAATGCGGTGACCCCACCACAGTTGACGTGAGATACACCAGTCTTGAATGTCACGCATCCAAGAGAAATACATGTTCTCATATTGTTTAGGGACAAACTTGATGTCGCCATTTTCAACCGCTTCAATCGCAGGTTTTGCTAAGGTTTTCGCATCGCAGAACCATTGGTCGGTCAACATTGGCTCAATCACAACACCACCACGATCGCCATAAGGCACCGTCATGTTGTTCTCTTCGATTTTTACCAACAGGCCAAGGGCTTCAAAATCAGCGACGATTTGGCGGCGCGCTTCAAAACGCTCCATGCCTTGATATTTTTCTGGAATGCTCGGATCAATTTCCGTATTCACACTGCCGTCGGTGTTAAACACTTGGGCTTGATCACGAATATCGGCATTCAAGGTCAGGATGTTGATCATTGGCAGGCCGCAGCGCTTGCCCACTTCGTTATCGTTGAAGTCGTGCGCAGGGGTGATTTTTACGCAGCCTGTACCTTTCTCCATATCGGCATAGGCATCGCCAACGATTGGGATACGACGACCCACTAATGGCAGCTCAACAAATTTACCGATCAGATCTTGGTAACGCGGGTCTTCAGGGTTCACCGCAACGCCAGTATCACCCAACATGGTTTCTGGGCGTGTGGTGCCAACGACGATATAATCATCACCTGCCGCCGTTTTTGCGCCATCTGCCAGTGGATAGCGCAGATACCACATTTTGCCTTTGACCTCTTTGTTTTCCACTTCAAGGTCAGAGATTGCGGTGTGCAGTTTAGGGTCCCAGTTGACCAAACGCTTGCCACGATAGATAAGCTTGTCATCGTACAGGCGAATAAAGACTTCTTGTACCGCACGGTAGAAGCCAGAATCCATGGTGAAACGCTCGTGATCCCAATCTACCGAGTTACCCAAGCGACGCATTTGTCCGGTGATGGTGCCACCGGATTCTTCTTTCCATTCCCACACTTTTTCGATGAACGCATCACGGCCTAAATCGTAGCGGCTTTGGCCAGATTCAGCGGCTAATTTACGCTCTACGACCATCTGTGTCGCGATACCCGCGTGATCAGTACCCACCTGCCATAGGGTGTTACGACCCTGCATACGGCGGTAACGGGTCAGCGCATCCATAATGGTGTGCTGAAACGCGTGTCCCATGTGTAGGCTGCCCGTGACGTTTGGTGGCGGAATCATGATGCAGTAAGGATCACCCTCACCACCAGGCGTGAAGTATTTGTTCTCTTCCCATTTCTGGTACAAAGTGCGTTCGATCTGATCAGGCTGGTAAGTTTTTTCCATGAGAATTGATGCTTATATCTATGTCAAATAGGTCAATGGGCTTGGCTGTTCAACGCCACCGGATGACTTTGTGGAGAACAGGCAGAATATTTTCTGATAATCGGTCGATTATACATGGCAGAACGGGTTGTGATAACCACAACCCGCGATGTGATGAAGGCTTCTAACCTTCTTTTGGGTAGAGGCCTATAGAGGTTGATTACTGAGCGGCTGGATGCTTAAGTGCTTGCACTCGAATTTGCCAATCAAAGAGTGCCATACGTGCGCGAGCTTGATTTACGGCCTGTACCAAATCGGTAGACTCTTCAGCGGGAGGCACAGGGCTAGCGCTTAAATGTTCCGCTTGGCGATCCCAATGGTAGTACTGAGGCTGTGGGCTATTAGTGGCTGCGCCTGCCGCAGTTAAGACATAGCTGATATTGGCTATCGAGCTGGCTTGCAGGCCATTCTTAGGTGGTGTGATTAGATCTTGACCCAGCGCTAAATATTCCGCACTAGATAAAGAGTGTTGATACAACGTTGGAAATATATCCCAGTGGCTGCCAAAACGATTCGCGTCTAATATCGCATTACCTTGATAAGCTTTAGGCAAGTAGAAATAAAATGGCACGCCATATTTAAGATGCAGCTCGTTGTCGCCCTCATAGTTAAAGAAAGTACGCGTATTATGATCACCGCTGGCGGCAATCAGGGTTTTCTGAGCCAATGCGGGGTTGGCTTTTACCCGGTCAATAAAGCCTCCCAAGCTGTCGTTGGCATATTGATAGGTTTTTAGAATATTCTCCGCCATTATGCGGTCGTCAATTACCCTTGCCCCAAATTTCAATAAATTAATAGGTTTAGGTTGATAACCAGACCCCACCTGATAAGGCGGGTGATTGGTAATACTGAGCATAAATAAAAACAGTTTTTCACCTTTTGCTTCGGCCTCGGCTAATAACTCTGAGGCATAACGGAACATATAGTCATCATCTACCCCCCAAGTGCTAGTGCCTGCCTCTGGAAAACGGCGCAGGATATCGGTTTTGCTTAATACTCGATCAAAGTATTGTCTTGGTAGCGCCGTATCTAAACTGCGCCAAGTGGCAGGGCCAGCAGTTAGAAATACGGTTTTATAGCCTGCATCTTTGTAAGGTTTTGCTGCTGCGGAGCGATAAGATTGATAGCCATAGCGGCTTTGGGTCAGTGGCGTCACAGGACTATTCAGTAATAATGCCTCTAAGCTGGGGTGAGTACCGTGCTGACTTGAAGTGAAATTCATCAACAGCAAATCTGACTGGGCATGGGGTGCCAAACGTCCCATCAAATCATTACCCTCGCCATGATAGTGCAATAGATGGCGCCCCATACTTTCCATCAATGCAAAAACCACATGTGGCGGGTTCTTCTCAATTGCAGGCTGTATAGGCGTGCGTTGATAAAGTGACTGATAAAGCTCACCTTCAGAATTAGCCTTGATGCCCAGCACCTGACCTGCTGCTAAAGCAGAGTCAAAACCTCGGCTGGTTAAGCCCACGTTGACATCGTTGCTAATCTGATTCATTTCACGCTCAGTCCAAGCCAAAAATAAAGACTGTGCCCCATTAGGAATGAGTTGATTGATAAAGGTGTTAGTAGAGACCGCCATGTCTAAATCTCGCAGAGGGAAGGTGCCCACTGTGCCACGGCCTGCCAAAGCGGTTAAAAACAAACTCAACGGGATGTAAATCAACATGACCGGAAAGCTAGGATGCCATTGATTGAACCGTTTTAGGCTATTGGTTAGCCCTTTCAAAAAATAGACCTGAAGAGCGGTTAAAATCAGTAAGCAGCCCAGCCCCCAAACGACAGGGTAATCTGACCAAATGGTTTTTAAAACTGAGCGGGTGTCATCTTCAACTAAACCAAAAACAAGGGCATTGATTGGGCTTTGGTAAAACCCAAAGTAGAAATGATTACCTATTGATAAAGCCGTTAAAAAGAGAAAAAACAGTGTAGCAAAGGGGGTAAACAGCCTATTTAACAAGGCATTGATATTCAGAAACGGTACTAGCAAAGTGAAAAAAGCTACCAATTGAAACAGAGCCAAAAAGATAGCGGCTGTTTTTAAATCAAAGCGCATCCCCATCCAAAAAGCATTTAGTAAATCATCGCTGTGACTCACTATTAATTCACTAGAGCCATATTGCCATAACATCACTACACGAAAAATAGCAGCGAATAGCAGAAAAATAGCGGCAGTTAACCACTGTTTGACAATGATTTGGTGGTAATGATTAAAGCGCTTTAGTTTCCACATACAGAACAGCTCAGGAGATAAGAGTGAATTAAGGGCAGTTGAAAATAGTTTAGCTTAACGATTGCGCATATCATGGCGATTGAGCAAATAACCCCGTTGTTGATAAAAACGCCAACCATCGCGCTTGGCTGCCAACAGTGTTTGTTGCTGATAAACAATCTCTGCCACACGCTCAAAACGGCTAAAATGATCAGGTATATGAGGGCATAGATTAATCATGACATCGTGATGTTGGCCGCAGTTTTCATCAAAACCTATGGCCACTGGCACAGAAGCTACATTTTCATCAGTAATCAAAAGGTGAGGAATAAAACTATCTGGGCGAAACTGCCAAAGCAGCTGATCAATATGCTCAGCCTGAGCTTGATCTTGCGCTTGAATAAACACCTGATGACCCCTTTTCCATGCTTTTTCAGTCAAACGGCATGCAAACAAAAGCTGCTCTGTGGTTTCGGTGCTGGGCAGGATATAAAAATCAACTTGAGTCATCTGGGTTCCGGCAAGTTAGCTTTAACAGGTTGAGACGGCTTGCGCCGTCTCGGGTCGGTATTTTACAACTGAAACGAGGTGTCTTGTCCTGCTTTGGCTAACAAATATTGTGTTAACAATGGAACAGGACGGCCTGTTGCGCCTTTTTCTTTGCCGCTATGCCATGCAGTACCCGCAATATCAAGGTGTGCCCAGCGGTAATCTTCAGTAAAGCGAGACAGGAAACATGCCGCAGTAATGGTGCCTGCAGGGCGACCACCAATATTGCCCATATCGGCAAAATTAGAATCCAACTGTTGCTGGTACTCTTGCCATAAAGGCATCTGCCATGCACGATCATCTGCGTATAGACCTGCGGCCAGTAGTTCTTGCGCCAATTCGTCATTATTGGCTAATAGCGCATTGGTATGATGACCAAGGGCGATAATACAAGCGCCAGTCAGTGTTGCGATATCCACCACTGATGCAGGATTGTAGCGGCCAATATAGGTAAGCGCATCACAAAGAACCAAACGGCCTTCGGCATCCGTGTTTAAGATCTCAACAGTTTTGCCCGACATTGTGGTGACAATATCACCCGGCTTAGTCGCATTACCCGCAGGCATATTTTCCACCGCGGCCACAACACCCACGACGTTGATTTTCGGTTTTAAGGCTTTCAACATCTGCATAGTGCCCATGACGCTGGCAGCCCCACACATATCGAACTTCATTTCGTCCATGCCTTCACCCGGCTTAAGGCTGATGCCGCCTGAGTCAAAGGTGACGCCTTTGCCGACTAATACATGAGGCTGTGCATCGGCTTCTGCACCTTGGTATTGTATGGCAATCAGGCGAGGGGCTTGTACGCTGCCTTTTGCAACGGCCAGTAGAGAGTTCATGCCCAATGCCGCCATTTCGGTTTCATCTAACACCGTTAAACTCATCTCGGCACAGTCTGTTACCAATGCTTCGGCTTGTTCTGCCAAATAAATTGGTGTGCAGATATTGGGTGGTAAGTTACCCAATGTACGCGCAAAGTTGGCCCCTTGGCCTGTGGCTTGGCCAACTAGAAGGGCTTGAGTAGCTTCGCTTTGAGCCTGATCATTGGTGCACACAACGCTGATTTTTGTCAGGCTGGTTGCCTCAGCGGCTTTGCTTTTCATTTGGTCAAACACATAACTGGCGGTTTCAGTGTTCTCTGCCAGTAGGCGTGCTTTCCATGCTGCTCCACGTTTACCAACAGGGATGTCATCTAGGCTTAATGCCAGCGACTCAACTTTGGTCTTTTTAACTTCGTTGATTAGTCCTTTTACTAGTGTACGAAACTTACCTTCAGTAAGTTCTGCTGCTTTACCTGTACCCAATAGCAAGAGGCGAGGAGCCTGTAAGCTTGGTACTACTGGTAGTAATAAACTTTGGCCAAATTTGCCACTGAAATCACCTTGACTGATGATTTGGTTGATTAAGCCACCAGTTGCTTGATCAACCTGTTGTGCTTGTAGGCTCAGCTCACCCTCAGCGGCAACACTAACCACTAGGCAATCGGCTGAAACTTCGGTTAAGGCGTTAACGGTTGCGATAAATTGCATATAAACTCCACTAGAAACAATTTAGAAAGGCTAATAGATACAAGACAAAAGAGCGGGGTTGTTGGATAATTTGCCGCCGACTCAAAGGCGTATTGCTCTCAGTTTACGCAATGCCCCACAGAACTGAAAGAATGGCAGGTTAAAGTTGCCGAATATCTTGCAAGTGATGCTGCGTTGTTCATGCTTGTAATGGTCGCATCAATACTTGAGCCCAAAGGCAGGAATTCCTTGATTATATTTCGTTATTTAACAAGAGAAGTGCTGGTCACAATGGCCGCAGTGTCTTCTGTACTGTTGCTGATTATTTTGGGTAGTCGCTTTATTCGGCTGTTTCAAGATGTGGCTGAAGGTAGTTTGGCTTTAGAATTGCTCTGGACTTTACTGCTATTACAGCTGCCGTATATTTTAGAGCTGATTTTACCGCTAGGTTTTTTTATTGCCGTGATGTTGGCCTATGGTCGGCTCTATCAAGAAAGCGAGATGGGTATTTTGCTCGCCTGTGGTATTTCCCCTAATAAAATTCTGTCTTACACCTTAGTTTCTGCTGTCTTTGTGGCGGTACTGGTCAGTAGCCTTAGTCTATGGATTACGCCAATGAGTGAGGCTAAAGCGGCATCAATCTTGGAAGAACAAAAACGTCGAGTGGACTTTTCTACGATTAAGCCTGGGCGCTTTCAAAGTTTCTCTGGTGGACAGGTGGTCTACACTGAGGCTTTAGAAAACCAAAATACACAGATGAAAGGGGTATTTCTGTCACGGCAGTTTACCAATAGTAAGGGAGAAAACCGTACAGCAGTTTTTAAAGCTGAAACAGGTTATCAGTACTTGGATGAAAAGACGGGTAGTCGCTATCTGGTATTAGAAAAAGGGGTGCGTACAGAAGGCAACCCCGGCTATAAAGATGTTTCTCAACTGAGCTTTGATCGTTACGCAGTACGTTTGGCTGAAAATAAAACGACCAGTGCCTCCGTGAAGGTTCGTCAGCAGTCAACTAGTGAACTGTTTGAGGCCAAAACCCCAGAACAGACTGCCGCACTACAGTGGCGTTTTTCAATGCCTCTGATGATTATCGTAGTCACCTTAATTGCCGTGCCCTTAAGCTATATTCGTCCTCGACAGGGGCGTTTTGCCAAGCTTTTCCCCGCTATTTTTATTCACATTTTTTACTTAAGTGCGCTGATCTCAATGCAGGGTATGCTGGAAAAACAGCAGATCAGTCCAGCTCTTGGCATGTGGCTGATACATGGGATATTTATCACACTTGGCCTAGCCCTGTTATTTAAAGAGGGCATGCTGTCTCGGTTATTTGCTAAACGTCGAGTTAAACAGCAGGTGAATGCTGCATGAGAATTTTAGACCGTTATATTGCCAAAAACGTACTGGGTGCGATTTTAGTGGTACAAACCTTGTTGCTTGGTCTTGATCTTATGCTGGCTTTGGTCGGTGAATTGGGTGATATGAACCAGCACTATCAGATTACGCATGTGCTTTATTACATTATGCTGACTGCACCTCGTCGACTGTATGACTTATTGCCTGTGGCGGTAATGGTCGGCTCTTTGATGGGGTTGGGCGCTTTGGCCGCCAGTAATGAGCTGGCAGTGATTCGAGCTGCGGGTGTCTCTATTCTGCGTATTATTGGCTCGGTGATGAAGCCAATGCTTTTGATTATGCTTGTCTCTCTTGCTCTAGGTGAGTATGTGGCGCCACAAGCTGAACAATCCGCCATTAACTATCGCATTGTTACCCAAAGCGGCAATACCCGTGTTAACTATGAAAATGGGGTTTGGCATAAAGAGAAGAATGAGTTTTTTTACTTCTCAACAATTTTATCAGATGGTCGTCTCTTAGGGGTGAGCCGTTACGTTTTTGACGACCAAGGGCACCAAACCTTTTCGATGTACTCTCCTCAAGGCACTTATGATTCGGGTCGTTGGCGTTTTGATCAGGCGCAGTTTACCTATATTGGTGAGCGTCAGGTTGAGGTTAAAACAGAACAAAACTACTACTGGGAAACCAATCTAACTCCAGAATTGCTCAAAATGATTATTATTGGTGAGGAGAACCAGTCACCCAGTGAGCTTTGGCAGTACTCTCAGTACTTAGAGGAGCGAGGGCTTAGCGCCAATAACTATTTAATGATTTTCTGGCGTAAGACTTTAATGCCGTTAACCTTAGCTGCACTGGTTTTGGTTGCTGCCTCTTTTGTTTTTGGCCCGTTAAGAACAGTACCCGCTGGTACAAGGGTGTTCAGTGGTGTAGTCGTGGGTTTATTGGTGAAGTATCTACAAGATATTTTAGGCCCTGCCAGTGTGGTGTATGGTTTTGAACCCATTATGGCGATCTTAATTCCTGCTTTTGGCTGTATTGCTTATGGTGCGATACTGATCCGACGAGCAGGCTAAATCGAATTTTTTGACCACTCGTTGGTCTATCAGTGCTCTGTTATTAAAAGGTTATAACCGATGTTTAAATCAGGTCGACAACTGCCTCATCAACAATGGACACAGCCCGCAGGGTTTATGCGCCGATTTGGGGCGATCTTATATGACTTTCTGCTGATTGTAGCGATGTGGATTGTTGTCGGTTTGATGCGCTTGCCGTTTGTGGATGCCGATGCGATGACAGACCGAGCAGGTCCAGGCTTTCAGTCGGTCTTGTTTCTGCTGACCTTCTCTTTTTTCACTTTCTTCTGGCTGCGCACAGGGCAAACTTTAGGTATGCAGGCGTGGCGTATTCGTATTCAAAATGTAGATGGTCGTTCTATTGGCCCAATGCAAGCCTTGATGCGCTTTCTTGCAGGAGGCGCATCAATACTCTGTGGCGGTTTAGGTCATCTTTGGATGCTGTTCTCTAAACAGAAAACCACTTGGCCAGATCAATTCTCCGACTCAGTTGTAGTCTTTGTGCCCTCTGATAAACAGATCGCACAAATGGAAGCGGAGGGCTTAACGGCCTCCGCCGCACATGCCAACACCGCGCAAACTGCTCCAAAAGCTAAGAAGAAACAGCGACGTACACACTGAACACCTCTCAAAAGCGAGCACTTAGGCTCGCTTTTTTATGGTCTTCCATCAGTGCTGTTTATAGATGCTGCTGAATCCAAGCCTGTAGTTGCGGCGCTTGTATGACACCGGCTTGCCTAGCCACTTCTTTGCCTTGTTTGAAGATTGCCAAGGTTGGAATGCTACGTATACCGTACTGTGCTGCAATCTGTTGCGCTTGCTCAGTATCCAGTTTTGCCATTCTCACTTTCGGTTCAATCTGTGCCGTCACTTGGGCAAAAATCGGCCCCATCATTTTACAAGGGCCGCACCAAGGTGCCCAAAAGTCCACCACCACAGGAATATCAGAACGGCTGATCACCGTTTGAAAATTCTGCTGTGTCAGCACCTGTGGTTGGCCTGAAAACAGGGCCGTTTTGCATTTGCCACATTTAGGATTATCGACCAAACGTGCCGACGGAATACGATTGACCGCCTTACAATTTGGGCAAACGATATGACTCGATTCGCTCATGTTTAAGTCTCTTAATAGTCAAAGATTAGCGGATGGCAAATGCAGCAAGCTGCTGTGCCAATTGCGTACACTGCTGTCGACTTAATATGAGGACTTTTGCATTAATATCAAGTTGAGTTCGAAGTGGTTGCACTTGATCGGGGCGCAAACCAAAGCCTTCAATCAGTCGGCCTTGTTCAAATAGGGCATAGTGCAGTTGTGGTAACCGTTCGCGATTCGGCAAATTGATCCGGCTGAGTGAGCGTAATTGGTCAGCCAGTTTAGAGTAACGATTGAAGGTAAGCGGCAGGTCTGTTGCAGAGAGTTGCAGATAGTCGTTATGGCTAGACTGTAGTTGTGCTAAAAGCCATTGGTATAAATGGTTAATACGCAGCTGTTGTAGTTGACTGGCAGAAAGTGCAGCGCGGATTTTATCTTGTGGGAATTGGTACAGATGGCCTAAAGATGAGTCTGATACAAACTGTTGTTGCAGGTCAGACAGAGACGGAAATACGGGAGTGTTTTTAGCGTGAGAGTTCTGAGCAAACATCATGATAGTCCTGAGCAAAAGATAAAGGTGAAAAGCGTGCAAAGCCAGATTGAATTGGTTTAATCATCATTGGTTTGGTCATAATCGACATCATCTTAATGGTCATGGTTTTCATGGAGTTCACCTTTTGAGTTTGAGCTTGAATACGAAAAATTTAGGGTGTTATTGATAACATGCAGAGCTTCCCGCTGGCAAGCCACAAACTGCACAGCGGGATTTAGACTAGTGAATTACTTCTGTCTTGAGCGTAAAAACAGTTTTTCTAACTCTACAATCACAAATACGCTTGAGCTGACCAAGAGGATTAGCGCCCAGTCACTCAGGCTAATCGCAGTGGTAGAGAACAAGCTTTGCATTGGTGCAGTGTAGGTAAATAGCATTTGAAAGACCAACAGCACGCCAATGGCATAGAGCGCGATACGGTTGCCAAAAATACCCGCTTTGTTAACCACCGAGTCTAAGAAGTAGCGGGTACTGAATAGGTAGAAAATCTCAAACATTACCAGCGTATTGACCGCAATCGTACGGGCATATTCTAGTGACGCGCCAGCCTCTCGATACCACAGGAACAAACCAAAAGTACCTGTCACCAAGATTAAACCGACAAACAAGCTACGCCACACCAAAAAGCCAGATAAAAGCGGTGCTTTTGGATCTCGTGGCGGTCTGCTCATCACATTTTTTTCTGCAGGCTCAAACGCCAGAGCTAATGCCAGCGTAACTGCGGTAATCATGTTAACCCATAGGATTTGTACTGGGGTAATGGGTAGCATTTTACCTAACAAAATAGCAGCCAAAATACTGAGCGCCTCACCAGCGTTAGTGGGCAGAATAAACAGAATCGCTTTTTTCAGGTTATCGTAAACGGTGCGACCCTCTTCTACTGCACGCGCGATGGTAGCGAAGTTATCATCTGCCAACACCATCTCAGCGGCCTCTTTTGAAACCTCTGTGCCGTTGATGCCCATGGCAATACCCACATCGGCACGGCGCAATGCTGGCGCATCGTTTACACCATCACCGGTCATGGCGACCACTCGGCCAGTGGCCTGTAACGCGGTCACTAAACGTAGCTTATGCTCTGGGCTGGTACGGGCAAATACGTCGGTTTCAAGCACAACTTTTTGCAGTTGCTCATCTGACAGGCGCTCAATCTCAACCCCTGTTAACGCTTTGGTGCCATCCCCAATCCCCATCTGCGCACCAATTGACTTGGCCGTTTCCACGTGGTCGCCCGTGATCATTTTCACACGGATGCCTGCGGTATGGCAGAGCTTCACCGCAGCGGTGGCCTCTTCGCGTGGCGGGTCAATCATTGCCACCAAGCCTAGCAGGCAAAGATCATTACCGACGTCGTCAAAGTTCAGCTCAATATGCTCAACAGGCACTGCTTTAGAGGCGATCGCTAATACACGTTGACCTTGTGCTGCCATCTCTTGCATTTTGTTGAGCCAATATTGCTGATCAATGGCTTGAGCACAGCCTTCATGACGCTGCCACTGGCACATCTCCAGTACACGTTCTGGTGCGCCTTTTAAATAAACCACCGCGTGACCTTTGTGGTCATGGTGCAGGGTTGCCATAAAGCGGTGTTCTGACTCAAAGGGGATAATATCGGTACGTGGATATTCCTCTTTTTCAAAGTTAGGGTCTAAACCTGCTTTCATCGCTAGCGTGATCAGAGCCCCCTCGGTTGGGTCACCTGCAAGCTGCCATGCGCCCTCTTTTTGTATCAGTGTTGCGTCATTACAGAGCAGCACTGCACGCACCAACTCTTGTAGCGCTGGCGTTTGATCACAATCGACCTCTTGCCCCTCATTCTGAAAACTGCCATGAGGATCATAACCAGAGCCTGTGACCTCAAACGCTTGCTGCGGTAGCTGAATATTACGAACCGTCATCTCATTACGGGTGAGGGTGCCAGTCTTATCCGAGCAGATAATGCTGACCGAACCAAGGGTTTCAACCGCAGGTAAGCGACGAATCACCGCACTTCTTTTGGCCATTTGTTGCACACCAATGGCCAGCGTGATGGTCATGATCGCTGGTAAGCCTTCTGGAATAGCCGCTACAGCAAGACCCACCGCTGCAAGGAACATCTCCGCAGGGCTGTAATCATGCACCCAAACACCAAACATAAAGGTGAAGCTGGCAAGGATGATCACGGCAAAGGTCAGCCATTTGGCCAGTTGATCCACTTCTCGGATCAAAGGTGTTTCTAGTGTTTCAACATCACTGAGCATCTTATTGATACGGCCAATCTCAGTGTGTTCGCCTGTTGCCACTACGACACCCACCGCATGACCGTAAGTGACTAATGTGCCGGAGTACGCCATATTGGCACGGTCAGCGACAACGGTGCTGCTGCTCATCGCTTGATCGTGTTTTTCGTTAGGTAGCGACTCGCCCGTTAAAATGGCTTCATCAACTCGCAGATCGTGTACATTCACTAAGCGAATATCGGCTGGAATCTTGTCGCCAGACTGCAAGGTAACAATATCACCAGGCACCAGTTGCTCTGCTGGAGTGGTCACAAATGCACCATCACGCTTCACCATCGCTTGGTGAGAGAGCATGTTACGAATAGCATCTAAGGCTTTCTCGGCTTTGCCTTCCTGCACAACGCCGATAATGGCGTTTACTATCACAACAGCCGCGATTACCGCAGTATCAATCCAGTGGTTTAAGATTGCAGTGGTAACACCTGCAGCCATTAAGACGTAAATCAAAATGTTGTGGAATTGTAGAAGAAAGCGTTGTAACAAGCTTTTCTTAGGTGGCGCGGGTAAGCGGTTTAAACCGTAGTTTTGTTGGCGTGTCAGCACTTCACTTTGGCTGAGACCTTTTTTTTCTGAGCTATTAAGTTGTGTAAGCACTGCCTCATTGTCTAAGGCGTGCCAGTCTGTTGTGACGGGTTGATCGACATTGTTCACAACTATATTTTCCCTTGCAGACATAGTAGTTCCAACCTCTCCGAGGCAAAGATAAGGCGAAGCATTCGGTGTCAGTATGCGCTACCGGAGCTATACCAACGGCTCATTGCACCATCACAGCCATTGCTGCAACAGTAACAGCTTGATAAGACAAGATTAGAGTATAAATGTTGCGTTGCAGTAACGATATTGCTCTTTAGAGACAATTTGTAGCCATTGATAACACCTATGACATAGATTGGAAAAATAGATTTATCAGTTGTGCCTAAATTGCCTATAGTGGAGCTAGATGTTTACAAAACACGTTTAAGTGCGTGTCTATTTTTTTAAATTGATGGAGTCGCCATAATGTTAGCCAATCGTGAAGGTCAAGCTGTGCCACAAGTTGTGCTACCTACTCGTGCCAACGGCCAGTGGGTCAAGTTAACTTCTGATGAACTATTTAAGGGCAAAAATGTTGTAGTTTTTGCGTTGCCCGGTGCATTTACTCCAACCTGCTCAAGTACACATTTACCACGTTATAACGAACTGGCTCCTGCATTTAAGGCCAATGGTATCGACCAAATCATCTGTTTGTCTGTGAATGATCCTTTTGTGATGGAGGCTTGGGCCGCAGACCAAAAAGCAGAAAACATCATGATGTTGCCAGATGGTAATGGTGATTTCAGTCGTGGCATGGGCTTGTTAGTGGATAAAAGCCAATTGGGTTTTGGTGAGCGTAGCTGGCGCTACTCTATGCTGGTACGTGATGGTGTGATTGAGAAAATGTTCATCGAGCCTGAGGTTGAGGGTGATCCATTCGAAGTGTCAGATGCTGACACTATGCTCGATTATATTAACCCTCAAGCAGAAAAACCAAAGCGTGTGACTTTAATTGGTAAGCCGGGTTGTAGCCACTGTACTCGTGCTAAAGCGGCATTAAATGCGAATGGCATCCGTTTTGAAGAGATTAGCATCGGTAGTCATGGTGTTAGCTTGGCAACATTAAGCGCTGTATCAGGTCGCACTACAACACCACAAATCTTTATTGAAGGTGAACATATCGGCGGTGCTGATGAACTAGAGGCTTGGTTAAAAGCACGGGGTTAACACATCAAGCTTGTGCATTAAGTCTGATGCTGTACTAGGGCTAACTGCTAGAGGCTGCAACCACTTGGTTGCGGCCTTTATTTTTAGCAAAACTCCGCGTAAACCCTCGCCCAATCGGGCGGGGATACAAGCGGGAACCGCGCAGCGGTTCTAATCAGGTGTCGCCTGACTTTGCACATACTCTTTCAGTGTTTTGATCGTTGCCCCGCCTGCACTGCAGGCAAAGTAAGAACGTGACCAGAGCGCTGCACTTTTGCTTTGCCGGGGGATATGGGTATTGAGTATGCGTATCCGGCGTGATGAAACCGATTTCAGGTTGTTCACCATGACGCTGATCGCCAGCTTCGGCGGATAAGCTATCAGCAGGTGAACATGATCTGATT
>NZ_FUXG01000004.1:0-68114 GCF_900167095.1 Oceanospirillum multiglobuliferum
GATAAGTCTGATAAAGGCGATAAGTCAGATAAGGGCGACACTGATAAAGGTCCACAAGGCAATAATGGTCACGGTAACGGTGACCAAGATGCTCCGGGCAACTCTGCTGATAACAACAATGCAGAGAATAGCGATAACTCGGGTCAGGGCAACAGTGGTAGCTCTGATGATTGGGGCGGAGATGCCGACGATACTGATGATGCGGTAAATGATGACTTCACATTTAGTGGAGTATCAGATGGTGCTGATTCAGGCTGGACCGATCAAGTTGAAAATGGCGTTAGTGATGCTACTGATTCTGATAGCTGGGTTGATCAAACCGAGAATGCTGATGATTCAAGTGGTAGTGAGTCAGACTTCTTTAGTGACTCTAGTTCAGACTTTGGCGGCGGAGAGGAGGATTTATTTGATGCGTCAAATGACACTGTAGATTGGTAAAATAAATCTGTATAAGGCTTTAGCACGAGAGTGCTAGAGCCTTATAATTTTGAAGATTTGGTTAGGGCTGACTTGCCCTTGAATACCAAATGGAACTTCGGTCTGAAGCCCCTTGTAATAGTGGATGAGTTACGTATTTACTTGCCAAGATATGCTGACTCTCTTTATCGCCGAGGTAAGATAAAATCAGCTCGTGAGCCAAAATTAAACTTTGGCTACGGTTATCAGAGTTCTTCTGATACTTTTGTATCCTGCTCAAAGATTTTTCTCTGCATGCTTGAGCGTATGCTGGCTCAATCATTTCAGGTACAGATTCATAAATGTCGCAGAGAGTCAAAGGTTCAGGCTCAACTCTTCCGGACAGGTAGCTCATTACATCAGCGAGCGTTGCTCTGTGGTTCGGGTTTTTAACCATCATACTTCTAATGAGTGTACTCAAATTTACACCGCATTTTCCTGATGGTATCTCATAGTTTTTTTCAAGGTGTGCAAAAATATTTTCATGAGGAAAGCTTGTACTAGTAAGACCATAAGCCCTCTTGCCGAAAAGGCAGTAGTGCATTAAACAACCTAAACTATAAATATCAGAGTTTTCATGTAACTGCCCAAGTATAACCTCAGGTGCCATAGCTAGGCTTGAGCCATAATGCATACTGATCTTCAACTGATGAGAATGTCGAGCTAAGTCCCAGTCAGCAAGTATAAAATCCTTCGGAGTCTTGATAAGTATGTTTTCAGGCTTTAAATCGCAGTGGAAAAACCCATGATTTCTTGCATGCTGAAGAGCATTTGTAATTTGAGCTAATAAAGATACGGCCTGACTTTCGGTAAAAGGGCCATTTTTTTTAATATAATGAAATAGATCTCCTAGGGGATAATATTCGTATACTAAAAAACCATTATCCTTAAATATAAATCCATCTATTAACTTAATAATATTAGGGTGGCTTGATATTGATGTAAGAGCTTCTAATTCAGTTTCTATATTATCAATGTCGTTTTTGTCAATTAATTGTTTTACAACAACATAGACGCCAGTCTTGTGGTTAATGCTGCATAAATTTAGCTCAGTGCCTGCACCGGTGGCTATTTTTTTCTCAAAAATGTATCTGTTCATAATTCAAAAAATAACACTCAAAAAGTAGGCTATAAACATAAGAATAGGCGGGCGCCCCTACTCTTCCTTCTCTCCTTCGGTAAACCCCAGTCTACCGGAGTATCATCATAACCACTAAAGGTGAGTCATTAATTTTTGGTATATGTTTTTTCTTTCTGGTCATGATGTTAAATTTAAATGATCATCGCATTGGAGCAGTTTTAATGCACCGAGTACAATGCTAAAAAAATTGTAATGTCTTAAGGTCAAGGTTATTTAATGAAAAAAATTGCTATAGCATCTTGTTTGACAGCTTTTCTCTCAACCCCTGTTTTGGCTGGTTCAGAAGGCTATTTTGTGAGTGGTTTTTTAGAAAAAAACTTCACAGATGATAAGAAAAGTACAGATTCAGCTTATGATTTTATCGATGGCGGTAGTGGTTTGGGTCTTGAGTTAGGTTATTTTTTCAGCCCGAACTGGGGGGCGCGTTTGGAGTGGTCAGGTTTGGAGTTTGATCGCTCTGGCGGTTTAGGTTCTGTTGATGAGTTTCGTTTTGGTGCTGATGTGCTATATCGCCTGACTGATACTTCAAATTTTTATGCTTTAGCTGGAATTAAAGGGCTTAGCCCAGGCGTAAGTCATACCGCTTTTGATTTAGGCCTAGGTGGCAGCTTACCTATAAACAATCATTGGGCGGTATTCTCAGAGGGTGCGGCTTATTTAGGTACAGGCAGCCGATTTACTGATTTCAGTATTAAGCTTGGCTTACGTTATCAGTTTTTTGAGAGTGAGATCTCTTTTATTAACCCTCATGTACCCGTGCGTACAGAGCTGTTGCACAAGCCGGAGACGGATTTAGATCAGGATGGTGTTATCGACCGCTTAGACCAGTGCCCTGATACTCCTCAGAAATATGCGGTTAACTCTCAGGGTTGCACTATTGCAGAGCAGCAGATGACGGCTTTGGACTTATTTATTCAATTCCCTAATGATTCTGCTGTGCTTAATGAACTGTATTACCCAGAGATAGGTAAAGTTGCTGATTTGATGCGCTTACATCCCGATACTCTAGTTGAAATAGGTGGACATACTTCAGCGCCAGCTTCAGCAAGTTACAATCAGAAGCTTTCAGAGCGAAGAGCCAAGTCGGTAGCGGATGTATTGGTGCAAAAGTTTGGTATCGCTTCAAACCGGGTGTTTTATGTGGGTTATGGTGAGTCGCGCTTGCTTGATCCTGCCAATACACCGGAAGCTGATAAGATAAATCGTCGTATAGAGGCGGTTATTTATGCAATTGAGCTAAAACCAATATTACGTAAGTAAGTTTAACGGTGTGTGTCGCTTCTAGTCGTTGTACACTTGCAGTATGGCATTTCAACCGCTGGTGCTTGTTTAGCAGCAGCGGTTTTTATTAGAGTTTGGATAAGGGGGGGACGATGTTCTTTGATGAATCTTTGCTTGATGCTCAATTGCTCGTGGTTGATGATGAGCAGGTCAATGTCAATATTGTTAAAGCAGCATTGAAGAAAGCAGGCTGTCGACAAGTAGCCTCTCTAACTGATCCACGGGAGGTATTGGGTTGGTGCCAAAACAATTCTGTTGATTTGATCCTACTTGATCTGAATATGCCACATCTTCATGGTTTAGATTTAATGGCGCTTTTGCAAGAAGAGTTGACACCCTCACCTCAAATAGTGGTGTTGACGGCCATGACATCCTCTGATGACAAATTAGATGCACTGTCTTTAGGTGCGGTTGACTATTTAACAAAACCCTTTGATATCAATGAGCTGTTGTTGCGTGTACGTAATAGCTTGCGGTTAGTGGTACTAACACAGGCGCTAAAAAAAGAACGTGATAATTTAGACCTAGAGGTAAAACAGCAAACACAGCAGCTTGAAATTACCCAAAATGAAATCCTGCATCGTTTAGGGCGAGCTGCTGAGTATCGTGATAATGAAACGGGTGCTCATGTATTACGTATGAGTGAGAGCTGCGGTATTTTGGCGCTTTATGCGACTGAGGATGAGGTGTTCTCGGAGAAAGTAAAGCGCGCATCACAGATGCATGATGTTGGTAAAATTGGCATACCAGATGGCGTGTTATTAAAGCAAGGTAAGCTAAATGAAAGAGAGTGGGATATTATGCGCTCCCATTCTCGTATTGGTTATGAAATTTTAAGCGAGACTGACACGCCTTTATTGCAGATGGCCGCCCAAATCGCTTTGACTCACCACGAGCGTTGGGATGGAAAAGGCTATCCTAACGGCTTGAAAGGAAAAGATATTCCATTAGAAAGTCGTATCGTTGCGCTCTGTGATGTATATGATGCTTTGCGCTCTGAACGGCCCTATAAACAGCCTTGGAGTAAAGAAGATACTTGTAGCTTGATACAAAAAGAAGCAGGGCAACACTTTGATCCAGAGTTAACAAAAGTATTTTTAACCATTGTGGATCAGATTGAAGAGATTAGGGAGCGTCACCCTGACGAGCACGAAAATGGAGAGTCTCTGTTAGAGTCTCTTTTGCATTACTGATATGGTTGTTCAAGCTTATTTTGAGCTAAATAATGAGTGAGCGTACTCCCTCTCTTAAAAGTTTACACATTTTTGCAGTGGCTGCTGAACTTGGTAGCTTCAAGCAAGCTGCTGAGCATTTATGTGTAACACCGCAAGCAGTTAGCTTGCAGATACGCTCACTCGAAGAACAACTTAATCTGGCCTTGTTCATACGTCACCCCTCTGGTATTGAATTGAGCCTTGCTGGAGAGCAGTTGTTGGGTTACGTGCAGCGTGGTGTCGCTCTGATAGAGCAGGGCGTAAAAGAAGTAAAAAAGCAGCAGCAGAAAATACAGCTGCGTGTGAGCGCATCGCCTTGGTTTGCAGTTCACTGCTTACTGCCTCGACTTCCCGAATTTGAATCTCAGTACCCTAATTTTGATGTCAGAGTCACGACCTCTGTGCCGTTCCCAGATTTTACTGCTCAACACTTAGATCTAGCTGTGCAATGGGGCTTTGGTCAGTGGCCTTTTAGCCATAAGCAGTTGTTATTAACAGATGACAAATTGTTAGTATGTGCGCCAAGTTTATTGCGACATAAACCTCTATTAGTAAAAGAGGATTTAGTCCAGCATCGACTGCTTTGCACAGCGCTTTCAGTTGAGTTGTGGCGTAAATTGCTCAATACGATGGGGGTTGATGCTTTAATAGAGAAGCAAACTTTACCTTTAGACAGTCATGCTGGCTTGCTTGAGGCCGCAGTTAAAGGTTTAGGTGTGGCGCTAATTTCTGTGGCTGATGCGCGTCAGGCTATTGCGGATGGGCGTTTAGTTGCGCCTTTAGGTGATAGGCCTATAAGTGAGCTAAACCCAGCATTAATGCCGGGCTATTGGTTGGTGCAGAGAGAGGGTGCCTTGCAAAGCCCATCTGTAGCGCTATTTGTACACGCAATTTTTGACTGGCTTAAAAATCACCCTAGAAGAGTAAAGTCAGACCTTAATACAGCTAAGATGGGTTTTGATATAAGTCATTCTGAAAGTAAGTAGGCCAGCTGAGTAGCTGGCCTATTGAGCTGAAACAGCAATCTATCTTTCTCAGTCGTGCCAAGTGCGCTCAATTACTGCACCACCTAAGCAAAGGTCATCAAGATAAAATACTGCTGATTGTCCCGGTGTTACCGCACGCTGAGGCTCATCAAAAATCACCTCAAAACGATTATTTCCCAGTGGTCTGACTAAACAGGCTTGGTCATCTTGACGATAACGTGTTTTGGCACGGCAGCGGAACTCTGTTGCTACTGGTGGCTCGCCCGCAACCCAGTCAACAGACTCTGTTGTGAGTCCTCGGCTGAATAAAAGGTCGTGATCAGTGCCTTGCACTGCTACGAGAATATTGTTTTCAAGATCTTTTTCAGCTACAAACCAAGGATCTTCAGAATAGTCTTTTAAACCGCCAATACCCAAGCCTTGTCTCTGGCCTATGGTGTAGTACATTAAACCTTGGTGCTGGCCAATGACATCGCCCTCTGGCGTACAAATTTTACCGGGTTGGGCAGGCAAATATTGTTGAAGAAAATCACGAAAACGGCGTTCGCCAATAAAACAGATACCTGTACTGTCCTTTTTACGAGCAGTAATTAGGTCATGCTTTTCTGCAATACGGCGTACTTCTGGTTTTTCTATTTCACCGATAGGGAACAGGGTTTTACCGATCTCTTTATGGCCAACGGCATGTAAGAAATAGCTTTGGTCTTTGTTACTGTCCAAGCCTTTTAGTAGCGTTGCTTTACCGTCTGTTTTGCCTTTGCGTACGTAATGACCTGTGGCGATTAAATCAGCTCCTAGCATCTCTGCGTACTCTAAGAAAGCTTTAAATTTAATCTCTTTATTACACAGAATGTCAGGATTAGGTGTGCGTCCCGCTTTGTACTCGGCAAGGAAGTGCTCAAATACATTATCCCAATACTCCGCTGCAAAGTTAGCGGTATGCAGTTTGATGCCAATACGATCACAGACGGCCTGAGCATCAGCAAGATCTTCTTTAGCGGTGCAATACTCCGTGCCGTCATCTTCATCCCAGTTTTTCATGAACAGGCCTTCAACCTGATAGCCCTGCTCTTTTAGCAATACGGCTGACACGGATGAATCTACACCGCCGGACATGCCAACGATAACTTTTGTATTGTGATGAGAATCAGTATGAGTACTAGACATGGTGTTCTGCTGTATTTATGGCTCTAAAAAGCAAAATGGAAAAATGAGGCTCACGCCTTGCTTGGCAGTATAACTGATCTGGTCGATAAACTTTAGCGACGAGTCTCTGGATGACTGAGGTCAGTGATAAACTCTAACGGGAAGGATCGACCTGCTCGATAGTCTTCTATACAGAGTAGTACCGCCTCACTTCGCATTCTTTCGGGCTGAGCCTGAATCTCTTCCCATGTTAGCCATACCGCTTGTTCTATCCCTTCGTCCAATGGTTGGAATGGGTCGTAGCTTAAAGGCTCTGCGATAAATGCGTGTCTATGATAAGTCACCTCTTCTGAGGCTTTATTGATATACAAACCTAGCAGCGCAGTAATACGAACCGTCCATCCGGTTTCTTCACGTGTTTCTCTAATCGCGGCTTCAATGAGGCTCTCATCTTTTTCTAAGTGCCCAGCGGGCTGGTTATAAACCAACTGCCCTTGACTCCATTCCTCTACTAAAAGATAGCGGTCCTCTTTTACAACAATCGTTGCGACAGTGCTGTTTGGCTTCCAAACATCTGAGCGTACAGTCATCGGCTGGTCCTTTTGGGTGAGTGGCGCTTCTGATTGGGCGCATGTCGTTTAGTGGTTGTTGTACTGTTATTGCTAGCCTTATTGTTGGGGCGTTGTACATTTTTTCTAGGGGGTACTGGCAAGTTTACTTGTATGCTTTGATATTGCCCTTCGTTTATTCCCTCTAAAGACCAAGGGCCTATCTTGATGCGCACGAGGCGTAATGTCGGAAAACCGACAGCCGCGCTCATGCGCCTGACTTGGCGATTACGCCCCTCTGTAATCGTTAGCTCAACCCAACTTGTTGGAATACTGTCACGTTTACGCACTGGCGGTATGCGCTCGGCAAAACCTGGGTCGGCAATTTTGCGTGCTTTTGCAGGCTTGGTTGGACCATCTTTCAGTATCACACCGTTGCGTAACTGTTTTAGTGCATCTTCTGTGACATCACCTTCAACCTGAATGACATAGGTTTTAGGTAACTTCATTTCAGGGGATGCTATTCTGTGCTGTAGCTGGCCATCATCAGTGAGCAGTAACAGCCCCTCGGAATCGTAATCAAGTCGACCAGCGGGATAAATATTTGGCTCTGTAATAAAGCTGGCCAAAGTTTGACGGCCATCCTGATCAGTAAATTGAGAAAGCACCTGATAAGGTTTGTTGAACAGAAAGAGTCGGCTCATGGTCAAAAGGCATCTGTATCGATCGCATCTATTCAATAAACGCGGAGTGGTTTTAAGGCGTTAAATTCTACAGGATTAGATGGAACAACACGAATCTATACCCTGAGCAACTCATTTTGATAGCTAAGGATTGCTGAGTGTTGATTGTGTTTCTGCTTTTTTTGATTATTCTTACTTTAGAAGTAGGCTTTTAACCCCATATAGCGTGTATGGGTTGTGCCTTGTAGTTTGTGAGGCGTAACTGATTTAGTGCTAAATGGCACAAGAGATGAGAATTTTGCTATATATTTTAATAGATTGCGTTTGATTCCTTGTGTTTACTCGAATCTGTGCTTATTTTTTAGATTAAGCGCATCTTAAACTAAACTTAAAAATAGAGGATTAACGGTACGCTATGGCTGACCCTTATCTAAACATCGTTAATCAGGCGGATTATCAGGAACATGGGGACGAGGAAGGAGGGCTTGCTGTAGCGCCAGCAAAACCTGAACTTAAACGACCATCAATGTACAAAGTTATTATGTTGAATGATGACTATACCCCCATGGAGTTTGTGATAGAGGTGCTGACCATGTTTTTTAACATGGATGAAGAAAAAGCAACGCAAGTGATGCTTGCAGTACATACTCAAGGGCGTGGAGTCTGCGGAGTATTTACAAAAGATGTAGCAGAAACAAAATGTGTCCAAGTCAATCAGTATTCAAGAGAGTGTCAGCATCCGCTGCTGTGTGAAATTGATCAGGTTGACTGATTTAACAAGTTGATTGTTTGCATAGTTATTAGAGCGGCAAGTGAGGGTAGTCCCATGTTAAGCAAAGACCTCGAAACAACACTAAATGCTGCCTTTACGGTAGCGAGAAGCCGCCGCCATGAGTTTATGACGGTTGAACATCTTCTGCTGGCGCTGCTAGACAACGATTCTGCAGCTCGTGTTTTAAATGCCTGTGGTGCCGATTTAAATAAGCTAAGAGTCGACCTGCAAGATTTCATTAACAGTACAACGCCGTTGATCCCTGATGATCAGCTTGATCGTGAAACCCAGCCTACTTTAGGTTTTCAACGAGTCTTACAGCGTGCCGTATTTCATGTGCAGTCTTCAGGTAAAAATGAAGTTACGGGCGCCAATGTTTTGGTCGCTATTTTTAGTGAACAGGAAAGCCAAGCGGTCTATTTCCTACGTCAACAGAATGTTGCCCGAGTGGATGCAGTAAACTATCTTTCCCATGGTATTTCTAAAGTGTCAGGCCATGATGCGCCTGGTATTGGTCACTCCGACCAACAGTCTGACGATATTGATGAGACTGCAGCAGATAGCGGGGGGAATCACCCTCTAACAGGTTATGCCACTAACCTGAATGAACAAGCACGCTTAGGGCGTATTGATCCTTTGGTGGGGCGTGAGCATGAAGTTGAGCGTGTCATCCAAATTTTGGCACGTCGCCGTAAAAATAACCCACTATTAGTTGGTGAGGCGGGAGTGGGTAAAACGGCAATTGCAGAGGGCTTAGCTAAGCGCATTATTGATGGTGAAGTGCCTGATGTGATCGAAAATAGCATTGTATACTCTTTAGATATGGGAGCATTACTTGCCGGCACTAAGTATCGCGGTGATTTTGAAAAACGTCTAAAAGCATTGCTTGGTGAGCTTAAAAAACAGCCTAATGCAATTCTGTTTATTGATGAAATTCACACCATTATTGGGGCGGGTGCTGCTTCAGGTGGAGTGATGGACGCTTCTAATCTGCTGAAGCCGCTATTAAGCTCCGGTGAGATGCGTTGTATTGGCTCGACTACCTTTCAAGAGTTCCGTGGCATTTTTGAAAAAGACCGTGCATTGGCGCGCCGCTTCCAAAAAGTCGATGTCATGGAGCCATCGGTACAAGATACCATTGAAATTCTAAAGGGCTTACGCAGTCGTTTTGAGAAGCACCACAACCTAAGCTATAGCAACGAAGCTCTTGAGGCTGCCGCTAAACTGGCTGATCGCTATATTAATGATCGCCATATGCCTGATAAAGCCATTGATGTTATCGATGAGGCAGGGGCTTACCAGCGCTTATTACCTATCGAAAAACGGGTTGAAGTGATAGGCGTAGAACAAGTTGAAGCTATTGTTGCCAAAATAGCCCGAATTCCAGCAAAAAGCGTTAATACCTCTGATAAGAAAGTATTGCGTGATCTGGAGAAAAACTTACAGATGCTGGTGTTTGGTCAAGATGATGCCATTACCTCGCTTTCAAATGCGATCAAGCTATCACGTGCAGGCTTAAAAGCGCCTGAAAAACCAATAGGCTCATTCCTGTTTGCAGGCCCTACTGGGGTCGGTAAGACCGAGGTCAGTAAACAGCTTGCGAATATTATGGGGATCGAGCTGATTCGGTTTGATATGTCGGAGTATATGGAGCGTCACACTGTATCACGTTTAATCGGTGCGCCTCCGGGTTATGTGGGTTATGACCAAGGTGGTTTGTTAACTGAAGCCGTTACGAAAAATCCTCATTGTGTACTACTACTTGATGAGATCGAAAAAGCACATCCAGAGGTTTTCAACTTACTTTTGCAAGTGATGGATCATGGTACTTTGACAGACAACAATGGTCGCAAAGCAGATTTTCGTAATGTTGTGATCATCATGACTACTAACGCAGGGGCGGAGGCGATTAGTCGGCGCTCTATAGGCTTCTCACATCAAGATCATAGTACTGATGGTATGGAGGTAATTCGTAAAACCTTCTCACCTGAGTTCCGTAACCGCTTGGATGGCATTATTCAGTTTGGTGCGCTTAGCTTTGAGATGATTAAAAGCGTGGTGGATAAATTCCTTACTGAACTGCAAGCGCAGTTGGATGACAAAAAAGTTCAGCTGGTGGTTGATGATGCTGCTAAAACTTGGTTGGCAACCAACGGTTATGACCCAGAGATGGGTGCACGGCCAATGGCACGTCTAATCCAAGAGAAAATCAAAAAGCCTCTCGCAGAAATCATTTTATTTGGTGAGCTTGCAGAGGGTGGTGGTGAAGTTGACATCACTGTTGATGACGAAGGCGAGTTGATCTTAGTCGCAGAAAGAACAGAGGCAGCCTAAGCTGCCTCTTGAAATCGTTCCAAGCCCAGTTCGCTGGGCTTTTTTGTGTCGGTCAGACCGATACCACGATTAACGTGCGCGGTATACGATTCGGCCTTTGGTCAGGTCATAAGGTGTCAGTTCAACTTTCACCTTATCGCCCGTTAGAATGCGGATATAGTTCTTACGCATTTTTCCGGAGATGTGTGCGGTTACAATGTGTCCGTTTTCAAGTTCTACGCGGAACATTGTATTTGGCAACGTGTCGACCACGGTGCCTTCCATCTCGATAGAGTCTTCTTTTGCCATGCAGGAATTACCTCGGGTGCTTCTGCTGTCTTATCGCGGGTTATAATAACCAGTTGTTTGCTAAAAGTTGCCTGAGGCTTCGTTTTAGCTGCAAATTTTGATGAAGCCATACACAAAAAATAAGCGGACGTATTTTGCCTTATTTTGATGCTCTAATCAAAACAGTTAGACAAAAAAATGGTTCCAATTCAAAAAATAGCGGTAATTTATTCATTTTCAGTGATTATTAGCGGCTGCCAGTGGTTATCCTGAAGCTGTTCAAGGGGTTGATATTGTGTTTTGTAGCTCATTTTTTTACAAGACTCGACCCAATAGCCCAAATACAGATAAGGAGAATCTATAGATCGACAGTAAACCAGTAGCCATAGTACGACATATACGCCTAGGGAACGACGGGAAAGATTAGGGTCGTAGAAAGTGTAGATGGCGGATAGCCCATGGCTCAACTCGTCCATGGCTGATACTGCAACTAATTGCCCAGAGGGTTCTCTAAACTCAACCAAATGGGTAAATTCACAATCAATATTTAAGAACGAACGGAATTGATCCTCTGACGGCGGATACATATCACCATCGGCGTGACGTTCATTGATATAACGCTCGTAGAGCGCATAATGTTCAGCGCTAAACTGAGCGGGTACAATACGCCAGCTTAAATCAGAGTTTCGGTGAGCGATTTTTCGATATTTTCTTTTGAAGATAAAATCATTCACCGGAATGCGCACGGAGATGCAAGCGTTACAGCCTTTACAGTTAGGGCGGTAAAGATGGCTGCCGCTGCGCCGAAAACCGACAAGGCTGAGTAGATCGTACACAGATTGATTTAATGGGTGTTCAGGGTCTAAGAACAGGGTTGAGGCTTCTTTATCCGCCAAATAGCTACAAGGGTGTGGTACGGTCATATAAAAGCGTAACTGTGGTTCTGACCTAAATTGGGTATCACTGCTCAATGTATTGGATCCTATTCAGACCTAATGGCTAGGGGTTGCGATCAAGCATCTCTCTGTTTTAGATGCCTAAGATAGAGCGTTTTAAAGCGCTAAGACAACTGTCTATTGGTGTGAGTCCAATCGTTCTAACACCGCTTCACTGGTTGCACATAGCTCGCCCTGCCAAGCATCCAGCGGTAAAACTGCTGCGCCATATAGTTTAAGATAGTCCATAAACTCCGTTCTACCTATCTCTGCGGCACCTAAGCTGGCAAGGTGATCGGTATACACTTGGCAGTCGATCAACTGGTAATCCCAGCGTTTTAAATGGGTAGCCAAATACACGAAGGCTGCTTTAGACGCATCTGAGACATGGCTGAACATCGACTCGCCACAGAATATTTTGCCAACAGATACGCCATAGAGCCCTCCTACTAATTTGCCGTCGCACCAGGTCTCAATTGAGTGCGCATAGCCTTTTTGATGCAACTCGATATAGGCCGCTTTGATGTCATCGGTAATCCAAGTGAGATGGGTATAGTTTCTAGCCCCTGCACATTGGTGCATCACCTGTTCAAACGCTTGGTCAACGGTAAAGCTAAAGTGTTGCTTACGTAATGTTTTTTTCAAACTGCGATGCACTTTGACCGCTTCAGGCTTTACTACCATGCGAGGGTCTGGCGACCACCATAAGATCGGCTCATCAGGGTTGAACCACGGGAAAATACCTGAACGATAAGCCACCTGTAACCAATGAGCATTAAGTTTTCCGCCAAAAGCCAGTAAGCCCGAGGGGTCTTTTAACGCATGAGCAGTGGGTGGAAACTCTGGCGGAAGGTCTGGGTCTAACCAGGGCAGTGTAATCATGGATATTTATTGTCCTTCATTTATTAAACTGCGTTTTGCTTAGCGGTTTGCTCAGGTATTATAGAGTCTTAATAGACAAGGGTATCGATATCATGGCTACAAACCCAAAATTGTCACCAGAGCCTCAAGAGTTGGCGCAGGCTCAGATGCTGTCAAAAATACTACAAGACAGCCAGCAAGTTTTGTCATTTCTACTGGCATCTGCTGTGATGCTGGCACTGCTCAGTCACGACTTACAAGATGGCGGCTGGTCTATAACCGCAGAAAATGCTACTCCTCAGAACTGGCTGGGTAGTATAGGTGTGTATCTTTCCGATCTACTGTTAAGCATCATGGGATATGCTGCTTACTGGTTGCCTATTGCCTTATATTACAAGGTGCTACGCTACTTAATGCAACATTATAATTTTGCACCAAACTTTGCACATTGCTTGAATGATTGCTTAAAACCACCTCATCAAGCTATCGCTTCATTTGCTTTTATCTTACTTTTGGTCGCAACCGCTTCATTGGCAGGGCTACATTTCTATCATCCTAACCATGGCCTCCCTCATGCTGTGGGTGGCATTGTGGGGGAAAGTCTTACTGTATTGTTATTGCATTCTGTCGGTGCTGTTGTTGCTACATTGTTTGTACTTGCACTTTGGCTTACGGGTTTAACCTTCAGTATTGGCATACCTTGGTTAAGGTTGATGGATGAAATAGGTTTTTATGCGGAAAAAAGTGTGCTTCATCTTTTTAGGTGGGGGCAAACTGAATCGCGAGAGTCTAGAGCAGGATTGCCAGAAAACTATGCTGTAGATGATCAACTTTCACCCTTTTCTCACTTCAAAGTTGAGGAGGATGAGGACGCTGATAACCGTCGCCGTCCATATTCCAAACAGAAAAAGTCTTCACCTTCATCTGAGAATCTGTCGGCCAAAGAGTCGGAAAGTATCAGTGCAGATGAATATTTCGGGGCAGAGGCTTCTGAATCAGAGCGATCAAGCAGCCCTACGCAAGGTTTCTGGCAACAGTTATCTCCTCTGTTTAAAGGCACTTCGTCCTCTGATAGAAATACTCGTTTTGAGCGTGTGGAACCGGATTTTAGCTTAGATGAGAGCCTCACCTTTGATGCCTCCACTTTTGCAGAGCCTAAACTGTCTGAAATAACGCCAAAAGCAGAACCATTATCAAGCGTAATACTCGAAGAAAATAATGATGATAGGCCATCTTCTAACGGTGCAGAAACAATAGAAATGCCTGACCCTACGCAAAGTACAAAGCAAGCTGAAGACAGCTTGCAGCAAGCACTCACACAACTGATTCAACAACAAGCACCACGGTCTGAAGCTGAAGATAGAAATAAACATTCAAAGTAAAAAGCTGAATATAGGATTTTTTGTGATTAGCACTCTGTATAGCAAGTTAGCGGTATTATTTATTGGCCTTTTTTTACTGCAATCTCCGGCAGTTGCAGAGGTGAATGCCAGCGCTCAACTGAACCAACTGTTAACTGAGATGAACTCGCTAGACGCTGACTTTCAGCAACGTATTTTAGATGCACGAGGCAGCAGATTACAGGAAGTCTCAGGGCATTTAACACTAAAACGGCCAGGACGATTTTATTGGCAAACGAAAGCGCCTTACTCTCAAACTATCGTTTCAGATGGTGAGACGTTATGGCTATACGACCCAGACTTAGAGCAAGTCACCGTACAAACCCTTGACGACAACCTGTCTAGAACCCCTGCGATGTTATTGAGTGGTGACATTGACTCTTTAGATCAGCGTTTTCAGGTTGCTCTGGTTCGCTCAACTACAGCCGCGAAAGGTATCGCAGCAATACAAGAGTTTGTTCTCAAGCCGAAAGAGCAAGATTCACTATTTGAAGAGCTGCAACTTAGCTTTTACGACCACAAGTTAGCGGCTTTACTCTTGGTTGACAGCTTGGGTCAACGTACCTCCATAGAGCTATTTGATGCTCGGTTTAATACTCAAACCGATGAAACCCTTTTCAACTTTAAAGTACCAGATGACGTAGATGTTGTGCTGCAATAAGCAACAGGCTATTCGTTATATTGAAGCTATTTTATGAAGGACGTGAATGGATCTTTTTTCGCAAACGCTTGAAACGAGTCATCAACCCTTAGCGGCAAGAATGCGTCCCAAGACATTAGATGAGTATTGTGGTCAGCAGCATCTATTGTCCAAAGATGGCTCTTTGCGTAAAGCGATTGAGAGAGATCAGCTGCACTCTATGATTCTTTGGGGGCCGCCTGGCGTAGGTAAAACCTCTTTAGCCAAATTAATTGCTGAGCTAACACAAGCCCGCTTTGAGGTGATTTCAGCAGTTTTAGCAGGTGTGAAAGAGATCAGAGCCGCTGTTGAGCGTGCCCAGCAAAGTCGAGTACAAGGGCAGCGTACTCTGCTATTTGTAGATGAAGTCCACCGTTTTAATAAGTCGCAACAAGATGCCTTTTTACCCTACGTTGAAGATGGCACTTTTGTTTTTATCGGTGCGACCACCGAAAACCCCTCTTTTGAGCTCAATAATGCCTTGTTGTCTCGCGCAAGAGTTTATCTGCTTAAACCTTTGTCTACAGAGGTCTTAGTGACTGTTTTAAAACATGCACTACAAGATGTTGAGCGAGGCTTAGGTGAGCAGGCGCTCCACGTTGAAGGCAATAGCTTGCAACTATTAGCACAAGCAGCTGATGGGGATGCTCGCCGAGCATTAAATCTTTTAGAAATTGCAGCAGACTTGGCTGTAGATACCGCTCAAGGTCGAATGATTACCCTTGCTAGTTTGCAAGAGGTATTAAGTGAAAGTACCCGCAGAATGGATAAAGGTGGCGATCTGTTTTATGAGCAGATATCAGCTTTACACAAGTCTGTTCGAGGCTCATCGCCTGATGCTGCGCTGTATTGGTTTTGTCGGATGCTAGATGGTGGATGTGATCCGCTTTACATTGCTCGTCGAGTGGTGCGAATGGCAAGTGAAGAGATTGGCAATGCTGATCCTAGAGCTTTGCAGCTCAGTCTAAATGCATGGGATGTACAGGAACGATTAGGGAGCCCTGAGGGAGAGTTAGCCATTGCTCAGGCTATTGTTTATATCGCTTGTGCGCCGAAAAGTAATGCGGTTTATACCGCATATAAGCAGGCTCGCGCCCATGTGCAAGCCACAAGTCATTATGATGTGCCAGAGCATTTACGCAATGCGCCTACCGCATTGATGCGTGAGATGGGATTTGGTCAGGCTTATCGCTATGCCCACGACGAGCCAGATGCCTATGCGGCGGGAGAGTGTTACTTTCCAGAGGCTCTTGCCGATACGACTTATTATCAACCTGTACCAAGAGGGCTAGAACAAAAAATAGCGCAGAAGCTGAACTGGTTAGCTGAACAAGACCGTAATAGCCCCTCCAAAAGATACGATATAGATCAACAGAGTTAAGTCTTTGTGTAAACAAGTTCGTGAAAGTTACAAGAAGTTGATTTACATCATGCAGCCGCTGATAAGCTCTGACTATATTCAAAGACATAGACTTTTTATAGGTTCATCAGCGCAGTTAGCTTGATCGACTACTTTCATCTTAACTCTCTGGAGGTGCGCATGGCGACAATCATGGCACAGCTACATCAAGATCATCTTAACTTGAGTCGTCTACTTGGTGTATTGAAGCATAAGCTGGCTCTGCTTAAAGGGGGCGAGCGTCCTAACTATTTGTTAGTGCAAGATGTAGTGGCATATATAGTGGATTATGCCGATACCTACCACCATCCTCTTGAAGATGTGATCTATCAGTATTCAGCAGAACATTACCCAGAGTATCAAGAAATATTTAATGAGGTTGAACAAGAGCACCAGAAAATTGCTCAAGATACTCGTGCATTTCAGGAGCTAGTACAAAATATCTTGTTGGATGCTATAGTGCCAATGGCTCAATTTATTGAGCGTCTAGAGCAGTTTGTGAACCAACAATATGCGCACTTAAATCGTGAAGAAGGCCGTGTGTTCCCATTGCTAGAGCGCACGATTAGCACCGCTCAGTGGCAAGAAATAGAACAACGTTTACAAAGTCGAGAAGACCCGCTTTTTGGTGAAAATGTTGCCGATGAATACAAGCGGCTTTACCGAGAGCTTATATCAGAAAGCGAGATTATTTGACCTTACCGCTATTATTAAGCCATCAAATGACTAGCCACAAATAAATGCCCTATTTTCTGGCTGATGAGCGAAGTAACCGGAATGCAAGAGCTAGGTTGTTTCGTAGGGTAAAACTTCAATATCTCCTGCTTTGCCCACTTCTACAGTGGGCTTTTTCCTTTTGTGTTCTATTTGAACAGGCTTAAGCGCGCTATAAAACGTTATTTTCAGTGAAAATTAGAGTCTAGGGCTTTGGTTGCCACAGAGTTTTCTCTACAATATCCGCTTGAATTTCAGATGCATATCGAAATATCCGTTTTAAGGGAGGCCTCATGGGATCAATGCTTGCCGTTGCCATTGGTGGCGCATTTGGCGCAATGGGGCGTTACTGGGTTGTAGGTATGGTCACACAGTGGTTTGGCCGAGGTTTTCCTTACGGCACTCTGGCGGTGAATATCATAGGCTCAGTTCTGATTGGCTTTTTATATACCCTGTTAATTCAGAACTTAAAATTAGAGCCGCACTGGCAAGCTATTTTGATGGCGGGTTTTACAGGTGCATTCACTACATTTTCGACCTTTGCACTGGAATCGCTCAATCTTTTCCAAAGTGGACGACCAACAGCTGCACTACTCTATATTGGTTTAAGTGTTTTGTGTTGTTTGGCTGCGGTGGCGGTTGGTATGGCAGTAGGTAAGCAGTTCGCCTAACTCACCGCTTATTTAAAGAATATAACTGTTAACTAATGGGTAACTTTTAATGCTTGATTCAAAGCTGATCCGTACAGAGCTGGATGCGGTTGCGGAAAAATTAAAAATTCGTGGTTATGAGCTGGATGTAGCACAGCTGCAAGAGCTGGAACGCCGTCGTAAAGCGCTGCAAACCGAAACTGAGCAGCTGCAAAACGAGCGTAATACCCGATCAAAAGCTATTGGCCAAGCAAAAGCATCCGGTGCTGATATTCAGCCCTTGTTGGCTGAGGTAAGCGATCTGGGCGATCGTTTGGAAACAGCCAAGCAGTTATTAAACACACTGCAAGAAGAGCTGAATAACGCACTGCTACACATCCCTAACCTGCCACATGCTTCAGTACCGCTTGGTAAGAGTGAAGATGACAACATTGAAGTACGCCGTTGGGGTACACCAAAAGAGATGGCATTTGAGCCAAAAGATCATGTTGATCTGGGTGCAACAGATGACTTGCTTGATTTTGAAACCGCAGTAAAAATTACCGGTTCGCGTTTTGCAACTATGCGTGGCCCATTGGCGCGTATGCATCGTGCACTGACACAGTTTATGCTGAATACTCATACAGATGAGCATGGTTACACCGAAGTTTACGTACCTTATATGGTAAATCGTGACTCACTGCGTGGTACAGGTCAGCTGCCAAAATTTGAAGAAGACCTGTTTAAACTACAGGGTGAAAGTGAGTACTATCTGATTCCAACCGCTGAAGTACCTGTTACCAACATGGTGCGTGATCAGATTTTAGCAGCGTCTCAGCTGCCGATGAAACTTACAGCTCACACGCCTTGTTTCCGTAGCGAAGCGGGCTCTTATGGTCGAGATACTCGCGGTATGATTCGTCAGCACCAATTCGAAAAAGTCGAAATGGTACAATTGGTTGCGCCGGAGAAGTCATATGAGGCTTTAGAGGAGTTGCTGGGTCATGCCGAGCGTATTCTTCAGCTGCTAGAGTTGCCTTACCGTGTGGTTAATCTTTGTGGTGGTGATATTGGCTTCTCAGCAGCTAAAACCTACGACATTGAAGTTTGGTTGCCAGGTCAACAAAAATACCGTGAGATCTCTTCATGTTCTAACTTTGAAGATTTTCAGGCGCGTCGTCTGCAAGCTCGCTATCGTAATCCTGAAACTCAGAAGCCAGAGCTACTGCATACACTGAATGGCTCAGGTTTAGCCGTAGGTCGTACTTTAGTGGCGGTTATGGAGAATTATCAGGATGCAGAGGGGCGCATTCACGTGCCTAAAGTGCTACAGCCTTATATGGGCGGTGTTACGGTGATTGGATAATTTCTTGATGAGGTGACCCAAAGACTATGCTTAGTCTAGGGAGCCCGTATCGAGAGAAAAAAGCGGCCTATTGGTCGCTTTTTTATTCATTAGAAACAAGCGTGATAGGGCTGCCCTGTGTATGCGGATCACCCAATAGGACTTCTTTTTTATGAAAATGCTACCTTTGATGGCAAATTCGCCTGAATTTGGGGCTGTGGTCATAGGGCATAGCCAAATTGCAGTGAGTAAAGTACAGGCTTTATTAAAAGCGGACACTCAATTAGCGGTAGCAGCGCGCCACCCTTTCTGTGATGAGCTTAGTACGCTGATGCTTCGGTATGATATTACAGAGGTGAGTCTAGAAGAGGCCTTCACCAATAACGCCCGTTTCCCTCTGGTAATCTTGGCTGAAGATGATTTGGACTGGCTGCAAGCGCAGTCTGCACTTCTAAGGCAGCAAGGGCGTTTGGTCAATGTGGTCAGTCATTCGGAACTGTCCAATATTGAATTGCCGTATTTAATTCATCAGCACCCTTTAACAGTCGCAATCAGTTCAGATATCAATACTGCCAATCTCAGTGAAACTCAAGGAGAGGTCTATTTGGTTGGTGCAGGCCCTGGTGACCCAGAGCTACTGACTCTACGGGCGGTTCGCCTAATTCAACAGGCTGATGTTGTCCTCTATGATCGTTTAGTTGCAGCGGAAATTGTTGACCTTTGCCGCCCTGATGCAGAACGCATTTATGTCGGTAAAGCTCGTGCCGATCATGCAGTACCTCAAGGAGAGATTAACCAATTGCTGGCAGACCTTGCGCTACAAGGTAAACGTGTTTTACGTTTAAAAGGCGGTGATCCTTTTATTTTTGGTCGTGGTGGTGAAGAAATAGAGACACTGAGCCAGTACCAAATCCCCTTCCAAGTGGTGCCCGGTATTACGGCGGCTTCTGGTTGCGCTGCTTATGCAGGTATCCCATTAACCCATCGTGACTATGCTCAATCAGTGCGTTTTATCACGGGGCATTTAAAAGATGGCTCGACCAACTTGCCATGGGCAGAGCTTGCCTCCCCAGCTCAAACTCTAGTGTTTTACATGGGGCTTGTTGGTTTACCTGAAATTTGTGCTCAGTTAGTTGCTCATGGCTTGTCAGCGTCTACACCTATGGCGCTGATCCAGCAAGGTACTACCCGTAATCAGCGCAATATAATCGCAACGTTGGGCACAATGGCCGCTCATATAAAAGAGATGCGAATAGAACCTCCTACGCTGATTATTGTAGGAGAAGTGGTCGGGCTGCACGATAAGCTAAATTGGTTTAAACCTGAGCAGGCCAGTGGCAGCCAAGGTTTTTAACATCTAAAAATGATTCTGTTGCGTATTGATCAATAGGTCATTAATCCAGAATCTTTGGAGCGCAACATGAAACGACGTACCTTTCTACAAAGTCTTATCTGCTTGCCTATTGCACTAACAGTACAGCGTCAAGCTAGCGCACAATCTGCAAGCGTTAATATTGAGCCATTTGTCTTAACTGAGCAGGAGTGGCGTCAGCGTTTAACCCCAGAACAGTTTTACATTTTAAGAGAGGAGGGTACTGAGCGTGCTTTTTCTAGTGCGCTTAATGATGAAAAGCGTAAAGGTATCTTTCATTGTGCAGGCTGTGGGCTAGAGCTTTTCAGCTCAGAGATGAAATATGACAGTGGTACAGGCTGGCCTAGCTTTTTCACTGTTATCGAAGGACATATCGAAACGCAGTTAGACTTCAAGCTGATTTATCCTAGAACAGAGTATCACTGTGCGCGTTGTGGCGGGCATCAGGGCCATGTTTTTAATGATGGTCCAAAACCCACTGGTCAGCGTTGGTGTAATAATGGCTTAGCATTAAAGTTCGTTGCTAGTTGAAATGCTGCAATCGCGAAGTGTAACATCGCGTAAAAAGCCAGCGCTTTTCTTGAAAAACACCACTTTTAACCCCGATTTTCTGCCTTTTTTTGGACTAAAGTAGAGGATATGGGGATAGATTCTGCCCGTATCATGGATGAGCTATCCCCCTATATAAAAACAAAAAATAATCATTCTATACAGGCAGGTCGGAGCAGAAAGGGTATGAGTCAAACGGCTAATGCAAAAGTGGTTGCGCTGATTGCAGGCGTACCATTGGTGGGAGCCATTGTTTATGGCATAACGGCAGGTGAACTATCTATCTCTTTAGGTGTAATTTTACTGGTAACGGCATTGCTTGCAGTACTATTACCGCTGTTAGTTAAATCAAGTGGCTCTGGTATGTCCTCATTACAGCAGCTATTGAGCAATGAAGACTTGAGTGCTGAAGACCTAAAACAATTTAGAGAACGCTTGCAGCGCAATGGTGCAGAGGCTAGCCCTTTAGCGCGCTTTGTGGGTAACTTTGCTAAGTTACAACAGATGGCAAAATCTTTGGGTGGAATTGCCAGCAGTACCGCAATCTCTACAGCCGAGGTTTCACATCTCGCAGATCAAATGAATAAGCGCATTGACCGTCAACAAGTTGAAGTTGAAAAGGTAGCGACTCGTGTTGAATCTATTACGGTGATGATGCATCAGGTATCTGTTAACGCAGGTAGCGTAACTGAGTTAGCGACACAAGCTAAACAGCAAAGCTTTGCTGGTCGAGATGAGTTACAAGAAGCGATAATGCAAATGCAAGACATCAGTGCGCGCACAGATCATACCTTAAGCCTGATTAATCAGTTGAATGAAAAGTCAGCGCGCATTCAAGATGTGACCAAAGTGATTGAAGGGATCGCAGAGCAAACCAATTTATTGGCGCTCAATGCTGCGATTGAAGCTGCTCGTGCAGGTGAGCATGGCCGAGGCTTTGCCGTTGTAGCAGATGAAGTGCGTGGTTTAGCCAGTCGTACTTCAGACTCAACACAACAGGTTGCAGTGATTGTACAAGAGATCCAATCTAGTACTCATGAGGTAGTGTCTACCATTGAGGATTTGGTCTCACGCATTAACTTTGGTTCTGAGAAAGTTGGCACTGTAGGCAATCGCTTAGGCGAAATGGCTAACCAGTTTGACGAAGTAGAACAACAAATCAGCGGAATTGCGGAAGCTGTTATTTCAAGCCATGAGCATGTTGAAGATATTTCAGCTTCTATCCAATCACTTAAAGACGAAGTGATTTCTAGTAACGCTCAAATGCACAATCTTTCATCTCAAGCTGCAAAATTAATGGGTGGCGCTGAGAAAATTACCGCTGAACTTGCACGTCAAGCGGTAGACGGTCAACATCGAGACGCTTACCAAGCTTGCCGAGAGGGTGCTAAGCGTATACAGGAAGCCTTTGAACAAGCCGTAAGCTCTAACACGCTAAGCATGGACGATCTATTTGATCGTGACTATAAGCCTATTGCTGGTACTAGCCCTCAAAAATATTCAACACGCTTTGATCAATTTACAGATCGTGTTTTACCCCCTATACAAGAAGATGTGTTGAAAACAAATGGCTTTGGTTATGCCATCATGATTGATGATCATGGTTATGTGCCAACCCACAACAATCAATACTCCCACAAAGAAACGGGAGATCCGGAAGTGGATCTGGTGAAAAGCCGCAGTAAGCGAATTTTTAATGATCCAACGGGTATCCGAGGTGGTCAGAATAAAGAGAAGTTATTGCTGCAAACTTACAAGCGAGATACCGGAGAGATACTACATGACTTATCAGTGCCTGTTATCGTGAATGGGCGTCATTGGGGTGGCTTCCGTGTCGGTTATATACCTAAAGGTAATTAACCTCAGTCGATAAGACTAAAGCGCTGGCCTAATCATAGGCTGGCGTTTTTTTTTGATTTATAGTTCATTAAGCTTGAAAGGAGCTTTATCGCCAAAGATTACTTTGAATTTGTAATCAGATTTATCTATTCTGCCTACTTATTAAGCCTTATTTCGTATATGTTTCGAGATCATCATGTTCAAAAAAACTACGCAGCTGTTTTTGATTATGGCGGCCATCTTTCTTGCAGCCTGTAGTAGTGTCTCATCAACTCCTTCAGTTAGTGATTTACATCAGGTTCAACCGGGAGAAACCTTTTATAGTATTGCTCGGCGCTATGGTGTCAGTACGCAAACACTTGCGCTTTATAATCCAAAGGTTGTGCCACACCGTTTAAGAGCCGGCACAGAGTTACGCATCCCGCTAACAGATGATTTTAAGCGAGAAGGTATTGCACGTTATACCGTGCAAACTGGTGATACGCTAAGTAAATTGTCTGATCACTTTGCAGTGTCATTGGCACAGCTGAAGCAAAGCAATCCAACCATTGATCATGATCGTATTCTACCGGGCCAGCAAATCATTATTCCAATTCGTAACCGAGGTGCGACAGGTTACATTTGGCCTATTACACAGCCTAATTTGATCAGTGGTTTTGGGGAGGCGGACTGGGGTTTGCAAAAAGGGGTGAATTTATCTGCAAGCCAAGGCCAAACGGTGTTTGCCGCTAAAGCAGGACTGGTTAGCTTTGCTGGTGAAATGCGTAGTTTGGGAAAAGTGATCATTATTCAGCATGAAGGTGATCAGCAAACAGTATATGCCAGTTGTGCTGATCTTATTATCAATGAAGGTGATCAAGTCAAAACAGGGCAGCCTATAGCCACAGTTGGTTTCAACTCTCTGGTTAATGATACAGCTCTACATTTTCAGTTTCGTGACCGTGGTACACCGCTGCCGCCGGAAAACTACTTACCCCTAATTGTCTCTTCAGACTGAGACTGTCAGCTGTCCTTGCAGGGATGCAAAGTTACTTTCGATTTGCTGCCAGTTCCCAGCTTGAATTTGCGCCAACGGCGCAAGCCATGTTCCGCCAACAACCGCTACGTTATTTAAAGCCAAATAATCGGCCATATTGTTAGGGTTAACACCACCTGTTGGGCAAAAAAGCAACTCGGAGAATGGTCCCGAAAAAGCTTTTAACAACTCAACGCCTCCTGCAACTTGTGCTGGAAATAGCTTTTGTAACTTAAAGCCATAACCTTGAGCCTGCATCGTTTCAGATGCGGTCATCACCCCTGGAATAAATGTCATTTCTGAACGGGCTGCTTTGGCTAATAATGGTTCAGTTGCGCCCGGAGAGATTGCAAAACTGGCTCCCGCCTGCTGAACCTGATCGAACTGCTCTACGTTTAATACTGTGCCAGCACCAATAATCAGTTCAGGATATTGTCGTGCTAAGTAGTTTAATACCTGTAATGCACTGCGCGTGCGTAAGGTGATTTCGATACAGTTTAATTGATATTTCAGTAACAGCTCGGCTAAAGGTGCAGCCTGCTCAATTGTTTCTATCACCAAAACAGGCAAAACTTGCTGGGCTTTCAGTTGCTCTATCAACACCTTGAATAGTCCTTATGCGCTTAAAAATTCGCTAACCTGTTGCAGAAACTCCAGTGGCTTTTCTGCATGTAGCCAATGGCCTGTGCCAGATAGGGTTGCAAGCGTACTGGCTGGAAATAGCTTTAGCATGACCTCTTGATACTCATCAAGCACATACTCAGAGAGTTCGCCGCGAATAAACAAGGTGTCGCCTGTGAATACCTCGCCCTCAGGGGCTTTAATCACATCAGCATATCCCTGTTTGATTTGAGCTAAACCAACGCGCCAGCCTAGTTTGCCGTCGACTTTCTTCTCTAAATTGGTCATTAAAAACTGACGTATGCCCAAGCTGTCAACGTGAGCACTCATCACTTCATCTGCTTCTTTGCGAGAAGCGACGCCACCCAGTGCTTGTACCGCATCAAAAGCAGCCAATACATCGGTGTGGCCGTGTTGATAAGCGACAGGTGCTATGTCCGCAACAACCAAGTGTTCTACCCGTTCAGCATGATTTAATGCGAACTGCATCGCTACTTTGCCCCCCATTGAGTGGCCAATAATGTGGGCTTTGCTGATCGCCTGTTGATCCATAAAACTGAGTAAGTCAGCCGCCATTTCGTTATAACTCATGCCGTCGACATGAGGTGAGCGACCATGGTTTCGTAAATCAATACAAAACACTTGATAATTCTCGGCAAACTTTTTAGCCAAAGTGCGCCAGTTATCCGCTGAACCAAATAGACCATGAATTATAATGAGCGGTTTACCTTCACCTTGAACCGTAAAATAAAGAGCGGTGCTGTTTGCTGACATACTAAATAGGCTCCTAAATAAAAACAGATGGAAATGGAAATAGTCACGACTAGGCTACAGCCTAATTGATAACCTAAAGTTAACATTGATTTAAGATAACCTCTGTTTTTAGCAATAGAGATAGCTTATATACTGGGCGAAACCAATATTAATTATGTGGATATCAATTTGGAGATCCGCTATGCAACCCAGTTTATTTATTTCTCATGGCTCTCCTGCCCTGATTTTACAGGATACGCCCGCAAAAACCTTCTTATCTGAGTTAGGACAGCAACTGACGCGTCCTGATGCCATTGTTGTGGTCTCGGCACACTGGGAAACCCCTGCGCCCATTGTCGGTATTACCCATAGCGCACAGCCTGAAACTATTTATGATTTTTATGGTTTCCCTCAAGCCCTCTATGACATGGATTACCCTGCCAGCGGTGCGCCAGCCTTAGCCGAGCAGATCCAGAGTTTGCTCAGTGGGAAGTCTTTTGATGTTCGTTTACACCCCAGTCGAGGTTTAGATCATGGTGCTTGGTCACCGCTTAAGCTGATCTATCCAGAAGCTGATATACCTGTATTGCAAGTCTCGATTCCAAGAAATGTACCCATAAGTTTCTATTGGCAGTTAGGGCAAGCATTGAGGCCCTTGAGGGCGCAAAATATTTTGATTATGGGCAGTGGAGCGGCAACCCATAACCTGAGCTACTTCAATCCTCGTATGGGCATTGATCAACCGATTATGCCAATGGCTGAGCAGTTTATCCGCTGGCTTAACCAAACGGTAACAGAGGGTAATAGAGAAGGGTTGGAACAATATTTACAAGCCCCTTTCGGTAGAGAGAATCACCCAAGCCCTGAGCATTATGTGCCACTTTTGGTTTCTGCGGGTGCTGCTCATGATCCTAAAGGATATGTACTGCATGACAGTATTGAGTATGGCTTTCTCTCAATGGCAGCTTATCAATGGCAGTAAAGCTGAATACTGGGCTCTAATAAGCGCTTAAAAGCTAGGCTTATTGCATCAAAAAAATTTCATGTTATGCTCTTTTACATCCTTAGCGCTTGTCTAATAGCAGTAATTTTTTATACAAATTTGACTGTAAACAACAACTTAAGCAAGCTCAGAACGCTAAACAGATGAGGCAGCATTAATGCGAATACATGTTCTTCAACATGTTGCTTATGAAGGTCTAGGCAGTATCGCCCGTTGGGCAGAAAAAAAGGGTTATCCGTTGTCTTACACCCGCTTCTTTGAAGACGACGGATTGCCAGATCACGAGAGTTATGACTTACTGCTGATTTTAGGCGGCCCAATGAGCGCCAACGACGATTACAACGTCAGTTGGTTGCAGACTGAAAAAAGCTTTATCAGTGAAGCGATTGAGCAGGGCAAGATGGTCATGGGCATCTGTCTAGGTGCGCAACTGATCGCTCGCGTACTAGGGGCTAGAGTTTACCGTAATACACACCGTGAAATAGGCTGGTTTCCGATTACAACGACACCGAATGCGATGGTGTTGGGATTGCCACAGCAGTTTCAGGCGTTTCACTGGCATGGCGATACTTATGATCTGCCTGATGGCGCTATTGCTATTGGTAAAAGTGAAGGTTGTGCCAATCAAGGCTTTATTTATCAAGATCGAGTGATTGGTCTACAGTTTCACTTAGAAACCACGCCAAGTGCCGCCAAAGAACTGGTTGATGCCTGCGCTCATGAAATTGATGATGGCCCTCATACTCAGCCCGCAGAGGCAATGTTGGTTGACCTAGAGCTATTTGCAGAGGCTAATCAGCGTATGGAGTTGATTATGGGTTATATGGCGGATCAGCTTGAAACCAATTGGTATATGTAGCTCTAGTCGCGAAATGGCTTACTAGCTAGAGAACAAAAGGCTGCTTTCATGCAGCCTTTTTTATTTTGATCAAGTTTACTCGGTTTGTGCAGAATAGCGCGGTTGATACATCTCAATTGAGCGCTCTAATGCGGCAACACCGGCAGGGATGTCCACCTGCTGACCCAAACCTTTCAAGCTAGAGCCTAGCGCGTGAATTGTGCGGAAGATGTTGTGGGTGCGGCACTGCTCACCCATCTGACCAATACGCACAATGTCTAAGCCGAAAGATCCAGCGATTTCAACACCGTATTCACTGGAGATAAAACGTAGCAGCTCTTTCTGATTTAGACCCTCGGGTAGTTTGATTCCGACTACAGAGTTCAGGCGTGATGGCTGATCCACATACAGCTCCAAACCTAAGCCTTCAATGCCCGCCTGTAGTGCCAAGGAGCATTTTAGGTGGCGATCAAAGCGGCGAGGTAAAGTCTCCTTGCAGACCAGATGCAAGGCTTCATGTAGAGCCAGAATGCCAGATACTGGCGCGGTATAATGATACGACTTTTTGTACCAGAACTGATCTGCCAGCTTCGCGTCTAAACACCAGTGGCGCAGTATATCTTGACGGCTGGAGATTAAATCCCAAGCCAGCTCAGAGAAAGCCACCAGAGATACACCCGGAATCGAGCTTAACCCTTTCTGCCCGCCAGTGATCACCGCATCAACGCCCCAGTCGTCCATGTTCAGTGGCATGGTGCTGAGTGTACACACTGCATCGACCACCACTAAACACTCCAGCTCATGAGCCACTCGGCAGATCTCGGGTAGGCAGCCGTTGTAGACGGTATTCGAAGTTTCCCCCTGCACAATGGTCAACACCTGTGGGCGGTGCTCTCGAATGGCCGTGATTACCTCGTCAGCATTAGCCGCTTGACCACAAGGTATGTTAATACGCACCACTTCAGCGCCTAGGCGCTCAGACATTTCTGCCAAGCGTGAGCTGAAAAAGCCATTGCACACGCACAGCACTTTGCTGCCCGGAATAACTAAGTTGGCTGCCGCCATTTCCATCGCAGCAGAGCCTGGCCCCGCGACCCCTAGGATATGTTGTGATTCAGTTTGAAACACATAGCGCGCCATCATCTTCATCTGCTCAATCACGCGTGCCATGGTGTCGCCAAGGTGGTTGATCACAATGCCGTTGGCGGCGGCAACTTTTGCAGGAATAGGCACCGGGCCAGCACCCATCATCAGCAAAGGTTCGTCGGGAAGAATAGCATCTAATGTAGCAATAACGGGAACTGGGTGGTGCATTTGCAACTCCGTGGTTTGCAAGAAAAAAACAGCCCTCGATTATGCGACAACCCAATTAAAAACAACAGTGCCGCCTGTGCGGCTATGGCCTTAAATTAATAAAAAAACACTGGAAGGTACTGGGGTATAAGGGATGGGTGAAAAAATATTACGACAATAATCATTAGTGAGCTAAATATTTTTACCTTGCCATTGGTGCTTTTTTCTGTCATTTTTAATTAAACATTCATTTAAGAAAAAATTGAGTGCGACCGAATGCCTAAAGTTGGAATGCCGGAAATTAGAAAGCCACAATTGATTGACGCCACAATGAAGGCGATCAATGACGTGGGCTTGCACAAAGCCAGTGTGGCGATGATTGGGGCTTATGCGGGGGTTTCTCCAGCCATTATTAATCACTACTTTGGCGGAAAAGATGGCTTGTTAGAAGCGACCATGCGCTCAGTTTTGCAAGACTTAGCTAAGGCTATTCAATCAAGGCTGGCGGAAACTGACCGAAGCTCTGTTGTAAAACGTATTGTTGCTGTGGTGGATGGTAATTTTGATCCTAAACAATTAGACAGCAAAGTGGTGAAAACATGGCTGACATTTTGGTCGTATGCGATGCACAAACCTCAGTTGCATCGTTTACAGCGTGTGAATGAAAAACGCCTGCTGTCTTATCTACGTTATGAGCTAAAACAGGTAATGCCCCATGACGAGGCGGTCTTTGTAGCGCAAGGGGTGGCGGCCTTGATTGATGGTATTTGGCTACGCGGGGCGCTCTCACCTCATGGTATTGATCAAGCACTGGCACAGGCTTTGATTCTGGATTACCTACGTCAACGTATTCCTAGCCAGTATTGGCCGCAAGACCTATAAGCAAAAACCTCATGCTCCACTGTTGCGCCCATTGTTGAGCGCTATTTTTCAAGATTCAGGTTTTCATTTATGTCAGTTGTTCAACATTATATTAATGGCGCTTATTACACTGCGCCTGCTGAAGAAACATTTACCACGCTTAACCCTGCTACGGGAGCTGTATTGGCAACCGTCGCGCAGGCCGATCAAACCGCAATGGCACAGGCGGTAGACTCTGCCAAAATCGGACAAGCCCAATGGGCTGCACTACCTGCCATTGAACGCGCGCGCATTTTGCACAAAGCGGTGGCGTTATTACGCGAGCGTAATGATGAATTGGCGATGTTAGAGGTGCAGGACACGGGCAAACCCTATCAAGAGGCGGTTGCGGTTGATATTGTCACGGGCGCAGATGTCATTGAGTACTACGCAGGCCTTGCCGATAAAATTCAGGGTGACTATCAAGACCTCAGCCAAGACAGTTTCTTCTATACACGACGTGAGCCACTGGGCATCTGTGCGGGCATTGGCGCGTGGAACTATCCAATTCAAATTGCGTGCTGGAAATCAGCCCCTGCTTTAGCCGCAGGCAATGCGATGATTTTTAAACCCTCTGAAGAAACCCCGTTGTCAGTTTTGAAGCTGGCTGAAATTTATACCGAAGCGGGTGTGCCCGATGGCGTATTCAATGTGGTGCAAGGGGATTACCGCGTCGGTCAAATGCTTACCGCGCATCCTGAAATTGCCAAAGTCTCTTTCACGGGTGAGTGCGGCACAGGCAAAACGGTGATGGCGGATGCGGCCTCGACCTTAAAGTCCGTCACAATGGAGTTAGGCGGTAAATCACCTCTTATTATCTTCCCCGATACGCCCATTGAGCAGGCGGTGTCTGCGGCCATGTTGGCGAACTTCTACACCCAGGGCGAAGTGTGCACTAACGGCACTCGAGTGTTTGTGCATAGCGACATTTATGACGCTTTTCTTGCCGAACTGAAAACCCGCACCGAGCAGATGATTGTGGGCGACCCCACTCAGCCAGACACACAGGTGGGCGCACTGATCTCTGAGGCGCATCTGCAAAAAGTGCTTTCTTTTATCGAGCAGGCCAAACAAGCGGGCGCACGCCTAGTCTGTGGGGGTGAGCGTGTACTCACTAATGGTTTAGACAAAGGGGCTTTTGTGCAGCCGACCGTATTTGCCGACTGCCATGATCAGATGCCGAATGTACGTGAAGAGATCTTTGGCCCTGTGATGTCGGTTTTGAAATTTACCGATGAGCAAGAGGTGATCAAACGCGCCAATGACACGCGCTTCGGCCTAGCGGCAGGGGTATTCACTAAGGAGATCAGCCGTGCTCATCGGGTGATTCACCAGCTACAGGCGGGCATTTGCTGGATCAACACTTGGGGGGCATCGCCAGCAGAAATGCCCGTGGGAGGCTATAAAGCCTCAGGTTTAGGTCGTGAAAACGGTATTGAAACCCTCAAACAGTACACGCAATTGAAAAGCGTCATGGTGGCGCTGTCAGACCTTGAACGGCCTTACTGAATTAAACGGTTTGATCGGTTTTTTCAGGTTTTACTTTTATCGAGCGGTTAGCAATAAATTATGAATCAAGAATACGACTACATCATCATTGGTGCAGGTTCAGCAGGTTGCGTTTTAGCGGATCGGCTGACGGCCTGTGGCGAGTTCAACGTGTTATTACTTGAGCGCGGTGGTAGTGATCAAAGTATTTTTGTACAGATGCCCACCGCACTGTCGTACCCGATGAACACCGAGCGTTTGTGCTGGCAGTTTCACACCGAACCAGAAGCGGGTATCAACGGCAGATCGTTACACACGCCTAGGGGCAAAACCTTAGGCGGCTCCTCCTCTATTAATGGCATGGTGTATGTGCGCGGCCATGCTTGTGATTTTGATCAATGGGTTGAGCAGGGTGCAACAGGTTGGGATTATCAAAGCTGCCTGCCGTACTTCAAAAAAGCAGAAACTTGGATTGGTGGCGCAAATCAATACCGAGGTGGCAATGGCCCTGTTGGCACTTGTAATGGCAACAACATGAGCCTCAACCCGCTCTATCAAGCCTTTATCGACAGTGGGGTTGCCGCAGGTTATCCCGCTACCGAGGATTACAACGGCTACCAGCAAGAAGGCTTTGGTGCTATGCACATGACCGTTAGAAACGGTGTGCGTAGTTCAACCTCTAACGCTTACCTGCGCCGTGCGATGAAACGCTCGAACTTAACAGTGCTAACAGGCGTACTGACGCGCAAAATCCAGCTCGAAGCCAGCGCTGAAGGCCTAAAAGCCACAGGGGTTGAGTTTGAAAAAAATGGGCAAGTTCAGCAAGTCAGCGCCTATCGAGAGGTGATCTCTTGCGCGGGGGCTATTGGCTCTCCCCATCTATTACAACTCTCAGGTATTGGCCCTAAAGCGGTGTTGGAACAAGCGGGCGTGCCAGTATTGCACGATTTAGCAGGGGTGGGCGAAAACCTACAAGATCACCTTGAGGTGTATTTTCAATACCAGTGCAAGCAGCCGATCTCGCTGAACAGCAAGCTGAACTTCGTCAGTATGGGCTTGATAGGTGCACAGTGGCTGTTTTTCAAAAATGGATTGGGGGCAACCAACCACTTTGAGTCTTGTGCTTTTATTCGCTCAAAAGCAGGAGTGAAGTGGCCGGATATTCAATACCACTTTTTACCTGCCGCCATGCGTTACGACGGCAAAGCTGCGTTTAAAGGACATGGCTTTCAGGTGCATGTTGGCCCAAATAAACCCGCCAGCCGTGGCCGTATCTGGATCACCAGTGCCGACCCCAAACAGCCGCCTAAAATTCAGTTTAACTACCTAAGCCACCCGCAAGATGTTGAGGACTGGCGCGCTTGCATTCGGCTAACCCGCGAAATTTTGCAGCAAGCACCTCTTGAGTCATACCGTGGAGATGAGATTCAGCCGGGGCTATCGGTCAGCACTGATGCCGAAATTGATACTTGGGTGCGCGATAACGTCGAGAGCGCTTACCACCCCTCTTGTAGCTGCAAAATGGGCGCTGATACTGACCCAATGGCGGTGTTGGATGAACAATGCCAAGTGCGAGGTGTTGATGGGCTGCGAGTGGTGGACGCCTCTATTTTCCCCATCATCACCAATGGCAACTTAAATGCACCCACCATTATGGTCGCTGAAAAAGCCGCAGATCTGATTTTGGGCAACAAGCCTTTGCCTAAAGCCAAGGTTGCGGTTTGGCTTCATCCCCACTACGCAGAACAGCAGCGTTAAACGCCGCTGTTCTACAGGCTAAATGAAAACGCACGATTTCAGCATTTCCAAGCCAGCCCAGCGGTGAAAATATCATCTGGCCGGTTTGCCTTGGAAATACAGAAGTCTTTAATCACGCAATTGAAAGGTTAATCTGTATGTCTTTTACACCCAAAAAGTTCGCTCGTACCACCCTTGCCACTCTTGGCTTAACCCTATTGGCGACCAGTGCTGCTCAAGCGGCAAGCTGCGAAACCGTGCGCTTTGCCGATGTTGGTTGGACGGATATTACTGCCACTACCGCCATCACCTCTGAAATTGTCAAAGGTTTGGGCTACCAACCTAAAACACAACTGTTGTCTGTACCCGTGACTTACGCCTCTTTGGCCTCTGGCGATTTAGATCTCTTTCTGGGTAACTGGATGCCCACAATGGAAGGCGACATCGCCAAATACCGTGAAGAGGGCCGCGTTGAAACTGTACGTGCCAACCTAGAGGGCGCTAAATACACCTTAGCGGTGAACAAGGCTGCCTATGATGCAGGTGTGCGTAGCTTTGCTGATATTGAAAAGTTCAGCCGCAAGTTCAACAAGCGTATTTACGGTATCGAACCGGGTAATGATGGTAACCGCCTGATTCAAGAGATGATCGACAAAAACGCCTTTAACCTAAAAGGCTTTAAACTGGTGGAGTCTTCTGAAGCAGGTATGTTGTCTGAGGTCAAACGTGCGGAGCGTCGTAACAAATGGGTGCTGTTTTTAGGCTGGGAACCACACCCGATGAACAGCAACTTTGAGATCGCCTATCTAGATGGCGGTGATGATTGGTTTGGCCCCAACTATGGTGGCGCAACTATTTACACCAACACCCGTAAAAACTACACAACCGAGTGCCCGAATATGGGCAAACTGCTGACCAATTTACAGTTCTCTCTTGAGATGGAAAACCAAGTGATGGCGGCCATTCTAGATGAAGGCCAAAAACCACAAAAAGCCGCAATGACATGGTTGCAGAATAACCCCGAGGTGCTGAATCGCTGGTTAGAGGGTGTTACCACTATTGATGGCAAACCCGCACTGCCTGCGGTGAAGCAGCATCTTAAGCTCTAACCCTATCATCGACATCCTCTGAGAAAAATAACCTTAAGTTAAACAAAGTGTTTGGCTTTGCAGGCAGGGTAAAGCCCTTGCCTGCCCTTTGATTTTAAGTGTTTTTTTAGCGGTTCTTCCGCCGATAATCGTCATTGAGAAAGCTATTATGAACTGGTTAACCGATCAAAAAGTCCCGTTAGGGCAGTGGGTAGAAGCTTTTGTCGATTGGCTGATCGGCAATGCGTCAGGTTTCTTTGATGCCATTGCGTTTTCCTTAGAGTGGCTGATCTTAGGTGCCACAGACCTCATTCTATTCATTCCTGCATTACTCTTCACTGCCTTAGTCGCGGGCTTTGCGTGGTGGTTGCACCGCTCACTTGGCTTAGTGGCCTTTGTGGTGTTTTCATTATTGCTCATCATCAACCTAGGCTACTGGGTTGAGATGATTGAAACCCTAGTGCTGGTGCTAACGGCCACCTTCTTGTGTGTGTTATTTGGTATTCCGATTGGCATAATGGCCGCGCATTACCCCAAATTTAATACCGCCCTGCGTCCAGTCTTAGACTTGATGCAAACCATCCCCACCTTTGTATATCTGATTCCCACCCTGATTTTATTCGGTTTGGGCGTCGTACCGGGGCTGATCTCCACCATTATCTTTGCCATTGCAGCGCCCATTCGTCTTACCGCCTTGGGGATTGGTAGCGTGCCGCAAGAGCTGATCGAGGCCGGTAAAGCCTTTGGTGCCACTCGCGCTAAGTTACTGTTTAAAGTCGAACTGCCTGCCGCCATGCCCAACATTATGGCGGGTGTCACCCAATGCATCATGTTATCGCTGTCGATGGTGGTAATCTCTGCCCTAGTAGGGGCCGATGGTTTAGGTAAACCAGTGGTGCGGGCGTTGAACACCGTTAACATCGCACAAGGTTTTGAAGCGGGTCTGGCCATTGTATTGGTGGCCATCATGCTAGACCGTCTCTGCAAACAACCCGAATCAAAGGCTTAATCTTATGAATGTCATCAATATTGAAAACCTAGATGTGGTGTTTGGTGATCCGCAGCAGCAAACACAAGCCTTGGCGTTGTTAGATCAAGGCTTATCACGCCAAGAAATTATCGAACAAACAGGTGCTGTTGTTGGGGTGCAAAACGCCAATATTCGCGTTCAAGAGGGCGAGATCTGTGTATTAATGGGGCTGTCAGGTTCTGGTAAATCCAGCCTGCTACGGGCGATTAATGGCCTAAACAGCATCAGCCGTGGCAAGTTAGAAGTGAAAGATGGTAATGAGACGATCGACCTTGCCAATTGTGACGAAAACACCCTGCGTCACCTGCGTACTAATCGAATCTCAATGGTGTTTCAGAAATTTGCCTTGATGCCTTGGCTGACTGTATTAGAAAACGTCGCCTTTGGTTTAGAGATGAAAGGCATCGACAAAAAAGAGCGCCACAACAGCGCTCTTGAGAAACTAGAAATGGTCGGCCTAAGCGAATGGGCCAACGCCCTACCCCATGAGCTTTCAGGGGGGATGCAGCAGCGCGTAGGTTTGGCGCGAGCCTTTGCGATGGACTCGGATATCTTGCTGATGGACGAACCCTTCTCCGCCCTAGACCCTCTGATTCGCGCACAACTACAAGATGAACTGCTAGAGCTACAGCGTAACCTGAAAAAAACTATCGTATTTGTCAGCCATGACCTAGACGAAGCCCTAAAAATTGGTAGCCATATCGCCATTATGGAATCGGCCAAAATCATACAACATGGCGAACCCGAACAGATTGTACTGAACCCTGAAACCGCCTACGTGGAAGACTTTGTCGCCCACACCAACCCGCTGAATGTACTGGGTGGCCGAACCCTAATGAGCCAAAAAGACCAGCTCAAACAAGAGGGTGAGCGCATCATCATCGACCAAAACCACCAGTATTGGGTGCAACTGGCGCAGGGCAGAATTGTACAAGCAGGCAAAGGCGATACCCCATTGAACACCCAAACTTGGCAAGAGGGTGACGCCACCCGTGGCACCTTCGCCATCGCCAGCCCCGACATCAACATGCGTGACGCCATCAACCTACGCTACAGCAGCCGCCTACCCGTGTTGTTGGTTGAAAACGAACAGTTTGTGGGGGTATTAAACGACAGCAACTTCTACTACGCCCTACTGGGCAAACACTTCGTAGCGGACTGATTAGAAAAATACCGCAGTAACACAGCAGGGCAAAGACTAAAAAATCTTATCGCCCTGTTGATCAATCATCTGCTTTGCCTTACGTACCACCTCTTTAGCGCACTCCTCCGCAGTGGGTAATATATCTGCCCGAATAAACTGATGGCTTAACTCGCCTTTAGTAATCAAACCGTTGACCCGAAAGCCCAACTCCTCACGAACAGGCGCTGGCGTAATGGTGTAGCCGTTGTAGGCTTCAGACGGCAGCGACTCAGGGGCTTTATCGGTGGAACGCTCGCCAGAGAACAGCGACTTAATGGAAGAAAAAAGACTCATAGCTTGCCTTAATGGGTTGATCGCGGAAAAGTTGCTTATCTTAACATGGCGTAAGGGGAATGGGATTGTTGAGGTTGTTACTAGCGCATCAGAAAAGAACTTTATTAGAGTATCACTGACAGATGGCCACCCAGTTACACTGATTACATGCAGCACCAAGTACGGCAAACAAATCTATAACCTCATTGGTCATCCTAACTAGATAAAAGTTTAAACATGGTGCGTGTCGAAAATATTCAATACCTGTTTTAAGCCATAAGTTATCTTAGCTCTGACAATTCTAAGGAGATAAGATATGACTTTACGTGCAAACTACTTCGAACTAGCATCCAAAGCAATGCAAATTCTGATGAGCCAGGAAAGCTATTTGCGAGAGCAATTTTGCGTTTCAGAAACATTGACAGTCTCTATCTGGGAGTTGGTTAAACTGAGAGTGTCACAAATCAATCAGTGTGCCTTTTGTATCGATATGCATAGCAAAGATGCGCTGAGTCAGGGTGAGAATCAAGAACGTATTATTGGCTTAAGTGCGTGGCGTGACATGCCTTTTTACTCAGGGGCAGAGATTGCGGCACTGGATTGGGCTGAGCAATTGACCTCTGGTAAAGCAGTGGATGATCATAGCTATCAGAAAGTGGTAGAGACATTAGGTGAAAAAGCCGTAGTGGACTTGACCATTGCGATTAATGCCATCAACAGCTGGAACCGGATTGCTAAAACATTTAAGCCTGAGGTAGGAAGTTATAGACCGACATAAATCAGTTAAAACAGTGTTAGATTTTCAGCTGTCTCAGCCGTCTGGACAGCTGTCTGCGCTTATTCAGGGAATATGGTCTGCATCTGTGTCTCAATCAAATTCGATAGTGAAGCCACTGTATTCCGATGCAGGCAGCGGCATTATTTTTAATTTTGCTGGTGACGTAATGATTGGTAGTGAAACTCTACCGAAAGGTGTAATCATGCTCCCAGTAAAGAAGAAGGCGGAGAACATTATTCTGTTTTCTGGCACGAAACTCGCGGGCATTCGCTTCCATCCTGCAATTGGTTATGGTGTTTTAGGGCATCATTACGACAAGCCAACGTTATTATTACCAGAACAAGATAAACGGTATAACCTCTACCAGATTTATTCTGAACTCAAAGACAGCGATAGACAGATTGAAGCTCTGTATCTATGGGCAGAAACAAACTTGGATCTTACAAATGCGATTCCAAACCCTCTTGAAAAAGCGCTAGAATGTATCAAAAAAGATGGGGCCATTGGCCAACTAAGTGAAAGCATTGAGCTGAGCCAGAGACAAATCGAGCGCCTTTTTAAACTCTGGCTTGGGATGGCTCCAAAGCATTATCAAAGAATTTTGAGAATTAAAAAAACAATCAGTTTTTTACGACTGCACAAAAATGTGAGTCTGGCGGACACTGCCCAACAATTCGGATTCAGTGATCAAGCCCATATGACAAGGGAATTCCGCACTATTGCCTGTATTACACCTGCAAAAATTCGGCTACCCATTCATTTATATCTGAAAAATTAACATATTATACCGCCATGATATAAATGCTTAAGTTGCGCCTCACCATAGCAAGGCCAATGAGTGGTTCCAAATCGCTATGGATCTCGCATTGCTAACCTGCCAAGATCGCAAAGAGATAGTCTCTATGCACTATGATCAGATTAAAGACGACGTTCTATTCGTGGTCAGAAAGAAAACATACCGTAAAAGCGCAATCAGGCTATCAGAGCGTTGGGGGCACACTTGATAGAAAAAAGCAGTGCAAGTAAGCAAGCCGTTCAAGCCTTGATGGGAGATGCTGACCAAGAGATGACAGATCATTATTTGTCAGGTCATGAGCAGCGATGGGTTACTGCCCAAACCTCAAATATTGACCGCACTCAGCACCACTAAACCACATTATTTTTGAAAAATATTTGAAACGGCAAGGCAAAAAAAACAGCACCTTGTCTAAGGTGCTGTTTTCTTTGGTATTTTTTGGTCGGGATGACTGGATTCGAACCAGCGACCCCTACAACCCCATTGTAGTGCGCTACCAAGCTGCGCTACATCCCGATATACGATTATTATAACCTCGTATATTTTCTTCGCAACCCCTTATTGATAGCGATACTTTAGCATTATCAACAAGTTAGCTAGATCCAAAAGAGATTAACGGCTGCATTAACCAATTAACCGAAGTTTATCGGCGCTGAAACTCCACCTCTTCAAAGGTTTCTACTCGCGATTTAAGTTTTTGACCTGGACGGAATGTCACCACTCTACGGGCAGAAATAGGAATTTCTTCTCCAGTTTTGGGGTTTCGACCGGGCCGCTGACGCTTATCACGCAAATCAAAGTTGCCAAAGCCTGACAATTTAACTTGCTCATTATCTTTCAAGCATTCGCGAATTTCTTCAAAGAAAAGCTCTACCATATCCTTGGCTTCGCGTTTGCTAAGACCCAATTCTACATATAGCTTTTCTGCCATTTCAGCTTTAGTTAACGCAGTCATCTCTATCAGCTCCTCAGGCTTGCTCCAAATCTATCCTGAAGCGTGCAAACAATCTGATCAACAAGGCTGTTGATTTCCTCATCATTTAGAGTGCGCGAAGCATGCTGCCACGTCAAGCCCAAAGCAACACTTTTTCTTTGTTCTTCAACGCCTTTGCCTTGATAAACATCAAATAAGCGCAACTCTTGTAGCCATTCACCTGCACAGTCTTTTGCTGCAGCCATCATATGAGCGACAGGGGTTGACTCATCAACGATAAAGGCAAGGTCACGGCGTACTTCAGGATATTTTGAAAGCTGTTGGAAATGAGCCACTTTACCAGCCTGAACCGCAGACAGTTTGATTTCAAAAGCAAATACGCTGCCCTTTAAGCTCAACTCTTTCTGTACCTGAGGGTGTAAGGCGCCAATGTAACCTACAGTTTCACCTGCACGTACAATTTTTGCAGTTTGCCCAGGGTGCAAAGCGCTGTGCTCTGCTGGCTCAAATTGGCAGTCATTTAGAATACCAGCATCATCTAACAATGCTTCTAAATCACCCTTTAGGTCAAAAAAGTCTATAGACTCTGTTTTACCTGTCCAACCTTCAGGCTGACGGCTACCCGTTGCAATAACAGCCAGCATTGGGTCTTGCGCGATCTCATCATTTTGTTGGATAAAACATTGCCCAACTTCAAATAAGCGTACTCGACTTTGCTGACGGTTCTGGTTGTATTGCACAGTTTTGGCCAAACCTGCCAGCAATGTCGTACGCATGACAGATAGCTCAGCAGAGATCGGATTTGCCAACGCAACAGGTGTGTTCTCTGGGTCAAATAGCGCAGATAGATTTGGCTCAATAAAGCTAAAAGTAATCGCTTCTTGGTAGCCTCTTGAAATCAATGACTGACGCACCAAACGTACAGGCTTAATTGCCTCTGGTTTAGCTTCGATACCCAACGCCATGGTAGGACTTTTAACGGGTAGATTATCGTAGCCGTAAACGCGAGCCACTTCTTCAATCAAGTCGGGTTCAATGCTGATATCAAAACGATAGCTTGGTACTTTGGCACGCCAAGCACCATTCGCTTCAATGCTCAATTGCAAACCTAAGCGCGTTAAAATATCTTCAACTTTATCCGCAGGCATTTCCATAGCAAGCATTTGATTTAAACGCTCAGGACGTAAGATCACATCGTTACGTACTGGCAGAGCTGAAGCCTCGACCGCTTCAACGACAGGGCCTGCTTGACCGCCTACAATCTCTAGCAAAAGATTGGTTGCGTACTCCATCGCTTTGGCTTGTAGGTTAAAGTCAACACCGCGTTCATAGCGATGCGATGAGTCTGTATGCAAACCATAAGAGCGGGCGCGACCTGCAATTGAAATTGGATCAAAGTAAGCACACTCAAGGAAGATATCTTGTGTTGAGTCACTCACTTTTGACTGCTCACCACCCATGATGCCCGCCATTGCTAACGCTTTTTCTTGATCAGCAATTACGAGTGTATCGGCGTTTAGCTTAACTTCAGAGCCATCTAACAATTGTAGGCTTTCATCCTGAGTTGCAAGACGCACCTGAATACCACCAGATAGCTTTGCCAAGTCAAAAGCATGCATTGGCTGACCCAATTCCATCAGCACATAGTTAGTGACGTCAACAATTGGGTCGATGGCGCGTACGCCACTACGACGTAAGCGCTCAACCATCCATAAAGGAGTCTTCGCTTGAGTATTTACGCCTGAAATAACACGACCTAAATAACGTGGACATGCATCAGGGTTTTGCAAGCTTACGGCAAAGGTTAGATCGCTTGTAATAGGTGCTGCTGCAACTTCTTTTTCGACAACAGGTGTCTGGGTCAACACACCAACTTCGCGCGCAAGGCCTGCAACACTTAAGCAGTCACTACGATTTGGTGTCAGGTCAACTTCAATGATAGCGTCATTCAGGTTGAGATATTCACGCAAATCAGCACCCACTGGCGCGTCTGCAGGCAGCTCCATAATACCGCCATGATCGTCTGAAATGCCAAGCTCATCCTCAGCGCATAGCATGCCAAATGATTCGACTTGACGTAGCTTAGCTTTCTTAATCTTAAAATCGCCCGGCAGTACCGCACCGACTTGGGCAAAAGCAGTCTTCAAGCCAGCACGAGCATTGCTTGCGCCACACACAACTTGTGTGAGCTCTATACCATTATTTACTGTACAGACCTGCAACTTATCGGCGTTAGGGTGTGGTTCTGCATTAACAATTTCACCCACTATTACACCGGTAAACTCTCCCGCTGCTTTTTCGATACCATCTACTTCTAAACCTGCAAGAGAAAGCAGGCTCTCTAACTGCTCTGTCGTGATAGATGGATTCACCCACTCACGCAGCCACTGTTCGCTGAATTTCATCTTAGATTCCTGAATTTTGCACTATGGGTCGAGTTGCCTGCTTGGCAAAACATATTGACTAGCGTAACTGATCTAAAAAACGCAAGTCATTATCAAAGAACAAGCGCAGGTCATTCACGCCATAACGTAGCATCGCCAAACGCTCTACACCCATACCAAAGGCAAAGCCGGTGTACTCTTCAGGGTCAATACCTGAAGCTTCAAATACTTTTGGGTGCACCATGCCACAACCTAGTACTTCTAACCATTTGCCATCTCCGCGATCGATGTCAACTTCAATAGAAGGCTCTGTAAATGGGAAATAAGAGGGGCGGAAACGTACACGCACGTCATCTTCAAAAAAGGCTTTTAGGAACTGCTCTAAAATACCTTTCAAATCAGCGAAGCTGATATTTTTATCGACTAACAAGCCTTCAACCTGATGAAACATTGGCGAGTGAGTCTGGTCAGAGTCACAACGATATACACGACCTGGGCATACAATACGAATAGGCGGTTGCTGTGATTCCATCGTGCGCACTTGTACTGGGGAGGTGTGTGTACGCAGTACAGTGTTAGCATTGAAGTAGAAGGTGTCATGCATCGCACGAGCAGGGTGGTGCGAAGGAATATTCAGCGCTTCGAAATTGTGATAGTCATCTTCAATTTCTGGCCCTTCTGCAACACTAAAACCGATAGACGCAAAAAAATCTTCAATACGTTGAATGGTTTTAGTCACAGGGTGAAGACCGCCAATAGACTGTCCACGTCCCGGTAAGGTAACATCAATTTTCTCAGCTGCCAGCTTTGCTGCCAACTGTGCCTGATCTAAATTGGTTTTACGAGCTGTTAACTCATCCAGTAAAGTATCTTTGGCTTTGTTAATTTCATCACCCGCTTTCGGGCGTTCTTCTGGTGATAGCTTACCTAACCCTTTTAGAAGCTGTGTTACTTCACCTTTTTTCCCCAGATATTGAACTCTTATCAAATCCAAGGCCTGAGCATCAGCTGCTGCTGCAATTGCCGCACGCGCTTGCTCAACTAATGTAGCAAGGTTTTCCATCGTCAGTGGCTCCAAATAAAAATAGGGGAAGGCTCAGCGCCTTCCCCTATTTAAGACTAATGCATTATGCACTTGTCATCATGACCTTGAATATTAACAAGGCACGATCTTAAGCTAGCGCTGCTTTCGCTTTTTCAACGATGGCAGCAAAAACTGTTTTTTCGTATACCGCTAAATCAGCCAGTACTTTACGGTCGATTTCAATGCTTGCTTTTTTCAAGCCAGCGATGAAACGGCTGTAAGACATACCGTTGATGCGAGCTGCAGCGTTGATACGTGCAATCCACAGAGCGCGGAATTGACGTTTACGCTGACGGCGGTCGCGATACGCGTACTGACCCGCTTTGATAACGGCTTGTTTAGCTACACGGAATACACGGCTACGAGCACCGTAGTAACCTTTAGCTTGCTTAAGAACTTTCTTATGACGACGACGCGCCACTACACCACGTTTTACGCGAGCCATTACTCACTCCTGACGTTAGAATTCAAAAAAATTACAGATTAGGCAGCATGCGTTGTACTAACACCATGTCTGAAGCACACAGCTGCTTCATTGGGCGAAGTTGACGCTTACGCTTGGTCGTTTTTTTGGTCAGAATGTGGCTACGGAATGATTGCTTATGCTTGATTCCGTTAGCAGTTTTGCGAAAACGCTTTTTAGCGCCGCTGTGCGATTTGATTTTAGGCATTTTTAAAAATACTCCGCATTCAAATTATTAAAAACTGAATACAACAACAAACCACCTGCATTTAATAATACAGATGGTTTAACGCTGAAGATTCAGAGTCACTTTTTCTTCTTCGGTGACAACACCATAACCATTTGGCGGCCTTCAAGCCTTGGACGGCTCTCAACCACTACAAGCTCACCTAGGTCTGCCTCGATGCGATTCATCAATTTCATACCTAGCTCTTGGTGTGCCATTTCACGACCACGGAAACGTAGTGTGATTTTGGCTTTGTCACCCTCTTCTAGGAAACGTATCAGGTTGCGCAGTTTTACCTGATAATCCCCATCTTCCGTACCCGGACGGAACTTGACTTCCTTGACTTTCACTTGAATCTGGTTCTTTTTCTGAGCTGCTTTTTGCTTCTTCAGCTCATACTGATACTTACCATAGTCCATAACTTTACAGACAATAGGATCAGCTTTTGAAATTTGAACCAGATCTAAGCCTGCTTCTTGTGCGGCAGCTAATGCTTGAGTAATAGATACAACACCTATTTGCTCGCCATCAGCACCAATTAACCGCACTTCCTTAGCACGAATGTTCTCATTAATCGGAGCAACGTCTACATTGCGTCCTCTTGGGTTATTCCGCTTAATAGCTAAATCTCCAATAACTGCAATCTTAGCGGCCAGAACTTAGCAGCTCAATGACCTGCTCGATACTCATGCTACCCAGGTCTTCACCTGTACGGGTACGCACTGCAACGGTTCCAGACTCTACTTCCTTATCGCCAATAACGGCTAGATAAGGAACCTTATGAATCGTGTGCTCACGGATTTTAAATCCGATCTTCTCGTTTCTCAAGTCCGAAGACGCACGGAAGTCCGCATTTCGTAAGCTTTTTTCAATTTCTCGACAATAATCTGCCTGTTTATCGGTGATATTCATAATCACCAGCTGTTTTGGCGCCAACCAAGCGGGCAACGCACCAGCATAGTGCTCAATCAAGATACCGATAAAACGTTCAAACGAACCTAAAATAGCTCGGTGTAACATGACAGGTGTCTTACGCTCGCCAGCATGATCAACATACTCAGCGCCAAGACGACCCGGCATTGAAAAATCGACCTGTATAGTACCACACTGCCACACGCGACCCAAACAATCCCTTAAAGAGAATTCAATTTTAGGGCCATAAAATGCACCTTCACCTGGTAGCATTTCCCATTTCAGGTTTTTAGCGTCAAGCGCGTCAGCTAATGCTTTTTCAGATTTATCCCAAACTTCATCAGATCCTACACGCTGCTCTGGGCGAGTAGACAGTTTGTACTCAATCTCTGTGAAACCAAAATCAGTATAAACCTGATGCAAGAAGTCAATGAAGCTCGATACTTCATTTTGAATCTGCTCTTCAGTACAGAAAATATGAGCGTCATCTTGAGTAAAGCCGCGCACGCGCATCAAGCCATGCAAAGAGCCCGAGAACTCATTACGGTGACAAGAGCCAAACTCCGCTAAACGCAAAGGCAGGTCACGGTAAGACTTCAAGCCTTGATTAAACACTTGAATATGGCAAGGGCAGTTCATTGGTTTTACAGCGTAATCACGATGCTCAGAATGGGTTGTAAACATCTGATCATGGAATTTATCCCAGTGCCCTGATTTCTCCCAAAGCGTTCTTTCAACGACTTGAGGTGTTTTAATCTCTTTGTAATCGTGCTGATCCAAACGCTTACGCATGTAAGTTTCAATTGTTTGATACAAAGACCAGCCTTCAGGATGCCAGAACACCATGCCTGGTGCCTCTTCCTGCATATGAAACAGATTCAGCTGCTTGCCTAGCTTACGGTGATCACGTTTTTCAGCTTCTTCTAGGCGGTGCAGATACTCTTTAAGATCTTTTTTATCCGTCCAAGCCGTACCATAAATACGCTGAAGCATTTCATTTTTCGAATCACCGCGCCAATACGCACCTGCAACCTTCATCAATTTAACGGCTTTAATATGCCCTGTTGACGGCACGTGAGGACCGCGACAAAGATCTATAAAGTCGCCTTGCTTATAGAATGAAAGCGGTTGATCGCCTGGAATATCCTGAATGATTTCAACCTTGTAGCGCTCACCTTTGGCTTCAAATAGCGCAATAGCTTCCTCTCGAGATAAGATTGAGCGCTCTACTTTAAGATCTTTTTTGGCAAGATCTTTCATGCGAGCTTCGATCAACTCTAAATCTTCAGGTGTAAACGGACGCTCATAAGCGAAGTCATAATAAAAGCCATTTTCAATCACAGGGCCGATGGTGACCTGAGCCGTAGGAAACAACTCTTGTACAGCCATTGCCATCAAGTGAGCGCTAGAGTGGCGAATAACCTCAAGACCCTCTGCATCACGTGTTGTCACAATAGCTAAGTTTGTATCTGCTTCAATTAAATGAGAAACATCAACAAGCTCACCATCAACCTTTCCAGCAAGCGCTGCTTTAGCTAAACCCGCGCCTATATCCGCGGCAACATCGTAAACAGTTACCGCATGATTGAATGATCTTTGACTGCCATCAGGCAGAGTTATAACAGGCATGATACCGTCCTATACCATTGAATTTTGACCCCTACGATGGGTCAAAATAATTTGATTAGAAAATACAGGTTAAAAAAGACGCAGTATGATAGCACCCGTCTAATCAGGATGCTACGCATACTGCCGCTTGGGTTGTAGCATTTGGTATTTTTGCAAAAAATTAAACTACCTCCCCCGCAACCCAGCCGCTGGCCCAGGCCCATTGGAAGTTAAAGCCACCTAAGTGGCCTGATACATCCACCACTTCACCGATAAAGTGAAGATTGGGTACTTTCTTGGCTTCCATGGTTTTGGAGGAAAGTTCATTTGTGTCGACGCCGCCCAAGGTAACTTCTGCAGTACGATAACCTTCTGTACCATTTAGATTAGGTATCCAGCGTTGTATTCTATTAGCGATATTGTTGATTTGAGCATTACTTAAATCACCCACACTAATACCTTTCTCACCTGCTTCTAATACGGGCTGTTTTAACCATTGTTCCAGTATCGCTTTTGCCAGTCTGCTTGGTAAATACTCATTTATAACCGTTCGCAGCTCTGTTTTCGGCTTACTGTGACGTAGTGATTTCAAATGTTCTTCAAGATCTAACTCTGGTATCAGATTTATTTCCAGTTGGTCGCCAGCTGTCCAGTAAGACGATACTTGCAATACGGCAGGGCCACTTAAGCCTCTATGGGTAAACAGCAAGCCACCCAAGAAGCTTACACCATTACAACTCAAGCGAGCGGGAGTGCTCAGCCCTGACAATGGTTCAGTGAATGCTTTCTCATCTGGCTGCAATGTAAAAGGCACTAGCGCAGGAGTGCGTGGCAATAGGTTCAAACCAAACTGCTCTGCTACTTGGTAGCCAAAACCGCTAGCCCCCATTGTTGGCATAGATAAGCCACCTGTGGCAATAACCAAAGACTCACACTGATAAGCGCCTTTGCTGGTGATGAGCTGAAAGCGGTTAGGCGCTTCAGATAAGTCTAACTGTCGGATTTTTTCGACCACAGTCTCAAGCTGAATCTGCGCCTTAACCTCGCTAACCTCTTGCAGCATCATATCTAAGATTGCTTTTGCTTTCTGATCAGAAAACAGCTGCCCCTCTTCTTTTTCGCTATAAGGTAAGCCGTGTTTATCGACCATGGCGATAAAGTCCCATTGGGTATAGCGGCTTAGAGCAGACTTACAAAAGTGTGGATTCTGTGAAATATAGCGATTTGGCTCAACATAGTAGTTAGTAAAGTTGCAGCGCCCACCACCCGACACCATGATCTTATTACCCGCTTTTCGGCTATGATCAAGCACCAGCACGTTACGGCCGCGCTTACCTGCGCTAATCGCGCACATTAAACCGGCGGCTCCGGCTCCAATAATAATGACATCATGCTGGCTTATGGCCATTGGGCAACTACTCTCAATAATGATTAAACAGAAAAACTGAAGGGCAAAAAACGCAGAGCGGGAACTCTAGTGAAATGCTGGCAGGCTGTAAAGCGGCTATTGCAGGCACGTAAAGAAGATATAGCGCAAAGGATAAATAATAGCGCCCACAATTAGGCGCTATTATCTACTTAACTAAACAAAGGATATTGCTTCCGATAGATTTCTGCCAGCTTAGTGAGCTGAAACAGCTCCGTTAAACTGATCACTTCTGTAACGGTTAAAAGTAAACGTACGCCGTCTAGAAGATCGTTATTATCCCACTTTTGCAAAACTTCAAACTGTGAGAGCGACATAGCTGCATCCTGTGCGTGGATATTGGACAATCGGGACTATACGCCCCGTTATTTTGCACTGCAATAACAGTTTTGTGACATTGCTAATATTTAATTGATCTGAGGATTACAAACTTCTGATTACTGGCCACCATTTCACAATTACCTAGCAGCTTTCTCAAGCTGACGTGATAGCCCAAATGTCTGTTGCCAATTACCCAAAGCTCTCCCCCTGTTTTGAGCACATTTTTAGCTTCTCTAAACATTTGCTGAGCAATAAAGTCGCCCACAGTATTATTTTGATGAAACGGCGGGTTATTGAGTATCAAGTCAGCACTGTTAGGTTCAACACCTGCTAGGCAATCTGTTGCCAAAAAACATGCTCTACGCTCTGGAAAAGCTTTTTCAAAATTGGTTTTTGCCGAGTCTACAGCCATAAAAGACTCATCAACAAAACTGATATAGGCCTCAGGGTTACGCTCTGCTGCAATCAAGCCAACCACACCATTCCCGCAACCTAGGTCAACAATATGTTGTGCGTTATTGCGAGGCAGGTGCTGTAAAAAGAAGCGTGTGCCAATATCTAAGCGCTCACGAGAAAATACATTGGCATGATTACAAAGTTGATAGGCTGTATTTTCCAGCGCTAGTGTTAATGGGTAAGGATTTTCACCTACGGATAGAGTTAAGTTCGGAGCTGCAAATATCAAACGAGCTTTTTTCACAGCAAGAGAGGTTTTGGTCTCGCCAATTAAACGCTCAAAGTGATTTAACGTTGAGGTATGGATCAGCTTTGCCATGGCCGCAGCAATTATAACGGTGTCAGATTTTAACAACGGCCTAATACGATGCAGCTGCTCTTCAAGCATTGATAAGCTTTTGGGCACTTTCATAACAACCAAGTCCATTTGCTCAGTTGGATACTCTAAACTTGAGCACAACTTGATAGGCTTGGCATCTATTTTGTTTCTCTCTAAATTTGCTTTTGCACCTTCCTGCGCCAAGTACGAATCTGACAACGACCAAGGCTGATAGCCAGCCAGCGCAGTTGTTAATGCACCAAAACTGTCATTTAAAATCAGTATATTCATACTTGGTTTGCATAGCTGCTGCTCATGAATATGATTCAGCAAGTACTCGTCCGCAGCATCCCATGCTCGCAGCAAGTCATTCTTTCGGATAGGGTAACGAGCAAGAGAAAAGCGCCCTTGAGGTACGTTCAGTTGTTCCATGATGGGTTTTAATACTCTTAAAAACTGTAATTCAGGACGATCTTTCAATAAGGCAAGAATATCAAACGTTCTTATCTAAGCCGCTACTGTTATCGGGAACAAAACTGCTGACCTCTAAGTACGGTGCAGCATCTAATTTTTCGGCATTCATCATTTGGGCTAAACGCTGAACCGATGACAGTAGAAGGTTTTGCTCCCAGGTCTCTAGGCTTTGATACTTGGTGATAAACTCATCCTGAAGGGCTTGCGGCGAATCTGAAAGTAAGCGCTTACCTTCATCCGTTAATAAAACATGAACTTTGCGCTTATCAACATGACTACGCTGACGCACAACGAGTTGCTTCACCTCTAACCTATCTAGAATGGTAGTTACGGTGGCTTGGCTTAAGTTAACTTTGCTTGAAAGCTCTCGAATAGTGAAGGATTCACCTCCCTGTTCTAAGCCTTGCAAAATAACAAGCTGAGGCCCGGTTAAACCAGTACTTTTATTTAACTTACGGGAGTGCAAGTCAATTGCGCGGATGATTTGACGGATAGCAACAAGCACTTCTTCGTATGATTGCATGGGCGGCATTTCAGTATAAAAGTTGAATAGAGGGCGGCATGCGCCACTGATGTCAGAACTAATGGCTAATGATAGCGGCTTTGTGATTCTGTTTCATCGAAGAATCTGACTTACGATGCACTCGCTAGCCTATAAAGCCGTGTCGAAAGCCAGAATATGTAGTGGAGAGATCAAATATGCGTGTATTTTTTCATAAGCTTAGACGAGCTTAATCAACCTCTTCTGCTTCTAAAGGATAAACACCATTTTCATCATGGGTTTCCTTGCCATTCAAAGGAGGATTAAATACACAAGCAAAAACAATATCTTGCCCATCATGAGCGCGTAATAAGTGCTTATCGTGCTGATCTAAAATATAAATAGTACCGGGGCTGATAGGGTACACTTTACCATCCGCACAAGTCTCTACCTCACCAAAACCACTGATGCAATACACTGATTCAAGGTGGTTTTGGTAATGTATAGGCGTCTCAGTACCCGCAAAAATAGTTGTGATATGGAATGAAAAACCCATGTTGTCATTTTTTAGCAACATGCGCACACTTTGCCAGTTATCTGCACGCACACAGCGCTCTGTTTGCTCTAAGTCTTGTAATTGTCTAACGATCATATATGAGTGGCTCTATGATTAGCTTTCGGTTTAATAACATTAAATGCACCATCCTTGGCACCCCACAAATAACAAGTTTCAACTTAGCTAACAGCTTTTAGCTTGACCTCATTATTGGCGTAATATTCGCTAAAGGCGTCATTTAATATCGCCAAACCTTGATCAAGCTCTTCTTCGGTGATTGTCAACGGAGGAAAGCATTTCACAACCTCACCCTCTGGGCCGCTGGTTTCAATAATCAGCTTGCTCTCAAAGCAGAGCGAGGTAATTGCATCAGCGATGTCACCATTCGGGCAAGATACACCCTGCATCAAGCCACGCCCTTTACGGAAAAGCTTTGGATGCTGGTCACATATTTTATTTAGCTTATGCTTAAGCTGTTCGCTACGAGCATGAATATGACTAGAAAACTTCTCATCAGCCCAGTAGGTTTTAAGCGCTTTTGTTGCCGTAATAAAAGCGTGATTATTACCACGGAACGTACCATTGTGTTCACCGGGCTTCCAAATATCTAACTTACGATCAAATAAGGTGATGGCAAAAGGTAAGCCAAAACCGCTGAGTGATTTTGATAGCGTGATAATGTCAGGTTTAATTTCAAAAGGATCAAAACTGAAGAATGTGCCAGTGCGACCACAACCTGCTTGGATATCATCCGCGATAAACAAGATACCATGCGCTTTGCAAAGCAATGACAGCTCTTGCAGCCATTTACCTGTTGCCGTATTCAAGCCGCCTTCACCCTGCACAATCTCAACAATTACAGCCGCAGGTGCATCAAGACCGCTTGACTTATCTGTCAGCATCTTCTTGAACAAGGTAAGTGTATTAAAGTCTTTACCTAGATAACCATCGTAAGGCAAACGGGTTACGCCGCTTAACGCCTGACCTGCGCCTCCACGGTGATGGCTATTACCTGTTGCGGCTAATGCACCAAGAGTCACCCCGTGAAAGCCATTAGTGAAAGAAACAATATTATGGCGACCTGTCACTTTACGCGCCAGCTTCATGGCTGCTTCTACCGCGTTTGCTCCAGTAGGTCCTGTGAACTGCACGACATGATCTAAACCTCTTGGCTTTAAGATCAATTCTGCAAAAGTGCTTAAAAACGCAGCCTTTGCCTCGGTATGCATATCAAGGCCATGCGTAATGCCATCGCTTTGAATGTAATCTACAAGCGCTTCTTTTAGCTCGGGGTTGTTGTGCCCATAGTTAAGAGAGCCTGCACCCGCAAGAAAATCAAGATATTGCTGACCTTTTTCATCAAATAGGTGCGCACCTTTAGCCTGAGTAAACACGACAGGAAATGAGCGAGAGTAGCTTTTTACTTCAGATTCGTATTGCTTAAAAATCATGGGCATTTATCCGTTATGCTGAAATTGAGAAAGAGTCTAAATAGATCAAGATGATATTGAGAGATTGTGAGTCAGGCCGCAGGAGGAGGGTTCAAGAATGGACCTATAATAAAGAGTAGTTCAGACTCATGTAGTCCATTGAAATGCAGCTCTTTATCTAAAAAGTTTTCGGTGCGCGATGGGCAGTCAAGCTGTGCTGCCAATGCATTAAAGGTGCGCCAAGAGGCTTTATTGTCAGGCGATATAGTGGTTTGCACTTCTTCAACCTGTGCGCAAGCTGGACGCTGGAGCAGAGCATTCAGCATTTGCCTCGCTAAGCCGTTGCCACGAGCAGACTCTGCAACAGCTACCTGCCAAACAAAAAGTGAACGCTCCTGATCTGGACGAATAAACGCTGAAATAAAACCGACCAGCTGAGCTTTTGAACTTTCACCGTTTTTTTGCCAAACGCAAATAGACGTTCTAGCCCATAAGGTACAGCACAACATATAGCAGTAACTAGAGTTTAGGTCTAAGGGAGGGCATTGTTGAATAAGATCCTGCACCAGCAATCCATCTTCTGGTGTTGGCTGCTTAAAAATGAATTTCTTTTCAAATGAAGTCATAAAAATGTTTAGTGTTAAAAGTATCTTTATTACCATACATTTATGAGAATGATTGATCAACCCCTAATTTGTTGGCTTTTAGTGTTAAACCTATGTACTCCACACTAAATATTTGTTTTGCTCAGTAATGAAATTGAAACACTCTTATACAGCGTTAAGCAGTGCTTTGTCTTTTGTTCAGGCAAAAAAATAGGTGCTCATTAATCTGGTAATGAGCACCTATTGCTGACCACTAGAGCGTAATGCGCTCTATGATTCAAACGCTAGCTAATGCGAACAATCGTCATAGTGTTAGTACCAGCTTGACCGCCACGGGTTACAATAACTGAGTCCCCTATCTCGACTAATTGACGAACTTTAAGCTCATCAATGGCTTTCTGTAGTGCGTCTGGGTCAGTGCTGACTGTGTTGAACGGAATCGTGGTAACACCACGATACAGTGCAACGCGGTGCTGTGTCTTCACGTTACTGGTAAAGGCAAAAATAGGAATACCTGAGCGAATGCGCGACATTAACAGCGGGGTTAGTCCAGTGCGCGTCATGCAGACGATGGCTTTTAGGCCTTTTAAATGGTTGGCGGCATACATGGCGGACAGTGCAACCGCTTCATTGATGTGGCCAAAGTTTTCATGCATGCGGTGGTTTGACTTGGTTGAGACACGCTCTAGTTCCGCGCCTCGGCAGAGCCGATCCATCGCTTGCACAGTTTCCAGTGGGAACTGACCCACAGCGGTTTCTGCCGAAAGCATTACTGCATCAGTACCATCTAAAACGGCATTGGCAACATCAAACACTTCGGCGCGTGTCGGCAGCGGACTGCTGATCATCGACTCCATCATCTGAGTTGCAGTGATCACCACTTTATTCAGGCTACGCGCACGTTGAATTAATCGCTTTTGCACGCCAATCAACTGAGCATCACCGATTTCAACGCCTAGATCACCTCGTGCAACCATGACACCTTCAGAGGCGCTGATCAGGTCATTCATAATTTCATCGCTAGATACAGACTCAGCACGCTCAACCTTGGCAATCAGGCCAATCTCTTTGCCAGCTTCGCCTAATAATGCGCGGGCTTCGCGCATATCATCACCTGTACGAGGAAACGAAACCGCCAGATAATCCATTTTCAACGCGATTGCGGTTTGTAGATCACGCTTATCTTTTTCAGTCAAAGCCGCTGCTGATAAGCCACCACCTTGTTTGTTAATCCCTTTATTATTAGATAACTTACCGCCAACAGTTACGGTACAGCGCACCTCTGGCTTAACCACCTCGTCGACCTTTAATTGGATGCGACCATCGTCCAGTAGCAAAGTGTCACCAGCGACAACATCGTCAGCCAGTTGAGGATAATCCACGCCTACCTGTTGCTGATCACCTGCATCGCGAGACAGCGTCATATTCAGCGTAAAACGATCACCTACAGCCAGCTTGATTGGGCCATTGGCAAAGCGCGCGACTCGAATTTTAGGCCCTTGCAGATCACCTAACACCGCCACATAACGACCAATTCTAGCAGCAGTGGCGCGCACGGCTTCTACGCGCGCCTGATGTTCTTCTGGCTCACCGTGTGAAAAATTAACGCGTACAACATCAATATACTTGAGCACCTGCTCCAGCATCTCTGGAGCATCGGTTGCCGGACCAAGGGTGGCAACAATTTTGGTTCTGCGCATTCTTGAGCGTTCCTTAACGGAAAAAATTAATATCCAGCTCTAGCAAATAATACTAGTGCCCAGCGCGCATAAGCGCTTCTGTGGTATCCAACATACGGTTGGAGAACCCCCACTCATTGTCATACCACGCCATTATTTTTATTAGATTACCCTGCACGCGGGTGTGATTTGCATCAAATACAGATGATGCTGGGCAGTGGTTAAAATCAACGGAGACAAGGGGGAGGTCATTGTACATCATGACCAATGAGTCACGAGAGGCCTTTTGCATAAAATCATTAATCTGCTGAGCCGTTTGAGGACGCTCAACAATCACACTTAAATCGACCAACGATACGTTGTTAGTCGGTACTCGAACCGCCAAGCCATCAAGTCTACCCTCTAGCTCTGGCAGTACTTGACCAATGGCAGCAGCAGCTCCTGTTTTAGTTGGAATCATCGACTGAGTTGCCGAGCGCGCACGAAATGGATCCGTGTGATAAACATCGGTAAGATGCTGATCATTGGTATAAGCATGAATAGTCGTCATCATGCCGCTGACCACGCCCATCTGCTCATGTAGCATTTGTACAACGGGCGCTAAACAGTTTGTGGTACAGGATGCATTTGATACCACTTGGTGCTCTGCTTTTAAGACTGCTTCGTTAACACCAAATACAACAGTGGCATCCGCATCAGGCGAAGGTGCAGAGATGAGTACTTTTTTCGCCCCCGCAACAATATGAGCTGCTGCTTTTTCACGTTTAGTAAATAATCCTGTGCATTCTAGTACCACATCAATTTCAAGTGATTGCCAAGGTAGCTTGCTTGGATCACGCTCACTTAAAACTTCAATATGATGTCGGTCTACAGTAAGCGAGCGCTCATCATGTTCAACGGTGTATGAGAAACGACCATGCACTGAGTCGTACTGTAATAAATGTGCGTTAATCGCAGCATCACCAAGGTCATTGATCGCAACAATTTCGATGCGGTCGGTATAACCTCCCTCGAAATAAGCTCGTAAAATATTACGGCCTATGCGGCCAAAGCCATTAATTGCAACACGAATTGGTTTCATAAGACATTCTCCGTACCAATGGCAAACCTGTGCAACTCATTAACCTTCTCTGCTAATGATGACACTACAACTTAAGATTGGTTGCTAAGCTATGGAAAATCAATGCATTTTTAAAACACAGCGCAATTTAAAGTGTACGCAAAATCTAACCAGAGCTATTTTTTTATGATCAAAGCTGGAACTCTATGAGTTGCTAAGGTAGGTTATACGCCTTTTTTCGCCTAGGTAAGGGTTTCATAGGGTAATATGACAAGTAAAACCGTGTTTTACTTGTGTTTATACACTTGCCGTGGCATACGGGTAGCCCATTAAGGACTATCGAGTAATTGATTTGTTAAGTAAGCATTCGTTATAAATTAAAGAGAAGCTTGCTATAAATAATTGAAAAACGGCTGCAATCGGTAGATTCAAGTACAGCATGTTTATTTTCACCTTGTGAAAAACTCATGTGAACAACCAAAATCAATGAGTAGGTAAGTTGTGTTTCACTCCTGCGTCAATGACCATTTTAGACCAAACTGTTAACAGGCAGCCTTAGATAAAGAGACGTTATATGGGAAAATCGTTAGTCATCGTCGAGTCTCCAGCCAAGGCTAAAACCATCAATAAATATCTGGGCAGCAATTTTATTGTGAAGTCCAGTGTTGGCCATATCCGCGACCTACCTACAAGTGGCGGTAACAAAGAGCCTATTGACGCTAAAGCACGAGCACAAGCTGCAGCCATTACGCGCAAGATGAGCGCAGATGAAAAGGTTGAGCACAAGAAACGTAAAGCTAAAGAGCAACTGATTGGTCGAATGGGCATTGATCCAGAAAACGACTGGACAGCAAGCTATCAAATTCTACCCGGCAAAGAAAAAGTTGTATCAGAATTACAAAAATTAGCAGCCGATGCTGATGAAATCTATCTCGCAACCGATTTGGATCGCGAAGGAGAGGCAATTGCTTGGCACTTGCGGGAAACAATTGGTGGAGATGACAGCCGTTACCATCGGGTAGTATTTAACGAAATCACCAAGAATGCGATCCAAGAAGCGTTTAAAGAGCCTGGTCGCCTAGACATGAGCCGCGTTAATGCTCAGCAAGCCCGCCGCTTTTTAGATCGTGTTGTGGGCTATATGGTCTCGCCTTTGCTATGGTCAAAAGTTGCCCGAGGCTTATCCGCAGGGCGTGTACAGTCTGTAGCCGTACGCTTAATTGTTGAGCGTGAGCGTGAGATTCGCGCCTTCGTGCCAGAAGAGTTTTGGGACATTCACGCAGAATTTGCCCGTGACCAAATGCCTGCCTTCCAATGCGAAGTAACCAAGCAAGCAGGCAAAGCCTTTCGTCCTATAAATAAAAGCCAAGCGGATGCAGCATTGGCATTGTTACAGGCTGCAACTTATGCCGTCAGTAAGCGTGAAGATAAGCCTACGACTACTAAGCCAACAGCCCCGTTTATTACCTCAACGTTGCAACAGGCTGCAAGTACACGCTTAGGCTTTAGCGTTAAGAAAACCATGATGTTGGCACAGCGTTTGTACGAGGCGGGTTACATCACCTACATGCGTACAGACTCAACAAACTTGAGCCAAGAAGCGGTTGAGAACTGCCGAATTTATATCGAAAAGAACTTTGGCACTCGCTACCTTCCTGAAGCCGCCAATAGCTATTCAAGCAAAGAAGGCGCACAGGAAGCTCACGAGGCGATACGCCCCTCGGATGTGTCACAAAAAGGCGCTGACCTAGCCGGAATGGAGCGTGATGCAGAGCGTTTATACGAACTGATTTGGCGTCAATTCGTAGCCTGTCAAATGATGCCAGCAGAGTACATGAGTTCCTCTCTTGTCGTCAGTGCGGGTGATTTTGAGCTACGCGCCCGTGGCCGTGTGATGCAATTTGACGGTTTTACCCGTGTAATGCCGTCAAACAGCAAGAAAGATGAAGATCAAACGTTACCGGATTTAAGCGTCGGCGATACTCTGGACTTGCAGCAGCTGTTACCCAAACAACACTTCACCAAACCTGTTGCACGTTTTACTGAAGCCAGTTTAGTTAAAGAACTCGAAAAGCGCGGTATAGGCCGGCCATCAACCTACGCAGCCATTATCTCAACTATTCAAGATCGTGGTTATGCTCGCGTTGAAAACCGTCGTTTTTATGCTGAAAAAATGGGCGACATCGTTACAGATCGTTTGGCAGAAAGCTTCAGTGATTTGATGGATTATAGCTTCACTGCTCGCATGGAAGAGAGTTTAGATAATGTCGCTGAGGGCAAGAACGACTGGAAAAACCTGCTGAATGATTTCTATAAAGATTTCAAAACGCAGTTGGTTCAGGCGGAGTCAGAAGATGCGGGGATGCGTCCAAATCAAGCCGTAGAAACCTCTATTCCATGCCCAACTTGTCAACGCCCAATGCAAATTCGTACTGCCAGCACAGGGGTATTTTTAGGCTGTTCAGGTTATGCGCTGCCACCTAAAGAGCGCTGCAAAACCACGATCAACTTAACCTCAGGCGAAGAAGCAATCAGTGCAGATGCTGATGAAGAGGCAGAAACACAGGCGCTACGGGCTAAACATCGTTGTAAAAAATGTGGCACCGCGATGGATAGCTATCTGATAGACGCTCACCGAAAACTTCATGTTTGCGGCAACAACCCTGACTGTGATGGTTACGAGATTGAGGAAGGCGAGTACAAGATCAAAGGCTACGATGGCCCAGTACTAGAGTGCGACAAATGCGGCTCTGAAATGCAGTTAAAAACTGGACGCTTCGGCAAGTATTTTGGCTGCACCGCCGATGACTGCAAAAATACTCGCAAGCTATTACGTAGCGGTGACGCTGCACCACCTAAAATGGATGCAGTGCCAATGCCTGAACTAAAGTGCTTAAAAGTTGAGGATCATTATGTGCTACGCGATGGCGCATCTGGTTTATTCCTAGCTGCAAGCCAGTTTCCAAAGAATCGTGAGACAAGACCACCGTTAGTTCTGGAGTTGCTACCTCATATTGAGCAGATTGACGAAAAATATCGTTACTTTGAAAAAGCGCCAACTCAAGATTCAGAAGGAAACCCCACGGTTATTCGCTACAGCCGTAAAAATAAAGAGCAGTATTTAATGACTGAAGTAGAAGGTAAAGCAACTGGCTGGCAAGCATTTTATGAGGGTGATCAGTGGGTTATCCACGAGAAGAAGAAAACCGTCAAAAAAACGTCAAAAAGCTAGTTCACTTGTTCAAAATACCCGCTACACTATGCATAAATTAAGCATATATAGTTCATTTTTAAGCATCGGTTTTCTACGACATGCCTGAAATGGACAAAGGAAAACAAAGGCCGGCTATACCGGCCTTTGTTTTCAGCCCTGCTGTGGCTAAAAATTCAATATAATATCTGTCCTTTTGAGAGCATAACATGGCATCTTTTGCTTCACGCACGATGCAGAAGCTATTTGCTGCACGTATTTTATTAAAACATCTTGACCAACTGAGTGATCAAGATGAACTGATACAGCCCGCTTTCAAAACAGCACATATCGAAGCGGTTGTGTTTCAAATGCAAGGCGCATTACAAGCACTGCTTTATGAAATTGCAGAAGCAGCGCGCATGCCCGCTGGCCAGTGGCATAGCATTAATGAGTTACACCAAGCTGCGCTGGAGAACGAACGCACTTTGCCTCAACTGAATATCCTAATAGAACTACAAAAAGACAGCTTCAGTTGGTTAAGCCAGTTCAGCCGCCGTTATCAGGCCTGCTGGTTACCAGATAAACAAGGGGCAAAAGAGGTGCATCAACAAACGCCGGAATCCTCAGGCGCTATGATGATTGCAGTTGCTGACGATTCAGTATCAGATCAAGTCCAATTAAATGCATGGCTAGACAGTATGCAGGCGCTTGTGAAAGATCTACGCCTAACCATGCAAGAGTATTAAACGCAGGATATTAAGACGTAAGAATACTGAGAAATGCAGGATGCTCAACTTGGCCATTTTTTATAGAGGTTATTATTTTGTCTGACAGTCCATTTCTGGAAATCGTTGAGCTTGCTGACGGCGATGTTATTTTACAATCAGCAGACGATGAAAACGGCGAACCGTTAGTACGTATTCGTTTTGCGCCTGAAATTGTTGAACACCTGCGCGGAGCCAGTTTTGACATCGCAAGAGAGATGCTTGATAAAGCGATTCAAGATAGCAGGCTCTGGGGAGAAGCAGGAGAGGATGATGTCAGTGAGGCACGAACTCTACATTAATACTTACAGCCTGATCAGTATATGAATAGAAAAGCAGAGGGCCTTTGATTTGTGAAATCAAAGGCCCTCTGGTTAGTTAGCAAGATAAGTGAGTGAGCGGTGAGTTATCAAGCTTAACTCAAGCCTTGTCCGTAACCTCCACGAATAACTCCCACTCCCACCCCCTCAATCGCTAGGTACTCGTGCTCTAAATCTATCACGATTGGTTCAAACTCTTCGTTCTCTGCAATAAGATAAACAATATGACCTTCTTGTTTAAAACGTTTGACGGTCACTTCATCACCAATTCTGGCGATCACAATCTGACCATTACGTACTTGTGTTGTTTGATGTACCGCTAAAAGATCACCGTCTAAAATGCCAATGTTTTTCATGCTAAGCCCTTTCACCTTCAGCATGTAATGTGCTTTCGGGTAAAAGAAATCTGCTCCAATCCCGGAGTAACTATCAATATGCTCCTGCGCCAAAATTGGACTACCAGCCGCCACTTGTCCTATCACAGGAAGCCCCTGCTGGCTTTGCGTCGGCAAGCGAATCCCTCTGGAGGTTCCCGGAATCATTTCAATGGCGCCTTTACGCGCCAATGCACGTAAGTGCTCTTCTGCCGCGTTAGGTGATTTAAAGCCAAGTGCCTTGGCAATTTCTGCACGGGTAGGTGGGTAACCTGTAACCTCCATGTGGGAAGTAATGAAGTCGAGCACTTCTTGCTGGCGTTTAGTTAATTTAATCATAATGATCCGTCTGTCATTTTATACAGCGTGTACTTGCATACAGTTTACACCAAAAAAAAGCTTTGTCTTAGAAAGTTATGATTTTTTCTTACTTGTAAGATGGAAAACCTTCATCACTATTTAACGACTTAATTAGCTGCACAATAGGCTTATAACTTGACTTAAGCTTGAATAATATTTATGTTTCAAACATATGTTTGATAATGAGGTGAGCATGGCTCAGTTAGATACCGTTAGTCGAATTTTAGATACCGCTGAGACACTGTTTGCAGAAAAAGGTTTTGCTGAGACATCCTTGCGCACGATCACCAGTAAAGCCAAGGTTAACTTAGCTGCGGTGAACTATCACTTCGGCTCAAAAAAAGCGTTGATTCAAGCCGTTTTCGCCCGTTATTTAGACCCATTCTCAGAAAGCTTTAATCTGGAAATGGATCGCCTAGAAGCAGAGTACAGTGGGCAAGAAATTCCGCTAGAGGCTGTACTTCAAACTCTAACTCAAACCGTAATCACAATGCCAAGCCCTACTCGCAATGGTTTATCTGTGTTTATGCGCCTATTAGGTTTAGCCTACACACAAGCACAAGGCCATATGCGCCGCTATTTACAAGAGCAGTATGGCACTGTTTTTTTTCGTTTCACAACGATGGTACGAGAGGCTTCTAGTGACCTTCCCGATGTAGAGCGCTTCTGGCGCCTGCATTTTATGTTAGGCTCTGCTGTATTTACCATGTCGAGCTTGGATGCATTAAAAGACATTGCAGAGAAAGACTTTGGCGAGCAAACCCGTGTTCGTGACGTGGTACAGCGTTTAATACCATTTGTCAGTGCTGGTATGTCAGCACCCGTAACAACAATAGCCAGCACCGCAAATGCAGCCTCTGAAAAAATGTAAGGTGGTTTTGCTTAATGCATTTGAATGATAGCCACGACCTATGCAATCTGAGCGCAGCCCCTGATTGGCTCCGCTTTGCCCCCCAGGGTCGGTGGCTACAAATTGATAGCCAACAACAGCATCTCTATGTATTTGAACAAGCAGTGCCTGTGCGCTGCTTTTCTATTTCAACTGCTCTTAATGGTTTGGGAGAGCAGTCAGGTAGCGGCTGCACACCTAGAGGCTGGCATGTCATCCGTGCCAAAATTGGTGCTCAACTGCCAGACAATGCGGTACTGGTTGGACGTCGCTGGACTCAAGAATGCTATAGCGAGACTCTAGCCACTCAGCATCCTGAACGTGACTGGATCTTAGGCCGCATTCTCTGGCTAAGTGGATTGGAGCGAGGTAAAAATCGTTTGGGTCATGTAGATACTATGCAACGCTATATTTACTTACATGGCACACCTGACAGTGAACCTATGGGGATAGCAAGATCTCACGGCTGTATTCGCATGAGAACAAAAGATATCACACTTCTTTTTGAAGAAATTGCAGTACAAACACCTGTATATATCGCTTAGTCAAAATAAGATCCTCTGGGCATAGCTTTTTTGCACCAAAGGTTTTTTTATCCTGCATTCTCTGTTAAATTTCGCGGTTTACTCATCAATAGGAAATACAGCCCACTATGACGCACGGACCCGTAATGCTTGACCTTGAAGGTTATGAGCTGACCGACGCAGAGCGCGATCTAATAAGCAATCCGCTAGTGGGTGGCGTGATCTTTTTTACGCGCAACTACCGCGATCCTTATCAGCTACAATCTTTGGTCAAAGATATTCGCGAGCTCCGCCCTGAAATTCTAATTGCAGTTGATCATGAAGGCGGACGAGTACAGCGATTTCGTCAAGGATTTACTCCTATTCCTGCGATGGCCAAGCTAGGCGCATTATTCTTAAAAGACCCTGAGAGCGCTCTAGAGCTCGCTTGGGATACAGGTTGGCTAATGGCGTCTGAGCTTTTAGCATTTGGCATCGACTTTACTTTTGCCCCCGTACTTGACTTAAACTATGGTACTAGTGAAGTGATTGGCGATCGTGCTTTCTCCAGTCGACCAGAAATTGTGACTCGATTGGCTGATGCGTTAATAGAAGGTCTACATGAAGCAGGTATGCCAGCCACAGGCAAGCACTTTCCTGGGCATGGTTATGTTGCAGCAGACTCTCATACTGAGATCCCAGTTGATACCCGAAGCTTTACAGAGATTGATAACAACTGCTTAAAGCCTTTCACCGCATTGGCTGGGCAACTGGACGGCATAATGCCAGCTCATGTCATTTACCCTGAAGTTGACCCCAGCCCTGCTGGTTTTTCAGCTTATTGGCTAAAAGATATTCTACGCCGCCAATTGGGCTTTAAAGGTGTTATTTTCAGTGATGACCTAGGCATGGCAGGCGCAACAATAGCAGGTACTTATACGGCACGAGCTCATGCTGCGCTAACAGCTGGCTGCGATATGATTCTCGTTTGTAATGACAGAAAAGGTGCCTTAGAAGTATTAGATGCTCTTGCGGATTATCCATTCTCACCGCGCTCACAGCAACGCTTAGCCACTCTACAAGTCCACTCTAGACCAACTATCGAATCACTTGATGCTGATCCGCGTTACAATCGTATCGCAGACCAATTAGAAGCAATGGCTCAACAACAGCTATAACCAATTAATCTCTAAATATTTATTAAGCCACACGATAATTATACAAGCAAAATTAACCAGCAGCCCAAGCAGGCTGCTGGGAATTACTGTTATATCATTGACCGTTGGAAATTGAACAATGCCGGTACAAAGTAACCTAGAACGAATCAAAAAAGTATTTTCTGAAGCAGACTGCCTATGTCCTCAAGAGCAGGTTGATCAAGCTTTAGACAAAATGGCAGCTGAGATCACAGAGCAACTAGGTGAAACACTGCCAGTGATCTACTGCGTAATGAATGGCGGACTTATTACAACAGGTCATCTACTCACACGATTAGAGTTCCCTCTTGAAGTTGACTATATTCACGCCACTCGCTATCGCGGTGCCACTACAGGCGGCGAGTTCTACTGGCGCGTACCACCAGAGGTTAACATGGAAGGGCGCACAGTACTTGTTGTCGATGACATTCTGGATGAAGGCCATACACTAGCTGCCATTTTAGAGTATTGCAAAGAACATGGCGCCAAGGCTGTCTATAGCGCAGTTCTGGTCGACAAGCTTCATGATCGCAAAGCTTATAAAGGTATGCGCGCCAGCTTCACTGGCTTAGAAGTTGAAGATCGCTACTTGTTTGGTTTTGGTATGGACTATCAAGGCTTCCTACGTAACGCACCAGGTATTTTCGCACCAAAAGGTATGTAATCCAAAACCACAAATGAAGTAGAAAATATGCGTTAGGTTGAAAGTGCTATAGGGGCAAATCTATCTCCCATAGCACCTCAACTACTATTGGTTATTTAAGCACTAGCTGGGGAGCAGGGCGATGTTGGCAATTATTGGCGGAACAGGTTTAACTCAAATGCAAGGGCTAAAGGTAATCTCTAGCCAACAGATGACAACACCTTGGGGTTCACCCTCAGCAGATGTAGTGAAAGGTGAACTTGCGGGACGACCTGTACTTTTTTTAGCACGTCATGGCCACCCACACCGTACACCGCCTCATAAAGTAAATTACCGTGCTAATTTATGGGCTCTAAAAGAAGCAGGTGCCACAGCTATTATTGCCGTAAATGCGGTTGGTGGAATTAGCAGCAATTGTGAGCCTGCTGGCTTAATGATTCCAGATCAAATCATCGACTATACCTATGGCCGTGAGCACACTTACTTTGCCGATGACCTTGAGTCTGTCACCCATATCGACTTCAGCTGGCCTTATGACGAGCCATTACGCCAACTTATTTTGCAACAAGCACAGGTACTTGATATCGCCTTACTGGCTAAAGGTACTTATGCTGCAACACAAGGTCCGCGACTTGAAACTGCGGCCGAGATTAAGCGTTTGGCCAACGATGGTTGCGACATTGTCGGCATGACTGGGATGCCAGAGGCTGCTTTAGCGCGCGAGCTAGAGCTGCCATATGCTTGTATCGCCTTGGTTGTAAATATGGCCGCAGGTTTAACTGATGAAATTATCACAATGGCAGATATTGAAGAAGCACTTCAAAATGGTATGGGCAAGGTACTAAGCTTACTTGATCAAACCATACAGGCATTTTAAAAACCCCTGCACGTATACCCAAGGATGGGTAACAATCAACTAAGGGCTATAGGGCTTTAAATAAAATATTAAGCGCTTCTTACGTCATTAAACTGACTACAAGCCTTCATCGAACAGTCACTTTTCACTTGTAACCTAAAATCAAATTTAATTACAAGAATCAAGAATCAAGAGGGACTTTAAATGAATGCATTATTTATCCAGCGTATGGTTACACCTTTCGAGCAACAGCTAAAACTTGTCATACAGCAAACCCTAACCCTATCTCTAAGAGCCAACTTACTGCATGAAGCCAAAAAACTTCATGGCACTATACGACAAACGCTACAGCACACATCCTCAGAGCCTGAGCTGACTTTCTTTCTAAGCACACTAGAACACTTTTTCTCATGCGCCCGCTTAGAACACGCAGATAGGCTACAAGCCTCTTGTGAAGCAATGCAAGATGAAATCAAACGACTGTTATTAAAGCAAGAAGTGGCTAACGACAAACACTGGCTGTATAAGCCTGTACAGGGGGTGCAACGCAGTGCATAGCAAGCATATTTTGCTTGCTATGAGTCAGACTGGGTACGCAAAATTTTATTGAGTACCCATCAGAACGACATATGACCAATTTTATGCTTCGGCAGCCTTCCCAGATTGAGCACAACCAAAATTAATTTCACGTCGTAGAATTAACATTTTATTAATACCTACTTCCAATGCTTGTAATACATCAAAGTTTGGGAAAGCAGGTGCTAATTTCTTCCGCACTTCTGTAATAGCTGTACCGGAAGTGAACACGCCTATAGGCAGTTTAACTTCTTTAGTCAATTTACCACGCTGTAAAGGGATTTTATTGAGTGTTGACCAAGCCAGCGCAAAGCGTTTTTCATCTTCTAAGAGAGGGATTTCAATCACCAGCATTTCACGTAAAGCACGGTCTAATAATACACCATCTAACAAATGACCATCCGCATGAAGTACCGCCTCTTTTTTCAGAAGAGCTTCTAAACCCTCACGATCATTCAGATTGCTCAATACTTTATCAGCCACCAATTTCTTGATCACCGCAGTATTGGCAAATACTGCATTTCCATCACAATCCATTACATCGAAGGTTGGCCGGAACATCTTATCAAAACCCGAGTAGTAGCCCAGCGTCATGTATTGTTGACTCATAAATGATTCCTGTACCAATCTTTGACTATAGTTTTTATCTATTTCTCGATCCGTGAGACGGAAATTGAGTATGGCTAGATTATAGGCTCAATAAGCAAAAAAAAACGAGTCCTAATCTATATAAATCATGCTATATCAGCATGTTGCTAAAAAAATAGCGCCTCAATATTGGCTCAAGTCAATGGCGTCAAGGTATGTTTGCCTAATCCACTCTCAAAAAAACTTAAGTTGAGCCGATATCGCTATAATGACAAACAGCAAGTTTGCTGGCATTTGTGTCCGTTAGGATATTTTTCTGTTATTCGACGCTACTTTACTGGTATAAAATCAACTAATTGCGATCAAGAAGCTGTATCAGTTCAATTAGAGTTAACACCATGATACACAGCAGATCGGTGCAGCTCCACACTGCCGTCACCAGATAAGGAATGTTTATGATCAAAATCACACTTAATGAGCTACAAGACAAACTGGCAGACTACATTAACGACACTGCTTTAAATCACAAAACACTACTAATTCAGGGGCATGCAGGTAATGCCGTGATGATATCTGAAGACGACTGGAACTCGATTAACGATATTCTACAGGTCGTTTCAATGTCAGGTATTGCTGAATCACTGCGTGAAGGCTTGCAGGAAACTATTGATCAAACTGCCGAGAATATCGATTAGTCATTAATCACAATATAAGCGCAAAAAACGCTCATCTAAAAGACCTATGCTTTGCCTTGCTAGCAGATGAGCGCTATGTATGTCTAGTCAGCAGAGAGTTCATAACTACGACTAGAATCCCAATAGCGCGAATAAAGCTTTGGCATAAGGCGCGCCAGCCCTTGCTGACTTTCGGGCCAATCGTATTGGATTTCTGGCTCCTCTGTACGAGTCAGATGTTTCAGAAAATCCTTTTGACCTGTTTTTTGCTCATAAGCTTCAAGCGCGGCAAAAACTAAACCTTCGCCAGTAATCTCTTCAATAGGATCTTTTATTTCACAAAAATCAGCCAATACATCAGGTTGCTCAAGTATCTGATTAAAACGAGCCTGCCCAAAAGAGATCAGCCATAATCGAAAGTCTTCGAATATGTCGTCATTAATGTAGCTTTGCAAAATAAAGTTCGCCATTAACACCGGAAAAGTAAAGGCTCTAATCTTCTGGTAATTAAGCTGGTTTTCAAAACCAATCAACTGATCAGGTGATAATTGTGCCAAGCTATTACCAATAGCTTGATATTGGGCATCCGAGCCTGGCGCGTTTTGCACTAAAGAAACATTTATAATGTCCCAAAATTGTTGTTCTGTCATAGCTCGATCTTCTTAATCAATGCGGGTAGATGCATTATAACGACCAAACGATAGAAACAAGACCGGCTCAGGTCAAAAAATAGAGTCAGCTGTTAACTAGTATTCATTTTGATGACTTAACTCAGTGCTTTTGCACCGAAGTGACACATTTCCCAACCATTTTTTTAAGAGGCAGATCAATGACATTGATCCCTGTCATTATGTCAGGTGGCACTGGTAGCCGATTGTGGCCAGTTTCACGAGAGAACCACCCCAAACCATTTATCACTTTACCCGATGGCGATAATCTACTGCGAAAAACCCTGCGGCGTGCTTCTGCTTTAAATCATGTGACAGAAATACTGACTGTAACCCAGCAGTCTCTACTCTTTAAAACAGAAGATGAATATCAAAAAGAGGCTCCTCTCAGTGTACCCTGCCATTATGTACTGGAGCCTGTTCGCCGAAACACGGCAGCTGCAGTGACTGCTGCTGCGTTATCCGTTGCTGCTCGACATGGTAACGAAGCACAAATACTAGTACTGCCTGCGGATCACCTGATAGAAGATCAAGAGGCTTTTACTCAAGCCGTTCAAGAAGCCCAGATAATGGTAGCTCAAGGCTTTCATGTCACTTTTGGCATCACCCCAACCTCTGCTGAAACTAGTTTTGGCTACATTCAAGCCAACCAGCTAAGCCCCGTTAGCAAAGGCTTTAAAACCACAGGGTTTATAGAAAAGCCAGAGTTGAGAGTTGCTCAAGATTTAATTCAGTCTGGTGACTGCTATTGGAACTCAGGCATATTTTGTTTCAATGTCGGAGTATTACTGCAAGATTTAGCTCTGCACGCGCCAGAAGTTTTAAGAACAGTTGAACAAGCGATCAATAACAATACCAGCATCACACTTTCAAATCAGGTGACAAGACTTGATGCCAAAAGTTTGGCCCTAACGCCTGACATCTCGATTGACTACGCCTTAATGGAAAAGTCAGACCTTGTCGCCGTCTTGCCCTGTGATTTTAGCTGGAATGATATTGGTTCTTGGCGTGCTATGAGTGAGTTAGTACCAGAAGATCAGTTTGGCAATCGCTTGATTGGCGAAGTTATCACTCATCAATCATCGAAGAATTATGTTCAAAGCAAATCACGTTTAACCACTTTAGTTGGTGTAGAGGACCTGATAGTCATTGATACCTCAGACGCCTTAATGATCGCTCACAAAAATCATAGCCAAGGGGTAAAAGAGATTGTTACAGCGCTAAAAAAGAGTGCACACCCAACCCACCTACAGCATCAAACAGGAAGCCGTCCTTGGGGAACATTCTGTGTATTAGAAGAAGGTAACAACTTTAAAATCAAGCGGATAGTTGTCAAACCTGGAGGCTCTCTGTCTTTACAGATGCATTACCATCGCAGCGAACACTGGGTAGTTGTAAGCGGTATAGCAAAAGTGGTAAATGATGACCAAGAGCTACTATTGGACACCAATGAGTCAACTTTTATTCGGGCAGGACACAAGCATAGGCTGGAAAACCCAGGGCTAATTGATCTTGTTTTAATTGAGGTGCAAAGTGGTCATTACCTAGGCGAAGACGATATTGTGCGCTTTGACGACCTTTATGGTCGACATCATTAATACTGCCATTCTATTTTCAGACGGTAAAATCCACCAGCAACCAGAGAGTTTCGGTATTATAGTAACGCCTGAAATAGATCAAGCTTTACCCCCTCATCCTCTACTCCAAGAGCTGAAAACCTTTGCTGAGATGGGGTATCAAAAAAGGCGTACACAACAAATAACGGCCAGTAAGCATTATCTTTTGACCTGATAACGAGCAACTGTGAATGTCTTTGGTCTTTGCATGGCTAAGAAAGTGGCGCAGATTCTAGCCCAGCCAAAGGAGTTATCACTGATTTCTAAGCCGCCTGCGTGGCGGTGAACAAGGTGAAAACACTTTCGATAAGCTTATTAAATTTCTAAGCCGCCTGCGTGGCGGTGAACGTACCACTTGCGCGCTCGACCTGCGGTGTTCATTTCTAAGCCGCCTGCGTGGCGGTGAACGCATTACAGATAAAGCTGGCAGGTTAGTCTATTTTCTAAGCCGCCTGCGTGGCGGTGAACAATATGAGAAGAAAATTGTTTAGAAGTTTTTCAGTTTCTAAGCCGCCTGCGTGGCGGTGAACAGGCTGTTTACGCGGTCATTAATCAGGCATCATTTCTAAGCCGCCTGCGTGGCGGTGAACCATGAAGCCTTGGGCGAAATCAGACAAGGTAATTTCTAAGCCGCCTGCGTGGCGGTGAACTTGTAGCAGTATTAAAAGTGACTGCGCCGAACTTTCTAAGCCGCCTGCGTGGCGGTGAACTGGGTTGTGATTACGTGCGTAGTTCAAGGTCATTTCTAAGCCGCCTGCGTGGCGGTGAACGCTCCATGTGCTTGATTGCTTCGTACTCTTCATTTCTAAGCCGCCTGCGTGGCGGTGAACTTCTTTGGCAGCTTTGCGGATATTGCTAACATTTTCTAAGCCGCCTGCGTGGCGGTGAACTGCGCGTTAGTCCGTCGAGAATGTAACCTTTATTTCTAAGCCGCCTGCGTGGCGGTGAACCTGAATTTGTGCTAGATCGTTTGAAAAGTAACTTTCTAAGCCGCCTGCGTGGCGGTGAACGGTGCAAAGTTACTGAAAAGTGTTTTTACAATTTTCTAAGCCGCCTGCGTGGCGGTGAACGTTTTTTTAGGTTTTTCCGGCCACGCTGTGTTTTCTAAGCCGCCTGCGTGGCGGTGAACC
>NZ_FUXG01000004.1:68959-90239 GCF_900167095.1 Oceanospirillum multiglobuliferum
TGGCTTTTCTAAGCCGCCTGCGTGGCGGTGAACGCCAAACCCGTAAGCCTTGGGGTCTGGCTGGCTTTCTAAGCCGCCTGCGTGGCGGTGAACTTTGAACCGGTTTATACTTACGGTTTTATGTTTTCTAAGCCGCCTGCGTGGCGGTGAACGCTTTCTCTTCAGTTCTTTAGGATCGAACATTTTTCTAAGCCGCCTGCGTGGCGGTGAACGTATGTATTTTGTACCCACTGTGCGAGAACTGTTTCTAAGCCGCCTGCGTGGCGGTGAACATAGCGGTCAGATTATTGATGCTGGTGGCACTTTTCTAAGCCGCCTGCGTGGCGGTGAACTTGAAACGCTGTAATTTATACTGCTCTGCAATTTTCTAAGCCGCCTGCGTGGCGGTGAACAAGATATTTCAGCGTCACTGATCGTGCCAACTTTTCTAAGCCGCCTGCGTGGCGGTGAACACCAAAAATTTACCATAAAAAATAGTTACAACAAGCTGTTAGATAAAAATATCGAAAAATACCTTTATTTTTAGCCGTGTTGTAACTATCTGTTTTTATTTATTATTTTTAAAGAGCTAATTCTTAGGTCAAAAGTTAGGTACTGTTGCGATATTGTCGCCCTTCGCTCAATTATTAAAAGTAATCCATATTTGAAGTCTGCCTAACTTTGAACAACCAGTCCTATTTCAAGCTAGCAAAAAATGCTCTCCCAAAACGTGCCTACATACCCCATGCTGAATCTTATGCCATAGTCCGTCAGCAATTTACGGTCTTGCTTGCTGGTATTAGAGAAGGGTGCACTGCAATATTAGACTGAAGTTTACGCTAATAAATTCACCGATTCAGCCTCAAGGTAGGTATAATCACCAATCAAAGTGTCTTGTATTTTGGATACTGTATCTGGGTGATGCTGTAGCCAGATAATAAAGATTCAGTAGTTCAAGCCATTAATTTGCTTAATTATTATCACTAATATTGATAGGGAGGAGTAGCGTTGGCTCAAAAAAGGGCTGTTGTTCGCCAAAGTCTACCAGATGTCATCGTTGCTGATTTGCGCAAGCGCATTCTTTCAGGTGATCTGGTTGAAGGAGAGCTGATCCGTCAGGAGCTGCTTGCAGAAGAATATGATGTTTCTCGGATGCCGATCCGTGAGGCGCTGAAACGTCTAGATGCAGAGGGTCTGGTCGTTTTCCAGAATAACCGAGGTGCGACGGTGACCAAGCACACGCTGGAAGAGATCGCAGAGATCTTTGATGTGCGTATGCTGCTAGAAGTTGATCTTTTCCGCCGCTCTATTCCGAATATGACTGAACAGGATTTTGCGGAGTGCGAGGAGATTTTGGAGGCGATGAAGCAATCTTATGCTTCCGGTCAGGTCGCAGAGTGGGGGCCTCTTAATGAGGAGTACCACAATAAATTGTATGAAGCATCTGGCCGTGAGTTGACTAAAGCTCTGTTGGAGCGCGCCAGTGTGCAGTCTAATCGTTACGTTGGGATGCATATTGATGAGCTGAATAAGTCGGATAATGCACAGAAGGATCACCAGTCACTTCTGGATCTGGCCCGAAGCGGTGATATAGATGCTGCCGCAGAGAAATTGCGCTCTCATATTGAAAGCACCAAATTACAAATGCTGGAGCTGATAGCGGCTAAACGTGCTGCCCAAGACGCTGTTAGCTAAGGTTCTGCTTTGCCAGTTCAGGCATTGTCTGACAGATATGAAAATACCGCCCGGGTCTCACTAGAGATACTGGGCGGTTGTGTATTGGTTTTTCAAATTTCAGCAGGTTATCAAGCAGACCGTCTTAATCAATGCAAATAGGATATTGGATACAATATCCTATTTGTGGCAATATAGCGGAACTGACAGATTTTCAGCCCGATAGAATAAAAACCAATTACAGGAGCATATATCCATGTCTTTTCAGCCCCACGGTAAACATCTAATCGCTGGTCAATGGATGGCCGGTGAAGAAACCTTTCAGTCCTCGCCAGCTCATGGAGAGGCCTTCTCCTTCTCCAAGGGCTGTACTGATCACGTTAATGCCGCAGTAGAAGCCGCAGAAGCTGCTTTTATTGAGTATGGCTATGCCTGCCGAGAAACCCGAGCCGCTTTTCTGAACGCCATCGCTGACGAGATCGAAGCTCGTGCTGATGCGATTACCAAGATCGGCTGTTCTGAAACTGGCCTGCCGGAAGCTCGCCTGATAGGTGAACGCGGCCGCACTGTGGGTCAGCTGCGTCTTTTTGCCCAGCACATTCTGCAAGGGGATTATCTGGATAAGCGCCACGATGAAGCCCTGCCGGAGCGTCAGCCTTTGCCACGGGCTGATCTGAAAATGATGCAGCGTCCTATAGGGCCAGTTGCTGTTTTTGGCGCCTCTAATTTCCCGCTGGCGTTCTCTACCGCTGGTGGTGATACCGCTGCGGCACTGGCGGCAGGCTGTCCGGTTGTTGTTAAAGGTCATAGTGCTCATCCTGGCACTGGTGAGATTGTGGCAGAAGCCGTTGCCGCAGCAGTTGATAAATGCGGTATTCATCCTGGTGTCTTCAGCTTGATTCAGGGTGGTGATCGTGCCGTCGGTTCTGCATTGGTACAGCACCCTTTGATTAAAGCGGTTGGTTTTACTGGTTCTCTGGCGGGTGGACGTGCGCTGTTTGATCAATGTGCTGCCCGTCCTGAGCCGATTCCTTTCTTTGGTGAGCTGGGTTCTGTCAACCCTATGTTCCTGCTGCCTGCGGCAGTTGCTAATCGTGGTGTTGCTCTGGCAAAAGGCTGGGTTCAGTCTTTGACGATGGGTGCCGGTCAGTTCTGTACTAATCCGGGCATAGCGGTGCTGAAAACAGGTGCTGAGGCAGATCTGTTTCTGGAAACCGCCCGTTCTGCATTGGCAGAGATTCCTTCGCAAACCATGCTCACCGATGGTATTGCCGAAGCCTATCGTGCTGGCCAGAAACGTATCTCAGCCACGTCTGGCGTCCGTGAAGTACTGACCACCAGCTGCAATCTGCGTGATGCCACACCATATTTGTTCACCACAACTGGCCGTAACTGGCTGGAGAATGAGGTTTTGGCAGAAGAGGTCTTTGGCCCGTTGGGTGTGGTAGTAACGGTAGACTCAGAGGATGAGATGCTGACGATTGCCAATAGCCTACAGGGGCAACTGACCTGTACATTACATTTGGATGTAGACAGTGAGGGTGATACCAAACTGGGTTGTCAGCTGATGCCTATTCTAGAGCGTAAGGCAGGTCGTGTACTGGCTAACGGTTTCCCGACTGGTGTAGAGGTTTGTGACAGCATGGTACACGGTGGCCCTTATCCGGCATCGACAAACTTCGGTGCCACTTCAGTGGGTACGCTATCAATCCGTCGCTTCATGCGTCCAGTATGCTATCAGGATATTCCGGCGGCTCTGTTACCCGCTGATCTTCAGGCGTAACGATAAGGGGGTGAATCTGGCCAGTACAAAGCCAGACTTAACCTTCCTTTCACTAGATATGGTTTTGTTGTGCCCCCCTTGCGAATCACTTCGCAAGGGGGTTTTTGTTTGAGGGATAAAAAGGGCGGGTATTGAGTCAGTATGAAGAGCGTTAGCCCTTCAGTTTGAGAATATCCTGATACAGCTGTGCTGGAATCTCCAGCGCGTTACGTTCTAAATTTCTCGCCCGAGCCTGATAACGTCGCTGTGACGGCAGGCGTGCGCCCTGATCAATAATGTCGGCAAACAGACGCTCTGCCCGCTCATCGTTCTGAGCTACTTTACCGCCACTCAGCATCTCAGGATTCATCGCCAGAATAATCTCGCCATGGTAAGGCGCACCGGTATTACCATCGGCAGCGGCTATACTTTCCAGACTGGTCAGGTCATCAATTAGAGGGCCGGCCATCAGTTCAATCATGATGGAAAGGGCAGAACCTTTATAACCGCCAAACGTCAGCATCGCGCCTTCCATTGCCGCTTCTGGATCAGTGGTTGGTTTGCCGTTTTTATCAATAGCGACACCTTCTGGCAAAGGCTTACCAGCTCGACGATACAGCTCGATCTCACCACGGGCAAACTGGCTGGTGGCAAAGTCAAAGGTGAAGGGGTCTTTTTCCAAGCGCGGCCAGCTAAAGGCCAGAGGGTTAGTGCCCAGTGTGCCTCGTGTACCGCCTGCTGGGGCAACCCAAGCGTGACTGGGCACCATGGCAATACCCACTAAACCCTGCTGGGATAGCATCTCAACCTCCGGCCAGAGGGCAGAGAAGTGGAAGCAGTTATTAATGGCAAGTGCTGCCATGCCCTGCGTTTTGGCTTTTTCCACTAAGCGGGGCATCGCTTCATTGAGCGCCAGTAGCGAGATACCTTTGTTGGCATCGGCTTTAACCACAGATGGGCCAGGTTCCGTAATGGTGGGCAATGCATGGCCATCTACCTGACCACCCTGCATGGTGTCTACGCACATAAAGAGGCGGAACAGGCCATGGGAGTGGCAATCATCCAACTGGCAGGCGTAGATCACATCGGTAATGGCGGCAGCGTGAGTCTCGCTGTAGCCATTTTGAGTCAGTACCGAAAGGCTCAGTGTTTTTACGTCGTCAAGTGACAAGGTGATGTTGTTCGACATAGGACGCTCTACATAGTTATTTTCGTTCGTTTTTATCAGTTTCAGGCAGGGCAGAATGAAAAGCCCGCAAACAAAAAACGCTAAATCAGGCTCCCCAAGTATCGCTTAAGCGATAGCCTTCCGGCCAGGGATCATCTGGGTCCAGCATATGCTGATGGATACCCGTAATCCAACCCCGACCGCTAATTTGGGGGGTAATGGCAGGGTGGCCGCTTTCCAGCTGGGTGTGGTTCAAAATTTTACCTGTGAAGGTTGAGCCGATAATGGATTCGGCTTCAAATTCATCCCCTTCCTGCATCATGCCTTTGGCTGCCATCAACGCCATGCGAGCAGATACTGCGGTGCCTGTGGGCGAGCGGTCGATTTTTCCCGGTTGAATCGCAACTGCGGAACGGCCTTTGAAGCCAGTTTCTGTTTTGGTCAGTGGGCCGCAGAAGGCACAGAAAGAGATATGATCCCAGTCAGGGTTATCCGGATGGCTGAAACCCAGCTGTTCGTTTGCGGCGTTGGTGATTTTTACCCCCAACTGAGCCAGCTTCTTCGCGTTGGCCTCGCTGATTTCAATATCCAGCTGTTCGGTATCCACTACGACAAAACTGTCACCTCCGTAAGCCGTATCCACGGTTAGTGTACCGACCCCTTCAACCTCAAGGCTGACACCGATTTTGTCGGCAAAGCTGGCGACGTTCTGCACAAAGATACGCTCGGCTTTACCGTTTCGGCAGGCGGCACGCACTTTTACCAAACCACCGGGGGCTTCCAGTATCAGATCGGTAAAAGGTTCCTGCATCGGAATTAGACCGCCATCCAACAGCACTGTGGAAACGCAGATAGAGTTGGAACCGGACATGGGCGGAGTATCTTCTGGCTCCATAATAATAAAGGCAGCGTCTGCATCTGGATGTTTGGGCGGCACCAGCAGATTCACATGGCGAAATACACCGCCACGAGGCTCATTCAGAACAAACTTACGCAGGGTTTCGTCCTGAGCGATAAAAGCGCGTTGCTCCCATAGGGTACTCCCTGGTGGTGGCAGTACGCCACCGACAATCACATCACCCACTTCGCCTTCGGCGTGGGCGGAGATCACATGCAGTGTTTTACTACTTCGCATCGCTTAGCTCCTGTTGCTGGCAAAGTTCCAGCGTTCAGGCGACGGTGTTGCGCTTAATAGTTGAATCCAAGGCTAACCGCCGCTTCTTATTGTTTTTTTGATCTATGGGTTTGAATATTTCGTAACCTGATATTACGCATCGGGCAGGCTTTAGCTGATTGAGCCTCAGAAACGCTTTGCCGAGAAAGGTGCCACCGGAATAGGAGGCTCGCCACCGCTGACCAAAGCCGCCACCAGCTCTGCTGTACCTGCCGACTGAGTTAACCCTAAATGGCCATGGCCAAAGGCGTAGATCACACGATCTGTTTTACCCGAATAGCTCACCACTGGTAGGCTATCTGGCATGGAGGGACGAAAACCCATCCACTGTTTGCCATCCTCTTTATTGAAGCCCTTGAGGAAGCGGGCGGCTTTATCCAAAAGTACCTGAGAGCGCTTGTAGTTGGGCTTCAGATGCAGGCCGCCCAGCTCAACAGCACCGCCCACTCGGATCTGATCGCCGATTTTGCTGACCACAAAACCGTGATTGCTGAAGGTGACATGGGTATTCAGCTCAAAATCACCTTTGGGCAGGGTGGTGTTATAGCCACGCTCGGTTTCCAGCGGAATATTATCCCCAAGGCTGGTTGCAAGGGTTTTAGACCAAGCGCCAGCAGCCACCACAACACACTTGGCGCTATAGTTTTTACTTTGTTGTGCCGCATTGTCAGCCAGTTGTAGAACAACATGATCCGTTTTAGGAATCAGGCGACTGACGCTGGCATTTTCATAACGTCCACCTTTTTCGATGAACGCCTGATAAAGATGCAGCGTCCAAGCTTCTGGGTCTGTGGTATTGATCCACTCCGGCGTGAAGCCGCCGTGTGTGAAGCGGGGATCGATACCGGGTTGGATTTTAGCAATCGCTTCCGGTGATTCCAGCAACTCACACACCACGCCATGCGCCATACGGGTTTGCCAGCCGGGCAGACTGGCATTGAACTCCGCTTCCCCTTCGTAGAGTTGCAGCTGACCTTCACGGCGCATCATAGCTTCGCCATTTACCGCTTTGATCTGGCGCTCCAACGCCGCTTTAGACAGCGCCATCAGGCTGGCCTGAGCCGTCATAGCCGCCTGATACTTGTCCTGCCAGCTGGCGCGCCAGAATTTAAGCATCCAGGGAATAATCTTCAGGGCGTAGGCCGGTTTAATGCTCAGTGGCCCTAGCGGGTCCAGCAGCCATTTCGGGGCTTTACGCATAATGCCGGGGGTTGCCAGCGGCACAATATCGGCAAAGGCAAAAGCTCCAGCATTGCCACAAGAGGTTTCCTTAGCAACACCGCTGCGATCCAGTACCAGAACCCGGTGGCCCTCGGACTGGAGTTTTAGCGCGCTGCTGATGCCAATAATACCGGCACCGATCACAATCACATCGTAAGAGGTTTCGCTTTGAGTCATGGAAGCGGTGATCCCTGAAGTTATTCTTATTAAACGGATGCGTTAAACGCCCAGATTGATCCCGTTTCTCAGCGGGTCTTGCTCATTAAAGATCAGGGTGGCATCTCGGGTGACAAAGGCCTGACCAGTAATGGTTGGGCTGATTTTTCCCTCAGATGCTGGCTGATAACGGATGCGGTAACTGCTGCCGATCACGCTTTCCTGCAAAATCTCCTGACCTGGCGGTAGCAGATCATCTGCCGCAAGACAGGCCAGTCGAGCCGAACAGCCTGTGCCGCACGGAGAGCGGTCGTAGGTGTTATCTGGACACAGCACAAAGTTACGGCTGTGACCTTCTGCGGTTAGTGCATCGCCAAAGAGCACAATATGGTCGATGATGCCGCCCTCACCTCCGGCAATCCCCTCTTTTTCCAGCGTTTTGCGTATCGCCATCGCAGTCTGGGTCAGCGCCATCAGGTTATCAGGACGCACTGCCGTTGGGCTTTCATTGACTATAAAGAACCAGTTGCCGCCCCAAGCGATATCGCCTTTTACTTCAATACTGGCACCGTTCTGGCCTATGCCTTCTACCTGAATCGTGCGGTTTTTCTCCAGACGGTAGCTGTCCACATTGGTGACGGAAACGGTGTTGCTGTCAGTCAGTTCGATCTCAACCACGCCCACCGGCGTTTCCAGCTTGTGAATGCCCACTCCGATCTTACCGATATGCGCAAGAGTGGCGGCGACACCAATGGTGCCGTGACCACACATGCCGATCACTGCGGCAGCGTCAAAGTAAATCACGCCAGCCACACAGGTCTGATCAACTGGTTCAACCAGCAAAGCACCAACCATGGCTTCCTGCCCGTAGGGCTCTTTCACTAGTGAGCGATAAAGATCCTGATGTTCTGTCGCAAGACGTTTCGCGCGCTCGGCCAGAGAACCCGATCCAAGATCGGGCCCTCCAGACAAAATAACGCGAGTCGGTTCACCTTCGGTATGGCTGTCTACAACATGCATTCTGCGATTACTCCACCTTGTTTGCTCCAGTCAGCAAACCATGATTTGAACAGGTTGTACTGGTCTTCACAGTAACGGCGCTGAGCGTCGTTCAGTTCATCTGTTTCATTAAAGTGCAGGCGATATTCCTCTTCACCGTTCAGAACCAGCAAGTATTTAAAGAAGAGTACCAGTTCAGGGCCTTCATCGAAGCTTGCAAGTACGTTAAAGGCCGCTTCTAACTCCTGCGCACGTTGACGCGCTTCAGCATTACCAGTGGCTGCTTTACGGGACAGAGCGCACAGCAGTAGCACTTCTTTTGGCAAAGCCGTACCGATACCCGTAATCGCACCAGTTGCACCACAGTTCACAAAGCCGTGGAAAACTGCGGTATCTACACCCACCATCAAGGTTACATTGTCATCCTGAGAGGTGATGTTCTCTGCCGCGTAGCGCATCGCTTCGTCACCGCTGAACTCTTTAAAGCCCACCAGATTCGGGTGCTCAGCACGCAGAGCGAAGAATAGATCTGCACGGGTAGCGAAGCCATAAACGGGGCTGTTGTAGATGATAGCTGGAGTGCTCGGTGCCGCTTCCAGAATCGCCTTAAAGTGCTCTTTCTGAGCAGCAATAACGGAACCTCTGGATAGAACGCGCGGGATTACCATCAAACCTGCCGCACCTACTTTTTCAGCGTGTGCCGCATGCGCCACAGCGGATTTTGTATTGATCGCACCAGTGCCTACAATGACAGGGATACCCGCTTTTACCAGACGCTCAACACCTTCCATACGTTGTTCGTCGGTCAGAAGTGGCCAGTCTCCCATTGAGCCGCAGTAAACAACTGCGGACATGCCCGCTTCGATCATCTCATGACCCTTTTTAACCAGCGAGTCAAAATCCGGCGTGCGGTCTGCTTTGCAAGGTGTCATCAGAGCAGGCATGGTTCCGGTGAAAATAGCGTTATTCATTTGTGTATTACCTTATATGTGACCCCGTATCCTTCAGATGCTGGGGTTGTTCTGTTGTTTGCAGGTTGTGAGCCGTTGGCCTGCTCTTATTGAGCATTGGCCAACGCTTAACGCACGTTTGCTAAAAATTTCTTCGTGTGTTCAGAAATCGGGCTATAAAAGATCTGCTCCGGCGGGCCTATCTCTTCCATAACCCCCTGATGGAAGTAAGCCACCCGATCGGATACATCTCGGGCAAAGCCCATTTCGTGGGTGACGCAGATCATGGTCATGCCTTCTTCGGCCAGTAGGCGCATGGTGTCTAGAACCTCACCCACCTTCTCAGGATCAAGGGCGGAGGTAGCCTCATCAAACAGCATGTATTCAGGTTCCATTGCCAGAGCACGGGCAATTGCCAAGCGCTGCTGCTGACCTCCGGAAAGGGCAGATGGGTAATTTTTCAGCTTGTCGCCAAGGCCAACGTGTTTCAGCTGAGTCTCGGCAATGTACAGGGCTTCCTCTTTCGATTTGCCCTTAACGATGCGCGGTGCCAGTGCCACATTTTCCATCGCCGTCAGGTGCGGGAAGCTGTTCCACTGTTGGAACACCATGCCCAACTTCTGACGTAGTTTGTTCACGTCGGTATTTTTTGCATGTACATCGATACCATCAATTTTTACCGAACCCTGCTGAATTTTTTCCAGACTGTTGATGCAATACAGCAGTGTAGATTTACCGGAACCGGAAGAGCCGATTACCGACAGCACTTCGCCCTTTTTAACGTCCAGATCAATGCCTTTCAGTACGTGCAGATCACCGAAATGTTTGTGAAGATCGCGAATCTCAATCATTGTGCCCACCGTTGTTCAAACTTGGCCGCGTAGCGGGAAATTGGATAAGACAGAGCAAAATAGAAGGCGCCTGCCAGTGCCAGAATCAGGAAAGGTTCCTGGGTGCGAGTGATCAAAATCTGACTGGCCTTGAGCAGCTCTACGTAGCCCAGTACCGAAACCAGTGCACTGTCTTTCATCACGCCCAGCACCACACCTATCCAAGCAGGAAATACCGCCCGTCCACCGATCGGTAAAACGATATGACGTAGGTCCTGCCAATAGCTCATACCCAGTGAGCGTGATGCCTTACGCATGGATACAGGCACAGCTTCAATACCACCTCGGGCTACGTTGGACACCAGAGCCGCGGTGTAGATAGTCAGAATCACAACCCCAGACGCGAAGGGATCAAGACTCAGACCCACCATGGGTGCAAAGTTGTAAAACAGTACTAACTGGATGATCAGAGGCACGGAGCGGAAAATATCCAGAATCGAACCTACGGTCAGTGCTGCCATCCATTTGCCTTCGTGCAGCATCCAGCCAAAAATGCCCCCCAATACTGTGCCGATACTGATCGACAAGACTGAGATCCATAGTGTTTTTAAGGCGGCGTCTGCCAAAAACCAGAGGTCTGGTGTGCTGAAGCCACTGAAAAAAGTAATTGTTTCTTGCATGGTTGCAGTCTCGTTAATACCGGAACAGGCGGGCAGACAGCAGACGGGACGAGCCAAGAATCAACTTGACGATCACGTAGTAGACCACTGCTGTTACAGCAAAATATTCGAAGATGCGGAAAGTGCGACTGGCAAAGAACTGCGTTTCTCCGCTAAGTTCACGAAAGCCGATCATCATGCCCAGAGACGACATCAGCACCGCCCAAACCATCTGATTAGTAATCGGGTGGTAGACGATACGGAATACCTGCGGAATGATAATGCGGGTATAAGTTTGCCAACCGTTCATACCCAGACAACGTGCTGCATTTATCTGAGTGTCCGGCACAGCCTGAAAGCCACCCCGGAAGTTTTCCGCCAGATAACCGGCACAGTTAAAGCTCAGTCCTGCGACGATGATGACGTAAGGTGGCAGGTTGACACCCGCAGCACCCAGACCAAAACCAAAGAAGAACAGCTGAAACAGCACTGGGGTGTTTCGGGCGACTTCAATCCAGCTGACCGCAAACCACTTTAGTGGCCCTTCAAGCTTCATCCGCATTAATGCCAGACAAAGACCGATAGTAATGCCGATCACCATGGACAGTACTGCAACCTCTAAAGTCAGCAGACCTGCCTGAAGCAGATCCGGTAGGCTTTTCAGCACGGGTCGCCAGTGAAAGTTGTATTCAAACATAGAGAGTTACCTCTTAAGCTTCTCCCTTCACAGGAAGAAGCTTTGGCAAAAAACGGTGAGTGCATGTTTATCGGTCTAATACATCACGCCCGGAATACGCAGTTCAGGTACGTTTTTGCCTACGTATTTGCGCCACAATTCGTCATAGCGCCCAGAACGAACCTGATGGGTAACAAAGAGATTGAGGTAGTTCAGCCAAGTAACATCAGTGCGCTTACCGACGATGGAGGTGTAGTCTGCGGTCCACGGCATACGAGGTCCGGGATTAAGGGTTTTAAACTGGCCAGTAATTGGTTTAACTGCGGTATTGGTTGTAATACCGATGTCGGCCTTGCCCTGAGAAACAGCTAAGAAGACTTCGTTTTCAGACTGATAGCTCTGATAAAGATCTTCTTCACCCCACTCTTTAGCAATCTTCAGCCACTCCTGTTCAGGAACGGTGCCAATAGCCGCCGCGACCCGTTTACCGCGCATCTCTTCGAAGCTGTTGATCTCTACATTGCTGTTGACTACGCCCTGCGCAAAGTAGATCGCATAAGGAATACTGAAACCCACAGTACGTGCGCGTGCCAAACTATCTGACGTTGCACCGAATACCACGTCAGCACGGCCAGTAGCGATAATCGGCAGACGCTCAGACCAAGTAACAGGAATGATTTTGGCTTCGACTTCCAACGCTTTGGCCAGATCGTTGCAATAGTCCACGTCAAAACCAGCGGGTTCGTTATTGGCATCCCGATAGCCGATTGGCGGGAAATCCAGAACAACACCGCAGCGAAGCTCACCGCGATCAACCACATTATCAAGCGTATCTGCTTTGACAGATGTAGTGGCCAACAGAGCGGCAGAAAATAGGTAGGCTATTGTTTTTTTCATTATATCGACCTCTTCTATGATTGTTCTTGTTTGTATTTTGGATACAAAATACAAAATGAAAGAGAAGCCGTCAAGGAAAGTTTGACTTTCGGATAAGGTGTCAGAGTCAAAGTCAGGTGAAAGCAGGTGAAGTAGCGATGGGTTTCTATAAGGGAGGTCTGAGTCTTGCCATCAACTGAAGGTAGACTCCAAAACAGCAGATATTCCGGTGATTATCCTCACTGCCAAAACAGACGCTTCTGATGAAACGAAGGGCTTGATATTGATAAGGTTGGCATTCCAGATCGAATTCTGCTAAAGCTGGGGCGCTTTGATGAGGATGAACTTGAAATCATGAAAAAGCGATCTTGATTATAGAATAGTGTCAAGGTACTCATCTTGCCTCTGCCATAGTTGATCACTTTTTATCCATACAAGATACTTTACACTCTATTACTTAATCCAAAAAACGTCTCCCTATTGTCTGACAAATAATGTCTTGAGTAGGATTTCGAAAAATATTACTTTATAAATCAAAGAAATGTACTTCCGATTTTATGGATAGGGTGGATTTTTAGTCGTTTTGATTTTAACAGGGAGAGTGTTGAAAATGTCACGTTTTGCTCGTAGAAAATCTGTTCAGACAGAGGTATTACATGCTCTGCCCTACCAAGAGTGCTATGCCAAAACTTGGGTTAAGCCTGACGGCTCGATTGTATTCGGTCGTACCGTTCTGAATCACTGTCAAATTGTCGGTGAAACCGCACGTCAGTTAATTGCACTTTTCCCTGAGTCCCTATCGCAGCGACTTTTCCCCCACGGTAGTGAGTTGGCTGCAGCCAGTCATGATATTGGTAAAGTCAGCCCTAGCTTTGCTGCCAAGCTTCAGAAAGCCGTCGGTGCTGATTACCGTCTAGTTCCAGCTTTATCTAATGCAATGCCAGAGTGTGAATCTCGGTGGGGTGGTCATGCGGGTGTTAGTCAGGCCACTGCAGAAGCCTTGAAAGCACCTAAATATGTTGCTGAGATATTGGGGCAGCACCACGGTTTTAATCCTCAGATTGATGATAAAAGAGCAGGCGATGAAGTATTTGGCGGGCAAAGCTGGCAGGAGGAGCGCGAAAAACTGGTAGAAGCGCTGAAAGTTGCCCTTAACAGCGACTGGCCAGTGTTTCAGACCGCCGCTCAGGCCAGAATTGTGGCCGGTTTAACCTCTGTGGCTGACTGGATCGGTTCCGGTTCATTCTTTGAAGACCCTGATGCAGATTGGCAACCCCTTATCGTGCAGGCGTTGACCGATGCAGGCTTTATCCGCCCCCAAATCATTCCCGAACTTACTTTTGCTGATGTATTTGATCCTGAACACAGAAAAATGCAACCAAGGCTGGCTCAGCAACTGTTTTTCGACCAAGTAAAAGGTCCCGGTGTTTATATTCTTGAGGCTCAGATGGGGATGGGCAAAACAGAAGCTGCGCTCTATGCTGCTTACAAGCTGATGGCTTCTGGGCAGGCAACCGGAATCTATTTTGCGTTACTGACTCAGCTCACCTCGAACAAGATATACGACAGGTTTAATGCCTTTCTTGAACAGATTATTCATTCTGATACACCAAACCGTGCTTTGTTACTGCATTCCGGTGCCTGGTTGTTGGATACCGAAATGGGGGAAGAGGGACGCCCCGGTGGTGCTTGGTTTAACCATAAAAAGCGTGGTCTTCTGGCTCCATTTGCCGTTGGAACTCTGGATCAGGCGCTTATGGCGGTGATGAATGTAAAGCATGGCTTTGTTCGCGCCTTTGGCCTTGCAGGGAAGGTTGTTATTCTGGATGAGGTTCATAGCTATGATCTTTATACCGGAACCATCCTTAACGAATTAACCTCATTTCTGCGCCAGATAGGCTGTACCGTCATTATTCTGAGTGCCACCCTGAGCCGTCAGCGCAGAGAGGCTCTGATTGAGAGTTCAAGTGCTGCAACCGATTACCCCCTGATTACCGCTGTTGATGAGTCTGGTAACCCTCCTCTAGAGTCTGCAGTACATCAGCCAGACAGTCCTCCAGTATGTGTAAGGCTTATACCGGATGATGGCAAAGCACTTGAAGAAGCTCTGTTAAGGGCAGAGCAGGGGCAACAGGTGTTATGGATTGAAAACACCGTAGCCGAAGCTCAACAGCGTTATCTGGACCTCGCCAGCCGTGTCAGCGCGCTGGGTTGTGAGATTGGTTTGTTGCACTCTCGTTTTACTTCAACAGATCGACAACGAAATGAGGCTCGTTGGGTGAGCGCCTTTGGCAAAGAAGGTTGGCATGATAGGCAAAAACAAGGGCGTATTCTAGTTGGCACTCAGGTTTTGGAACAGTCACTGGATATTGATGCTGATTTTCTGGTCAGTCGTTTTGCACCTACGGATATGTTACTGCAACGCATTGGACGTTTGTGGCGGCATGAGTTAACCCCGCGCCCTAGCAGCGCTCGCTGTGAGTGTTGGCTGATAGCCCCAAATATAGAGCAAGCGCTGAAAAATCCTACAACCGCCTTTGGTGCCACCGCCAGTGTGTACGCCCCTTATGTGCTATGTCGGAGTTTGGAGGTATGGCAAACCATCACGCAGCTGGTGTTGCCGAGCAATATCCGTCATCTGATTGACAAAACCTACCAAGACCGTGAGGAAAGTGGGTTATGGTCTGAGCTACTACGATTATTGAAGAAAGGTAGCCGATACCGTACAGGTGAAGAAGCGCTTCAATCATTGGCACGCCTGACATTGTCCCGTGATGGCAAAACGCTACCTGAGCATAAAGCGGATACCCGTTACAGTGATCAGCAAACTCGGGAAGTTTTATTGGTGCGTTCTCTGCGTTATGACAGTGAAGCCTGTGTAACCCGGATTAGGCTTCTGGATGGGCAGGAAATTTTTATCCCTTCCCGTCGTCATCGGCTGACAAAGCCGCAGTGGCGTCAATTAGCAGTGACCTTATATCAGCAGGTGGTGTCGGTTAAACCAAGTGACTGCCCATCCGCATTGAGCCTAGGTGAGCTGGAAAAGTTGCAACTTGGACAGATTTTTTATCTGGGCAACCCTCAAGAAGATGAAGCCCTGTTAAGGGTAGCAACAGTGTTGGACTCAGGAGAGATCAGAACCTTGGATGGCGCTGCCTTTGGCAACGAAAAGAGTCTGGAGTACCGTAATGACTTGGGATACCGAGCCATTAAGTATAAGGAATAGTTATGGATAATCGCTTTAACCTGATTGATGAACCTTGGATACCAGTGGCTGACTTCGGTCGGGTCAGCCTGAAGGAGGTATTCAGCCGGCCTGAATTAAGAGCGCTAGGCGGTAACCCAGTTCAGAAAATTGCGCTCACAAAACTTCTATTGGCAATCGCACAGGCTGCGGCCACACCAAAAGATGATGAACATTGGCTGCAGATGGGGTGGCAGGGTATGGCCGATAAATGCCTGTCATACCTGCATCAGTGGCATGACAGTTTTTATCTCTATGGTGAAAAACCGTTTTTGCAGATGCCAGAAATTACTAGAGCAAAAATTAGAAGTTTTGGCGTCTTTTCTCCGGAAGTTGCCACAGGCAATACGACAGTTCTTATTGAGTCACAAACAGAAAAGCCCCTTCCTCCAGAAGAAATCGCCGTTTTATTGGTATGTCAAATGGGTTTTAGTTTGGGTGGAAAGAAGTCAGATAACTCAATAATTATGACCGAAGGCTACAGATTAAAGCTAAATCAAAAAGGAAATCCTGCAGTTGGAGTTCCTGGAATATTTATTGGTAAAAGATCATTAGGGAAGGGCAAGCAAGCAGGTGGTTTACTACATTCTTTTTGGGTTGGGAGGCACATTGCAGAAACATTATGGGTTAACCTCCTCTCAATTGAGGATATAGATAGCTTGCCAAATATATCCTCAATTGGAAGCCCTCCTTGGGAATGCATGCCCAAGGGAGAGGATTGTGAGATTTCTAAAAGAGAAAAGTTTTCATATTTAAGCCATTTGGTACCAGTTAATAAGTTTTGTTTTATTGCAGAGAAGGGAATCCATATTACCGATGGGATCGTCTACCCTGACTTCTCAATAGGTCGGATAGATCCAATGAATTCAGTAAATATAACAAGAGAAAAAAATACAGCTCTTTGGGTTAATCCTCAGAAAAGACCATGGAGAGAGTTAACTTCAATATTACAGTTTGTTCAGGGTGATAGTATTTCTGGCTTTGAAACAGTACTCATCAATAAAGGCTTGAGAAGATTAAAAAGATTTGGTTCCAGATTTGCCCTATGGAGTGGGGGGGTGATGGTGACAACTCATACAACAGGAGAACAATATGCGGCTGGTTTAGACGATTATTTGCAGTCTGAATTGTGGCTTAACATAGATGAATTGGGCACGAATCTTCTATCTGTACTTAAAAGTGAAATATTCGAACTAGGGAATATTCAGTATCAGTTATCAAAATCTGTTGAAAGATATTTTCATGCTGCTGGTGATCCAAAACCTAAAGATGCTAGAAAAATAACAAAAGCAAAAGAGGCCAAAGCCACTTCTGAAAATATGTTCTGGCAGCTGTGCGAGCGTCAGGCCCAGACTTTGATTGATGCCTGTGACAACAGCGAAGAAGGCCGACAGCAGCGTTTACAGCTACGAAAAGTGTTTGCCAGTTACGCCTATGAGGTATTCGACCGTACTTGCCCCAATCACAGTGCTCGGCAGATGGATGCTTGGGCGCAGAGCCGACCTCATTTCTCAAACTATTTAAAAGCTGAATAAGGAGATTGCCTTTATGGAATCCAGGCCTAAGGAAGCAACAAACCCAAAACAAGAGGCAGGGCCTGCCGCACGTTTTGTTGATTATGTATTGAAGCGTCAGGCAGAGGATAACGGCTTTTCTGCACGATTGCGTCGAGCCGACAACCCCGCAACCGAGTATCAGAGCTGGGAAATTCTGGCCAGCTTTGGCGTTGATCTGGAAAAAAGCTGGCAGCGGCTGCCCTACTGCACCTTGGGTGCTGCTTTGGCTAAAGCCAAGCCAGAGCGTGATGGTAATCTGGGCTTAGGCTCTGCGATTGCCGCCTGCTATGAGGATAAATCTCAATCCGATCAGGCCAAATCCCGTCTTAGGCGTATTCTCGCCTGTACCAGTATTGAAGAACTTTGTCAGATTCTACGGCCCTTATTGGCACTGATTGCCAGTCGTGGTGTAAAGCTGAATTTCAGTCTGTTATTACAACAACTGCTCTGGTTCTCTGGAGAGGGGCAGGAGCGGGTGCGCACCCGCTGGGCACAGGATTTTTACCACCGTAAGTCAGACGAGAGTACTAAGGAGGCTGGTAATGAGTGAGCTTTATGCCAGTGCTCTGCATCTGGATCGAAAGGCAGTTAAAGCATTGAGAATTACCGATGAATACGCTCTGCATCGAGTGGTTTACAGTCTTTTTGCTGATGTGCGCAGCGACCATGAAAAACAAAGTCATATTCAAAGCGGTATTGTTTACGCCGATCAGGGCGGTGACTTTCAGGGACGTAAAGTACTGATGGTGTCAGACCGTAAGCCTGCCGAACAGATCAACGGACAGTTCGGGCAGGTAATGACCAAAACGATCAGTCCTGATTTTCTAGGGCATAAAAATTACCGATTTAAGGTGCAGATCAACCCAGTACGCAAAGACAAAATCAGCGGTAAGCGGGTTGCAGTTAAAGGTCGAGATCAGGTCGCAAAGTGGTTCATAGAACGAGCACCCAAAAGTTGGGGTTTTTCAGTCGATCCACAAACCTTACAGGTAGAAGGTATTGAGGTGCTGCAGTTTGCTGACAAAGAAAAGAGACAGGTCACCTTAGGGCGTGCAACCCTACAAGGCCAGTTAACTGTAATAGACCCGATCGTATTTGCACAAAGCTTTAAACAGGGCATTGGAAAGGGACGGGCATTTGGCTGTGGTTTGTTGCAAATCGTACCGATGCCGGAAAACCCATTTGCCTGATTTTAACTTTCAAGGAAAACACCATGACGTCATTAAAAAACACCCGTATTGAGTTTCATATTCTGCAATCTTTCCCAGTCACCTGCCTGAATCGTGATGATGTGGGTGCACCTAAATCTGCCATGATTGGCGGCGTACCTCGTGCCCGTGTGTCTTCGCAGTGCTGGAAGCGTCAGGTACGGCTTCAGCTCAAAAATTATGATGTTGTAACAGGCACCAGAACCAAATTGATTTCAGAGTTAGTAGCTAGTGAATGTATGGAGCTTGGAGCTACAGAAGAGCAAGCAAAAAACTGTGGCGATTGGTTGGAGGGTGCTTTCATTAAGTTAAAATCAGACAAAAAGAAAAAGACCAAAAGCATTGAAGAAGATGAGAATGAATCAAAAGAAGAGTCCTCTGATACTCTGTTGTTTTTAGCTCCCGATGAAATCAAAAAAATCGCTAAGACTTTTGCTGACAATGGTTTTGATGCCATTAAAACATTAAAAGCCACTGAGCAGAAAAAGCGAGCTAAAGAAGTTGCAAGTTTGATTGATAAATCAGAAATGAACGCTTTTGATATTGCTTTATTTGGTCGTATGGTTGCTCAGGCAACCTCTTTGAATGTCGAGGCGGCTTGTTCTTTTTCCCATGCCATTTCAACTCATAAAGTTGTTAGCGAAATAGAGTTTTTTACGGCCGTTGATGATGACCCTCTCAATATTAGAGAAGATACTGGTTCTGCACATATGGGCAGCCTTGAGTACAACTCTGCAACCTATTACCGCTATATCAGTTTGGATCTGGGTCAGCTACAGCAAACAATGGGAACTGATGCAGACCTGAAACCTGCCATTGAAGCCTTTGTAAAAGCACTTTATGTTGCAGTACCAAGCGCCCGCCAAACTACTCAGGCCGGTGCTTGTCCGTGGGAGTTTTCCCGTGTGCTAGTACGTAAAGGTCAGGGGCTACAGGCTTCTTTTGAGCAGCCCGTAAAAGCCAAAGGTCAAGGCTATCTTGTTGCCAGTAAAGCAGCATTAAATGAGTGGTTGGATGCTAAAGAGAAACTGTCCGGCTCTTTGTTTGGCAAACTGGCTGATTTCCAGTGGGGTGAGAATCTGGACTACAGTATTGACCATCTGATTGCTGATCTTCAGGCCCAGCTGTAAGCGGAGGCTCAATATGAGCGAACAGAATCAATATCTGCTGCTCTGGCTGGAAGGGCCGATGCAGGCTTGGGGGCATGATTCAAAATTTGGCGTGCGCGATACCCTCAGTTTCCCGACCCGCTCAGGGGTGATGGGGCTTTTGTGTTGTGCCCGTGGAGCAGGAGGACCGCAAACCGAGTGGTTGGAAGAGATGGCAGTCTCTGAAATGGAAGTCCGGGCGTATGCCCGGACCGACAGAAACGGTAAACCGATTATGCGTGAACCCGCGCTGCGGGATTTTCACATGGTGGGGAGTGGGTATGACAAGAACAACCCTTGGCAAAAGCTACTAATTCCTAGAAGTGCCGATGGTAAAGCACATACTGCAAAGATAACCCACCGTTATTATCAGCAAGATACTGCTTTTGCGGTAGCACTTAAGGTAACCGCCGAGCAAGCTTTGTCTCTGGAGGAGGCGTTACAAAATCCGGTGTGGACGCTTTATCTGGGGCGTAAAAACTGTGTACCCACAGAGCTGATTTATCAGGGCGTTTTTGACAGTGCAGAAGCGCTCTGGTCGCACTCTGAGCAGTTGGCCGAGCAGAAGCAGCGGGTACTGAGTTATCGGGTTGTTGAACAGGAGGCAGACGGTGAGGTGCTGACCCTAAATGATGTGCCGATGCAATTTGGATTGAATAAACGCTATCGGGACCGGCGGGTAACACTTCTTGAAGCGATTAACGAAGAGGTATAACGGATGGCACAAGGAGAGCGACTGTTTGTCAAAGTGACCCGTGAATCTCTACCTCAGGTACAGGACAAGTATCCTTTTCTGTATCTGGAGCGGGGCCGATTGGAGATTGATGACAGCAGTGTCAAATGGATTGACTCAGATAACAACGTGGTGCCGTTACCCGTTGCGACTTTGAATACGCTTTTATTGGGGCCAGGAACATCTGTCACCCATGAGGCAATTAAAACCGCCACGGCAGCCAATTGTTCGGTCAGCTGGGTAGGGGAAGACAGCCTGCTGTTTTATGCGGCAGGCTTTTTGCCAACCGCTGATACCCGTAATCTTAAACGGCAGATAACCTTGGCCGCCGATGAGAGCAAAGCCCTTGAAGTTGCTCGGACAATGTTTCGCAAACGTTTCCCCGATGCCGATCTGGTCGGAAAAAGCCTGAACAGCATGATGGGCATGGAAGGTAATCGTGTTCGGGCACTTTATCAGCAAAAAGCAGAGCAATACGGTGTTGGCTGGAAAGGTCGACAGTTTGTACCGGGGAAATTTGAATTCAGTGATCTGACTAACCAAATACTAACCGCCAGCAACGCCGCACTGTATGGCATTTTATGCTCTGCTGTACATGCTATGGGCTATTCGCCCCATATCGGTTTTATCCACTCCGGTAGCCCCTTACCCTTTGTTTATGACCTAGCAGATCTGTATAAAGAACCCCTCTGTATTGATCTGGCTTTCCACCTGACCCGTGATATGGCGGGTCGGTATGACAAACATAAAGTAGCTGCTGAGTTCCGTAAGCGGGTTATTCAGATGGATCTGTTGAAACAGGTCTCCTCAGACATCAACGAACTGATGGGAGTGCGTCGTGCTCATCGTATTGGCAAATGATCTTCCTCCAGCAGTGCGTGGGCGAATGAAACTCTGGTTTGTAGAGCCGCGCCCTAATGTGTTTGTGTCTGGTGTCAAAGATTCCGTTGCGCAAACGGTTGTAGATTATCTGATGAAGCATTGTTCGGTTGACTCAGGCCTAATGCTGTTTCGCAGTATTCCACAACCACCGGGTTATGAAATTCGCTACAAAGGCAGTGTCAGAAAACCCATTACTGAAATCAGCGGGTTACAACTGATCGTTGAAACCCTGAAAGATATCTAAACACTATATCTAGTACTTGCAAGGAGGCTCTTTAACAATATACTGGTGTCTTCCCCACGCCCGTGGGGGTGTTTCCCGATACTCTTCTGACAAACTGCGCCCACGACAGTCTTCCCCACGCCCGTGGGGGTGTTTCCAACT